>JAUIGV010000029.1 GCA_030432565.1 Verrucomicrobiia bacterium | reverse complement strand
ATCTTGACGGGTCAGGTGCTTGTATTGATTCACTTTGAGTTTGGTTTGGCGATCGAACCAGAGCGTCTCTCAGGCCCTGGCCTATTGCCAACCTCAAACGTTGCACTTCAGTTTTGATTCCAATTCCTATGAAAAAATCAAGTAGCGTCGTTGTCACTATGGTCTCCCTTTTTACTACTGTTCAAGGGCAGGATTTTCTTGAAAGTGCGGGTCAGGATACGGATGAAGACCTTGCAAAGAAGCTGGCCAATCCGGTGGCTTCCTTGATCAGTGTTCCTTTTCAGAGCAATTTCGATGATGGCTTTGGTCCGAACGGGGACGGAGAAGTATGGAGAACCAACATCCAACCGGTCATTCCATTTTCGCTGAACGAGGAGTGGAATTTGATCTCCCGAACGATTATTCCTGTGGTTGATCAAAGGGATTTTTCGGTTCCAGATCTGAATGAATCAGGCTTGGGTGATATTGTTCAAAGCCTTTTCTTTTCGCCCAAAGATCCCGTCAATGGATGGATTTTGGGAGGAGGTCCGGTGTTTCTGATCCCGACGGCCACCGACAGTGTCCTCGGGGCAGAGCAGTGGGGAGCAGGCCCTACTTTTGTGGCGTTGAAACAAAGCGGCCCCTGGACGACCGGAATTCTGGCCAACCACATTTGGTCTTTTGCCGGTGAGGATGATCGGGCGGACGTGAACGCGACCTTCGTGCAACCATTTGTGACTTATATTACCCCGACAAAGACGACGATTGGTCTGAGTCTTGAGACCACCTACGACTGGGATTCAGATCAATGGGCGGTGCCCATCAACTTTACGGTCAACCAATTGATGAAGATTGGTGATCAGCCCATTCAGGTTGGAGCCGGAGTGAGGTATTGGGCGGAGTCTCCCGATAACGGGCCCGATGGTTGGGGATTTCGTCTGCAATTCACTTTCCTGTTCCCAAATTAATTCGGCTGCCTTTTTGAGGGTTTACCGATCAGAGTCCTGCCGATGAGTTCGACGATCAAGCGAATCTGTACCTTTTTCGGCAAACTGACCCTCGGGGCTGGGGTGGCTTTGTTCACCCTTTGGGTTTTTGGGGCAATTTGTGTCGATGGACCTTTTGCCGCCGGACGAGGGAATTTTGCGTTGGGAGTGGTTTGGCTGCTTGTTCTGGGCTTCCTGATCCTTCGGTTTAAGGATATCCGGCAACGCATTGGAATTTGGGTAATTGGTCTTGCGATCGTTTTGATCCCGTGGGCCTTGATTTCGCCATCAAACGACCGGGACTGGCAACAAGATTGGCGTAAAACGGGGTGGGCTGAAATCAAGGGGGATGAAATCACCTTTCACAACTACCGCAATTTCGACTACTCGAAGGACGGTGAGATCACCGAGATTTGGGAGAAGAAAACAGTGCGACTTTCAAACCTTCGCGGGATTGATTACTTTCATGATGCCTTTGGAGGAGATTGGATTGCCCATCCCATGACGTCGTTTGACTTTGGGGTTGATGGACGGGTGGTTTTGTCGATCGAAACCAGGAGGGAAGAGGGCGAGGATTACTCGGAGATCGGCGGGCTCTATAAGATGTTTGAGCTGCAGTATGTTTTTGGGTCTGAAAGGGACCTGGTGAGGGTGAGAACCAATGTTCGGAATGAACCGGTTTACCTGTATCGTCTTAATATCAGCGAGAAGGCAATGAAGGGGCTCTTCCTGCAATCGGTCGAGGCCTTAAACAATCTCAAAGAGAGTCCGAGGTGGTATCACGTCGTGACTGCGAATTGTACCACCAGTTTGAGGACTCAGACACCGGAGAAGAGCAGGCGGCAATTCGATATCCGCCTTTTACTGAATGGAAAACTTGATGAGTTGCTCTATGAGCGCGGAGACTTGATCCATGATGGAATTGAGTTTCAGCAGCTTCGCAAGGAAGCATTAATCAACGAGAAGGCCCAAGCTGCGCACCATTCTTTCGACTTCTCGAAGCTGATTCGGGAATGAATCCCATGCCGAAGATGCTTCAGGAGCTTTACGGGTCAAATTGACTAGGAGTATTCTGAGTTAAAATGATAGATCGGATTGGATATGGTTTTGGGTATGGCAATTGACTCATTTATCAGACCGACGATGAACATAGGCAGACTTTTGAGCTTCGGATTGGCGTTCGCCTTTTTTACAAATTTGAATGCCGAAACCAAGAAGGTGGATATGGATGCCCGGAAACGATCCATTCCGATTTTGGAAAAGCATATCGAGCAACGTGCGGACCGTGTTGAAGTGATCGTAAACGATTTGTCCGGACTCAAAGACTCGGAAAAGTCAAAGCAGCGGGTCAGTCAATTGAAGATGACCGCGATGAAAGGATTGGCAAAAAGTATCGGCCGTTACAATGCGAAACGAGACGCCCTGAGGCAGCAGATTCTTGATGCCCGTTCTGGAATTCCCAAGGAAATCCTAGAAAGGGATGCTGCAGTTTTTGACGAGCACATTGCCAAGAGGGTTGGCCAGATTCTTGACCTTTCAAAATCGTTCACCCAGGAGAAAGAGGTGGAGAAATACGAGAAGGTAGATGGAGACGACTTCTATTCCGTGGGACTTGGCTGGGATGATGAGATTGAACAAATCTCCGAAGAATGGCGCCAGAACAGAAGGGACCGGGTGATGGATCACAAACAACGTCGGGAAGTTTTGGAGGCGTTAAACAAATCGATGGAAAGTGAGGAGGATCAGGTGAATGCGCTCCAGGCTCGATTGAAGCGGCGAGATATCGTAAATCTTGATCGATCGTTGATGCAGACTGAATTGGAACGTCACAAGGGGCTCCTTCAAGTTCGAAAGGACCAACTCAAGGAATTCACCAATATCTCGAAACCAGAAACAGTAGAAGCCTCCCCCGAAGACGCTCTTGATCTTCAGCGATCGCTGAATGATGCTGCTAATGATCTGAGAAGAGATTTGGATTCGGTGTTTGCTCTCTACTCGAATTTGAACCGCGAGAGACAAAAGCTTGCCGCATTGTCCAAAAAAGTTAACTGATCGGAAGAGCTGGCTTAAGAAAAATGGAGAAGATTTAGCAAATAAGGAAGACTGGGAATAGCTGGTCCGAAGAGGAGAAGTAGAAGCGATGGCCAAGGCGTCTTCCAATTGGTGGGCTTTCTGCACGGGAATGGTGTTTTCGAGGGGAACAAAGGGCTTGAGTTGGTGATTGGAAGGGGTGGGACGTCCGAAGACGGGGGCGCAAAATGGGGATTGTGGCCGTTTGAAATATCAGCACTGTGGGCAGGTTCAGAAAGGGCATGTTGGGGGGCAGGAATGGCGCGGCAACCTTTTACGGAGTGATGGGGGTGCTATCTCAAAAACTGCCGCTGAGCTTTGCTCCGTCAATGACGACAAAGGATTCCTCTTCGTTTGATGAAGCAAGGAGGGCGTTCTCGAAAGATGGTAGGTGATATTTCGCAACCCTAAGGACGGGATTTGGGAAATTTTTGCGTGCTTCTTCAATCGATGATTTCAATCCCTCTACTCATGGGGTGGAATCGCTACGACCCAATTTTCAACTTCAAATGTCACGTTATTTTCTGATTCTTCCCCTTCTTTTTTCATCGCTGGCGCAAGCTCAGACCAAGGCCAAAAAGCCCAGGAAACCATTCAGCCCGAAGCTTGATGCAGTGGTTGAAGCAGACCGGCTTCATCCGTTGTTCAAGTTGGAAAACCTCTATCCTGAGCAAGACGTTCAATTGAAGATCTCGGCGATGGCATTTCACGGTGACGATCTTTACGTGACGGTGTTCACTCCGGACCGTCAGAACAAGGCTCCCTTTAAAAAGGGGGAGATTTTCAAAGTGACCGGTCTCATCGGAAATTCCGATCGCTCCAATGTGAAGGCTCAGCGCCTGATGGGGGATCTTTATGAACCGACGGCGATCGCAGTACATGAAGGGAAGATTTACGTGGGCGAGAAGGACAAGATTTCGCGGCTTGAGGACCGGAATGGTGACGGGGTTTATACGACCAATGAAAAAGTGATTTTGATCGATGGCATTTCACAGCCGAATTTCCACACCTACACCGTTGGTTTTGAAACGATCAAGAAAGACGGAAAAGTCTACTTGGCCGGGAATCTGACGACTTCGGTCCGATTGGGCGGATCACGTGATCTCAATGTCACGATGAACCCAAAAACAAAACGTGGTTCGACATTTTTGCTGGGGCCCATCACGGGCCTCGAGGAGCAAAAGGATGTGGACATCGAGTATTTTGCCGGAGGGTATCGCACGCCCAATGGTTTCGCGGTGGGACCGGATCAGGAGATGATCGTGCTTGATAACCAGGGTGTTTTTAATCCTTCCAATGAGTTCATTCGCTTAACCCAAGGTGGGTTTTACGGGCACTACCTTCTCAAAAAGAAGAACACAAATATCGCGGCTTTTCAGCCGGAGGAGGTGGACTCCGAAGTGGGAGGTTCCCGGTATCAAACGCCCCCGACGGTGCACCTTCCGCAAGGCATTGTGAATCGCTCGCCGAGTCAGCCGGTAATCTTGAAAAATCTCAAAGGGCCGCTTTCAGTTTACAATGGTCAGTGGCTTTTTGGAGATGTCACCTTGGGACGGATCAACCGGGTCTTTCTTGAGGAGGTGGAAGGCGTTTGGCAGGGCGCGGTTTTTCTGCACTCGGGTGGACATGATCCCGAAGGGCGGTCGGGATTAACAGCAGGTCCAAATCGAATCATCGAAGGGCCGGATCATAATTACTATATTGGCCATATTGGCCACGGAGGGCTCTGGCAGTTTCTTCCAAAGAAGGGGGAGGAGCCCAAACCCCACTATGGTTTGCAACGGCTGTCGCTAAAGAAAGCGAATGAACTTCCCGACGCGTTTAACGAAATGGTGGCCCTGCGTGATATCCCCAACGGACTTGAGATCGAGCTTTTCAAACCCATCACGCATGAGCAATTGGACAAGGCCCGGTTTACGATCAAGCAATGGACCTATATTCCGACGAATGGTTACGGGGGGCGGAATTTCGGCACGGAAACTCTCCCGCTTCCGGAGCGTGAACTGAGCGATGATGGACTGTTTATCAAGCTTACCATTCCCGGGATCCGGGATAATTCGCCTCCGTATGTCACCCGTCAAAACTACAGCAATGAGAACGTGGGTTGGGTCATCGAAGTCAAGGTGGAGAGTCTTCCGCTCTACAAAACCACGGCCTGGTATACCATGATTCGTCATCAAGGCGGGGGAGCGAATACACAGGTGGCTCAATCGATTTCAGCAAAAGATCAACCCATGGAATACGCCAGGGCCCAGTTTGCGGCGGTTTGTGCGGCTTGCCATTCGCTTGATGGTTCCCGCCTCGCCGGGCCTTCGTTAAAAGGGATTTACGACCGTAAACAAAAAGTGATTCGTGATGGCAAGACAGTCGAGACGACGATTGATGAGGCCTACCTTCTTCGTGCGATCAGTGATCCACTTGCGGAAGCTCCTGTTGGTTATCCGCCTGCCATGCCGAATTTGAACTTGGTGGATGAGGAACAAAAAGCCCTCGTTCAGTGGATTAAAACGCTGAAGTGATTGGCGGCAGGATCGGAAGTTGACCCGCTGGGCGGTGAAATCGTAGAGTGCTCCCCATGGCAAAAAGCAAATCTTCCCTGGCAGACCTATTCCGATTCACAACTCCCGCTGCAGCGCTCGCGCTGGGTGCCGCCGCACCTTCCCTCCATGCCCAGGAGGATATGACCAAACCTGAGATTAAGGTTGAGACAAAGAAGGACGCGAACGGCAGGGAATCGGTTTACATGTATATTGATGGCGTGAAGGTTCATGAAACCGACACGAGCAAGCAACCTCTTCCTCCCGTGGTGACACCGGGTGACAAGCCCGGCGCTCCTCCCTCCGATGCGGTTGTGCTTTTTGATGGAAGTGCGGATTCCTTCAGCGCGAATTGGACGGATACCAAAGGTGGTCCCAGTAAGTGGAAGGTCGTCGACGGCGCCATGGAGTCCGTTCGCCGTGCGGGATATGTGCAATCAAAAGAGAAGTTTGGGTCGTGCCAACTTCATATCGAGTGGGCCTCTCCGGCGAAGGTTCAGGGCGATGGTCAGGGGCGCGGAAACAGCGGGGTTTTCTTGATGGGGACCTACGAAATCCAGGTTCTTGACAGCTACGAAAACCAGACCTACGCCGATGGCCAGGCGGGAGCACTTTACGGGAGGTCCAAGCCTTTGGTGAACGCTTCACGGAAGCCCGGGGAATGGCAGAGCTATGACATTATTTTCCACCGTCCGCTCTTTGACAAGGAGGGCAAAGTGACCCGGCGTGCGACCTTCACCGTTCTCCATAACGGAGTACTGATTCAAGATCACACCGTGCTGAGTGGCGGAACAGGGTGGCGTGGGCCCCACGCCGCTTCAGAGTATAAGGCTCATCCTGACAAGATGCCCTTGTCGATGCAGGACCATGGTAATCCCGTCCGTTTCCGCAATATCTGGGTGCGCCCTTTGGAGGACTAATTGTCTTTACTGTCCTTGCGGGGTTGCCCGCTGTTTTTTCATTCTTTGACCTTGCCGGGGTGATCCTCGGCAAGGTCTTTCTTTCGGAGGGGGCGATTGTGAGATCTTGGATTCGAGCGCTTGAAGCGAGACGATCTCATTTTTCTCACTGAGCCCCTTGCGCTGGGTGATAATCCCATCGTGATAAAGGTGGCTACGAATGAGGAGGTTTTATCATTGATCGCGGCTATGGAGTCCAGCGTACAGCTGCGCCAATGGCGGCGAGCGCACCGTGGCGGTGGCCTTTCAAAAGAGAGTTGGGCATGGGGGATTTGTTGTCTTCGAGCGGAAGTCGGAGTAGCAAAGCTTCAGAGCCATCCCGGGTGTAAAGCTTGAAGCGGGCAAACCCATTGGCTTCATCGTGGAAAAAGACGATGAGTCCGTCCTGCACTTTACCGGTTTCGAAGAGCCTGGTGATTCTGTCTTCGTTCTGGGTATTCAGGAGACGATCAAAGCGTATCCCGCTGCTCTTGGTGTTCAGGACGGTCAACTTAAGCTCAAGCTCACTCCACGGAAAAAGAGTGGCGACCTTTGGAGAGAGGTAGAGTTCTCGCATGTCTTTTTCGAGGAGTTCGGCAAGGCGCAAGCTGGCTTTTGAGCGGCTACCGGTGGTGGCATCTAAAAAAGCCAGGTCGACTCCGCGGGATCCGGCCAAAAGGGAGGCGGGGGTGAGAGTTAGCAGGACAAGTAGGAGGACGGTCTTAAACATGTTCGGAGACTAGGTTCCTGCCACGTTCGTTCTCAAGGGGGAAAAAGATTCATTTGGCGGGACCTTCTGCGATGATCCTGTCAGTCTACGAGGACTCCGGAGGTTTGCCCTCAGGTCTGATTCGAAAAAGAAATAATGAAACCACTCCAACTGATCACCATTGTATTCTTCGTTTTTGTGTCCTCTGCCAACGCCCGGACAGGCGCCGGGGACATTGCTCGAAATGACCTCCACGTTTATCTTCTGATTGGCCAATCGAATATGGCCGGGCGTGCACCAATTGATGGGACGGCCGCCAAAGAGATCGAGGGGTGCCTTCTCCTCAATGCCTCCAATGAATGGGAGAGAGCCAGGAATCCACTCAACCGTTATTCCACCATCCGGAAAGGTCTCGGCATGCAGAAGCTCAATCCCGGCTATTCCTTTGCGAGGGCGATGAAGAAAGCAAATCCTAAGACGACCATCGGCCTTGTTGTCAATGCCAAGGGAGGGAGTAAGATCGAGCAATGGGCACCCGAAACACCATTTTACAAAGACATCGTAAAGCGAGCCCAGATAGCTCAAAAAACCGGCACCTTGAAAGGGGTGCTTTGGCACCAGGGCGAATCCAATAGCGGTGATCCCGGTAGCTATCTCCCCAAGCTTCAGGCTCTCGTCGAGGAGCTCCGCAAGGATCTCAAAGACCCCGACCTCTTGTTCGTGGCAGGGCAGATTAAGGAAGGTGAAAAAATCAACGAAGAGATCGCCAAGCTTCCTGACAGCGTTCCCCGGACCGGGGTCGCTATCGCAAAAGGGCTCAAGACCATGGACCGTTGGCACTTCGATGCCGAAAGCATGATCAAACTCGGCGAACGCTATGCGGAGGAAATGCTCAAACTTCAAAAGAAGTAGAGTTTACAGCGGTGCTGTTTCGTATCGAGGGGCCTCTATCAAGGACTGGCTGCCGGGATTTATGGTTTCATGTTAGTGGAGCTCTCAATTTAAACGTGATCCTGTTGGAAATGGAGAACTGGATTTTCCGGCGGCGTATCACAAAAGACAACGCGGTCATCAAAGAACAAGTTGAGAAAGTCCAGCGAGAGCTCAAGCACCCTAAAGCAGTCGCGTCCGTCAAGACGGGAGTCATTAATCTTCGGCAAATGATCCCGGATTCCTGCAAAATCCAGTAAGCCGAAGCCATGGCGGCCTGAGGCCTTCCCGGCTAACCTTGCGGGAGGAAACAAAGATATAAAAGAGTCTGTTTGTGAAGAGAATTTTACCTCGACTTTACGGGCAAGGAGGCATCGGTCTGCTAGATCCCGGGCATGAATGCAATCACGATCATGGGATGGTCCCTCTTTGCCGGCTGTCTCCTGAGTCGCCTTTCCACCATCAACCTTGTTCGACAAGGCCGTGGACCGGCGTTACCATCCCAACGCGCACCCGGTGGGTCCTGCACCGCGGGCACATCACAACAAGGCATTTCCATCGATGATCAAGATTCGCCTTTCACTCGTTCCGGTTTTGGTTTTACTCCTGTCCGCTGGTTGCGGCGAGAAAACCGAAAAGCTTGTGCCTCAAACAATCACTTACGCCATCCGACTCAAACCCGGAGAAGATCTCAGGAAGTCGATTCAGGCCTTTGTCCACGACAAAGGGATCAAGGCAGGCTGGATTGCTTCCTGCGCGGGCTCGCTCACGGACTATCATCTTCGCTTTGCCAACATGTCGGCGGGCAGCAAGGGCTCGGGGCACTTTGAAATCGTGAGTCTTTCCGGAACTCTCTCGACCGACGGAAGCCACCTTCACCTTTCCATTAGCGATGGCACCGGCCACACCATTGGCGGCCATTTGATGGATGAGTGTATTGTGTATACAACTGCGGAAATTATCATCCAGTCGTCCCCCGGCCTTGAATTCACTCGCGAAAAAGACGGGACCACCGATTGGCCGGAGCTTCAGATCAAATCATCACCTGACTGAAGGGCTGTGATTCACCAAGGATTTCGGGGAGGGAATTTCAAGGTGGATAGGTGGGATTTTTCCAAAAAAGCAGGGAATCGAGATTGGGCCAAATCCCGGATGGCTTGAAAGGTTTCGGGCCTCGTGCACTTATGAACCGATATGATTCGGAACCGCACCTTCCACAGCAGGACCTTGCGGTTGGCTTCCATGGTTTTGCTGGTGGCCCACTCCGGTCTCAACGCGCAGGAGTCCGACCGCAAACCGCTCAAGATTGTCTTTCTCATCGGGCAGTCGAATATGGTCGGCTACGCCCACCCCCGAACGGCCTGGTATCTCACCCGGCCGCTTTACGTCCCGCCACCCGGGACCGCGACGGTCAAGTCCGATGGCTACAACGGTGGTCAGTTTTATTGGAGCGGGCTCATGTTCGCCCGCGGAGACTCGGCAGAATTCAACGCGAAGGGCAAAGCGTTAATGGCGGAACGTAAGGCCATCCTGAAGTTGTGGCGCGGAAGGGTCTACGACAATTTTAGCCGAGCGGCCATCGCATCGGGCAAAAAAAGCGAATGGAAGACGGAAGAATGGGGGCCTGCGCCCGTCGATGAGGACGGACAATTCCGATCCAACATGGGGAGGTTCCTCGGTGAAAAACTCAGGGAAAAAGAAGTCTCCAAACGAATGGCGGAGCACATCGAGTCACCGCAAAACAAACTGCATCCAAAGGTTGCGGTGGGACTGATCGCCAGGCGCGACGAAGCCATCGCCGAAGACCTAAAGCGGGTGCGCAGGATTTTTTTGAAAGACACCAGGCCCGAAGACTTCGATGGCCTGGATGAAGCCATCAAAGACATGGGCCGGATCACCCACAAGAACCGTCTGGCCTACGCCAAAATGGTGAGAGAGCGGATCAACCTGCCGATTGCAGAGCGCACCCACATCAGCGCCTTGGGCGCGGTCGCGGGCGAGCCCACGGGCCACAAGCCGGATGGCATCACCCATGGCGTGCTCTCCCTCGGGTATTCGAAATTCGCCACGAATTGCGGCCCGGAGTATCCCTTTGGCATCAGCTTTGAGCAAATGGTCGACGGTCCCGTCCTTCTCATCAAATGCGCCTGGGGCGGGAAGAGTTTGCAGGGCGACTTCCGTCCACCATCCCTGGCCACGGAGGAAGAACCGACCGGACTTAATTGGAAACTAGTGACCAGGCACATTCGCGAAGTGCTGGATGATCCGGGGAAATACCATCCGGATTACGATCCCCAGGCTGGCTATGACTTATTGGGACTGGTCTGGTTTCAGGGGTGGAACGATGCCGGTAATGAGGACTACGGCAAACAGCTCGTCGCTTTCATCCGGGACTTTCGTGAGGAAGTGAAGGCCCCGAATCTGCCGGTGGTCTGCGGGCTTCTCGGTCACTCCGCCTGGGAGCGGACGACTTTTGACGGTGAGGTCAACCGTGGCATGCTCCACGCCTCGGAGCACCCCGACCTCAAGGGGACAGTCGATCTTGTCAATACGGTAAAATACTACCCCATCGAACTAGGGTTCAAAGCGGCGGTGAAGGAAGCGTATGGGGAAGAGAGCCCGGAATACAAAAAAGCCGGAGAGGTCCTTGATCGCGCGGTCAGCAAAGATCCCGTCCATTACCATGGCAGCGCCAAATTCTGGTATCTCACCGGTGATGCCATGGCACGCAAGTTGGTAAACCTTTTGAACGGTGGCGAACCAACAATCCACAAGGAGGCCGCCAGAATTTTGGGAAAAGAGTAGGAGCGTCTGCCGCGACGAACACAGGCCTGCCGAGGACCCTGGTAATGGAATTTCAACGGGGATACGTGGGTGACTGCTATAAGCTGGGACACAGCCCCCCTGCCATTGGTCAAAGGCTCCTTGCAATCAGCCAAGCCCTTGGCTGTTCCAAGTTGCCCGCATGATATTGAACCCACCCGCCAACACTAAAAATTCACTATTCTCGCCGATATCCCGTAACTTGAAGTGAGATGCGACCCTCGGCAACAAAGTGAAAATGTTCATAACATATTTAAGATCGATTGGTTCTACGGATCTCCCTCAAACGGCGCCTGGCATGAATGGCCGCAATTCTCGCGAGTAAATCGGCAGATTGGAAACGGAAAGGGTGGTATATATCCGCTCCTAACCTTTCATCGCCGTGAGGGGGTTGGGCGTGAAGGGATGCTTCCGCCCGTTGAGCATCACGCCCACGAAGGTTGACCTCACGAGATAATGATAGGAGAGCAAACAGATCAGCAGGCCGGTCCCGACGACCAGCGGGATCTTAATCAGCGAAGAGACCGGCCAAAGCCCGGTGGCAACCTGCAAAAGGGGGATGAGGGGCATGTGCAGGATGTAGACCCAGTACGAGCTTTCTGAGAGGTATCGCCACACCGGACTATGCCGATTGCAAAACCTCTGGAAGAAGGACAATGTGCCAATCACGAAGAGCCAAAGGCAAACGGCATACCCATAGAAATAGGCGAAGGCCATCCACTTTTCGGCTCCGGTTTTCTGGAACCTCTGCGGAGGACCAAACAACTCCGGGGCTTCTTTGGACAACTGTCTCCGGTTCTTAAAATAGTTCCTCCACTGCCGTTCTTTCTTGTCAGGGTCGACCCGCCCTTTGTCAGGGTCGATCCGTTTTGGCTCTTCTGCATGGAGAGCTCGATCGATCGAGGCAATGACAGCCTCCTTTTGGTTCAAGTTCTCATATTCGGTTTTTCCTTCAGTCAAATAGTCGTGAAACTTGTCGGGCACGAAGGAAAAGACCTCCAAAATTACCGGGTCTTTCTGTCGTCCTTCGACTGCCTTGGCCATTTCCGACCTGAGCAAAGGCCAATCCCTGATGAGTGGCTTATTGGCGAAAGCAAAACAAACAAACAAGCCCATGGAAAGCAAGAGGCCGATAGGTAACCTCCAGCGCCATCCGGAAAACAAGGTGGAAACCTGATGGGCTTGACGATGAATCACCCAACCCACCGCGTAAAAGAAGCCGTAGATCGCCAAAACGAGGACGTCGATTTTTGCCCCCGGAGTGCTCGTGCCAAACGGGTTGCCATCAAGGTAGAGAAGAATCCCGACAGGCAGGGCGAGAACCAGCACACCCCAAAACCGGGTGAAAGCCAGCTCAAGAAAGCGATCCACCTTGGACAGATCTCCGGGAAATTTACCGGCCACCCGCCCGATCACAGGGCATAATACCGTGCCCAACAGACAGATAAGCAGGAGGTAGTAGAGAAACCACAAATGAGTCAATCCCCCGTCAATCCAAATCTGGCCGGAGACGATCTCCACCCAGGCCTCAGAGACTGCCGTCTCCGGACCGACGTAGGCTCCGGAATGGTCAGCCCCGAGTGCCCAGGTCAGGGCAAACAATGGTTTCAAGAGAATGAAAAACACGAGCAAGGGGACACCCAACCGGACAAGCCGGTGCTTTATAAAACCACTCCTCCCGTAACGACCGATCAACATCGCTCCAAAGAAGCCCGCAATTAGGAAAAACAGATGCATCCGGAAAATATGAGAGGTATAGAAAAAATAACTCCAAAAAACATTTCCACTCACATCGATGATGGGAGCCCTGGCATAAACAGGCATATAGGTCCAAACAGTGTGAAAAAGAATCCCGAGCAGCAAAGCTGTGGCACGGGTTGAATCCATGGCGTGAAATCTCTCGGTGTGCTTTTTCAAATCTCTAACAGATCACAAGGCCGGTCGCGTCGGGTCAAGACAAAATCCCACCCCATGACCAGGACTTATCCAGAGATAAAAGAAAAGGGCCCCCGGCCTTCCGGGAGCCTGTCGGAGGCTGGATCGCAAGATTTCACCAGTGATCACTTCGACGTTTCTTCGGATTTATTGGGCATGATCAGGGGGGATGTGAATCTTGAACGGTGAACAAAAGTGATGAAGAGTATTCAGGGTTTGGTCTGGAATTCCTGATTCGTGATGTTGACCGATTTGTCTGCGAGGAGGTATTTGGAGAGGAAGGCGGAGACGACGCCGTTCACTTGAGGGGTGGCTTGGCCAAAGTTTCCATGACCGCCTTCGGTGATAGTGATCAGGTTGGAGGAGACTCCGGCTGCAATGAGTTTTTGATGGAAGGTGACTGACTGGGGATAGGGCACGAGGCGGTCGGCGGTGCCGTGGACGTTGAGGATGGGTGGGTCGTCTTTGGTGATGTGGGTGATTGGAGAAGCGCTGCGGGCTAGTTCTTTGTTCTCCAGAACGGGACCGCCGAGGAGGATTGATTCGGGAGAGTCGGGTGCGTTGTGATCCATGGAACTCGGGTGGTCGCCCATGGTGAGGATTTCGGAGGGGCCGAAGAAGTTGATGACTGCGTCGACTCGGCTGCTTTGATCGAGGTGAGGGCCGATCTTACCTTCGAGGGCTTCAACCTCGCCGGAGGTGCCGAGCATCGCGACGAGATGTCCGCCGGCAGAGCTGCCCCAGACCGCGATTTTTCCGGGGTCGAGGTTGTGCTTTTTGGCGTTCGCGCGGATCCAGCGGATGGCAGCCTTGCAGTCGTGGATTTGCGAGGGCCATTGGGCTTCGTTGGTCAGGCGGTAGCCGATACTGATGCCGGCGTAGTTGCCGCTGGCAACGAAAGGCGCGAGGCGTCCAAGGCCGGAGCGCTTGTCGCCCGCCCGCCAGGCGCCGCCGTGGATGAAGACGATGACGGGGAGGGGTTTGGTGGTGCTTGTTTTTTCGGAAAGCCTGGGAAGATAGAGATCGAGGGTCTGGCGCGGGTTGTCGTTGGCGGCGTAGGAGAGATCGGAGGAGATGGTGATGTTTTCAGGCGCTTTTGCCTGGGGCCGGGGATTGCGGGAGCGGAAAGCCTTGTGTTCTTCTTTGGAGATGGACCCGTCGCGATTTGTGTCGACCTTTGCGAAGTTTTTTTGGAGAGGTTTTGGGAGTTCGTTTTTTGAGAGTTTGCCGTCCTTGTTTAGATCCCATTTTTCGAACTGATCTTGCTGGCCAAAAGAGAGGGACGCGGAAATGAGGAAGAGGGCTGAGATGGATTTCATGGAGGATGGAACCCCGGTGGGCGGGGATTGTTGCGGGCGGAAATTTTTGGGAAGATCCCACAGAGCGTAAAACCCGGGGCAGTGCCCCGGAGTGTGATGGGTCGCCTACGCAGGGGCCTGGATGGCGGGAGCCTCCTTTACTCCGTGAGGGTGGTGGCGAGTTTGTCGAGGGTGGTGTTTTCAGTGGCCTTGGTTTTGGGGATGGCGAGGACGTTGGCGTTGAGGCCGAAGGGTTTCTGCCAGGACTGGTAGAGAGCGACCATTTGCTCTCCGAATTTATCGCCTGCCTCTTTTTCCATGGTCTCGGTGGTGATAAAAACTGCTCCTTTCATGGTTGTTGGCGCGAAGGAGTGCGTCATGACGTTGTAGACTTCGGAGGCTTTGCTGGTGACGTTGGCGGCAAGTGATGGATAGCTGCCCCAGGCGGCTTCGTCGGGGACGGCTTTGGTTTCGATGAGCTTGGGAACGTATTCACTCCAGTAGCTTTGCCAGGATTTGATGTAACGTCGGGCGTTGGCGGCGTAGTAGGAATTGCCGGGGCGGACGGCGGCGAGGTCCTTGTAGTCGTCCATCAGGCTGGGGGCGAGTTTGAGATCGTCGGGGTGGAGCCAACTGGCGATGCTCACGCCTTCGGTTGTGGCGGTTTGCATGAAGATGATGCCGACGGGGTGACCGGTTTTTTTACCGATGCGATGCCCAAGGGCGGCGGCGAATCCGGAGGCGTCGGTCCATTCACTGGCGAAGCGGTTTTTGGGGGTGGTCGAAACGCAGACGCTGAAACGACTGGGGCGATTGTGGCTGAATCGTTTGGCCTTCCGGGTGATCATGCGGACGAGGTTGGTGGACTTTTCAGCGACCGGGAATTTTCCCTGAAGGGGAGGGGCCGCAATGTAGAAGACCTCGCCCAGCACGATGCCTTCTGCGATTCGTTCGTGGGCCAGTTCACCATCGATCTCGAGTCGGACCTTCAGGGTTTTGGGTTCGGCGCTTGCTCTCATTGCGGGGAGGGTGATCTGCCATTCCTTCATGCCGGGAGTGACGGGGATCGTTTTTTGGATTCCATCGAAGCTAAACTTGATGACCGCTTTTCCCTCGGCTTCGTAGCCCCAGTCGTGCACTGCCGAGCCCCAAATCTTGAGGGGCTTGCCGGCCTGAAGAACCGCGTTGTCGCGGAATTGGGTGCTCAGGATGGGCATCCTGCGATACTCGTAAATGAGGCCCACGGTGCCGGGGTCGATTTCTTTTCCGGGGACTTTGAGCGCTTCATCGGGCCAGGTCTTGCTGGTGACGACCTTGTGGTCGAAGACGATGAAGGGCGTGGTCGGGAGGAGGGCTGCGTTGTAGAGATTGGCCTGGAAGCCGATTCCTCCGGTGCCGTAGGAAATGCCGCGCGGGGCTTGGACCGCGGGCGAGGAAACGATGACCCGGTTTCCGTCGATCTTCATCTGGGCGGGATGCCAGACACGATTTTTGTCGGCGAGGTAGAAGAGCTTTACCTGATTGTCGCCGTTTGGAATTACGGTGGGTTTGGCGAGGCCGCTTTTGCTGTTGGTTCCGGTTTCGGCGACGACGAGGCCTTCGGCGTTCTCGAATTCAATGGTCACTTTGTCGCCATCGACCGAGTAGGATTTGTAGATGGGACCATCGGCGACGACTTGTTTACCATATTGATTCTTGAATGCGTGGAGGGCGAGGCGTTGGCCTGGAAGGGCTTTGTTGGTGTAGTGGATCGCACCGGTGATGTCGATCTGGCTGGCCATGCCGGTGTGGGGAATGTCGCGCGCCATCGCGGTGCCAAGTCGCATCTCGGCTGTGCTGCCAATGCTGGGAGAGTTGTCCCATCCGCCCTTTTGGCCGGGGCAGTAGAACTGGTGGAAGTAGACCGGGAGATTCGGGCGGTTCCAGTGGTCGCGCCACCCGCCGATCAGGCTGTGGAGGTTTTCGTAGTAGGTGAGGCCTTCGCCCATATTGGCGTAGCCCTGGTTCCAGATCCCACCGCGAATTGCGTAAGGGATCATGGGGTGAAGGCGGGCATTGAAGAGCCAGGAAGCATCGCGGTTTCCTGACATGTTGCCGGGAGTTTTGGTTGGAATTGGAAGGGCTTCCTGGCCGTCTGCCACGCGGACCTGATTTGCTTTGAGGGTGTCCTCGATGTCCTGATAGAATTTCGTCCAGGCCTGCTTGTGCTCGGGCGTGCTCGGGTCGGTTTCGCGGATCTGGCGGTAGAGTGCTTTGGTGTAATCGCTCTTGCCACCAGCAAAGCCAACGCGAGGGGTCCAAGCCTGGATGGAGGTCTGGCTGAAGGAGCAGTTGAGGATGCCAATGGGCACCTTTAAGGTACGATGAAGCTCGTAGGCGAAGGCGTAGGCAATGGCGCTGAAGTTCCCGCTTTCGGAACTCCATTCAGCTTCGGCGTGCTCGATGGGGTGGAGGGTGGCAAAATAGTTGGTGATCTTGGACTCACGGATGATGGGGGGCTTTTCCTCTCCGGATTCCACTCGCGCCGCGATTTGCTTTTGGAGAGTGCGGCCGACATCACACTTGGAAGCGATCCATTGCATATTCGATTGGCCGGACGCAAGCCAGACTTCGCCGACGAGGATATCCTTGAGGGTGATTTCTTCACCCAAACCATCGTCGAACCTTTCGGTAACGACTAGTTGGGCGGGGGTGGCGCTGGCTTTCAGCGGGGCAAGCTCCAGCCTCCACTTGCCGTCGGCTCCGGTGGTGGCGGATTTTTCCTGGCCAGCGAACTTAACCGAAATTTCCGTGCCCGGTTTGCTCCATCCCCAAACGGGAACTTCCATTTCACGCTGCAGGATGGCGTGATCGCGAAAGGGCGGGCCGAGTTCAAGGGCGGCGAGACTTGAGAAAGTGGGAAGCAGGAGGATGCTGAGTTTTTTGAGGATCATGAGATTTTACCTGGGGTTGTTGGTCTCGTCGAAGAATCCGTCGATGGACTCGAACGATTTTTCGCCGTTTTTTTTGAGGATGGTGACGTGCCCGATGGGGGTGAAGCCTCGCTTCTTGCGAGTGTCGGTAATAGTGATGGTATCCCAAGGGCCTTTGCTTTTCTTCTGCTGCCACAGGCGGCCCTTTCCGTTGACGAGATCGATCTCCTTGAGGGTGACATCGAGGCGGTCCTTCTTCACCGTCACGAGCATGTAGTTTGGTTTGTCGGTGCGACCCAGGAGTCCGCCGTGTGAAACTTGTTGAATGCCGTCTTGTTGTTTGCAGGTCACAGCGTGGACTTCACCGCAAAGGTAGAGGTCGACGTCGTAGTTCACCATCGTTTTCCAAAAAGCCGATTCCGGGCCTTGCTCGGTGAGCATGCCGGAGGAGCTGAAGGTCCGCACGGGCCTTAGGACGGGGGTGTGGCCCATCACGATGATATGAGCGACTTGGTCGCGGTGTTTTTTGAGGACTCCCTCGAACCACTTGAGTTGCTCGCCGGTAACTCCGGCCGCGATTTCGCCTTGCTTGCTTGGGCCTTTTTCGAAGACGTCGACTGAGACAAAAAGGGCGTTTTGATGAAGCCAGTAAAAGGCGGTTCCCTTCATGTGGTCGGGCCCGTTGGGGGGCATCTTGAGATGACGTCGGAAGGCGTCCTTGTAGACTGGGATGAGGGCGGCTTTTTGCCCCCGCCACGGGTTGTCGCCGATTTCGTGATCACCAATGGCGGTGTAGAATTTGAGGTCGTGATCGGCGAAGCGCTTGGTCCACTGCGGGTAGTAAAGGTCGGCCCATTTGTTGACGCTTTCCTTTGTCGGGCCCCAATGTCCCATGACGAGATCACCCGCGACCATCGCGAAAGCGGGTTCTTCTTTCTTCATTGATTCGATGATGAAGCCGAGTGCGTCCTCCCAACCTTCCTGGGGGTATTCGATGTCGAAATTGAGGAAGTCAGGAATGCTGACAAAGGTCCAGGGACCGGGTTCGACTGCTTTGAGGGGAACGCAGGAGAGGCAGAGGGCGAAAAAAATTCGGAGGCTTATTCTCGTTTTCATGTCTTTGTGTGATCTTTACCCAGGCTGGGATCGTTGCGGGAGCCCCATTCGCCGCGATTTCATGGCGATTTCCGGAGCAGTGGGGCTCAGCCTTAAACATGCCGACTAATTTCACGTTCCTACCCAACCATTTAGGCGGTGGGTTTTCAATCGCAGAGGTTTGCCGGCTCATGATCGAATTCTGAGGGTTGCCGTGAATCAGGACCGGTGCTCAGCGGGGCTGCCCGTGAAATCGAAATATTTTACGGCTTTCACAAGGGGGCGCTACAGTTTATCTAGTTGCATCATGAAATTGAAATGTTCTTCACTCGCAGCATCGAGCATGCTCCTGTTTTTTTTGGGATTTCCGACTGCCTCCGGTCGCACCTGGACTGATGCAAAGACTGGTCGTGCTTTGGAGGGCGACTTCGTGGAAGTGAATGACGGGAAGGTTTCCGTAAAGCGTTCCAATGGCAAGGTGGTCAAAATTGATTTGAAATTGTTGTCAAAAGCGGATCAGGATTTTGTGGCTTCCGAGGGCAAGGCCGGGGGGGGGACAGGCTGGCCGACCTTCCGCGGAGCCTCCCGGACCGATCACTCGCCTGATCAGGGTTTGTTGAAGGAATGGCCCGAGGGAGGGCCGAAGCTTCTTTGGCAGTACAGTGATTGCGGGAAAGGATACAGTGGTCCGGCGATCGTGGACGGTAAGGTCTATTACACGGGATCATTCGACGGGCAGGCCAAGATCATTTGTCTCAGCGAAAAAGACGGAAAGGAACTCTGGACTGCGGATCTTGGCAAGGATCCCGAAAAGGGCTATTCCACGGGTTGGGGAAGTGGTCCGCGCGGGACTCCGACGGTGAGCGACGGAGTCGTGTATGCCATCAGTGCGAACGGTTCTCTTGCGGCGGTCGATGCGACTGATGGTAAGAAGATGTGGAGCAAGGAATTGGTCGGGGATTTTGGTGGCAAGGTGCCGCAATGGGGCTACTCCGAATCTCCCTTGGTGGATGGAGATTGGCTCATCGTCACTCCCGGAGGCAAGGATGGCGCGATTGCGGCCTTGGACAAAAAGACCGGAAAAACGATTTGGCGGAGCAAGGGTCTGACAGATGGAGCTGAGTATTCCTCTGTGATTATTGCAGAAGTGAATGGGAAGAAACAATACGTCCAGCTCTTTATGAAGACCCTGGCCGGAGTCGATGCCGAGACCGGCAAGTTGCTCTGGACTTCCAAGTGGCCCAAAGGAAGGACCGCCGTCATTCCTACTCCGATTTATCAGGACGGAAAAGTTTACATGACTTCTGGTTATGGGGCGGGCTGCAAGTTGGTCGATATCACGGGGGCTGAAGCCAAGGATGTGTGGGAAAACAAGGAGATGAAAAACCACCACGGCGGAGTCGTCTTGGTGGACGGCTACCTCTACGGATTCTCAGATGGAAGAGGACTGATTTGCCAGGACTTCAAGACGGGGGAACGAAAGTGGAACGAGAGTGGAAATGGAATCCAAAAAGGCGCGGTTCACTATGCGGATGGGATGCTCTATTGTGTGGATGAATCCGAAGGCTCGGTCTTTCTCGCCGTCGCTACCCCGGATGGCTACAGTGAAAAGGGCCGGTTCCCGATGCCGAAAGAGACCAAGCTCAGAGAGGGAACCAATGGTAAAGTGTGGACCCACCCGGTGGTGCTCAATGGAAAACTTTACCTGCGGGACCAGGACTTGGTCTTTTGCTTTGATGTGAAGAAGTAGAGTTTCCCAGGACAATATCGGAGGAGTGAACGACCGCTGGAAAAGAAGCCGGGTCACCGGCTGCAGCGGGTGATTCCTACTTTTCTTTTTGGTAGCCGTGCCAGACCCACTCAATGGCGTGGGGGAGGAACTGGGCTTTGGCATTGTTAACGCTGTGGCCTGAGTTCTGACAGAAGAGATATTGGTATTCGTAGCCTTTCGCCTTGAGGACCTTGGCCATGCGGTGGTTGGCTTCAACCCAGTCGTGCATGCCATCACGCATTACGTTGGGATTGAGGAGATCATGGTCGCCAACGGCCAGGAAGAGGCGGATCGGCTTCTTCGGGCTGTTGGGAATGAGCTTGTCGTGAAAGTCCCAGGCCCCACCCGGCGTCTTTGGATCGAAAGGCCACTGCTGGTTGACGAAAGTTCCGGAAGTGGTGAGGACCCGGTGATAGAGGTCGTTTCGATACCAGGCCATGATGAGGGCGGCTGATCCGCCCGAGCTGTTTCCCATCGCGGCCCGTCCGTCGGGATTCTTGGTGAGTTTGACACCGCAGTTTTTCTCCACCCGGGGAAGGACTTCAGTCTCGATGTATTCGGCAAAGACTCCGGACATATTGTCATATTCCTTGCCCCGCTGATGGCCCTGGGCATCGCCACCGCCATTGGCAATCTGGATCACAATGATGGGAGGGATACGCTCTTGCGCGATGAGATTGTCGAGGATGTTAAAGATGGTCTGGTTGGGTTTTCCCTTGGGGCCATCGTGGCAAACCATGAAGGGAGCAATACTGTCCGCTTTATACTGCGCGGGCACATAGACGGTGATCTTGCGGGTGTAATCGATCTCGTGAGTTTCGACGATCAAGGTCTTGGGGTTTCTCGGATCGACCTTGCCGAACTCCTTGCGGGCGATGCCTGGATTGAGGAGTTTGGTGGTTTTGGAATCGATGGTGAATTGCGAGATCATTCCTTTGGGCACGTCCTTGTTTGCGCTGCGCTCGGGAGCGAGCTTGTAGTCGGGGCCGATGACGTAGTTGCCGGTGGCGTCAACGGGTGGGTTTACGCCTGGCTTGCCATCGAGTCTGACGAACTCGGGAGCGCCCGGCGCATCGAAGGCCCGGACGGGTGGTTTGGGCCGTTTTGCCAATACAGTTTGAAAGGCGAATAGAGCTCCCAGAGCGAGGAAAGATGTTGTTTTTAGCGAGTTCATAAATGACGGAGAGAAGTTGGTAGATTCAGTTGGGGATTTTTTTGTAACGATGGATATTATTTCGAAATGAAATGCCGTGGCGATCTTATTCCTGACGTAACACTGGAGAAGATTGATTCCGAATTCCGCTGTGAAGGGTGATCTTTCGCCAGTCGGTGACTCGTTCGACTTCCCCGGGGGAGCCGGAGTAGAAGATGACGTGGATGGGGTCTGCGACGTCACTCATTTCCTCGTCGGAGACACGTCCGCTTCCTGCGTATTCGCCATCGAGATACCAATCGAATCCCGGCGACTGTGCTTCGCCCACGACACGAACGGTGTGCCATGCGCCCGGTTCGCTGCTGGTCTTGGTGAAGGCGTTGGTTCGACTCTTGTGGCCGAGTTGAGGGGCGGGGTCGAGATTCCGTGCAATGAAGTCGCCGAGATACTTCCGGCGAAAGAGAAAGCCATCATATGTCCGGCCTAGATAGAAGCCGATGCGTGCCGATTTTCCCTCGGTGATTTCCCACTCCGGCGGGGCGGCCTTGCTTGAGATCCTCAAGCCGCAAAAGGCGGCGTAGTCGGAGCTTCCCGCCTGCTTCTCAATCCGGTAGGTGAAGCTGAATTCCCACCCGTTTTGGAAGAGTCGACGTGCGGTTTCCTTGGGGTCATTGATGATGTAACGATAGGTTGGAAGGTCGTGGGACTCATCGATCAGGCAGTCATCAATACGCCATACTTCACCAGCGTCACTGCTCGTGGCGCGAGCGTTTCCTCCCGCGCCCAGTTTGATTTCATCAGGTTTCCAGCCCTGGTCAACGGGATCCACCCGGCCCGCGAGACCGGCGTCATATTGAACTTCCAGAATGCGTTCAGGCGCCTGCCCGACCGTCTCTGGCGGTCCTTTCGAACGATTGACCAAAACGAAAGCAAGCGCGCTCAGTGCGATGACAAAGAGGACGACCGAGGGGAGGAGATTTCTCTTTTTTCGCAAGGCGAGTGCCAATTCAGTGACATCCTGATAGCGTTCATCCGGATTCTGTTGCAGGGCCTTGCGAACGATTTGATCGAAGCGCTTCGGGCATCTCCGTTTGCTTTGAGAAGGCTTGGCAAAGTGACCGGTGGGGAGCTTCCCGGTGAGAATTTCGTAAAGGATGACTCCGACCGAATAAATGTCGGCACGGTGATCAATGACGGCGTTTTGCTCGAACTGTTCGGGAGCCATGTATTGCGGGGTGCCGATCGAGACCTGGGTCCGGGTCAGTCCCCAATCGTGCTGCGGATGGCGGGTGGCCTTGGCAAGGCCGAAGTCCACGACCCGCACCATGCCTGTTTCCTCAAGGAGAATATTGGCCGGTTTGATATCGCGATGCACGACACCGTGGACATGGGAATAGGCCAGGGCTGCACACAATTGTTCGAGCAATGAAGTGAGTTCCTCCGTTTGTATCGATTCCCTTGTCATGCGTGTGGCCAGAGTTTCCCCGTCCACAAATTCCATGATCATGTAAAAGTATCCCTGGCGTTCTCCGAAGTCGAAAAGGCGCACGATGTTCGGGTGATCAAGTTGCGCAAGGGTCGAGGCTTCCTGGCGAAAGCGTTCGCGAAATTCCAAATCCTGCGCGCTTTCGGGAGGGAGAATTTTCAAGGCCACGCGGCGCTCGAGATCTTCTTGATACCCTTCATAAACAGCGCCCATGCCACCGCGTCCGACCAATCGCCGTATTTCCAGTTCGGGGAAGATCAGATGAAGGTCTTCAGGTAAAGGCAGGAGGAGGCTCGTGACCGCTTCGGGAGGGGTGGCGAGAAGGGTGCCGGAGATTTCCGCGAAAAAACAAGCCGGGCAGAGCCAGGAAAAACCACTTTTTCCAAGCGGTTTCCCACAGCCTTTGCAGGCGTCCTTTGTTTCGTGATTATCCATTGATCCGCCGTTTTTCTCTCTCAAGCTTCCTACGGTTTTGCGCCGGGATCGTTAAAAAAATTAAGAAAATTGTGATCCCGTTGTAACGCAAGCCCTCCTTGTCCTTAGGAACCGATATGAAGCCCGCACTTGCCGTTCTAGTGATTCTCCTGATCTATTTCGGGTTCAATTGTCGGCCGAAAACGGCTCATCCGGAATCGGCGGGTGAGCTGGTCCGGCATCGTGCTCCGGTCGCGCAGGTGGTTCCCACGCCTTCTTCGTTTCGACCAACGGTTCCGCCGCTCTCTTCTGAGCTTTCAGAGGCCGCCACGGGATTGCGGGCCAGCTTTCAGCCGGGAGTCTCTCGCTTTGTTCGGGCCCGGCGGATGGTGGATTTTGACAAACTTTGGAAGGCGGATCCCCCGTTTGCCTTCTTCGTCAGCGAAGTCGCAGACCCCGGTTCTCCTCCGGAATACCGGGCCTATCTGGCGGGTTGTTTAAGAAAGGCCGGGAAGGCGGCTTTGCCCGAAGACAAAGAGGTGATGATTTCCCTTCTCGAAAAAACTTTGGAGTCTCAGGCCGTTGAATTCTCTGCCAAGCCGGATCTCGCTCACACCTTGATCATTTTTGATGAGGGTCCGGAAACCATTTCCCGGCTCGCCGCTCTCTCTGACGGAAGCAGTGACGATCGTCTTCGTGCCTCTTTTCTTGCGGCTCTCTCCCAGTCCCGAAATTCCAAGGCCGCCCTTTTGACATCGGCTTGCGAGATGAGTGAGGACCCCAACCGTTGGGCTACCTCCCTGGCCGTGATTGTTCCTCCTCTCATCCTTTCCGGCGATGCTCTTGAAATCTCCACGCTGGAGAAAATCTTTACTGATACCCAAAGCGTGGAACTTCTCCAGCGCAGTGCCCAAGCGTTGGCCCTGCTCCCCGACGCTCCCACCAAAGAGCATCTCCGGAACCTCCTGACCGCCCGCCTCAGCCAACTTTCACACACCCTCAATCAATGAAGCTCCGACTGATTTTTCTTCTCACTCTTCTCATCGCCCCGCTTTCGGCAGGTGATCTCGATGCACAAGGCGTTTCGGTGAACGACACCAAGCCCGACCCCGGGGATCTGATCACGGTGAGTTGGACGGCGATCAATCGCACTGGAAAATATATCGGGAGCTCGGACCAGGCCGTCGTTCTCTCCACTGACACCCGGATTGGTGATGGCGATGATGTTCGCCTCGGGGTGGAGGGGCTCGGACCGCTCGGAGGAGTTTTTGCCGATTCCTCACCGGAAGTCAAAACGGTGCGTATTCCGAGCTCCGTCACCCGGGGCCGCACCTACTACATCGGTGTGATTGCGGACTACAATGACCGCCGCGATGAGAGTAATGAGAGCAATAATTCCAGCCCGGCCGTTGCCATTACCATCCGGGCCAAAGATCTCTACGCGACGGATTTGAGTATCAATGATTCCAATCCTGATCTGGGCGACCTCGTCACGGTGTCATGGACCGCCCGCTCGCGCGACGACACTCCGGTGGGGGCAAGCGACCAAGCGGTCATGCTTTCGACTGACGCCACCATCGATCGCAATGACACCTTTCTGGAAATCGAACCTCTCGGCGCACTGGGTGGAGTCCTGGCAGCCAGTACGCGGGAACTCCGCACCATCACGATTCCCAACAATCTTAATGTCGGACAGACCTACTACCTCGGAGTGATCATGGACTACAATTCCGAGGTCGCCGAAAGTAATGAGTCCAACAATACCAGTCTCGCCGGGAGTTTTACCCCGCGTGGTCCGGACCTTAAAGCGGAGGAGCTTCAGGCCAATTCTGCCGCTTTCACCTCCAAAAGCACCAGAATTTCCGCATTCCCCGGAGACAACATTAACCTCGAATGGACCGCTCGAAATATTGGCGGCGGCGCGACCGACCTTTTCGATTTTTCCCAGCAAGGAGTGCGCTGGTCCAGTGATGCCATCGTGAACCGGAATGACCGCCTTCTGGAACGCGAGCCACTCGGCATCATGCTCAGCGGACAAAGCTCGAACGAATTGCGCACTGTGGAAGTTCCCGACGATGCCACGATTGGTGAAACTTATTACATCGCGGTGGAAGCTGACACCGACCGTGAGTTTGCCGAGGAAGATGAAGCCAATAATTTCAGCAACACGATCGAGGTCACCATTCTTAATCCGGTTATGTTCTCATTCGATCTCAGTGACTACGGATACCACCCGTATCTCGAAGGGGATGGCTTTGAGTTTGATGACCCGCGTTTGCGTGATCGCGATGGCGACGGGGATGAAGATCCTTTTACCACCATGACATCTTCACGTTGCTTCAATCCGAGCAACCAGGCCTTTGTAAATCTTGTCGCGGAGATGGATTCCGACTACGCCACTCTTTTTAATCTCACCGAGGAGGTTCGCTTCACGGCCAGTTTCAACACGAGCCAAAGCACCTCCGGTCTCACCTCCATCGGCTCGCTCACCCTGCGGGTCGGGCAGTCGGAGAAAGAACTCAATATCCCCTGGACCGTCCCCGCGAATATCGGCGACTACTATCTCTACCTTGAAGTTGAAGTGAAGATCGCAGGCACCTGGCGCGACGTCACTGCGGAATGGCTGGATGCGGAAGACGAGGGAGGAATCGCTGTTGTGAACCAACCTGTGATGGTGCGAAGCGCGGATCCTATCATCGTCATCCACGGGTGGAGTGACAAATCGGGCGAGACTTTTGGTGATCTTCCAATCTTGCTCGAGACCACTTTGGAACGTCCGGTGCGGCACTTTTTCTACGAAACGAGTAACGTCAACAATGCTCCCCGGGTCGACGAAGCTTATCGCGAATTCATCACCGATGAGGAGAAGCCGAGTCTTGCCGATCAGCTCCAGGAGTTTCTCGATAGTCCGGAAGATTCCGGTTTGTCGGTGGCCCGTTGCGATGTTATCGCGCACAGTATGGGAGGATTGGTGGCCCGGAATTATGCTCTGCAAGAGAAAAAGATTCGCCGCCTCATCACTCTCGGAACACCGAGCTATGGCGGGCTTTTTGCGGACACCTTGCCGGGGCAGGTGATTCTCAACAACCAGGCAAAGGACCTTGAATACGGGGCTTTGGTCACCTGGAAACTCCATCAAAAGTGGAGTGACCTTGCTCAGCGCGAAGAACTTCCCAGAACCCTCACTGTTGTTGGGACGAACGATTTCGGCCTGGGGGCCTACAATCAAAGTGACACCGTGGTGACCTGCAGTAGCGCGAGCCTCGAAAACCTTGGGGCCCGTGTCTACTATGTCCCGCTGAAGCATTCCGGGGCCTTCGGTCCCATTGGGATCGATCCCATTGCCAAGGTTCTCAATACCGGCCATCCCAGCTGGGACCCCATCGTGGATTTCCTGACTTCGGCAGAAGCAACCCTTGCTGACAATTTGCCAGGTCATCAGGGTGGTGCTGATGATGTCGGGAACAAGGATCACCCGGATCCGCTGCGCAATGGCGCCATCTATCTCGTGAAAACGACTTCGAGTGGCAACTTGCTTGAGCTCAATGCCGATGGGTTAATCCTCGGACATCAACCGGTTTCCACCGGCATCACGACTTCCGGGCTGAATTCCGACACTGGTATATACGCCGCCAACATCGTGGGTGCTTCTTCACAGTCGCTGGGGTCACGTTTCTATCGCGAAGCGAGCTCTACCATCGAGGGGACGGTGAGCGGGGCCATCCGTGTCTATGCGGGGCAGACCAAAGTCTACACTTTGGGATCGGGGAGTCGCGAATTCCTTGTTGATGATCTTGATGGTGACTTTTTGCGGGACTCCTTTGAACGCCGTATCATGGACGCCAATTTGAGCGATGGGATCTCCCTGCATTCCCATGTTGCGCCGGGGGATGACTTTGACCTTGATGGTCTCTCCAACCTCATCGAAGCAGCTCTTGGTACCGACCCCACCCAGCCCGACTATCGTGCGCTCGAAGTGATTAAAGATGTCGATTCGGTGATCGTCCGATACCCTGACCTGGCGCGCGATCCCTTCTTTAAAATTTCAGTAGAGCAGGGAGATGGACTCGGTCCTTCTGCTATCTGGAATCCTTTCACCACGCCCGGAGAGGTGGTCGATGGGAAAGTCTGCTGGGAGTTGGCGGAGGAAGATCAAACGACCTTTTTCCGTCTTAGCGCAGAGACTGTCGCAGAGCCCTGATCTCCTCCGCAACTTCCTCCTCGGATGAAACGGTCTCAAGGATTTTTTGTCGGAGGGTCTCGGCATAGCGTTGCCTCATTCTGAAAAGAGCGACCCGGACCGAGCTCCCTTTCATTCCAAGTTGGGCGCCAGCTTCGCGGTAGTCAGATCCTCTTTGCCGGGGGGTTAGGTATTGGTGGAGCTGGTCAAAAATGTCCTCCTGTCCCTTTGCCAAATAATACGTCCTGACCTCCTCGAAAACCCGGTTCAGCAAGGTCAATGCCCATTGGTGGTCGAAGATTTGGTCAGGGCTTTGCTCTTCGCTCGCGACCTCCAGCTGGTAATGCTCTTCTTCTTTGTCAACGTTGATCGGGATCAGGTCGATCATCCCGCCACGCTTAAGAGCGGTG
The DNA here is from genome assembly GCA_030432565.1 of Verrucomicrobiia bacterium. GTDB lineage: Bacteria > Verrucomicrobiota > Verrucomicrobiia > Verrucomicrobiales > Akkermansiaceae > SW10. Next base: position 41,515 of record JAUIGV010000029.1, on the reverse strand, counting down.
CGCCGCGCCCATTCATCGCGAAGGTAGTTCTTCATCGCTCCCAGCAAAAAGGAGCGCAATTTCCCCTTTGCCGGATCCGCCTTGGCCAAGGTCTCTTTCTCGATCAGGAGACGAAAAAATCCCTGCGTAAGGTCCTCGGAATCTTGTGGTGAATTTCCCGAGCGCCGCGCGAAGGCATATAACGGCGACCAATAAGTGTGACAGATTTCCGCCAACGCTTCTTCAGATGCCTCGGCATCGTCCTCGCGCATGGTTAACACCCTGGTCCAGCGCGTTATCGGAAAAGAACTCGTCATAAGCTACATCAAGTTTCGCCGATCTTGAAAAGGGAGCGAGCAAAAAGACCTCAGGCCCGACCAGAGAGCCTGAGGTTGCACTCTAGGGTGCAGGAACCGGGGTGACGAGGCGGTAGAATTTCTTGTTAACTTGCGTAGCGTTCGTGTCGATGAAATCTTGCAACCCGGGCGTGGGGTTCAGGATTGTTTCGACCGGCGTCCACGATCCGGGTTCGAGAGTGGCGCTGCTTTGGATTTGGTAAGACTTTCCAGCAACGGCTTCGAATCTGAGCGCAATGTCATTTCCGGAAAGCGATGCGCTGAGCGCGAGAACGCTGGCGGGATCCCTGGGATCGGTTCCGGCGATGTATTCGCCGAGGTTTGAAATCCCATCGCCATCGGCGTCTTCGCTGGCATCATCGGGATTTTCAAAGTCGAAGCCATTGGCATTTTCGTAATCGTCCGGCATTCCGTCCATGTCGGTGTCTTGAAGGCCGTTTTGGACGGTCCATGTTTTTGAAACCGTGGGAGTTTCCTGCCAATCACCGGCGCTGTTCTGGCCGAGAACTTCGACGGTGTAGGTGCCGTCAGCCAGATCGGTCAACTCGATGGGAGGAGCATTGTCAAAGAGAGTGGGAGTGAGTGGCTCCCCGTCCAGGACCGCCTGAGGGACGAGAGGAATGTCACTGCTCCAGGGTCCTTCGTTGATCCGCCATTTGTAGACCCAGATCCCCGGGCCGGCGATGGTTAGTGTCGCCGAGGTCTCGCTGGTGGTTTCGTCTGGCTCTCCGGCAATACTTGCTCCTGCTGGAACAACAGCGCCCATGTCGAGCCCATTTGGTCCGGTGCCAATACATGGGCTGCCTGTCTGCAAAGCGAGCTTTTGAAGAATGTTGGCTGCAGTGATGTTCGTTGTATCCACGAAGCGAGGATTTGCCGAAAGGTTTCCGGTGCCGGGCTGGGGAAAGTTCTCGAGACAATTAAAATCGCGGCGCAAGAAGGTTCCCACATTGGCCTGGGCTTCCGTGAAGATAGGCCAGGGCGTCTCGATTTGCAGGTCTGCTGCGATGTTGCCCTGAAAGTAGGCACCCGCGCCATAAGGGTCATCCCGCCAAGGTTCACCAAACATGATAATGCCGGGGTCCTCGTCACCTCCGGAGTCTGTGTTGGTGCTGACCGGATTGTCGGTAATGGTCAGTGTGGTGTTGTTTTGCATCAAAATGGTGCCGGAGTCTTTGATGAGAACGTTGTGCTCGCAGTTGACGAAGAAATTTCGCGCGATGACGAGTTCGGAGTCATTTCCATCTGCCTTGCCTGTGGTGATCGGGCTGGAACTCGAGGCGCGTGCGGATTCCTTGCGGACATCGAAGAAGATGTTGCCCTCGATATGGGCATCGGTTCCATCCATGTCGAAGACGTCGTCGACTCCGCTCAGGAAAACATTGCCAATAAATCGAACAATGGGGCCGGGACGGTTTCCCCCGGTAAAGTCAATGATGTCATTGTAGCCGCTCGTCGCCGGAACGCCGGGAATGCCAAAGCGATTGCTGGCAATGAGGGCGTGTCCATCGGAAGGCATGTTGGTGAAGTGAAGAAGTTCGCCGCTGGTGATGCTGTCGAATTCGCAATGGCGGATGGTGCAGGAGCTGTCGACCAGATCGACCATTTGCTCGTCAACGTCGATGAAGCGGGAGTGCTCGAGTCGGAGATCGGAGTCGCGCACGCGCAAAATTCCATCGGACGTTGCTCTTTCGAAGTCACAGTAAAGGAGGCTGGATTCTTCGGGGCCGGTGAGGTTAAGCCGTCCCCAGGTGCCACCGGGTGTTGATGGGATGAAACGAATGCGCTGGGCTTCGGTTCCGTTGGCAATGATGCGACCTGCGCAGTTGATCGCATTGACTCCAGATGGGCACTGCACCTCGACCCCGGCATCGATGGTGAGAGTCTGGCCGCTGGCGACGGTGTATGAACTGGTGAGGATGATGGGGCTGTCTTCAATGGTCCAATGAAGAGGCGGTGGCGGTGCCTGTGTTTCGAGATTGGGGATGAGAGAGAAGTCGGAAGAGCCAAGGCTTTCATTCATGCCGAGGATCGCGAGTACATGGACCCCATCGGAGAGAATTCCGGAGACTGTTCCAAGTTTGATGGTTTCCGGATCGCCGGCTTCTCGAACCGTCGAGGGGCCGTCCATGTGGCCCGGTTCCGTGCCAACGGATCCGGGCGCAAGAGAACTGCGGGCAATCTCAACTCCATCAAGGTAGGCCACATAGGCGTCATCGTAATCGATGGTCAGAATCACTTCATCTCCAGGATCAAGATCACCGGGGTTGACGGTAAAAGATCTCCGGATGTAGACCGTCCGGTATCCGTCCTCCATGTCGGTGAGCTCGGTGGCATCGTCCCCGTCGCCGTATCCTATTCCTCCCGGGCCGGTCAGCCAGGAGGCATCGAGTGAGGCGTCAGGAATGGATTGCCAGTTGATCGGGGGGGCGACGGACCCCTTGAAGTAACGCCAGTCGTCACTACTGTTTACGAGAGGTGTGGCGAACAGCTGCGCGCTGCCAAGAAGCACGGTGAGAAAAGTTGTTGTTTTGAGCATCGAAGATTTTCCGGAGTGTCGTCGGTCAAATTACGCGTTGCAAGCGGCTCGCTTTCAGATGTGGGCGAGCATGGGGCATGAATCATCGTTGGGACTTTCAATTGGGCGTCTTCAGCGGGGGTGGGCCGGGGTTTACAAACTGTTTACCGAGGGGAAGTTGCAATGGCGCCGTGAACTCGTCAGGATGGTAGAGATGAAAGTGTTATTGCGATCAGTTCTCGGGTTTTTCCTGGGTACTTTCGTTGGGTGGGATCGCCCGGGGATGCGAACTGAGGGTCAGGGAGAGATCGCTTCAAGCAAGCGGAAGGTGGTGGATGGCCAAGAGAGAAATGTGGCGGAACTTGATCCCGTGTTTGAGGGTTGGGGAGAGCGGATTCGCCGGATCGGGACGGGGGAGGAATTCAAAAAGATTTTTGGTGAGTTGGGCAACAGCGAGGTCGCGAGGAAGCTTGAATTACAGGAGATGCTTGTGCGGCGGTGGGCGGAAGTTTATCCGGAGGAAGCCCTTGCCTTTCTCGGGACGGCAAATGCCGGGTGGGAGTTGTTGCCGGTGGTGTTTTCCAAATGGATGGAACTTGATGCGGAGAAGGCGATGATCGCGATCCGGGAGTCTGGGAACTTGAAGAAAATGAAGCCGATGGTTTTGGAGGAGCTTCTGAAGGGAGATAAGCCCCAAGTGACTTTGGATTATCTCCGGAGGACAAAGAGCTTTGAGTTGCCCTGGGGAGTGAAAAGAACTGAGGAATGGTTGTCCCTGATGCGAGCACGGACGAATGACGTGGAAGAGGTGATTATGGAGCAGATCGCAGAGGAGGGGAAATCGATGGAGTATCGAACGAGGGAAGTTTTAAAACTGCTGGGCGCGGTGAAAATGGAAGAGGGAGCGGACGCTGCGGTGAAGTGGGCTGAGAGTTTGGACAAGGGGGTGGCTCGTTATGCCCTTGAGGGAGTCATGGAGGCGTGGGTCAAGATTGATCCCAAGGCGGTGGTGGTGGTTCTTGATGAATGGGCGGCTTTGGAGAAGCCAAGCCAAGCCATGATCTATGCGACAAACAGTGTTTCACGGTTACTTGCACGGGAGTTGACCCTGGTGGATTTTTCGGCGGCCCTGAGTTGGTTTGACCGGCGGGGATCAGTCTATGTTGCGGGAACGGTGGGACAGATTATCGGAAAAAGAATGAGAGACGGGGAGCTGTCACCAACGGCAGTCTTTGATGAAATTGCGCGTTTGAAAAGTGGGCATGAGCTTTTGAGGAAGCGGGTAATGGAAGCTATTTGGGAAGGTGGGAGCGCGGAGGATGTGGTGAAAATTGCAGAGGTGATTTCGGGAAAGGAGGAAAGCCGGACCAAGATCTTGGCGATGGCTGGTTTATTGAGGGGGCTGGCTGTGAAGCAACCTTTGGAGGCGGCGAAGATGATTGAGCGGCTTTTGCCCGGAGAAGAGAGGAGCGCGATTGTGCGGGAGGTTTTCAAAGACCATCGGAAGAACTCTTTGGCGAAGGATTTTGTGCAAGCGTTGCCGATTGAAGAGTATGGAACAGCGGTGGCGGCGCTCTATGAAAAAGAGCCCAAAGCGGGAGACGTCTGGGGGTATTCTCCGGAGGTTTATCCAGGAAAGTTTGCCGCGAGATTGAGTGAGGTGAGCGATGATGGGGAGAGGGCCAGAGCAATGGGTCGACTGGGATCTTATTGGGGCCAGATTGATCCAATTGGGGCGCTCAAGTGGGCGCGGGATTTGCCCGGGGAAGATCAGGTGATGGCGATGAAGGAGGTGTCGCGGGGGTGGTCGAAACAGGATCCGGTGGCAGTTACGCGATATCTTGGGGAGCTTTCGGAAGGGGGGATTCGAGACAGCGTGATATCGGGACTGGTGGCTGGCGCGGGAGAACTTGATCCAGCATCGACATGGGAGTGGGGTGGAATGATTGGAGATGAGGATTTGCGACGGGAGGCCAGGGAGTCTGTTCTTGGTTGGTGGGCGGAAGTAGACCCGGAAGGGGCGATAAGGGCCTTGGAGGGGGATGGGATTTCGAACCCTGAGAGGGAGGCGTTGCGTGCGGTTTTAGTGAAATGAAGTCTTATGTTTTACCATTGCTAGCGGTTGTTCTGGGTTACTTCGGTGCCCGCGTGATTTCGATAAATCAAGAGCACCAGAAACCGAAAGAGGTGCCAGTTAAAAGAGGGGGGAGTGAGGTCGGAGCGACGAAGAGGACGAGGATACAAACGAATGGAGGAGAGTCGGAAGATTTTGCAAGGAGGTTACGGGAAGTGGAAGAGAAACCGGGGAGATGGCATGAGGGACGGGAGTTCTTTCGGGAGTGGTTCCGAGTGGATCCGGATGCAGCTTTTGAGGCGATGAAGACCTCACCCAAAGCGAATGATGCGGGTGGACGGCATTACCTTCTCTGTTTTCTATTTGAGGAAGAGGCGGATCCCGATGCTTTGCAGGCGATGGGAGAAAGGTTGGATGAGATTATTTCGGTCGGAAGTTGGCACGAAACTGGATTTGGCGGAGATATTTATCGCGAGTTCAATTTCGCGGTGGGGCCGTCCTTGGTGGAGAGAGTTGAGAGCTTGCCTGAGAGTTATATGAAAGAGGATCTCTGGAGGTATGCCATGGCGGGATGGGTTTACAAGGATTGGCAGGGCGCGCGGAATTGGTTGGAGGGATTGCAGGGAAATGAAAGGCGGAGAGCGGAGGTGGCCTTCTTCTCGGAAGGGATTCCCCGGAGGCTCAATGATGAGGTCGAGTTGGCCTGGGTGGCAGGGGTGCTGGGGACCGAAGGAAATCGTGATCTGCTGGTGAAATATGGAGTGTCGCTGGTGTCCGGGATGGCGAGGGAGAATCCTGGAGAGGCCTTGGAGTGGGCTGGCGATCACCTTGGTGGGATGGCATTGGCCAAGGCTGTTTCGGGAGTGGTTTCAGCGACTTTTGGTAGGGACCCGGACGAGTCGGAGAGGATCGTTGATCATTTGCCGGCGGGTGGAGTGCGGGAACAGGCGGCGCGAGCCTTTGTCGAGTCGAAGACCAGGAAGGATGGTTTGGGGGCGTTTGAAAAGGCCTGGGCGGAAGAGCGGGGCGGAATGAAGATGGGGATTCAATTGTGGTATCGAGTCGGTCGGTCGCTGGGGCAGCAAAATCCGACGGAAGCACGGCGGGTTCTGGCGGAGACAGAGGGCGCGTTGAATCGAGGTTTTTTGTCAGAAGCATCTTCGGCGGCTTTTTGGAAAGAGCCTGAGGCGACGAAGCAATGGGCGGAGGGATTGGAGGGAGAGAAACGAGATGAAATGATTGAGTTGGTCTATCGTGCCTGGGCTGCACGGGAGAGGGCAGAGGCGGAAGCCTGGCGAAATTCGGTGAAGGGCCGGGATGAGGAGTAGGGTAGTTTGTTTTTTGATCGGCCAAGCGGGAGTGGAAGATCAATGCAGCCATTCATGATGAGATGGGACCCAGGCGAGCAGATATCCGTCGGTGAGTGATTCGTTATCGTTCTAGCGCACTCCGGTCTTGGTCGGGAGGAGGAAGGGATGGGTAATGCTTTGGCGGCGACTGCCGCCATCGAAGCGGGTGTCGAGTCCCACGCCGTGGTCGGCGATGACTTGTTGGCGGGAGCCATCGATGGTTCGAGAGCCTTCGTGGTTGGTGAGCTTGTTGGCCTTATCGTTGAAGATGAATTCGCTGATCAACCAGCGCCGGTCACGGGTGAAACCGGGAAGGTCGGCGAATTCACTCGGAAAGAGTCTGCCGGAGATTCCTTGATGTGACTGTGGGAGAAGGTTTGGCGGGTTGCTATAACTTCTGGCCCAGCTTGAGCAGTTCCCGCTTCAATTCTTCATAATCAACCTGCTGCACCGGAACGTCTTTATCGATGGCCATGGTCGCGGCGGTGCCCGCGCTTTGGCCGAGGATCATGAAGACGGGCTCCATGCGAATGGAGCCAAATGCGACGTGTGAGGAGGACAGGCAAACCGGCACGAGCAGGTTAGTACATTCATTCTCTCTGGGAACGATGGATCGATAGGAGACAGGATAGGGGCCTTTCTTGCACGGGTGTCCAAAGCCTCCCTCATTGCGGACGGTGGTGTGACCGTTTTCCTCGACGACAACCCGTTGGCAGAAGTGCGAATCCATAGGATAGGACGCGAGGCCAATGGAGTCCTGTGCGATGCATTCGCGCTCGCAGTTGGCCTGGGTCATGACGTAGTCGGAAACCATCCGCCGGCCTTCGCGAATGTAAAGCTGATGCGGCCAGTGACCGGTCCCTGGAAATTCCCCGGGATCCAGTCCGAATGCTTTTACCCGCTTGCGCAGGGGTTCAGGGACTTGGGGATCGTTTGCGAGGAAGTAGTAAAGGCCTTGTTGGTAATTGACGTGGTCTTGAAAGATTTTTTCGCGGATCTCATAGAGCTTGGGCAGCGAAACCGTGAGGCCGCGACGGGGTGACTGGATTGTCTTAAATGAGCCGGGCTTGTAAGTGCCGTCCGGCCATTGGTAATTTCCGCCCACATAGTCGGTGGAGAACGAGCCTGCGTTGTTGCTGTCGCCGTTTCGAAGTTGGACCGGTCCGTCGGTCATTGGTTTGACCGTGTAGTTCAAGGCCCATCGTACTTCCGGGTTGAGATTCAGGAAGCGTGCGAGCAGGTCGTAGCGTCCGGGATCGTAGTCTTTTGGTTTTGGAAAAGGAATTCGGTCTTTGGCTTTGGAAACCTGAGTGCGGAAGTTGTAGGCCTGGACCTTGAAGTCTCCTTCGCCAGGTTTCCCGGCGGGATCTGTGGCGATTTCCGGAAGGAGTCCGGATCTCGGGTTTTCTGGATCGCTGAAAGGACTAATTGGAAGACGACAAAATTGGTAGGTGTTCTTCCAGGAAATCTGCTGCCATTGTCCGCCAAGGGATTCGTTGTAAGCGGACGAGGGCTCTCTCCCTACCTGATAGGACACATTGGCGGCTGCGAGCAGATCCCCTTCATAAGTGGCATCAATAAACATGCGGGCCCGGACTGTTTCGCCGCTCTGCAAGCCAATTACAATGATTCGCCCCGACTCGATCTTCGCCGAAACGAGTGGTCGGTTGAGAAGGAGGGTGAGCTTGCTTTCCTCAATCATGGCCCGGTAGAGAGACTCTGCCCTGGATGGTTTGAATCCCTTCAGATTGCCAACGCGTTTGTAGAACTCGAGGGCCATGCCGCCGATGGATTCCTTCTCGCCAAGGTCGGTCGCAGTGAGTCCGCCGGAGGTCATTCCGCCAACAAATCCATTGAAGGAGATGAAAATGACGGACTTGCCCAGTCGGGCAGCCTGAATTGCGGCAGTCACTCCGGCGGGGGTGCCACCATAAACGGCCACGTCGCATTCCAGGGTTTTGGGTTCGAGTTTATTAACCTCAGGTTGGTAGCGAACCGAATCAGCGTTTGCGTTGAGGCCGGAGATGCTGAGAGCAAGAATGACGAGCAAGCCGATCCATGGTTGCAGGTGTGAGCAGGAAGGATTCGTTATGCAGGGTTTTGAAAATGTGAGGGGAAGGCTCATTTTTTGTTTTGGTAGTCTGCTCCGGTGAGGCTCTTGAGGACTGATTTTTGCCACTCGAGAAGCTCGGCTTGGAGCCTGCGGGCAAGCGCGGGCTCTTGGTCAATCAAGTTGGTTTTCTCAGCGGGATCGACCTTCAAGTTAAACAATTCAGCCATGGGCTTGCTCCCATTCTTTTCACGAATGATGAATTTAAAATTGCCCTCAATGATGGAACGGGGCCCGCGAAGATCTGTCATGTTGACGGCCGGGTAACGAAGGTTCCGGAAGTTGCGAGTGGCGCGACCACCACTCAGCTTCACGAGCGGGGTGGTGCCCTCCTGCAATTTTTCAGGGAGGTAGGGTTTTGGCCTAGAGCTGGTCAGCCGCTTCGTGTCGAACTTCCAAAAGGACATGGGAGCGGGGCGTGCATTGAACTTGCCGTCGATTACGGGCATGAGGCTGACACCATCGATGGGGCGGTCTGGAAGATCTTGTCCGGCGATGGCAGCGAGAGTTGGGAGCAGGTCGCTGGTGGATGATCGGAAACGGGTGGTGCGGGGCTTCGGAATACGCGCAGGCCATTCGATGATTCCGGGAACGAGTGTGCCACCCTCATAGATGTCGCCTTTGACGCCCCGGTGAGGCAGGCCCAATGCGCTTTCGGGCGATGTGCCATTATCGCCGCAGTAGAAAAGCAGGGTGTTCTCGCGAAGATTGATTCTTTTGAGATGGTTTCGCAGAATGCCGATGGCCCGGTCCATCGCGGTGATCTCGGCATAGCGTTCGCGGAGAACCTCGCCTTGAGGGCGCTTGGTCCGGGTGCCGGTTTTGTTCGAAGTGAGGCTGACTTGCTTCGAGTATTTCGCGGGCAAATCATCATAGAGAGCGAGATCCTTCGCGAGCCCGCTGTAGGGTTCGTGTGGCGAGCCAAACCAGATCACCTGGAAAACCGGCTTTCCGGCTTTGATTGAGCGATCGATGTCTGCGATGGCCTCGCGAATGAGAACTTCCGAGCTTTCACCTTTGAAGATCTTAGGAGGTGCTCCATTGCGGGAAAGCGAAGGATCGAGTTCAAAGAAGTTGTCGTGTGAGAGCCATTCATGAAAGCCCATCGCGCCGGGGTTCAGGGGCGATCCCGATTTAACGGTTCCGACGTGCCACTTGCCGAGGTGCATGCAGTGGTAACCTGATTTTGAAAGGAGATGAGCGATGGTGATCTCCTCCGGTCGCATGGACCACCCTGGCGCGAATGTTCCCATGCGGTTGGGGTGTCGGCCGGTGAGAAAACTCGCTCGGGTCGGCGAGCAGTTCGGGTGGGCGGCGTAAAAGCGTTCGAACTTCAGGCCGGTGGCTGCCATCTCATCGAGGACGGGAGTCTTGAGATGGGGATGGTCATTGTATCCGGTTTCCTCCCATCCGTGGTCGTCGCCCATCATGAGGATGATGTTTGGTGAAGCGGCCATCACGTGGGCGATGAGAGTGAGCACGCCGATGACGAGCGGGATGGTCCTTGGAGGGGTTGTCATAGCGAGATCGGTTCGAAGGGGGATTGCCTGAGATGCGGCTATCTGGAGAAGACATACCACTTGCTTTTCCAATCCGGTTTGTGGCGGTTGCTGAAGCCGCCGGCTTCGATAAAGAGGTATTCAGTTTCGGCATCGAGAGAGATTCTCATTTTGAGCGCCTGGTATTTGTCGAGGTCCATGAGGGTGTCGGCTGACCAAACACGGGTGGGGCTATCGGTGGTGCCGTTTTCTTGGAAAGTGATGGTGGTGAAGTCTGGACGGCGGGCCTTTGGGTTTTTCGCTTCGGGGTCGAACTTCGGGATTTCGTCGACTTCGGTGATGAGATTCCAGGTCCCTGCGAGCCTTTGATTTTGGCGGAAATTGCCATCCCAGCGGAAGAGGAATTCATCCGGGTTTTGCGAGGCATCTTCGGGGTTGAGGTTGGCCTGCCATTCAGACGAGAGCATGGGCACGACGGCGGCGGATTTGGTAACGAGGTGGTCGCCCATAGGTGGGATTTTTTGTTCTTCGAGGTGAAGGCTGATTTTTCCCTGCGGGATTTTGACAGTTGGTTTGACCTTATATTTATCGTTGTAGCGAATGAAGGTTTTGAGGGCGATGGTGACGTCATCGCCTTTGAAGTCATCGAGGAATTCTCTGGTGATGAAGGCTCCTTTGGGCACTCCGCCGGACCCGCGGCCATTACCCTGTTTGGTTTCGATGAGAGCTTTGCCGTTGATGTAAATGATATGGCCGCCACCGGCCCCGACGTGGTTGCCATCGTTGATCATGATTCGATAGCGATGCCCATCCTTGAGGGGCGGGATTTTAAAGGTTCCCCGCATGAGGAGAACTTCTTTTTCCCAAAGGGTATTGACCGGAGTGGCTCCGAAGCAGTGCGGACCGACGCAGCCATCGGAGCATTTGGTGATGGGGCGGGAGGGAAGCTTGCCATCGTAGTTTCCAAAGGGGCTCTTTCCTTTCTTCCAGCCGGATTTGGCTGGGTCGAAACCAGGGGTGAACCAGTTTTCCATTCCCTTGGGTAGGGTCACTTCGCGGTAGCGCGTGATGAGTTGATCAAAGGGAACTTGCTCGGCTGGAATCGGGTCGAAGGAATGGTGGGACCATTCGGCAGTGCGAAGGTCGGCAAACATGGTCCAGTCGAAGTCAGCGAAGCCAGCACGGTCGTAAAGAGCGGCGAGCCCATCGAGAACGTCGCTTTTTCCGCCGGGGCGGGCGGATTGGGTTTCGGCGGCGGCGAGTTCGCGGAGTCTGACCCGGTTCTTACCGACAAACTCCGGCACCAGTTCGTCCATGATGATGGGCTTTATTGCAGCCTTGAGCTTCGGACCAAACTTGCTGGAGTCGGCGGCGAGGAAGAATTCCTTGTAGGGGAGAATCTCGTTGGGCTTCCGCTGCTTTGCGATTTCGTAGAGGGCGTCGAGTCCCCCGGGAACGTCGGCGAGTGATTCGGCGATCGCCTCAAGGTGGAACTCGTAAGTGGGTTTGAGATTTTGTCCGCTCACCGAGATCGTTTTTCCGGCGTATCCCGTGTAGGTTTCGCGGAGGGTTTTGGTAGCAAGAGCCTGAACCGCTGGTCCGGCGTCCTTGATTTGAGCCCGGATGGCGGGGGCAAAGCCGCGGGTGACCGAGACGCGTTGGTTGGTGCGGACGAGTTCGCCGATGGCTGGGAGGACCCTGTCGAAACACGCTTCGTGACCGGCTACCGGAGTGAGTGCGGTGAGGGCGGCATTGCGAAGCCACGCTTCTTCGTGCTTGAGGTAGGGGAGAAGAGTGTCGACGAGGGGAATGATTTGTTCGGCCGTTCCCTTTCCGATGATTTGCAAAGCGACGTCTTTAATCGACCAGGATTCCCTGTCATCTTTGATTGCCTTGACGGCGAGTTCGAAAATCTCATCGCTGACCCCGCCGGTTTGGGCGATGGCTTTGAACATGATTTGCCGGACACGGGGATCATCGTGTTGGAGGAATTCCATCACAAGTTCCGAACGCACCTTGCCGCCGGGCTTGCGCCAGCCGATATAGCCGCTGTTGACGCCGACGGTCTTCATAGCGGCGACGAAGCGAATGCAGTAGTCGGGATGATGAATGTAGCGGCGGATATCATCATCGCCGGGTTGCTCCTCGCCATGGAAGCGCCGTAGGAATGGCATACTGGAATCACGAGCAAGGGTTTCGCCGGAGAGGTCCTGCTTTTTGCCGTCTTTGCCCGGGACCGCTTCGTGGGAAAGGAAAGCATTGTCAGCTTCCGTTCCCCAGGGTTGTTTCGGGAGTTCGTAGCGTTTCGAAAACTTCGTGGGAGGAGCTCCGGTAATGCGGAGGGTTTTGCGGGGCATGGTGTAGGTGAGAGGGTAAGCGACTCCCCACTGTTCCTTGTCGTATCCGCCTCCACCAATGATGCCAAACGAGCCATCGTAGCGGCGAGAGAGATCATAGTGCCACTTTCGCTTGTCCATGAAGTCGCGGTATTGCGCAGGCTTCTTGTCGTAAAGCAATCCCATCGCAGCGCTGCGCCAGATTTCGCCAATGCCACCGCCCGTGTGGCCGTGGAGCATGAAAGTGGTGGTGTAAAAACTCTGCATGGCACAAAGGTCGCGTCCCTTTGCATAGAGGGAATCCTCACCTGCCATGGCGGCGGCGGCAGCCATCGCGAAGGCGAGCTTGCCGTTCTTGCCATTATCGACAAAGCCCACTTCGGGCCGGTCGTCGCCGTAGGGGTTATTTCCACGTCCGACGTAGCGGTAAAAGTGTCTCAGGGCTCCGTCGAAGGTGTGGTCGGGAACATCGGCTCCGCATTCCCTGGCAAGGAGGAGAAAGGTCACCACGCACGTGCCGGAGGCATTGAGGTGGCCGCTGCCGTAGCTGGTGAGAGCGGAGCCGCGTCCGGCCCAGGCGTCGTTGTGTTGGGTGCGGGCCGCGTTGTCGACCCAGTCCTGAATATTCTCGAGAATTTTGGGATCGCCGGTGCGGAGGTAGCACTCGGTGAGAGGAATTCCACCGTAACCGATATACCAGGGATAGGAATGGGGTTTGACGTTTCGGGCCCACTCGCGGACGACTTCGAGGTCCTTGTCGTCCCCGGTTGAAAGGAGGAAGAGCATTCCGATGCCGCCGAGACCTTCGGTGGATTCGGGCCTGGAAAGATAGTCGGCGACCTGGCGCACGATCTTGTCTGACTTGGGACAATCAAGGGGCCAGGTTTTGCTATAGGCTCCAAGGACGGGGATTTCTACCGTGACCGGTTTGCTTTCTCCTTTGACGACAAATTGGATGAGTCCGTCGGAGGCCTCGGCGGCGGCAAGGATCTGGCCGAGTTGGATCCGCGGATCAATGTCGGCGAGCTTCTGCCCGTTGATGCTTTCGATGATCTGTCCTTTCTTTAAGAGTCCTGTTTCGGCGGCAGGTGAACCTTCCTCGACATTCTTGATGCGCATTGTGAAGGCGGGCTGAATGAGTTCGATGCCGATTCCGACGGGGCCAAAACGATCGATGGTTTGGAGTGATTTCTTTTCGCTGGGCCGGGTTGAAAAGAGACCATTGGGATTTTGGTAGAAGCTCTCTGCGGTGGCAGTCGTGAGCGCTCCCGAAAAGGAGAGAGCGCAGAGGATTGAAGATATCGTTCTCATATTCCAGCGTTCAGGGTCCCTGATTTCGCTGGATGCGTCCAGCGAACAGTCTCGTGGATTTGAGAACTTGAATCGTGGATTTACGACTTCAACCGAACTTTGCCATTCTGGAGTGATCGTCTTTTCGGTGTTTGGCCTGGGGAGTTTTTATGCTTTCTCACTTCATGGAGAGGACTACCCTGAACTCAAATGAAGATGATTTTAGCCTTCTTGTTGGTTTCTTGTGCTGTGGTTCCGCTTTCACTTTTTGCCGATGAACGTGCGGATGTTTTTAAGGAGTTGGGTGTGCTTAAGAAAGACTACCGAAAGCGGATTTCCGAAATTCGCAAAGCAGGTAACGACGAGTTGAAGACCGAGCAGAAGAAATCGTATCAAGCGATCAGTGCTGTCGGTAAGGGAATCGAAGAGCACCCTGGGCTTGCGGCTCAGCGGAGGGCTCGTGACGAGGCCAAGGCTGCGTATCAAGCGGCCTTGAAGGCGAAGGACGCCGGGGCAATCAAGGCAGCCCAGCGGGCGAAGCGCGATGCCGATGGCGCGTTGACGCGCGATGGCTTTAAGCTGAAGGAGATTCAGGATCTGCAAGCTGCTTCGGTGGCGCAGCGGAAGAAGGTGGAGGCGTTACAATATCGTCTCGTGGCCGATTCCGGTGATGAGGGGAAGGCCTTGATTGAGAAGATCAAGTCTTTGGAAGCCCGCTATGAAGAGTTGAGGAAGTAAAAGCCTTCGCTTTGTGAGGGCGGGTCGGTAAACTCGCGTCGATGCGATTGGTCTCTCTCTTACTTCTTTTTCTCTGCGGAGTTCTTTCTGGAAAGCTGACGATTGGCTGGAAGGAGAACTTACTGACAATCAAGGATGACCGAATTCCGGAGGGGCCGCTCGAGATTTGGTATCTCGAGGCTTACTGTCGTCCGGGATCAACTGACCGGGATTGGAACGAAACTGTCATCGGGCATAAAACAAAGCTTCTTTCTGCTACGGATAGTGAGATCAAACTGAGGTGTGAATTGGCCGATGGCGTGATTGTTGATCACCTGATCACGGTAGAGGGTGAGAAGATCTTGTTTCACCTCACTGCGAAGAATCCCACTGATAAAAAATCCGAGGCTCATTGGGGACAGCCTTGCATTAGGGTGGGAGAGTTTACCGGAACCCAGGATGATGAAGACAAGTATGCTTACCTAAAGAATTCGTTTGTGTTTCTCGATGGCAAACAAACTTTCATGCCGACTGCCAATTGGGCGACGAAAGCGCGCTATGTGCCTGGCCAGGTTTGGTGCCCCTGTCATGTGCCAAAGACGGATGTGAATCCTCGTCCACTGTCATCGGATCGGCCCTCGAATGGATTGATCGGTTGCCTTTCAGCTGACGAGAAATGGTTGATGGCGACGGCCTGGGATCCCTATCAGGAGCTTTTTCAGGGAGTGATTCGTTGCTTGCATTCGGACTTCCGAATCGGTGGGCTGGAACCGGGTGAGGAGAAGGTTGTTCGGGGAGCCATCTATGTGATGACCAATGATGCGCCTGCGCTTTTGAAGCAATATGAGAAAGATTTTCCTGATCAGGTCAGGCGTCATCAAACTCTCCGCGCACCAAAGGTAACCAAGGGAGATCCCGCTCCGGGGAAGCGGGTCTCGGTCACTGCTCCTGATTACTCCGGGACGAAGGTTCACCATACCCTTTATCTTCCTTCCAATTGGAAGGAGACTGGAACCAAGTATCCGCTGATCGTGGAATACTCCGGGAATCGAGCTCCCTCGCTTGGGTCCAGTGGGCGGGTTGAGGATTCGGTTTTGGGGTATGGATTGAGTGCCGGTGAGGCGGTCTGGTTGAACCTTCCATTTGTGGATGCCGGGGGTCAGGGCAATCAGCCCAACTGGTGGGGTGATGAAGCAGCTACCGTGGCCTATGCCAAGAAGGTCGTTCCGCAAATCATTGCCGATTATGGCATTGATCCCAACCGGGTGATTCTCTGTGGTTTTTCGCGTGGAGCGATTGCGGTCAATTACATCGGATTACACGATGATGAGATTGCGGCTCTTTGGTCGGGTTTCGTGACTCATGATCACTACGACGGAGTCAGGGAATGGCGGGGAACCAAGTGGGGTGCCCCGCTTGCAGACTATCGCAAAGAAGCCGCGAAGCGTTTGAAGAGACTCAATGGTAAGCCGGTATTAATCTGTCAGAACGGAGGGACGAGCGATGTCCGTAAGGTTGTTCCAGACGCAGAGCATGTCACTTTTCTGGATGTCGACACTCGCGCTATTTTCGGAATCTACCCCACGCAAACGAACATTCATCCCCACACGGATCGTTGGCTTCTGAAGCCCAGTGGCCAACGTAATGAAGCGTGGGATTGGATGAAAGAGCGCGGCTTTTTTGAGAACCCTGTTGATTGAACACCGGGAGTCATTTCCTTTCATTCCCAAAGCCTTGCAGGAAGCTGATGAGGTTGGCGAGGTCTTGCCGACTCATGGCTGATTCGAGTCCTTCGGGCATGAGGGAGCGTCCGGTTTTTTGGAGCGACTTGAGGGTCTTGCGAGAGAGTTGGCGGTCGGAGCCATCAAGTTGACGAAGGGTGAGGTGGGTTTGGTTTTGGGAGAGGATGCGTCCGAAGAGGGTGGAGCCGTCGGGGAGGGTGACGAGGTGGCTTTCGTAGGTGGGATCGATGGACTGATTCGGGTCGAGGATAGAGGTGAAGAGTCCTTCCTTGCTACGGTCGCTGATGGAACGGAGGTCGGGGCCGTTTGCGGGGAGGCCTTTTGCCGGGAGGTGACAGACGGCGCAGAGTTGGTCGAAGGTTTTGCGGCCTGCAGTTTTGTCGCCCTTGAGTTTGAGAGCGGGGAGGAATGAGGTGAGTTTTTTGGAAGAAGATTGGAGGAGCTGAGAGCTTTGTTCGCGGATGGCGGGATCGGAATGGGTGAGGAGGAGTTGGCGGCGGGAGGCGTCGAGGTCGGTGGGAGAGATGGTTTTGTTTTGAAGGGCAGTCAGGGTGGCTTTCGTCCAAGCTGATCGACGAAAGAGGACGTCGATGATGCGGGTGCGTTCGTCCGTTGAATGAGTGGGCCAGTTTTGAAGAAGAGTTTCGGGGAGGTTCGAGGGAGCTATGCGGGCGAGGGCATCAATGGAGGCGAGCTTGAGAGAGGAGGGGGAATTCTTGGTGAGCAGGCTTGAGAGAAGGGCTTGGTCCGAAGTTTGTCTGCCGAGGAGAGAAATGGTGGCGACGCGGAGAGGGATGGGAGAGGTTTTGTCAGCAGCGATTTGGCGGGCGGCGGTGATG
This sequence comes from Verrucomicrobiia bacterium, assembly GCA_030432565.1. Classification (GTDB taxonomy): domain Bacteria; phylum Verrucomicrobiota; class Verrucomicrobiia; order Verrucomicrobiales; family Akkermansiaceae; genus SW10. The sequence goes on along the minus strand of JAUIGV010000029.1, from coordinate 24,706 downwards.
GCTTGGTTGAGTTTTGAGATGGCTTTTGGATTGTGATCGAGCCAGGTGCCAAGAGCTTTGAATTGATCAGCGGTGAAGCCGTTCTTTCCCGGAGTGGCGAGGCGGGTGATGAGGGCGTTGAGTGATTTTTGTTTCCCGCCCAGTTTGATGAGTTCGTCGATGAGGATGCCATTCTCGAGAGCGGCGCTGGCGAGGTGATCGAAGTGGAGGTGGGCCGATGCAAAGACGGCGGCACGAACGAAAGGAGAGGCGTGATCTTTTACGGCGATTCGAGCGAGGGCTTTTCCGGCGTCAGGGGAACTTGAAACGCCAAGCGAGCAAGCGGCCTGGAGGCGGACGGCGGGTTCGGGATCGTCGCTGAGCTTGAGAGCAGCGGTAAGGAGTTTGGGGTCTTCTTGCCAGCGTGACTCGGCGAGGCGGAGGGCGTGTCTTCTGATTTGGGGATGAGCGTCGGAGAGGGCGGAAGAGAGGAGGTTCGGAGTGAGGCGATCGATGCCATCGAGGACGCATAGGGCATGAAGGCGGGCTTTGGGATCGGGGAGAGTCATTGCGACTTTGATGAGGAGGTCAGTGACGAAGACGGCCTTCTTTTCGACAAGGAGACGGTGGGCGAGGTCGCGGACGACGCCATTGGAATGAGCGAGATGGGCGACGAGTTGGGTTGGGCTGGCCTTGTCGAGGCGAGGGAAGGCGGCGGGCTTCTTGTTCTTGGGAAAGACGCGGTAGATGCGGCCGTGGGCGGAGCCTTTTCTTTCGTGTTCTTGCATTTCGGACTGGCCTTCCTTGGGAAGCCAGTCGGGGTGTTCGATCATGTAGCGATACATGTCGACGACCCACAGGGCTCCGTCGGGTCCGGTGCGTGCCATGACCGGACGCGACCAGCGATCTTCTGAGGCGAAGAAGTCGAGTTTACCCCTCGCTCGTTCGGCGGTAAAGGTGCAACCGTCACGTTTGAGAATCATGTGCTGAACGAGGTTGTGAAAGGGTTCGCAGGTGAAGGCGTGAATTTGATCGTCCTGGAAAAGGAGGTCGTCCCGATAGATCATGGGCGAGCAGGCGCTGGTGAAACGTCCGGAGTTGTTGAAACTGTGGAAGCGCTTTTGCGAAGGGGTGGCTTGGAAGACGGGCGGGTTTCGCGGGAAGAGCTGGCGTCGCGGGTCGGGCGCTGCGAAGTCGGGATTGCGGGCGAGGTAGCGTTGTTCGAGAACGTAGTGCCAGAGGGGAAAGCTGTTTTGGACGCCGAACCAGTTGCCCCAATCGTCGCGGGTTCGACCGAATTGCGAGGGTCCGGAAAGTGGTTCGAGGATTCCTTGGTCGGGTTGCATTCGGAAATCAAAGCTGCCGAGATTGAAGGTTTGGTTTGAAACCGGTGAAGTGATTTTGGTTCCGGCGGCGTAGCCGGAATGATGGCTGCCATTGGCTCCGTGAACGTGATTGTCGAGACCCCAGCTCAGGCCGTTGACGCGCAGTTGTTGGTTGCCTTGCTTGAAGCCGGTGAAGAGGATTTTCCGGAGGTCGGCTTTGCCGTCACCATTGGTGTCTTCGGCATAGATAATGTCGGGAGCAGCGGCGATGAGGGCGCCTTTTTTCCAGCTCATGATACCGGCGGGGAAGTTGAGGCCTTCGAGGAAGAGAGAGGATTGGTCGAAGACGCCATCGTTGTCGGTGTCGCTGAGGAGACGAACCCGTCCACCGGGTTTTCCGTTGATGCCGGAGGGGTAGTCGGCCATTTCAGCGACCCAGAGACGACCGTCCGGAGCCCAGTCGATGGCGACGGGATCCTGGACGAGGGGTTCGGCGGCCACGAGTTGGACTTCGTATCCATCGGGGACGTGAATGGCTTTGAGGGAACCGGCCGGGGAGAGAGGCTTGGAGTCCCGGGTGCTGGCGAGAGTGAAGAAGCGGGCGGCGTCTCTTTGAGTGAGGGAAGTGGCGAACCACGCGACTTCATCGATGCGTCCTTCGATGGGGAGGGTGCCTCCGAAGTGCCAGTGATTCGAAGGAAGGCCGGGAAGAGGGGCGGTGATTTCGGCTTGGCCATCGAGGAAGATCGAGATGGTTTCACCATCGGTGGAAGCGGTGAGGTGATGCCAATGATGTCGTTTGATGAGAGACGTTCCGGTGAAGGTTTGATTCGGGGATTGGAGGATGAGGTGGCCTTCGGACTTGCCATCTCCTTTTCCACCGATCCTGAGGCGAAGGTTGTTGTTTTGAACGAGGTCGCCGGTGTTGTCGCGAGCGGCAGTAATCATGCCATTCCAGAACCAAAAGGTGAGGCTTCGCGCGTTTGGAACAGTGGCCGAGACTGTTCCACCGACGAGTTGAAGGGAGGCGTTGTGTGCTATTCCCTCGAGTGATTTTTGCTCGGGTCCCGGAAGATGATAGGCGACTTGTCCATCGATCATGCCGTGGCGGTTGTGTCCGGAGAAGTCGGTGATGGTGTTGCCGTCGAACTCTTCACACTGCCAGTAAGCGAGGGGCTTGTCCGCAAGAATGGTTTTGGCATAAGTGCTCTGACGGGTGGTGACTTGGCGGCGGGGTTGGCCGGAGAGGGACTCGAGTTGTTTGAGAATGGTATCGACGATTTTTGGTTCGGCTTCGATTTCGAGTCCGGCGGTGCGGGCGGGCCAGGTGGTGTATCCGCCGAGAGCGTGTTGCTCGGGAGGCGGGATGTATCCGGCGGCACCGTTGGCGAGTTCGATGTTGAAGGTGGAGTGAAAGGGGCTACGGGCTTTGAGCTTGAGGCCGGTAATGGAGTAGACTTCGTTCGGAGTCGCGGTGATCGCGAGGTCGCCGATGCGGAGGGATTGGAGGACGACTTTTTCAGTGGGGTTGGCGTCGAGATAGCGGGCTTGCTCGGCGTAAACTTCGGGTCTGTTTTTGGGACGACGACCTTTTATTGTTTCAAGGAGTTGATCGGCCCAGGCGAGCCGTTTTTGATCGGGGAGGCGCCGTTTGAGAGTGAGGATGTCCTCGGTCATCCCAACTTGGGGGGCATTGAGATAGGTTGTTCTTTTCAAGGCCTCTTGTGACATGCGAACGAGATCGTTGGTGTAGCGTGAGATGTCATCGGGTTTCTTTTCTCCACGATAATCGACGCGGTAGAGATCGCCGCTGGTGCCCTGGGTCATGGCACAGACCGGGGTGTGCCCATCGACGGTGAGTTGTTCGGCGAGGCGATCGGAGTAGAGTCCGAAGTAGTCGGCCGGGCCGCCCCCGCTGTGGTAGTGCATTGAGAAGTTGGCGAGGACACCGAGGGGTTTGCCATCGAGGGTTTGGATGGAGAGGAGAGAGAGCTCGTCATCGACCGGGCCCGAGGGGCCGATGTAGTTGGGATTCTGATAACCCGGGTGCATCATGGCGCGGACGGATTTTTCGCCGAAGGGGTCGGTGAGGATTTGGTCGGGGCGGGTGATGAAGCGTCGGCAGTGGGTGTATCCGGTGGCTGCGACTTGTTGCCATCCTATGCGGGCGGGTTCGAGTTTTTGGAAAGCCTGGGTGATGCCTTCGGCGATTTTTGGAGGGAGGAACTCGGTGTAAGCGGGATCAGCCATGGTGCCGAGGCAGTAGTCCATTGTGCTGGGTGCACTGTGAGTGTGGGTGGCGGTGATAAGGATGTTTTCAACGGGAATGCCGGTGGCTTTGGAAGCGAGTTGCTTGGCTTTGTCACAGACATCACGGGGGATCATGCAGCTATCGACAACGGCGATGGCGATGCGGGTGTCTCCGCGGCGGAGGACAAAACAGCGGGCTTTGAGATCACCTGGGTTCATTTTGCCACGACGTCGCTCGGTGAAGCCGCCGTTTATGAGAAGGGAATCGAAGGGTGGAGTGACATCTTGCACGTGAGCGCCTGCTTCAAGCGGTGCTTCAACCGGCACGGAGTCATCGGCCGGAAGATTGAGCCAGAGTGCGAGGAGGCAGCAAAGGATGCCGCCGAGGAGAGTGGTGAATGATGGGAGTGATCTCATGACTTCACACCATCTCATCATGTGAGGCTGGCGGAAGCAATCAGATGAGGCGATTTTTGTATTCCAAGTGCGGACAGGTTTGGGGCTTGAGGTTTTGGTTGGCTGATGAAAGCTCGCGAGCAATGGCGACTTCGCGATGGAAAAAAACCGAGGGGCGGATCGGTGAGATCCTCGATTGGGTGGTCATTCTCATTCCCGGTATTCTGGTCGGCTCTGCCGTGTTTCGCTGGCTGGGGTGGACGCTTGTGGATTCGTTCTACGCGGGAATCGTGGCTATTCCGATGGTGGGATTGCTGGTGATGAACTTTAGATTCAAGAGAGGGACCAAAGTGATTGAGGAATGCCTCGATCCGGATTTTGGCGAACTGACAAAGTTCCGGGACAGCTGGCTGTCGATTCTCGATCTGACGGAGGTGGAAGAACCGCTTTTTTTGCGAGGTGAGGGAACGCATGAACCGACGATCATGCAGAGGTCTTCCTTGATCGAGATCGTCGATACCTGGCGGCAGTGGACCGAGGGCCTGAGGGCTGCGCTCGTTGCCATGAAGAATGGCGGCGTTCCGGAAAAGCCCTGGGAACTCTACATTCTTGATATCAAGTTGGATTCCCATGAGGCGGAGTGGGAAGTGTCGATCCTAGTTTCGAAGGGAGACGAGGATTACGACTTCCTCGCGAAATTTTGCCAGGGGAGACTCGTCGAGTTGAAGCGTGATGAGATTTGAGTTTAAGATTCATGACACTCACAGCTTGGCTGGGCTGTCTGTATTTTGCTTTGGGTTGGAAAGAATTTGATTCGGTTTGATGGGCGCGGAACCGGAGTTGGGTGTAAGCCCATTTTTCGAGCCAAATCAAAAGGGTTTAATCCCCGACACTTCTTCGCGGTGATCAAGCCAGGGAAAACCAACAGGCAGTGTTGTAAGGATCAAAGACTGATACGCGAAATCATTACCAAAAAAAACGTCGTTTAGCCCTTTTGAGCTGCGCCTGCCGTGAATCCATCCTCTTTCCAACTTGATCGCCCTGCGTGATTTTGGGGTCCTTTTTTCTTGTCGCCGGAATCCGTGGCGATAGAACTCTCCAATGAAACTTGGGTCAATCTTCTTTCTCGCGGCAGTCGCGCTGCCTTTTTCAGCGACAGCGGCGGTCATCACGGTGGCCGGTCCCGGCGGTGATTTTTTAGTCTCGAACAACCTGCTCGCGGGAGCTTCTGACGCCAGCTATTCAGAGCCGGGAGCGTTTGGCGGACAGGACACGGCTCAGCCTGATTCCTGGGGAGGTGACCGTCGGTGGGGAAATGATGGAGCATCGACTGAAGCGACTTGGCTTTTCGGAGGATTGGATAACGGAGTTTATGAAGTCTACGCTTCATGGAGAAATGGAGCTCAAGCTAATGTTAGCAACGCTCGGTATATCGGAACGGACGGTTTTGGGTTGCGCACCATTGATCAGGCCCCGGGAGCTGCTGCTTTTCCCGGAGTTGTTTTGAACGACGGCATCCGTGATGTGAACTTTGTCAGTCTTGGCCAGGTGGCGGTTGCCGATGGCGATTTTTCCTTGAGCGTCAATGATGGCATCACCGGGATAGCGGTTAATACCTTTATTTTTGCGGATGCGGTGGCGATTCAGTCCGTTGTTCCCGAACCAAGCGGGATTGCCCTCTTGGGCTTGGGTTTGCTTCCTCTCTTGCGCCGCCGCCGGTAGACGGTAACCGGTTCATTGAATCTGAATTCAGGGGTGGCTTAAGCTGCCTCTTTTTTTGTATTTAAAGCAGATGAAAAGGGGAAGATGGCTAGGCTTGGCAGGATTGTCGGGGATTCTATGCTGCGGGTGTGGGGAGAAGGAAGGAGCGGTGTCTGGAGAAAACGAAGGCGATGATTCTACGAGGGAAATGCGGGATGGCGCGAATGTGCTGGTGTCGGTGGTAGGGCAGCCTGTGATCGAGACGGCCCCGGGAGTCGAGTGGGAGAGCGAGCAGACTGCCGAGGAGGTGAAGTCGGCAATCAAAGGGTTGGTGCACCTGGAGAGTGGGAAGCGACTTTTGGAAGGCTTCGAGATGGCTCCGTTGCGTCCGACGGAGCTGAAGGTCAAATATGAGGAAGACGGAGTAACTGTCTCGAGGGGGAAATCGGGGGAAATGTTAAAGGTGGGGATGGATGGCTTTTCAAAGTCGGTGGAATCCTTGCTTGCGGTTTACGAGGAGGGACAGCCCGAATATGAGTTGTTCAAGGTTTTCCGGGTTGAGGAGAAGAGCGGAGTATTGGTCACAAGAATTCGGTTTGAATCATCGGGGAATATCACCGGGAGTGGCAGGGTTCAGCAGCGGGCGGAGTGGCGGTGTGATTGGGCGCGGCGGGATGGGGAGCTCTATTTGAAGTCGCTGGTGGTCGAGGATTTTGAAGAAGTGGTGTGGAGGGGAGGAGAAGGTCCCTGGTTTGTGAATCGGGAGGAGGAAGTTCTGGGAGGAAACGATTCCTGGCGTAAACAGTTACGGTTTGGGCTGGATGAATGGTTGCAGCGGGTCGAAATTTTTCACGGGTCGTTTTTGGGCCAGCGTTCGGGAGTGGCGGTGGGAGATGTGAATGGTGACGGAAGGGATGACCTGTATGTGCCCCAGCCATCGGGTTTGCCGAACCGCTTGTTCTTGCATGAGGCGGATGGGACGGCGCGGGATGTGTCTACGGAATCGGGTGCGGATTGGCTGGATTTCACCTCGGCGTCCTTGATTGTGGATTTGGACAACGACGGAGATGGTGATTTGGCCTTGGCGACAAATTCAGGGCTCTTGATCCTGGAGAATACCGGAGGAGCCAAGTTTGTCAGGAGGGCGGTCCTTAAGACGGCGGATGAGGACGTCGAGTCCCTGACTGCAGTGGATTTCGATGGGGACTCGGATCTGGATCTTTATCTTTGTTTTGATTATGCGAGGGCGGGGGCGAGGCGTGGCGAGGTGCGGGGAAGCGGGGTTTTGCACAACTCGAACGATGGTGGGGCCAACGTGCTTTTTTCAAGTGGTCAGGCGGAGGGGAAGGGCTGGGCCTTTCGGGACGTTACCAGAGAGGTGGGACTGGATGCGAAGAATAGGCGGCATAGTCTGGCCGCGGCGTGGGAGGATTACGACAACGATGGTGATCAGGATCTCTATGTCGCGAATGATTACGGGCATAATTGCCTCTATCGAAATGAAGGGGGACAGTTTGTGGAGGTAGCTTCGGCTGCGGGGGTGGTGGACGCGGGGCCGGGGATGTCGGCGAGTTGGGCTGATTATGATCGGGATGGTGATATGGATTTGTATGTGGGGAATATGTTCAGTTCGGCGGGCGGGCGGATTTTCACGCAGGAGAAATTCCGGCCTTGGTTGGCCGATGAAGAGAAGGGGCTTTACCGGCGGTTTGTGAAGGGGAATTCGATGTTTGAGAATTTGGGCAACGGGACTTTTCAAGAGGTGGGTGCGGTGCGCGGGGTGGAGACGGCGCGATGGGCCTGGAGTTCGGTTTTTGGAGATTTGAATAACGATGGGTGGGAGGATGTGGTGGTTGCGAATGGCTATGTCACCGCGCCGGATACCGGTGATTTGTGAAGCTTTTACTGGCGATCGGTCGGGTCGCAGGAAGGGATAAGGGGAACGTTTGGGGCGGGTTTTGCACAGTTGCCGGGATCGAGCGACGACGAGTTGGTGACCTTGCTGCGGCAGGGACGGAGTTTTAGCGGCCGGGAGCGACATTGTGGATTTTTGAATACCGGTGGTGGGCGTCGCTTTGCGGATATCTCGGAAGTGAGCGGATTGAGTTTGCCGGAGGATGGAACGGGGGTGGCGTTTTGCGATTGGGATCAGGATGGGGATTTGGATTTGTGGATGTCGAACCGGTCGGGACCCCAGGTGCGCTTTTTTCGGAATGAAGCAAAGTGGCCGGGGAGGTCCCTACGGCTGCTGCTCGAGGGAACGAAGTGCAATCGCGATGCCATCGGGGCCAGGGTCACCGTGATGGCGATGAGCGGGAAACCAGTGACGAAGACCTTGAGAGCGGGCGAAGGGTATCTGTCGCAGTCGAGCAAGTGGCTGCATTTTGGTTTCGGGGAAAATGAGGTGAAATCGGTCACGGTGCGTTGGCCGGGCGGGGATGAGGAGGAATTTTCGGGTTTGAAATCCGGAGAGGCGTATCGCCTCAAGGAGGGGGAAGGAAGAGCGGTGTCATTCTCCAATCCGGGAGTGGAACCGGTGTCGGTGATACCGGAGGATTTGCCGGAATCCGGTCGGACGAACGGGATCGTTCTGGGGATTCCCCTGCCTTTGCCACTTCTCAAATACGAGTCGAATGCGGGCGAGTCGGTGGAGTTGTTTGATCAACCTCTTGGGAAGAGGCGTGGGCTTTTGGTGAATTTGTGGTCGGCTGAATGTGAGGCGTGTCTGGAGGAGTTGAGTGAGCTTGCCGATGCCAGGCGCCAGTTTGAGGCAGCGGGGCTGGGCGTCATCGTGCTGAATGTCGATGGTCTGGAAGGAGGAAAGAAGGCCTCGAGAGAGGCGGCGAGAAGACTGAATGGGATGAGGTTCCCATTTTTCTCCGGAAACGCCACAGAGTCCCTGGTGAGGTTTCTGCAATTGACGAATGATGAATTGCTGGTGGCCCAGCGACCTTTGCCGGTTCCGACCAGCTTCTTGATTGATCAAAATTGGCGTTTGGTGGCGATCTACAAGGGGAAGGTTTTGCCGGAGCAGGCAATCTCGGAGATGGAGCGATTGGCTTTGCCTTTTGAGGAGCGGCGAAAGGGGACCCTGCCATTTGAGGGGCGCTGGCACTTTGCGCCGAAGAACTTTGTGATGCTCAACTTCGCAGATCGTTTGTTTCAGAGAGGATTTTTTGAGGAGGGAAGAGATTTGGTGACTCGCTACGCCCGGTTCATGGAGCCACAGCCACTTTTTCCGGGAGTGCTCTCGAACGCCGGCATCCGGTGCCTGGACGCGGGACGGGCCCATGAAGCGAGGGAGTATTTTCAGAAGGCCTTGAGCCTGGATCCAAACCGGGTCATGGCGCTGCATGGGCTGGCGCGGGTGTTGTCGGAAAATCTAATTTTGGAGGATCAGACAGAGGCCTTGAAATTTGCCCGGCGGGCGGCGGAGGCAGGTAATTTTGGCAATGCCGGGGTATTGTCCACCTTGGTGCAATGCCTGCAGGCCAATGGCGAGGAGCAGGAAGCAATGACGGTTTTAGAGAGAGCCTTGGCTTTGCCGGAAGCGAGGAAGAATGCGGATTTGAGGGATAGGTTAAATGCTTTGAAAAGCGAGTGAGAGGTGACGGTTTCGATGTCCTGATTTCTTTTCAACTTTCTGATCAGAACCGAATCTGATAAACCCTGCATAATGAAGAGCCCACTTATTCTATTGGCATCGTTTTTTTGTTTTGGAGCCTTGGTTTCCGCAGAAATCCTGCAGGTAGAAGATGCAGGCGGGGATAATTATCTCGTCATCGATGCCAGTAGTGATGGTTCGGCAAACGAGAATTTTTCAGAGCCGGGTGCCTTTGGTGGTGGTGATGCGGGGCAGGCCGATTCATGGAACGGCGATCGCCGCTGGGGAAATGACGGGACGGCAACGACGGCGGTGTGGTCTTTTTCCGGTGTTCCTGATGGGATCTATGACATTTATGCGTCATGGCGAAACGACCCCCAGGGGAATGTGAGCACGGCGCACTACACCGGGACCGACGGGTTCGTTGAGGTGGATCTTGATCAGAGCGGAGGGGCCTCCGCTTTGCCGGGGATCGTACTCAATGACGGCGCGGGAGATATTAACTTTGCTTCGCTGGGGCAGGTGACGATTTCGGACGGGGAATTTGCGCTCACGGTCGATGACAGTGTGACCGGAGCTATTGCCAATTCCTTTATTTTCGCGGATGCGGTTGCGCTGGGGCCGATTGTGATTCTTGACTTTGACGGAGATGGCATGCCGGATGATTTTGAGGATGAGTTTGGACTTGATAAGAACGATGCCGGAGATGCGGATGAAGATGGCGATATGGACGATCTGAGCAATTTGGAGGAATTTGAGGCCGGAACCGATCCCACCAACGATGACAGTGACGATGATGGTTTAAAAGATGGTGCCGAGGTTAAGGATCGGGGGACGGACCCCAATGACGATGATAGTGATGATGATACCTTAAAGGACGGAGTTGAGACCGGCACGGGAGTCTTTGTGGATGCCAACGACACCGGGACCGACCCGAATCAGGCGGACTCTGATGGTGATGGGATCAATGATGCGGCGGAATTGGCAAACGCGACCGATCCGAACGTGGCCAACTTTCAGCAAGTAATGGATGGAGAGGGAAATGTCTATTTGATCATTGATAATGGCATCGATACCGATGGCGACGGGATGGTGGATGAAGGAGGTTTTGGCTATTCGGAGGGGGGGATTTTGTTCGCAGGACAGGACACCACAAACGTGATGAATGATTCGTGGGGAGGCGATAGGCGGTGGGGAAACGATGGCGATCAGACGACTGCGACGTGGAGTTTTAACGAACTCGCGAGCGGGACTTATTCAGTTTATGCCTCCTGGAAAAATTTCCCGCAAGCCAACGTCAGCACCGCAAAATATACCATCAGTGATGATGGTCCGGTGGTTGAATTGGATCAGGCACTGGGAGCGGAGGCCTTTCCGGGGATTGTGCTGAATGACGGGGCGAGTGACGTGAATTTTGCTCTTCTTGGCGAGGCGGGCGTCGCTGACGGAACGCTGGAAGTCACGGTCGATGACAGCGTGACGGGGCCGGGTGATCTCAATAGTTTCATTTTTGCCGATGCCATTGCGATTGGCCCCATCAACAATCTGGGTGCCTTGGGTGGACTCGTAATCACCGGGGTGGATTATTCGCCGGCCGACGATTCGGTGACCCTGACCTGGAATTCGAAGCCGAATGCAACCTATGTGGTGGTGTTTTCGTACGATATGATTGATTGGTCCGGTGATCTCGACGATAGTGCCGGGGCTGACGAAGGGGATAGCACAACACGGACTTATACTCTTTCGTCAGCCGGGATCTCGGACCGCAAGCAGGTGTTTTTCCGGGTTGAGATTCGTTAACGTTTCCAACCCTTCCAATGAAGTATTTCCTCTCTTTGATCTCTCCGGGGATTCTCTTCCTGTCGGCCGGCTTGTCTGCGAATGCTCAAGAGACCGTGGTTGATGAAAGCGGAGACCAATTCCTGGTGATTGACAACAGCGATGGTGCGCCTGGATACACGGAAACCGCGGGACCTTTTGCCGGTCAGGATACCGGTCAGGCCGACTCCTGGAACGGCGACCGCCGTTGGGATAATGGAGGGGGAAGCAATACCGAAGCGGTGTGGGAGTTCACCGGTTTGGCGAATGGGGAGGTTGATGTTTATGCTTCGTGGCGAAATGGAGCCCAGGGAAATTTAACGACCGACGCTCCCTTTCAAGTGAGTGACGGCGTTGGGGCAGTGATCAAGAATATGCGGGCGGGGAATCCGGGGGATTTGGTGTTACAGGATGGCGGTGGGAGATCGATCAACTTTGCCTTGTTGGGACGGGCAACGGTGAGCGATGGAAACTTGACGGTCACTCTGAACGACGATGCCTCGGCGTCGGGGACGACTTATGTTTTTGCCGATGCGATTGCGATTGGCCCGATGAATGCAGTGCTGCCCGACGGCGACGGAGATGGAATGCCGGATGAGTGGGAGGATTCGAATGGATTGAACAAGGATCTTGATGATGCGGAAGGTGATGCTGATGCCGATGGGTCGTCAAATCTGGAGGAATTCCAGGCAGAAACTGATCCACAGGATCCAGACTCGGATGATGACGGTTTGGAAGATGGCGTGGAATCGGGCAGCGGAGTTTGGGCCGGACCGAGTGATACAGGAACAGATCCCAGGAATTCCGATAGCGATGATGATGGTTTGTTGGACGGCGTGGAAAATAACGCGGGAATCTGGACGAGTGCTGTGGCGACGGGCACAAATCCGCATCTTTTTGACAGCGACGGAGATGGTTTGAGCGATGGGATTGAGAATCCCGATTTGCCTTTTACGGGTTCCGCCCAGCCGGGGAGCGATCCCAATTCCGGGGACAGCGACGGCGATTCCCACGGTGATGGGATTGAGATTGCGGGGGGGAGTGACCCGACTGATGAAAACAGTGAGCCGGTCATTGTGGGATCCTCCAATGCCATCGTCATCAACGAAATCCACTTCGATCCCGAGGATCAAACGTCGCGTGCGGAGTTTGTCGAACTCTACAATCAGGGAAGCAAATCGGTAAATCTTTTGGGGTGGGAATTGACGGAGGGGGTGGCATTTATCTTTCCGAGTGTGGTGTTGTCGCCAGGAGGATATCTTGTCGTTGGCGAGGATCCCGCGGTCTTGCAGAGCGAGTTTGGCGTTACGGCCCTTGGACCTTGGGCGGGACGTTTAAGCAACGACGGCGAGGAAATCCGTTTGCGTGATGCCACGGGAGCCACCGTTGATAAAGTGGACTATGGGGTGGGGTTTCCGTGGCCGACGGCGGCGCAGGGAGAAGGCCCTTCGATGGAGTTGATCAATCCTCAATTGGATAACGATCTGGGTGGTTCGTGGCGGAGCGCGAGATCCGGCTACAATGGTCCCGAGGTCACTTTTTTGTCCGCCGGGAGCACGGATTGGAGTTATCGGCCTGGAACCAGCCTGCCTGCGAATGATGGATCCGGGAAGAACTGGACTGAGAATGGGTATGATGAAACGGTGGATGGAGAGTGGCTCTCCGGGCAAACTCCCATCGGCTATGGAGACGGTGACGACGCAACGGTGATCTCGGGAATGCAAGGTAACTATATTAGCTTGTTTTTGCGACGGCAATTTACGATCGCTCCAGGCTCGGGGATTCCGTCATCCCTTCTTCTACGGGCATATTTTGATGATGGTTGTGTCGTGTATATCAACGGACAGGAAGTGGAGCGGTTCTCGCTTGCGAGTGGAGAGATTCCTTTTCCTCCACCGTCCGGGTTCGCGCAGAGTCATGAAGCGGCTTGGGAGGAAACCGTGATTGGGGGGACGAGCTCCTATCTTCAGCCGGGAACAAATACGATTGCCATTCAAGTGTTCAATTCAAATCCAGGCAGCGGAGATTTATCGATTGATGCCGGGTTGGAGACTCCGCCTCCGGGTTCTGATTTGGCAGACCCCAGTCCAGGCGCTCCCAATGCCACCTTTAGTCTTTTGCCTCCTCCGCAGATCCGGCAGGTCAAACACTTCCCCGAGCAGCCGGTTTCCAGTCAAGAGGTGGAGATCACGGCAAAGGTCACAGGGCTTGTGGGAGTTGCCGGAGTGACGCTTTCCTATCAGGTGGTCGAACCCGGAGCTTATGTCAGGTTGACGGATGCCGGTTACGAAAACGGATGGGAAGACCTCGTGATGAGAGATGATGGTATGAACGGGGATTCTGAGGCCGGTGACGATCGTTTTACCGCGATGATTCCCGCTTCGGAGCAGGCTCACCGTCGTCTCATCCGATATCGGATCAGAGCGACCAGCGGGGGCGGGAGTGAGGTTGTCGTTCCCTTATTTGATGATCCACAGCCGAATTTTGCCTACTTCTGTTACGATGGGGTACCTTCGTGGACGGCGTCAGCACGACCAGGGGTGACGACGGCGGAAACCTTCTCCAGCCAGGTTTTGGAGACGGTTCCGGTCTATCACCTGATCGCGACGGCCCAGGATGTCACGAATTGCCAATATTCATCGGGTTCTCGCAATACGAGATTTTGGGGGACGATGATCTATGACGGCCGGGTTTACGATCACATCAGATTCAACATCCGGGGCGAAGGATCGACCTATCGAACCGGCAAGAACAAGTGGCACTTTCGCTTCAACCGGGGGCATGAATTTGAAGCGCGCGATAATTTTGGCAAAAAAGTGGATTCGCCCTGGCGCAACATGAAAGTCAATGGTGGCACCGCACCCTGGACCTACGTGAACCGAGGAATGGCCGGAGTGGATGAATGCATCACATATCGACTCTTTGACCTTGCGGGAGTTCCTTCAAGCCGGACGAGTTATTTTCACTTTCGAGTAATCGATGAATCGCTTGAACAATCCGGTAATGATCAATACCGGGGCGATCTTTGGGGACTCTATCACAGTGTCGAGGTGCCAAGCGGTCGCTTTCTCAAAGATCGTGGATTGCCCGATGGGAATGTCTACAAACTGGACGCCGAAATTCAGCAGGACAACCAGGGCTCAGATGAGCCCAAAGGGCCGGGAGATTTCAGTGCCATTCGCAGTGCCATGACGACTGGCAAGACCCAGGAATGGTGGCACGAGAATACAGACGTCGCGAGCTACGGGCGTTACAAGGCGGTTGCCGAAGCCGTGACTCACTATGATCAGCGGGATGGTCGGCAAGGTTATTATTATCACAATCCCGAGACAGGAAAGTGGACCATGATGCCGTGGGATTGCGACACCATGTTTCAACTAACCCCCAAGTATTATACGTGGGATCGCTTCCGATTGTGCATCGACCCCCGCTATCCCCAAAATGTACTTGAGGCTGAAAACCAACAGCGTGAGGTGCTCGATCTTCTCTTTAATGCCAAGGCCGTCGATACCGTCATGTCCGAGTTGGTCGAGATCGTCAATCCAACCGGGCAGCCCCTCACTCTCGCTGATATGGACCTTTTTGCCTGGGACTACAACCCCCGGACACCCGGCCAGTTCAAGGGATCTTATAATGTCCTTACGGGAAGTTCGGATCCAGCCGGTCGGACATATACCCGTACTCTCATCTCAGCAGATCACGAAGGGCAAATGGACTACATAAGGAAGTTCATGCAACCTGGCGGATACGGCTACGACAACCTCGTGGACGAAGTTGCGGACAACAATATCCCGACCACTCCGGTGATTACCTATTCGGGAGCCGTTGGCTATCCGACCGATGCTTTGGCTTTTTCGAGCACGGCCTTCGCTGATCCCAACGGGGCCGGAACCTTTTCCGCCATGAGTTGGCGAATTGCCGAGGTCTCGGATCCCGCTGCTCCAAATTACGAGGCGGGGGTGGAGCAACCCTATGAAGTGGACGCCATTTGGGAGAGCGGAGTGTTAGGTGTTTTTGACAGCAGCCAGGCTGTGCCACCCGGCGTATTGAAGTCCGGAAGCAGCTATCGTGCCCGTGTTCGTCATCAGGATAGCAGTGGGAGGTGGAGTCATTGGTCGGAACCTCATTCGTTCATTGCGGGGCATCCTGACCTTGCTCCTTACCTCGCGGGATTGGTGATCAGTGAAATCATGTATCATCCGGAAGGTGATGGTGAGCTGGAATTTATTGAGTTGATGAATGTTGGCAATGAGACACTCCTACTGGGGCCGTTGCGCTTTACGGATGGTATTGAGTTCGATTTTTCAGCAGGAACAATCAGCGCCCTTGGCCCGGGTGAACACGTTTTGTTGGTGCGCAATGTTGCCGCATTTGAGGCGGTCTACGGAAATGCTCTTCCGGTGACGGGGGAGTATTTTTCGGGTGGACTAAGCAATGGCGGAGAGTCGGTGACTCTTTCCTATGGGGACGAAATGACTCTGCGCGAATTAAACTACGACGACAGCTTTCCATGGTCTGTCCAGGCGGATGGGGCGGGAAGAAGTCTCGTCTTAATCGATCCCTCGGGTGTCCCGGACCATGCCGATCCCAGGAGCTGGCGGAGCAGTGTTGCCGATGGTGGGAACCCCGGAGAAAGCGATGTGGTGCCTTACGAAGGTGGTGGGCTTTTGAGCTATGCCTTGACCGGTGATCCGGCGTTTGACCTGGAACAATTGACGATGACGATCCCACTGGCTCCCGGGGCTGACGACGTGATGGTCGTTCCTGAGTGGAGTGCCGACCTTAAGACCTGGTCTTCGGAAGGTTTCATACTCAGTGGTCGTGAACCGGAGGTTTGGACGGCGACAGTCCTTCCCGGTGACCGGTTCTTTGTGCGGGTGAGAGCGATCAGCCGGTAGGGAGGTTTTTGTTTGAGAGGACTCGTCCTTTAATTCATCGCTCCCGCCGTGGGTTGACCCGGGAGGGGAGTGCGCGCTTTTTCGATGAGGCCCATCATTTCTTCGACCAATTCGGGTTTCTCTTTGGCGAGATTGTTTTTCTCGAAGGGGTCCTTTTCGAGGTCGTAGATTTCGAGAGGGCCCATTGTCGAAGGCTGACCTTTTTTGCCTTTGATGATTTGGCGGAAGGCTTTCCAATTGTCCTTTCTGATGGCTTGGGAGTGGATGTATTGTGAATCTCCAATGCCAAATTCGAAGTAAAGGAAGTCGTGCTTTTTCTGCTTCTCTCCACTGAGAAGGGGAAGGAAGGAGATGCCATCGGACTGGGCCGGGACGGGCTGGCCGGTGAGTTCGGCCATGGTGGGGAGGATGTCCCAGAAGGCGCTGATGTGACCGGTGGTCCGCCCGGGCTCGATGACGGCGGGCCAGCGGGCGAGCATGGGAGTGCGGATGCCACCTTCATGCATGTCACGTTTCATGCCGCGAAGGTTGGCGGTGGAATTCCAGAAGTCGGGATCGTGCCCGCCTTCACGGTGGGCTCCGTTGTCGGAAGTGAAAATGACGAGGGTATTGTCATCGATCCCATAGTGCTCGAGGAGAGCGAGGATGTCTCCGATTTGGTTATCGAGATTTTCGACCATGGCCGCAAAGCCGGCAATGGGATTAATGACATCGGGAACAATTTCGGTGCCATCGCCACGGTGGATTTTGTATTTGCCGATGACCTTGTCGAATTGCGGAAGTTTTTTACGCCACTTTTCGTGAAGTTCCATGGGCGCGTGCATCGCGGCGTGGGGAACGGCGGTTGGAATGTAGCAGAAGAAGGGAGTTTTTGATTTGGCGTTGGACTCAATGAACTGCATGGCGTGGTTCATGATGAGGTCGTGAACGTATGTGCCGTCTTTTAGCGCTTTCTCTTTTCCGTTATGGACGTAGGTGGTCGGGTAGTAGGTGTGGGCAATCATTTGGCTCTTCCAACCGACGAATTCGTCAAAGCCATGAGTGAGAGGATTGGGGTTGCCGGGAGCGTGCGTGTGGCCAAGCCCCCATTTTCCGTACGCTCCGGTGTTGTATCCGGCTGCTTTAAAGACCTCGGGAAGAACAGTGAGCTTGGGGTCAAGCGGAGCGACTTCGTTCTCGGTGACGTTGGCGCGGAGATAGACTGAACCGGGTTGTTGTCCGGTCATGAGGACGGCGCGGGAAGGACTACAAACGGTGTTGCCGGAATAGTGGGCGGTGAACTTCAGGCCTTCCTTGCCAATTCGATCAATATTGGGCGTCTTGAATTTGGCCTGTCCATAAATCGAGAGATCTCCGAGGCCAAGATCATCGGCGAGGATATAGATGACGTTTGGCTTTTCGTCTGCCAGGAGAACGCCGGGAAGAATCAGGAGTGAGAGAAAAATCTTCTTCATGAGGAGAAAGCCTTTCTGAATTGCGGGCAGTCGTCCAGCTATTCCGAGACCTTGGGAATTCGATTGTCGAGGAATTCGGGCGGATGGAAGTAATCCTCGCGATTGCATTTGAAGCAATAGAGGCGGGCCTTGGTCGGGAGAATTCCACCGATGATCCAGAGGACGATGGATGGGAGAATGAGGGCCACTGCAAAGGCCATCATGCCGCCATTCCCTCCCATTCCCAGGAACGAAAGCTTGGTTGCGAACATAAGCCCCAGCATCACCACCGTCATCCATGGCGCGATTTTACGAAGGAAGCGACCGAGGCGTCCTGGGCCTATTTCGAGGGCAAAGCGGATGTCGTATCCGTTGCCGCAGTGCTCACAATGATTGGGCAGGCCGACGGGCCACTTTGGGGTGAGTAAAAACGAAGCGGTTTGTTCAGTCATATCATTCCTTTTTTTGAAGGCCTGCATCCTGTCCGATTTGGTTCAAGCTGTCCCTTACAAGAAAGGCGGGCTTTTCTAAAGGCCAATCACGAATCCCGGTTGTCAAAGTGGAGGAGTTTTTGATGACGTTCACGAATGAGACGGACGACGAGGGAAGTCCAACCGGTTTGGTGGGAGGCACCCAATCCCTTGCCGGTCTCGGCGTGGAAGTATTCGTGAAAAAGGAGATGGTCATCCCAGAGCGGATCGCCTCGATGTGGGTGATGGGCTCCGACAAAGAAGCGCGAACCATCAGGCCGGGGCATGAAGAGTTTGATAAGGCGTTCGCAGAGATCGATGGAGATTTCGCGAAGGGTCATTTGTTCTCCCGAACCGGTGGGATACTCGATTGTGAAATCATCCCCGTAGAAGTAGTGGTAGCGCTCCAACGCTTCGATGAGGACGAAGTTGGTGGGGAACCAGATGGGCCCGCGCCAGTTGGAATTACCGCCAAACATTTCGGTGGTGGATTCGCCCGGAGTGTATTCCACGCTATAAGTTTGCCCGTGGGTTTCGAAGGTGAAGGGGGCTTTTCGATGGGCCTTGCTGAGGGAGCGGATGCCGAAATCAGAGAGAAATTCATTGCGGTCAAGCATGCGGGTGAGGGTCGCGCGGAGCTTGTTTTCATCCGGAATGGAGATGAGCCAGCGACCGGGGTTTTTTTCCCCTTCGACGTGCCGGAATTTGACATACTTCATGATGTCGGTTCGGTTCTTCATGAACCATTCCATGCGGCGCTTGAACCCGGGGAGCGCATCGATCTGCGATTGTTTGAGCACGGTCGTGGCCATGATGGGTAGGAGACCCACCAGCGAGCGGGTTTTGAGCGGAATGGAATGACCGCTGTCAACGACGAGTTGGTCGTAGTAGAACTTGTCCTCTTCGTCCCAGAGGCCGCTGCCACCGAGGGTGTTGATGGCGTCACATATCTCGATGTAGTGTTCGAGGAACTTGGAGGCAATATCCTCATAGGCCGGACGTTTTTGGGCGAGCTCGAGGGCGATGGAGAGCATGGTGAGGCAGAAAGACGCCATCCAGGCGGTGCCGTCGGCCTGATTTAATTTCCCACCTCCGGGGAGTCCGTGGGAGCGGTCGAAGATGCCGATATTGTCAAGTCCAAGGAAGCCGCCACCAAAGACGTGGCGGCCTTCGTTGTCCTTGCGATTGACCCACCAGGTGAAGTTGAGAAGAAGCTTCTGGAAGGCGCGCTCCAGGAAGTCGAGATCGCGGTTGCCTTTGGGATCGGCGATCTTGTAGACCCGCCAAACGGCCCAGGCGTGGACGGGAGGGTTGACGTCGGAGAAGTTCCATTCGTAAGCGGGAATCTGGCCATTAGGGTGCATGTACCATTCGCGAAGAAACAGCAGGAGCTGGTGCTTCGCAAAGTCCGGATCGATGGAGGCGAAAGGAATCATGTGGAAGGCGGTGTCCCACGCCGCGAACCAGGGGTATTCCCACTTGTCGGGCATGGAGAGAATGTCGCGCGCATACAGATGTTCCCAGTTACTATTTCTGCCGTACTTTCGGGCGTCCTCCGGTCGCGGCGCATCCTTGCTGCCTTTGAGCCAGTCATCGATGATGTAGTAGTAGAATTGTTTGGTCCAAAGCAGCCCGGCGTATCCCTCGCGAAAAACCTTCTGTTCCTCGGTGGTGGTTTCCTCGGGGATGATATCGTTATAGAACTGATCAGCCTCGGCGATTCGGTCTGTGAAGACTTCGTCGGAACCCTCGAGGCCGGAGATGCCGGAGCCGGTGGCGTTAAGGCGGCAAATAACGGTCACGGATTCTCCGGCGGGAATCTGCGCGATAAAATGAGCGGCTGATTTTGTGCCCTGTTCATCCGGAGAAACAGCGGCGATGTTCTTGTCGATGATTAGTTTGTGAAAGGCGTCCTTGAGATGGCTGGCAAAGTTCTCTGTTCCAAAGAGCGTTTGGTTGTCGCTTTCGTTCTCGGTGAAAAGCCAGCAGTTTTCGAGGCCATCTGATTGGACGTGGAACTCAAAGTCACCCAGTTCTTCGTGCCAGATTTTGAGGTGATCTCCTTCCAGTTTGATCGATGGTTTCGCAAGTCCGGCATCCTCGCCGGTACCCTTGCGCCAGGTATTGCGAAACCAAACGGTGGGGAGGATATGAAGGGGGGCGCTGTCCGGTCCGTGGTTGGTCGCGGTGATCCGCCAGAAAAGGTCGTTGTCATTGCGCTTCGCAACTTCCTGAACGACGTCAAAGAATCGGTTGTCCTCAAACACCCCGGTGTCTTCGATCTCATACTCGCTCTCGTCCCGACCGCGTTTCTCGTTTTCCTGCCAGAGATTGCTGTAGGGATAGGCATTTTGAGGATAGCGGTAGAGAGCCTTGGTATACGAGTGGGTTGGGGTGCTGTCCTTGTAAAAGTAGACTTCCTTAACGTCTTCCCCGTGATTGCCCTGATGCCCGGTAAGGCCGTAGAGTCGTTCCTTCAGAATCGGATCATTCCCGTTCCAAAGGGCGACCGAAAAACAGAGGCGGCATTTCCGGTCGCACCATCCTTGCAAGCCGTCCTCGCCCCAGCGGTAGGCGCGGCGGCGGGCATCGTCGTGGCTGAAGGCGTTCCAGCTATTACCATCAGCCGAGTAGTCTTCACGAACCGTTCCCCATTGGCGCTCCGAAAGATACGGGCCCCAGCGCTTCCAATTGGCGATGCGGTCATGGTCTTCCTGAAGACGTTGTTTTTCCAAATTCACGGGCGGAACCTAGCAGACATTTTCGAGTCTGTGTCAATTGATCGAGAGGTTTTTTCAAGTTCCGCAGAAGGTGGCACAGACCACCTCGTCCGGAGCGGGCGGACGTTGGTATTTCGAAAATTCGGGTTGGTTCAGGTAAGGTCGTTGCAGGACCCGAAGGAGTTCCCGGAAGGGATAAAAGTTGTCCTGTTTGGCAGCTTCGATGACCTCTTCAATGCGGTGATTTCGGGGGATGAAAGCCGGATTCATGGTGTGCATGAGTGAGGTGTCCGGCTCGCCCGAGGTCTGCCAACGATCGTGCCATTCCCGGGCTTTCGCGTCGTTTTGAAATTGCGCTAGGAAGCTCTCGCGCCCCTCGCCGAGACAGCGGAAGACGAGGGTGAAGTCGGCCTTCTCCTTCGCCATGAGATCGAGAAGGGATTGGATCAATTCCTCGTCCTTGTTCTGAACGAGGCCAATCTTTTTCGAGAAGACTTCGTGGTAGGCCGCCTTGAAAAGTGCGGGGAAGTTTTCGAGCTCAGCCTTGGCCAGTTCGACCGCTTTTTCTGCGTCGTTATCGATGAGCGGGAGAAGAGCTTCGGCGAGGCGGGTGAGATTCCATTGGGCGATGCCGGGCTGGTTTTGATAGGCGTAGCGGCCCTGCTGATCGATGTAGCTGAATTTCCGGGCGGGATCAAAGTGGTCCATGAAAGCGCAGGGACCGTAGTCAATGGTTTCGCCCGAGAGGCTCATGTTGTCGGTGTTCATGACTCCGTGGATGAAGCCCACGCCCATCCACTTCGCAACGAGTTCCGCTTGGCGGGTGATGACTTTTTGAAGAAGTCCGAGGGCACCGGTAGTCCCGGGATAGTGGCGACGATTGGCGTATTCGACCAAGGCCTTCAGGCTCTCAAGATCACGGCGTGCGGCAAAGAACTGCGCGGTGCCAATGCGGAGATGCGAACTGGCGACGCGGGTGAAGATGCCTCCTTTTTCGGGAGCCTCGCGGAGGACCAACTCCCCGCTGGCAACGGCGGCGAGGGCGCGGGTGGTGGGGATGCCCATCGCGTGCATTGCTTCCGAGACAAGATATTCGCGGAGGACGGGACCAAGAGCGGAGCGGCCATCGCCCCGGCGGGAAAAGGGCGTCGGTCCGGCCCCTTTGAGCTGAATGTCCTTGCCGCCGATCTCGCCGAGCAGGATGGCGCGGCCGTCACCGAGTTGCGGAGAGAAGCCGCCGAATTGGTGGCCGGCGTAGGCCATTGCGAGAGGTTCGGCTCCTTCGGGAATGGCATTACCCGCAAGGATTGCGAGACCTTCTTTGCTGCGAAGAAACTCCGGATCGACTCCGAGTGTTAAAGCCAATTCATCATTCAGCACAATAAGAGAGGGCTGAACGACGGGAGTGGGCTGAGCTTTTTCAAAGAAGCTCCCGGGCAGGCGTGCGTAGGTGTTTTGGAAAGGGAGAACCATCGGTTGGGAGGTTAGAGCGGAATTCCGAAGGTGCGACCCTGTATTCGATTGGAACGTGAGAAGATTGTCATTGTGTCATATCCTGCTTGATGAAGTTCGACCAGATTTTGGGGAATGAAAATTCGGCCCAGGGGCCTGAGCTAGGGGGTGGTCGGGGGTCAGCACGAGTGGCCCGGGTGACAATAATTTGTAAGCTTGAGATGCGAGTCTGTCTTTGGCGAAAAAGCGCGCGAGCCACGGCTTGATCAAGAGGTTAAAAAACAGAATGAAGATTGTTGGGGGGAAGAAGATTGAAGTGAAAATAAATTGGTCACTCATGCAGTCGGTTCAGGCTGCACCTGCTTCCACCCGGGAACAGGCAGGATTGGGACGGTGAGGATGATGCTAAGAAGATTGAGGAGTATCGCGGGGGATTAGTCTTTGGCTCGCAACGCACCCCACCAGGTATTGTTGGGCTTGTAGTAGGGTTGGAGGAAGTTGGCGTGCTGCTTTTCAAGTTGGGCCTTTTTCCTGGTATGAAGCGATTTGATCTGCTGTTCCTTTTTCTCTGCATCAAAGCGAGGGTCGGGCTTGGGGATTTTGGCACCGACTTCAGTGAGGTGAGCCGAGAGTTCAGCCGAGAGTTTTTTGACAAGGTCGGGATTTTCGGGTGCCAGATCCTTGGTTTCGCCAATATCAGTTTTGACGTTGTAGAGTTCTTCATGACCGTCTTCGTAATAGCGGATGAGTTTGTGGTCGCCATCGCGAATGATGCCGGAGGGTTCACCCCCCTGATTTCCGTAGTGCGGGTAGTGCCAGTAAAGAACGCGCCCGGAGTGGCCTCCTTTTAGTGCGGGAACAAGCGAGATGCCATCGACGTGGTGGGTCGGAAGTTGTTCGAGTCCGGCAAGTTCGAGGAGGGTGGGATAGAAGTCGGTTCCGGTGGCAAATTGGCTGGAAGTTGAACCGGGTTTGGTGACGCCGGGGGCCACGATGTAGTAGGGCTGGCGGATGCCGCCCTCCCATTGGCGCCCTTTCCCGCCGCGGAGTGGGAGGCAGGAGGTGGCGAAGGCATCGCCCGAGGAAACGCCGCCATTGTCGGAGGTGAAAATGACAATGGTATTATCAGCGAGGCCGAGTTCCTTGATCTTGTTCATGACAAGGCCGACGGCGTTATCCATGGACTCCATCATGCCGCCATATATCGGGCAGTCCTGGACTTGGCGGACGGGGAGGGTGCGGTCGTTTTTGAAGCGCTCTTTGACCAGTCCGGCCGCGGTCGCTTTTTTGCGATACTTCTCCCAAAGATCAGGGGAAGTTTGGATGGGGCCGTGAACCGAGTAGAAGGAAAGGAAGGCGAAGAATGGTTTCTTGGATTTTTGTTGGCTGATAAAGTTGTTGGTTTCCTTTGCCAGACGGATGGGCAGGACTTCGCCGGCGGGGCCGTCGTCGAGCTTGGGGTTGTTGAAGGGGGAGAAGTATCCACCGCGCGGGGAGCCGGAGTGGTAGCCGCCTTTGTTGACTTCGAAGCCGTGGTCCTCGGGGCCCGAGCCTTCGCCGCCGAGGTGCCATTTCCCTGCGAAGAAAGTACGATAACCACCTGACTTGAGTGCCTCGGCGACGGTGGTGATTTTTGCCGGGAGCTGGGCGCCGTTCACGGGTGGAAGAATCCGGTCGTTGCGTTTCCAGTTCGTTCCGGTGGCTGCTCCGATCCAGTCGGTAATTCCGATGCGGGCGGGGTATTGGCCGCTCATGATGGAGGCCCGTGAAGGAGAGCACACCTGGCAGGTCGAGTAGCCATTGGTGAAGCGCATGCCGCTCTTGGCGATGGCGTCGATGTTTGGCGTCTCCTGGAAGGTGGAGCCTTCGCAGGAGAGATCGTTGATGCCGAGATCATCGGCAAGGATGAAGAGGATGTTTGGCTTGTCCGCCGCGGGAAGGGGAAGCGCAAAGACTAGGAAAAGGAATATTCGCATGGCGGAGATTTGAGGGTGGCGAAGTGGGAAGCAAGTGGGAAAGTGAGGAAAGGGGTTTTGAGGATACGAGATCGGTGGCGACGATCTCAATGCCGGGGCCGGTTGACAACGAAGGTTACGATTGTTTTCAGTGGAAAGGTCGAGGTGCCCGCCGGCCGGGACAGGCGAGGCTGCAAATCTGAGAGCTCGGAACTTGTTGGCCGGGCCTGCCAATCCCTCAGACGTCTTCTTCTACCTGCGGGCTGATTCGTATTGATGAAGCACTTCCGCGTGGGTGAGCGCGCGATTCCACGTCGCCAGTTCATCGAGCCGGCCCTTAAACGGGACCATTCCTGCCAATCGCAGATCTGATCCCGGTTTGCCAAAGCGAACAAAGCGTCCGGTCAGTTTTTCGTCGATGGGTTGAGAAGAGGTGTGGTGGCGACCCACCAGTTTGCCATCAAGAAAAAGATCAATGGTCGAAGCTCCCCAGCTGGCGACAATGTGATGCCATCGTTTGTCCAAAAAACTTCTCCCCGAATTGAGTTCACATTCTTCTCCAGCGATATCGACGCCAAAGCTGATCGGGTCACCATTTCTGGACCACTTTGAATGTTACTTTCAGATCTCGGGTAGTTCATGGAAAATTGATCAGGACTCTGGAAGCCTAATTTGCTGTGTGGATGCACTCGATTGTAAAGAAGG
>JAUIGV010000028.1 GCA_030432565.1 Verrucomicrobiia bacterium | reverse complement strand
CTACCCCAACCGATGGCTCGAAACAGTATCTGAGAGTTGTGATCCAAGAAAACTAGCGTGACGTGCCAAAGGGCTTCACAGCAAAATATGCCATGTTCAAACTATGCCTTGCTTATTGGATTGGTGCCAATGTCTCACCAGGCATATACGGTCTGACACCTCTCGCGGGGACTCTCGGTGGCCACCGAGAGCCCCCGCCCTAGCGGTTCACTCCGAGGGTAAACAAGCGACCCTCGGCATGGCGAGACATTGGCACCAATCCAATAAGCAAGGCATAGCGAACGTGAAACCAATGAAAATACAGGGCTGAAGAGGAGTTTCCTCAGAACTATGCTTGAGAAGAAATATTATCGTCAGTTTAGACAAGCGAAATGGGCGACTGAACCTTTATTAGCTGTGCCGACTGATTGATTATCTGATCAGTGAGATTTTCAGCGAGTGCTATTTGGCTAAATTTGTATGACCCTGAAATTAGAAATCCCTGACAACCATCAGGAAGGCCAGTCACCTTGAATTGTTGCGGGCCGCTGAGCTTTACATCCCAATCGTGGCTGACGCCGTGGCAAGTTTTACAGATATTATAGCCGACTTCTGGAAGGACTATTTCAGCCGAATTCTTGGGGGTGAGCAGAGAATACTCAGGAGACTCAAGTTCGTCCCCATCTTCGTCGTAGAGGACCGTGGGGCTAAGTTCAAAATCATCGTGCAGGCTCTCGAAACATCTTTTGATCTTTGGAGAAACGAAGGTGTGGAACTGAGCCCTCAAAATGTCAGGCCATTCCTTCTTGCGGTAAACCTCAGCAAACTGGCGATATAAAAAAACATTGGGATGATTAGTGGCCATGCTAAGGAGCTCTGTGCGACAATCCTTGCAGGGAGGGGCATGGATAATGCCCCGTGGATTTGGGTCTCTCTTTTTTTCCAAATATCCAAGATCGTCCTCCACACTATGTGTTTTGAAAACTACGTCTTTCATTGTCACTTCATTTAAAATTAGTAGTTTAAGCTGACGCCTGGTTTTTGGACCAAGGTGCGATTACCAATCCAAGGGCCCGTCAAACGAACCAAAGCGCTACTCCACTTTGAGACCGCTTTTCAGCACGCGCTCAGGTTTGTCTTTGCCAATCTTGATGGTGTGCGGATCGGCAGAATAAACGGGGAGTTTGCCTTTGGAATCCTTCACCCGTTTTGTGTAGAGGATCTCTTTGGTCTTCTCATTGATGACTTGGACGACGGGGTGCTGGAGGTCGACATTGTATTCAAGATGTCCGGTGGCTTTGCGACCATCGTTGTCGTTGAAGTTGAAACTGAGAGGCCAGCCGGGGAACTGGGAATCCTTATCCTTGGTGACGTCGGTGAATCGCTTGTAGCATTCGAAGGTGACTTGGCCGGTTTTCTTGTTGAAGCGGGCGAGGCCGTAGCCGTCGGCGCGTTGCTTCTCGTCGCTGCGGTTGGTGGGGTTCGCGTAGGCCAGCATGGTGATTTTATTGCCAAGCCCGTCGAGGTAATTCCCGGTCCAGGGAAGGGGTGAATTTGGAACAGGATTGGGTCCGGCCTTGGCATCGGCAGGGTGCCACCAGCGACCGTAAATCGTGTTGACGAGGGCGGGAGAGGTAAAGGCATAGGGTCCGTCGTCGAAGGAGTCGATGCCATGGCGAACGGAAACCGCGAGGTGTTGGTCGCCGCAGAGGTGGGTGGCGGTTGCGCGGCGGATTTCGCGGAGGGCATTGTTGCGACCGGTTTGGGGCCAGGCGTTGGAATCGAGGTCGGCGAGGAGGCGGTTGGTGGGCCCGCCGTGAATGTGGACGGCTCCGCAGAAGGCGGTCTGGCTGAGAACGACTTTTTGGTCGGCTCCCGTCCAATCCTGTGACCACTCGTTGAGGAATTTCAGCTGTCGGTCGCCGAGGAGTTTGAGGCCTTTGACGTCGACGGCTTTGCGATCATACTTGGGATCGTTGATGTGGTCGGGGCGGGGTCCCATTTTTGGGATGGTGCCTTCGGGGCCGGTTTTGAATTTTCGATCTTCGAGAATGGCGAAGGAAATTCCGCCGTAAGTGAGGTCGGTGAAGTAAACGCTGATATCGCGCTCGATGGGCTTGGGGTCGACCGGGTCGGGCAGGTGCCAGGTTTGTTGGCGCTGAACCATGTTGACGTATTCCGGAGCGTAGAAATATCCGCCGCTGGGGCCGGCGGCGTTGGTGGCTTTGATGCCGTTCTCACCCCAGAGGTTGGCCTGGCCGACGTCGTGGTCATCAGGGATGGTGATGGTAGGGCGGTCACGCATGACGTCCCGGAACTGCATCCCGAACTCGAGCCAGCCGGAGGTGTGCTGGGTGTGGTGATAGGTTTGGTCACCTGCGAAGAAGAGAATGTCGGGGTCCTGTGCGATGAGGTTCTTGATGATGAGCGGGCGCGGTCCGGTGGTGCGGGAGGAGTTGCAGGAAAGGTTGCCGACGACGATGGTTTCCTTGTCGGTGGGTTCGCGGCGGATCTTGCCTTCAAACGTCGCTTTTTCGGCGTGGCGGAGCCGGTAGGCGTGATCCTTGGTCCCATCCCAATCGTTGATGCGGAAGTGCGCGGACCAGCCGGGATAGACGATTTTTTGTTTTGCGATCTCTTTCCAGCTGTCGCCTTCCTTGACTTCAAGGCGGACCTCCTGGGTTTCGTCCGGCTTGAGCGGAAAAAGCTGGGCGGTCATTTTGAGGGAGCTTCCTTCGAGCGTGTAAACCGCAAAGCCGATGACCTGGTCGCGAGGGACATCCAGGTTGATCATGCTTTTGCGCTTCTTCTGCGGGCCTTGTCGTTTCCACCATTCGCCCGTGGCACGATTATCGAGGCTACCGTATTTTTGTCCGAAGACCTCGGCGGAGGTGGGCATGAGTTCTCCGCTGGCGGAGAGGATGAAAGTTGACGCCAGAAGGGCGGGAAAAAGGAGCTTCATGTGGCGGGAAGCTAACAGTTGCCGGAACCGCTGACAATTCTGCATCGCAGGAGATTGAAAGCCAGTCGTTTTGGTGAGCCGGTCAAGGAGCGGGCCAGAGAATGAATCCCGACACATGAGGCTTCATTAAAATCGCCAGACAATTGGCTCATCGAAATCCTTGCGCCAGGCCTGACAGAGATACCCTGCACTTGTGGGGAGGACGCAAGCGACCAGGCACGGTGACTGATTACGGAAGGTGAGGGCCATTGAAAAGCAGGAGGCATGACAGCCCGCCCGCTTTGAAAAGCGCAAAATCTGCCCCGACCCAATCAAAGGTGAAACGCCCGAAACCATCACAGATGCAGGGATCGGGAAATGTATGCTTACGGTATGCCTGGTGGATAAACCAATCGTGGCAGATAAATCCCAGCGGTCCTAACGGGACGTCTCGTAATCCCTGATCGCGTTCCCCCTGACACTGTTCGGCGGGATAACGCCACTCCTCTCTTGAGCACGCATAACCTCCGTCATCATATAGAAAAATCCATAGATTCCCCCCTTCACGGCTCCAGTGGCCGATTTTGCGACCTTATTACTGTCGTCGGAGGAGATCACCCTGGTGGTGGCTTCGGCGACAAGACTTGGAGAGTCGACGTCTTTCTTTCGTGGAACATAGTAGCTCGTTTGAGCTGAATCTTTCGTCAAGATCCACGTTCCATTGTCAGAGGTGGCAGGGTAATTGGCCGGGACTCCTTTCGGGTAATAGGTCGGGGGCTTGTCACTGACCTTGTGCCAATGATTGGGATCAAAGGTTGCTGATGAGGATGGGGAACCTCCGGAACACGAGGCGAAGCTTGCGAGCAAGACGGAAAGACAACAGGCTTTCAGGATCTGTGTAATTCCTGGATTGGAGGTGGGTGTTGGACTTTTTATGTTCATCGTGTCTTGCATGGATTAATACAAGAAGTCTCTCCTTTTTAATTCATTTATATTTGAGCGTCCTTCCTCAACCGACCGGGAAGTTTCCTGATCGAATCGTTTGCTCCCCAATTGCTCCAGACAGTCAAGATGGCAACAAGGTGGAAACTTTCATGAAGGTGAGTGCAGTCCACCGGAAAGCGACGGGGATATACTTGCGAACCCAAAAGATCCTCTTGTCTATTCCGTTTGCGCTACGAACGAAGTCCCGGGATGAACTTTTTCTCAAGTGGATCCTTGCCATCTCGCCTGAAAAATTCCCTCTTTGTTCCTTGCGGAGAAATTATGGCACTCACTTCAGCCCAATTAGAATAAAACCACCTGACATGAGACCAATCATCGCAATCCTGACTTCCTTTACCGCGATGGCCTGTTTAAGTCAAGCCGCGACCATTAGATTCATCGAAGTGACTTCGGATCCCGGGGCTGGGGGAACCGGCGGTTCCGGTGCATTTTTCCATATCGGCGAGGTTGAAGCCTTTCTGACATCGGTGGTTCCAGCTGCAGGTCTCGACAATGCAAATGACCTTGCGCTGAGCGTAGCCGGAGCAACTGCCTCGACGACTTCAGGAACCGTGCAGCATGGTGGTGATTTGGCATTGATTAGTGGTGCTGTCGGAACCGGCGCTGGAACATGATCCCGAAATGTCACTGCATCTGTTGAGGCAACAGCGCTGGTTGACCTGGGAGGTTCTTTTGACGTGGGCACCGTTCGCGTCTGGCAACGTGGTGACGGGTGCTGCCAGGACCGACTCCGGAACTTCACGGTCAATCTCTATGCAGATGACGGATCGGGCTCAGTAGGTGCACTTGTGGACTCGATCGCCAACACGGGACAAGTGGCTACCAATAGCTTCGCAACTTTCACTCCTGTTCCGGAGCCTTCGGCGGCTTTGTTGGGGCTGCTGGGCGGGGTACTGGCACTCCGCCGCCGTCGCTAAAGGCAACGATCGTTTCCAAGCAAAATTCATTTCAGATCCACCCGCTCCAGAGGATTAATCAGGAGCGGGTTTTTTGTGGCGAGATGTGGCGCAGCCGGGTCCTCTTGAAACAGGAAAAATGGGACGTTTATCGCCGGTATGGACCATCTGTCAAAAGTCCTTACGTGAAAACGGGGATTGTGGTGTCGAGAGGATCAGCCGCTGCGCGGGAAGGCTGACAGACTTCCGGCCCGTGGGAGCCGATTGCGGCGTTGGTCGTCAGTTGCGTATGTTCATACGCACCTTCCTCGCGCCTTGCCCTCAATTCCCACAGTCTCCGCCTTTTTTCCGCAATCACTTCTGGTAAATGGTCTCGGCCACTGTTGCAGTTTTATCTACCAAGCCTGCTCCAAAAGTAGGTTGGCCAAGTGAAGGAACGGCAATTGGTTTTCAGTGTTTTCGTTTGTTTGGGGCGGGGTAGTCGGCGAAGGGTTTGAATAGAGGTCGTTGAGATTTCAGCAAAGAAAGAGGCGGCCGTAAAAACGACCGCCTCTCTGAGACCCGAGAAATAGGTCAGACTTGATAATGCGCGGGACCTAAGCCCGTGAAGGCTTGGTCTTTGGGCGTTCGCGGCCTGGCTGCGGGACGGGGGCGACGGGGAAGGAGTCGCTGAACTTGATGTCGTCCGGCGCCTGGTCTTCCTCGCTCTTCCAGTAATCTTCCCAGGTGATGCGCTTGCCGGTGTGAGCGGCTTCGCGGCCGAGAAGTCCGAGAGCAGTTGACTTGGCCATGTATTCGCCGGTGTTGATGATCTTGCCGGCGCGGAGGGCGGCGAAGAACTCGTTGTGGCAAACCTGATACATGTTGTCCTCGACTCCCTTCTCGGGGCGAACGCGCCAAGTGGTCTTGCCGGAGACGTCTTTGATGGAGCAGCGGCCGGGAGAATACATGGTCCCGTTTTCGCAGAAGACGCGGTCCTTGACCTCACTGTGTGTGTTATTCATCTGGCGCTGGCCAACGTGTGCCATGACTCCATTTGGATACTCATAAGTGACGTCGTAGTGGTCGAAGAGGTTGGATTGGTCCTGACGATGGGAGCGTCCGCCGTTTGCGACAGCCGCGATGGGAGCGACGTCGTTCATGGCCCAGCCGACTTTATCGACGGTGTGGATGCACTGCTCGACCAGAGCAGTTCCGCAGAGCCACTCGAAGTTCTGCCAGTAGCGCATCTGGAATTCCACGTCGCCCATGCCATCAGGCTTCTTGACGCCATTGGCGAGAGGGGCCACCGGGTTAAGCATGTAGGTTCCGTAAACGGAAACGACGCGACCCAGTTCACCGGCGAGGACTTTTTCGTAAGCCTGTTTGGTGCCGGGGTGGAAGCGCCAGCAGAAGCCGTGTTGGATCGCGGTGCCCTTCTTCTTGGCCATTTGAGCGGATTCGATGACGGATTTGACGCCCGGCATGTCGATGGCCATGGGTTTCTCGACGAAAGCGTGTTTGCCAGCTTCGACAGCAGCACGGAGGTGCTGCGGACGGAAGTGCGGAGGGGTGCAGAGAAGAACGACGTCAACACCGGAAGCAATGACTCCTTTGTAAGCATCGAGGCCGATGAATTGGCGTTCCTTGGGAGCCTGCATACGTTCGTTGTAGCGGGTGCCGACCCGAACGGCGTTTTGGACTCCGCCTTCGAAAGCATCACCGATGGCCCAAAGAATGACATTTGGGTCGGCATTCATGGCCTGGGCGAGGGCGCCGCTTCCGCGACCACCGCAGCCGATGACGCCGATTTTGATCTGATCAGGCGTGTTTTGTGCCTTCAGGATGTTGGGGACGGCGGCGGCAAGTGAGGCCGCGGTGCCGGTTTTCAGGATGGTTCGTCGATTATTGTCCATGGTTGTTAAAGAGGTTTTTCTTGGTTCCGGAAAGAAGCTCGTTGCTTTCGGCTGATCTTGCTATGAAAAAAGAGAAGCTTGATCAATAGTCGAAACTGGTTACGTATTGCTCCAACAAGCTATTTCGATTTACGTGAAAAAAGTTCAGATTGGTTCGCAAGAGGCGCTGGTGGGGGAAGTTGATGAACTTTGTCGCGCTCTCGCTGATGAAGTTGAGGCTCTGCTGAAAAGCCGTGCCGGGGAAGGAAAGCCTGCAGTTCTGGGGCTCGCAACGGGTAGCACGCCGCTTCCTTTCTACGCGGAATTGATCCGTCGACATCGGGAAGAGGGACTTTCGTTCGCAAATGTGATCAGCTTTAACTTGGATGAATATGAGGGGTTGGGTCGCGACCATGAGCGAAGCTACTGGTGCGAGATGTGGAAAAATCTTTTCGATCATGTCGATGTGAAGCCGGAAAACGTGAACGTGCCGCCTTCGGTGGCGGAGAATCCTGATCAAGCAGCTGCTGAATACGAGGCGGCGATTCAGGCGGCCGGTGGGATTGACTGGCAGCTTCTTGGCATTGGAGGTGAAGGACACATTGGGTTTAACGAGAAAGGCAGTTCGGCGGAGAGCCGGACGCGCCGGGTGACCTTGGCGCGCAAGACGATTGTGGATGCCGCGCCGGGCTTTGGAGGCGAGGAAAACGTCCCGACCCATGCCATTACGATGGGAGTCGCGACGATTCTAGAGGCGAAGCGGGTGGTTTTGATGGCTCGTGGTGCATCGAAGAAAGAAATCGTCCATCGCGCCATTTCTGGTGAGGTGGGACCGGACGTGCCGGCGAGTTTTTTGCAAAAACATGGAAATGTCGGCTGGTTTCTCGATGACGATGCGGCAGGATCATAGAAAGATGTCCGACAAAACACAGCTCATCGAAACAGCCAGGAATCTTCCCCAACCGGATGATTACTTCAGCGGCTTGGATTGGGGCGGCGAGATTCTTCCGCGTGAGATTGTCTCATTTTGTCGGATGGCGCAGGATCATCGGACCAGCGGGTGGGATGGGATTTCTGCCAAGGCAGGCCGTTATGACCAGCATTCGCGCTACGTTCTTCTCATATCTTTGGAAGGTGACGGAAGCATGGGGGTGGAAACCAACACCCGCCAAATTCACGAGGGTGAGGCTCACCTGCTTTTTCCTCACCAGATTCATTACTACATCGACCTGCCCGAGAAGTTCACCTGGCTGTATGTCACTTTTGATCTTGAGGGGCCGGCGCGGCAAATCCTCGAGCTGTGGCGTTCGGGTGGACGCAAGATGAGTGAACAGGCCAAGGGATTGTTGGTGGAATTTCTTGCCGAGTTTCAAAAGGAAGACGGCCTCAAGGCCAGTATTGCGCTGGGCAAGGTGTTCGAAGCGATGGAAACCGCCGAGCCCGCACGGAATAAAGCCGAACCGGATGCCGACCTTGTGGCGCAGATCAAGAAACACGTCATGGAAAATCTGGAAGGTGATCTCGCCATGCCGGCGCTTTCCACAGCCATGGGGGTTTCCGAGAGCTACCTGCGTGCGGTCTTCCGCGACGGAGCCGGAGTGTCGCTGGGCAACTTCGTGCGTTCGGTTCGTCTCGTGCGGGCCACCTATCTTTTGGAGCAGGGCGAGCTTGATCTTGGTGTCATTGCCGAGCGGACCGGCTTTGGTTCCCTGACCAGTTTTACCCGTGCCTTCCGGCGCATGTACGAGATGACTCCGAGTTCCTACCGCAAGCGATCGCGGGTTGAGGCTTAAACAACCAATTGAAACATACTAAAAAGACGATGAGCAATTCCACTTCCAGCACGACAGTCAAGCTGTCGATCATGATGTTCCTTCAGTTTTTCATTTGGGGGGCATGGTATGTCACGGCACCCAACTACCTGGGTACAATAGGGTTCACCGCTGGGGATTTTAGCTGGACCTACTCGGTGGGGCCGATCGCCGGTATTCTCTCGCCCTTTTTCGTCGGCATGATTGCTGATCGCTACTTTTCGGCCCAGAAAGTGTTGGCCGTCCTTCACATTCTTGGAGGAGTCATCATGTTTTCAGCTGCGGGAATGATGAAGCCCGGAGTGAGTCCGGCTGTCATCAACTGGGCCTTTTTTGGCCATATGCTCTGTTACTACCCGACCCTCGCTTTGACCAATACGATCGCGATGAAGAATATCCAGAGTGCCGAGAAACAGTTTCCGCTGATTCGTGTGTTCGGAACTATCGGGTGGATTATTGCCGGTCTGAGTCTCTCCTTCCTCGTTTGGGACAAGCAGGTGGACATGTTCTATCTCGCTGCGGGGGCTGCCGTAATTCTCGGTCTGTTCAGTTTTGCTCTGCCCTCAACTCCTCCAACGGCGACCGGAAAGGCTGGCATCAAGGATGTCCTTGGACTCGATGCCCTGGTCATGCTTAAGGACCGGTCCTATCTGGTATTCCTGCTCAGCTCGATGTTGATTTGTATCCCGCTGGCTTTCTACTACCAAATTACCAGCCGGGTGGTGGAGATGGCCGAACTTCCAATTGGCCAGACCATGAGCTACGGGCAAATGTCCGAGATTTTCTTCATGCTGGTGATGCCGTTTTTCTTCACACGACTTGGGGTCAAGTGGATGCTTGCCATCGGCATGCTGGCGTGGGTGGGTCGCTACTTCCTCTTCGCCCTGGGAGCTCCCGATCAAATCGTGTGGATGATTCTCATCGGGGTCGTCATTCATGGAATTTGCTACGACTTCTTTTTCGTAACCGGCCAGATTTACACCGATAAAAAAGCTCCGGGCAATATCCGGGCGCAAGCCCAAGGCTTGTTGGTGCTTTTCACGCTTGGAATTGGTATGTTGATCGGTGCTCAAGTGGCAGGTTTTGTCGAAAAAAGTGCCTCGCCTGCGGCGGTTGCTGAATACGGGGAGGTTGTGGCCGCAAAAGAAAAGGAACTCACTGCGGTGAAGGAAAAGATTGAAGAGAGCAAGACCGACGAGCTTGTGGCGCAGGCCGAATTGCTGGAAAAGGAAAAGGGTGAAGCCCGCATGTCCCAGTTGAAGGCGATGGAGTGGAGGAAGCTGTGGATGTTCCCTGCTGTCTTCGCTGCCGGGGTGCTTGGAATCTTCCTGCTGTTCTTCAAGGATAACACGGTAACCGAGCCTGCCGAGGGATGATCCCCGCCTTTCACGCCGGCGATTGGGCCGCAGTCACCATCATGATTATCATCGTGGTGGGTGCCATTGCCGGAATGGTGAAGTTTATTCAGTGCATTGTGGTCTTAAAGAAGGGGCCACCTGCGGTTGACCCGGAACTCGCAAAGAAACAAGAGCAAGAATTTCAAAATCATGAGCAAGACGATTAAAGTATTATGTGTCGGAGCCGGCCACATGGGGACTTCCCATGCGCGGGCCTATCACGCGATCGAGGGATTCGAGATCTGCGGGATTGTCACCCGTTCGGAGGGCAGTCGCAGGGCGCTCAATGAAGATCTCGGCGCAAGCTATCCCGAGTTCGGCGACTATTACGAAGCCCTCGAGGCCACCAAACCGGATGCTGTGTCCATCTCGACCTACCCGGACACCCACGCCGATTATGCCAAGGCTGCCATGGACGCTGGCGCTGATGTCTTTATCGAGAAACCTCTCGCCGAAACGGTCGCGGAGGCCGAGGAAATCGTGGCCAAAGCCCGGGAGACCGGACGCAAGTTGGTCATCGGTTACATTCTCCGTCACCACCCGAGTTGGATTAAATTCATCGAGGTTTCCCACACCCTCGGCAAGCCGCTTGTGATGCGGATGAACCTCAACCAACAGTCCAGTGGCGACAATTGGAAGACTCACAAGAACCTCATGTCGTCCATTTCTCCCATCGTTGATTGCGGTGTGCACTACGTGGATGTGATGTGCCAGATGACGCGGAGCAAGCCCATCCGTGTCAGCGGAATCGGAGCCCGCCTGACAGACGAACTTCCGGAAGGAAAGATCAACTACGGCCACTTGCAGGTGACTTTTGAGGATGGCAGCGTTGGTTGGTATGAGGCCGGCTGGGGTCCCATGATGAGCGAGACCGCCTTCTTCGTGAAGGATGTCGTCGGACCAAAGGGCTGTGTCACGATCAGTGCGAAGGATGCCGGAAGCGAGGGCGCTTCGGCGGATGTTGATTCCCACAGTAAGACCGAGGCTTTGCGGCTGCATCACAGTCAGCTGGATGAGAATGGCAAATTTGTGAAGGAAGACGATTGGATCACCACCGCGGACGAACCGGACCATGATGGTCTTTGTCACCGCGAGCAGGAGTATTTCCTGAAAGCGATCCAGGAGGACATGGATCTTACCGACCACATGGATGATGCCATCAACTCGATGCGGATTGTCGCGGCGGCCGATGAAAGCTTCCGCACTGGTAAAACCGTAGAACTCTAAACCCCAAAACTCGAAAAAACCATGAAATCAATCCTACTGGCAATCGCCACCATTAGCTCCGCCTGTGCGGGGGAATTCGTCGACCTTTTCAACGGCAAGGACTTCACCAACTGGGGTGCGGCCGGCAAGACCGAGCAAGCCGGCTATGAGGTCAAGGACGGCACGATCACTTCCACGAAGAAGTGCCGTGTTTTGAAAACCGACAAGCAGTACTCAAACTATGTTCTTCAGTTTGAGTTCAAGCTCACTCCCGGAGCGAACAATGGATTGGGCGTCCATTATCCCGGCCAGGGTGATGCCGCCTACAGCGGCATGGAAATCCAGATCCTCGATAACACCCACCCCAAGTATGCCAATCTCAAGGACTACCAATTCCACGGCGGACTGTATACTCTGGTTGCCGCCAAGAAGGGCCATCTCAAGCCTGTGGGTGAGTGGAACAAGGAGATCGTGACAATTGATGGTCCCAAGGTGAAAGTGGAACTCAACGGCACCGTCATTATGGAGGCCAATCTTGATGAGATTAACAAGAGCAAGCCGAAGCACCAGGGAGCCAAGCGTCGTGAAGGTCACATCGCCTTCTGCGGACATGGCGACATTGTCAGCTTCAAGAACATCAAGATAAAGGAACTGCCAGCCAAGAAGGCCGAGTAGATTGGTCACTTTGCCCGTTCATACGCCCTTGGACCCTGCGTTTCTCTTTTTGAGTGCGCAGTCCAGGGGCTTTTATTTTCCGGGATCCTTGAGAGCTCAGCCCTAGACCATCTGCCAAAAGTCCTTACGTGAAAACGGGGATCGTTGTGTCGAGAGGATCAGCCGCTGCGCGGGAGGGCTCAGAGACTTCCGGCCTGTGGGAGCCGATTGCGGCGTTGCTCGTCAATTCCCACAGTCTCGGCCTTTACCCGCAATCACTTCTGGCAAATGGTCTAGTGGTCATCCACACCAGAGGGCGTCATGGTATGGTTTCAGGGCGACTTCCCCCAATGCCATTGATGGCTGGTTGCGCCCGATTCCAGGATTCACTCAATTTATCGGGAGTGGTTCCCCGTTTCCATGAATTGATTTAGACCCATCCCAATGGCGTTGTCATATTCACATTGCGTTTCGGTGGCGACCATACGAGTAGGTGGTTTTTCTGGAAGGCCTTGCTTGGTTTTCTATTTCGATGTTTTGGAAACCGCCGACTTTTCGGGGCGCAATCCAATGATGACTGTGGTTTTTTTCAAAAGACCCGCTGCCGCGTTTTGTGAATGCAGTCGCTCCATCTTTCCGATCGTTTTTGAAACAAGCCCTGATCGAAACCTTACTCCGAATGTTGGACGATTCGGACGAAAGTCCAAGTTTCGTAGCTATTGGGTGAAGCGGCTGCGGAGGTGTTTGAGGTAGGGCTGGGGATCGGTTTTGGACCCGGTAGCTTGTGCCATGAGATCCTGAGGGAAGAGGGTGGAGCCGTGTTGATGGATGTTTTTTTGCATCCAGCCGAGGAGGGGAAGGAAGTCGCCTTTGGCGAAGGCGGAGGAGACGGCGTCATCTTTCATGGCGGCTTCGAAGAGTTGGGCTGAGTTGATGTTTCCGAGCGAGTAGGTGGCGAAGTAGCCGAGACCGCCCATGGACCAATGGATATCCTGGAGGCAGCCTTCCGAGTCGGTTTTAGGGCGGAAGCCAAAGAGCTTTTCGAACTCGTCATTCCAGGTGGCAGGAACCCCGGCGACTTCGAGTTCGCCGGTGAGGAGGGCTCGCTCGATTTTAAAGCGAAGGAGAATGTGGAGGTCGTAGGTGGCTTCATCGGCCTCGACACGGATGGGGGAGTAGGCGCAGCGGTTGACGGCTGGGAGGAAGTCATCGAGCGAAATTTCGCGAAGGTGGGGGAAAAGGCTCTGGGCGCGGGGATACCACTTTTCCCAGAAGGGGCGGGAGCGACCGACGTGATTCTCCCAGAGTCGGGATTGTGATTCGTGAATGCCGAGCGAGACGGCGTGGCCGGAGGGGAGATGAAAGTCCGACGCGGGGAGGCCTTGTTCGTAAAGTCCGTGGCCGGTCTCGTGCATCACGCCGAAGAGGGAAGAAGCGAAGTCGTGCTCTTCGTAGCGGGTGGTGAGACGGACATCGGCGGGCCCGAGGGTGGTGCAAAAGGGATGGGCGGTGGTATCGATACGGCCTTGGGTAAAGTCGAAGCCAAGCGATTCTGCGACTTCGCGATTGAGAGTTTGTTGGGCCTCGATGGGAGCGGGACCGTGGAGGAAGTCGGCGGGGATGGAAGAGGATTTTTCGACTGCAGCGGCGGCGATTTGGGCGAGTTCGGTATCAATGGAGTCGAAGAGAGCGGCCACTTCGCGGGTCTTGGCGCCGCGTTCGTATTCGGAGAGAAGGGCGTCGTAGGGTTCGTCTTCGTAGCCCCAGTGATCGGCTTTTTCACGGGCGATTTCGAGGAGCTTGGCGAGGTGGGGGGCGAAGGTTTGGAATTGGTTTTTCTTGCGGGCTTCGGACCAGGCCGCTTTGGCGAGGGAGGAGGTTTCGGAGTCGCGCTCGACGAGTTCTTGCGGGATTTTGGTGGCGCGTTCGTAGCGGTGGGTGAGTTCGCGTTGGTTGGGGCCAGCGAGCGAAGCGAGTCCGTCGCGGAAGGCATTGGATGTTTGCAGCTTGTGAATTCGACCGTGAAGGTAGGCAAGTTGCTTGGCTCGATGGGCCACGGACTTTGCGGGAGCGTAGGTTTCCTGATCCCAGCCCAAGGTGGCGGAGGTTGAGGAGAGGAGAGAGATTTCCTGGAGAAGGTTTTGGATGTCAGCCATGTCGGAACGCTAACGGAAGGCTGGAAAAAGGCGAAGAGGATTTCCGGTAGGTTGACCACGATGACACGACGGCTTTTCGCTACCGGCTTTTGACGCTGATGAAATGGCACCCTCGTTGTTGGGCTTCGATTTCGAACTTCACCGGGAGAAATTTCTCGATGACTTCGGTGTTGGTTTTGACGTGGTTTGAAGGCACGGAGGTGAGCATCTTTCCGCCGCCGGCGAGTGCCATGGGGAGAAGAAGTTGATCTGAAAGGTGGCGGCCAACTACCGCTTCGCTACCAAGATAATTTTGCATCATTTTGGCGGTTTCTTGAGCAACCCGCTGCGAGGTTTTGCCCCGTTCGCCAAATGAGGTAACCCGTTCGGAGATGTGCTCAAAAACAAGCTCTGCCGAAAGCGTGTTGCCCTGGCAGTCGGCATCCGTGGTGTGGTCGATGAAGACAGTGTTTTCGGGCCAGTCCAGCTCTCTTAGCAGGGCCGAGGTTTCCTTTCCGGCGACTGGTCCCTGAAGGTGGGCACAGATACAGTGAATGCGTTGCTCGAGTAGTTCTCCTCTCTCCAAAAGCTCAATAGGCTGGAGTGTTTGTCCTCCAAAAAGCCGGAAAAAAACCTCCCCGCCTCCGGCAGGCACGAAGCCATAGCGCCGGAGTTCGGTTTCGATTTGCACCCCCATCTTTTCTAGCACCGGGAAAAATGTCCGGGTGATAAAATCAAGGGGAGGAGCCATGGTGTTGTGCGTCCCTCCTTCCAGTGTCAGGGAGCTCGCATTTCCGGCCTGCCAGAGGGCGGGCAGGACGGTTTGTGCGAGAAGTGTCGTACTTCCAGCGGTTCCAATGGCGAAGTGATAGTTTCCTCCGGTCACTTTTCCCGGATTGAAAATGATTTCAGTCGATCCCAATTCAGCTCCGTCGACCGACCCGTTTGAAATTTCCGCGGCTGCTTTCACGCAGGTGAGATGTTGTCGGGCCAGCCCGGGTTTGGAGCGGCCTCCCCGGATCTTTGTTAGCCGGAATGGCTGGCCGGTGATCATCGAGAGAGTCAGCGAGGAACGGAGGATTTGGCCTCCGCCGTTTTGTCCTGAGAGTGTGAGCATTCTTGGTCTTTGGTTTGGGCCGAAGATCGAGGTCAGACCCCTTTGAGAAATTCTCTCACCTCTTGTTCGACATAGGATGACTGGGCGGCAGTTTCACCAATTTGATTTCGGAGAGCTGGGTCGGCTCCGGCCGCGATGAGGAGTTTGGCGGAGTCGACGGTTTTGCAATTGAAAAGAACGGAATCCGAATCGACATCCCGGGCATTCACATCGGCTCCAGCGTCGATCAAAGTTCTGATAAGTTGAATCGAGCCCCAGCGAACAGCGGTGTGCAGGGCTGTTTCACCAGTCGATGTTTGATCGACCTCAACTCCTTGCTTGAGGAGCCATTCGACTGCTCCAAGATCATCGTCTTCGGCGGCTGATTTGAGAGGCCATTCTCCGCAACCGTCAACATGGCCCAGGTCTGACCCGAAACTGTGGAGAAGCTGGAGCATGGGGAGTGAGATGGCCTCGTTGACGGGCTTCATTCCGACGAAGCATTTGGTGTCGACAGAGGCTCCGTTCTCAAGAAAAAGCCGGGCAATCTTCAGTGAGTTCCACCCAACTGCCCCGTGCAGCAAGGTTTTACCGTAGCTGTTTTGGTCCGCCAGGAGTTGATGAAACTCACTTTTGGTCATGTGATTTTCGATGAGGTGGCGCGCCGTTCGGTCGGCATCGGTGACCGCACAAACTTCAAGGGGACTGCTCTCTCCCTTGCCGCAAACGTTAGTCTTGGCTCCAATCTTGGAGAGGGTAATCGCGGCCTCGACCTGATCGGCGGCGATTGCGGTGAGCCATGGAGTGCGCCCGAAGCGATCGGGCAGTTCCAAATTTTCGGGATTGGTGAGCGCTTCAATTTGTTTCAGGTCCCCGGCAGCGGAGGCTTGGTGAAGTGGGGTGAATCCGACCAGGCCGGAGTCCGCACCGCTGCGGATTAACTTGAGTGCCATTGAGTATCGACCGCGAGAGATCAAGACGCTTAGCGGAGACTCACTGTAGCTGGAAGTCTGATTCAGGTCACAATTCCGGCTTATGAGATAGTCAAGAAGGTCATCACCGTTCCTCTGCCGGGCATAAACTGCCTTGAGGACAGTGCCGTAACCGTTCGAGTCGACGAGGTGGAGGCTCAGACCTTGCTCAACCAACCATTGGACCCGGTCGCGATGACCAGATGCGGCGGCAGGGTGGGTGAGGTTGATGCCATCGAATTCAAGATCCAATTGGCCCTCGACAGTTGCAACAAAATCATCGAATGAGATGTTTGGATTTGCAGCGATGTCAAAAATCTTTGGAGGAGCAGGCGGGAGTTGGAACGATTCCGGGTCTGGCATTTCTTCCATGAGCTTGTCGAATTCCGGGCTATCCGGATCCAGCTCGCTTAGCTTCCTTGCGAACTCAAGAAAGTCGTTTGGGTCGGTATCGTTTGGTGGCATGACGGTTGAGTTTAGAGGCGTGGATCGATGGGTTCTGATTCGAGGGCCAGGACGGAGAAGACGCATTCGTGAACTTTGCGGAGCGGGGCTCGTTCCACAAAGCGGTGCAGCCCTTCCAGTCCAAGCGCAAATTCGCGAATGGCAAGCGACTGCTTTTTTCTGAGCCCGCGTTGTTTAAGTCGCTTTAGGTGATGTGCTTCAAGGTAATCGGGGCCATAAATGATGCGGAGGTATTCTTTCCCACGGCACTTCACGGCAGGTTGAATGAGGCCGCGTTCGGCTTTGACGAGAAAGTGTTCCGGTTTGACAACCATGCCTTCGCCGCCGTTTGCGGTGAGCTCTTTCCACCAATGAATGGCGTCATTCACAGTGGTTGGATCGTTGAGATCAACCGTCTTGGATTTGGTGGATTGAAAAAGAGCCGGGTCGACCTTGGTGAGTGCGTCATTGAAATCCATGTGCCAGGTGTGGGCTTGATCCGTGTGGACGGCACTCTCGGTGGCCAGGAGGTGGAAAGGTGCGATCTTATAGTCATCAAGTCCCGGGGTGTCCCAGCAGTAAGGACGATAGGCTTTTCGAAAGCGCCGGACGTTTTCCTGTTGGGACTCAATGCGGCTCGAGAGATCGGTCAGTTCGGGATGCCTGCTCTTCCCGAGAAGATCCATGGCAGCCGAAGTGTAAAGTTCTCCGGCAGCTCCGACAGGAGCATATTGCCCGGTGAGGAGATCCCGGGCTTTCGCGGACCAGGGCATGATTTCGCAATCCAGGCAGGCCCATTTGGTTTGGTGATCTTCCCAGAAGTTGATGTCATCAAGTGCGTTGCGAAGACGGGTAAGGATGGCGTCGCAGATTGCTTGGTCTTTGAAGAAAGGCCGACCAGTTCGCGAGTAGATCACACCGGTGGTTCCGTCGTTGATTCCAAAGCGGGTGCGGGCGGTCTCCGGATCTTTGACAATGACGATGTTGGCGCGCGAGCCCATGTGCTTTTCTTCGCAGATGAGGCGGAACTGTCCGATGTCACGGTAGTAGGCGAAGGCTTCTTCCGGACGCTCAAGCCAACCTTCTTCCGGACTGGTGGCGCAAGGCGACATGGTGGGAGGAAGGTAAATGAGCCATCGTGGGTCGACGGCAAAGCGGCTCATGACCTCAAGTGCGGCGATGGCGTTTTCCTCACGAATGGTCAGGTTGTGAAGGTAGCGCGTATCAACGATTCTGCTGCCGGTGACATCTGAGAGTTCGAGGAGGGTGTCGAGTTGTTGCTGGGGTGAGAGTCCGTCGGGATCGGCTTTGAAAGGTTTGGGAGACTCGCGGTAAGTTTCGAGTGCCGGGGTTGAAACGGTTTCGTTCTCCGGGTAGCGGAGTGCGGTGAGTTCTCCGCCGAAGACGCAACCAGTATCGATGTTGACGGTGCGGTTGAGCCAGCGGGGAACGCCGACGGGGGTGTGACCGTAAACAACCAGAGCCCGGCCCCGGTAATCAGCCGACCAATCAAGACGCACGGGGAATCCGTATTCGTCCTTCTCGCCGGTGGTGTCACCATAGAGGCACATTTCGCGAATCGCGCCTGAGCCACGCCCGATCATTTCCTCTTTGATGCCGGCGTGGGCCACAACGAGGTTGCCACCATCGAAGACGAGGTGGGAGACGAGTCCATGGAGGAAGTCGCAAAGGTCGCGGTGGTCGATGGGGTCTTTTTCAAGCTGCTCAACGGTGAGGTCGAGTCCGTGAGTGAGTCCTACTTTCTTGCCATTGAGATGACGGAGGAGTTTCGCGTCATGATTGCCCGGCACGCAATAGGCGGTTCCGGCGGCACAGGACTTCATGGCGAGACGGAGGACGCTTGGGGAATCGGGTCCACGGTCGATGAGGTCGCCGACGAAAACGAGAGTGCGATCGGGATGGCGGGCCACGTTGTCTTTGACTTCGTAGCCGAGCTGATCGAGGAGGGTGAGAAGCTCGGGATAGCAGCCGTGAACATCACCGATGATGTCGAAGGGGCCTTCGATGTGCTTCTTGTTGTTCCAGAGGGGCTCGCGGGTGATTCCCTCGATGGCATCGATTTCTTCCACCGAATTGAGGGTGTGGATTTTGCGAAAGCCTTCTCGCTTCAGTCCCTTGAGGCCGCGCTTCATGATGGAGAGCTGGCGTCGTACGACGTGTGGTCCGAAGTCACGGTCTTTTCTCTCTTGGTTGTGAGTGTGACAGACTCCGGCGGAAATCTTGAAAACGATGGCGGCCGGCAGGCAGTGGTGCTTGCGGGCGATTTGGATGAGGTTTCTTCGGAGGGCGGGATCGACGTTGGTGGCGTCAACCACGGTGAGTTTCCCGAGTTTGAGTCGGGTCTCGATGATGTGATCGAGAAGAGCGAAGGCCTCGGCGGAAACGCTTTGGTCGTTTTCGTCGTTCGAGACAATGCCCCGGCAGACATCGGACGAGACGATTTCGGTGGGAAGGAAATGCTTCCGGGCAAAGGTCGACTTGCCGGACCCGGAGGGGCCGATGAGAAGGATGAGCGAGAGTTCGGGAAAGGAGAGTTTCATCGCGAAAAGTGGGCAATTTGACTGGGAGCTCCGTGATCGGGATGTTCTTCGCCCAGGGGTTCGAAGGTGACTTGGTAGTTGTGGGTCTTGGCGACCTTGTGAGCCCAGGTTTCGAATTCGGCGCGGGTCCATTCGAAGCGATGGTCGCGGTGGCGCAGCTGGCCGGGATTCATGCCTTCGAAGAGGACGTTGTATTCGATATTGGGCGTGGTGACGATGATGTGGGAAGGGCGGGCGCATTCGAAAACGACCCGCGAGAGGGCCTCAAGCCGGGGTGGGTCGAGGTGCTCGATGACTTCGACGAGCGTGGCGATGTCGTGCCCGGCAAGGCGGGCGTCACGATAGATGAGGGAGCCTTGGATTAAAGTAAGTCTTTTGTCGTACTTTCCGCGCGGTCGGGTGATGAGGCGTTCCTGCGCGATTTCGAGAGAGCGGGAGTCGACGTCCATTCCGGTGATTTTGGGGATGGAGGTATTTTTGAGAAGGCGGTAAAGGAGCTTGCCCTCGCCGCAACCGAGATCGAGGACGGAAGCGGGAGTGAGGGATTTGACGATGTCGGTGACGCGATCGAGGCGAAGGGAGTGGAGGGATATTTTCTTTTCAACTTCGGGTTCTTCTTCGGCTTCGGAATCGTCGGTCTCCGGGGCGAGTTGGGCGAGGGCTTGACGGGTGAGACCGCGCTGGAACTTGAGATAGCGGGTCACGATCCAATCGCGTTCGGGGTGATCTTGAAGCCAGTCCTCGCCCTTGCTGAGAAGCTTTTCGATTTCCTCCTGGCCGACCCAGTAGTGCTTTTGTCGGTCGAAGACGGGGATGAGGACAAAGAGGTGCTGCAGGAGAGATTGGAGAGTGCAGGTTTTGCGAAGGGTGAGATCGTGATAGTGGCTCTCACCCCAGTCGGGGAAGTTGGGATCGAGCGGAGTGGCTTGGCAGGTGATTTTGTAACCGAGGGGTGCGAAAAGGCGTTCGAGCTGGGCCTGGCCGCCTGGTGCGGGAAAGGCCGGAAGGTGGGCGGTGAGGTCGAGCTCCTGGTCA
Organism: Verrucomicrobiia bacterium; assembly: GCA_030432565.1. GTDB lineage: Bacteria > Verrucomicrobiota > Verrucomicrobiia > Verrucomicrobiales > Akkermansiaceae > SW10. The sequence continues at coordinate 49,171 of JAUIGV010000028.1, read as the reverse complement.
ACGAGTTCCGGGTGCTTTTGGCAGGTGCCATTGAGGGCGGTGCCAAAGACACGGGAGATCGCGGTGGAGAGGAAAGAGGAGGCGACGAAGGGGCGGTCGTTGACGTATTGTCCGAGCGCCCAGTTGGCCTGGCGCGCGCCTTTGGAGCGAACGAGATCGATGGGGTTGATTTCGACGAGAAGGACGGCGGTGCATTCTTCTTCCGGTGAGTCCGGGTAGAAGACGGTGGCTTCTCCGAAAGCCAGCGTCGAGGTGTGCACGTTGGCGGGGTGTTTGTGGAGAAGGTAGCCGAGATCGGAGGCGTTGGGGCCGTGGTTGGTGAGGGAGAGGAGCATTATGGAGCGCGGGTTTTTGACCCTGCTGATGGGTTCTATTTAGGGAGGAGAGAGAGGGGTTGTCAGCTTGATTACTCATCTGAAAACAATCAGGATATTGGAGTATGAGATATTTTTTGTGTGCAGGAGCCTTGCTTCTGACTGGGATGTTAGTTGGGCTTTTAGCTTTCAGAAATGATTCCAACGAAGAGGTGATCGTTGTGCGAGAGCCTAGAGAATCTGAGATCATTGATTTTTTGGAGAAGCAGGAAGTTGAGTATCTTAGGGATTACGATGAGATTGCCCGGAAGGCCTTGGAAGGTGACGTTGAATCCACATGGAAAATGTATAATCGTTACACCTTTGCAGAGCGTGACTATGAGCGCTCCTATTTTTGGGCTGTGCTTCTTGAGAGGCAGGGATATGACCCTAAACAAAAAGGTGAGTATATTGCAGGTGCCGAGGGAAATATCGAAGCTAAGTTTTGGAGTAGAACCCGGGATCCTGATCGAAGAAAGGGATCAGGATTCGGGGTGTTGCCGGATTTGGAATAGTTGGTTGAAAAGGAGTCACGCTTCAAAGAGCGTTGGTCCGTGGGGTTAATCATTGGGTGCCGAAGAGTCTTTGATCACGAATCGGGCGGCAAGGTGGGCAACCTGATGGGCGAGTTCGGCTTCTTCGACGCTGGCGAGAACCTGTCCGAAATCCTTGTAGGCGTCGGGGGCTTCGTCGATGGGATACTTTCGTCCGTTGAAGAGGATGTCGTGGTGATCGAATTCCTTGTCGATGGACGATTGGTCGAGGGTTCGGGCCGCGGCTTTTCGGCCGAGGCTTCGTCCCGCGCCGTGGTTCACGGAGTAGCAGGATTTTTCTGCTCCGGGTAGAGCCGCCATCACGACCGAACCGTCACGGGGATTTCCGGGCAGGAGGATGGGGTGTCCGGTTTTGTAAAACGGCGTTTCCTTGAGGGCGTGATGTCCACCGGGGAAGGCACGGGTTGCGCCTTTTCGGTGCACCCACTGGGGGATGCCGTCGACAATCTCTTCTCGCGCGATGTTGTGGCTGATGAAATACACGAACTCACCTTTGCACCCGGGGAGGACCTCCTGAAAGGCCTCGAGAACGAGTTGGTTGATGAGGAGGTGATTCACCGTCGCGAAGTTCGCACCGAGGGCCATGTCATCAAGGTAGGCGTTTCCCTGGGGAGTTCCGAGAGGCGCGTAAACGAGCTTCTTGTCTCCGGCGGGATACGGGATTCCCCACTTTTCGAAATGAGCCTCGAGGGATTTGAACTGACGCTGGGCCAGGTCGTTTCCGAGTCCACGCGATCCGCAGTGCGACAGGAACGCGATCTTACCGTTCTTGAGACCGAAGGCTTCGGCAGCGCGCTTGGCGGCGGGGTTCTTCTTCACGGTGACTTTTTCAGCCTCCCCGAAGTGGTTTCCGCCACCATAAGATCCGAGCTGCTGGGCTTTCGAAAGGAAACGATCAGCGTAGCCCTCGCGGAGCATCTTGGCGAGACGCTCTTCGAGAGTAGAAACGCATCCGTCGTGTCCGAAGTGCGCGGAGTCCTCGCATCGTTCCGCCCAGTGGACGGGGATTCCGAGGGCTTCACAAACTTCTTTTGAAGCGCCCTGGGTCACGGCCTTCTTGCCGAGTTCGGCATCGATCTCGCGGCCTTTTTTCACGGAACGGGTTCCCTTTCCGGCTCCGGTGGGAGTTCGGTCACAGATGGCCTTGATGAGTTCACGTCGAATCCGGGGATCGGCGATGTCGTCATCATCGACATCGAGCTGGAGGAGAGACATCGAGCATTTGATGTCGACTCCGACAGGGCCGGGGTAGATGTGGGTGGGCGAAGCCATCACGCATCCGATGGGAGCGCCGTATCCGAGGTGGGCATCGGGGTTGAGGACAACCTCGGTCACACCGGGTGCGGACTTGCAGTTTTGAATCTGAGACACTGTAGTGTCGCAAAAAGTCTTCCGGATGGCTTCGTTACCGATCACCGTGATGGGCTTTCCCCTGGAGTCGTGAGCAGGGATGAAGGCGGTGGAAGGACCGGTGATGTGGATGTTCGAGTTCATGATTTTTTAGGTAGCCGAAAGCTTTTGCTTTCGGTTCCGGGTTGTTTTTCGAAGGAAAAAAGTGGTGACAAGGAGTGCTGAAACGTTTCGTGCTCTACCTACTGAGCTACCGGGCCATATTTGGTTGCCCGGGTCGGACTCGAACCGACGACCTCGCATATCGTAAATGTAGTTTCAGGCGGCATTCGCCACTTTTTAAAGGATTCGTTTTTCGAAGAGGACGGCGACAAGGGTTTGAAAAGACATTGGGGCCAACGAGCTGCCTGGCTGCTCCACTTTGCTCATCCGGGATGGCAGAGGCGGGATTTGAACCCGCGACCTCTGGCGTGTCATGTAGTCTTTCCGGCATTCGCCGATTTAGGTTATTAAGATTGGGTTGGAGAACGACGACAAGGGGTGTTTGAAACGTTGGTGTTCATTGTTAGGAATGTAGTTTCAGACGGCATTCGTCGTTGAGTGGTTGGAGTTGGAATGAAGAGTTGGCGACAAGGATTTGGAAGACGTTTTCTACTGCTCTACCAGGCTGAGCTACCCGCGGGGCGGGGCTGGATTCGAACCAGCGACCAATAGCTTATCAATGTAGTCTTCCGGGCATTCGCCAGAGATGGGTTAATGTTGGAGTGGGGGCAGCCCGGCGCTGCCCCGGTTTTGGTTATGCGGTTAGAGATGTTGAAGGAGTCCGGAGCTCGATCTTTTTGATTTCTCCGACGAGGTGGTCGTCATCGAGTTCCCCTTTGGTGAAGCGTGAGACGATCTCAAACACCTGGTCGGAGAAGCCTCCGATATTCATGATGTCCTCGCGTTCGATGGCTTGGGATGAGGCGTTGGGCTGGATGTCCAAACACGCCATTTTGGCTTTGGGCGAACGTCGCTTGATCTGCTGCCACTCTTTCATGGTTTGAGTCTTTCCGCCGCCGCACCAACCGTAGTTGGGGGAGTCGATCCATGATTCGTTGTCGGAGACAAAGAATACGAAGTCGGCCTTGCTACGATGCTTGTTCAACCAGGTGAGAGGAGCGCTGCAGTTGGTTCCACCGGCGGGGAGGCTGGCGAGTTTCTGCGCATTCGTCATGATGGAGTCGTGTGGGTTGAGATTCACTTTGACGACATCATTCATGAAGGGCAGGACAAGGGCCTCGGGGTTCTTTCGCAGGATGGCAGCCGCAATAAGGGCGGCGACATCGAGACAACGAACCTTACTGGTGGACCCTTTTCGGTTTCCGGTGACGGCCTGATGCATGGAGCCGGAAACGTCAGGGCAGATCACGACACGACCAGGCACTTTGGGGATGTTTTCCGTGGCAATCTCGAGCGCAGTCTGCAGGGCGTTGGTCACCCGTTTTGGGACGTCGGCACCGGCGTTGAGATAAGCGGCGAGGAGCTGGTAGGGAAACACCCGTGAGCGCTTGATGGGGGCGCGGTCGGTGAGCCGCTTCGCGATGATTTCGTCGAGTCCCTTTTCCCTGAACACGCCGTGGCGGGCGAAGGTATTGAGATTCATCCGGGTCATCTGCCAGGGGGCATTGCGGGCGATCGCGGTCCATTCCTTTCGTCCAAGATCAAGAGCAGTGAGCATTTGGAAAGGCACGTCGGGCACGGGGCCAATCTTGGTGAGTTTCCAGGCTTCATACTCTTGCAAGGGAGAGGGGAGGGTTTCGAGATCAAACGACTTGCCGATCAACCAGGCGTAAAAGGCCTCGCGCTTCGCGTTGTCAGGCTTGGGGTGAACCATCTTGACGACGTCGGCGAGCGAAGGGGACTGACCCACCGAGGCGGAGAGGAGTTGTCGATCGCTCGCGCGGTCGAGCCACTGTCGGACGAGGCGCTTGGGAGCCGATCCGAGGGACTTGCGCCCGGTCAGTCCGGAGCGGAGGATCTGAACGAAGTTTCGGAGCATCTTGCCGTTGTCGATGACGCGGGGGAAGATTTCAGCGAGTAATTCGACGTCACGGTTGGCGAGGACGGCGCAAAGGAACGCGGGAACGTCTTTCATGAATCCTTTCTCGCGGCAGTAGACCGCGGTCCGCGCAATGAAACGGTCGTTGACCCGGGCAGTGAGCTTAAGAAGGTCATCAAGCTGATTTTCGGCCGAGGCGTAGTAGGTTCCATTCATGCAACCGGTGGCGGCATACTGGGCAAGAGCGGCCTCTGCGGAGAGAGCGTAGGCGAGGCCTCCGGCGTTGTTCACGGTGTTGGCCTTTGGGACGTTTTTTCCGAGGAAGGAGGTGAAGAGAGAACGATTTGCCATAAGTTGGTTTGAGTTGTTGGAAGATCTAGTTGCATCGGATGTGCCAAGTGTCCAAACGAATGCAATAGATACTGAAAATCAGTGTGTTAAGAGTTTCTCCTTATTCTGTGGCATTGTCTAAATAGAAATAATAAGATCCAAATAAATAAGAAAATATCCAAATGAATCAGAAAAGGAATGTGATTTTTAGCTTTCTAGGCACGAATTTGGACCGGGGCTTTGATCATCGGCGCTGGGAAAAGTGGCGACCGACTATTTCATTGTGTCAGCAGGAGGATTTCGTGGTGGATCGGATCGAGCTGATTCAGCAGAAGAATTTTAAGACGCTGGTGAAGCGGGTGAAGGAGGATATCGGGCAGGTTTCTCCTGAGACCGAGGTGGTTGACCGGGTGGTGACGATGAGGGATCCATGGGACTTTCAGGAGATTTATGAGCTGTTGGCGGATTTGTGCCGGGAGTACCCCTTTGATCCTGAGCGGGAAAATTATTTCGCTCACATGACCACGGGAACACACGTGGCTCAGATTTGTCTCTTCTTGATGGTGGAGGCCCGGTTCCTGCCAGGGAAGTTGATCCAAACGGGACCGCCACGAGGCCGGAAGGCAATGAAGCATCCGGGGGCGGGCGTGGTTGAGGTCATCGATTTGGATCTTTCGAAGTATGACCGGCTTGCGACGAGATTTGCGAAGGAGCAGGTGGAAGCGCGGGATTTTCTAAGGTCGGGGATTGCGACGAAGAACGCGGCGTTCAATCGACTGATCGAAGAGCTGGAGGTTGTCGCTTTGCGGTCGACTGCTCCGGTCTTGCTGACCGGACCAACGGGGGCGGGAAAGTCACATTTGGCACGAAGAATCTATGAGTTAAGAGACTCTCGTACTTCGATGGAGGGGGATTTTGTGGAGATCAACTGTGCGACCTTGCGGGGGGATACCGCAATGAGCACCTTGTTCGGGCATAAGAAGGGGGCTTTCACCGGAGCGGCGAGTGATCGACCCGGGGTGTTGCGTCAGGCCCACAAAGGAATCTTATTTCTTGATGAAATTGGTGAGCTGGGGATGGACGAGCAGGCGATGCTGCTGCGGGCTTTGGAGGAAGGGACTTTTCTTCCGGTTGGAAGCGACACGCCGGTAAAGAGCAAGTTTCAATTGATCGCGGGAACAAACCGGGATCTGAGAATGGAGGCAGCGGAGGGAGGCTTTCGGGAGGATCTCCTGGCGCGAATCAATCTTTGGACATTTGAACTTCCGGGGTTGAAGGACAGGCGGGAAGATCTGGAGCCGAATCTCGACTATGAACTCGAAAGGTTTGCGGAGAAAGAGGGAGAGGCGGTGAGCTTTAACAAGGAGGCTCGCGAGAGGTTTCTGAAATTTGCGGAGGATCCGGCGACCGAATGGCGGGGAAACTTTCGTGATTTGAATGCCGCCATGGTGCGGATGGGGACGCTGGCTCCGAGGGGGAGGATTCAGGTGGCGCAGGTGGAGGCGGAAGTTGTACGACTTGAGAAATCCTGGGATCGGGGACGGCAAGACGATGGGGTGGGTGATTTGATTGAGGGAGAAATCGATTCCTTTGATCGGGTGCAGTTGGCGCACGTGGTGAAAGTGTGCAGGGAATCTAAGACGCTTAGCGAGGCCGGGCGTAAGTTGTTCTCAGAGTCGCGCAAGAAGAAGGCAAATCCGAATGACTCTGATCGCGTGCGGAAGTTCCTGGCAAAGTTTGGGTTGAGCTTTGGCGATCTTTGAAGACCGTGGGAAACGTGGAAAGACACGTAACCCAGGCGGTCAAAAAATGGCGTGATCTTGGATGCGGCCGGATCAGAAGCGTAACCGGAAGAAGCAACGATTGAGTCCCTGGTGATCGATATAGAGAATATGCTTTCCTCGGGGGAGTGTCACTGCGTCAGCCGGGGCCCCGGTTGGAGTAAGCCTGATTTGGGCAGTTTGCCAGTTCGGGATAGCGTCGCTTTTCTCAACCTGAAGGTTGAGTGATGGGACGTTGATTTCAATTTCCAGCTGGAAGAGCGCGTTCGCGCCGACTTCAACCGGAACGAGATTTGAGCAATTCACACAAATAACGGGTGCCGGATCGTTTGCGGCGGTGCTCCGTGGAATTTGAATGGCCCGCGCTTGCGGGAGGTGTCCAAAGGGGCCGGAGTCGTCGAGCCGGAACACATCGACTTCCACGAAAGGGGGGAGATCAAGACGGTTGGGATCCTGAAGGCGAATTGACAAAGGGACGTCGACTTTGCCTCCGGGTGGCACCGTCGCCGAGGTTCTGTATTGGAAGCGATCCGGCTGTTCTCCCGCAGGTCCGATCAGGAACGCTCCAAATTGACTGGAGAAAAGAAGCGGAATGGTGACCTCCTGATTACCGTCATTGACAACTTGATAGACGAGGCTTGCCACCTGGCCTTTTTGCAGATCTCCTGGCTGAGGTTCATCGCCAATTCCGATGACTTTGACCGGGTCCTCGGGTCGGGTGAAATTCCCGCTGCAAGTGATGGCGGGTCCTCCGTCAGTCGGCTGGAAAGTGATGGTGTAGGTGCCATTCTGTCCGGGTTGCAGATCTGCAGAGATTCGGAAGCTGATCGTTTCACATTCCCCTGGCGGAATGGATGAGGTGACCCCCGAATTTGGGACGATGTTTGTGATGTTCCCGCTGTCGGGCGTCACTTCCCACTCGTAAATCCGGGGCTCACAGAAGTTATTGCAGATGATCACGCGGATGTCGGCGAACCAGCCTTGACCGGTTGGGTCCGGACAGGCCACGACGTTCTGGTTCACGATTTGGCATCTGTCCGGTTCAGCCACTTTATCACCGGGCGGAAGTTCGATGCAGGCTTCGATCGAGCAGCAGTTCTCGACGGAGCCGTCGTGGAAGGCAATGAGCGTGATCAATTTATCGGGGCAGGGTTGCTGGAGCAACGGGCAGAGGTAGCAAAAGGTAAAGGTGCCTGTTTGCCCCGGAAGAATGGGGTCGGGAGTTGGGGTGGCATCAAAGGCCACAAAGCCTGGTTGCGGTGGCACGGTGGCGTAGGAGAACGGGTAGGGGTTGGCGGAGAGGTGGGTCAGATTTTCCACTGTGATGGTGATGGTGTGTTTGATGTCACCATTGGCCAGTGTCTCGGATTGCACGTTCTGCTCGGTAATCTCGGCGCACTCGCAATCCGGTAGATCAAAGCAAAATTTCTCGGTGCAGCATTCGTTGAGACTCTCGTCAAACAATGTGAGGCTAAAGCAAATGGTATGCCCCCGTTGATCGAAAGGAACCTCGAAGGAAATCGTCGTTTGATCTCCATGGGCAACCGGATTGTTGAGAGGAAAGAGCGTGGCCGGATTCGGAGAAACCGAGGTGGCCCCGGACGGTAGATCTTCCTCGGGACATGGGCGGATCCACCCAATGCTCGCGGTTTGTCCGGAGAGATTGGTGACATTGAGGGTGATCACAAAAGGATCATCGGGGCTCTTCGGACATTCGATTTCATCGACTTCAATTTCCAGGCAACCACATGGCTCCCACATCGCGAGGGCGCCGAGGGCGTATTTTGTCACTTCCGTGGCGGAGTCGTTGTAGTCGATCCAAAGTGAGGTGCTGCCGCTTTGTTCGGGAGGGGTTGCAAAGTTCCCACCAGCCGGGATTCGCTGGGCACCATAAATGGCCGCTCCCGCAGTGGTGCCGGTGTAGAAATTACCGGTGACCCAGACGTTACCGTCGCAATCGGGTTGGACCCCGCCGGCCGCGTTTTGGCCTCCGAAGGATGATCCGAGATGATACTTGAAGGTCGGAGTTGGCGTGATTTCAGGAACGAGGTTCCATGTGGGACCGGAGGAATCGTAGGTCCATTCGAGAACGCGGTGACGGTGAGCTCCGTTGTTGCCAAGTCGACTGTGGCCGCGCTCGGCGGCGAAGAGCTGGGTCCCGTCTGAGCTGAATTGCAGGGAGGCGACGGGCGCGCGATACTGCGGGGTCGTGGGAACGGTGATATCGAGTTGTGCGGTGGCAGGAAGGAAAACCCCGGTTGTTGGGTCGAGTCCGACCGACCAGATTTCGCAAGGGGCTGAATTGCCGTTGTAGACGGCATAGTAAAGGCGGCCGTCGAGAGGGCATACTTGAAGTCCCCAGACCACCCGCCGGTTGTCGGTGATCTCGGTTGCCGGATTGTCCACTACGGGTGCAAGGGCCTCGTTGGGCCGGGCATCGACTCCGTGGTCAAAGGTTAACTGACTGCCCTGCAGGTTTTGGGCTTCAAGGCGGTAGATCAGGCCATCATTGAGGTTGCTGACGTAAACCCACTCACTTCCGTCGCCACTCTCGTTCCAACAAATGTTACCCAGTTCGGCCGGGCGTGAGCCTCCCGCAATCGGAGCATTGTTGAGTGACACGACATCGACAGGGTTGCCGGTGACATTGTCGATCCGGTAGACTCGACCGAGTTGGGTTCCGGCTGGCAGGGTATTGTTTGGGGGAATGGTATTGTCCCAGCCGCTGGCATCGGCCGCATAGGCGCTGGTACCGGCAACCCAGATGTCGGGCGCATCTTCCCGGCTCACGCAGACCCCAAAGACTTCGCCAAGAACCTTGGCACGCATGTTGTCGCCGTGGTATCGATAAAAGGGGCCCGCCGCAGGATTGAGGGAGTCGGTTCGCCATAGGTTACCGGGTATGGCCCCCTCGGCGACGGGGTCCCGCGTGTCGAAAACCGCGAGGACGAAACCATCCGGATCGCTTGAGGGATCGTTGTTGCTGATTCGGGAAAAGCAGGTTCCAACGAGCTGACCGGGCAACAGGTTGAGATTGCCGGCATTGGCTCCATAGGGCGCGATTCCGGGTCCCTGCCAGCTGGCAGGAGGCGCGGCCTGGGCCAGAGCGACCGAAGCGATCAGGAGGCGGAGAATCCAAGACGGGATTCGGTTGCAATGAGGGGAGAGGGAATTCTTCATAATAAAATTTTTGATAGATTGTCGAGCAGCATGGCATGCCCGATACGAAGAGGGAAGGAAATTCGTCCAAGTTTCCCCTCATTGGAACTGCGCGGATTAAGATACCAAATCCGTGCATCAAAGTGGTTGGAGCTTACTTGATTTTGGAGGCAAGCGCCTTGGTGAGCCCCAGATTTTCTTCGGCAATGTTTTTTGTTTCGCCTTCCGGGCTGGTATGGTCGTAGAGCTCGTGGTGGCCGTTCTTGTGTTTGACGAGGCGATGCGTGGAGGTGCGGATGGTGCGGGCTCCGCCGTGGTAAGAAATGGCGGTGCCGTCGGAGATGGCGGCTGGGTCTTTGAGGATGGGAAGGAGAGTAGTGCCGTCGAGGAAGTCGGGTTTCCTGAGTTCAACGAGATCACAGAGGGTTGGGAAAAGGTCAATGGTCTCTACGATGGAACTCGTACTTGTGCCGGGGTTTTGAACGGCGGGATCGACGATGATGAGGGGTGAGCGGAGGGATTCCTCGAAGAGGGAATGTTTGCCCCAGATGGCGTGTTCGCCGAGGTGCCAGCCGTGGTCGCCCCAGACAATGATGATTGTGTTTTCGGCAAGGCCGAGCTTGTTGAGTCGGGCGATGATCTTTCCGACCTGGGCATCGGCGTAGCTGACGCAGGCGGCGTAGTGCTTGCGGACTTCGATCGCGAAATCAGGATCGGTGTTGGGGTTCTTTCCCCACCGATTGTATTTCATAAATTCACCCGAGCCGTGCCAAGTGGTTTTGCCTTCGGGTTTTTTAGGGTGGGCGATGGGAGGGAGTTTGGCGTCTTGGTAATGCGTCATGTATTTGGCGGGAGCGCCGAAGGGGAGGTGGGGACGGAGGATGCCGGTGGCGAGGAAGAAGGGTTTCTTGTCCGTAGCGAGTTTGTCCAGCTGATTGAGGGTCTCGTTGACGGCGGGACCATCGGGGTAGATTTCATCGGGGCCTTCGGTGGATTGGAAGAGGTCCATGTCTTTGGCATTCTTGCGAATCTCACCGTTGGCAAGGCCGTGCATCCAGCCGCGCGGGTGCTGCCATTTTCCTGCGGGAAGTAGGTGGCGGTCCCAGGATTCGGGCATTTCGGGTTTGGAGTCATCGTTCCAATCCGAGCCACCGCGTCCTCCGGGGTGGTGGCTTACCTTGCCGACAGAGACGGTGGTATAACCGTTTTTGCGGAAGTAGCCGGGGAGGGAGGGGTTTTTGATTTTGTTGGCGCGGGCGAAGAGGGCTCCGTTACCCGAAGGGCCATAAGTTCCGGTGAGAAGGGCGTAGCGTGAGGCACCGCAGGTGGGGGCCTGGACGTAGTGCCGGGTGAAGGCGCGGCCGCGGGCGGCGAGGGCATCGATATGCGGCGAGTGAATGTAGTCGGCTCCGAAGCTCTTGAGTTCGGGGCGGAGGTCATCGATGCAAATAAGAAGGACGTTCTTCTTGGCGAAGCTGGGGCCGAGAAATGCGAAAAGGACGAGGAGGATTCTCATAAGGCGAGACCTTATGAAAGCAATCGCGGGACGTCACCTGGAAATCTCGATTCTGAAAAACTGTTTTCGGGAGGAGTCCAGCATGAGTTCATGAACCTCGAGATTACCGTTTGTGGAAGCAACGGTTGTTGGCATGGTAAGCCAGCGACCGAAAAGACTGTTGGAACCGGTGAGAGTGTATTGGATATCGGACTTTGTGAGGTCTTGCGTGAAGAGAAGTTTGCTTTGACCGTTGGAGTCAACAATCCGGGGTTCGCCTGGAAGAGTGGATTCGGGCAACTTTGGGTCTCCATCGAAAGCGTATTCAAGGAGGTTGCTACGACCGTCGAGGTCGGGGTCGGCGAGTTCTCCGGCGATAGTTTCGTTATTCCACTCTGTCGGAATGAAGTTTTCTTCAACCCAGGTTTGATACCCGCTTGGGGGCGCTCCGTGGAGGGTGAGAGTTGCGCTGCGGAGAGTGCCGGTGTCAGTGCCGAATCTGTCGATTGTGATCAGTCTCCAGCTACCGGTTGATTTTTCTCCCCAGTGGCGGACGGAGAGGAAGGGATAGGTGTCAAAGCCGTCTTCGCTACTGTTGTTGGTTGTGGAGAGGATGCTTTGAGTCCCGGCGGGGGAGACGAGGATGATTTCGAGATCGCCCCGGTGGGTGTGATCGATGTCGATGGTGAGAATGACGTGTTCCACCCGTAGTTCCTCACCGGTGACTTCGAAAGTGTGGGTAATTCCGGTGCTATTGTTGTCGGGAATGGCGAGATCGATGGAAGGTGAATTGAATTGTTGGGTCTGGCGTGTTCCCAGATTGGTCCAGGTTTTGGCGAGGGCGACAGCGGCAGCGGCGTCAACCATGCCGGCTCCGAATCCGTGGTGAAAGTGAAGGCCTGCTCCATTGTCTTCCCAATCCGGACTGACAGAGTTTACCTTGCGAGCGGAGCGGATGAGGATCTCCTGGACATCGCGCCAACCGAGATTTGGGTTTGCTTCGAGGACGAGGGCGATGACACCGGAGACAAGGGGGGCTGCAGAGGAGGTGCCGCCAAAAAGGTCGGTGTAGGTGCCGTCGGTGGTGAGGGTGGTGGTGGTGATGGCGGGCTCGCCGTCGAAGTTGTTCGAGGGAGCCGAGATGACGACGTTGGATCCTGATTCGGAGTAGTAGGATTGGAGACCAAAGTAGTTGATGGCGCCCACCCCAATCGTCTCGGGCTGATTAACGTAGCCGTCGAAGTTGGCGTAGTCGAAAACATCCCGGCCATTGCCGGCGCTCCAGACAAAGATGGAGCCCTTTCCGTCGCGTCCATTTTGGGCGCTGTCTTGGAGCGCAGAGACGACAAGCGGGTCGGCTTTAAAGCTGGTCTCGCCGTCGTCCGGTTCGCCCCAGCTGTTGTTGCTGATATCGATAATATCGGTTCGCCAGGAGAGGGCTTCAGCTTCGACATCGGCGGCGATATCTTCGGTAAGAATTTTCAGTCCTACGAGACTGGCTTCCGGGGCGGCTCCGGTCACGCCAATCCCGTTGTTTCCTTTGGCGGCAATGACGCCGGCGATGTTGGTTCCGTGATTGAAATAGGTCCCGTCGCCCTGCAGTTCAAGAGGCGGAGTGGGGTCGTCGGGAGTGCTGTCATTCCAGTCATAATCGATCTCAGGGTTGATGTTGGGCGCGAGGTCTTCGTGGCTGATTTGAACTCCGTCATCGACTATCGAGATGGTGATGCCGGTGCCGAGGAATTCGTCCCAAACGTCGGTGAGGTTGGCGTCAATTCCGGCAACACTTGCGTTCTGTCCTGTGTTGTTGAGGTGCCATTGATAGGTGGTGTTGGTATTGCTCCAGGCAAAGCGGGGATCGTTGGGAACAAGTTTGGGAAAGCGGCGTCGGGCGAGCAGTGGCCGGGCTGAGAGTGTGCCCGAAAGTGCTTGGGCGGAAGGAAGCCGGTCAAGTGCGTCGCTGGCGAGGGGGAAGGTGAGGATGAGGTCTTTTTGGGAATAACGGGGGACCTTGAAGGAGGAGGCGCCCAGGGTTTTTGCGATGACTTCGGGGGTGACGGTCCCGTCCATGACAACATGAAGGCGGGATGTCAAAATGCGGCGGTTTTTGGGGGTGGGAAATTCGCCTTTTGGGTGGAGAGCGAATTCTTGATTTTTGGTGTGGGAATAGTCCCGGGGTGCCGGGGTCTCAACCGTCCAGGTCTTCAGGCCGTTACCATCGTCGAAGGTGTGTTCGCTGACGGTTTGCGCGTTCGTCAAAAGCGTTCCGAGGACGAGGAGGAGAATTCGAAAGTGAGGCATGGTGCGACCGGGTGTCCGTGAGGAACGATACACGGAAACGAGATCGCGGTATTGTAAAATTTACTCGACCGCCTCCAGCGAACGTTCGGCGGCCTTTCTGGCGGCCTTCATTCCCAAAATGCGATGGAGTGAAGCCTCGTAAGCGGCTCTCTTCTTTTGAAAGGCTTGGGTCATCGATTCTCTTTCGGTTTCGGAGAGCCGTCGCCAGATGGGTAAGTGCTCAATTCGCTTTTCAAGCTGGTAGATCTTGACCCGCATTCCTTCCTCTACGCTACCAAGTTCATCGAGGGCCATTTGGTGTGTGGCTTCGGTTACTTCAATGGCGGCAACGCGGTCGGGATGCTTGGATCCAAATCCCGAAGCCTTGAGCTGTCGTGATTTTTTGAGGGCTTCCTGATATGAGGCCAAATGTTTGGCGACGGGGTTTCCGGGGAGATCGATACCGGTGGACAACTTGAGTTGGTCGTCTGGAGTTGACGACATGAACTGTCTTAGCTGTGCCTCAGCTCGCTCTTTTTTAGAAATGAGATTTTCCGGAGTGACCGAGTCATCGTTTTCGGGGAAGCCGTTTTCAGAGACAAAATTGATGAGGTCTTCGCGACTCCGGCTGAAGATTTTGGCCTCCGATGTGATCTCCCGGTCAATTTGCTTTAGAGCGACTCCGGCCTCGATGGGATCGAGTTTTGGATAGTTGGCCGCGGAAGGGGGGGCTGGTGGAAGGATGGTGACGTTCCGGATGCCGGTATCGAGCCAGCGGGATCTGAGTTTGGTAAGAAGGATGTCGCTGTTGGCTTCAAAGATGAATGAGGTGATGCCCGCGGAGTGGAGGGAGTGCACCAAGCTGGAGATGCGGGTCTCCGCTGATCCGTCGCCCACGCGAATGCGAGCGGTGCCATCTGCGACTGAAAGAAGGCGAACGCGAGGGGGAGCGGCGAATGCCGTGGCGGGGAGAAATAGAGCGAGGAGAAAGAAGGCTCTCATACCGGGTGGGACCCTGAAGTACGAAATTTGTTCAATCAAAATCTATTTTGCGCGCTCGTGGATCGTAACGGGACTTCGAGGCATTTTGAGGAGGATGCGGGCTTCCTGCTGTTTGATCTGCATCTCGCGAAGCATGGCGCGGGATTGTTCATACTCCTCCTTGGCCTGAAAATAGCTCTCTTGATGGAGGGAACGATCGACGGCATCTCCTTTTTTGGATTTCGGTTTGGCTGCCTGTGTTTTCAGAACAAGGGAAAACGATTCGGAGATTTTTCGGAGTTCGGTGCGCGCCTTGTCCAGTTCCTTGCGGGTTGCGACCAATTCCCGGTTTCTACTAGGTTTGGTCTGACTGAGGTGGTCAAATTTCTGGAGGGTCTCAAGGTAGCGAGCATAGGGCTTTGTAACCGGATTTCCGGGGAGTTTGATTGATGCGAGAATGGATGCTTTTTGATGGGGCTGGGCTTTTTCAAGTTGCGCCAGAGAGGCTTTGAGTCCTTCGATTTTTTGATGCTGTTCAAAGTGAGGAATATCGTGCTTTTCGATGAGCTTCGTGAGCTTTTCACGGTTTTTTGCGACTAATTTGCTTTGTGCAATAAGTTCGGCATCGAGGGCTTTGATCGCTTTTTCGGCGCGTGATTTCTCGGAAGAATTTCGGCGTTTGACGAAGGCGTCTGCCACGGCGTTGGACATCTTGACGGCCGATTCTCTGGTCTTTGCATCTGCGGTGATCTCGATCAAATCGGTTCCACGCCGGCCCTTGGTAGAGATTCGTTTTTTGAGGTCGGAGATGGCGTGTTTCAGGTCAACTTTTTGTCCGGAATAGAGTTTGACTGCCGCAATTTTTAAGGTGTCGGTGGCGACGATGGTCTTGTGTTCGTCGGCCATGTAGTTTGGGGTCGAGGGCCCGTTAATGCCGATTCTGGCAGGATGGATTTGCACGACAGTGGTGGCCCTGTGCTGGGCAAAAGTGGTGAGGGGAAGGAGGAAGAGGAGGAGAAGCGATTTCATCGTGCCTGGAATTGTGGAGAAATTGTCCGGAAATACAAGATCAGCTCATTTGATCAAGAGCTTTGCGCGTTCGTGAATGGTGACAGGTTCCCGGGGCATCTTGAGGAGGACGCGGGCTTCCTGTTGTTTGATTTTCATCTCGCGGAGCAGGGAGCCGGCTTGCTCGTAGTCTTCTTTGGCTTGGGTGACTCTCGACATCCTGAGTGGTGCTTCGACAGGGTCGTTCGGTTCTTCGGTCTGAAGTTCAAATGTCGCTGGGCCGAACGAGCTGGAGCTTACCTTGACATTGTTTGTTTCGGCGGCCGTTCTGAATTCCTGGAGATACTTTTGAACCAGGTCATCTTGTGCGACGAGTTCATTGTCGAGGCTTTCGAGGGCTCTTACGGCGCGGGATTCTTCGGTTTTGGCCCTTCTTTGGACATAGGCTTCGGCGACGGCGTTTGCGATCTTGATAGCCCGGTCCGCGTCCTCGTGCTTTACGGTGATCTTGATGAAGTCTGTTCCACGCATCGGTTCGGTGGTGACTTTTTCTCTGAGCGAGGCTGTCTCGTCGCTGGTGAGGTTTAGAGTTTCTGCTGCGTTGGCGAGGGTTTCCGGAGAAGTGATGGTCTCAAATTCGCTCTCCATGTAGCCCTGCATCATCATACCAGAGGTTGAGGAAATGATGGGTGAGGGGTGAACTTGCAGGATGGCAGTGGCGCGGGGGATCCGGGCGTCGAGGTAGTATGCAACGGCGATTCCAGCGATGAGAAGTGAGGCGAAACCGAGGATGATGCGTTTCATTGTTGGGTGAGACAATGATGGGGGGAGCTTGTTCAATCTTGCGCTGTGGGCTAGGCTGCCCCCATGACTGAACTTTTGAATTCGGAGGATTTGGTGAGGAAGTTGGATGGGCTGGATGGTTGGGAGATCGTGGAGGGAGAGTTAAGGAAAGTTTTTAAGTTTGGTGACTACTTGGAGGGGGTGGAGTTTGCGAAGCAATGCGGGGAGATCGCGGAAGCGATGAACCATCATCCTGATTTGTTGATTCAATGGAGGAAGGTGACCGTGTCAATTTCGACCCATTCGGCGGGTGGATTGACGGCGTTGGATTTTGAGTATGCGGAGAAGGTCGAGGAGGGGAGGTAGCCGAAAGCGGGAGTTTTTGGCTGCGGGATGCCTGTGCTACGGGGATTGGGTGACAATTCCGGAGCGGTAGGCCTGAAGGAGATTGTTGAGGGAGCAGAGCTGGGCGTGGATGTCTTCGGCTTCGTGCGTTTCGCCGAGGGTGCGGGGGGTATCGAAGGAACGCAAGGTCCGGAGTTTTGGGATCATGTCGTCATCCTTGTCGAGAAAGTGGGTGATGGATTCGAAGTGGGAATGCTCGGCCAGGCGGATGGCATTGGGGCCCATGACGAGGGTGTAGCCGTGGTCGCCATAGGACTCTGAAAACGCGCCATCAATGGTAACAGCGTTGCCGCCTTGTTTGACCGGATCTTCGCCTTTCTCAACTTTGACGGGGACGTGTCCGTTGATGACAAGGACGTCTTCGCCCATGCCAAAAGCGTGGCCGATTCTACGGACGAATGCGGGATCGTGGATTTTTTGGAAATAGGGATCTTTGACTTCGCGGTGGGTTTCGGGATCTTCCAAAAAGTAACGTTCGAAGGTGGTCATGCGGGATTTGCCGAAGAGCGGAGAGTCGGGGTGGGCCCAGAGCCAGTAGTAGTAGTCGAGCTCACTGGTGACGGCGTGTGCGCCCTGGCGGTAGGTTTTGCGAATCACCTCTTCCATCTCGCGAAAGAGGTTGCCGCCGGAGAGTTTCTTGTCGCCAATGTTGGTTTCGCGAAAGCTGCCGTCCTCGTTGGTAGGGACGCAGGCGTGGAAAATGAGGGCGTCATCGCGGGTGAGGGACATGCCGCCCTGGCCGACGATGAAGCGCATGTGCTGCCAGAGGCGATCGCTGGAAACAAAGGATTTGCGGAGGCGGTCGAGGCAGGTTTGTTCTTCGTCGGTGAGGCGGTATGGATCAACCGGATCGATGGTGGGGAAGTGGGTATCGTTGAGGGGGTGGACTTTTCCCTCCAGGGTGATGGTGCCGTTGGCATGGTCGATGAGGTGAAGGAGGCGTCGATCTTCCATTTGCCATTCAGGGTGGCGGGCGATGACCGGGCCCGAGAGCTTGAATTCGAGAATAGCGGCGGCCTTGTGCATGCGTGCGAGGAGGTCTTCGTCGAGGAAGTCGGATTCACGTTTGGGGTAGAAGCAGGTTGCGGGGTCGTTGCGGTAAACGGTGTTGGCGAGCTTGGCGAGAGGGGACAAAAGGATGCCGTAGCCTTCTTCGAGCTGCCAGAGGCGGAGGTAGCGGAGCGAAATGCGCAGGACGGTGGCGATGAGGACTTCGGATCCAAGGGTGGCGCCCATCCAGGTGACGTCGTGATTGCCCCAGGTGAAGCTGACCTTGGGTTGGTTCTTAAGGAAGTGAATGACGCGGTCTCCCCGCTCGCCACGATCGAAGAGATCTCCGGCAACGACAACTTCGGAGACGACGAGATTACGGACAAGGCGGGAGGCTTCGTGAACCGCGGTGATGTCCTGATCATAGTCGGCGAGGGCTTCGATCATGGAGTCGACGTAGGCGGGATCGCGGTCGAAAGAGACTTCATCGAGGAGGGCGATGTAGAGGGTTTTGAATTCCTCTTTCATGAGGCCCAGGACTTCGTCTTTTGCGATGGTGGAGGCGAGAGATCGGATGAGGCGAAATTGTCGCCTGAGGAGGGTCTTGATGGTGGTGAGCCGCCAGACGCAGTCGCGAAGCTCGTTGCGATGGCGTCGGAGTTTTTCGACCGGATAATAAAGGAAGGCGAGGAAGGTGTGTTTTTCATTCTCGGATAACTCGTCGCCGAAGACTTGGTTGACGAGATTACTGAGTCCGCCGGAAGCGTTGTTAACAACGTGGCGTAGCTTGCGATCGTCACCATGAATGTCGCTGATGATGTGAATGCGCCGTTTGGGAAGAGTGAGCTTGGCTTGCAGCAAGGCGATCTCCGCCATGACGGAGGAGGCCGATGGAAACTGTCGGGCGAGAAGGCTAAGGGTGGGGCGGCAAGTCTCGGTCATCGCAGGTCATTGAGCATGATACGGGCCGGATTGACGATGAGGAATTCGGGGATCTGGTGCTGGCGTGCACTATGGCGAAAGCCCCTCCCTGCGTTCTCTTAGAGGTGGAGCATTTCAATGGTGGCGATGCCATTATTAACGGCGTGCATTGAGACGGGGATCCAGAGGTTGCCGGTTTTTTCGCGGGCGAATCCGAGGAGCAGGCCGAGGCAAAAAATGTAGCCGATGATGACGAAAGGGTATTGAACGTGGAGGATGGCCCAGAAGAAGGAAGTGAGGCAGAGGGTCCCCCAGAGGCCGAGTTTGGAGGCACGCCACCCCCTCCAGACCGCGCCGCGAAACATGAATTCCTCGACGAGTGGAGCTCCGATGGCAACGCCGAGGAAGAGAAGGACCGGGAATTGAGTCGTTCTTGCCATGGTGACCATTGAGTCGTCCGGGCCATCGACGCCCAGAAAGGGGGCAATCAGTCCAAAAATGAGGGAGCAGGCCACGGTGAGGGCTGCCCAAAGTGGCCAGTGCCACCACTTCACCCGGTCGTTGCCGAGGTATTCCCAACCGGTGTAACCGGTGCAGATTTTGCCGACGAACCAGCAAAGCGGGCACACGAAAAATATTGAGATAAAGGTAACGCTGCCGGCGATATCGCCATCGAATGCGAGAGCAAGCAAATCATTTTCGGCGGCCTCGGGAGTGCCCAGGTTCTTGAAAAAGTCTCTTTGAAAAGCCGCGATAACGAGACCGATGCTGACCACGAATTGCCATGCGAAGAAAATGACGACCGCCCAGAGCAGGGTCCACCAACCATTCCAGGGAGTTTTCGCCGCTTCCGGCAGGGGGGGCGGTAAAGGGGGCGGGGTGGCGCCGGAATCGGGTGGCGTTTGGTAAGGGTTTTCCGTCATGGGCGGGAGGAAGATGTCCGGTGTGCAGTGGGTGGGGAAGGGCAAATTTTGAATTGCAAAGCCGGGGGTGAAAAACGGGTGGCGTTTTTGAGGAGGGTGGGCAAGGGTTCGGCATGCTTCGAGTGAATGGAGAATTGGTTGATCAGGAATTAGTGGAAGAAACCTTTCATCGTGTCAAAACGGCTGAAGAGCAAAAGGTCCAGGTGTCGTGCTGCGAGCGTGATCCTGAATTCTACGAGCAGGCCGAGCAGGAGGTGGCGGATTCAATCTTGATTGCGCAGGAGGCGGAGAAGCGATTTCCCGAAATTCCGGAAGAAGAAGTGACGCCAAAGCTGAAGGAAATGATCGACGTCTACCGTGAACACGGCGCGTCATGGGATATGTTGGAGGCGCAGCGCGACATGATGCGGCACGAGATTTCGGCGTCGCTGAGAATGGATAAGTTGATCGCTGATTTGTTGGGCGATGACAACGAAGTCAGCGAGGAGGAGGTGAGGGCTTTTTACGAGGAGCACCGGAAAGACTACCGGACCCCTGCCGAAGCGCGGAGTTTACACCTGATGAAAACACTGAACGAAGACACGACGGCGGATGAGGTTTTCTCGAAGCTGTGTTCGGTGCGTGAGGAGGTTTTAGAAGGCGGTGATTTTGAGGAGATTGCCAGGCGCGAGACCGAAAAGTCGACGGGTGAGTTGGACCTCGGGTGGATCTCGCTGGATCGGCCCACGAACCCTTTTGAAGCCACCTTGTTTTCGATGCGGGATGGTGAGGTTTCGCCTGTCATTGTTTACGAACACGCGATGCATCTGGTGAAAGTGGTCGAGCTCAAGCCCGAGCAGGTGGTTCCTTTTGAGGAAGTGAAGGAGGAGCTTGAAAATCGGGCACTGGCGCTGAAACGACGGAATGCCCTTCAGGCCCTCGCGGTGGAGCTTCGCAAGGATGCCGTGATAGAAAAGATCGACACAACGGGTGAAGAATGATGAATAGTATGACATGGTTTTTCGCCGTGTTCTTTATCCCGCCCTTCCGGTCTTCTCGGTAGGGACCGGGTCCTCGCAGGAGGCTCTTCGTTATCGTTACCAATTTTACGACGAGGACGACGGGCGGATCGACGTTGAGTCGCACTATCTCGATTATGAAATCGCATGGGGGAAGACCTCGGCGAGTTTGCGGGTGGCGGTCGATAGTTTGACGGGGATGACGCCAACCGGAACGCATGCTCCGGGTGATCCCGACGATTGGCTTTTCCAGACGATTACGGACGAGCGCAGGGTCGGAGTGGCGACCATTGAGCACGAGGTGAATGATTACACCTTGTCGTTTGAATATGCCCACAGCAAGGAAATCGATTATCGCTCGAATGCCGTCACAGGAAAAGTGAGCCGTCAGTTTAACCAGAAGAATACCACCGTGACTGCGGGAATGGCTTTTGCTTTTGACGAAGTCCTGGCCACACCCTTCACCAACAACTTGAACGATGAGGATAAGGATACCTTTGATTTCAACTTTGGGGTATCCCAGATTTTGAGTCGCAACACGATTTTGGATCTCAATCTGGGCTATGGTCACAACCGTGGATATTTGGGCGATCCTTATCGTCGAATTTCCCAGCAGAAGACGGTGATCGTGGACGGGCCTTTCGGGCCCATCCCGGTGGATGGCACGTTTAACTTTGCCGAGAATCGGCCCGATGAACTCGATCGGTTCGTGGCAAAGGCGAGCGTCCGGCATTACTTCCAGCAAGCCAATGCCGCGCTCAGTTGTTCCTATCGTTTTTTCGCAAATACCAACAGTATCGAGGGCCACACCTTCGAAGTGAAGTGGATTCAGGAGATCAATCGACGATTAAGCGTCACGCCTTACCTTCGTTATTATACGCAGAGCGAAGCGGACTTTTACTACCCCTCTCTCACGGGAACGGGGATCGAGGCCACCGATCGTATTGACGGCGGTGGGCCGAATTACTCTTCGGATTATCGTCTCTCCAAATTTGAAGCGCTCACCTACGGGCTGCGGGTGGCCTGGGAGCCGATTGATAATATGACACTCGATGTGCAGTGGGAGCGCTATGAGATGGACGGATTAAATTCGGAAACTCCTGCATCCTTTTTCCCCTCGGCAAACGTTCTCTCGGTAGGAGCACAGTTTCGCTTCTGATAATGCGATGAATGCAAATCTAACCGGCGGGCTTTTTAAGCTGAAATTCAAGGCACTGGGAACGGTGTGTGAGGTTCAGTTTCGTGCGGCTTCAGTTGAGACTGCGAAGGAATTTCGCAAGTCGGCACTGGGGTGGTTGCGGGAGTTTGAAGAGAGGTGGTCGCGGTTCAAGCCGACCAGTTTGCTTTGCCGGATCAATTCGGAGGCGGGTCGTTCGGCGGTGGAAATCCCGGAGTCGGACGAGGAGATTTTGAATCTTTGCGAGTACACTTTTCAAATATCCAAAGGTTTGAGTGATCCGACTTCGCTGCCGTTGACGAGCCTTTGGGACCGGGCCGGCAAGGTGGACGAGATGCCCTCGAGTGATGAAATTGAGGAAGCGAAAAATTTGATTTCGTGGCCGGCGGTGGAGTGGGGGGATGGTCGGGTTTTTCTTCCTGAGAAGGGAATGGCCCTGGAGATCGGAGGGTTTGGAAAGGAATACGCGGTGGACCGGCTCATTGGGTTTGCGAAGCGTTTGGGAATTGCAGATTGTCTGGTTGATCTGGGGCGCGATGTCGCCGCGATCGGGCAACCGCCAAACGGGCCGGTCTGGGTCATTGGCATTGAGGATGCACAGGAGGAGGATGCGGCGGCGTTTCGACTTGCGGTGAGCGGGAAAGGATTGGCGACCTCGGGGAACGGGCGGAGATTCCGGATGATCAAGGGCGAGAAGTTTGGCCACATCATTGATCCGAGGACTGGCTGGCCGGCCAGGAATGACCTCCTGACGGCGTCTTGTCTGGCAGATGACTGTTTGACAGCAGGGTTGTTATCAACGAATGCTTGCATTGTCGGAAAGGAGAAAGGAATGGAAGCCATCGAGCGGAGCTTCGGTGTCGAAGGCCTTCTTCAAACCACCAGCGATCACGTTTACAGCTCAAACATTCATCGACATGTCCTTGGCTCTTAAATTATCCGCGGCAATTGCGCTCCTCGTTTTACTCCCTTCCTGCACCGTGGTTTCCACACCGGCGGAGCGGAGAAATCTCGCCTCGAAGGTGATGTCGCCGGAGCGCGATCCGCTGGGCGAGGCGATGGCCGACCACATGTATTTTTCCCGTGAGGCATCCCAGGGAGGCAATGGAATTGGCGGAGGTGGTTGTGGATGTAATTAGGATTTAAGAACAATGAACTATCGAATCGCATACGAACGAGCGGTCAATGTCACCGCGAGCAGCCTCGCCATGGTGGCCCAGCGCTTGCCGTTTTTAAAGAACCTGACCCCGTTTCTGGGGACAACGGGCGGCATCAATTTTGCGGCACCAATGACCGTGTCATTTCTGGGGACGCACGCCTTGTCTGGTCAGTCGGTCACAATCGTTCCGCTAAACGGGGCAACCGATACAGAGACGGTGGGTGTGGGCGAGCAATTCGTTTGGTCCTTCAATGTGAGTCGTCATGTCTTGCAGGCTGCGAGCGCGAATACCAACGGTGTTCCAGAAACTCTGCCCGAGGGTCTCGATTTTTTTGGACCTCAGAGTGGTGTCATGACCATTGCCGGCACTCCCACCGAACCTGGCGAATATGAGATTGTTCTTTTTGCTTATCGAAGAATAAGCCGCCAAGCGGGAACGACTGCTCCTTATACTCTCACTCTCGCGGTTGAAGGTTCGGCTTCCCCGTTCGAGGAGTTTTTAGCTGGTTTCTATTCTGGCGATGATCTGTTGGACCCTCTGATCGTTGGTCCCAATGCGGACCCCGATGCCGACGGAATCGATAATCAGATGGAATTCGTGCTGGATCTGGATCCGTCCTCCCCGGATTCGATGCCGGGCATGATTGGTGTCGATCCCAACGATCCGCAAATGCTTCGCTACGAGATTCCTGTCAATGCGCTCGCCAGTGAAACCACGATTGGCTTCGAAGAGTCGACCAGTCTGGAAGGTGAATGGCAGGCCGTTCCGGCTGAATTCGTCGAGCGAACTGACGAGAGGATCGTCCTGACCGCACCCTTGGCTGGTCGAAAATTCTACCGGCTCAAGGTGATCGTTGAGGAATAAATCCTACTTGGCCGCCTTTTCGAAGGCACTCGCGATGAGCTTCTCGAAATCAGCCTTGGTCTTTTTGACGTCGGCTTCCTTACCGAGCATTTTGAGGAAGACGTCTCCGGATGGATGCGGAATGACCGCACCGAGGAGCATGTAGCCGGGAGTGGCGGTTTTGTTGCGGGCCATCATGGGGCCGACCATGTAGGTGCCGGTCATGGTAACGATGGTGAGCTTTTGGTCGCCAAAGGTTTTTTCCTCGGGAGTGACTTTGGCCTCGCCGTTCTCAAACTGTTTTTTCCAGCGCTGGAGATTGGCCTCGACCCCGCCTCCCTGCCCTTCGCCGAAGTGGTAGAATTTGAGGAGTGGTCCGTCCTTCTTACCGTGGTTGAGAACTGCCTTGACCATGTGGCTTGTCGGTTCGGACACAATCCAGGATTTTTCGGGCTTGAAGGTGAAGTTCCCGACTTTGAAGGGATCTTGCGCGGAGAGAAGGCTGAGAGAGAGGGCCCAGAGAAGTGCGATAAGTTTCATGGACTTGATTTAAGCGAAGGTTTGGGAATGTGCCATTGTTATTTTGAGTCCGCTAACAGGGCAGCTGCGATTTTAGGGAACCATTGGACGGCTTCTTGATCGGCCGTGTTGACGGAGATAAGGTAGCCCTGTTGCTTCGTGAGATCGAGCTTCGCCCGGGCATACCACATGGTGTTTGAGCCATCATGTTGCAAGCCAACGACCTTGCCATCTTCGACCTTCACCGCCCAGCCGAGGGCGTAGTCGTTTTGGATGGGAGTGTGGAGTTTTCGGTAACTGGTTTGCGTCAGAAGCTGGCCGTTTCCGTGGTGGCCTTTGATCTGGTCCTGGCAGAAGAGGACCCAGTCGGAGAGTGAAAGATGGAGTCCTCCGGCGGGGCCATACATGGGTGGATTGTCGTGGTTCATCGGCTTGCCTTTCCAATGGCCATGGATTGCGTTTGCGCCTTTTGGCGGTCCAAAGCCCACGCTGGTGATGCCGAGTGGCTTGAAGAGATGATCTTGAATGGCCTTCTCCCACGTGGTGTCGAGGATTTCCTCGATGACCGCTCCGGCGATGATGTAGCCAAAGTTGGAATATAAAAACCCTTGGGTAGGTTTTTGAGCCAGCCCAACCTTGGTGACGTTTCGTCGGGATAGCACCCTCTGTGGACCCTCTGGATTAGCAGGCAGGCCGGCGGTATGGGAGAGCAACTGGATGATCGTTGTTTTCCGGGCCTCGGGATGGAAATTTCCGGCCAGTTCAGGGAAAACGTCCGCCATTGTCGTCTCCCATTTCAGGAGTTTTTTCTCCACGAGAACTGCCATCAAGGTCGCGGTCATGGCCTTGGCATCGGAGCCAATGTGCCATGCGGAGTCCTTTTTGACCTCGACCAAGTTGTCGACTCGGGTCGTGCCGGCGGTGTGGAAGTTGGTGATTTTCCTGGTGTTGAAAGCCACCACACCGACTGCCGGAATCTTGGCGGCGGTGCGCGCTTCCTCGATAACCTTTGCTGTTTTCCCAGCAGTTGCGGCACTTGCGAGGAGTGCCAGCGTGTAAATTGCCCATCTCATCTGGCATCATCACGTATCAGATTTCCTTAAGTATTACGAATTAGAATAATTCCAAATTTCCGCTTGCTCTGTTAGAAATTGCGCATAGCTTCCCGCCGTCGATGATTTCGCTCGCCAACAAGAAAAACCTGAAGCCTGAGGATTTCCCCCCGGAAATCGAAGGTTTGCGGATGACCAGGCAGCGTCGCGAGGTGCTCGCCGTTATCTTGCGGGATCGCGACCACCCCACTGCGAACGATGTTTTCCTCCGTGCCCAGAAGCGAATGCCAACAATCTCGCTCGCCACTGTTTACAACTGCCTGGAGGCGCTGGTGACCCACAATATCGTCCGTCAGGTCAATCTCGAGCGGGAGTCTTCCCGCTACTGTCCGAATCTTAGCGATCACTGCCACTTTCAGGACGAGAAGTCCGGTAAAATTCACGACGTTGTTTTTAAAGAAGGAGTGAAACTTGAGGATATCCTCGAGCTCCCGAAGGGAACCGAAGTCAGCCACCTTGAAATCAGCCTGAAGGGAATCTTCGGCAAATAATAAAACTCACCCAACACCATGAGCCTAACCATCGAAAACCTGCATGCTTCTGTCGAAGGAACCCCAATCCTGAAGGGCCTCAACCTTGAGATCCCGGCCGGGGAAGTGCACGCCATTATGGGTCCAAATGGATCCGGAAAATCAACTCTCTCCAAAATCATTGCCGGTCACGACGACTACGAGGTTACCGATGGCCGCGTTCTTCTGGACGGGGTCGATATTTCCGGGCTCGAGGTGGACGAGCGCTCCCGCGCCGGGATTTTTCTGGCCTTCCAGTATCCCGCCGAGGTTCCTGGTGTGTCCAATGCCAACTTCCTTCGCGCCGCTCTTCAGGCCCGTCTTCCCGACGGTGAGGAAATCGACGCCGTTGCATTCTATAAGGACATGTATGCCAAGATGGATGAACTCGAAATGAACCGCAAGTTCACCAGCCGCGCGGTCAACGAAGGCTTCTCCGGCGGCGAAAAAAAGCGCAACGAAATTCTGCAGATGATGATGCTCGATCCTCGCTACTGTCTGCTCGATGAGACCGACTCCGGCCTCGATATCGATGCTCTCAAGGTGGTTGCGAAAGGAGTGAACTCGATGCGCTCCGCGAATCGAGGCTTCCTCGTCATCACCCACTACCAGCGATTGCTCGACTACATCAAGCCAGACCACGTTCACGTCATGGCCGACGGCCAAATCGTGAAGTCCGGCGGCGCCGAGCTCGCTCTTGAACTCGAGGAAAGCGGATACGACTTCCTCAAAACCGCCTAATTCAACCCCTGCATAGAACCATGAATTCCGAAACTGCCACCGTCCGACAAGTCGCTCTCGAGAAAGACGATGTCGGCAATTTCTCCTACCCGGAGAGTCACAAGTTCGATGCCGGATATGGTCTCTCCAAAGATACCATCGACTACATCTCAAAAGTAAAGGATGAGCCCGCATGGGTGAACGAGTTTCGTCACAAGGCACTTGAGACTTTTCTTTCCAAACCGATGCCCACCAACTGGGCGACCAAGGATCTGGAAAACATCGATTTCGATGCCATCCGCTACTATCTCTCCGATGGAGCCACGCCAAAGCGCTCTTGGGATGATGTTCCTCCCGAAGTGCTTGAGACCTTTGATCGCCTCGGTGTCCCTGAGCAGGAGCGGGCGTTCCTTGCCGGGGTGGAGGCACAGTACGATTCCGAAGCGGCCTACTCGAATGTCAAAGAAGCACTTGCCGATGAAGGGGTGATTTTCGTGACTTGCTCGGAAGGACTGAAGGAGCACGAGGAAATTTTCCGCCCTTGGTTTGGCAAAGTGATTCCTACCGGTGACAATAAATTTTCCGCTCTGAACTCCGCGGTAATGTCCGGTGGTTCCTTCATTTACATCCCTCCGGGCGTGAAGGTGAAGCACCCCCTCCAGGCCTATTTCCGCATCAACTCTGAAAACTTTGGTCAGTTTGAGCGCACGCTCATTATTGCCGACGAGGGCGCAGAAGTGATGTACATGGAAGGCTGCACCGCCCCGAAGTTTGAGACCGCGACCCTGCACTCGGCCGTCGTTGAGTTGGTCGCGATGAAAGGAGCCAAGATCCAATACATCACGGTTCAAAACTGGTCATCAAACGTCTTCAACCTCGTCACCAAGCGTGGCCTCGCTCACGAAGATGCCGAAATCCGGTGGATCGACTGCAACATCGGCTCACGCCTCACCATGAAGTATCCCGGGGTGGTCATGAAAGGCGAGCGCGCCCGTGGCGAAGTGATCTCGATTGCTCTTGCAAACGATGGACAGCACCAGGACACAGGAGCCAAGATGATTCACGCTGCCAACAATACGACTTCAAACGTCATCTCCAAGTCGATCTCGGTTGGCGAAGGTCGTTCCACTTATCGTGGACAGGTTCACATTCCCAAGCATCTGAAGGGCTGCAAGAACAACACTGAATGCGATGCCCTGCTCATTAATACCAACAGCCGGACCGACACCTACCCTGCCATTTCGGTGAAGGGGAACCAGCACGTCACCCAGCACGAAGCGAGTGTCAGTCAGGTTTCCGAAGAGATGCTCTTTTATATGCAGCAGCGAGGCCTCTCTGAAACGCAAGCCATGTCGCTCGCCGTCAATGGATTCATCAACGATCTCGTCGAAGAATTCCCGATGGAGTACTCGGTGGAGCTCAAGCGCTTGATCGACCTCGAGATGGAAGGATCCGTCGGCTAATTCTAATTAGGCTCCTCCCGAGCCACCACACGTTCACAATTACCTAAATGTCTGCTACTTTTGCATCTCCCGCTCTCAAGGAATTTGAGGAGCTCGATTGGCCGGTTCGCACCGAGGAAAACTGGCGCTTCGGCTCCTGGAAAGAGGCAAATCTTTCCGGACTTGAGACCGTCGGAGCTGGAACGACCGGCGAACTTCCCGAGCCCCTGGAAGGTTTTGAGCGAATTGTTTTTGCCAATCGTGATCTTGTCTCGGGTTCGTCCGCTTCTGCCGGGCTGGTCGACGGATCCTTTGGTCCAACCTCCCGTCTTGGTTCTCCGAAGCTTGCTGCTCTCCATACCGCCAAGTCCAAGCACACCCTCCACATCCGGAGTGCCACCGATGTCTCGCTTGAATTGATCTACTTTGTTTCCGGAGAAGGTTTGTTCCTTCCCGGTGTTGTGATTGAAGCCGAAGCCGGCGCTAATATTCGGGTCGTGAAGCGTTTCATCTCAGTGGATGATTCCGCGGCCACGGTGCTCACCGCGACCGACGTACGTGCCGCCGGGAACTCCAAAGTCACTTGTCTCGTAACCCAGGAATTGAATGAGAACAGCAAACTGATTCGCTTTGCGGACTCGACCTTGCAGGCTGCTTCGCACGCCAAGCTCGCCGTTGTTCACACCGGCGCCAAGTGGGTCCGCGAAGAGACCTACTCGACCGTTGATGGATCCGATGCCAAATCGGAGATTTTGTCTGTCGCCCTGCCGGGCACCGGCCAGGAGTATGACCAACGGACCTTCCAGCATCATGGAGCCCGCAACACCTACTCAAATCTTCTCTTCAAGAACACTTTGTTTGGGAAAGCAAGGACCATTTTCTCCGGATTGATCTTCGTTGATGAGGGAGCGCACGGAACGGATGCCTACCAGACGTGTCGAAACCTCATGATGACCGATGAGTGCGAGGCGCATTCCATGCCCGGACTTGAGATCAATGCCGACGATGTGAAATGTTCCCACGGAAGCACCTGCTCACGGGTGAGTGACGAAGAGATCTTTTACCTCATGGCTCGCGGGATCCCATCAAAGGATGCCCGTTCTTTGGTGGCCCGGGGGTTCTCAGTCGAAGCGATCGAACGCCTGGAAGACGAACAACTCGAGGCTCTGGCTTTGGAAGTGGTCGCCCGCAAGTTTGCGACGGTGGACTAGGAGATTTGATCGGAATCACCCAACCGGCGAATCGGTGTCAGGGTAACCGGTTCATTTTTATGGCCGGAAGAAGCGCCAGTTGCTAGAGATTCAGTTCATGTCTGAATCATCATCCCAATCGGAGGCGCTGAAGGGTGACTTTCCCCACACGCGCTGGAGTCTGGTCGCTCGAGCGAAGGAGGGTGGGAATTCGGCCAAAGCGATGGCCGAGCTTTGCGAGCAATATTGGTATCCACTTTATGCCTTTGTGCGCCGCAAAGGATTTGTAAAAGCGGATGCGGAGGATCTCACGCAGGGATTTTTTACGACCTTGCTGGAAAAGGATCGCATTCAGCTATTTTCGGCCGAGAAAGGAAGGCTGCGGGCCTACTTGTTGGGAGCGATCAAGAATTACATATCGCACGAGAGGTCAAAGGCAATGGCCCAGAAGCGTGGTGGCGGTCGCCCCCAGGTGGCCTTCGATGCCGAGTTGGCGGAATCGCGGTACTTGCAGGAACCCAGTTTGCCGGAGTCGCCGGATGGTTTGTTCAAGCTGCGCTGGGCGCTCGATCTTTTGGAGCGGGCTTTTGGGGTCTTGGAACAGGAATATCGCGCTGCCGGAAAGGGCGGGCTTTTCGAAGAACTCAAGCCGCTGATCAGCGGAGACCAGCCGGGCGTCACTCACGGGGAACTTGCGGAGCGGCTTGGCATCACCGAAGGTAACGCCAGGGTTTCGCTTTATCGAATCCGAAAACGTTACCGTCGTGTTCTGGAGGAATTGATTGCCGATACCGTATCCGACCCGGCGGAAATCGAGGACGAGATCGATGATCTCCACCGTGTTTTTTCTGAGTTGTAGCGTTTTCGGAAAAATCCGTTTTCTAGGGGTAAATTGATGATGTCCTCTTCCCAGAACTATTGCCCGACCTGCGAACAAGCCATTCCATCCTTTGCTCCGGGGGGGAATTGTCCGCGTTGTTTGTTCAGGAAACCTGCGATTCCCGCAGGCGGGGACGACCAGGATGAGGCCCTTCCTCGCATCGAGAATGTTCGCGTGCATGGCCTGATTGGCGAAGGTGGTTTTGGGATGGTTTATCGGGGAACCCAGGTGAAACCGGTCCAGCGTGAAGTTGCGATCAAGGTCCTTAAAAAAGGACTGGATGGCGGACAGGTTCTCGCGCGGTTTGAGGCCGAGCGGCAAGCCCTGGCCATGATGAATCACCCCAACATTGCCCGGATCTATGACGCCGGAGAGACGGCCGACGGGCAACCGTTTTTTACCATGGAGTTGGTGGAGGGGCTTCCCTTGAACCGATACTGTGTGGAGAAGCTGCCTGACCTGGAAAGCCGGTTAAAGTTGTTTTTGGACGCTTGTGAAGCGGTGACGCACGCCCACCAAAAGGGTTTGATTCACCGGGACCTCAAACCTTCCAATATCCTGGTGGGAGACCGGTTGAAGGTGATCGACTTTGGCATTGCCAAGGCGACCGAGAATGTCCTTTCGGAAGCGACCCTCATCACTGGTGAGGCCCAGATGCTAGGAACACCGGAATACATGAGCCCGGAGCAGGCCGATGGTGGTTCGCTCGGTCTTGATACCAGGACCGATGTCTATTCGCTGGGAGCTGTGCTTTATGAGCTGGTGGCTGGATCGCCGCCGTTTACCGGGCATGAACTACGGGCCCGTGGCTTGGCGGAGATCCTTCGGGTCATCCGGGAGGACGAGCCACCCCGCCCCTCAACGCGCATGACAAAGGTTTCGCGGGAGGACGAATCACCGGGCCCTTTGCTCAAAGTGACCAGTGAGGTTCGCAACGATCTCGATTGGATTGTGATGCAGGCTTTAAACAAGGATCGAGAGAGGCGGTATGATACCGTCTCAGGTTTCGCGAAGGACATTCGTAACTTCCTCAATCGTGAGCCGGTCAGCGCGCGCCCTCCCAGCTTCGTTTACCGGCTTTCCAAATTTGTGAGCAAACACCGGGCGGGGACCTTGGCCGCCATCGTGGTGCTTCTTTCGGTTGTTTCGGCGGCAGTGGTCGGGACGGTGATGGCGATCCGGGCGGAAGAGGCCCGGAAGACCGAGGCGCGGGAAAGGGAACGAGCCGATCAGGCAACGTACGAAGTAAAGCGTACTTTCAGTCATTCGGATCTCCTGATTGCCGATGGTTATCTCGACCGGGGCCAACCCGGAAACGCGGTGGCCTATCTGGCACGGGCCCTTCGAACCGATCCCGGAAACCAAACGGCCTCGCTCAAATTGATGCACACAATGGCGGGGTATTCATTTGCGAGAGAGGTGCGGGATCCGGTTCTGCTGGACGAGCGCCCGAGTCATCTGTTTTTGAACCCGGACGGAACATGGACTCTGGCGGTGAGCGCGCGCGGGCACGTGAATCTCCACGAGACTTTTTCCGGCAAGACGCTGGGGAGCTTTCGATTTAGGAATGACGGCTTTACCCTGGCGTCCGCGAATCGTGATCTCAGCCGGGTTGTGGTGGGAAGTCAGCAGGGTTTGTTGAAGCTTTACCGGCTGCCGGAGGGAGAGGAACTTGCGAAGCTGCAAGTCCCCAATTCGAGGCTTCTGCGGAGCCTCCTTCTGACTGAAGACGGGGGAACTATTATCGCGGGTGGCCACGATGGAGTCGTGAGAGCCTTTGATGCGGAATCACAAAAAGTCCGGTGGAAGTTCGCTCATGAGGAGCGGGTGATTTGCCTCGACTTTTCGCCGGATGAGTCTCGTCTGCTTTGCGGTTACGGGGATGGGGCGGTGTCGGTGCTTCGGGCCAGTGATGGGGAGGTGATCCTGAAAAAGAAATGTCATTCCGCGCCGGTGGTTCAAGTAGCCTTCCTAGCGGGGCGTGACCGTTTTGCCACTGCGGCTTTTGATGGCGGGGCGCGGGTTTGGCGGGTGGAGGACGGAAGGCCCCAGACCCCGGAGTTGAGGCACAAGGAGTCCATCTATCATCTGGCGGTGAGTGCCGCCGGAGGACGAATCGCCACGTCTTCCTATGATCGGACGACGAAGGTTTGGGACAGTTTCACCGGGGCCTTGCATGGACAGCCGCTGGAGCATGCCGATCATGTTTACCATTCGTCATTCAGTCCTGATGGATCGCGAATTGCGACTGCTTCGCGGGATCGGACGGTTCGGGTTTGGGATCCTTATCGTGGGATCTCAATGATGGCACCGATTCATCATCCGGAGGCTCTCACCCGGGTCTTGTTCACTCCGGACGGGCATCATCTGGTGAGTGGTTCGAGAGATGGTGATGTCAACTGCCGTCGGGTGACTCCGACAAAGTCGATGCCGCTTCGATTGCAGCATCGGGATTCCGTCCCGTTGGCGGTTTTTGATAGGAACGAGCCGTTGCTGCTGACCTTGTCAGGGGAGGGTCGGGCGCGTTTGTTTGATTTGGAGGATGGGGTTCAGGAAGGCATTGCCATCCCCACTCCCGGAAAACTGGTTTTGGCCGGGCCGCGGATCAACCCTCGCTTTGCCGATTCATTTTCCGCTCGGCGGGTCAGGAGTCTTTTGGCAAAGAACGTTCTCCCGTTGATGGCGGCCATCGACCGATCAAAGGCTGCGGCCTTTGCTCTCGACCCGTCCTTCTCGAGAATGCTGATTGGTCACAGCGATGGCTTGGTCATTTTGTGGGATCTTGAAAAGGCGAGGGCGATTCACCAGACGCGGCTCGCGGAAGGAGGGATCACCTGTTTGGACTTGGAAGAAGATCATGCACTTTCCGGACATGCCGATGGAGTGGTGAATCTCTTTGATCCGGAATCCGGTGAGATCCGGTGTCAGGTCAAACACAAGAGCAAGGTGACCTCGGTCGTTTTGGATGTGGAGCGTTCGCAGTTCGCAACCGGGGCCATGGACAATGCCGCGCGCCTCTGGAAGCTCGAAGACGGAGTCGCAAAATCCCCCTGGCTGGAGCATTCCGACAAGGCCTCTCTGTTTGGGACAACCTGCCGATTCAGTCCGGATGGGGCTCTCCTGGCCACCGGAGGTTCTCACGATGCCACGCTCCGCTTGTGGCGGACGAGCGATGGCAGACCGCATCTTCGTCCCCTTATCCACGATGATTTTTTGACAGCCTTTGCCTTTAGTCATGATGGCTTGCGGATTGCCACGGGAACTCCGAGGCACGATGGTCAGGCCGACGTGACGGTTTGGGATGTGGCCACCGGAGTGAAACTCAATCCACCTCTGGTCCACCCGGAAGCGATTCTTTGGCTTCAATTTTCCCAGGACGATCGCTTTCTGGCTTCGACCTCCGGTGACGGGACTGTGCTTGTTTCTGCGCAGGCTCCTGGAGGCCGTTTGGATGATCTTCCGGCTCTGGCCGAGTGGCTGGTGAGTCGTCGCCTGGACGAGACCGGTTCCTTTCAGCTTCCGGGGAGTCAACCCGCTGAATCCGGGCGGACCTGGTTGCGTTGGTTTCAGGAGTCTCCGGGAGAAAGGGCGATTGCTCCGGGGTTCTCGAGGATGGTGAAACTCCCGGAGCCAGCCCGCAATTTCGGGGCTCTCCGCAAGGCTTTGGTGGATTCTCCGATGGACCGGGAGATCATGGTCAGACTGGCCGATGCCCTCCGCACGAGTTCGTGGCCCCGTCATCAGATTGAAGCGGATCTCTATGAGAAGCTGGCCCGCGAAAAAAAATAGCAGGCTGCTTGTAACGGACGGTGGACTTTCCGTTTGAGGGGGGTGACATGAGAAGAAATATCCGTCGTTTTTTGGGAGGACTGGCCATTGGAAAGTTTATTTCGGCCGGTGTGGTTTTGGCTTCGCCGACGACTCACACCGTGACGGGAAGCGGTGATACCATTGATCCGCTTGATGGCGTTTTGACCCTCCGGGAGGCGATTGCAAATGCCGATGACGGAGATGTGATCAACTTTTCACCGGCGGTTTCAAGCCAGACCATTCGACTGATTAATGGAGAGATCACCCTGAATCGATCGATCACCGTGGAAGGAAACTTGTTGGCAAAGCCGCGCATCCTGCCTGCCAAGGCGAACCCCGGTCGCTTGTTCTCGGTGGCAGAGGGTCAGCTCGTGATGATGCGTCATTTGGTTCTTCAGGGAGGAGCGGCCGACCTTGGCGGGGCGATCTATTCCGAAGGAGATCTCTTCCTCGAGTGGTGTCGATTTGAGCAAAGTTCCGCCAGCCAGCGAGGAGGAGCGATCTATCATCGAGTGAGATCACTTGAGATGGAAGGCTGCACTTTTGAGGGAAATCAGGCCGAGCTGGGTGGGGCGGTGGCGGTGGTTGAAGGAGCGTTTTGCAGTGTGGAACGATGCCGGTTTGAAGGGAATGTGTCGACTGCTCCCTTCAATACCGTTGCGAGTGGGGGCGCACTTTTTTCCAAGGATTCACAGGTTTCGATATCGCGATCGACCTTTGCAGGGAATGTTGCTGATGGCAATGGGATGGCTTTGGCGGTCGATGGCGGTCAGGTCACAGCGCTCTCCTGTTCTTTTGCGGGAAGCGTGGCTCCCCCAGGCCAGCCAAAGCCTGGAGCGGCGATTTCGCTGGCCCATACCGATGGCTTCTTTTACGGGACGGCGATCTTTGGAGGAACGGGTGCCGCGATGCTGGCACAGGGTGGCGAGCCTTTGGTGCTTCGGAACTGCACTCTTGCCGGGAATGCGAGAGGGGGGCTTTCTGCCTTTGACGTGGATGTCATTTTGGAGAATGTCCTGATCTGGGAGAATGGGCCATCGTCCGCAATGAACCTGCGGGTGGCTGGAACGGGAGCGCTGACGGTGGACCACACGCTGGTCGAGCATCGTAATCTCACAGTCGAGGGGCAGGGGAATCTTGACGGGACGGACGTCTCAAACAGTCCGGGTTTTGGGCCGGAGGTGGATTCACAGTTGGCTCCTTTCACCATGGTCGATTTGACTCCGGATTATGAGTCGCCTGTGGTTGATGCGGGGACCGGGTTCTTCGGAGCGGGAGCGCTTGATCTTGCGGATCAGCTGAGGATGCGAGGTCTGGCGGTCGATTTGGGTGCCTTTGAGCAGCAAAAGGTCATCCTGCACGTTGATCAGAGTGCGCCTGTCGAGGGTGCGGACGGGCTCACTTGGGGCACGGCTTTCAAGCACCTGAATGATGCGCTCGCGGCTTCACAACCGGGTGATTTTTTGCACCTTGCCGGCGGTCTCTACCATCCCGATGAGGGGGAGGGGCATGTGGAAGGAAACGTCGCAGAGGTTTTTGAGGTGCCACATTCTTTGACGATTCTCGGTGGTTTCCCGGCAGGTGGCGGAGAACGGGATCCCGACTTTCATCGCACGATTTTATCGGGTGATCTGGGCGATGATGATCTCGCTCCCGTGGGAGTGACGTCGCGGACCTCAAATATTCGAGGAGAGAACTCAAGTGCGCTTCTGGTCGCCGACTGGGAAGAAGGTTCCGGGAATCATCTGGAGGTGGACGGGGTGGCTTTCACTGCCACTGACCCGGAAGATGGGGTTGTTCATCTTGGTGGCTTGAAAGTGAATGGGGGGACACATCGGGTGACCAACTGTTTCTTTCTGGGGTGCGGGAGGGCGGTGAGCGCGGGAGATGGTGCCGAGGTCTTCCTGAGTGAGGGCGAGATATCGGGTTGCGGAGACGGGGGGCGATTTGCCTTCGTTGTTGACGCTTCGGTGGACCTTCGCAACGTGCGGGTTTCGTCGTGTGATGGGCAATTCTATTTGCAGGATGCCATGATGCAGGCCGTGAACCTGGTGTATGCCGGCAACACGGGCTCGGTGCTCGTGACCGGGCAGGGACATGCCTCTCTGATCAATGCGAGTGCCGCGGGAAACAGCGATGATCTGGTGGAGGTCCGGTCAGGATGCTCGGCGGATCTCACCAATGTCTTGGTCTGGGGCAATACAGGCAACGTGTCGGTCTTTCCCGGAGGCGTGGTGAATTACTCACACTGCGTGATCGAGGGGATTGATTTGCGTGAGCTTGGTGACGGGAATTTCAATGGCCGCGATGCTCTGAGTGATCCGGGCTTCGGGGAGTACTTGGATCCTGCTCTTGCGCCTGATCTCACCATCCGAAATCGTGATCTGGTGCCAACGAGTCCTCTCGTAAGGGATGCAGGCCTGAGTGCGGACAACCCGGAAGACCTGGATATCGAGGGGCGACCAAGAGTTGATCGTGGGGAGATTGATTTGGGTGCTCATGAAGTGATCTTGGCTCCTTTGGATGAAGACCAGGACGGGATTGCCGATCCTTGGGAATGGAGACACTTCGGTGGCCTGGGAGAAGGTCCGGCGGATGATTCGGATGGCGACGGCATCACGACTCTGGCGGAATACATGCACGGGTTGCACCCGCTGAAGCCCAATGGTGTCACAGAGGGTTGGAGGTTGGTGACGGTCGAAGAGGACGGAGAGCTTTATCAGGGCATCGTCTATCGCGAGAATCCCATGGCCCGCGGAACACTCGAGGTGAATGTGTTGCGGTCCGAGGACTTGGGCCAAAACGATCCGTGGTCTTCAGACGGGGTGATATTTTCAGTCGCGGGTGGGAACGATTTTGAACAGATCAGGCGTTCGATGGTTCCGCGCGGGAGCGTCTCGAGGGAGTTTCTTCGCTTGCAGATCCGGAAGACGAACTAGCCTTCGAGGTCGATCGATGGGCTGGAGGG
Organism: Verrucomicrobiia bacterium; assembly: GCA_030432565.1. GTDB lineage: Bacteria > Verrucomicrobiota > Verrucomicrobiia > Verrucomicrobiales > Akkermansiaceae > SW10. Next base: position 12,489 of record JAUIGV010000028.1, on the reverse strand, counting down.
ATCTCGAGACTCCAGCCCTTGACCATTCATGTGACCGTCCGTAGATTCATGATTGTTGAATGGAATCTACAGACCTGCAGGTGCAGTCGTTCTTCTGATGGCAGCCGCTGATTCTGAGGGGCGGCGGGTCATTGAGGCGGGCGATCGCGATTCGTTTCATTTGGCCGGCAGGCTAAGTAGGTTGGATCGAGGAAATCAGGTTGCTCGATCCCATCAGGTTCGGAAGATTTCCGTGAGGAAGGCGTTCCCTCGGTCGATCCGGGTTACCACAAAGTTTGTCGAGGTGAAGTCGAACACCACCGAAGAGCTTGGCTTTGACTGGGTCGATGCAACGTTTGAGTTTGATGTGGAGGATTTTCATACTTGCTAGTGTGCCATGTTCGGAATCGATTACACCAAGAAGGAGAGCGGCCCTGCAACTCGTGGCGAGAGGACGGGCTACGTTCTCTTCTGCCTGCTGATCTCCTTCTTTTTTCTTCTCGAAATCGTTGATGACTACGAACCCAAAAAGCTGGGCGCGGTGGCCTTCCTCCTGGCATGGATGCCGCTCACTTTCCTGCACGAGTTTGGCCATGCTGTCCTTGCCCGTCTGGTCGGTTGGGAGGTGAAGGAATTCGTGGTCGGCTTTGGCCGCATCGTCAAGGAGTTCCATTTCCGTGGCACGAAGGTCGAGTTCAGGATGGTGCCCATTTCCGGATACATGCTTCCGGGATACACCCGGGAGAGCTGGGGGCGTTTGAAAAGTGCCCTCGTTTATTTTGGCGGACCCGGGATCGAGCTTCTCGTGTTTTTCGCAATCTATTCCATCATTGGTTTCGACACTTTCCTCAACTCGAGTGACGACCTCTTTGAGATTCTCATGCAAGGAATTGCTCTCAGTGCGTTGACAAGCGCAGTGATTAATTTGATTCCGATGAGTGCCATCACCGATGAAGGAGAAACCCCGAATGACGGGCTTGGGATCCTTTTATCGCTTTTCGGAAGGCGTGGTTAATTTTGCTTCGCGGTCACCAGAACGCCGTGGGTGACCGACCAGCCCGCACCGCCGGCCGTGTAAATAGTATTAGTTCCCCTGGTGATTTCAGTGACGGTGACCACCTCGTAACCCTCATCGGCGAGCTGGTTGCAAGCGATGGTGGTCTGCTCGGCGAGACTTGTGGCGTCGATCCAGTGCGGCGAGGTTTTGGTCTCGCTGCCACCTAGAAAGCCTTCTTTTTCGTAAGTCCCGGATGGAGCATGAACGAAGACTGATTTGTATTTCATTGCTTGAATACGGAGGAGGCTTACTTCATCGGGGGAGCTTCGTAGTGCTCACGCAGACGATTGAACTCCTGGGTGAGTTTTTCCTTCACCTTGGCGTAGGCAGGGCTGTCATGGACGCTTTTCAATTCCTGCGGGTCTTTGACGAGGTCGAAGAGTTGCCATTCGCCGGTCTCGGGGAGGTAGAACAATTTATGCGTCTCGGTGCGGACACCGAAGTGCTGCGGGACGTTGTGCTCACCTTTTTCGTAGTAGGAATAGTAGAGGGATTTACGCCATTCCTTTGAATCGCCTTTGAGAACAGGGGCGATGGATTTTCCCTGGATCTCGTTGGGAATTTCGACCCCGGCCGCTTCAAGAAAGGTGGGGGCGTAATCGATGTTTTGAATCATCTCTTTCGGGCGGGATCCGGGCTTGGTGACTCCGGGCCAGCGGATGGTGAAGGGCATCTTGAAGGACTCCTCGAACATCCAGCGTTTATCGTACCAACCATGTTCGCCGAGGTAGAAGCCCTGGTCAGAGGCGTAAACGACGATGGTGTTTTCAGCGAGACCGTTCTCGTCGAGGTAGTCGAGCATGCGGCCCACGCTTTCATCGACTGCCTTCACGGTGGCGAGGTAGTTTTTCATGTAGCGTTGGTATTTCCAGCGCACGATGTCCTTGTGGCTCATATTGGGAACCTTTTCGATGAAAGCTCTGTTCTCCGGCCCAAAGTGAGCGTCCCATTGCTTCTTCTGGGCTTCGGTCATGCGTCGGTATTCCACGGTTGGGTAGCGATCCAAGCCGGGGAGTTTGATTCCGTTGCGCTCGTCTTTGCGGACTTTTGCGTCGTAAGCCCAGTCGAAGTGGCGGTCGATTTCCATTTCGTTCTTCGCGAGTGTGCCGCTGCGGTTTTTGTAGTCGTCGAAGAGGGTGGGAGGCTCCGGAATGGTGACGCCCTCGAAGGCTTTGAGGTGACGCAGTGCTGGCGCAAAAGTGCGGTGCGGCGCCTTATGTTGGCACATCAGGAAGAAGGGCTTTTCCTTGTCCCGTTTGTCGAGCCACTTGATTGCTTTCTCCGTGGTGATGTCGGTGCAGTATCCGTTGAACTTCTTGGTGGTGCCGTCCATTTGTTTGAAGACGGGATTGTAGTAGTTGCCCTGGCCGGGAAGAATTTCCCAGTAGTCGAACCCGACGGGATCTGAAACAAGGTGCCACTTACCAATGACGGCGGTGTTGTAGCCGGCTCCGTGAAGAGCTTTCGAGAGAGTCCACTGCGATTGATCGAGGCCCTTTCCTGAGTTGCGAAGGAAGCCGTTTTTGTGGCTGTGTTTTCCGGTCATGATGGTGGCCCGGGAAGGGCCGCAGATGGAATTGCCGCAAAAGGAGTTTTCGAAGATGGCTCCGCTCGCCGCGAGGCGATCAATGTTGGGCGTGGGAGCGACCTTGGCGAGATCTCCACCATACGCCGAAATGGAGCGAAGGGCGTGATCGTCCGAGAAGAGGAAGAGGATGTTGGGTTGTTTGGCTGTGGCCAGAGAGACACAGGCAAGAGCCAGGAAGGGGAGCAGTTTCATGGTGTGATATTGGTTTCTTTTGGGAGATTCACATGGCAACCGCAAAACGCCAAGTCGCTTTGAATTTTTCGCGTGAAGGTCCTTTCGAAAGAATGGGGCGGGATAAACCTGTATGATAACTTCATGAGATCCCTCCTGCTCGCAGCGACTTCTGTCTTGATGGCACTTTTGTGGTCAAGTGAGGGTGGCGCCGAGGCTCCCGATCCGGTTCGTGTTCTTATCATCGATGGCCGGAATAATCATGATTGGATTTCCACGACCGAGTCATTGCGGGCGACCTTGCATGCCACCGGGCGATTCGAGGTGAGCGTGTCTACTGCGCCGGATTCGGGACTACCCAAAGCGCCCCGCAGGCCAAGGGATGATGATCCGAAGGTGCTCGCAGCTTTTGAGGAAGCGCAAAAGCGATACAAGGCTCTTCCCAAAAATGAAAGCGCCTGGAGTCAGTGGCAGATTGATTTCTCTCAATACGACACCGTCATTCTCAACTACAATGGGCCGCGCTGGCCCAAGGCGATGGAGGAAGGATTTACCAAATTCGTGCGAGAGGGCGGGGGAGTTCTGGCCATTCATGCCGCGAACAATTGCTTCAGCGATTGGCCGGAGTATAACGAGATGATCGGACTCGGCTGGAGAAAGCCGGGCTTTGGAAAAATGGTGACCGTTGACCCTGAAACCGGAAAAGCGGTGGAGAGTGGGTCGGATCAGGGAACCGGTCATGGGGCGAAGCATCCATTCAAAGTAACCGTCAGGGCACCCGAGCATCCCGTCATGAAAGGACTGCCCAAGGTCTGGCTGCATGCGAAGGACGAACTTTACCATCGTCTGCGGGGATCAGCTCAAAATCTCACCGTGCTTTCGTCGGCCTATTCGGATCCCAAGACCGGGGGCTCTGGAAATCATGAACCGATCACCCACGAGCAGACCTTTGGGAAGGGCCGGGTTATCGTGACCACGATGGGGCATTTTTGGCCTGGAGATGTGGATCGGGAGTCCCTCCATTGTCTCGGATTCCAAACGATCGTGGCGAGGGCTGCGGAGTATCTGGCGACTGGAAAAGTCACTTTGCCAGTGCCTGAAGGATTCCCGGCGGAGGACGAGGAGAAAATTGTGCCACCTCATCAATTGGGATCTTCGCAGGCCATCCCGGCGACCGATTGGAAAAAGGTGAAGGAGGAGAATGAATTTCATCCGCTGACGGTGTTGCAGGCGCTCGATGCCTTCGAACTTGCGCCGGGTTTCCAAATTGAAAATGTCGCGGCTGAGCCCGATGTCGAAGAGCCGGTTCTCGCAGTTTGGGATGGCAACGGGGCGATGTATGTCGCGGAGATGCGGAGTTACATGCAGGATGTGGAAGGAAATGGAACCAAGACGTCGAAGAACGGGCGGGTCAAACGTCTTGAAGACACCAATGGCGACGGTCGCTACGACCGGGTGACGGTGTTTGCCGATGGATTGAATCTTCCCCGCATGATTCTCCCGCTCGATGACCGCATTGCCATTGTGGAAACGGATACGACTTCGGTCTATTCGTTTCGGGACACCGACGGCGATGGTGTTTCAGACGAGAAGGAATTGCTTTGGAAGGGAAAGGAAATCCCACCGACCAAGTCGGTTGAACATCAGGACTCGGGCTTGATCTGGAACCTCGATAATACCATTTACGTTTCTTATAATCACACCAAGTATCGTTTCACCGATGGCACGTGGCGCGGTCTCAAGGCGCAAAACATCTGGGCCCAGTGGGGGCTGGATCATGACGAGACCGGGCAAATTTTTTACTCCTCCAATTCCGATCCCTTTTTCTCGAGCCAGATGCCCCGTGAGTACTGGGGCCTGATTGATCATCGTGGTGGCCCGCGTCCCCGGGACTCCGAACCGGTGGCCTTTGGGGCTGCTTACGATCTGTCCTTTTTGGAAATGAAAAACCTCTGTCCGACGAAGGACCGGGGGGGTGCGAATACCGCTCGCCGAGGAATGACCTCGGCTGGCGGACAAAGCGTTTATAAGGCAAACAAGCTTCCGGTCGGTTACCTTAAAAGCTTCTTCATCACCGATCCCACTGCCCACGTGGTGAGGCAGGGATTGGTGACTGATCGCAATGGCCAACGCTTTCTGATCCATCCTCATGGGCAGGAGGAATTTTTGATCTCACCTGATATCTACTTTCGTCCCGTCAATACCCACATCGGCCCCGACGGAGCGATCTACGTGGTTGATATGGCACGGGGGATTATTCAAGATGCACCCTGGCTCAGTCCGGGACCGCGTGAATTTATCCGGGGAGCGGGATTGGACAAAGTGATTCGACGGGGCCGCATCTGGCGCGTCAGCCATCAGGACCATCCTCTCACTTTCGAGAAGCCCCGCATGCTTGAAGAAAGGACGGCTTCGCTGGTACGACATCTGGACCACCCTAATTCGTGGTGGCGAATGACCGCCCAGAAGCTGATCATTTTGCGGAAAGACCGGGATTTGGTGATTCCTCTCTTGAAGGATCAAATCCAATACACCCAGAACGCTCTCGGTCGTCTGCATGCTCTTTGGACTTTGCATGGAATGGGCGCTGAGAAGGAAATCCTCCCCGTGGCTCTTAAGGATCGTGATTGGCGGGTTCGCGCCGCTGCAGTTCGCATGCATGAGCCTATGATCAAGGAAGGGAATCACTCCGCTCTCCTTCCCTTGGTCGATGACAAGCACCCCGAGGTCGCGAAGCAGCTCATTCTCTCACTGGGTTGGTCGAAGGATCCTGCTGTTTTTGACCTGATCGGTCGTGCGATTGAAAACCATCCCGCCCACCTCGGCGTGACCCTGGCGGGAACGGTCGCTCTTTGGAAACAAGAGACTTCCTCCGTGAAGAGACTCCGGTCTGGTGAAGCGTTTAAGACGCTCAAAGATTCCGCCACCGCCGCCACCCGTTGGAAACAGGCCTTGGCGCAGTGGAACCGGGGGCTGACCTTTCCGGAGGAGATGCCGAAGGATGACACCCGCAAGATTCAAGGTGGGGAGGTTCTCTACTTTCAGAACTGCGTCAGCTGTCACGGGCCGGACGGGAAGGGAACAAAAATCCCGGGAATGAAGACTGCCCTGGCCCCTTCGCTGGCGGATTCGAAGCGGGTTCACGGACCCCTTGCAGGTCTCATGCCGGTGATGGCAAACGGCCTCATTGGCCCTATCGACGGGGTGACTTACCAGGCCAACTATATGGCCCCCGCCCACGCCCTGGGGATCACCCGAGATGACCGCCTCGCCGAATTGCTGTCCTACTTGCGCTATGCCTGGGGCGGGAATCCCACCTTGATCAAGCCGGATGAGGTCAAAGAATGGAGGCGGAGGCTCAAGGAACGCACCACGCCGTGGACAGATGAGGAGCTGAAAGAAAAATTGCGCCGGGAAAAAGGGATGATCGGACTTCCACAGAAATGAAGCATCACGAATTGGTGAAAGGTTAATATTGGAAGCCTTAAAGTGACGGGCATGGATTTTTGCTCTAACTTTTGGCCATGGTTGAAGAAGAACCTCAATTTGAAGTTGTCCTCAAGATGGTTCTCTGGGACGAAGATCGGGAGGCGATTTTTCATCGTCTTCAGGTTAACAAAGTGACGGGAGAGAGGGCCGAGGCCATTTATCGTGCGGCCCGTGCCGAGAGGGTTAAGATTCTCCGCGGTGATGGGTTCAAAGCCCTCGGAGCGGGCTTGGCCTGTTTAACCGCAGCCGTGGCCTGTTACTTTGGATTTAGACTGGATGAGCTTGAGGTCAGCCGTTTTGGCGAGGGCTTCATTGCCCTTCCATTCCTTCCATGGTTTCTCGGATTTTTCGCGGCCATCTTATTCGGTTTTGGAATCTGGAAGGTGGTTCAGGGCTTGTTTGAAATGCTCTTTGCTTCGACTAAAAAGGGATCGATTGCCGACCGTTAGTGCGAAGCGACGCGAATCAGGGCAATGAATCCGGGTTTACGTTTCTCCTGAAACGGCCAATCACCGGTGTAAGCGGGTCTGGCGTCAGGATTGCGAAGAACGAGGTAGTCCCCTTCAGTCAAAAGAATTGATGATTTGATCCGGTCACTCCGGAATATAGGTTTTTCAATTCTGTTTTCGGTAATCACGACGGGGACCTTGCGGCCAAGCCAATCAGTGGCATCGGTGGTGATTGGCTTACCGTAATTGACGAAGCCGAGGAGGGTTTTGCGATCAAGGGTTAAGTCCAGGTCGACGAAGCCATCAGCTGATTTTTGGCCTGTGAAAGACACGGTTGTCCCGATCTGTGTGGTCTGAAATGACTTGGGTGTGGCGGGCGTGACTGGAAATCCGCTACCAACAATTTTCCGGTCGGCGCGCGGGAGTTGGGGAGGGGTCCACTCGGTTGGGTAGACAAAGTCCTTTTTGTTGCCGAGTGTTTTGGTCTGACCCGGTGCGGCGCTGATGACGCCGGAGAAGCTGGGCTGGCGATCCAGTTTTTTGAGCAGGTCGGAGGCCTGTTGTGGCGACATCGATTCGATTCCTTGCGATCCAAACGGATGTTTGGCAGGAACATCGAAGATGCGAATCTCGTAGGTTAATCCCTTTTGCACGGCGGCAAGAGGGGGCTCGGGTTTGGGAGTGCTGCAGGATGAAAGCAGAAGGGCGATTCCGGCGGCACCAAGGCGCGCGGACGGTCTAAAGAATCGTAGGTGATGATTCATCCTGGCTTCTTAGCAGACTGGCATGGGGCTTCAACGTGTTTTGTGGTTTGGAGGGCTCTTTGAAGGGTTACCGAATGACGACACGTTTGAGAATTTCGATTGCAAGCAGGAGGTGATTTTCGTCACGGCGTGAGTTTTTCTACTGCGAGGGTGAGGGCGTCTTCGTCGCCAACATTGCCGGGGAAGATGACGTAAGCGAGGCCGGGGTGGAGGGTTTCATTGCCAATGGTCCAGACGGGAACTCCTGGGAGAATCTGGCCAAGGACCTGGGCCTGCCTGACCCCGAGGGCTTCGGTTGCAATGTCGGATGAGGTGCTGCCGCCTTTGGTAACGAGGAACGAGGGGCGGTCTTTGATCCCACGAACAATTTCGACCAGGGTTTTGGAAACCGCTTTGGAGGTGGCGGGATCGTCATCACCATCGATCCGTTTGCGCGAGGTGAAGAGGACGACATTTTGGCCGGAAGTCAGGGCGGTTTGAGCGTCGGTGATCGTACTTTTGAGATTGAAGGTGGAATTGATGATGTCCGGGACGCTGAGCTTGATCCCGGTGAGATTGGGCGAGTTTTTGAGGAGATGGTTCAGTTGGTCGGTCGTCTTGGGGACGTGGGAGCCGACGATAATAAGCCCACCGTTTGGGTTGGGGTCGAGGTCCTGAAGTTGCCACGGCTCGAGAGGCGGGCGGGAGGGGATTCCGGCGAGCGATTGAACGAAGGAAGCAGCCGAGCGGATGATGAAGCGACGTTCGCTTTTGAGAAGGGCAAGTGAAAGGACGTTGAGGTCGCTGAGTGAACTTGCGTCGACGAAGCAGGTCGAACCATCCGGCAGGTCGGCGAGTTTGGTGGTGATGTCTCCGGAGCGAATGTCGACGAGGGAGAGGGATTGGAAATCGCTTTTGGTGAGTGGCTCATCGGCTTCGAGGCAGGGAATGAAGAGGGTGGGAGCCTTTGGGATGTCGAGAGCTTCGCGCAGGGTGTTGGTTTCGAGTGGGAACTTGCCCGGGAGAGAGGAGTCCGAACGCGAGATGACGATGATGTCGTCTTCAAATTCTTTGAGAGTTTCTCCGAGATTTTTGTGAAGCGCGGTTGTTTGTTCCGTGCCAAGCGATTTTGAATGGGTGAGAAGAAAAAGAACGGGAGGAGCTTCATCGATCGCGTCTTTAATCGTATCGGGGCTCAGATCAGTGAGGACGGGAACATCGAAGACGGTATTTGTTCCGCTTGGATCATCATCGAGAACGACAATGGTTTTTTTTGATTCAATGAGAAGGGTGTGAATTTCCGGAGTGAGGTCATCGTGGAATTTAGCGGGAAGTCCGGAGAGCAGTTCGTCTTTGGTCATGAGAAGTGAAGTTTATGGATGTGAGGGACTTCTTCGAGCTTGGCAGAGATGGATCGGGTGAGCTGGTCGATGAATTGTTTATCTCCAGGGTCGGTTTCGGGTGGGATTATGGTCAGTCCATTTCAAAAAGCTAAGATTCTGCGCAACTTTTCTGCGTGCAGGCGGTTAGAACCGTCATAAACCACAGATAATTTATGAAAAATTCGACATTAGTCCCCCTTTTTTCCCTGACCGCGGCAGTGGCTTTTGGGCTTGGTTGGGTTGCCCGCCCCGATTCGGGAGACGATCAAAAGCAAGTTTCCAAAAGTGATTCCCCGGATCGCAAAGGTCGCTCGATCGGCGGATCGAGATCATCTGACAGCGGATCTCGTTCGAGTGGTCTGGAGTCCGGGTTTATTGCGAGGTATCTCGTCAACGGTTCCATCTCCGGCGAGGATATGAAGAGCGCGATTAAAGAGATTTCGGATACCAATGACCCACTTTTGCGCCAGAAGATGTTTGCAGCCTTGCTGGAGAATCTGACGCCTGACAATGCGCGGAGCGCTTATTTGGCTCTTCGAGAGGGCCGTCGTGGAGGGCCGTTTGGCCGTGGTGGTGATGATCAGATCAGACTTTTGGCGAATGCCTGGGGTCGGATTGACGGTGCGGGGGCGGTTGCGGCGCTGAAGGAGATCGCGGCCGAGGAAGGGGAAGAAGGCAGGGATCGTGGCCGTTGGGGAGGTAGAGACCGTGGTCCCGGTGCGCTTTCCGGAGTGCTGGCCGGCTGGGCGACCGTGGATGGCGCGGCGGCTTCGGCTTACGTCAGCGGGATCGAGGACGAGCGCGAGCAGCGCGGAGCGGCTTTCGGTGTGCTTCAGGGAATGCTGGTGAACGGCGTGGATGAGGCGATGGGATTTGTTCGCAATCTTCCCGACAGTGAAGATGGCGATCGGACCAAGGGCTTTTACATGGCAATGGTGACCGACGAGATGCTCGAGCAAGGTTTGGATCAGGCGAAAAGCTGGGTGGATACCGTGAAGGAGCCCGAGCTCAGGACCGGTGCTCTTGCCCGGGTGACGATGGAGATTATGAATGAAGACCGAGCGGAGGCGGCGGAGTGGATTGCGCAATTTGGTGATGAAGATGCGGCAGCTCCGGCGGTAAGCCGCCTTGCCGATTCCTGGGCAGACGAAGATCCCAAGGCAGTGATGGACTGGGCTGGGAATCTCTCTGGCAAATCGAAAGCGGAAGCTTACGAGGAGGCGATGCAAAGTTGGGCAGGTCAGGATCCGGCTGCTGCGGGTGAGTATTTATCGAGTCTGCAGGAATCACCCGAACGCGATGCTGCGGTGGGAGGATATGCCACCCGTGTTTCCCGCGAGGATCCAAGCAGCGCCATGGAGTGGGCCAAAACGATCAACGACGCCGGGATCCGTGAGGAGACCATGGTTGATGTGGCCCGCGACTGGTATCGGAGTGACAAGGCTGCGGCCGAAGAGTGGATTGCTTCCAGCGGTCTTCCCGAGAAGGCGGTGGAGTCGATTACCACTCGCCGGGATTTTGGTCGCGGCGGCCGGGGAAGATAAAAACTCAAATTTAATTCCAGACCATAAAAAGACCCGGCTCCGAAAGGTTCCGGGTTTTTTTGTGAGTTGATCCTGCGGTTGTTGCTCACCTTTACTTGAGCCTGATCGCTCACGGGTTAATCGCAGCATGAAATGCCGACACAGCACGACTCAGTGATACAGCAATCAAAATTGTGACAACAGCTTGAACACCAGTTGTCTTTCTCGTGCTCAATTTTCTTCTTCGAGCGCTTTTCTTTAGTCCGCCTCATCATCGCGTCAGGAATCAGTTCGCGGTGTCGACTTGATGTGCTGGCAAGAATCTCGCCGATGGTCCCTTGAAAGCGACCCGGCAGCGACGCGCCTCCATCAAGCACGATCATCGCTTCTCCAAAGCGTTGCGGGAGTTCCTCTGGATCAGCTTTTTCGAGCGGGTTGAATCGGCCTCTCTCTTTGTCCGCTGCCCGGTCATCCCAGGCATCCCGCCAGTAAATGAGGCGTCCCAGGCTCCTTCCTATCGATTGAAATCGGCTCTGTTCTTTTCCCGCGCCTCCAATCCGTGCGGCTTCGCCAAAGATCGTACCGTAAGCTTCGGCGGTCGGGGATGCCGCTGTCACCAGATCGGGTCGCCGTGCCTCGAGGGCAGACTGGCCGGTCATCAGGTCGGAGATTTCCGATGTTGGGAAGCGGATGGAATTGAGAAAGGAAACGGCCTTGTCGGTCATCGGACTGATGGATCGGCCAAGAAGCCGGGCGGCTGTTCGGCGGAGGCCGGTTTCGTCGTCGCGATCGTCCTCGAGTTTCGTGGCCAGTCCGCAAACCGTGACTGCGGCGGCAAATCGAGAATGAATTCCATCGCTAAAGAGCGGCTTGGGAACGGAGATGGGATTGCAGCAGGTCCGAAGGGTGGTTTCCGGATGGGCGGGTGAGACCGAGGCGCCCAGAATCGAGAGGAAGGTGGAATCGCGGTTTACCAAAAAACGGGCTGCCGGTGAGTAGTCGTCGCGAAGCGCTCCGGAGAGGCCGCAAAAGAAACTCCGATACGTCGAGTGGGTGTCAGCCGGGGAGCATGAGCGGCACGGGCTACCAAGAAATCCGAACATGCCAATGATGATAGCTGGTTCGCTGGAAAAGGAAAGCGGCGTAGCTTTCGCTACGCCGGACTTTGTTAAATTTGATAGATTCAGGTTTAGCCCTGATCATGGCGGCTGTCCTCAGGGGACCGATTTGAGGTTCTACTTTCTCAACCGACGCTTCCGCATTCCCAAGAGCGGGACGAAGGCCAGTGAGAGAGGAATGATGTTAGTGACCTCGGGAATGATTGCCGCCCCCGTGATCGTGATTTGGCCTCCATTATAGCTGATCTGTCTGCCATTGAGGCCGATCACGCTGTTGAACCCCCCTCCCGATGCTTCTGTCAGATTTCCCCCGTATGTTGCAATAACGGCTGTCCCGCTTGTGGTCGGGCTGCCAGAGAGGTCGAGAGTGAATCCTGAAATGTCCAAATCATTACCCACCGTAATCAAGTCCCTTGTCGATGAGTCGACGACGTCGAAGATCCAAGTTCCCTCGCCGCTTACGTCACCTGTTACAGTAATCGTGCCGGCACCCGTATTGCCAGGGGAGAGAATGCCGATTTCTTGCTTGTCGTTGTCAACGTCTAGATCTCCTACGAGATCTCCACTTCCACTCAAAACACCTCCTTTAACTTTCACCGCCCCATTAATAGTTGATCCGTCGAGAGCTAGTTCAGCGTTTTTCTTTACGGTTAGACTATCGAAATTTGAGACAGTTGTGCTTGAGAAAGTAGTAATGCCATTACCATCTATCTCGATCTTTTCTCCATCTCCATCAATAGAACCTCCGAAGGCAGCATTTCCATCAATTTTTAAATCGAGCTTTTTTCCAGTAGCCAGGAGATTCCCGGAGAATGTCAGTGAGCTATTACTCGAAACCTTCACGCTATCTTTGTCGTCTTTGACTTTGGCCTGACCCCGGAAAATTGGACAATTCAAAAATGTAGATTTGGTGGTAGAAGCAAATCGAAAAAATGAAGAGAAGTCGCTTTAGCGAAGAACAGAAGGTCCGCATCCTGGAAGAACTCAGGG
>JAUIGV010000027.1 GCA_030432565.1 Verrucomicrobiia bacterium | reverse complement strand
GGGTTCGAATCCCACACCCTCCGCCACATTCTACAAGGGTTCCAAGGTTTACACCAAATTTTTGGGGCGAGGCTGTTTTTGAGGTTTTGAATCAGGTTGCCATCCGCATCTCACCCGACCGCTTCTAGTCAACCAAATCATTGCTGTCAGCAACTGGTAGTCATCGACGTTGAGGCCTGTTGCGCTTTGAGTCTCTCCGGCTTGTATAGGCTTTCAGGGTGTGAGCTTGGTCGATAAGGGTTTTTTAAAAGATTGTTTTCTTCATTCCGGGCCATCTCCAGCCGGTAGCAGGCTCCGCGCAGCCGGCTAGTTGCCCGGTTGAGATCATTCCTTGCCTTCCACAGGAAGAGGGACGGACCATCGAAGACCACTCTGAGGATTCCAACCAGGAAACCGCAGGGCTTACCTTGCCTGATCAAAGTTTACTGCCAAGCCACGTTTTCTCCAGTATGCGGTAATGGCCGTTTCGATTTCTGGTGTTTCTTCTGCCAGGAAGAGGCGGGGAAGCTTGCGGCTGCCCGTTTTGATGGAGTGCAGTTTTTCGAAGTGTTGTCGGGTTCTCTCCAGCCGTTCTGCGCCACCGTGGAAACAGTAGTGGGTCAACAGCAAAGCGGAGTTGTAGGCCGTCAAGGCTTCCCAGGCATCGAGATGGGCGGTCCGTTTCAGCCACTCCTTCGAAGAAAGCGAAATAAGGTCTTTGATGGCAAGGGCGGAGCATCCAATAGTCCCGGGCTTGGTGTGTTTTACAACTCTCTTGCGAATGGCTCGATCGGTCTTGCCGAAGTCAAAGTGTCCCCGCCCAAGGTGCGAGGCCGCCATGTATTCGGCGATTCCCTCGGCCAGCCAGGGTTCGCATTTCCACATGAGTTGATGCATCGAGAGATGGGTCGACTCATGAACGAGGAGGTCGAAGGCCGGTTCCTGAAGCAAGCGGGTTTCCGCGGTCTTGTTTTTGAAGTGGGACCAGTTGATGATGATCTTACTTTTCGCTCCATTGTAGTATCCTGCCGTGTTCCTTGCTCCGCCGGCGTCAAGGTAATCGTCCTCGTTTGCTGTCAGGATAATCTGTTTCTGCTTTTCGTTGGGGGGGGCGTAGAGAGGAATGGGCGTGGCTTTCAATGCAAGTGGGACGGACTCAAGACATTGCGCTAAATTGGACATCAAGGTGTGGTCGTGCTTCTTAAAAGTCACGATTTTAAAGCTTTTGGTCTCATAGACAAAAGCGCCCGCTTCGGCTTTTACCGTGTAATCTCCGGCCCCGGCAGGTGGAACACTTTTCCGGGGCCACGCCTGCCCCGACGCGCTGTCGGGGCCCAAAAAAAGGAGCAGCAAACTAACTGCCCATTTCATCTTCGAGAGGCACGATCTTTATTTTGCCCGATGGCGCGGTGTGAAGGTTTCCGGCCAGTGTTTCAGCTACTGGTTCTTTGGGCGCATCTTTGCCATCGAGCGCACTCTTGAGTGCCTGCTCGACCAGTTGACCACAATGAATTTTCATGGGCGGAAGGGGACCGAGGTCTCCCGAAAGTTCATCGGGCCTCAATTCACGGGCCTCTTCAGGTGTTTTTCCCTTCAAAAGTTCGGTTGCCATGGAAGCAACGGCAATTGCGGTTTGGCACCCGAATGCTTGAAAAGACGCGCGATCAATGACCTTTTTGCCGTCCTTCTCGGTGAATTTCAACCACATGCGGAGCATGTCACCGCAATCCGGAGAGCCAACAGTGCCTACACTGTCGGCATCATTCATTTCCCCAACGTTTTTGGGTTGGGCGAGTGCTTCCCGGGCGCGATCTTCAAATTCCTCAGTCACGGAAAGACCCTAACGCATTGACAGGAAAAGTCTAGGATGAGCCTTTTTTGTCGTGAGCAGGATCGTAGTAGATCTTCACATCTGCCTTCTTGGTGCCCAGAAGCTCCTGCGCCCTGAGTAAAGCGTCCCGCGTCGAGATGTTTGGATTACTGGGTGCATAAAAGAAAAGATTGGTTTCTCCCTCTTCACGGCGGCATCCGCGCTGAAGGGTTTCAAGGACTCCGGAGCTTTTCAATACCTTGTAGACGTCCCGGGTTGCTCCTGAGATAATGAGATGTCGGTCACGGGAGCGGACAAACCTTATGAGTTCACGGAGGGACATCACGCTGGTGGCGTCGAGGTGACGGGCGTTTTTCAAGCGAAGGATGATTACTTTGATATTTGGATCAACGACGAGTCGCTGGACCTGGGTTTGGAAAAGTTCGGCGGCCCCAAAAAAGAGAGAACCTTCAACATGGACGATGGAAATTGCCGGGTTGGGGCGTTTCTGTTTTTGGTCCAGTTCACGGAGTTCCCCGTCATCGGAAACCTCGTATTCGACCAGATGTGGACGGGAAACCTTTCGCAGGAACAGGAAAATTGATAACGAGACCCCGATGAAAATGGCAACGTAAAGAGGGAAGATCAGGGCGGTCAAAAAAGTCAGGATGAGAACGCCACCATCCTCGGGCGTGGATCGAAGACAGATCCTGATGTTCTTCTTTTTGATTAGGGACGCGGCAACTGCGATGACCAGGCCGGCGAGAGCCGCTTTTGGGATAAACGCAACTGGATTTGGAGTGAGAAATGCGAAAAGAAAGAGCGCTAACAGGCAGAAAAATCCCGAGAGAATAGAGGAAATACCTGAACGTGCGCCGGATTCATAATTCAATGCCGAGCGGGTCAGGGAGCCGGATGCAGGCATCGCCGCGGTGAAGGCACAGGCCAGATTACTCATTCCGACCGACATCATGTCTTGATTGATTTCAGTTCTGCTCCCTGTTCGGGAGGCAAGCGATTTGGCCATCACGGTATTCTCAAGAGAGGCCAGAAATGCGATGGCCACGGCCACGCCAAGAAGATTTGAAATGTCAGTAAGTAAGCCCGCTCTGGTGGGTTCCGGAAGGCGCAAGGTAAGGTCGTCCAGTGAGAAGGAGGGAAAGGTTGGGACGGCGGAGGCCCAGCTTTGGGATTGCGAGGCGATTATGGTGGAGACGAGTGAGGCAAGAGCCAGCGAGATTGCGAAATTTGGGAGAGCCTTCAACCAGTTGGTCAAGGTGAGGTAGATGGCGAGAGTGGCTAACCCAAGGACGGCGGGTTGCCAGAGGTAAGAGGCATGGGCTGAGACCAGTTCGCGGGACATGCCAAAGAAATTGCTGGCAGGAGCGACGATTTCGCTTACCCCAAAGAGATGCTTGCCTTGATTGGCCATGATCAGGATGGCGGCTCCGGTGATATAGCCAACCAAAACACTCTGGCTGACGTATTGAACAAGCTCGGCGGCTTTTAGAATCGCTCCAATCAGGCAGATTACGCCGACCATAAGAACGAGAAGAGGCATCAAATTTAGTTTCTCGAGGTTGGTATAACTTCCTGCTGCAAAAAAGCTAAAGACCATGAGCGAGGTCGCATTGGTGGGACCCAAAATCGTGTGTTTTGAACTCGCGAAAAGCGGTGCAATGATCGCCGCGACTGCGGAACAAACGATGCCGTACAGGATGGGAAGTTCCGCGATGGCGGCGTATGCCATTCCCTGGGGAATCGCAAGAAGGGCAATGTTGACCGAAGCACGGAGATCCGCTTTTCCGTCCTGCGATGTGTAGCCCGAGATTGTTTTCGGGAAAGGAAATAGGCGGAGTTGGTTGCTGGCGGCCCACTTGCCAAAAGCGCGATATGCGAGTTTGAACTGCCGCATCACTTTCTCCATGTCATTACTCTAGGCGCGTTTGGTTGCACGGCGAAAGAGGAAAATCCCGAAAGCAAGGCACGCAAAATTTGGAACCCACATCAACACTTTGGTGAGCATGAGGCTCGAGCCCTGGGTCTCATCGGCGATGATGAAGAAGAGGAAATAAGCTACGGCAACGCCAAGACTCATCCCGGATCCGGATGAAGTTTCTTTTCTGCGCGCTGAAAGTCCGAGAGGGATTCCCACAAAGGCGAGGGCAAGGGGTGCAAAGGAAAAGGAGATCCGGCGAATTCGCTCGGCATCAAATTCGTCCAGTTTCTTGTCGGTCAGATTATCAGGCGGGTTGGTCAGAAGCTCTCGGATCTGTTCATTATCGAGTCGATTAGCTTTCATTCGACGTGATTTTCCGGCCTCGAGGGGCAGGATCCATGGCGCGATCTTTCCAGCGGATCCTTGCTGCAGGTTTTGCTTCTCGTCATATTTTTCCAACCAAACCCCACTGAGCCGTAATTCCAGTTTTTCGACCTCCTTGTCGGGAGTGATTGATGCCACATTGCGGGCATAGAGATAGCCGACAGGCCACTTGCTGGCTTCATTTGCTCCCAGTTCATAGGCGTGGAATCCCTGGAAGCTCTTTTCCGAGACTCGTGCTTCAATATAAATTTGTTGTCCTTTCATTCGGGATTGGACGACACCCGGATCAAGGAGGCGGAGCGGGTCTTCCTTGAACGTTTCGTAAAGCATCACTTTCAGATCCTCCTTGGACCGTGGGGAGACGGTTGCGTTTAGCCAGAGGCACAGAAGAGAAAGAAGAAGGCCAAGAAATAAGACCGGCGATGCGATGCGATAAAGCCCCATCCCGGCGGTGCGGAGCGAATTGATTTCCTGGTCCGAGGAAAGTCTTCCGAATACCAGCAAAACGGCTGCCAAAAATCCCCATGGAATGGTGAAGACCAAGGAAACGGGCAAAAGTTTTAGGATAAATATCCCCAAAAAAGAAATCGGAGCCCGTCGCTCGACAAGCAGTTCGTTGATCTCCTTGAAGATGTTTCCGAGAACGAGGACAACACTGAGAATGAGGACCGCATAAAGAGCCGTGGCAAAAACCTGCCTCACTATGTAACGGTCGCTCTTTAAAAACATTCTCGGAGTGAGACTATCGACCTGTCGTGGAAAGGTCGAGCGGGAAGCTCATTCCTAGAATGAGTATCCGGCTCCAAATCCGAGAGTCCAGCCGGATAGGTCCACTTCGAAGCTCGTTGGACCAACTTTCGCCTCAAGATCTTCGCTCCAGTCGTAGCGGAAGAAACCTTCAATGTTCCAGTTTTCGTTGATTTCATAACCAGCTCCAAGCTTCAGGTAGAGACCTAAAAGAACGTCGGTCTCGCTATTGCGAAAAACTGAGTTGGAAACGGTTGTTGTGTTTGCTGCGATCATTGGGACGCTGGTCTGGCTCTCCCAGTCGGCAATATTGACAACAATCCCGGAACCAAGGCTAAGATGACATCTTTCCGCGGGGTGCCAAAGGAGTTCGGTCCCGAAGCCAAAACTGAAAAGGCGGGTCTCATTCTCAAAAAGAAAAGTTTGGGAACCGTTGAGGGCTTGGATCTGGCTTCGGTCTCCAGGTTGATTGGGAATGAGAGGTCCTGGACCGGAAAAATTTCCGGTGTAGGGGGCAAGTGGGGCAACGACGCCACCAAGTGCAAAACGATCGGTTGTGGTGACCGAGTACTGGTTCATCTGATTGCGAATGTTGCTATCGAGACCGGTGTAGAAGAAGTTGGCTACAAAACCAAGATCGAGGTCTTTGCGATAGGGCCTGAGATAGACAAGCTCGACGTAGGGAGAGATCCCGGTATCGTCGCCGGCCTGGCCGGAGGTCGGGAAGTCGAGAGCCACTCCACCGCCAAGAGTGTATTGAATGGTGTCGCCGATGAGTTGATTTTCGTCAGAGTAGCCCCAGTTGGTAGTCAGGCCTGTTCCCGGAGTGGCTGCGCCGAGGTTCACAAACCCATTATCGTAGGTTCGGTTGGAGTTCTGGCCCAGGGGACCGGAGGCAGGATTGGGGGAGAAGAAACTGGAGGCGAAAGTCGCCGATGAACGAAAGCCGGGATCGATGGAGGTCTTGCCAAGGCTCCGCCAGGAAATTCCCGACCGGATGCTCCACGGACTTTCTGCTTTGGTTGGCGTGATGATTCCTTTGGCGCCGGTGTCCGGAAAAGGAATGACCTCTTTTGCGGTGGAGGATTCACCGGCTATTGATGGGACCGTGAGAGCGAGGAGAAGAGAGAGAGAGTTGTTCATGGGGAGAAGGGGTGCTGAGTCAAACGGGTTATTGGTTCCCCGGGGTGACAATGACAAATCGGTAAAAACGGGATGCAACTTGTGACGGGTGCGACCTCGTTTTCGGCGCTCCGTTATCGATCCATTGGAGCCGGTTGGCGACTGCGGTGATCGTGGCCGGTACTCGAGTCCAATCGGTCATGTTCTCGCTGTATTCCACGGCATAAACGGTGTCCGGAATCGATGCGATCTCGATCAGGAAGTCTCCGTTCGAGAGAACCTCCTGACGTTCGACGGCGATGTTCGTCTGATTGGGATCATTGGCGACCAGTGATTCGGAGAAGGGCAGGAGTTCGATTTCGTAAACGGGGTCGAAATCGGCATCGAGTGTCGCACGAAAGAATTCCACGGTGAGGGTGACACTCGCTGAAGCGGCCAGGGTCTGATTGTAGAGAAGGAACGGTCGATCTATGGCTGGGTCCCCAAAGGAGCGAATTCCATGGGCATTGTGGACTTTTACATCATCAGGTAGATTGCCGATGTAGAGCCGGAATGCCGGGAGAGCTTCCTCGTTGCTGTTCGTAACGGTTACCCGGCCGGTCAACAGTCCACTCTGCAGTTCCAGTCCTGGAGCAGCCGTTATGGCCGTGCCGGTGTCGGCTGCACTGATTACTGAGACTGCTGCAGTCGCGGTATCGTTACTTGGATCTGTGTCAGTCTGGTTGGCGTCTGTGGCAGCTATCGTGAATGCCACATTGTTCGCGCCGCTACTGGAATCCTGTGACGCTTGAATTGTCAAAACCAAGGTGGCACTCTCGTTTTCATCGAGGGTGTCAATTGTCCAGAAATCCCCATCGAAAGAGCCAAGGCTAGTCGTGGAATTGGTCAGAAGGACTCCCTGTGGAAAGATCGAGTTGAGAGCCAGACGCACATCAGTGGCGCGGCTTGGTCCTTTGTTGGTGACCGTTATGCGGAAGGTGTCCAGCGCCTCACCACCAGCAACCAGCGGAGTTTGCAGGATATCCGCTCCCAAGGCGAGGTCGATCCGCTCAATGACTTCGATTGAAACAGTGGTGTCAGCACTTTGGTTGGTGCCATCGCTTGAGCGGTAGGTGAACGAATCCGCGCCAAAGTAGTCAGGATTCGGAGTGTAGGAAAAGGAGCCATCGTCCATGAGATTGAGACTGCCATTGCTGACATCATCGACCAAAAAGACGGTGAGTGCGTTGAGCCCGTCATCCTCATCGGTGTCGTTGGCCAGGATGCCAAGGTCGGGAGCAACGGACAGGGAGCCGTCTTCGACAACTTCGTAAACTCCGTCATCATTTCCAATTGGAGAGAAATCGTCATCCAGGATGGTTCCGCGCGCGGTCTCTGGGTTTTGATCCGATTGTGCGACATTCCGGCCACCACTTTCGAGATTACTCATTACAGCTTGCACGATTTCATCGAGCTCTGCTGCGTTGTCGGGGCTGATGGCCACCGTGATGGTGGTTTCCGTTGTGAAAGCTGGAATTGAAATTGGCTCGTCCGTGATGCTACCGTAATCAATATCTTCGGTCGCGGTTGATCCACCGAGTGACAGAGTTGAAAACAATCCGGTCACGGGAACATCGACAGGCCGGTCCAGACTGGCGGTGAAAGTCAGAACTGGTGCACCTTGGTCGCCTTCGAGTTGAGCATTTCCAGTGAGGGTCAAGATTGCAGCATCATCATTGGTGATGGTGCCATCTGCCGAAGAGGCATTTGCAACGAGAACCGGGAGGATGCCTTGGGGATTGGAAATGCTGACCGTGAAGACTTCATCGAGTTCTACAATCAAGTCGGTGGTTATTGAGACGTTGAGTGTTTGTTCCGAAACTCCCGCAGGGAAGTCGATGGTTCCGGATGTTTCTCCGAAATCAGCTTCTGAAAGATTTGCTGCTGCCAGATCAATACTCCAGTCGACCGAGGCCGAAACATCGGGGTTGCCAATCCGGCTTACCGTGAAGGTAGCCTCGGTGAGGCCCTCATTTCCTTCGTTGACGGTTGCGGCCAGGCTGGAGATGGAGAATTGCTGAAGTCCCGGTGCCAAGAGTGCTGAGATCATATCCTCCAGAACAGGATCCCAGTCAGTGTCAGACCCGGAAAACCAATCGTATCCGAGGTATCCAATGCCCTCGCCGTAGAAGACAGCGGTGTCATTCAACTGGGTGTAAACCGAATTGGAATCCGCAGGGATGGAATTGCTGGCGAGCAGATAAGTTCCACTAAAGGTCGAGAGTTCTGCCGGAGACTTGGTGAAGACATCACGCTGCGTAGATTTCGTCAAAGTCCCGTCGTTTTCGATAATCGAACCAACAAGAGCCCAGCCTCTGAGTGAGTTGAGTAATTGTTCTTCATGCTCATCCGCCGAGCCCATAACAATGAGGACTTTGCCGACCGCCAATTGATCATTGATTGCGCTGCGGGCATCTGAGGAGAGGTCCAGCAGTGATTTCTCAAGCTCGGGAATAATGACGATGTCAGCCGCAAATGCTGCTTCCCAATCTGCCGCCGTGATGCCGGTAAAGGAGACCACTTCGAATCCGAGAGAGAGCAGTGAATTTCGAACGCTGGCGGCTTCTTGCTCTAGGTCAACGTAGGTTTCGTTAGCGAAGAGAGCAATCCTCTTACCATCAAGACTTGGTGCAATGATCTCGATAGTTTGGGTCGAGATTCCGAACTCATTTTCAGCGCTGATTTCGATCGAATAGACACCGGGGTTGGCAATCGATCCCGAAAATAATCCGGTGGTTGGGTTATAGCCCAATCCGATCGGCAGGGTGTCGACGCTGAAGCTTGTGGGGTTTCCGAGTGCTCTGACCTGAAAACTGAAATTCTGCCCGGCGATCGTTTTAATCGGATCGCTACTCACGAAGAAAGGAGGTCGGGACGGGATGTTGAGGTCAATCACCGCATCGGCATAACCGAGTGTTTCGCTGGACCCTCCGAACTGATTGGATCCTTCGTTGTGGAAATACCAACGATTGGTAAGCGGTGAAACCGTCCAGGTTCCTAGGTCGCCAAGGCTGGTGAAGGTTGAGATCGTCTCAGTGATTCCATCCGGAACACTTGCACGGAGAAAGCTATTCCCGTCGGCCCCGCCGCCACGATACGCAATGTAAAGCTGACCATTGAAGAATTCAGCAACACCCCAGACCGCCCAACTTTCAGTGCCATACCAATTGGGTCGCTGCATGGCCCCTTGAGGTCTGACTGTTCCGGTAGCGATCAGGATATCAAATACTTCGGTCCCATTATGAATAACGACCCGACCGGCTCCGCTAAAGACTCCGGCGCCCGAGCTTGTGAGCGGGACTGATTCGCTGAGGGAAATGACAAAGTCTGTCAGTTGTCCGGTATTGGGATCAATCTCAATGAGTTGGTTCACACTCTGGTCGCCAATGGTATGAGGCGTGCCATCGATCGCGAGCGTGAAGATTAGCCCGGTTGAGAGATCTGAGAACAGGGAGTCATAGCGGGTCCCGAGTGACACTCCGTTATCCAGATTGTTAAGACCATAGGAAGCCGTCGCTGAGTCACCTGTGACCAGAACCCGGTCGACGCCGACGGCAATACCAGCTCGATCATCCCCGGTGAGCGAGTTGTGATCGATGACATTTGAGCCGGTCGATCTGAGTTCACGAATCTGCAATTCTCCCACAGGAGGAAGTTCGAAGACGTCTAATTGGAATGAAGCCGAGGTGGTCCCATTGGAATTGGTTGCCGAGACTTCAATTTGGTAGGTGCCCGGCTCCGTTGCTGAGCCCGAGATTAATCCGGTCGAGGAACTAAAGGTCAGACCCTCGGGTAATCCTGTGACTTCAACACCCGTGGGATTCCCGCTGATACGGATAGGAATCTCAATATTACCGCTGGAAACCACTCGCTGTGATTCGACTACGAAGATACGAGGGGGATCATTTGACTCTCCGATTTCGATTACGGCATCAGCATATCCCAGCGTTTCGCTTGACCCTCCAAACTCATTACCACCCTCGTGGTGGAAATACCAACGGTTGGTGATGGGCGAAATCGTCCAGGTTCCGAGGTCACCGAGGTTGGCGAAAGATGCGACGACTTCGGTCGCCCCGTCCGGCACGCGAGAACGGACGATGAGATTGGGATCTTGCTGTCCGAAGGGATCGACCCCACGGGAACGGTATGTCAGATAAAGTTGATTATCGAACGATTCGGCCACTCCCCAAACGGCCCAGCCTTCAGTGCCATACCAATTAGGGGTTGGCATGGAGCCTCGAGGCACAACAATTCCTGTGGCGATGTGAATGTCAAAAACCTCTCCTTGGGTGAAAACCACAACGCGACCCGCTCCACTGAATACTCCACCACCACCTGAATTGGTAGGGATCGATTGAGTAAGAGGAATAGTAAATCCGGTTAATTCGCCATTTGATTGATCGATTTCATGGATCTCGTTGATAATCCCTCCGGCTTGATGAGGAACTCCATCACTTCCAAGAGTGAAGATTGTTCCGGTGGAGAGATCTGAAAAGAGCGAATCATAACGGGTGCTCAATCGGACTCCTCCGGAGAGGTCTTGAAGATCATAGGAAGCGGTTCGGGAGTCACCGGTGACAAGGACACGGTCAAATCCGACCGCGATTCCAGCACGATCATCTCCGGTCAGAGCATTGTGATCAATCACCTGTGATCCGGTGGCGCGCAGCTCGCGAATTTGGAGACTGGCAAAAGAGGGTATTTGCAAAACAGTGATCGTGATTGTGGCGCTTGAAGTCCCGATCACGTTGGTTGCTGAGATGTCAATTTGGTATTCTCCGGCAGTATTGAGAGCACCTGTAATGAGACCAGCAGTTGCATCATAAGTGAGGCCTTCCGGCAAATCGGCAACCTCGTAACTGGAAGGGGATCCCCCGGCTCTGACTGGAATTTGGATCGCCACGCCGGAGAGGGTTCGCAGGGTGTCCGGCGTCAGAATTCGTGGGAGTTCAGTGGGTTCACTGATTTCTAGAATCGCATCGGCATATCCCAGCGTTTCACTTCCGCCACCAAACTGACTCGATCCTTCATGGAGGAAATACCATCTCCCGGTCAGGGGTGAAACGGTCATGGAAGCCATGTCGCCCAAGTTGTCGAAATCAGCAATTGATTCGGTGAGTCCGTCTGGAACCCTGGCTCTCAAAATAGAATTACGAGTAACGCTTTCGGCGCTTCGGTAAGCAAGATGGATCCTCCCATCGAAAAACTCCGCAACACCCCAGGTAGCCCAACTTTCACTGATATACCACTCGGGACGATCCATGCTTCCGACCAAGGTTGCGGTCTCAGTTTCAATATGGAGGTCATAGACCTCCGCGCCATTGTGAACGACGACGCGCCCCATGCCGCTAAATATTCCGCTTCCGTTTGCGACTGAAATTTCCTCATCAAAATTGATTTCCTCGCCGGTCAAACGTCCGGTAGATTGATCAATCTCCAGCAATTGATTGAAGGATGGCCCCCCTCTGAGATGTGGCACCCCATTCAGGGCAAGGGTGTAAACAGCACCTGTGGCAAGATCTGAACAAAGTGAATCATAGCGGATGCCAAGCGAGCGGCCTCCAGTCAGATTTAAGAGGCTGTGGGAAGAAGTCGCGGAGTCACCTGTGACCAGAACACGACTGTTGCCGACCGCAATACCGGACCGGTCATCTCCGCTGAAGATGTCATGATCGATAACCTGCGAGTTAGTGATGCCAAGTTCAACGATGCGGAGGTCTGATGCCGGCGTCAGTTCAAAGATGTCAAAGGTGATCGTAGTGGAACTGGTGCCAATGGCGTTGGTGGCAGAAATCTCGACCGGAAATCGGCCGGGCTCAGATGGACTGCCGGTGATCAACCCGCTTGTGGGGTCGAGAATCAGACCGTCCGGAAGACCGCTTGCACCGAAGCTAGTGGGTGATCCACTTGCCTGGATTTGATAATTAAAGTTGGTAATTAATACCTTGGGGGAGAGAGATCCGAGGAATGCCGGAACCTCTGTCGGTGCGCCATAGTCAAGAATGGCATCGGCATACCCAATGCCTTGGCTCACACTTCCAAATTGATTGGTTCCTTCGAATTGAAAATACCAACGGTTGTCTTGCGGTGAGATAGTCCATGTTGAAAGGGAGCCCAGATTTGTGAAAGAAGTGATGATTTTTTCGGTCGGGCCGTCGGGAACCTGGTTACGAATGAATGAATTCTGACTATCACCGGTTCCCCGGTAGACGAGGTAGAGATTATTTCCAAAGAATTCAGCAACGCCCCAGACGGACCATGATTCCGAATTGAACCAAAGTGGCATTGCCATGGCTCCAAGATTGGTCACGGTGCCCGAAGCTAGCTCGATATCAAAGACCTCGAATCTGTTGTGAATGACAACACGGCCTGCACCAGCAAAGATCCCGCATCCACTTGATGAGACTGAAATCGGTTGGGAAAGGCGAATGATCAATCCGGTTCCAACACCTGTTTGGGGATCCAGTTCCGCGATCTCGTTGATGGTGCTGGCTCCCGAAGAGTGAGGCCTCCCGTCGAATCCAAAGGTGTAAACTCCTCCTGAGTTGAGGTCGGAGAAAAGACCGTCGACAATCGAGTTGGTTAACCTCCCGTCGTCCAGATCCTCACGGTTGAAAGAGGCTGTTGAACTGTCACCGGTTACCAGAACCCGGTCGGGAGAAACGGCGATGCCACCGCGATCATCGCCCATGAAGGCAACTGCGTCCGAGGTAACAACTCCGGAGTCCTCAAGTGAAAGAATCCGCAGGTTTCGAGGAGGATCGATCTGGACGACATTGATCGAGTAAGTCTGGCTCGTTGTTCCGACAATGTTGGTAGCCGATACCTCTACCTGGAAATCTCCAGTTGTCGTCACCGCGCCTGAAATTCGGCCGGTGTCTTCATTGATTGTGAGTCCGGAGGGAAGCCCGGTTGCGGAATAACGGGTGGGGGTTCTTAATGCCCTGATCTGGAAATCCACGTCTTGGTTGACAACCGCACGGAAGGATAAGGGCTCCGTAAAGACGGGTGGTTCTGTCGGATTACCCATCTCAATGATGGCATCGGCATACCCGAGTGTTTCGCTCCCCCCCCCAAACTGAGCGCCTCCTTCGTAATGGAAATACCAACGATTGGTGAGAGGGGAGACGGTCCAGCTTCCGGTCTGCCCGAGATTGTTGAAGGTGGCCACAGTTTCGGTGAAGCCGTCCGGGACGCGGGCGCGTGTGATGGAATTGGTCCCTGCTTCCCGATAGGTAATATAGAGTTGGCCACCGAAAAATTCTGCGACTCCCCAAGCCGCCCATCCCTCTGTTCCACCCCAATTTGGTCGGGTCATTGCCCCGAGTGCTCTCACTGTTCCGGTGGCTGTCTGGATTTCGAAAACATCCTGACCGTTGTGAATGACGATTCTGCCTCCGCCGCTGAATACTCCGGATATGTTGCTTACAGGAATCGTTTGAGACAAATTAATCACTCCATTCGGGGTTGGATCTCCTGAGACGGGGTCCAACTCGATCAACTGGTTGATGGCTGTCGACCCGTTGGTGTGAGGAACACCGTCGAGAGCCAGTGTGAAGACGAGCCCGTTTGCGAGATCCGAACAAAGGCCGTCCACAATTCTGTTCAGACGGTTGCCGTTACCAAGATCATCCAGATTATAAGATGCCGTGCTGCTGTCTCCTGTCACAAAGACCCGGTCGAAAGAAACGGCAATCCCGGCTCTGTCATCTCCCGTGAGTGAATTGTGATCAATGACCTTTGAACGTGTGTCACTTAATTCACGAATGCGGAAGTCGCCCAGTGGCACCGTGCCAATCACAGTAATTGCAATGGAGGCATTAGAGGTCCCGATCGCGTTGGTCGCTGAAACTTCGATGGTATAGTTCCCGGCCGTGGTCGCGCTTCCGGAAATGAGGCCGGTGGCGAAGTCGAAGTCAAGACCGTCCGGTAGTCCGGTCACTTCAACCTCGGTCGGAGACCCGCTGGCCCGGAGCCTGATCTCAAGATCTCGACCGGTCAGAGTGCGGATATCCGCAGGAGCAAAGATTTGGGGTGGGCGGTTTGAGGCACCGATTGAAATCGTGGCATCCGCAAAACCTATCGTCTCATTGAAGGTGCTACTAAACTGACTGGTTCCTTCGTGCTGGAAATACCAGCGATTGGCAATCGGGGAAATCGACCAGGAGGATAAGTCACCGAGATTGTCAAAAGTCGCGATTGTTGTCGTTGGACCATCGGGCACCTGGGTCCTTACGAAGGAGTTGGCGCTATCTCCTGTTCCCCGGTACGCGATGTGAAGCTGGTCATTGAAAAACTCGGCGACACCCCAGACTGCCCAACCTTCGGAGGTGAACCAATTGGGGCGGGGCATTGATCCGAGCTCGGTTACAAATCCCGTCGCGATGTCGATATCGAAGACAAAGGTTCCATTGTGAATGACAACCCGTCCGGCTCCACTGAAGACACCGCAATTGTTAACCACTGGAATCGCCGAGCTGAGGTCGATTACGGCACCTGTCGGACTGCCGCTGACCGGATCAAGGACAAGCAATTGATTGATGGATCTGCTGCTATCGAGATGCGGAACTCCGTTCAAAGCAAAGGAGTAGATCGTCCCGCTCCCAAGATCAGAAAAGATCCCATCGTATCGGGTTCCAAGTGAGTACGCCTCGTCCAGGTCTTCGGCATCGAGGCCTGCTGTTGCCGAATCGCCGGTGGTAAGAACCCGGTCAAATCCGACGGCGATTCCGGCCCGGTCGTCACCAGAGAAAGGGGTGGTCTCGACCGCTTGCGCTCCACTTGCATTCATTTGCAGAATTCGCAGGGTCTGCCCGATAGGAACTTCAATCACATTGAGGGTCACTATTGTGGTGGAGGTCCCGATAGTGTTGGTGGCCGCGATTTCGACGCTATAAATTCCGGCTGTGGTGGGCGTGCCTGTAATCAATCCGGTTGAGGAATTGATCGTGAGTCCGTCGGGGAGATCGCTGGCGCCATAGCTTGTTGGCGAGCCACTTCCGCGGATTTGAATCTCCAAATTCCGTCCTGTCGGCGAGATGAATGAATCATTAACCAGAATCAAAGGAGGTTCGGTGGGTTCGCCAATATCAATCACGGCATCGGCATAACCCAGGGTCTCCCTTGTTCCTCCGAATTGGTTGCCCCCTTCATGGTGAAAATACCAACGGTTGGTGAAAGGTGAAACTGTCCACGAACCCAGATCACCGAGATTTTGAAACGTTGAGATCGTCTCGGTGAATCCGTTGGAGACCTGCGTCCTTAAAATAGCGTTGGCGGTGTTGCCACCACCGCGATAAGCCAAATAGAGTTGTCCTCCAAAATACTCAGCCACTCCCCAGATTGCCCAACTCTCCGTCGTATACCAGGAAGGCCGCGCCAAGGGGGTGCGGGATGCTACGATACCACTGGCAATCTGAATATCGATGACCTCTCCATTCGTGTAGAGCGCCAGACGACCGTTTCCGCTAAACATGCCTCCGCCTGAATTAATACGGATCGTTTCGCTCAGTGGTATCACCAGATCAGTCAATTCTCCTGTGGCGGGATTTACCTCGATAAACTGATTAACCGTTGGTCCATTGCTATTGTAAGGTGCACCATCCATTGCCATGGTGAAGACTGTTCCATTGGAAAGATCGGTGAAAAGAGAGTCATATCGAAATCCCAGGCTTACCCCGGATTCGAGATTGAACAGATCATAGGAAGCTGTCGAAGAGTCTCCGGTTACCAGAACGCGATCCAGCCCCACGGCAATGCCACCACGATCATCGCCCGTCAGAGCATCGTGATCGACTACCTTTGAGCCGGTCTCTCCGAGCTCGCGAATTTGCAGGGTTTGGTTCGCTGGGGCTGCAAATACCGTGAGAGCCAGAGATTCGGTCGAGGTCCCGATGCTGTTTGTCGCCGAAATCTCGAACTCATATTCGCCAGGTTCGGATAGATTACCAGATATCACTCCGGTTGTAGGGTTCAGCGATAGTCCTTGGGGCAACCCTGAGGCGCTAAAGCTTGTTGGGAATCCGGAAGCTTGGATTTGATAGCTGAAATTAGTCACGAATGAACGCACTTCGAAAGGGGGCTGTAAGGCAGGAGCGAAGGTCGGTTCACCGAGGTCGATCAGGGCTTCTGCATACCCCAGTGTTTCATTCGATCCACCAAATTGATTGCCCCCTTCATACTGGAAATACCAACGACTGGTGAGAGGTGAAATCGTCCACGATCCGAGATCCCCGAGGTTGAAAAAGCTGGAGATCGGCTCGGTCAAACCATCCGGGACCCGGGTCCTGTAAATGGTATTGCCGCTATTTTCACTTCCCCGATAAGCGAGATGGATTCGATTGCCGAAGGATTCTGCGACTCCCCAGCTGGCCCATCCCTCGGTCGCGTACCACGCGGGGCGCGACATTCGTCCAAGGGAGGAAACTTCACCTGTTGAAATAATGATGTCGAAAACTGTCTCTCCATTGTGAAGTACGACCCGTCCATTTCCGCTGAAAACACCGCTGTTTGGGCTGACTGGAATCGTAGATGAGAGCGGGACTATCAAGCCTGTTGGTTGCCCCGAAGACGGATCAATCTCAATCAGTTGATTGATCGTCGTGCCTTCGCCATCATGAGAAACTCCGTCGAACCCAAAGACAAAGACTTTACCGGTCGCAAAATCCGAGAAAAGGGAGTCGTAGCGAGCGTCAAGAGAGCGGCCTTCTGTGAGATTTGAGAGACTGTAGGATGCAGTCGAGGTGTCTCCGGTCACCACGACCCTATCAAAACTTACCGCGATTCCAGCCCGATCGTCTCCAGTGAGGTTATTCGTTGCAACAACCGTTGAGTTCCGGTTGCCAAGTCTAAGGATGCGGAGATCTCCGATTGATTCAGGCTCTACAATGGTCAGAGTGAGGGTCGCAGACCCAGTGCCAAGGTTGTTTTCGGCTGAGATCTCGATGGTGTATTCACCGGGCGTAGTGACAAATCCCGAGATTAAGCCGGCTTGGCTATCAAGCGTGAGCGACCCCGGAAGTTCGTCGACTGAAAAGTCATCAGGATTTCCATTTGCCGCTATTTGATAGTTGATTACACGATTTGAAGGCGAACGTAATTCCAGAGAACTAATAATAACCGGAACGGAGTCTTCTTGGGCGAGGGCTGCCGGGGTTTGAAAAGCAAGTAGAAGGATGCTGAGCAGGAGTGAAATGCGTCCCTTGGATCTTAGGCCGGTCGACCACTTTGAATTCCAAAAGATGGCGAGCCTGTCTAAGGGC
Organism: Verrucomicrobiia bacterium; assembly: GCA_030432565.1. Lineage (GTDB taxonomy): Bacteria > Verrucomicrobiota > Verrucomicrobiia > Verrucomicrobiales > Akkermansiaceae > SW10. Next base: position 52,405 of record JAUIGV010000027.1, on the reverse strand, counting down.
GGGAGGAAGTGACTCATCTGCAGGATGGTCTAGCAACTTGCCTTCGTGGTGACAAGCGAACATCTGAAATTAAAATATGATTAGGGGGGGCGAGAATTCTGCTATTTTTTTGGGCGAGGAAACAAGGCTTCGGACTTTTAGTGCAACGAATTTCATATTAAAAAAATCCGCCTTAATATGATGAATTTTGGCTAACGGTGCAGCTTGCAGCGGCACTCAACCTGTTGAACGAAAGGGGGAGTGGCGGAGAGGGAAGGAATTGAACCCACCAAGGACAGATTGCCCTTCAACGGTTTTGAAAACCGCGGCGACCACCAGGCACGCAGCACTCTCCGCGATTAGCGTGACCGACAACAAGGAAGGCGTCAAACGAATGAATTCGATCTGACGATTTTTTTAAATCGGCGTAGAGCGGAGTTTTTTGAAGGCCGATCCAATATAATTGGCGGTGGTGGTGGCTGATAGCGACTCTTCGGATTGACGGGATAAGGCCAACTCGGAGGCACAGCCGCATAACCAGGACCCGGTTTTAGCGGCTTCAAGAGGTTCGAATCCCCGCGCCATTAAGGCTGCGAGAAGTCCTGATAAAACATCTCCTTGCCCTCCGGTCGCCATTCCGGGAGTGCCGGTGGTATTATAGGCCAAGGGGGAACTTCGATTAGTGACGATTGTGCGGGTGCCTTTGAAGAGGAGGGTGGCCTCGCTCCGGCTTGTGAATTCTCGGGCAATGGCGGCCCGGTTGCTCGGTTCATTCCCACCTGGGAGAAGTCGTGCCATCTCGCCCGGGTGGGGAGTCACAAGGTGATTCGCCCGGAGCGTTGAAATATGCGATTGCCGGGCAATCAAGTTTAGAGCATCGGCATCAATCACAGTGGGCCCTTTGAAGTTTTTGATGACAGAGAGGATGTCTTGCCCGGCTTTTCCAAGACCGGGGCCGACGGCAATTGCATCGAGATTTTCGTGGAGTGCTTCGACGTAGCGATCCACCGGCTTTACCATGACCTCTACCGGGATGATCGGCAGAATCAGGGGGTAGTCTTCTTTTCTAACAAACAAGGTGATGAGCCCACCTCCTCCGCGCAGCGCTCCGAGTGACACCAATGCCGCGGCTCCTGCCAATCCTTGCGAGCCTGCGATCATGCCAATCCGGCCGGCTTGGCCCTTGTGGAATTCGTAGGGCCTGGAGAGCTTCTCGACAGGCAGAGTCGCCGGGGTGATGAGATGGTCTTCACCGGCTTTCCAATTGCTCAAGCCGTTCAGGGTGAGAAGTGCCAGTGATCCTACGTAATCGGTGGCTTGGTCTGCGATGAGTCCAATTTTTGGCGATCCGAGGGTGCAAGTGAGATTCGCACGAACGGTTTGTCTTCCACACTGGCCAGTGTCGCAATTCAGTCCGGATGGCACATCGACCGCAGCAACAAAGACCATTCTCTTTTGGCTCAATCCGTTGATTTCGCCTGCCAATTTGGAAAGAGGTTCGCGGAGATCTCCTTTGGTGCCGATCCCCAGAAGTCCATCGAGAACGACAAAGGGGCCGGGCTTATAGAACTCATCAAGTGAATCAAGGGGCTGCGCGGATCCCAACTCATGCCACTTCTTTGCGAGTAATCCCTTCATTTCGGATGGCTGAATGGCACTTCGAACCGAGACTTCCCAGCCAGCTTCTTTAAAGTGACGGAGAGCGACAAGGGCATCCGCACCATTATTGCCGGTTCCGACGACTGCGACGGCCCTGCCCGGTGGGGTTTCTGCAAATCTCCCCAGAATTTCTTGTGCGATTTTTTGGCCGGCCATATTCATCAATGATTCGGCTGCGACTCCGGACTCGAAGAGCGTATCTTCGGCCGCACACATTTCCCTGGAAGTCAGAAACATCTCGTACTAGTCTTCTTCGATTCCCAATTGTTCGCAGATTTGTGCGAGTTTCCCTTCGAGGAGCGCCACCCGCTCTTCCAGGCCGGATTCATCCTTGTTGGGCGGATCTGTCTTAAAGCGGGTGTCGGCCTCGAAGCCTTTCTCTCCGCCAAGAAGGTGACCGTAGGTTTTGACGCGACGACCTTCACCCACCGGGATTTCCTTCACCAAAGGTCCGTAAGAATACTCCATGAAGCCTTCGAGGATTTCTTCAACCTGCCCCACGCTTTCGAAGGGGTGCATTCGTTCGCAGCGTTGCTTGATTTCGCCGGCGGTCTGGATGCTACGAAGAAGCAGCACCGTTATGACGGCTTTTTCTGGTGAAGTCAGGTCCAGGATCCCGGAAAGTTGATGCTCATATTTTGGAGCGCGTGAGCCTGAAATATGCACCTGGATGATAATCTCTTTTTGACGGAGTCTCTGCACCGCTTCCCCGACTTCCTCCGAGGATAAGCGGGTGACCGGGTAGCGGTTTGAGGACTGATTGCAGGCTGCTTCAATCGCCTTGAGAGTCATCGGGTAGTAGTCCGGTGTCGTGGTCTCCTTTTCCAAAAGAGAACCCAACACCCGGCTTTCGACAAAATCCAATTGTTGCTCTGGAAATCGCATGATCTCGCTCATGACTCAAGGATAGCGGAGCGCCGTGAAATGAGGAGGTTTGAATTCAAGATATCAGGAATTCTTTTCCGGCCAAACGATGATCGAAAGCGAAAGGCTCTGCTTTAATGAGGTCTGCTTTGTCGAAATCAACGCGACAAGGATTCAGCTGGAGATTTTGTTCGGCAGGAATGGTTGCTGATGGCGCAAATACTCCGCCTGTTTTTCCGGTGCGCAAGCAATCGTCACCTTGGTCGCTGGATCTTTATCCGGGAGGATCATTACGCCAACCTTCGTTCTGCCAGGGTTCCCCTCCAATAGGATTCCTGGGGACCAGCACCGTGACAAGCGTCCTGGAAATTCGCCTGGAACCCGGAGTGGTGAGATGAACCAGTAATTCCAAAGCGGCGAGAGCCCGGCTGGTGGAAAGATAGACCATGGAGCGGTCCGGTGAATTCCACCGCCCGCCATAAAGTCGGACTCCTTCGTCTGAAAACGCGGTAGCCGCCCACTTCTTGATTCCATTCCCCGGGGAAAAAGAAGTGGGTTAAGGGTTTGTCGCTATATTTCCTAGCGTCAGTCTACACAAATTGCAGCGATCCCCAGCAGATTTAGTTTTTATTTTCTACAATTGTGGGGAGGTTGAGGTTGAGGCGGATTGCGGTAATGCGAATTGCCGCGGTAATCGTGGTTGTAATCAGAATATTGAAGCCAATCGGGACATGAATCCGTTCCATCCCCAGATAGATCAAGCCTCCGATGAGGGCAGCCGTTGCGTAGATTTCCCTTCGGAAGATGAGTGGAACCTCGGTTCGAAGTAGATCTCGAATCACTCCGCCGAACGTTGCGGTGACCATTCCCATTCCCACGGCAGCCCACCAGGCGAGTTGATTTGCCTGGGAAACTTGCACGCCAATGCAGACAAAGACGCCCAAGCCCAGGGCGTCAAAGAGAGAGACCGCTCGCTCGCCACGCTCCCAGATGGGTTCGGCGTAAAATGAAGCGATCGTCGCGATTGCTGCCACGATGAGATAGGCGGGATCATTTAAAACCGGCGGTGGTGTGACTCCGATGAGGAGGCTTCGCAGGGTTCCTCCTCCTACACAGGTCACGGTGGCCAGCATGAACATGCCAAAAAGATCCATCTCTTTTTGGCGTCCAGCGATCGCGCCGGAGACGGCGAAGACAAAGACCCCGATGAGATCGGCAAGATAAAGTGGCGACATTGCCGCGAATGAGACATTTTCCGGCACCCATGGCTAGTGAAAGTCGTGTGAAACCGTCGCGAGTTCTCCGGAGACGCCCAGAGGCTGCAGTGAGGTGACGTAGACCGTGGGCTGCCGACCTTCGGTGATTTGCAAGCGCCCCTGCACCAGTAAAAACGATTCACCGGTAATAATGAGTTTGAATTGATGGAAGGTTTTGCGGGGAATAAAGAGGTTTGCGATTCCGAATTCGTCTTCGAGCGAAATAAAACAATGTCCCTTTGCGGTGCCTGGTCGTTGTCGGCAGATGACCAAGCCGGCGATGATCAGAGGCATTCCGTGCGGCATTTCAAAGAGGCTTGCCGAAGTGGCGAGATCCACATTCTGCTCCTTTCGCCAAAGCTTCATCGGATGAGGGCCGATGGTTGCACCCACGAGGGAAAAGTCAGTTTGCAGTCGTTCGGCCGGCGACATCATTTCCAACACCTGTTCCCGGTTCTGCGGTTTCGCAAAAAGGTCATCGAACGGCAGTTGCTCGGCCTGCCAAAGGGCGTCGCGGCGGTGCTCAACTTCGGGTAAATCGTTGAGCGTGCCAGCGGCGGCGAGAATGCGACGTTCTTTGATATTCGGACGGACTCTTCGAAGGAAGTTATCGAGCGAAGCAAAGGGTGAAATCGAGCGCTCTTCAATCAATCGCTCCATTGTTTTTTGTCGCAAGCCCTTCAATCGATGGAGACCGAGGCGCAGGGTGTTGTCATCGATGACCTCGGTTGTAATCATGGAATGCGTCACCGAGATGGGTCTCGCCCGCACGCCATGGCGTTTGGCGTCCTGCAGGAGGGTGTTGACCGAGTAAAACCCCATGGGCTGGTTATTGATCAATCCACAGTAAAACTCCGCCGGGCGGTGAACCTTGAGCCAGCAGGAAGCGTAAGCGATGAGAGCGAAGGAGATGGCGTGGGATTCGGGGAAGCCGTAAAGCGCAAAGGACCCAATCGACTCGACGACCCGTTGTTGAACCCCGGGGGCAACCTCCCGCTCGTTCATGCGGGTTTTCAGTTTATTCACGATGGCATTCATGCGCTCATCGGATCGTTTGAAGGACATCGCTTTACGTAAGAAATCAGCCTCCACGCCCGAAAACCCCGCAATCACCATGGCCATCCGGAGGACTTGTTCCTGAAAGAGCGGCACGCCGAGAGTGCGCTTCAGGATGGGCTCGAAATCGGGGTGGATGTATTCGATTTGCTCGCGGCCGGTTCGACGGTTCAGATAAGGGTGGACGAGGTCTCCCACGATGGGGCCAGGGCGGATGATGGCGATCTCAACCGCGAGGTCGTAAAATTTGCGCGGTTGCATGATCGGGAGGGTGGCCATCTGCGCGCGTGACTCAACCTGGAAGGTGCCCACGGTGTCGGCGCGGCAGAGGAGGTCGTAAGTGGCGGGATCGTCTTTTGGGATCCTGGCGAGATTGACCGGACGTCCGCGGCGCTCGCAAATCTTCAGGGCATCCTCCATCGCGGCCAGCATCCCGAGTCCGAGGAGATCGACCTTCACGATGCCGAGATCCTCGCAATCATCTTTGTCCCATTGCAGCACCGTGCGATTCTCCATCGCGGCGGGCTGAAGTGGAACCACGTGGTCGAGTCCGTCGTCGCAAAAGACCATTCCTCCCGAGTGCTGTCCGAGATGGCGGGGGCAATGAAGGACGGCATGGTAAAGTCGTAAAAGGGGTTTAAAGCGCGGGTGGGAAGGGGGGATGCCCGATTTTTCGATCGTTCCGGCGAGCTCCATGACTTTGTCGCCGGGGTAGTAGTTGCTCATCGAAACTTCCTCGCTCACGGGCTCGCGGGAGGCGTCATGAACCTTGGGCGAGGCGCAAAGGTCGGTGAAGCGATTTGCGATCGATTCCGGAAAACCCAGAATTTTGGACATTTCCCGGAAGGCCGAGCGCGGTTTGTAGGTGATCACGTTGGCGGTCATCGCAGCTCCGCGTGGGGCATATTTTTGGTAAACGTATTGGATGACGGATTCGCGCCGGTCGCCGGAAGGGAAGTCGATATCAATATCGGGCCACGATTGCCGATTTTCAGAGAGAAAGCGCTCGAAGAGGAGGCCGCTTTCGACCGGATCGACACTTGTTACGCCAATTGCGTAACAGACCAGTGAGTTGGCAGCCGAGCCCCGGCCCTGGCAGAGGATGCCTTGAGAGCGAGCAAAGCGAACAAGATCCCAGACGATGAGAAAGTAGCCTGAAAAACCTAGTTTTGAAATAGTTAATAATTCCTGATCAATTTGTTGACGATGTTTTTCACTTAAATCACGGAATCGTTTTTCAAGCCCGCTTTCGACGACTTTTCTAAGATATTCACACTGTTCACGGTCTGTGAATAACTTCCCGGTATCGGGATCGCGGTAGGATGGGAAGCGGTAGCCCAGATTTGCGAGCGAGAATTCGCTGCACTCTTCGGAGAGCGCGATTGAGTTGTGGAAAGCCTGTGGATAGTCTGCGAATAGATTGCGAATAACTTCCGGAGGTTTTAAGAAGCGCTCTCCATTTTGTTCGAGAAGGCGTCCGGCGTCATCAAGGGTTTTGTGTTCGCGCAAGCAGGTGAAAGCGTCGACGAGAAGGCGATCCGAGCGTTGTGAACAGGTCGGCGAATTGCTGGCAATCACTGGAATCTTGAGAAAGTCGCCCAGATCGCGGAGGAGTTGATTGATGCGGTCTTCGCCACGCCGGAAGTGGCGGAACAGGGCGATCGAGACATTTCCCTGGCCGAAGTGGCGGAGGAGTTTTTTGGCTGCCGAGAGCAGATTGGCTTTGGTGGGTGTCAGAAGAGACTCCGGAGTGAGGATAGCGTGAGTTCCAGTGATGTCGTGATGCGCGAAAGCATCAACTTCCGGCTGGCAGTGGAGAGAGGTGATGAGTCGGGAGAGGTTTTGGTAACCGGTTCGAGATTTGTTTAAAATCGTCAATTGGTGGAAGCAGGAAATCGACTCCAAAGTGGCTCCGGTAATGGCTTTGATGCCGACTTTTTGAGCTTCGGCGTGAGCGCGGGCGGAGCCGTAAAACCCCATGTGGTCAACGAGTCCGAGGGAATGATGGCCGAGTTCCGCGGCACGATTCACCAACTCCTCGGGCGAGGAAGCGCCGCGTAGGAAGGAGAAATTTGATTTGGCGAGGAGTTCCATGTTTGGAAATGAAGTCGCTGAAAGCTCCTGTTTTCAGGATGCGGAGCAAGTGAGTCGCGGTTCCGAAAGCGGGAGCTTTCGGCTAGGTTCCTTAGGCGTAAATTCCGGTGAGGTGCCACTGTTTGGGCGGGAGGAAGGCGAGTTGGAGGAGAAGGGAGTCCTGGAGTTCGACGTCCCATTGGGCTTGTTGCCAGCCATTTTCCCACCAAGAGCCGGAGAGCGGGAAAGGACCGCGAGCTTTATGAATTTGACCTTGGTGGGGGCCGGTGAGGAGGGCGAGGGGATGATGATAACGGCCTCGTTTTTCGGAGGCGACATGAACGGGAATGGGCGGGCGTTGTCGTTTGAGGGGAAGTTGGTTAACTGGAGGGATATCGGGAGCGAGTGGGGTTTTGAAATCAGAGATGACTGGAGAGAGCGCGACGATATCGGGGCGATGGGTGTTGATCTGATAAGGGATTCCAATGCGATTTGACCCGAGAATCCCGGAGAGACGACGGAGGGTGTCGGCAAATTCGTTGGGGTCCTTGAGACCTCGTGAGAAGAGTTGGTGCTGGGCGTGACGCGGAAGAGTCGGGGTGAGTTCGAGGTGGAATTCCTCCATGGGTGCGGGTGCTTTAACGGTCTCAAGATGGGTGTGGAGGGTGCGGAGAAGGACATCAGGTGAGAGAGAAGGGTCGGAGAGGATGAGCTTGCGGGCGTGGGCAGCTCCGTTGTCGAAGGCAAGGGTGAGTTGGATTTCGGCGGCGGAGCGTTGATGATGATGGAGACGATTGCAGAGGGTTTGCAGGAGCCGTTTGGCCATGAAAAGAAGGGGCTCATGGCTCTCGACCGGAGGTTCGAATTGATGGGTGACGCGGTAGTGGTCCCGGGCGCGGTAGAGCGTGAGGAGACGGTGATGTTTGCCGTGGGCGATGTCGTGGAGCCGGGCGAGTTCTTTGCCGAGGCGTTCGGCGAGGCCTTGTCGCGGGAGTTTGGCGAGATCGGCGAGGGTTTGCAGGCCCCAGAGTTGGAGGACGGGGGCGTGGGGAAGCGGGAAAGTTTTGGCGAGAACGAGATCGGCGAGTTTGAGGGTGAGTGGATCGGCTTGATTTGGGCAAAGTGAAGCGAGGTGGGCGAGGTCTGGCGTTTTGCCGAGGCCGACTTGGAGGGGCAGGGCGAGGTAGGTGGAAGCCTCGATGGTTTGAGCGATCCAGTCAGCTTCGGATGTCATGAGGAGGGTGGAAAGATCGAGGAGGTAGGTTTCGGGCGTGGTGAGCTCAAAGTCCGGGACGAGAGAATCGACGAAGGCGAGGGTTTCGCTGCGGGCTGATTTTTCGGCGGTGGAGTCGGGGTCGAGGAGGAGGAGGTCGGCACAGCGGGCGAGGCCGCGGGTGGTGCCGAGGCCGGGGTGGATGTCGAATTGGCGGGCGGCTTGGTTGACGGCGATGAGGTGGGACTTTTCCCGCTCGCCGGAAGAGAGGAGGGCAGCGGGTTGGTCGGGCGGGATGCCGTCGCGCGCCAGTAGGGAGCTGAGAGCGAGGTCACGGAAATGGAGCGCGGCGTAGTTCATGCTTTTCCGGCGAGTTGTTGGCTTTCGGACTGGTGGAGTTGGAGGGTGGGCTTGGTGAGTTCGAGGTGATCGAGGGTGAAGCGTCCGCCGAGGGTGAGACGACGATGCGGCGTGGGCACGAGGGCGCGCGGGGTCATCGCGACGAGGGTGGCTCCGGAGTCGCGGGCCTGGATTTTGAGCCGATGCCAGAGAGCGGTGGGGATTTGACGGAGCTCGCGCTCGGAGACGAGGTGGAGATCGAGGATGACGAGCGGGAGATTTCCGTCGCTCAGGAGCAGGTCGGTACACTTGAGCGCTTGTTCGGTTTTGGAGCAGCGGAGCCAGATGAGGTGGTGGCATTTTTCGTTCCCATAAGAAGCGGGATCGAAGGTGTCGCGACCATCGACGAGAGCGAGGGGGAGGTCGCGTTTTTGCTCGAGGAGTTCGGAGATGACGAGGGAGGCTCCGGCGGAGTGGCGTGGCGAGATGATTTCGCTGAGATGGCCGGCAGAGAATTCCAGGGGGGCGGCTTGAGGCGTGGGTTCTTCGGGGGCAGGAGCACGATGAGCGGCCGGAAACTTCTCGCGAAGCTGGCGGCGGAGTTGCTCAATTTGCAGGACGCTCAAAACGTGTTCATTAGAACATTTTTTTGGAGTGAGTCAAGAAGATGGAGATCTAACATCAAATGAGCCGACAAGAGGTTGTCTTTGGAGCTGTGAGCGACTATTCCTCGGGGAGATGGCTGTGGAGATTGTTGAACTGGTACTGACTCCGGCGGAGGCGGCGAATGAGGGTGTTTGGTCGTCGAAGATTCCGCGGAAGCTGCGGGTGAAGCCGGAGCGGGTGAAGGGGTATCGGCTGGTGAAGCGGTCGCTGGATGCGCGGAAGCGTCCGGTGAAGTTTCGGCTGCGGCTGGAGGTGGGGCTTGATAAAGATTTACCGGAAGAGCCTAAGGCTGTTTGGGAGGTGAAGGCATTGGCGAAGGAGCCGGAGGAAGTGGTGATTGTGGGGTGTGGTCCGGCGGGAATGTTTGCGGCGTTACGGTGTCTGGAGTTGGGCTACAAGCCGGTGGTTTTGGAGCGGGGCAAGGATGCGTCTTCGCGACGATTTGATTTGGGTCCGATTCTGAAAGAGGGACGGGTGATCGAGGAATCGAATTACTGTTTTGGCGAGGGTGGTGCAGGGACGTTTTCGGACGGGAAACTTTACACGCGGGCGACGAAGCGGGGCCCGGTGGCGGAGGTTTATCGGACCTTGGTAGCACACGGAGCTCCGGAGAAGATTTTGGTGGAGGCGCATCCGCACATTGGATCGAACTTATTGCCGAAGGTGGTGATGGCGATGCGGGAGTCGGTGCGGGAAGCGGGTGGCGAGGTTCACTTTGGGGCGAAGGTGGTGGAGTTTTTGAAATCGGGCGGGCGACTGGTGGGCGTGGCGACGGAGGATGGTCGGGAGTTTCGCGGGAAAGCGGTGATTTTGGCGACAGGGCATTCGGCGCGGGATATTTACGAGCTGCTGAATGAGCAGAAAATCTTGATGGAAGCGAAACCGTTTGCGGTGGGAGTGCGAATTGAGCACCCGCAGCCTTTGATCGACCGGGTGCAATATCACTTGCGGGAAGATGAGGAGAGGGGGCGGAACCTGCCGGCCTCGCGGTATCGGCTGGCGACACAGATTAAAGGGCGGAGCGTGCATTCCTTCTGTATGTGTCCGGGGGGATTTGTGGTTCCGGCCGCGACGGAGAATGACGAGGTCGTGGTGAATGGTATGAGCCTTTCGCGTCGGGATTCGCCCTTTGCGAACAGCGGCATGGTGGTGGGAGTGGAGCCGGAGGATGTGCGGGGATTTGGTGGCGATGATGTGCTGGCTGGGATTCGGTATCAGAAGCACATCGAGCAGCTGGCAAAGAAGGCAGGGGGCGGTGGTCAGGTGGCTCCCGGGCAGAAGGTGACTGATTTTTTGGCGGGCAAGATTTCGAAGAATCTGCCCAAGACGAGTTATTTTCCGGGTTTGAATTCGGTGAAACTGGATGAGGTTTTACCGGGAGAGATCGGGGAAAGACTGGCGGGAGGATTGCGGAAGTTTGGCCGGATGATCAGGGGATACACCGGGCCGGATGCTTTGTTGATTGGCTTTGAAACGCGGACGAGTTCGCCGGTGAGGATTCCGCGTGGGGATGATTTGCAACACCCGGAAGTGAAGGGGCTTTATCCGTGTGGCGAGGGAGCGGGTTATGCGGGCGGCATTGTTTCGGCGGCGCTGGATGGACGGCGCTGCGCGGAGGCGGCGATCAATGAAATACGATAAATCATGGAGATACGAAATCGCGAAGAGCAGGAGCCGTTTACGACGAAGGATGGTTCGACGATCCGGAGTTTGCTGGATCTGAGTAATGCGCCGGTGAAGGAGCAGAGTTTGGCTGAGGCGACTTTACCAAAAGGTGGTTCGACAGAGCGGCATTACCACAAAGTAAGCGAGGAGTTTTATTACCTGCTGGAGGGGCGGGGTGTGATGGAGATCGACGGTGAGGAACGCGAAGTGGGGCCAGGAGATGCCATTTTGATTCCGGCGGGAGCCTGGCATGAGATCAAGGCGACTGAAGAGATGCGATTTCTCTGCTGTTGTGCGCCGCCTTATGCGCATGAGGACACCTACTTTGAGTGACTGAGTTCCGGTTCCGAGTGCCATTCGTGCGGGATGTCCCGCATAAGGAGGGCATGGTCGAAGGTGATGGCGTCTTCAGGGAAGTGCTCAGGGTTGTCGAAGAACGACGATTCAATTTTTTGGACTTCGAGCGGGGATGCTTGCCAGTTTGAAACTTTCAGAAGGAGCCCGTCGAGGCGTGAGGAATTGGGGCGGGAGGAGTAGCCGATACAGCCATTTTCAAAGAAGCGGGATGATTCTTCAAACGATTCAAAGATGGAGTCTTCTGGAAAGGTTTCGACTTCTTTGGCGTGGACCTCGACGAGGGGGGCGTCGTTCGAGGTGACCTTGATGGAAATATCGCCGTTTTGGTCGGTGATCTCGAATCGGGAGTGATGGTGGACTCCGGGGAAGATCCGGCCTCCGGCGAGGGAGTTGAGAAGAGAGTCGGTGTCGCGACGTGGGACAAAGACGCCTTCTTTGGTCCCGCCGTTTTCGTCGTCCCATTCGACGGCGACACGGTGGGCTGAGTTCTCGCTCTTGATTCCGGTGAAGGCCGGAAGGAAGGTAGGTCGGACCTGTTCCAACCTGATGAGGCAAATCCCCGCGATGGCGTGACCTTTTACGAGTTTCGGCCGGAAGTTGTCCGGCAGATGTGACTGAATGACTTCGGGCGAGACCCGATAATTCAAGAGAAGGCGACGCCGGATGATTCCTTTGATCGCGGGGATGTTCATCGATTGTTATCTGGCAACGAAGTCGAAGACGAAGACGTCGTCGAGGATGGGCTTGAGGATCTTGACAAAGGCCTGGTGGGCGTCGTGCGGGCCATAGACCTTGAGGCCGGCCATGTCCTTGAAGCTGACGACAAAGCAATGAGTGAAGCCTTTGGCGCGGTCCTCGGGGCTGACGTTGGTGCCCCACTCGAGGCCGGTGATGGTGTCGATCTTCCCCTTGAGGGCTGCAAATTCCTTCTCGATGTTCTTAATCTGGGCGGGAGTGGCATCTTCTTTGAACTTCAAACAAACGATGTGGCGAAGAGGAGAGGTTGCTTCGGTTTTAGCGGCAGGTGTTTCTTTGTGATGATCGGCCATGGCGAGAACTGGGACGAGGGCGGCGAGCGCGATGATGATTGTTTTCATGGGGCCGCAGTGTGAGTGGAATGGGATGATCTCTCTAGGAAAAATATTCGGAGAGTTTCCGGGTGAGCCATTCCAGGGCAATCGGGCAGGGTCGGTGGCGATAGAGTCAAAGAGGACGGTATTCCCATCTTGAACGCGGACAGTTTGCGGAAAGGTGTCGGTGGAGATGATTTCTGACTTGAGAATCTCCCCAGTGGGAATGGTGAAAATCAATCCTGGGTTGCCGAACCTTCCTGCTCATTCTTGAGTTTCGTCTCCAGAAAGAAGGGGGCGAAGGGGATGAGCGAGCAGACGAAGACGAGAGCGGCGCGCTTGATGGGCCATTTGCGTTTCTCCATGGTGAGGTAGAGGAGGATGAGGAAGATGGTGAAAATTACTCCGTGCACCATTCCCGGAATTCGGACGGCGGTGTCGTCCCCAAGGATCCGTTTTTCGTAGATTGCGAAGTAAAGGAGGATGATGAATGAGATTCCATCGAGGAGGGAAAAAAGGCGCAGGAGGCCAAGTGGAAACTGGAACATGACTTTAGGACGGACGTTTTTGGGTGAGCATGAATTCGTTGCCTTCGGTGTCGAAGCAGAAGGCGAGATGAACGAAACCGTCTTCTTCCTCGGGTTCGCGGACCAAGCCGCCACCGTTTTCCTTAACGAGTTTGATTCCGGCGAGGATGTCGTCGCACTGGAAGCTGAGGCCGGTCCATGTGCGTTTTCCTTCACCACCGCCATGAATTCCAATCGTGGAGCCACAGAGGGTGACCTCGCTCCAGACTTCCATTTCGAAGGAGAGTTCTGCGCCAAAGGTCTTTTGGTAGAATTTAATGGCACGGAGGTGGTCGGCTGCCCAGATGGCATATTTCACTTTTTGAACCTGCATGGGAGGTAACTAACACCGCTTCGGCGGGTGGACAAGGCGCACTCTTTATGTTAAGGATCGGTCCGATGAAGTTGGCTCCATTTCCGACCCCTCGTAATTTGATCCTCCAATGGCAGGAGGGAGAGATTGAACGTGAAGAGATGCATCGCCTGATGGGCGAGCATCAGAAAGAACTTTTGAAGGAAGCGGACTACTTTCATTTTAATCCGATTGCAGGTTATATCGAGGGATTGTTGAATAAACGGGCAGCCCGGCGTTTGGTCCGTGAGCATGGCGAAGCCCAGATTCGGGAGCTCTTTCAGGCTCTTTCGTGGCTCCATGATTTTGAGCCGGGGGCGTTTCTTTGGAACGCCGATCACTGGGATGTGGCGCTTCACGCGTTTTTTAGAACGAGAACCGAGCCGGTTTTCCGGGTCCGTGAGTTGATGGTGAAGAGCAGTCGTGCGGTGATGTTGGTTGAACATGGATCCGCCAGAAAATCAGAGACGCGCCGCGAGCGGCTGACCTTCAAACGCCACTGGAAAGGCGAGATGGAAGTGGTGAAACGGGAGAACGTCTAGGGGAGAAGCGCCTTCAGTTCGGAGAGGAAGTTGCGGGTCATTTTGGCTTCGTATTTGGTAATGAAGTGGGCTTCCGGAGTCCCAAACTCGTCGTTTGCGATCCAATACTTCTCTTCTTCGACAAGTGCCCGGGTCCAAATTCCGAAGAGTCCGGCAGCGAGAAAGAAGGCTGGCGCAGCGAGACGGGCCTTGAGATATTTGGAGGCTTCTTTTTGGCGGTGAAAGCGGCTGGCGATGAAGGCCAACCAGATGAGGAAGGCGAGATTTGCAGTCCCGGAAATCAAAAGAAAAAAGCTGTTTCGACCGAGGGCGTGATACCCGCCCACGATGAGGATGGCGGCAAGTGGAAGCAGGACCGGGATGACCAATTTAATGGGTGAGCCGGGTTTTGACTCTGCAAGCTGACGAACGATCACGATGATGGTGGCGATGATGAGAAGTCCGGAGGCGACGAGCGGGATCGCGAGATGTGCAAATTGGGACGAGGTTGCCGCGAAGTCGAGTTGGCCGAGCGGGGTGAGGTACCGAATGGCGAGGAGAATTCCAAAAGGGAGAATCACTCCGATCGTGAGTGTTCTCCAGCGTGCGGAGGTGCCCTGTTGGGCGAGACGATTGGCGATTTCATTTTGGCAGGAAAGCGGCGCTCGGAGAGAGACGATCCAGAGATCGATTGCGATGGCGAGAAGGAGAAGAAAGCAAGCCGTGGTGAAGATGCGGGAAATCATGGCATTCTCAGCGCGACACGAGGGGCGGAGATCGTCACGAGTGAATGGAATCGGTCGGCTGGTGAAATTAAAGCCCGTGCCAAGCTGAACCATGATAGCTCCGTGGCGCCTTAGGACGTGGCGGTTGTTCCGGCTAACAGGCCCATCACGCTGATCACTCATCTTGCGATCTCGTTCTTGAAGCCGGTCCCAGAGGTCTTGATATTTACGGGTGATTTCCGGAACCTGGAAATGTTTCCCTCCGGCGATCATCTGCTGGTAAAAATTTCGCAGCCAAACCAAGGTGCGCAAGCTGCCGACACCATCGTGGGAATCCGCGTGGAGCTTGGGCGCGAGTCGCTCGGACGAGTGTCCGAACTTGAGAAACCCTTCACGATCGTTCTTTTCAATAAGAAATTGGAAAGCGGCGCAGGTAAAATCATTCAGGGCGGACGCAACCGATGCCGGAGCGGTGATTTGGAGGGTTTTGAAGCGGTAATCGACTTCGTCCAGCCAGGTCTGCGGCCTTCCGATCCCGGCTTGCATCAGGTTCTGCATCTCAATAAAGTAGCTGGTGAATTCTTCTTTGTCGGCGGCTTCGTGGTAGAGCCCGATGGCTTGCCTGAGGGCTTCCGGCTCTTGAATTTCATACAGGGGAGCTTGATCGGGGGATTCGTCATCGTCATCACTTGGGTGGTCTGCTTTGCGAAGTGAGCCCGAAGTGACTTGTGCGATTTCCCAGACGTCAAACCACCCGTTGGATGGGGCAAGTTTTTCGATGGTCTCTGCGCAGCCCTCGGGGATGATTTGCGCCTGCTGGATGTAGCGGGCAAAGTGAAGCGCGCTGTCCGGGGATGCATCGTGAACACTTTTCCAGCGTGCGATTTCACTTCCTTTGGTGAGGTCGCCTTGAAGCAGTAGCTTCAGCTCCCCGTCCCCGGTCCTCGGGGCTTGAGATGGGGCGAGCGGACTTCCGGTGAGTTCCCGGATCTGGCTGAGTTCTCTCACGAGTTGGGTTGAATGGAAGCCTCCTGTGATCATCCCGGTGAAAAAGATGATGACGACGAAGCATTTCCAGGAAGGCTTGAGAGGTGATTTCATGGGGGGGTGTGGAATCTTTTTTAGCGATTCCACGACTTGATGGAAAATTTTGGCATTTGAAAATGTCGTGAGATCGCTAGCTTCACTCCAGCAAGTCAGACCACTATGGGAAGAGCATTTGAATATCGGAAGGCTTCGAAGGAAGCGCGTTGGGGAAAGATGTCACGCATTTTTCCAAAGTTGGCCAAGTCAATCACGATGGCGGCCAAGGAAGGTGGCCCGGATCCGGATTCCAACTCGAAGCTGCGTACGGCGATTATGAACGCCAAGGCGGAGAATATGCCGAAGGATAATATCGACAAGGCGATCAAACGAGCTTCCGGCAAAGACCTTGGCGACATTACCGAGATCAATTACGAGGGCAAGGGGCCGCACGGGAGTCTTTTTTATGTGGAATGCGCGACCGAGAACACGAATCGTTCGGTGACCAATGTTCGGACGACTTTCAATAAAAACGGCGGCGAGATGCAGAACTCGGGATCGCTGGAATTCCTCTTCGACCGCAAGAGCGTCATTGAGTTTAAGCCGGACGGAGTGAATCTGGAGGAGCTGGAGCTGGAGCTCATGGATGCCGGTTTGGAGGAAATGGAAGTGGAGGATGACATGGGTCTTGTTTATGGCGATTTCACTTCGTTTGGAAAGTTGACCGAAGTTTTCGAGCGCCTCGGCGTTGAGGTGACCAAGGCGAGTCTGGAAAGGATTTCCAACAACCCGCAGAAGTTTACCGAGGAACAACTTGTTGAAATTGACGCGCTGGTTGATAAGCTGGAGGACGATGAAGACGTTCAAGCTGTTTTCACCAATGTCGATCGCTAAGCCTTTGAAATCATGAAATTACTTTTGCTCTTATTTTACTTCCTCGCAGCCAAAGGCGTAGAGGTCCAGATGGCGGGGCCACAGCTCCAGGCAGTTCCGGCTGAAGTGGCTCCCCGGGTGGAAGTTCTTCCCGCAGCACCTGTTCGCCCTGCTCAAAAGGCTCCCAAGGGTGAGAGGCGGATCCCGCAACGAAAGGCAATCCCTGAAATTCCGATCCAGCCCGCTGAGAAGAAACCTGAGGCTGGGAAGGGGGAATAGCGCCCGTGGCCATGGAGCAACGCAGTTTGATTTGAAAGGCCTCCCAACCCGACAGGGTTCCTTTTCCAATCAATCGGCGCAGCCGCGATTCTCCATCGTATCAAATCTAAAACACTCGTTGGGAATTTTTCAGACTGCCTGTTTGGAGGCTAGGATCCTGTTCGAAATTTCAGCCCAGTGATCGCGTTGGATATCGCCCGGTGGAAGATTGGCGGGGACTTCAAATTCCAGACCGAATGTCGGGTTTCTGAAATCTAAAAAAATGCCGGTTTTGCCCTCCGGCAATTGATCAGAGAGCTGAAAATATGTGGCATCCAACCGGACACACCATTCCCGGTTTGCCGCCGACTTAAGGAAGAATCGATACTCCGGAGCAACTTACTTGCCGCCGAAGAATCCCATCATCTTCATCACGTCGATTGTCCAGTAAATGAAGAAGGCAATGTGGAGGACGATGTAAAGCTTGGCACCGAGTTCGATGTGCTTGCGGGTCAACATGGGTGGACGATGCAAACGACGGACGTTTTGGTCAAGGATTCAGTGAGTGAATTCTACTGCTTTTCGACGTGATTACGGAGAATGCGGAGGATTTCCTGAATCGTTTCGGGATGCCCGGTAAGGCTGTGTCCGGCAGGGACGATACTCTCACTTTTAGCACCATCCAGATGCGAGGACCAATAGGGGACAATTCCATCGCTGCCTTTTTTGCCGTCGCCCTTGCCCCGGTCTCCAATGATTGAGTGGTAGACCAGTCCCGGACGGAAAGGGGAAGCTTCCAAAGCCTTGTAGGGTTTGTAGTTTGGAGAAAGTGTTCCGATCGAGGTCTGGGGCGGTCGGGTTTGGCCTCCTTGCTGGATCGCCTTTGTGATCTCGTCGAGCGTGGCTGTTGCGAGATCGATGGTCAGAGTCTTGGGAAGTCTGATAATGGAGCTAATCCAGGTGACGAGTTGTCGGTCGGCTAGGGGTGAACCCCGGTGGGGCGCAGCCATGAAGATGGCGCGTGAGGGAGACTCGAGAGGTTTGTAAAGGCGGACGCTTTCGATGGCACGGCGTGTCGAATTTGAAATCGGCAGTTCCCCGATGGGCCGGCGATAAGAGGCATTGTAAAAGCGATTTCCGGGTTCGATCAGTGAAGCGTGGGAAATAACGCCTCCCATGGAGTGCCCAACGACGACCATTTTATTCCAGTTTTTCAGCGTCCCTTGTTTGGCGGCGTAGTCACGGGCCCGGCGCATTTGGCGGCGAAATTCAGCAGCATTGTAGGGCCAGGCGATACCGGTGGGATAGCTGAAGAAAAGAGCCTGGTATTTTTCGCGAAACCATTTTTGTCCGGCCAAATCGTTATAGAGGGTCTTGTAAGTGCCGGGACTTGAATTGAGCCCATGGACCAAGACGAGAGGAATTTTATCTTTCGAGTAGGGCGTTGCAAAAAAGAGGCCGGCGTGATCGGTGAAGCGAGTAGGAAGAAAAACCTTAATGAGATCGACATCATCGAGGTCGCTCATGAGCCAGTAGAATGCGCCGGGTGCAGACCAATCGATGGCCACCGGAAGGGCATTGTTGCCGATCTTGACGCGGGGAACGCGGTCGCCGTAAACGAAGCGCCAAGTGGGGGTATCGGTGGAGAAGTCCAGGAAGGTCGTGAGATTTAGAGGGATACCGTTGGGTGGGGCGAATTCGAAGCGACGCTTGGTTCCCACTGGTGTCGATTTCCATCCGACCAGGGGAATGCCCAGGCCAGGGACGGAGTGTCGTTGACCGATCCCTTTGAGAGAGACCTTGGAAGCCCGGACCAGACCGTCGAGTTGTTCAAGCTTCAGTCCGGTTCCAAGGGTATGGGCCCTGTCGATTTGTGTCCCCATTGCCGCAGCCTTGCGATCCCATGCGGTTTCTCCACAGTGCAAATGATCAAAAAGTTGTGAAATGGCGAGGTTGTAATCCGCGGCCGCTTTCTGCGTGGGGTTTCGCTCCATTTGCTTCCAGGCGGTTCGGGCCCGGGTAACCAGGTCCTGCGCTGGAACACGCGACTTCAGGGGGATGGTCCAACACTTCGGAGGTGTGGGCGTGCCACATTGGCAAAGAAGAAACAGGAGAGGGATGAGCGGGAGCCACTTCACGATGGTGGTAGTGTAGTCGATTTGCAGTGACGAGCAAAGGCTGCTTGAGTCTTCTTTGGATTTGGAGAAGAACGGGGGCGTGATCGACAGTATGACCGGATGGATTCTCGTCTCGCTAGCCGCCATGTGCGTGGGCCTGGGGAAGGCCGGGTTTTCGGGGCTCGGGTTAATCGCGGTTTTCATCATGGCCGAGCTATTTGGAAAGGCTTCGGTGGGAGTGCTTCTCCCCATGCTTATTGTGGCTGATGTGAGTGTTTACCCGATGTTTCGCAAGCATGCCTCGTGGGCTCCGGTGTGGAGGTTGCTGCCTCCGGCATTGGTTGGAATGGTTGTTGGGTTTTTCCTGCTCGACCGGATGCCCGAGGAATGGGCCAAACCGGTGATAGGAAGCATTATTCTATTGATGGTCGCACTGCAATTGGTCCGCCAGTTTGCCCGTGATTTTTTCCACAAGCTTGCTCATTCCGGAGGATTTGGCGTGGCTGCGGGGAGTTTCGCGGGGATCGCAACCACGATCGCCAACGCGGCCGGACCGGTTTTTCAGCTTTACTTTCTGGCGCGACGGCTCCCGAAGATGGAGCTAATTGGAATTGGTGCCCGCTTTTTTTTGCTAATCAACTTGATCAAGCTGCCCTTCATGGGCGGGTTGCATTTCACCACGCCGGAAAGCCTTTTGCTAAACTTCAAGTTGGTCCCGTTGATTCTGCTTGGAATCTTTCTGGGGCGTCAACTTCTTCAGCTGATTTCCCAGCGCGTTTTTGAATGGATGATTATTGGTTTTGCGGTTCTCGCCGGGGTTCGGTTGGTTTTGGCCGGCTAGCGATAGCCACCCTTCATTTGCTGGAGGCGTTGGTAGTTTTCATAGGCTAAAAATCCGAAGAGAACGGCCCCGATCAGGCGGCCAAAAATAAGAAAAGCAACCGCCGCAATAATCCCGGTGACCATCCCCACGGTCACCACCTTGATTTGTGACGGCTCGACGGCAGCGTAGATTTGTCCTCCATCGAGCGGGAAGATCGGGAGGAGATTGATGACGCTCCACCAAAAATTAGCGAAGAGAAGCATGGTGACTGCAACAAGTGCAAAACGATTCATGTGCAGCGCAACCTCGAGAAAACGTTGGTCGGGATCAATTCCGGGAATGAGGTAGGCAAACGCGAAATGGAGCCCGGAAGATGGTCCATATACGAAAATCAAGCCAAGCAGAGTGATGAGGAAGAGGCCAAAACCGGCCAGTGGACCAGCCCATGTAACCCAGAAGCTTTGCTTGTTGGTGAGATGGGTATTGGGGGTGGCGAGTCCACCCATTGCCACAAGCGAGACCGAAGGATTTACGCCAGTGAGCTTGCGACTGGTCAGGGCATGTCCGAATTCATGGACAAGAACCGAGAGAAAGATCACCGCCATGCTCAAAAGAATCGCGATAAAGCCTTCGCGATTGGGCTCAATGCCAAAACCTCCCCCGATCACAAAAGCCATCAGCCAGAAAATTGGCTGCACTTGCACGGGAACCCCGAGAATCTTAAAATTCAGCATGCTGAAAACCTACGGAGTTGAAGGTCTACCGCAACCTAAAGTGAGTAAACTTCCTAACAAGGTAAGGATTGCCCGTATACGTGGGATCTGCTACCGCCCGTCTTGAAATGACGACGGATAGGCTGAAGGAAGTGCGCGTGTTTGCTCCCGCAACGGTGGCGAATGTCGCTTGTGGATATGACGTTCTCGGGTTTGCGATTGATGCTCCGGGCGATGAAGTGGTGGCCCGCCACTCGGAAGAGCCTGGATTGCGAATTGCCAAAATCACCGGTGATGACGGGAAACTTCCTTTGGAGGCCGATAAGAATACCGCGGGAGTCGCGGCCCTGGATTTGTTGAAGCATCTTGGAATGCTTGATCTCGGGATCGAGCTGGAGATCCACAAAAAAATGCCTTTTGGAAGTGGCCTCGGATCCAGTGCCGCGAGCGCGGTCGCGGGAGCCTACGCGGTGAACAAGCTCATTGGAGAACCATTGACCAAGAAGCAACTGCTGCCATTTGCAATGACCGGCGAAGCCAGTGCCGATGGTGCGTGGCACGCGGATAACGTGGGTCCGTGTCTTTTGGGGGGAATCGTTTTTATCCGCGACAACCAGGAGCTTGATATCGCCCAGCTTCCGGTCCCGAAGGATCTTTGGGCGGCAGTGGTTCATCCGGATATCGAAATCCTAACGAAAGTGGCAAGGGGGATTCTTCCGACCGAAGTTCCGCTCGCAAATGTAACCCAGCAAATCGGCAATCTCGGCGGTCTGATTTGTGGTTTGATCCAGGAAGACTATGGCATGATCAGTCGCTCGGTTCACGATGTGATTGCCGAGCCTCGGCGTCAAAAGCTGATTCCGGAGTTCTATCAGGCCAAGCGCTCGGCGATGGCGGCAGGAGCACTCGGCTTCAGTATTTCCGGGGCCGGTCCCAGTGTTTTTGGTCTCTGCGAGGGGGAGGAGTCTGCCAGGAAGGTTGGCGCAGCAATCTCAGGTGTTTTCTCGAAAGTCGATCTTGGGAACCAACTCTATATTTCCAAAGTGAACCAAACGGGCGTCAAAGTTATCGGATAATTGGAATCATGTCCCAGCGATTTTACAGCACCAGAAGCCCGGACCAATTTGTTGATGTGAAAGAGGCGGTTCTCCGGTCACTGCCTGCCGATAACGGGCTCTATATGCCGGAAAGCATCGAACCTTTGTCTGCTGACTTTTGGGACAATTGGAGGAGCCTTTCCTTGCCTGAAATCGGCTTTGAAGTGGCCAAGGGGATTTTTGGTGACAGCGTTCCGGCAGAACAACTTGAGAAGATTGTCCATGAATCGGCCAACTTCCCGGCTCCCCTCGTGACAGTGAGGGAGCGGGAGCACGTATTGGAACTATTCCATGGTCCGACTTTGGCCTTTAAAGATTTCGGAGCCCGTTTCATGGCGCGCCTGATGGGGTGGCTGACTCGCGAGGACGAAGGACTGCTGACGGTGCTGGTCGCTACCAGCGGCGACACCGGGGGCGCGGTGGCCAGTGCTTTTCACCATGTTCCCGGAACGCGGGTCGTGATTCTTTATCCACAGGGAAAGGTGAGCGGACTTCAGGAAAAGCAACTTACGACTCTGGGTGGGAATATCACTGCTTTGGAAATCGATGGTACTTTTGACGATTGCCAGAGACTTGTGAAGTCAGCCTTCCTTCAACGTGAAATGGCAGAGACGCTGAACCTTACTTCGGCCAACTCGATTAACATTTCGCGGCTGGTGCCGCAGAGTTTTTATTACTTTGAAGCGGCCAAGAATTTACCCGAGGGAGTGAAGCCAACTTTCGTGATTCCGAGCGGAAACTTTGGGAATCTCACCGCAGGATTACTTGCGGAGAAGTTGGGTTTGGAGGTCGAGCGATTTGTGGCGGCCACCAATCGCAATGATGTTGTCCCCGAGTATTTGCGTGAGGGAGAGTATCGTCCGAGACCGAGTGTGGCTACGATTTCCAACGCGATGGATGTCGGGGCGCCAAGCAACTTCGCAAGGATGGAAAGCATCTTCGGCCACGAATGGGAATCAATGAAGGAACGTGTTGCCGGGTTTGCCTACGATGATCAAATGACCCGCGATACGATTCGTCGGATTAGGGAGGAAACAGGCTACACTTTAGAACCCCACGGGGCCGTCGGCTGGTTGGCCGCTGAAGCGTGGCGAAAGTCCAATCCCGAAGCGCACACCGTCGTTTTGGAAACCGCTCATCCCGCCAAATTCCTCGACGTCATGGAAGAAGAATTGGGAGAAGGATCAGTGGAGATCCCCGAACGACTTGGGTGTCTCGCTCATTTGGAAAAGGTCGCATATTCAATGGGTCCGGATGAGGAGGGATTCGCGGAGTGGTTGCGGTCTCTCGACGAATAGGGTCACTTCGAGAGATCGACAGAGGGTATCCTTCGGGGTATCGATTCCGTGTGAATTCTTTTCCTGTTGTCTTTGTTGCCGCCTTTCTTACGGTGCTGCACCCATTGGCGGGACAGCTTGCCGGCGAGTATGATGGGGCTGCCAAACCCAGGACGGGTGAGCAGCTTGAGGAAAAGATTCAAGAACTCACGGAACAAAAAGAGACGACCGCTGCAGAGCGATACAAAAGGCTGGGGGATTTCATCGAGAGTCTCACTTTTGATGAAATGCGAAACTACCTGGAACACGGTCGCTATAATTACACCTCAAATGTGGGGTTACGGATGATTGAGCGTTGGGCGTTTTTAGATGAGCGGGAAATGCTTCTCTGGCTGCAGGCGGAAGATCGCAAGATCTTAAGGCTTATCGAAAAGACAGGAACCCGAGGCTCATTTTCGGTTGTGGGAGGATTGCGGGGAAGGCAGGACGAGGTCTTTAATTCTTTTATGAAGGGATGGTCGGAGAGAGACCCTCTTGCTGCGTGGGAGGCGACAAAGGAACCCGACGGGAAAGTCTCCTATCTATTGCCACTTAAAGATGAACATAGTTATGGTCATATTTACCTCGGTAATCTGATTTACAGGCTGGCGAAAGTTGACCCTAAAAAGGCTTGGGAAGAGTTCGACACCTTTCCAGAAACGAAATTTCGATGGGTTTATCGAGAGTCCTTGTTAAAGGGAATCAGCAGTGGAATGCCGGAAGTTCCTGATTGGCAGGTCGTTCTCGAGAAGGCCATCAAGCTTTGTGCTGATGAGTTAGAGCATTTGAAACCGGTTCTTCTTGAACGACTATTTGGGCGGTGGTTGGCGAAAGATCCCGTAGCGGCGGAGGCGTGGTATCAGAGTGAGGCCGGGAAGATCATTTCAACCAGATCTGGGACGACTTCATTGGAAGGTGCGTTTTTCTCTTTTCTGGCCGGAGGCAGGCTTCGCGGAAAGGTCACTTATCGTGTTCCTCTTTCAATGACTCCTGCCGTAAAGTTTTGGTTGTCCAGAGACTTCAAAACAGGGCTGACTTGGCTTAAAACGAGGCCTGAGATAGCGAAGGAAATGTTCACGGCATTTCATGGGAATGCTGCAGGTCTGTCATTTCCGGAATACAGGGCAATCCTGATTGAATGTTTTTCTCCACTGGAAAGGGAAGAGCTGCTGCGAAAGTTCATGGAGGACGATGATTTTACAGTATTTGATCTGACTTATCTCGTTGATGCTGAGGAAGAGGAGACGGTTCGGAGAGGAATTGGAGAGCTGAGAATCTCTCCGGCGTTTACGGAAGAAATCGTTCAGGTAATTCTACAGGAATTTCGCGGAAAATGATGAATCTGTCTGTTGGTCGCTTGTGAAGCGTACTCGACACCAGAATGTAATTTGGCAGGCTGCCGGTCATGAGATGGTTGATTTCGGTTTGGATCATTTGCTGTTGTTCCTTGCTGGGACAAGAGCCGGAGGGGAAGGAGGTGACCCGATCTCCTGAAGACTTGCAGCAAAGGGTTGATGGACTCTGGAAGGAGGATTTGGCGTATTCGGAAAATTGGAAAGAGCTTGAGACGTTCACGTTCGCGTGGTCGATTGCGGAAATTAAGGGATTTCTCGATCATTACCCGGATCATCGAAAGTCTGACTTTGGGGAGCTTTTGGTTGAAAGATGGGCCTATTTGGATCCGGAAGAACTTCTTGAAAGCTTTGGAGCGACTAATTCAGAGAAACAGAAATTAAGCGAAAGGGCCGGTAAGGGTTTGGAGGCAAATCCAGCGGAAGCAGTGCTGAGCCGCGAGTGGAGCATTTTTGATTCAATGATGGCTGGTTGGTCGCGAAAGGATCCAAAAGCTGCCTGGAATGCGACCAAGAAGCCGAATGGGCGGGTCTCTCATCTTGTGCTCTTTAACGAAGACTTTGGCTATTTGACTCCGATCCGAATCTTCGAAAATCTTGCTGCCGTTGATGCGGCGTATGCATGGGAAGAGTTTGCAAATTTCCCGGACGACAGGTTTGCCAATTATCGGGAATCTATATTGAGGGGAATCTCTCGCGGATTACCGGAAGAAACAGACTGGGAGGAAGCTCTCAAGAAAGCTGTGGATCTTTCAAGGAAACACCTCGAGCAATTAAAGTATGTTATCCGTGAGAATCTCTTGGCCCGCTGGTTGCCCCATGACTATGAGGCCGCGGAAGATTGGTTTTGGAGCGAGAAATCTTTGATGGTTGTCACCGACGAAACGTATTATTCGTTGGATTCAAGCACCGCGAGATTCCTTTTCGGCCGGAACGTTGATCCAGATCTGAAACTCAGAGTCAGGGTTTCGATGAGGCCTGCCATCGTGAGGTGGATGGCGACGGATTTTAACTCTTCCCTGAAGTGGTTGAGAGAGAGGCAGTCCGTTGTCCGCGATCTCTTGGACAAGTCAGCGGGCTCTTTGGATGAAATTGTTCCACCGGCGAGTCTAAGGGAAATGATGGTTGCGTGCTTTTCAAGAAACGAACGGGAAAGCGTTCTCCGCGAACTTCTAAAGGGAGAAGCGAATGTCGGAATGTTTTGTCAGGTTGGAAAGAAGAAGGAGATGCGCGGATCTCTTCGTGAACTGGATGTTTCCGCTGACCTGATCGAGCAAATCATCGAGCAAATCCGAGAGGGATATCTCCTTGATGACGATGAATAAAAACGCCGCGCGGATTTCTCCGGGCGGCGTTTGAAAATGATGAGGTAATGACGACTTACCCTTCGTAAGATCCTTCCACGCGGGATGCGACGTCGCGGTAGCCGTAGTCGACCTCATAGATCTGCTTGAAGCAATCGAGAGCCTCCTGCTTCTTCTCAGCCTTGGTGTAGATGACTCCCAATTCATAAAGGATTTCCTTCTTGGTGTTGTCCATTTGGGTGAGCTCGTCGTTGGCATCCTTGAGCTGCTTGATGGCCAAATCGGTCATCCCTTTGGCATCGAAGGTCCGGCCAAGAAGGAGAAGCACCTTAATTCGGATGTGAGGATTCCGGGTCGCCTGCTGAAGGTGAGGAATGGCGTCACTGTGTTCCCCGGCATCGTAAAGGGCCTGACCAAGGTCAAAGCGCATCTTGGGATCAGTCGGGTTTTGTTTCACTCGCTCGCGGCATTCTTCAAGTCGCTCCACAATCCGCGCCTGTTGAATCTCCCTCATTTGGGCCTGGAGCTCCTCGTTATCAGGATCGGCTGCGGCTGCGGCTTCGACATCCTTGATGTATTGATCGGCGGCTTTGTCCTTGATCTGGTTGGCCTTGTTTCTCAGAGCAACGTCTCCGTTCGAGAGCTCGTGCGCCCAGCTGTAAAATGAGTGGGAGGTGTTCCAGTCTTCGAGCTGTTCGTAGGTCAGCGCGAGCTGCTTCACGACAGCGAGATTGTTTGGGTCAGCCTCGTATTGTGCGACGAGTTCGCCAGCGCGCTCCTCCAACTGATCCTTGGTCAGAGAGACCCGGGAGGCCTTTTCCAATTCAGCGGCTTCATCACTCTTCACCATGTCCTTGAAGCTGGAGTTCTCCGACATGCGGTTTTGCTGCATCGAAGCTTTCGCCGAACAGTCTTTTTCTCCGCGGACAGCTTCACCATCGCCGGGATCCTGTTTCACGATTTCGCGGTAGACTCGTGAGGCATCGAGGTGCATCTCGCGGGCCACGTAAAACTGGGCCAGTTTGTGAGCGACTTTGGTGTTTTCAGGATTTCCTTTTTTCGCGGTTTCAAGTGCGAAGGCCGCAGTATCGAGAAGGTTCATGCGAAGGGCGATCTCATGAAGCGCTTCGTTGACGCCGCAGTTAAAAGGGTCTTTCTCAAGCTCCTTTTCGATTGCGACCAGCGCACCCGCTGGATCTTTTTTGGCCTGACGGGTGAACGAACCTCCGCCTCCGCCGCTGCCGCCAAACAGCCCCTTCTTAGCGGAACCCGGGGAAGCACCGTTTTGAATGATTTCGGCCTGACGGAGCAGCTTGCGGGCATTCAAAAATCCAGGCTCTTCCTTGAGGATTGCCTGGAGGAATTTGATGGCATACCCGTGGTTGTTTCTTTCAACACTGGCTTTGGCATTCTTCCAGTGTTCCTTGAGGGAAGCCGGCAAGTCGGCCTCGGTGATCTCTCGAACTTCTTTGGTTTCTGACATGATCTTGGTGTGTGTGGTTTGGAATCGTGTGGTTTCCAGTAATCAAGCGACAAACGGGTGGCTTGGCAAGCATCCAAGATCGTTCGGCTAGATTCCGGAGCATGAAAGGCTCTGATCCATGGCCTCGGCGGGGTTTTCAGAGGGGCTGGTTCCGACAACAATAGCGGGGACTCCCGCGACCGTTTTATGTGGAGCCACGTCATCGAGGACCACGCTTCCCGCACCGATTTTTGAGCCTTTTCCGATCTCGACGCGGCCGAGAATCTTGGATCCTGCTCCAATCATCACTCCAGAGCGGACGATTGGATGGCGATTTCCCGATGTTTTTCCCGTTCCGCCAAGGGTGACCTCGTGCAAAATTGAGACATTATCCTCAACAATTGAGGTTTCCCCGATGACGACACTGGTGGCGTGATCGAGGAAGATTCCGCAGCCTAGCTGGGCGGCCGGGTGGATATCGACCCCGAAGACCTCTGAAGCAAGGCTTTGAAAGTAATAGGCCAAATCATGGCGGCCATTTTTCCACATTTGGTGACCCAGCCGGTAAGTCGCCAGCGCCAGGAATCCCTTGTAATACAGGAGCGGTTGCGTGAGCGAGTGGCAGGCAGGGTCGCGTTCGTCGATGGCAATAAGATCGGAAGCCATGCTTGAAACGAGTTCGGGGTGCTCAATAAGAATCTCCTGTAAGAGCGGCAGGAGTTCGTCACGCGTCATGTCCTCGCGAGCCAGCTTACGGGAAAGACGAGCCGCCACCGAGCAGGCGATGGACTTCCGTGAAATAAAAATATCCTGCATGAGGGCGGCGAGACGATGCTCGGAACTTGCGATCCGATGAGCTTCGTCCTGCAGGCTTTGCCACACCAGATCGAGGTTCGGTTTCCCCTTCGCACATAAGAGATCACTCTTAGTGATGGTGTTTTGAGTATTGGTGTGGTCTCCTTTCATCAGTGAGGATTTCGCAGAAATTGGATTATGCAAGTCGCGCGATGGTTCATCTTGCCAAGAAGCACGATGGCCAATCGGTCGTTCGGGCCGACGATATTGCAGAGAGCGAGGGGATACCATCTAGTTTTTTAGCTCAAATCCTGCATGAACTCAAAAGAACCGGGTTGGTCACCAGTCGGCGGGGCAAGACCGGTGGGTGGAAGCTCATCGAATCGCCCGCGAATATCAGCTTGCTGCAGATTGTGGAGGCACTGGAACCAGAAGCGCTAGGGCAAATTCCCCAACCAACCGGCGAGTCCGGGGTTGCTGTGGGTAAGCTCTGGGAAAGCGTCCGCGAGAGCAGTCGGCAGATTCTTGCAAAGAACAGCCTCGAAACGCTGGCGGCTGAGGACGAGCCGATGTTTTACATCTGAACGAAGCAGCCTACTCGTCTTCCTCGATCAAGTCGGGATAGGCGGCCCGGGCGGCAGCGTGGCTGAGCTCGTAAATTTCCGCGCTGGTTGGCATAGCCAGCGCTTCCCGGGCCAGAGCTTTGCATTCACTGAAATCCAGAGACATGAGAGCCTTGCGAACGGGAGCAACTTCACGAGGTCCCACTGAAAGTTCATCGACACCAAGACCCACGAGCAGAGGAGTCAGACTCAGATCGGCAGCCATTTCTCCGCAAATTCCGGTCCAGATTCCCGCCCGGGATGCGGCGTCGGTCGTCATTTTAATCATTCGAACGACAGCAGGATGGGTGGATCGGTAGAGCTTGGCTACGCGGTTATTGATACGATCAACCGCAACGGTGTACTGGATCAAATCGTTCGTTCCGATGGAGAAAAAATCGACCTCTTGAGCGATTTCATCGGCGACAAGAACGGCTGAGGGAATCTCAATCATCGCTCCGACTTCAAGATTGGCATCATATTCACTCCCTTCGAGATCCAGTTCGTTCATGCACTCCTTGACGAGAGCCTGGCATTGTCGGATCTCGCTGACCCCGGAAATGAAAGGGAACATCATGCCGAGCTTTCCATGGGCACTCGCACGAAGAATGGCACGCAGTTGCTCCTTGAAAAAATCAGGTCGATCCAGAGAGACGCGAATGCCACGCCACCCCAGAAACGGGTTGGGCTCCGGTTCCGTGAGAGGCTCCGCCGATAGCTTGTCACCTCCGGAATCGAGGGTCCGAATGATCGCGGGCTGGGACCCGGTTCGCCTCGCGAGCTCGGTGTAGGTCTTTGTCTGATCGTCTTCAGTAGGAGTTCGGCCCGCTTCGAGAAGGAAGAATTCGGTTCGAAAAAGCCCGACGCCCTCGGCGCGATTGTCTTGAACGAGGTCGAGTTCGTGAGTGAATTCAATATTTGCCGAAAGCGTGATGTGGCGGCCGTCTTTGGTCGTGCTTTCCTGGTCACGAAGCTCTTCAAGCGCTTCACGTTGTTCGCGCTTTCGATTGGCGAGCGAGCGATAATGCCCGGTCGTTTCCTCGGATGGATCGACAATGAACTTCCCACTGTATCCATCGATGATGGCCGGTGCGAGCGCGGTGATTTCTACGACGGCCTTTCCCAGTCCGACAATGGCCGGGATCCCAAGAGCCCGGGCAAGAATTGCGGTATGTGAATTGACACTTCCGCCTTCGGTTACGAAACCAAGGAGTTTGCTCCGATCCATCGAGGCGGTATCCGATGGCGTCAGTTCGTAGGCTACAAGGAGATGTTGATGGTCCGGGTCGATGACTTCCTGGGAGGCCTCAAAATTCCTTAAAACCCGCTGGGAAACGTCCTCGATGTCGATCGTTCTCTCGCGGAGGTAGGGATCGACAATGCGACGCATGGCTTCAAGGACGGTCTGCATCACCGCATAAAAACAAAACTCGGCATTTTGCTTTCGGTCTTCAATAGCGCGCTCGACTTTTGCTTGCAGGCTGGGGTCTGCGAGAACCATGCCATGCGCCTCGAAGACCAAGCCTTCATCGCCGCCAGCGACTTCATCGATCTTTGTCTTTAAGTCGGCCAGTTGCTTCCTGGTAATATCGAAGGCTGTTGCCAGGCGCTCTTTTTCCCGTTCGATTCCTTCCTCCGGGATCTCATAGACATCCGGTGCTGAAAACCCGCGGGCGGAGACATGAACGGGACCGAAAGCAATACCACGCGACACCGGGGTGCCGTAAAATACTCTTTCTTCTGGAGTCTCTTTCGCCATTAAACAGGAGGGAGCCTGACGAGCTGTGCCCGTTCGGTCAATCATAAGGGGTTTGGAGGATTGGCGCGCCTAAGCTGGAGCCACCTCTTCGAAGTTTCTCTCGATCAATTCCCCAAGAGCGGCAAGTGCCTCTTTCTCCTTTTCACCTTCCGTAGTGACGGAGATGACAGATCCATGTCCCGCTGCCAACATCATCAGACCAAGAATACTTTTGCCATCAACCTCATCGTCGTCTTTCTCCACACGAATGTCGCATGGAAAGGTGTTCGCAATCTTGACGAATTGCGCAGCAGGGCGGGCATGGATTCCAAGCTGATTGGTGATGGTAAAATCTTTTTGAGGCATAAAAACGTTCGTGTGACGCGTTTATTCTGTATACGAAACTCAAAGTCGCAAAGATAAATATTCTGGCATGCTTTGTGAACGTGTTGTCACTTGGTCTGCAGTTACAGGATTGTGCATTACTTTGAGAGGAGGGTTTGGCCCAAAATCCTCCCAAATTATTTTGAATTCCCAAAAGATGCTTCGTTTGATTCAGACAATTTCCATCGCCGGACTTCTTTGGCTGACTTGGCTGGTTTTTTCTGTTGGTCCAGGGGGAGGTAGCGGTGAAATTCCGGAAAATCCTCCTGTCAGCGAGCGGAAGTTATCTGACGTTGACGATCTCACCTCGAAGAATCGGGGCGGCTTTGTTGGGCAAAATGTCCGCAAGCCCCGTTCATTGGACGAGTTGTTGGAGGCCTTGGCAAAAATACGGAAGGAGCTCCACTCCGATGACGAATTCGGGGAGACACTTCCGGCAGGCATTCAAGACTTTATCAATGGATTGGGAGCGATGGAGTCCGAGCGATTGGTCAGACATTTCCATGAAATAAGCGCCAAATTTCCCAACCAAGGTCTCGGCTTGTATTTTCAGTTGATTCAGCATTGGGGCAAGCTGGCTCCTGACGATGGCTTGGCTTTCGCGAGGGAATTGAGTGCTTCAGACAACGAAGATTGGACGAATGTCTTCGGATACACTTTTCTAGGTTGGGCTTCAGTGGCTCCTCTCGAGGCTTGGGAGGGATTTCAGGAAATGATCAAGCCGGGGAATGGGTTTTCTGATGCCGGTTTCTTTATGGATCGAGTCAGGAGAAATCTTCTCGGTGAACTAGCGAAGAAACACTCCGCTCTTGCGCTCGGGCTCATTTCCAGATCAGGGAAGATTGACGATGGCGAATGGATATCGTGGGAAAGTCGCGATTCTGTCTTTCGGAGCCTTCCCGGGGGGGCAGGATTGGGGCAAGATCGCCCGGGATTTTGAGGCCTGCAAATTCGGCCCGGGAGAACCGGCAGCGTTGGTTGTGCTCAGTGGCCCGGGGCCGGAACTCTTTGCGAGATGGGCCGATGAGGAACCGGCCGAAGCCATCCAATGGTTCACAAAAGAGCGCGCGGCCAGCGATGAGAGCCTTTTCCAAAACGATTGGGAAAGACTGATGGATGTTTGGCACGAACGCTCTCCCGACAAAAGTTCATTGTGGATCGAGGAACAGATCGTCTCGGGTCAGGAGGCAAAGTATCTTGAAACCCTGCGATACCTTTTTGACTCACCAACGGTCGGAGAACCCACTGTGCGAGCGGCGAGACTCCTGCCGGATCGTGATGAACGATTTAAAATCCTGAAACTCGCCGCACACTCTGCAGACTACGAGGGCCATGTCTCACGCGATCCTTTTGCCTCGCAACAAAACCCAATGAGCCAGAACCCCAAATTGGTGACAGATCTCATTCCCCAATTTCAACTTTCCGAGTCACAAGTTTCTGAAATTAAATCGATCATTGCAGCACGTCAGGGTGAGGGTGATTGACGAGTTGTTAGCCAGTCATGAATTTCAGCCTCTTGACATTATTTTTCAACAGACGAAAATCTTTTCGTGGATAAGCCTGCAATCCCTGGAAAAACCATTTATCGACTTTCGATCTACCATCGCTGCTTGCGGAAATTGGAAGATAATTCAATCGAAACGGTAAGTTCGTCGGGACTTGCAAAAGCCGCTGGCGTCAATCCCGCCCAACTTCGTCGTGACCTCGGATATCTGGGAACGTTCGGAACGCGTGGCCTTGGTTATCCGGTCATCGAGCTCGCCGAGGCAATCCGCGAGGTTTTGGGGCGCGAAAACCTGCAACCTGTCATCTTGGTCGGAGTGGGTAATTTGGGAGCGGCCCTGCTCCGGTATGATGGGTTCAAGAAAGAAGGATTTGAACCAATTGGGGCCTTCGACACCGTTCCGGAAGCGGTGATGCTTCGTGGAATCAATGTCCCGGTTCATCATGTCGATGAAATGCCGGCCTTTATCCGGAAACATAAGGTCAAACTGGCCGTGCTTTCGGTTCCGGCAGCGCATGCCCAGGAGGTCACCAACGAATTGGTGGATGCCGGAATCCAGGGAATCCTCAGCTTTTCGCCAACGGTACTTCAGGTTCCGGATTCGGTGACCGTCAACAGCGTCGATCTCGCCCTTGAGCTGGAGCAGGTCAGCTTCTTCATCAAGACAGACGGGACATCCAACACCGACGCGAAGATCGTCCCCTAATCGCTATTTTTTAGCGGCCTGGTATTGCACTGCCAGATCCTCACATTTCTTTTGCTGGGCGGCAATCTTGGGGGCGACCGAAGGGTCCTCATCTTTCAATAAGACGAGATCGGCAAGTTCCGCCCGGGCCTGAATCAAGCTCGTGTTGATTGCCGCGGCCTGCCATTTTTTGAGCCGCGCGGCGAATTGGGATTCCTTGGCAGTGGCCGCTCCGAGCTCGTCCTTGGCTGCTTGCGAAATTTTTTCCTTGTCCTGAATTGCCTTGCGGAGCGGCTGCAGCTGCTTTTGAACTTCTGGAATTCTGGCCTGCTTGGCCTTCATTTCGGCAAGCCTCGCATCCTTATCCTTGCTTGATTGGTCACGTTGCACAATCAACTGCTGATGTTCCGTCGTGAGCTGTTTGATCCGTGCATTATGTTCGGTCATTTCAGCTTCCAGGTTTTTGCTTTCTTCGGCTTGGGCGGCCAGAAGTTTCCCATGGTTTGCCAATCTTCCGGCAAGTTCCCCAACGATCTGTCTTTGACGGTGTTCGTCTTGTTCGGCGGCAATCAGAGCGTTCTTCTTGTCGACATTCTGAGGATCCTTGTTTGATTCCTCTCGTTTTTGAGCGGTATCACGACTGGCGGCAACCAAGGTTTGATTTGCGGCGGCATGCTCTTGCCCAATTGCTTGTTTTTCGCCAGCAAGCTTGTGCATCTCCTGGGCAAGCTTGTTTCTCTGCTCGGTTAATTCTTTGGCCTTTTTGGCGATTTGCTCTCGCTCTTTGATCTTATTCCCGGCTTGTTGGTCAAGCTGCTTCCATTGGGTGGACAGGACATTCGCGGCCTGTTGCAGATCAGCGCTTTCTTTTTTGAGGGCGGCAATGTTTGCCTCCGCTCTGGTGAGGTTTGTGCGGGCTTCTTTGACTGCGTTGTCCGCGGCCACACTTTTTCCTCGAAGCGAAACAAGTGCCGCTTTGAAGGTTTTCTCCTCTTCGATAATCGAAGCGATTCTCTCTTGGATCGAAGGTGGAGTCGCGCTAAGTTCACCGATTTTTTTCAAGTCAACCGTATTCCAGACTTCAATTTTTCCGTTCCAATCAGCGGTGAAGTATCGGGCGGCATCATGGGAAAAGGCAACCTCCGTCACCATGTCGGTGAATGGTTGGGACTGCTTTTCGAGGGAAAGGTCCGGCTTCCAAAGCTTGACTCGGCGATCGCGCGTTGCGCAAATGAGTTGTCCATTCCGGGCATAGTCGAGAGCCAGAATCCCTCCGCCACCGGCGTTGCCTTGTTTGATTTCCCTGCCTTGGTTCATGTCCCAGAAACGGATTGTTCCGTCCTCGGAAGCGCTCGCCACCAAGTTGGAATCGGCACGCCATTTGACGTCCACAATGGCCTTTTGGTGACCACGCAGGCTGTGGAATTCGTTTCCGGTTGCAGCCTCCCAGATTTGCACTCCGCTGCCACGACCACCGGTCGCAAGAAGAACACCATCCGGTGAATAGGCGAGGGCGGTCACCCAGTCGGTGTGTTTTTTAATGCTCTTGATCTGTTCGCCTTCCTGAGTGTCCCAAAGTTTGACGAGTCGTGCCGGTCCGCCCAGAGCCACCCCTCCGAGGTCCGCCCGGATATCGGCGGCGAGCACGGAATCGAATTCCTTGCCCATCGTCATCATTTCCTTCCCGGTGGTGACGTCCCATGTAATGGTCGTTCCCGACTTTCCGCCAATCCCGCCGCCGGCGATGAGATATTTTCCGCTGGGGTGAAAGGAAACGGTTTCAGGGTTCCCCTTGGGGAAGGGGAGAACTCCGACCAATTCCAGGGTGTCGGAGTGGTAAAGGAGAACTTGCTTTTGCCCGGTCACAGCCAGAAGCGGTGCCCAGGGGCTTGCGTCCATGTCGGCAACGACGGTTGAGCGCGTCGGTGTCACCACGGGTTCGAGGAGCAGATCCTGAGGCATCGGAGGCGGGCCCTCGGGCCGTTTGCCGGTCGGGACAGACCCGAGCGAAAAAGCCGGCTTCTGTCGTTTTTTGGCCTTTGATCCTTTGTTTTCGAGAAGTCCACCGTCAATCCATGCGCGAATGAGATCGGCATCCTTCTTTGCAATTTTGTCACCCTCGGGAGGCATGACCGGCTCCTCGGTGTGGACGGTCACGGTGTAAAGTTTCGACGATCCACCATCTCCGGAGAGTGCAATCTTTCCGCCCGAGCTACCGGACATGGTGCCGGTATAAGTGGAGAGATCGAGGTCGCCCTTTTTCTTATCGGGATTGTGGCAATTCAGGCACTTCGATTCGAAGATCGGAAAGATGTGATCGTCGTAGGTGATCTTGTCAGCCGCACCGGAGACACCGGTGGAGATAAGAAGAATTGAGAGTGATGGCTTCAGCATCTTGAAAGGAGGTTAGTGATTGAAGAGATACTCCTTGGAATTGAGGAGAGCCCAAAAGATGTCCTCTAAAACAACAAGCTTCTCTTTTGGCTCCCTGGCATTCGCGAGAGTGTGGTTGAGCTTTGAGACCTCGGCCTCATTTGGATCCCGGGAAAGAGTCTTGCGATAAAGTGATTTCACAATTTCCTCGGGCGGCATTTTCTCGTCGATCATCTTGTTAATGACCCGCCCCCGAATGATACGATTGTGCACGGAGTCGCCATTAAGGAGGTGGAGTGCCTGGGAAAGGTTGGGCTCCATCTTCACTTCGCATGAGCAAACCGTCTTGCGGGTGGCACGTCCGAAGGTGGTCAGGAAGTAGGTCGAGGTATTTCCATCGGCAATGTTGACGGCCCGTGATCCAAGGGGAAGGCCTCGAAACTTGTTCGGGGTGTCCGTGACTTGCGCCAGAGTGTCGAGAAGCACCTCGGCACGCAGTCGGCGAATGCGCGACTTGGAGAAGTTCGTTTCATCGCTTCCGTTGGTCTCGTTCGCCTTGGTGGAAAGTTGATAGGTGCGCGAGGTGCAGATATCGCGGACCAGTCGTTTCATGTCGAAGTTGTATTCGGTGAACTTTTGACCGAGGGCTTCAAGGAGGGCGGGATTGGTGGCGGGATTGGAAATGCGGACGTCATCGACCGGATCGACAATCCCAATGCCGAAGAAGTGGGACCAAATGATATTGGAGACATTCCTGGCAAACCAGGGGTTTCCGGGCTTGGTCAGCCACTCGGCAACTGCCTTGCGCCGGGTCGTGCCCTTCACTTCGGCAAGACCATCACCAAGGTAGGTGGGAATGGCACTTTGTTTGGTGACAGGGTGTTGAATCTCTCCACCACCATCGTAGATAATCATGTCGGTCGGGTCTTCACCACGCTTGCGCTTCACCTGGGTGAAGAACGAGGCGAAGCCATAGTAGTCATCCATGGTCCAGCGATCGAAGGGGTGGTTGTGGCACTGGGCGCATTGAATGCGGGTCCCCATGAAAACCTGGGCGACATTCTCGGTGAGCTTCTTAATGTCCTGTTCGGATTTAAAGAAGTTGGTCGCCGGGCTTTCGTAGGAACCACCGGTTGCCGAGAGTAGGTCACGAACGATCTCGTTGAAGGGACGATTGTTGGCGATTTGGCCGCGGAGCCACTCATACCAGAGAAGGGCCGACTTGTAGGTGACATCGTTACCGTTGTTTCCAGTGGTCCGGATCTGCAGAAGCTCGGCCCACTTCATGACCCAAAGCTCGGTGAAGTCCTTTCGCTCCAGCAATTGGTCGACCAATGCTTCACGTTTCTTTGGATTGGAATCGGTGACAAACGTATTCAGTTCCTCCTCGGTCGGGAGAAGCCCGACGATGTCGAGGTAGACGCGTCGGATGAACACTTCGTCGGAACAGATTTCGGATGGGACGATACGTAGTTTGTGAAGCTTCTCGTGAACATGTTTGTCGATGTAGTTGAATTCCGGGAGTTGGGGACGCGTGTATTGCAATCCATCGGGAATCACGATGGCCATGGAACCTTCGGTGAAAGTGTGGAAGCGGGCCATGAGGAAGGCTTCTCCCTGGGCCTTTGAGCTGGTCACCCCGGAACTTTCATCAATTGAAACAGAGTTGTCGTTCGAAGAGGTGTAACTCGAGAGTGTCGAGACATCGCGATCGGTGCCATCGGAGTAGGTGGCCTTGACGGTAAGCGGGATTTTCTTGCCTGATCCTTCAAGGAGAAACTCCTTGGGCTCGACCTCAATTTTGACGGGCAGTGCAATCTCCTCGGGATCGTAATGGGCACCATCTTGAATCCACTCAAGAAGGGTCGCGTAATAAGGGGAGTCCTTTTCGAAGAGCTTGCCACCGGTATGTGGAACCGATCCGACTGCCTTGGTTAGAAGGAGGGATTCTTCAGGAAGGGCCAGATTGATTCGGCGGCCGGCAAGTTCACGGGTGACACGGTGATAATCACCCTTGGGATCATAGCCGAAGAGCGAGATCATAAATCCGTCCTGACCACGAGCGGAACCATGGCAGGCGCCGGTGTTACAACCTGAGGCAGTGAAGACGGGGACAACGTCCTGTTGAAAGCTGACCCGACGATCCTTTGCCGCGTCTTTCACGGTGACCGGGACGGTAAGTTCCTTTCCCCTGAAAGTGATTTTGACGGTCGTCGAGCCGTCTTTGATCGGGTGCAGGGTCGAGCCTTCGATACGGGTGAGTGATGGATCGGCGATGGTGAACTTAACCGAAGAGGTGACATCGCGGGTGACGGCATTCTTATCGGTCGCGAGAATGATGAGACGGTGGAAATCACGTTTCGTTTCCAGAGTGACCGAGGAGGGGTAGACCGCAATCGAAGCCAGATCCGGGTCCGGGGCCGAGTGATCCTCGGTCGCGGTGCTTCGTTCCCGATGCTGGAGAGTGATCTTGTCATCCCACTCCGCGCCACTGGTGATCCAGTTTTTGATACGTGCAATCTCCTCCTGGGTCAGAGGTTTGCGCTCCTCTTTTTTTGAAGAAGGAGGCATGAATTCATCATCATCGTGCGGAAGCTGAATCCGGCGAAGAAGTTCGGATTTATCCGGTGCTTTCAAGTCGACGGGAGACCCTGAATCTCCACCTTCCAGGAAGTTCGCTTTCACGTCCATGCGAAGGCCGCCTTTGTCCTTGTCGGCATTGTGGCATTCCACGCAGGAATGTTCAAAGATGTCGCGAACATCATTGATGGAAGCAGAAGCTCCAAGGGTGAGGGCGGTGAGTACAAGGGGGGTGATGGGTTTCATTGGTTTTGGGACTGGCGAAGTTGTTCGAGGCGTGAGAGGGGCTTCTTGGGCTCTTCTTTTTTCTCTGTTTTGACCGGAGTGGTCTCCGTTGCCGGTTTCTTTTTGGGGGCAGGCGGTGGTGGGTCGATTCGCAAGGTGCCTCCGTGGCCTACGTTGTGTGGAATCGGGTGGCCGTCTTTGGTAATGATGACCTGACAGAAAAGATTGGAATGCTTTCCCTTACGGGCGTCCTCGGCCACCTCCAGTGGAAAGGTGATTTCGCCGGATTCGGTGGTGATCTTTTTCTCGTCGGATTTCACTCCGTGGGGGAGAGCTTGAAGGATGACCCGGGCCTCACCGGGGAAGGGTTCGAGGTGTTCAACCGAAGCGATCACACTGGTGTTTTTCCCCGGGTTGGTTGCAGCCATGGCAATTGTGAGGTTGACGAAGGGTTCGGAAACCTTGAGGTCTGCAAACTGCGAGGAAACCCGGACAGTTCCCTGATCGGTGATTGCTTCACCAGTGACGAGAATCTTCCAGTCCTGGACGGGAGCATCACCATTGGCATTGAGAACGAGGTTCACTTCGTTCTTACCCTCGGGGATGTCGACCTCGTTCGGAGCTCCAATCCCGGGTGGCTTCCAGGGGAGTCTCACCTTAATCCTCTTCGTGAAATCCTTCGCGCGTTTGGCGGTGACTTTGAGGGTCATGGTGCCATTACGAACAAGAGGAACTGGAGGAGTAAATAACTCCAGATGGAAGGGAGCCTCTTCAATCACCGCGACCGAGATCTTTTCGGTATCGGTAACCTGGTAATCGCCTTGATTGTTCACGTAGAGGTGCGAGATCTTTTCGGTGAATGGACCCCTGAGTTTTGTTTTTGGGTCTTCGATTTCGAAGGAATAAAGCCCCCCGGCGATCGGCGCGTCTGCTTTCGCTTCAAATAAAACTGGAAAGCTACTCAAACTGCGTGGAACGGTATGGGAGGTTGCCGAGACACCCTGCGGAAGGTTGGGGGCGTGAAAGTCGATGTCGCAACCGATGTTGGAGCGGGCGATGTTGGGGGCAAAAGCGAGACGATTTCCTCGTGGAATATGAATCATCTTGTGCTTCTGGGTGTCGACCCGGTCAGCCGCGGGAAGAGTCGCGGAAATCGCCGGGGCACGGTTTTGAATTTCGACGCGATAGACGAAATCCGGCCCGCCACGCTTAAGTTGGTCGCGAACCTCAAGGACGTATTCCCCGTCGGCTGGAATTTCGTAATCGAGGCGACTGTCGGGAATACCGCCGGTCTGGTCGTCGTTCGCGACGAGGTATTTGTTGTCCGCCGCCTGACGTATTGAGATCACGCTATCGAGAGGTGACCGAAGGTGTCGGGCTAAAACCTGAAAACGCAGTCTCTCGCCCTTCTTGGCCTGAAAGCGAAACCAATCCCTGTCATCTGCGCTCGACAGGATTCCATGAAAAGCAACAGGGGCCTTTGGTGGATTTTCTGCCGGAAATGCCTGCTTGTAATTTTCGTTGGGCTCGACCTCGTTGATGTAATCGAGAGCGGAAACATGAACGCTATTGCCGGATGGGGAACTCTGTCCGCCGTCTTCAACAAAGGCGTCAAAGGGTTGATTGCCAACCTTAATTCTCTTCTTTAAATCACCTTTTGCGTCGCCGATGAAGGTGAATTCGATCTCCTCGCCGGGCTTCGCGGCGGGTGGGAAAACGGCACGCGGACGGGGGAAGCTGCCGATATGCATGCGGTATTGCGAAGCCGGATTTCCTTCGTATGAGGACTCCCGGATCACGACAGTGTAAGGGCCATCTTCGGGAACGATAATCGAAGCCGCACAGTCTCGTTTTAACAGAGGGGAATCATCATTGACGGCGAGTTCGAATCGATTCTTGTCGAGAATCGCGACATAGGGATCGAACATCACACGCCCCAGGCGCATTGCTTCGACCTCGACCGAAAGTCGTTGGCCTTTTTTGCACTGCACCTGATAATAGTCGTCGTCTTCCCGGTCGGCGACCCCTTGGACGGTGACATTGAGATCGACTTTTTGCGGCTCCAGAAAGGTGTCGTTGAGATCCTTGGTGTTGTCCTCGGACCGGGCTTCCATGACCGTTGGGAACTGCCCTACCCAGAATGTGCGCATGTAGGTGAGCCCGCCTTTGCAGCGCAGCCTCATCGGGTGTTCGCCCAGAGGCGCATCCGGAGCGATGGCAATGACTGCCATCACACTGTTGTCATCCTTCCCGGGGGCGAGGGATTTCACCGTCAGGCCCTCGTGGTAGAGCAAGAGTTCCTGCGGATCCTTCAATCGCTTGCCGTAGAGTCGGATTTCAATCTCGGAACCAAGCTTGCCGCCACGGGGTTCAACCCGCGACAGTTCGGGGCTGAAGCCGTTGGCAAAAAGGGAAGAGAACAAAAACAAGATCAGCGCGCGAGCCATGGCGATCATTAGCTTAGGCTTTCTTGGCCAGGATTTCATCGACGATGCGACCTCCATCGACGATCTCGATCGGGCGGTCTCCGGGAGCCATGAGCTCTTTGTCGCCGGTGATCCCCAGCTGATTGTAGACGGTGGTGGCCAAGTCTTCGATGCCAACCATGTCTTCCTCGGGCTCGCCGCCAAGGGCATCGGACATTCCGTGCACAAGTCCGCGATGCATTCCACCACCAGCAAGTCCGACCGAGAAGACGCGTGGCCAGTGGTCGCGACCACCGGTTCCATTGATTTTCGGGGTGCGGCCAAATTCCGAAGTGACCATCACAAGGGTGGAGTCAAGGAGTCCCCGCTCATCAAGATCGGAAATGAGGGCCGCGATGGCTTGGTCGACCGGAGGAAGCTGCTGTTGGATTCCATTTTTGATATTGTCGTGGTGATCCCAACCACCGGCGGTGAGTGAAACGAAGCGCGTGCCTGCTTCCACCAGGCGGCGCGCCAGAAGCATCCTTTGTCCGGGGGTGTTCATCCCGTAGCGATTCCGGACCGCTTCCGGCTCGGCTTTGAGATTGAAGGCTTCGCGGGCCTCCTGCGAGGAGATCAATTTGTAAGCATGCTGGTAGAAGGCATCCATCGAATCGAGGGCATCCGACTCTTCGATCGTCTTGAAGTGGTGATCAACCGTCTCCAGCAGGCTGCGGCGGCGCTCAAAGCGGGCATCATCGACGCCGCCGGGCATATTAAGGTCACGCACTTTGAAATCCCCGCGGGATGGTTCCGAACCAATTGCAAATGGTCCAAATGCCGATGAAAGGTATCCGGAGTTGGCGAATTCATTGGGAACCGATGGGACACAAACATAAGGGGGGAGATTGTTACGGGGCCCCAATTCGTGAGCCACCACCGATCCCATCGCCGGGTATTCGAGCGCGGGAGAGGGTTTGTAACCGGTAAACATGTTGTGGGTTCCACGCTCATGAGCCGCCTCGCCGTGAGCCATGGACCGAATGATGGTCATCTTATCGGCTATTTTGGCGGTGTGCTTTAGATTCTCACTGAATTTGATCCCTTTGATTGAGGTGTCGATGGTGCCAAAGGGCCCACGGTATTCGGTTGGAGCATAGGGCTTGGGATCCCAGGATTCCTGGTGGGCCATTCCGCCGGGGAGGAAGATCTGGATCACCGATTTGGCAACACCTTCACGGGTTTTGTAGTGCTTTTGTTGCGCTTTGGCCTCCATGGAGAGAAATTGGGGAAGGGAGAGGCCGAGGCCTCCGAGCAGGCCGACGTGGAGGAATCCACGGCGGGAGAAGTCATTGGCAAAGGGATTGCCGGGGCAGCGTTCTTTCATAGTTTGATGGTATAGCTGCTTTTTTTACGGAACGGTTTAGATTTTTTAATCAATTCTTCCTAAAAAAAATGACTCATTTTCGGGGGCTGGACATTTCTGTTCGGATGGACAGACTTCTGGTCGCAAACGACGATGGAAGCTCCCCAAATCCAAGGATACCAGATTCAGGCCGAGATTGGTTCGGGGGCCGCTGGTGTCGTCTATCTGGCCACCCGTGACGACGGCTCCCGCTGTGCGATCAAGGTCTTCGACAGCATGTCTTCCAATCCGGGCTTGCTCGCCGATCGCATCCACCGGGTTCTCGAAGCCGGAGCCCAGGGCGCCATCGTTCCAATTACCGCGCAGGCTTTGGATGCCAGGCCCGCTTGTGTCATCATGGACTTGTTGACTGGGAGCGCGCCCGATGAAAGCTCGGTCGAATCGAGCACTCTCCAACTTGCTTTCAACCAATACCTGAAAAGCGACTCGACCTGGCCGTTTCTGCAAAACTTGGCGTCGGCTCTTGCCAAGCTCCACTCGGCCCGGGTGGCGCACGGAAATCTCAAGCCCGGAAATATCTTTCTGGGGCAGGATGGATTACCTCTCCTTGCTGATTTCGCGAGCGGGTTGATGCCCGGGGTTCATCGCGCGAATTATAGCGATGCGCTTCTTTATTCTCCGCCCGAGCAACTTCGCTCTCCGCAGGGCTACGAAGGCGAGGCCGGATATCGTTGGGATGTTTATGCTTTTGGTGTTCTTGCCTATCGCTTGCTGACCGGAGCCTTTCCACGATCAAATGATCTTTTCCAGTCGGTTTCTCCGCCTCCCGGCGAAAACCAGCGGTTTGAAATTGATGCCGATCACGAGGGCATTGCCGCAGGTTTGGAGGAACAGCCCGGTGTCTATTGGCCCGATGAAGCCGCCGATGAAAAGGAGAAGGCCTTTCGCGCCATCATTGATTCCTGCCTTCAGCTTGATCCGCGGAGTCGCCCGTTCAACATGCGGGAGGTCGCCCGCCGGTTTGGGGCGATCGAGATCGAACTGGCTCAAAAGAAGGAGCGGGACCGTCTCGAATTCCTAAAGAAGCAAGCCGACCAAAAACGACGGCGTGCCTCGAGGTGTTTCGCCACCACTTCCTTGATCGCTCTCGCTCTGGCAGGTGGCTGGGGCGTGACTCAATTTCTGAAAGTGCAGGAGGCGAAGAAGGCAAAAGAATTGTTAGCTGACTATCGGGAAGGTGCCGAAGCGAAAGTGTCCGATTTGACCAATCAACGGGAGGCGGCTTTCCAGTCAGAAAGTATCGCCATTGCCGCAAAGGAATTGGCCGAAACTGCACTGGCCCGGGAGAAGAGCCTCGCGAGCGATGAACTGCGGTCGGCCCAGGACACGAACGAAAAGCTTTTCAACTGGGTCCTGGAGGAAGGCATCGAGGGATTGCCTGTCCTCGAAGGGAGGACGGCAAGACTCGAGTCACTTCTTGCGGAGGTCGGGAAACAGCTCAAAGGATTGTCTGCCAGGCCCGGACTTGCAGAGCAGGCTAGCATTTTGAAACTGCGCCGCGCCGAGCTGGCCCTCGCGATGGGTGACTTGGAAAAAGGCGGGAACTGGCTCAAGGAAGCGATCGATGATCCAAAATTGCCTCCCGAGCTGGCGGCGAGGGCACGACTCCGGAACTTGCTGCTGGCTTCGAAACAAAAACCATCCGAATTGAAAGGCCTTCTCGGCAGGCATGAGGCTGGAATTCTGGATGCCTACCAAGGCGACGACCACCGCCGACTCCGCGCAAAAGCAGCCTTGGATCTTGTGAAAGCCCGCCTCGCCGAAGCGACCGGCGATGGAGCGGGAGCCTTGGCGGCCTATCTCGATAGCTTGAAGGGATTTCAAGAGCTCGAAAAACTCTACCCTGCAAATACTACAATCGGCTTAATCGTTGGGCGACGCTTCCTTACGGCCGCTCTTGCCGCAGAAGGTGAAGGTTCTCCCGGGAATGCAGCGAAGCTCCGGGGTGAAGCTGCGGCCGCTTTTGTTGCTTTGGCCAAAAAGCAGGAAAATCCGGCTCCGGAGATTCAATATCAAATTGCTTCCGCAAAAGCGGCCCGGGCGGTCTCGTTGTGGCAACAAGGAGATTCATTTGGGGCGGAGAAGTTGGCAAGGGAAGGCGTCACAAGTCTCACAGCGCTTCAAAGTAAAATGCCCGGCGACTTTAGAGTCGCCATTGATCTTGCCTCACAGAGGGGGATCATCGCGACCGCTCTTCGGGACGAGGGGAAATTAACCGAAGCCCAGAGTCTTCTATCGAAAGAGATCGCGGTACTCGGGAAGGGCGTGAAAGAATATCCCGAAAACTGGAGTGCCCGTTATTTGCTGGCTTCCTTAAAGTGGCAGCTCTCCGGACTTCTGGGGCGGCAGGGAAGCGGTGACGAAGAACTCAGGCTCGGTGCGGAAGCTCACCATGAACTGAAGGCGCTTCTAAAAAATCCTGCCATGAAACAGCCACGTCCTTCCGAGGTGCGTAAGTCCCTGGCCTACCTTTGCGGTGATCTCGGTCATGCTTCCGATCTCAGGAACAAGCGGGAAGACGCCATTATCTACCTTCAGGAATGCAAACGATACTGGCAGGAATTGGCGCGTGATGAAGGTGATCAACTGGAGATCAGGGAAGGCTATCAGTGGGCCGTCAATCGCCTCGCAGAGGTTGGCGTGAAGTAGTTTTTTTCACGAAGCTTTCACGACCCCTTCACCATGGATTCACGCAGTTTCATGAACTTGTCTTCGTTATGGAAAATAAAACATTCGAAGAGAAAAGTGCTCGTGTTTTTAAACTCCCAAATTGGAAGCGAACTTCAGTCGTTCGA
This sequence comes from Verrucomicrobiia bacterium, assembly GCA_030432565.1. Lineage (GTDB taxonomy): Bacteria > Verrucomicrobiota > Verrucomicrobiia > Verrucomicrobiales > Akkermansiaceae > SW10. The sequence goes on along the minus strand of JAUIGV010000027.1, from coordinate 8,194 downwards.
TTTCTGATTGTTTTGACAATGTCGGTCACGGGCGTCGGGATGATGGCAGCGGGATTGCTAGCCTGGGTCATTGGAGAAAACTATCTGCTGCTGACCGGCGTGACTGCGGGCGCTGTCTTTATCTCGGCGGGCGGTTTGGGCTTCATGCGTTGTCTCGAATCCATCGATTCGAAATAGCGCCCGGCAACTTTGACCATGCTGTGAATCCGGACGTTGCACTATAGACCATCTGCCAAGAGTCCTTACGTGAAAACGGGGATTGTTGTGTCGAGAGGATCAGCCGCTGCGCGGGAGGGCTGACAGACTTCCGGCCCGTGGGATCCGATTGCGGCGTTGCTCGTCAGTTGCGTGTGTTCATACGCACCTTCCTCGCGCCTTGCACTCAATTCCCACAGTCTCGGCCTTTTCCCGCAATCACTTCTGGCAAATGGTCTAGTCCGCGCCACTCTGGCTCTGCTTGCCGGGGCTGGTATCATCTGGTCACCCCTAATGATATCGCCACTTTTTTGACGGAGGAACTATCGGCCCCTCGATTTGCCATAATTTTGTTCGTTAAATTCCGGGGAATGGGGGAAATTAAAAGGAGATCCATGAGCCCTTCCGAGGATGAACGCCATGACCAATTCCTTCGTCTTTTGCCGGCGAACGAACCAGCGATCCGTGCTCGCGCCCGACTCCTGTTGTCGACCCTGGCGGGCCGGGTTGGGCTGGATCATCCCGGAGAAATCGATCCATCACTGTCTCATGCCGACGGGTGGAACAGGGGCAACTACCGGCTGAACCACCGGGTGGTCAATGACGCCGCGACGATGCGGTTGGGAATGTCGGGCGACCTGTTGGCTCCCGGGTCGAATGAAAGTCAGGATTATCCGGAATCCCGCACCCCGGACCCGGCCGATCAATGGTGCGGGGTCAATTGGGCGAAGGTCTGCGATGCCACCAGAAGAAATGGCCGCTTCTACCACAACGGTCGGCTTAAAAAAGAGGCCCGGCGATCCACCGCCTATCCGGTAGGGCTGCGTTCAATTCAGATTGGCGCCTGGAATCAGGAGGGATGCAAGCTCAGTGAGAGAATCGACGGAATGGTCATCCCGGGTCACCCTCACCCCCAAATTCAGTGAAAATCCAGTTCACCATTCTCTCGCTGGGTCTTCTCTGTGTCGGAAAGATCAATGCCAAAATAATCGACTTTGTTCGCGACGTTCGTCCAATTTTCGAGGCGCACTGCTATGAGTGCCATGGCGCGAAAAAGCAAAAGTCCGGCCTCCGCCTTGATTTGCGTGCGGGGGCTTTTACCGGCGGGGAATTTTACCAGCCCACAATAATCCCGGGAGACCCGAAAGCCAGTCATCTCATTCGCTTCGTCAGTGGCCGGGACCCCGATAGGCGTATGCCGCCCAAGGGCAAGCGGTTAGCGAAAGTTGATATTGCGACCCTCACGGCCTGGGTCAAGCAAGGGGCTCTTTGGCCGGATGGCGTCGATCGGGTGAAGGCGGTCGACCGCACCGATCATTGGTCTTTCAAGCGGCTGGCTCCCTATGATGAAAACCGCAGAATCGACGACTTCGTGGGAGAAAAGCTGAAGGAAAACGGTCTCGTGATGTCGCCGGAAGTGGATCGCTTGTCCTGGCTGAGACGCGCTACTTTTGATCTCACCGGACTGCCGGCCACCCCCGAAGAAGTGAACGCCTTTCTTGAGGATGCCAGACCCGGGGCATATGAGCGGGTGGTCGACCGTTTGCTCGCGTCACCCCGCCATGGGGAACGCTGGGCGCAACACTGGCTTGATGTGGTGCGCTACGCCGATACGCACGGCTTCGAGGTAAATACCCCCCGGGAGAATGCCTGGCCCTATCGCGACTATGTCATCGAGGCCTTCAATGAGGATACGCCCTTTGATCAATTCATCCGCGAACAACTGGCCGGAGACCAACTAGGCGAGGATCGGGCCACCGGATTTTTGGTGACGGCCGCTCGTCTTCTTCCCGGTCAGATTGGCAAAGACGCTGCCTCGAAGCGCCTCGCCCGGCAGGATGAGTTGGGCGAAATTGTCATTAATACGAGCGGGGCCTTTCTGGGACTGACCGTCGGGTGCGCCCGTTGTCACAATCATAAATTCGATGCCATTTCGGCAGAGGATTACTACTCGATGCAGGCCTTCTTCTCCGGGGTTTCCTATGGAGACCGCGAAATTCAATCGCCGGAGGCTGAGACCTTGCGTGCGGAGGCGAAGGCCCTGGAAACCCGCAAGCGGGAAGTCGATTACGAGCTGGCAGGACTCGTTCCTCCGGCCAAATCCGGGACCGAACGCCCGCCGGTGAGTGCCTTGCTGAATGTCGAACGCTTTGAAACGGTGAAGGCCCGCAAGGTGCGCTTCAGCATCCGCAAGACCAACTTGTATGAGCCCTGTCTTGATGAGCTTGAGGTATTTGATCGGGACGGACAGAATGTGGCCCTCGATGCCCCCGGCGTTTTACGAAGTGCCTCGGGAAGCAAGGTGTCCGCCAACCGGCATCAACTTGAATTCATCAACGACGGTGATTATGGCAACGAACGGAGTTGGATGGCCAGCGAGATTAATTCTTGGGTGATGCTGGAATTTCCCACTGAAAGGAGGATCGGGCGCATCATGTGGTCCCGTGACCGCAACGGACGTTATACCGACCGACTGCCTATCGAGTATGTCATTGAAGTGGCGGGTGATTCGGGCGCATGGCAGGTGGTGGCGGACTCAAGCGATCGTCGGCCCGGGGTGGGGAAAGCGGAGTCCGATTCCGCGAGCTTTGCCCCCGAATTTCAAGAGCAGGCCTCGGCCCTGCTGAAAGAAAAGAGAAACATTGAGAGCCGGCTTGCGGAATTGTCGCGCTCCCGGGTTGTTTTTGGCGGGGTTTTCGGCAAACCGGAGGCGACTTTTCTCCTGCACCGGGGTGATCCCGAACAGCCCCAACAGGAGGTGATCCCTTCGGTCCTTGCTGCTCTCGGGGAAACGGAGCTGGCTAAAGAGGCGGGCGATCAGGAGCGTCGGTTGGCCTTGGCTGATTGGATCGCCCGGCCGGAGAATCCGCTTACCGCGCGTGTGGCGGTCAATCGCATCTGGCAGGGGCACTTCGGCATCGGGTTGGTCGAAACCTCAAACGACTTCGGGCGGGCCGGAGTGGCGCCGTCCCATCCCAAACTCCTCGATTGGCTGGCGCATGAATTCATCCGGTCCGGTTGGTCGATGAAGCACCTTCACCGTCTCATCGTTCTCTCGAAAACCTATCGTCAGTCGGAAAAGATCACCTCGTCTGGACAGGCCAGGGATACCGGTGTGCGCTTGCTCTGGCGCTTTCCCTCCCGCCGCCTGGAAGCGGAGAGCATTCGCGATTCCATTCTCGCGGTCAGCGGACTTCTCAATCTTAAAACCGGAGGTCCTGGCTTTGATCTCTTCAAGTCGCGGGGCGGACTCAATGGCTTCCCTCCGGTCAACCAATTCAGGGGGGAGGGCCTTCGGCGCATGATTTACGCGCACAAGATTCGCATGGAACCCGGCTCGGTTTTTGGAGCCTTTGATTGTCCGGATGCCGGACAAAGTACGGCGCGACGCCAACAAAGCACCACTCCCATCCAGGCGCTCAATCTATTTAACAGCCAGTTTGTCATCGATGCCTCGGAAGCTTTCGCCCAGCGGGTTCGGGATGAGGCCGGACCGGAAGCGGGCGACCAGATCACCCGGGCTTATCAACTGGCCTACGGGCGGGCTCCGGAGGTGGACGAACTGGGTGAGATGGAACCGCTCGTTCGAGAACACGGTCTCGCCACCCTCTGCCGGGCCATCTTCAACAGCAGCGAATTTCTTTTCATGCCATGACTGATTCTCAAGCGGAATACATTTCCCCGGACGGGCGCCTGCTCCTTAACCGGCGCGCCTTTCTCGGCAACAGCGCGACGGCGCTGAGCTCGATTGCCCTGACCAGTTTACTCCGGGGCGAAGGGCTTCTGGCGGGGGACCGGCCGCTGATCGATCCTTCCCAACCCTATGCCCCGAGGCCTCCGCACTTTGAGCCCAAAGCGAAAAAGGTTCTCGTCATTTTCTGTGCCGGAGCGGTCAGTCAACTGGAAACGTGGGATTACAAACCCGAGTTGATCAAGCAGGATGGCAAGCCGTTGGTTGGCGGACCGGCGGTGACTTTTCAGGGGCCCGCGGGAAATCTGGCGCGTCCCCAATATGAGTTCAAACCCCGCGGAGAGACCGGGAAAATGGTTTCCGAGATGATCCCGCACCTTGCTGAACTCACCGATGACCTCGCCTTTGTCCACTCGTTGACCAGTAAGTCAAACACCCACGGTCCGGCTGAAAATTTCCTCTCAACCGGATTTGTACAGGACGGTTTTCCCAGTCTCGGGGGCTGGGCGAGCTACGCGCTTGGGAGCGAAAACCAGAATCTTCCGGCCTTCGTTTCGATCCCGGATCCCCGGGGCGTCCCCCAGGCCAGCGTCAACAACTGGGGGCCGGGCTTTCTCCCGGCTGAATTTCAGGGCACCCCGTTCAGCGCGTCCAAGCCCCTGCGGCACCTGACCTCACCCGCCGGAACACCCTCGGCCCATGATCGCGCCGCGCGCGACATCCTGCGGCGTCTGAATGCCCGCCACCTCGAAGATCACCCGGGCGATGGTCAGCTTGCGGCCCGCATCGCAAGCTATGAACTGGCCGCCCGCATGCAGCTCAGTGTTCCGGAAATCAGCGATTTAAGCACCGAGCCGGATTATCTTTTAAAGAGCTATGGTGCCGATGACCCAGCCAACCCCACCAAGGCCGGGTTTGCCAAAAACTGCATTCTGGCCCGCCGTTTGCTTGAGAAGGGAGTCCGTTTTGTCCAGCTTTTCAATGGAGCCTACGCCAGCGGCGGGAAGTTGAATTGGGATGGCCACAGCGACCTCAAGGGTCAGTATGACGTCCATGCCGAAATCCTGGACCAACCGGCAGCCGCTCTAATCAAGGATTTGAAAGCGCGGGGAATGTTGGATGACACCCTGGTGGTGTGGTGTACTGAGTTTGGGCGCATGCCGATGTTTCAGAAAGGGGCAAAAGGGCGAGATCATAATCCCGACGGATTCACTTGTTGGATGACCGGGGCCGGAGTGAAGCCGGGCGTCAGTCACGGGGTCACCGACGAACTTGGGCGCAAGGCCGTGCAGGATATTCATCCCCTCTACGATTTTAATGCCACCATCCTGCACCTCCTTGGGCTCGATCACGAGCGTCTGATGTTTTACCACAACGGCATCGAACGCCGTTTGACGGATGTCCATGGACACTCCATCTCCGAAATTCTCACGTAGAGAATTCCCTCTCGTTACCCGGTCCCGGGCAAGAGGCGGGAAAGGTGGACGGTGTCACTTCAATCTGGTGAGGCAATACCTCAGGCATCCATCTTGGCCGCCTTGTTGGCGCGCTTGCGCTCGTTGGGGTCAAGGATGCGCTTGCGGAGGCGTAGAAAGTTGGGGGTCGCTTCGACAAGTTCATCGGGGTCGATGTATTCGATGGCGCGCTCAAGCGAGAACTTCAAGGCGGGCGCCAGCTTGACGGTATTGTCTTTTCCGGCGGAGCGGATGTTGTCGAGCTTCTTGGCTTTGACCGGATTGACCGGGAGGTCATCGGCCCGGGAGTTCTCGCCAACGATCATGCCGGTGTAGACCTCCTCGGTGGGGTTGACGAAGAGGGTTCCGCGCCCTTCCAGAGCAGTAAGGCTGTATGCGGTGGCCGGACCGGTGTCCATGGAGACGAGGGTGCCGGCTTGACGAGTGACGATGTTGCCGGCCCACGGCTTGTACTCGTCGAAGAGGTGGGACATGATACCATGGCCCGAGGTGATGTTCACGAGTTCGAACTCGAGGCCGATGATTCCACGGGTCGGAATATTGGCTGTGATCAGGGTTCGGTTTGAGGAGTCATTGGTCTCCATGTTTTCGAGGACGCCCTTGCGGTCATTCAAGATCTTAAGAATGGAGTTGGCATACTCGGAGGGCATTTCAAGAAAGAGAGTTTCCCACGGTTCGAGGCGTTTGCCTCTCTCATCTTCCTTGAGAATTACGGTGGGGCGTGAGACGAGGATTTCAAAGCCCTCGCGTCGCATGGTTTCGACGAGAACGGCGATCTGCATGGCACCACGGGCGGAGACGTTGAAGGTTCCGGCAAGGTTGGTTTCTTCGACGTGGATGGAAACGTTGGTTTTCATTTCGCGGAAGAGACGTTCGTGAATGACGCGGGATTGGACGTGCTTTCCGTCCTTGCCGGCGAAAGGGCCATCGTTGATCGAGAACTGCATCTGCACGGAAGGAGGGTCAATGGCGACGGCCGGGAGTGGCTCGGCCTCCTCATCACCGGCGATAGTTTCGCCGATGTCGGCGTCTTCAAATCCCGAGATTCCCACAATGTTTCCAGCAACTCCGTTCTCAGTGTCTTGAATTCCCAGGTTATTGTATTCGAAAACCTTGCCGACCTTGGTGCGAACCTTGGTGCCGTCTTTCTTGAAACGAAAGACGGTGTCATTCTTTTTAATCGAACCGGCGACGATTTTACCGATGGCAATGCGGCCAACGTAATCGTCCCAATCGATGTTCGAGACGAGCATCTTGAAGGGGGCTTCTGCGTCGACTTCAGGTGCGGGAATGTTTGCGACGATGGCGTCTAGTAGAGGGGCGCAGTCACCTTCGGTGGCATCGTGTGACGTTGAGAAAAAGCCGTTTTTGGCCGAACCGTAAAGGGTTGGAGCATCAAACTGGTCTTCGGTGGCGTCGAGTTCAAGAAAGAGCTCAAGCACCTTGTCATGGACGGCAAGAGGGTCGGAGTTCGGGCGGTCGATCTTGTTGACGACGATGATGGGTTTCAGGCCTTCTTCGAGGGCTTTGCGAAGTACGAAACGAGTCTGCGCCTGCGGTCCGCCAAAGGCATCGACGACAAGGATGACACCATCGACCATTTTCATGACGCGCTCCACCTCGCCACCGAAGTCGGCGTGCCCGGGAGTATCGACAATATTAATCGTGTAACCATCCCAAGGGACGGCGGTGTTCTTCGCTTTGATCGTGATTCCTTTTTCGCGCTCCAGATCCATGGAGTCCATGGCCCGCTCGGTGACAGCTTGGTTTTCACGATAGGCGCCACCGGCCTTAAGAAGTTCGTCGACGAGAGTGGTTTTACCGTGGTCAACGTGGGCGATGATGGCGAGGTTACGGAACTTGGACATGATGGTGGCAAATGGAATTTGCGGGCCTTTGATTGAGGTCAGCGCGCGCTCCTTGCCTTAGAAATGTCGGAATAGCAAGAAATCGCTCGATTTGAGCGAAATTCATTTTGTCGACAGCACAATGCCTACGGACGAATTTCGACACATGAAGTTCCGCAATGGAGGTAGCGAAAGGCGATCAATCCGGCCAGCCATACTGTTGGGAGAGCCCACAGTAACCCGACCAGGATGGCAAGGATTCCGGCAATCACGATGAGGAAACACAAAAAGTAGAGGCAAAAGAGGCTGAGTCCGTTTTCACGGGTTAAATTCCAACTGTATTTCAGCGCATCAATCGCACCGAGCTGTTTTTCTACAATCGCCTGCTGGAAGAGTCCGAAGCGAAGGGCTACAATGATCCCTGGGATAATCAGAAGAAGCAGTCCTACGATGACCATTAGAAAGTAAAGTATGGAAGCTCCTATCCCGCTTAGGAGTTTGTCTCCCTGAGAGAAAAGATCGCTAATCGGAGGTTTTTCTCCGTTAAGGAGGCGGTGCCCGTAGCGGACGGCACCCAAGGTCAGGAATATCGAAACGATCTGCTCAATGAGGCTGGTCACCGTGGTCATCGGACCTCTTGTGTTCAGGGTCAATGATTGACCTCCCTCGATTGGAATGGTCTGCGGAGGACCGTCAACAGCGAGAGCGATCCCGGACAGGACACCTGAGATTACGATCGAAACCGCAAAGTAGCAGAGCCCGAAAAGGAAGATTTGGCCGAAGTTGGCAATGGTATATTTCCAAGCTTGGCCGATGCAAAATCCTACGTCGAGTTTGATGGGCTGCGCCGGGATCTCCACGTGTTGCCTCACAAAAGAGGACACCCTACGGGAATTGTGATTGGGCGGGCAAAGTCCCCATTGCCTCATAAAAGAGGACACCATGGCGCCAGCCATGGAAATGAGCAAAAAGAGCATTGATGAATA
>JAUIGV010000002.1 GCA_030432565.1 Verrucomicrobiia bacterium | reverse complement strand
GATCTCGACGACGGTGTTGTTGGCGAAGCCGGTGAATCCACCACGTTTGGGGTCAATCTTGCCGACTTCCCGGAACTGGCAGCCGAGAGCAAGGTCTTCTTCCGCGTCGAGGAAGCGATCTCGGTCGCTCAATAAAATTTCCCTGGCATAATCCAAGACAGCCCGTTTCACCTCGTGTGGAGCGGGCTTCTTTGATTGTCAGGAATCCGTCCAATCAATCCAGTCGGCATCGGTCAAAACCTCTCCGATAATCGGAACCGGACAAAGCTCCTCCAGAATCGCCCGATTGGTCGTCGCAGCGACATCACGCTCTGCTTCGAGGTGATTGAGAATCACACCCACGCATTCCAGTCCCGCCGCTTGAATCGCCTTCACGGTCAGCAGGGTGTGATTGATCGTCCCCAGCCAATTGGCCGCCACGACCAGAACCGGAAACCCCAACGCCTTGGCATAATCTGGAAACCCAAAGCCCTCCCCCATCGGGACCTCCCACCCGCCCACGCCCTCGACCAGGGTGAAATCGTGGGCATCTCGTACTTTATGAATGTATTCCACCAGGGGTGCGACCTCGAGCGGTGATCCCTCAATCCGGGAGGCCACAAGCGGAGCGACCGGCGTGCGATACCACCAGGGGTTGATCACATCGAGATCCAGGGTTCCCCCGCTCGCTTCCCAAAGCCGCTCGGCATCCTCACGCGAACCACTTAGCACGGGCTTCAAACCGACGGCTTCCACTCCTCCTTTTCTCAACTCTTCAACGATAAGAGCCGACACCCAGGTTTTGCCAATTCCGGTGTCGGTACCGGTCACGAGTAGCCCGCTCCACTGCTTAAGCTTCATGGAGTCAATTGTTCCATGGAGGGTTTGGTGGAGGAATCATCGTTACGCTGAAGGTGGAGATCAATCAGATATCTGATCGCGATCGCCAGAGCCAGAGCGGCGATTTTCACCGTCCAATTCCTCAGGAGCCATTTCTTTATGTATTTCACCATTGATTAGAAAGATTTCGTCTAGTTTTTCCCGGAATTCATCTTCAGAAAGGTTTCGGTGGATGCTGCCTTCCACCACGATCGAGATTGCGCCCGTCTCCTCGCTCACGATCACCGCAACCGCATCGGTCTCTTCGGTGATCCCAAACCCGGCACGATGCCGAAGCCCCAGCGAGCGATCCGACAACTGCTTTTGACTGACTGGGAAAATGCACGAAGCGGAAGCAATTCGTTCCTTCTTTAAAATCATCCCGCCATCATGCAGCGCAGTTTTGGGATGAAAAATCGTCGCAACCAACTCCACGGAAAGCACACTGTCGATCGTCACTCCGGTGCCTTCGTATTCATCAAGCTCAATGCCCCTCTCAATCGCAAAGAGGGCTCCAAAGCGCTTCTTGGAAAGCCTCATCACAGCTTCGGTGAGGGTCTCAAGAAAGACTTTCTGCTGGCTGGTCGAAAAGGAGAATAGATTCGCACTGCCCAGTCTGGCCAGACCATTCCGGAGTTCGGGCTGGAAGATAATCAAAAGAGCAAAGGCCAAGATGGCGGCGGCGCTTTTAATGATCCATTCAATCACCTTGAGATCAAGAATCTGCGAAGCCAGTGTCATCAGAATAATCACCACGGTCAGCCCGACCAGAATGCGCGCTCCGCGGGTTGCCCGGAAGACCCGGTAAATCTGATAGATGAGAATCCAGAGCACCAGGACCTCAACCCCGGCACGCCAGTTATCTTTAAAAAATTCGATCAGATCCACGGCGATTATTGTTACAAGTCTAGCGTCCCTTCAGCTTCCTGGCCATATCCGGACCAAGATTAAAATTCAAGGTACCTGAAGCCTTTGGCTTCATCCCATTCTTAGCTTGATCTTCATCAATTTGATACTCCAACGGCTTCAGTGGTTTCTGGCCGTTCACTTCCGACATTAGATAAAACCGAATTGTGATCGGAGCGTTGGGATCGCCGCCCGGGATATCCTTGATGGAAAATTGCAACTCATTCATCCCGTCATTCGCACCACCGATGATAACATCAGCACGCTTGGTGTTTTGGAAAGTGTGCCTCGACTTTTTGTTGATCAAAAGTTTCACCTCCCGACCGGGACAATAAACATAGGCCTTGGCAATGTATTTGGCTGGCCCGCGAATCGCAAATGGTGCCGCCTCGGGAACCCCGTCCGGGAAAAAATCCTTCCCATCGAGAAATTCCTTGTTACCCGCCGCGAGTTGCTTCCGAACATCCGGGAGCGCCCCCAGATTCACGAACTCACCGCCGTGATACTTCCACCCGGTTCCTTCCTGGATGTACGAGATAACAAAGAGGTTGTCGGTCGGTTCCCCACCAACACCAAAGTCCACCTTGCCGAAGTAGGTCGCCTTGGCGGTGCGGCCTTGCGCCCGAACCCTCATCGCCTGGAGCTTCGAAATATCAGGAGGCGCGATCGGCGAGGCGAAGACGGTTTGCGGAAACGGGCGGCGCTCGCTCCAAATCCGGTTACGCACCTTGATTTGCTTCGTTGTGGAAGTGCTGCGTTTCCACAAAGCGGCATCCTTGCGGATCATGGCGGCACGCCAGTTGTTATAAACATTCCGTAATTCCGCCACCGTCTGCGCGCCATTTGCAGCCTGCGCATGTACCGGAACAGCCATTGCGAGCAGTCCGAGAACCAAAATCAGTCGTTTCATGGAGAAACTATGGACAATTGGACCCACATTTGGAAAAGCTTTTCTACACCAACCTTGTTTGCCAACTAGAACACCCATGAAGAATCTCCCCAAGTCACCCATGTTCGGTGAAGTCCGGAACAAGGAACTCCTCTCTTCCGCAAACACCTACATCTACCGCCAGACACCGGCCGGCGACTTGCATGCCCACTTTTTTTTCCCCTACAATTTCGACTATCAACGCGACCGATGCCCGGCCATCGTCTTCTTTCACGGCGGCCTCTGGGACATTTCCGCCCCCACCCAGTTTGTTCCCCATTGCCATCACTTCGCGTCACGCGGGATGGTCGCCGTAACCGTGGAGTATCGGACAAAGGCTCTCTTCGACGGCACGCCCGAGGAAGCGATTGCCGACGCCAAGGAGGCGCTCTCTTTTTTCAAACGGCATGCCTCCGACATGGGGATTGATGCCGGCAGGATTGTCGCAGTCGGCGCCAGCGCCGGGGGCAATGCCGTTCTTTGCGCGGCCCTTCACCCCCACGATGACACCCACAGACCGTCGCCCAAGCCATGCGCAATGATTCTCTTCGGCCCCATCAGCGACACCACGCGGAAAGGGATTTGCAACGATCGCTTCGCCTCCCCGAAGGATGGCAAACTTTACAGCCCCTCTTATCGACTTCCGCAAAAGGCTCTCCCGCCCTGCCTCATCTTCCATGCCAAGGCCGATCGCGTGGTCCCCTTCGAACTCTCCCAGCGCTTTGCCAAACGCTACCGCAAAAAGCGCAATCGTTGTGATCTCATGGAGTTCGAAAACGCCGGACACACCTTCTTTAATTTCAATTCCGACGAGAAAAATTACGAGATTACCCTGCGGTCGGCTGACCACTTTCTCGTCGAACTCGGCATCATCGAGCCCGACCCTCTCGCCGATGTCTTGCACTGATCTTGCACCGCACGATTTTGCTGCCATCATTGCCCGCCCATGAGCAAGCTTAAGTTTTCACCCATCGACGAGATTATTGCCGACCTCAAAGCCGGACGACTCGTTATCGTCGCTGACGATCCAGGCCGGGAGAACGAAGCCGACCTCGTGGGAGCGGCCTCGCTCATCACTCCGGAATCGATCGCCTTCATGGCGAATCATGGTCGTGGACTCATCTGCACCCCCATCCTGCCGGGTCGGGCCAAGGACCTCGACCTTCCCCCGATGACCCCCAAAAACCGTGAGGTACACAAAACAGCCTTCACCATTTCCATTGATGCCGCTGAAGGCATCACCACCGGAATCTCGGCGGCAGACCGTGCTCACACCATCCAGCTTCTGGCGAATCCTACAACCGACGCCAGCGCATTCGTGCAACCAGGCCACATTTTCCCGCTTGAAGCCATCGAGGCCGGAGTCCTCCGCCGGGCCGGACACACCGAAGCCGCCGTTGACCTGGCTCGCCTCGCCGGACTTCCTCCCGCAGGTGTTATTTGTGAAATCATGCACGAAGACGGCACGATGGGACGCGTTGGTGACCTGGGTGAATACCAGGAAAAACATGGTTTGAAGTCCTGCACCATCGCCCAACTCATCGAATACCGCCGGCGCTCCGAAAGGCTCGTCACGCGCGAAGAGGTCATTTCCATGCCCACCGATTTTGGCGACTTCGATTGCTACCTCTATCAAGTCAGCACCGACAACTCCGAGCACCTCGCGCTCGTCCGGGGAAAAATCGATCCCGACAAACCGGTGAGCGTGCGGGTCCACTCCGAATGCCTCACCGGCGACGTATTCGGCTCCCGCCGTTGCGATTGCGGAGGCCAGCTTCACACCGCCCTCGCTCACATTGCCGAAGAAGGTGGCGTCCTTCTTTACCTCAGACAGGAGGGCCGCGGTATCGGACTCGCCGCCAAAATCCACGCCTACAAGCTTCAGGAGCAAGGATTCGACACCATCGAGGCCAACGAGAAACTTGGCTATGGCTCGGACCTCCGCGATTACGGAATGGGTGCTCAAATGCTTTACGATCTCGGCGTCCGGAAAATCCGCCTGCTTACCAACAACCCCAAAAAGGTCGTTGGCCTCGAGGGCTACGGCCTCGAAATCGTAGAACAGGTCCCCATCCGGCTCCCCTCCAATCCTCACAACGAGAAATACCTCGAGACCAAGCGCACCCGCATGGGCCATCACCTCTGATTGACAATTCGATCGTTCAACCTATATCAGCTCGCACACATATGTCGGCCATCATCCCTCCCAAACCACGGGTCCCCACCGGGACCAAAGTCCGTATCTCCATTGTCGCAGCCAAGTTCAACCAGGAGTATACCGACGCCCTCGTCGAGAACGCCGTGGAAGAAATCGACGCCTACGCGGCCAACGCTCGCGTCGATCTCGTCCGGGTCCCCGGAGCCTTTGAAATCCCGGTGGTTTGCAAAGCTCTCATCGAGGAAGAACAACCTGATTGTGTCATCGCACTGGGCTGCATCATCCGCGGAGGCACCGGCCACGCCGACCTGGTGGCCACCTCCGTTACCGACGCTCTTCAAAAACTCGCTATCGACAAAACAACCCCGATCATTCACGAGGTCCTCCTGGTGGAAGATGAAAAACAGGCCTACGCCCGTTGCATCGGCAAAAATCTCAATCGCGGTCGCGAAGCCGCCCGCAGCGCTCTCGATATCATTGAGATCATGAGCGAGGTCCGACGCGCCAACCAATCCCTACGACTTCACCCGAGCAATGGCTAGCCGTCGCCTCGTCCGCCAAGCGACCGTTCAGCTCCTCTATGCCCGCTTTGCATCTCCCAAGGATCAGGGAGGTCCGGAATTCTGGGACCTGGTGAACGACAAGGCATCGCTCAACTTTGATCGGGCCCGCGTCAAAGTCCTCGCCCACTTCCAACAAGGACGTGAAGCTCTCACCGCAAAACTTCAACGCGCCCTGACCGACAGCACAGCTGCCATTTTGGCTGCCGACCCGGCCGAGAAGCTGGCTCGCGATCTCAAGAGCCTCAGCGCCGGCGAACACACTTGGGCCGAGAACTGCGGCAACCTCCTTCGCCTGACCAAGGCCGATACCGGCGGCTGGAGAGGCGACCTGCACAAGCTTCTGCTGGAATCTGACAATCTCCGTAAAAAGCGTGCCGAGATTCTCCCCCGCATCGAAGGGTTCCCGCCGGCCCAACGCGAAAAACTCACGGAGATCTTTAGCAAGCTCGACAACTACGACGCACGCACGCGAATGGTCCACTTCCCGGCAAACTATCCGGAACAACGTGACCTGGAGCACCTCCATCGTCTAACCCGCGAAATGAAGGAACTGGAAGAAGAAGCCATCAAGTTGGCGGATCAGGTCGAGGCCGACGTTAGCACCCTCGACGAAGCCATCAATAGGGCCTCCGCTAATTTTGATCTCGAGCGAATCTCAAAGGTCGACCTCGCCATTCTCCGCCTCGCGAGCTGGGAAATCCTCAAGGATCCGGACCTTGATGCCGCAATTTCCATCAACGAAGCAGTCGATCTGGCCCGCTCGTTTTCAGGCGAGGAATCGGCCTCATATGTGAACGGGGTCCTCGACAAGGTCGCAAAAGCCTGAAGGTCGGTACAAAACAGGACTCAATTTGCACTTCCCCCATCGGGCGGACTTGGGCAGCTTACCGACCGTGGACGAAGAAAAATCATTTCCCAGTGAGTTTCAAAAGCGCACGCTTTGGAGGGCGGTCACGGGCCTGGCCATCCTTGTGCTGGGAGCGTTGCTGGTCGGACTGATCTGGCTCACCAGTAATGTTCTCGGATATCTCCAACCGGTGCTAGTCCCTCTCGCCGTTGCGGGAATTGTTGCCTACCTTCTCGATCCCATTGTTCAAAAGCTCCAGAAAAAGGGCTTCTCGAGAATGAAAGGCATCATCACCGTCTTCTCGGGCTTCCTCATCTTCTTTACCATCCTCGGCGCATTCATCGGAGTCAAATTATCAGGTCAATTGGAGAATTTGGGCAAACAGAGCACCAACCTTTCCAATGAAGAAAGGCTCGTCGAAGAGAAACAAAACGTATTCTATGGATGGGTCGTCCGGGATTTCTTTTCCAAAGATGTCAAGGCCGTGAATGAACATCTCGAGAACGGCGAGTCCGTGAGCGGGCCGGGGGGAGATATTCTTGCAAAATACCAGGTCACCGATGAGGAGCTCTCGGCAATTACTTCATCTTCATGGAGCACCAAACCTAAAAAAGACACCTCGACCCCCGATGAAACCACACAGATGGAAGGATCACCGGACGACAAAGAGGAAGTGGTCAGGCTAAAGAACGCCCAAGAAGTTTATATCGAAAGCTCCCTTGCACTAAATAACTTCTGGCTCACCAAGGGCGGTGCTCTCATCTCTTCATTTCGGAAATCCGCGCAAGCGTGGATTTTTGCGAGCTACGGAAAAATCCTCGGAGTTCTCGGCATGATCATCGGCTTTGCCATGGTCCCGATTTACCTCTACTATTTCCTCAAGGAAAGCGACTCGATCAAAGAAGGCTGGGAAGACTACGTTCCCTTGCGCCGATCTCATTTTAAAACCGAGGTGGTGGATACGCTCCGCGAAATCAACGGCTACCTCATCTCCTTCTTCCGCGGCCAGGTTCTCGTGGCCTTCATTGATGGCATCCTCGTCGGGATCGCCCTCACCATTTACGGCTTAAACTACGGTCTCCTCATCGGCGTCGTCATGGCCATGCTCGGGATCATCCCGTTCATCGGGAACATCCTTTGCCTCATCCCCGCGTGCATCATCGCCTACTTCCAGTATGAGATTCCATACGATCTGCCCCAATGGGGTTATGCCCTGGGAGTCGTCATCATCTTCGTCGTCGTTCAGCAGATCAACTCCCTCGTCACCGCGCCAAAGATCGTGGGCGACTCCGTGGGCCTGCATCCCATGACCGTCATTTTTTCAATGCTGTTCTGGTCTTTGATCCTTGGTGGCTTTCTGGGAGCCCTTCTCGCCGTTCCCCTCACCGCCGCAGTGAAAGTGCTCTTCCGGCGCTACGTCTGGGACCGCCAGACTTTGGACAGTGACGAAGCTAGCGCTTCAACTGCTTGAGATTCGCCAGAACAACCCGGAGTCCGGACAAGTCCGGACTCCCATCCTCACCGGCCGGGGCCTGACAGGACCATAGATTCCAGGCTCCGTCTTTAACCCGCGATCTTCCCATTACAGAGTTCACCTTGAAGATTGGCATCGTCACCGTCCCCTCGACCCAGGAGCAGTCCTTGAGATGGCTGACCTCCGTTAGATTGAACACCAAATCCCACATCCCTTGTTCTGCGTTCGCCACTTTTGCTTCAGCTTCGAGGGTCGTCCCCAGATTCTTGGTATCAAAGGCAGTGGGTGAGGCAAAGGTTAGCGCCACCTTCCGAACCCTTTCGGCCGGACTCAACTGCTCCTCGGGCCTCAGCAAGGGTGATCCCTCCGGAAGAGTTTCCGGCGGCTCGTATTCCGTCGGGTAAATATCCTCCACAATCCCGTCCATGGTAGCGCTGCTTCCCGCTTCAAATCGGGTCGCATGCAGCGAAGCGATCTCCGCCTTCTTCTCCGCCACCATCTTCAAAAGCGTTTTTCGAAACGCCTCTCCCGACAGCTCTTGGTCCAGAAGCTCCATCGCCCCCTTTACCGGCACCTCAAAAACCTCCACGCGCAGAAACAAAGTTGCCGTTTTCCGGTCCCCCTGCCCAACTGGAATGACCGCCCTCTCCTCTCCTTCCGCAAACGGGTCCGGACCGCTCGAAAACGGATCCGGTTCCGGGCCTTGAACCTCCTGGGCCCAGAGAACTTGCGGCAATACAAGAAGCGCCCGCACAAAAGATAGCCCCATCCAAAACCTCTGCGATTCGAAAACCATGCTAAAACCCTAGTTCTCCCGGTCCACCTCGTCGAGGAATCTTCCACAGACAAATATTTATCAATGATGCCTTCTCACCTTTAAAAGGAAATGACACACTGCTTTCCAGCGCATACACCATCGACATCCGATCACATGAAGCACCTAGTCGTCCAGCTTTTCTTCGTCACAGTCCTGACACTTTCCAGCGTAGCAAACCTTGTGGTGCCCGATGCTGTTCTGGATACTTTCCGTCAAAAATACCCGGACGTCACCGCACCCAGCTGGGAGCTCGACACCAATGGTTCTTACGAGGCCCACTTCCGGATCAACGATATCAAGTATCGGGCTGATTTTACAAAAGAAGGCATCTGGACCGAGACCGAAAATAATGTCGATTTCAACGAACTCCCGCCCGACGTCCGTGCCGCCTTCCTTCTCAAATTTAGCAGCGAAGCATTTCGTAGCGCGGAGGCGGTCGATAGTTCGACCAAGGGAAGATTTTACGATGTCGAGGTCTTCAACGGAACTTCAAAAGTCGATGTCATGTTTGGCGAAGATGGCCAGATTTTGGACCCGGAAGTTCCTATCGTCGAAAAAGGCTTTCTCGAATATTGGGTCGATCAGGCCGCCCAGGACACTCCCCTCATTCGGCAAGGTGGTTCCTTGGTTTACAAAATTGTTTTCAACCTCATCACCATCTATCTCTTTGCCTACGTCATCTATTATCGCAGGCATCACGACCACAAGATGCTCTTCCTCCTGCTGGCCTTTAACCTCTTTCTATTTCCGATTTTCCTTTCCAGCTCACTTGTCACCGCCGGTTTTGGCTTCACCATCTTTGCCCTCCTCGCCCTCGTCCGCCTTCGCAGTGAGGCATTCGACAAGGCAGAAATCGCCTACCTCCTAGGCGCCATCTCACTCACCTTCGTCAATACCATGATGCCGATGGTCGCCGATGTTCTATCAGCGACCACCATTCTCATCACCGCACTTTTGGCAGACCGCCCCTCGGTCTGGAGGGATTCCTTCCAAAAAATCGAAGTCGACTACAAGCTCGCAGACAAAGCCCTCATGCTGGATCAATCATACCTCCGTGAGAAGCTTGCCGAGGAATTTCAAATCGACGTTCGCGAGATCGCAATCAACCGCGTCTTTAAAAACGAAATTCGACTCACCTTGATGTATCGCGACGACCCGGCTCTCCGTAAGAAAATCCATGCCGAGGAAAAAGAAGAACCTCCCAAGGAAGATCCCTTCTTCTACTAGGATCCCTGGCCCAACGACTTCAGATACCACTTCGCCATCTCCGCGTAAACAGGGGCTTCGGTTACAAGCACATTATCGTGATTGCCACCCGGAATCGTGATGAACTTCTTCTCCCCGGCGAAGGCCCGATAAAGGGCCTCGCCCCGACTGTGGGGGATCAAATGATCCTTGTCTCCGTGCACAACAAGAACAGGGCTATCAATCTTGCCCGCCAGGTCAACCGGATTGACCACCTTCACCTTCACCCCTCCCCGTAGCTCGATCATGCTTTCGGCCAGCGACTGAAAAGGTTCCGAAAACATGCCAAGTGAATCCTCGACCACTCCGCTCAAACGATCGAAAGAAGCGACGATGGTGATTCGCTTCCAACGATCCTGCTGAAAAGCGGCTGCGTGAACCGCAAAAGACCCGCCCATCGACATCCCCCAAAGATACTCCGGCAAATTCGGTATCCCCAGCAATGCCTTGGCCTCATCCGCGACAGCTCCCGGAAGCTGCACTTCAAATTTTCGTGTCCCAAACCCCACGGTCTCTGCCGGACTGTCACCGTGGGCCGGCAGATCAGGAATGACACACGCAAAACCCACCGCGCAAAATCGCTCGGCAACCGGGAGCAAATCCTCTTTCCGCCCATTGCGCCCATGCAGCAAAACCAAGAGCGCCTTGATCTCACCATAAGCAGGAAGTGTCACCCCATCAGCCACCAACTGGTCTCGCAGGAGCTTTCCTCGTTTTGCCGGACCACTCCCCGCGTCAGCTTTGACCAGCAATCCCGGAACATGACCTTCGAGCAAATCAACTCTTGCCACCACCAAACCGTGCTCTTCCGGTCTTTCAAAATAGCTTTGATGATAGTCCTGCAACGGCCGGCGGTCCGGACTCGCGACCGAGCCTGCCAAAATCCAGAGAACGACAAAAATCACCAAGGCGAGAGCAGGTAATGCGCACAAAAACCACTTCACTCCTCGCTTCACATTTTTAAAACCGTCCCAAAAGCAGCCTTTTGTCTCAATCACCTATTTGCCAAGCTCCCGACATGCACTTGAGAGTTGGTATCTTTTTTCTTCTCCTGATCACCCGGACCATTGCTGCGCCCGACTGGGAAGACCAATCGATCTTTCGGATCAACAAGCTTCCGGCCCATGCCGTCAAGATGCCCTTCCCCACCAAGGAGGATGCCCTTGAAAAACAAAGGATTGAATCTCCATGGTGCCAACTTCTAAACGGTCCATGGAAGTTTCACTGGGTCGACCATCCCGAAAAACGCCCCACCGACTTCTTTAAGACCGATTTTGACGATTCCGGATGGAAAACCATCCCTGTCCCATCGAATGTTGAACTCCAGGGCTACGGAACTCCGATCTATTGTAACCACCCCTACCCCTTCAAAAAAGATCCGCCCCGCGTCATGGGCGAACCTGAGAAGCACTTCACGACTTACAAGGAACGAAATCCCGTCTCCTCCTATCGCAAAAGCTTCGCGCTTCCCGATGGTTGGAAAAGACGCCAAACCACCATTACCTTCAACGGTGTTTCTTCTGCCTTCTACCTTTGGTGCAACGGGCAGAAAGTCGGATACTCGCAGGACTCCCGCACTCCGGCCGAATTCGACCTCTCCGACTTCCTGAAAGAGGGAGAGAACACCCTCGCCGTCCAAGTCTACCGCTACTCCGATGGAGCCTACCTCGAGTGCCAGGACTTTTGGCGACTCTCCGGAATCTTCCGCGACGTCTATCTGACCTCCAACCCCAAGTCCACTCTCCGGGATTACACCATAAACGCCACCCTTTCCCCCGATGGCGCAGGCCGGTTCTCCTTCACCGGTTTCGCTTCCAAGAACGCCAACAATCTGGGCTACAGCCTCGAACTCATCGCTCCCGATGGCTCCGTGGTTTACGCACCCAAACACGCGCCCAACGCCGGAATTAAGACAACCTTGCTCACCGGAGATCAGATCATTAATGACAATCTCAAAGTCACCCCTTGGTCCGCCGAACAACCATTCCTTTACACCCTCGTCATTGGCGTCGGCCAACTTGGCCAAGAACCAACCCACTTCTACTCACAGAAAGTCGGCTTCAAAACCTCCGAGATCAAAAACGGTCAACTCCTGATCAATGGCAAAGCCATCCTCGTCAAAGGAGTCAACCGTCATGACCACGATCCCGACACCGGCCACTACATCACCGAAGCCCTCATGCGCAAAGACCTTGAGCTCATGAAGCAGCTCAACATCAACACCGTCCGGACCGCCCACTACCCCAACGATCCCCGCTTCTACGAACTCTGCGACGAATACGGACTCTACGTGATCGCCGAAGCCAATATCGAATCCCACGGCATGGGCTACGGCCCCGAGTCTCTCGCCAAAGATCCATCTTGGACCGCCGCCCACCTCGACCGCGTCACCAACATGATCCACGCCATCAAGAACCATCCTTCCATCATCATGTGGTCGCTTGGTAATGAAGCGGGCGATGGCATCTGCTTCGAAAAATGCTCCGAATGGATCAAAAAGAAATCCCCGGTTCAGTATCCCGTTCATTACGAACGGGCCGGCCAAAAGTCCTACGTTGACCTTTTCTCTCCGATGTATGCCTCGCTCGAAGCCTGCAAAAAATACGCCCGCGCCGAGGAAAAGAAACCTCTCACCCAACAACGCCCCCTGATTCAATGCGAATACAACCACGCCATGGGCAACTCTTCCGGCAACCTCTACGACTACTGGATGCTCTTCGAAAAAGAACGCCTCCTCCAGGGCGGCTCCATCTGGGACTGGTGCGACCAGGGATTGCGGAAAACGAAATCCCCGCCGGCAACCCTCACCTCCAAGCATCCCGGGACCCAACTACACCCGGGCACGAAGTTGCAAGGTGAGGTTGATTCCGAACGCGGACTGATCTCGGGCTATGCCACCGTTTCCCTCGGAGAGGAGACCAAACCGACCAACCATCTCGACATCATCGTTAAACTTCGTCCCGGCCGTTCAAATTGGGGAGACAACCCCATCGTCACCCAGGGCGACGAATCATGGGCCCTCAAACTCAATCGGAACCGGGATTTGGAATTCTTCGTTTACGACACCACCTGGCGCTCCCTCACCGTCAAGACTCCCGACAACTGGGAAAACAACTGGCACACCATCGCCGCCCGCTACACCGGTGACGTCCTCACTCTCATTGTCGATGGAAAGCTCCTCGGTAAAAAAGACCACAAAGGTATTATCAAACCTTCCAGGCTCCCGATCGGCATTTCTCATAATGCCCAGTATGGGAACCGGACCTTCGATGGCGACATTCGTTCCGTTGACGTCACGTTCTCGAATCAGGCCGCGAATGCCCCTCGAATATTTTCGCTCGATTTCACCGACTTCACCCGCCCGGAAGGCCAACTTGAATTCTTCGCCTACGGCGGCGACTTCGGGGACTTCCCGAACGACGATAACTTCTGCGCCAACGGCATCATGACCTCCGACCGTAAGCCGACCCCGCAAGCCCCCGAAGTTTTCAAGGCCTATCAAAACATCCGCTTCGTCGAACTCGTTCGCACCCGGGAAAACGAGACCACCCTCAAGCTTAGCAATACCTCGACCTTCACCAACCTTTCAAAGTACGATTCCTTTGCGACAATCCTTCTCGACGGAAAAGCTTCCACCGAACAGAAGCAATCCACCCTCAACCTCGCCCCCGGAGCCGAAGGCGAATTCACAATCAAAGCACCCTACCCCGCCGACTACCCGGGAGAAATCCATCTCTCTTTGGAACTCCGCCTCAAAGAAGACACCACTTGGGCAAAAAAAGGCCACATCGTTGCCCGCGAACAGATCCGTCTCACCGGGGCTCCACAATCCCCGTCCCTCCCTCCCGCCACGAACCTAAAGGCTGCCGAAGACAAGGACCTCATCATCTACGACGACAACGCCCGGACCCTCGTCTTCGACAAAAAGACCGGACAACTCACCACCTACCAAATCGGCGACCGCCAGCTTATCGACTCGCCTCTCCACCTCAATTTCTGGCGCCCTCCCGTCGACAACGACCGCGCCAACAACTTCGGGCCCCGCTCCGGCATGTGGCGCAACGCCGGCCCCAATGCCACTGTCACCAAAGTGACCAAGCCCGCCCCCAACAGCCTTTCCTTCGACCTTAAGATCCCTGCGGGAGACACCACCGGCAACATCACCTACATCATCCTCGCTGATGGCAACATCGACGTGAAAGTCACTGTCACGCCTAAAGGAAAAGTCGGCCCCCTTCCACGTCTCGGCATGCAATGCACTGTTCCTAATTCCTACAACCAAGTCTCGTGGTTTGGCAACGGACCGCACGAAACTTATGCCGACCGCAAAGCCGGAGGGATCATCGGGCACTGGAACGCCTCGGTCGATGAGCTCTTGTTCCCCTACCTCGAGCCCCAGGAAACCGGCAATCTCACCGACCTTCGCCGCCTCTCACTCCTTAACAACGAGAGTCAGGGCTTCACCGTTACCACTCCCGGCGACTTCCTTTCCGGCGGCACCTATCCCTGCCTGATGTCAGATCTCGAAGGCCGCCGCCACCCCGTCGACATTCCCAAACGCGACGTCGTTACTTTAAACATCGATCACAAGCAAATGGGTGTCGGCGGCATCAACTCCTGGGGAGCACGTGTCCTCCCCCAATACCGTATCAAGCCCACCGGAACCTACACCTGGTCGTTCCGCCTCCAGGGCAACTAACTCCGCCACCCGCCGATGCCCTCCCCACGACCATCCCAAAAGGAGTCGAAAGCTTCGCTTTCCCACCAAACCCTTGCTCCAACCCGAGCAGAAACATCCGGATATCCTCCATCTCAAAAGCAACCACCGCCATCGCCGGAAAAGCCTTAACCCCGTGACACCATCCCTTCCGCCCACCTTCTTTGAAGAAGGATATCTGCTCATTTCCGGATTTCTTGGCGAGGCAGCCGTGAAGGCAGCACGCCTTGAATGCGAGCGGCTCGCGCATCAACACAAACAAACCTGCATTCGCAACCTTCGCTCCAAATCCAAACAATTCCATCAACTCGCACTCGACGGAAAAAGCCGCCTCATTCAGAACACCGATTACAGGCCCGTTCGCAGTATCCTTTTCGACAAGACCGGGAAACAAAATTGGCCGGTCGCTTGGCATCAGGACCTCACCATCGCCGTCTCGGATCAACACGACATTCCAGGATACGGCCCATGGTCGACCAAAGACGAAGTCATCCACGTCCAACCACCTGTCGACCTTCTCGCACAGATGGTCACCTTCCGGATCCACCTCGACCCGACCCCGGCTTCCAATGGAGCGTTGAAGGTCATTCCCGGAAGCCATCGCTTGGGACGAATCCCCTCATCCGAGGTCCCGGATCTTAAAAAAAACAACCCCGTCACCTGCGAATGCCACCCCGGCGACCTCCTCCTGATGTCGCCACTCATCCTCCATTCCTCTCCTCGGTCTGAATCCCCCGGACATCGCCGAGTCCTTCACTTTGAATTCGCTCCCGACACCGCTCTCCACCCTAACCTCACCTGGCATGAGTGATCAAAAACCCCCACCGCCCAACGGTCTAAAAACAGAAACTCCGCCCGAATCAAATGCTCCTGACAACGCTGGTTTCGTTTACCAACCTGACAAAAAGGAGCCCACGCTCGAAGAAACCCATCGAATCGCGGCTTCTCTCCTTCACGGTGTCATGATGACGATTTTCGGCATGATTGCCTTTATTGCAGGAGCCATCTACTGGGTGGTTCGAGCCAAAGGTGGGTCATCCGACGGTTGGTTCATTGCCTTGCTCATCCTTGGTGGCATCTCAGGAGTTTCCTGTCTTTATAAACTCTGCAAACGCGGAGATTGATAGTTATCAGGCGAAAGCTTTCCCCCAAACCGTCAGTGCGGTCTTCACCGCCAAAACACAGGCCACCACGAAGCCCAGCCAGCACGTCCCAAGGATCCAACCCGGAATCTTCTTGTCTCCAACCAACTCTTTCCTCGTTCCCAGATAGAGGAGAGCTGCCGCCAGCATCGGTAGCCCCAGGACGGTCAGAGCTTGCGCGACCGTGATCAAAGTCACCGTTCCGGAGGCTCCTGAAAGCGACCACGAGGCCACGCCCATTCCGATCACCAGAGCCAGGCAGGTCAACACCCTCGGCATGGCATCGGAGAGACGCCACCCCTTCCCCAAGCTATCCGAGAGAATCGTTCCTCCAATCACCGCATTGATCAAAAAGGAACTGAAAGCCCCCGCCATAATCCCAAAGCTGAAAATCACCTTCGCACCTTTCCCGAACAAGGGCTCCAACTGCCTTGCGACATCCCCGACACTCTTCAATTCGATCGCATCGGCCCGGCCGTGAAAGGTCAGCACCGAAGTGATCAGAATAAAGGAAGTCACCGCTCCCAGCACACAAATTCCAAAAATCGAATCGCCCAACCCTCGCTTCCAATCAGCCAGCGTCCAACCTTTCTCCCGAACGAGATAGCCTTGATAAAAGGCCCCGCCAATTGAAAAGGTCGTTCCAATCATTCCCAGGAGCGGAATGAGATCACGTTTTTCGTTCGTCGAACTTTGGATCGACTCCGAACCCACCGCTCCGAAAAGCACCACGATGAGATTTCCGGTGAAGGCGCAAATCATCACCAGCACCAAAATCTTCATCAATCTTTCGATCTGGGAGTACAGACTCCGAACCCGAAAGAGACAGAAGGCCACGAAAAGATTAATCACAACCAAGACCGTTACCCTCGAACCGGTCCCCGCCAACAAGCTCCCGTCACCCACATCCTCCACCAAAGGCTCCAACCCTGCGATGATCGCAAGGTTGTTGCTCGACTGAAACAAGGCCACGACCAGAAAGAGAACGAGCCCCACGAACAAGGAAGCTCCGCGCCCCAAGCGCGCCGCGAGCTCCTCGCAAAGACTGCGTTGATAAGTCACCCCAAGTCGCGCCGCCAGAGCCACCATCCCGATCATCAGGAAAGTTGAGAGAGCTAAAACAAACCAAGCCGGAAATCCAAAGTCAGCCCCCACCCGCGAACTGGTCAAAATACTCCCCGGCCCCAATACGACTGCCGCAACAATAATGGTCGGCCCAATCTTCCCAATCAGCTCTTTCAGTCGCTTTATCATTTCGATTCTTCAATCAAGGTTCGTGGATTTTCTTCAATCAGTTTCCGAATCTCGGATTCCGGGAAGCCCAGCTCTCTTTCCAAGTTCTCCGCCACTCGCGGCATCGTGATCGTTGAGCCAATCAAGTGACTCCCGTCCGGAGAACGAGCCACCAGGTCGTCTCCAATTCTCACATCCCTCCCCAGAAAATGGTAATCGCCCGGCCCCATTCCGGCCGCCGCAATGGCGTCGGTTACCATCACGACACGATCGGTTCCAACCAGATCAAGATAGTTTTTCAGGGTGGCAAACGGAACGTGCGCTCCATCCGGAATAAAGCTGATCCAGAGATCATCTCTCAGGGAAAGCACACGCTGGATGATGTTGTCGTGTCGATTCAACGCCATCGGGCATCCGTTTCCCAGGTGGGTAAACATTTTCAATCCGGCTCCAATCGCGCCCTTCAATTCCTCGACCGGCGGATCGCAATGCCCCGCTGCCACACAGATCCCCCGCTCGACCAAAAATCGCGTCACCGCAAATCCCTCGTCCCGTTCAGGCGCGAGGGTGACAATTTTTGTCAAACCACCCGCCGCATCCAAAAGACGTTCCATCGACTCAATATCCGCCCGTTTGGCATGCTCCACCGGGTGAGCTCCGATATAACCCCGGGTTTCGTTTAAAAACGGTCCCTCGATATGGATCCCCCGGATCAAATCGCGCCATTCCCGATTCTCTTCCCGTATTCGCACCAAGTTCTCCATCCGGGAACACATCACGCCAAGATCATCCGTGATGAAGGTTGCCAGGATCCCGCCGACCCCATCTTTACTCAAAGCATCACACACTCTCCCCAGCTCATCGGCACTCAAGAGGTCGCCATTGAAATCGACCCCCGCATAGCCGTTCACTTGAAGATCGAATGCTGCCATTCCTAGCCTTTCCCTTCAAAAAATTTCCGTGCCCGATGTTCATCCAGCGGGAGTTCGACGGGCACGCCTTCGGCCGCAGAAATTTGAGCCGCCCATCCCAAGTCTGCAACCGGAGCCGAGTTCACGAAGCTCAGGTGCGACTGCTCCCCCTTGCGGATACACTCCAAAAAATGGGACACACAGGCGCCCGTCTGATGCTTCATGACATCACCGCTGTCCGGCGTACTGGTGTCGGCGGGCCATTGATGTTCCGTCGTTCCTTCCGCCTCACAACGTGCCGGGTCCAGCGGATAAATCCACTTTCCGTCGGTCGTTTTTTCAGACCAAAACCGAACCTTCTGCGGCCGATCCAACAAGGAATCAAAAATCAAGCCACCCTCCGTCCCGTGAATGTGATGATAGGCGTCGTAGCCGTTCGCCTGATCGACATTCCCAAAACAAAATCCGGTCGCACCATTACTGAACTCAATCTGCAAATTCCAAAGCCCGGGAATATCAAAATCACGGCGATGCACCATGCTACTCGTTGCATAGACTTTCATCGGAGTCGCCCCTTGTTCGGCCATGATATTCAACATCACCGAGAGTGAATGAATAATCCCCATCCCGATGGCATCGCCCATCCGCTCGCCCGAAAGCTTCCACACCTTGTCATCGGTAATGTTGATGGGATGACGATAATTCACCTGGATCTGGGTGATCGTTCCAAAATCTCCCTCGCGCGTCATTCGCCGAATCCGATTCTCGAGCGCATCAAAATTCATGAGATAGTCCACGAAGGTCACCAATTCTGGGTTCGCTTTTTCGAGTTCGATCTGACGCAAAAATTCATCGTAACGCGTGGCACAGGGCTTTTCGCAAAAGACATGTTTCCCTGCCTCCATCGCGGCAATGGCCTGCTTCCCATGCGCCTCGTTCGTGCTCGAAATAATTACCGCATCCAAGTCAGGCTCGGTCAACATTTGCTCGAAGTCATCAACGTAAAGATCTTCTCCGAGACCCAACTCGTTCATCACCTCAAGAGCCTTGTTTCTCCGTCGTTGATGCACCCCCACGACTTTCACCCTGTATTGTTCTGTGAACCTGCGCAACAGTGTCGCCCCCATCCAACCGGCTCCCACCAAGCCGACACCGATCGATTTCATCTCACTCATTCCGCCCCACCTTTCCCCAACAAGCTCGCCGCCTGCTCATCAATGTAGAGACCGCAGTCTCCATGTTGCTGAAGAATCGACGCGGGAACCTCCGGTGAAATCTCTCCCTCCACCGAGTTGCGAACCGCCTCCGCCTTTCGCTCATCGGGCACGGTACAAATGATGGCTCCACTCTTCATGATCTGCCGGACCGACATCGAGATCGCCTTCTCCGGAACCGCTTCAAAGGTTGGAAACCAGCCTTCGCCAAACTGCTGTTGGCGACAGGCGTCATCCAAGTTCACGACAAGATACGGCTTCTCCGTTTCAAAATTCGCAGGAGGATCATTGAAGGCCAAGTGCCCGTTCTCACCAATCCCCACAAAAGCGACATCTATCGGAGATCCCGCGATCAAGGCCCCCACCCGGTCGCACTCCGCTTCCGGATTCTGCTCGGCATTGATGTAGTGAAACGCCCGCACCGCCGAAGGCAGTTGATCCTCAAACCTCTCCTTCAAATACTTCCGAAAAGACGCCGGATGCTCGATCGACAAACCCACATACTCATCAAGGTGGAAAACGGTCACCTTGGTCCAATCGATTCCCTCTTCTTTCGTCAATGCCTCCAGCATTTCAAACTGGGAAGCTCCCGTAGCCACGATGATATTGACCTCCCCCCGTGCGGCTTGGGCCTTCCTCATCTTATCCGCCCCGTCCGCAGCCGCCGCCGCACCCATCGCTTCTTTCGAATCAAACCTCTGAATGTTCATAGGACGCCATGATGAATCGCCACTCTCTCAGGTCAATCTCATTGCTCGCTGGCAAGAATTCCTTCGACAGTCTGTATCCCCAATGGGCATCCTCCCCCGATGAATCACTCACGCCGACGCTTTCTTAAGACAAGCACCTCTGCCGGAGTCGCAGGCTCGCTGGGTTTCAATCCGAACCTCCACGCTGCGCCTGCCGCGCAGGTCATTGACACCAAAATTATCAGTCAGCTCCCAAACCGTTACCATGGTTGGCCCACCGTGACCCGATGTAAAAACGGACAACTTCTCGTCGTGTGCTCGGGAGGACGGGAGCAACACGTCTGCCCCTTCGGACGGGTCGATTTGCAACGATCCCATGACAACGGAGAATCGTGGACCTTTCCCCGCACCATTCTCGACGGACCGATCGACGATCGCGATGCCGGAGTTCTGGAAACCGCCAAAGGCACCCTGCTCGTCACCACCTTCACCTCCCTCGCTTACGCCCCTCTTCTCCCAAAGGACGGAAGCAAACCCGATTGGCTCGCCGCTCACAACCGGATTCCGGACGAACAACGAAAAGCCGAACTCGGCCAATGGATGATTCGCTCCATCGATGGCGGCATCACCTGGTCGGAGCGCTACCCCACCATCGTCAACAGCCCGCACGGCCCGACCCAACTTTCCGACGGGCGCCTTCTTTACGCCGGCAAGAAGCTCTGGAGCGAAAGCAAGGAAATCGGAGTCTGCGAATCCCACGACGATGGCAAATCATGGCAATGGCTCGCTTCCATCCCGACCCGCGACGGCGACCGTCATCAGGACTACCACGAACTCCATGCTGTCGAAGCAGCCAATGGCCACCTCATTGTGCACATCCGAAACCACAACAAGACTAACTCACGCGAAACTCTCCAAAGCGAATCCGATGACGGAGGAAAGACTTGGTCCACTCCTCATTCCATTGGCGTCTGGGGACTGCCCTCTTTTCTGACTCGACTTCGTGATGGACGTCTCCTCATGAGCTACGGCCACCGACGGAAACCCTTCGGCAATCAAGCCCGGGTCAGCGAGGATCACGGTAAGACCTGGTCGCCGCCACTCACGATCTCCGGCGATGGCTCATCGGGAGATCTTGGCTACCCCAGCACCGTGGAACTTGAGGATGAAACACTACTCACTGTCTGGTATGAAAAAATGGCCGGATCAGAATTTGCGGTCTTGCGACAAACCCGCTGGAAACTCGAGTGATTCTTACGCACGAAAAGTGACGGCCGGGATCTAATGCGTGCTTTGCATGCAGAGCTGCAGATGTCAGCTTCATCCTGTGATTCAATTGATAGAGCGAACCGGATTCCGTTGGGCGGGATTGATTGGCTTGATTGCGGTGGGGATCATGGCCGTCGGACTCGCCTGTCAGGTGCCGGTTTTCCGCTTCGCGTTGGAACGCTGGGAAGCAGACTCATATACGATCGTCATCGTTCCCGGTAAACAGGGAAAACTGTCTCCCGCCGAGGAGAAAGTCAGAACATTTTTGCAGTCGCAAGGAAGCGCAGACACCGGAACCGCGAACCTAAAAGTGCGGATCGATTTCAAGAAGGCAGGTGAAGGTCCACGAGCGACCATGCAGCTTTTTTATCCACCGAAACCAGCTGGATCTGATCCCCTCCCGATCTGGACTGGAGCTTTGACGATGGAAAACGCGCAATTGCTGATCGACTCTCCCGCTCGGCACGAGATTGTCACCCGGCTTCTCAAGGGTGAGTCGGCAACGTGGGTCATGATTGAGTGCGGCGACCGCGGGAAGGATGATCATGCGGCCTCTGAAATCAAACAAGCCTTTGTCAAGGCGGAGAGCGCGTTGAAAATTCCCGACGGGGTGTTAACCGTCGAGGAAGAACGGAAGGTTTCGCAGGCTGACGGAAGCAATTCGGATGATGTGCTGCGCTCTCGAATCCCGCTTCAGATTAAATTCTCTCTCATTCGAGTTTCGAGGGACGATCCGGCTGAGCTGATACTCCGTGAGATGCTATTGCACATGGAAGATGATCTCGGGGAGTTCCGTGACGAGCCGATGGTTTTTCCAGTCTTCGGGCGAGGGCGCGCGCTGGAACCTCTCATCGGTCGCGGAATCAATACGGCAAATGTATTCGAGCATGCCTCCTATTTTTGTGGAGCCTGTTCTTGTGAGATTAAGAATCAAAACCCGGGAATCGATCTAGTGATCGCCGCGAACTGGGAAGCGGCCATCGCGGGGAGTGAAGTAATCGTGGAGAAGTCTCTGCCCCCGTTGCCGGGAGTTGGTGCGTTGAGTGTTGGAGACGTCGCCGAAGATGATGCTCCCACCGCTGATCCCGGCGCAGGATTTTCCTCTCGTAGCCCTTGGATCGTGGCTGCCGGGGGCGTTTTGTTGCTACTGGGGCTTGGAAGTGTCTGGATTTCGAGAACAAGCCAACGATGATAACCCATGGATGAGAAAGGGATCAATTTTATGACGAGAACGAGAATTTTGAAAGGTGCCCTTGCTGCCTGCTTCCTTTCCGGAATCGCTACCGGTGCCGACTGGCCGATGTGGAGAAACGACACCGGACGCACTGCGGAATCGGCAGAGGTGCTTGCTGATAATCTAAGTTTGCAATGGTCGCGCCAGCTTCCACCTCTGACTCCGGCCTACCGTGACAACCGCTTGCAGTTCGACGCGGGCTACGAACCGATCGTGCTTGGAAAACGATTGTTCGTAGGTTCGTCGCTCGACGACAGTGTCACTGCGTTCAACACCGAAACGGGCGAGCAGCTCTGGAAATTCTTCACCAACGGCCCGGTGAGGTTCGCCCCGGTTGGTGGGAATGGCCGAATCATTTTTGGTTCTGACGACGGATGTCTCTACTGCGTAAGCGCGGCGGAAGGATCATTAATCTGGAAAAAGCGAGCAGTGCCATCGGAGCGAAAAGTGGTTGGAAACGGTCGATTAATTTCGGTGTGGCCAATCCGGGGAGGGGCGGTTCTGAAAGGTGACCGGGCCTACTTCGCGGCAGGCGTTT
The DNA here is from genome assembly GCA_030432565.1 of Verrucomicrobiia bacterium. Classification (GTDB taxonomy): domain Bacteria; phylum Verrucomicrobiota; class Verrucomicrobiia; order Verrucomicrobiales; family Akkermansiaceae; genus SW10. Next base: position 305,640 of record JAUIGV010000002.1, on the reverse strand, counting down.
GGCCACTGGAAGGAACTTTTGTATTCTGTGTGGATGCCGCAACCGGAAAGACGATCTGGCGAAACGACCGATCATCTTACCGCTACGGAGTCCATCCTCACAACGCCAGGGCGTTTGGAGGTCTGGCACCGCAGGGTTATCTTTTGATTGACGATGAGAGCGGGCATTTGATCGTGCCAAGCAGTCAGGCGTACCCGGCGGAGTTTGATCTGGAAACGGGAGAACTGAAGGCCTTCGAACTTCCTGCGCCGGGGCGACTTCCGGGTGGCTGGTTCGCTTCAACGCCGTCCGAGCTCGAACGGCAGAAGCTAAAGCGACGTGGCCTGCTCTTTGACAAAGCGGTCAACTACCGGGTTCACGAAGGTGATGCCCAATTCAAGGGAGAGGAAGGAGTCCGGAACAAGATTACGGTATCTGGGCATGAGATGAAATTCAGTGATGGATTTCCCGGCGTGACTGAGCCGATCCACTCGATGTTGGTCGCGGACGGAAAGCTTTTTGTCGTGACCAAGGGAGGAGGATTGAGCTGTTTTGGAGCTGCTTCGATTCAGCCCCTCAGGCATCCGCCCGAGCAATTAAGCCGCGCCAAACCTGCGGAATCAGGTGTGTTCGCGAACCTTGATCAGAAACACGGTTACGCGCTTTTATTGGGAACCGGAAATGATTCCAAGCTGATCGAATCACTGTTGTCGGAGACCGGGTTTCGTGTGATCGCAGTCGATTCGCGATCAGAAAGAGTTCGCACGCTTCGAGACAAGAGATGGACGAACGGAAAAACAAGTAAGCGACTTTCGGTTATCGAAGACAACCCCGCCAGGGTTGAGCTACCACCCTATTTCGCGGGATTGATCGTGCTCAATGACGAGGTGACTCTCAAGCCCTCCGGGTTACGACGGGTCTACGAATCACTGCGGCCTTTTGGTGGTATGTTGATGGCACGGGCGGACGGGCAGCTTCCCAAGGAAATCGAACTTGAGGGTGCCCGGCGGTTCAGGACCGAATCCGGCTGGACGATCATCACGCGGGAGGGAGCGCTATCCGGCTCTTCCAACTACGCGGGAAACTGGGATGAAAGTCGGGACGAAAGAGTGCGTGGGCCCCTTGGAGTGCTGTGGTTCGATGATTCCCTGAGCCATTTCAAGCGTTCGCCCCAACCACAATTTATTGATGGCGTGATGATTTCGACGCCGAAGGACTGGACTGATGAAACGACGCGAACGGGAAAGGTTGACTATCGGTTGATGGCGCCGGTTTTTTCAGATGTCTACACGGGCAGGATCCTGACCGAGAAGGAGGCTCCCAAGTTGAGATATTCGTTTTCAAATGTTGACCTCAAGACGGTCCAACCGAGCCAATACCGTCCCCCGGAACAGAAGGACGATTGGAAACCGGAACCACCGCAAGCGGGCGAGCGAAGAAACCCGATGACGCTGGAAACCGAACCACGTGTTTTCCCAAAGAGCTATGGGTGTGATGGCGGAGTCGACTACGGGCTCATCTACACGATGCGGTCGGGAACGCCGGCCTTCTACGACAAGCAGATCGAAAGCGGCACGATTAATATCAGCGGTCCCCGCTCTGGCTGCACCAACAGCGTGATTCCGGCAAACGGTCTCCTAAACCTCCCTTACTTCTACGATGGCTGCACTTGCAGCTATCCCCTGCCAATGGCTGTCGCACTGGTCAGCATGCCACCCGAGTTCGAGCAGTGGGCTTCATGGGGAGAGGTTTCGGCGGAGCAGACACGCGGGAAAATCCAGGTGCTTGGAATCAACTTTGGAGCACCGGGTGACCGGGTGACCGAGGACGGCGTGATGTGGCTCGACCAGCCCGGCATGGGCGGGCCGTCTCCTGAGATCGATCTGGTGACCGATCCTCCTTTGGCAGATCTGGAGACCTTTTATCGACACTCACTTTTTCAGGAAGGTGGAATAGGGTGGCCTTGGGTTTCAGGGTCAGGCGTCCGGGCGATCCGCTCGGCAAATCTCGGCGGGATCAAACCCGGAAACTATCGCGTGAAACTGTATTTCTGTGAGCCTGAAGAGCAAGACGTGGCGTCCGTTTTTTCAATCGCAATCAATCAAGATCAAGTGGCTGACGAATTGAATGTGGTGAGAAAAGCTGGAGGGGTCAGGAAAGGGTGCGTTCTGGAAGTCGACTCTGTGAGTATCGTTGAAGACGGAAAATTACGAATCGATCTGCAACCCAAGGAGGGTGAGACCGTCCTTTCGGGAATCGAACTACGGCGGCTTGTCGAGTAGGAAGAGCCGGGTAAAAGCTTCAGCCTCATCACTCTCGTTCCGTCGGCCGCGGTCTCTTTTCCAGCGCCTTTTGCAAAGGACACTTTCCGTCCGGAACGGTCCGGCCCGACCGATACCGATCCAGCAAATACCTCGACCTCGTCGCCAACATCCTCCGCACCTCCCGACGCGCCCCCTTCTCGCGAGGAATTACCATATCATCGTACGCCGTGGTCTGATGTCGCATCCAGGCAATCACCGCAGCCTCAGCCCTGCGCTCGATTGGGATCCGCTTCGTCCTCGCCACCGTCCCACTTCCCACCGGCACCGCATGGATTGCCACCACCCTCGCCAATCTTTGAGCCAAAGACTCAAAGCCCGTCGCAAAATCGAGAAACTCAATCAAAGCCTCTTCAAATTCTTTTTCATAAGCTTCCTGCTCCTTCGCGCGCCGCTTCCGACCCGCCTTCAGCTTCTTCTCATAAGCCGGATCTTCCCTCTCTTTTTTCAACTCCTGCTCAAGAGCATCAATCCGTTCCGCCGGCGCCCAGATCCCACGCGAAAATCTCTTCCGCCCCTTCATCTCATACATCGTCCACGTCGGACCATCCTTCTTAATCCTCCGGCTCAAGGCCGCATCACCCGGAAGCAGAAGGTCCCAGTCATCGGGCACCTTCAAAACACGACCATCCGATAACAAAACTTCCCTGGCATTTTTCGACGGCCTCACTTCCAGTTTTTCGTGCGACATGAATTTAGTTCCCTCTTTGATTTTCGCGAAAAACCTTCGGTGTCATCCCTACGATTCTTCCAAACTGGCGCGTGAAGGAACTCTGGTCGCTAAACCCGCATGCTATCGCAATCTCCACGAGACTCTCTTCGGTATTTTCCAGCAAGTGACAGGCCGCATCAATCCGGCAGCGACTAATATATTGCTTGGGTGACAGTCCCAAAAGCCCCTCCATTCTTTGATTGATCTGATAGGTCGACAAGCCGGTTGCATTGGCCAAATCACCCAGTCTCAAAGGCTCGTCCAGATGACTTCTTACGTAGTCCATCACCCCGGCCAATGACTCCAGGTCCCGGGGGCTTGAGGCAACCCCGTCAATATCCCGCGACATTCCGGACAAGCCTTGCACACTCCCATCCACCCCCTTGAGCGGACGTTTCCACGTCAGGCACCACCCCTGTCGACCGTCCGGATAGACATGCAATTCCAGCTGGCTCCGAATCGCCGGTCCACCAGCAAGAATCGCGCGATCCTGCCCCTCAAAATCCTCGCCCAGGGGACTCGGAAAAACTTCCGCTGCCGTCTTGCCCAATAGGTCGCTTTTCGACTTCCCTCCACAGCGCTCTACCAAGGTCTCATTAACAAAGACATAACGCCCTTCGCCGTCCTTTACAAAATACACCGTGTCCTGGACGTCATCAAATACCTCCCCGCCCGCAAATGGCGCGGCGAGACCTTTTAAAAATTCATCTTGTCTCGAATCTCTCACGCTCGATACCCGTCAAAAACTTTGTGTGAGAAATACCGCTCCATCCGGTCCGGAAACACCGTTACCACCCGGCAATCATCTCCCAGCCCGGCGGCAACCTGCACCGCCGCCGCAAAATTCAAACCCGAGCTCGGCCCCACCGGAAAACCCTTCGCCCAAAGCTTCCTCGTCAATGCAAGACAAGACGCATCCCCAATCTCCCACTCCCTGAGTTGGTCACATTCCCAGCCTGAATAAATCTCACTGATATCCTCCGCCACCCCCGGCACGTCCGAGCTGAATTTCAGACTGCAACACTCCAGGTTTGAACCGAAAAGTTCACCTTGCCTGGGAATCGCCGCATTCGCCGTCACCCCGCAACCCGCCAATTGAAACGCCTCGAACAACCCGCGCAAAGTCCCACCGGTTCCAACCCCGCTCACCACCGCATCGACGCAACCGCCCGGAATTTGACGCAGAATCTCCGGCCCCGTAAAAATTCGGTGCGCCTCTGTATTATCCTCATTGGCAAATTGCCGCCCCAAAAAGAATCCCTCTTCCTCCGCAAATTCCGCCGCCGATGAGAGCACCTCCACCATCGTTCCCGGCACCCGCCTCACCTCGCCTCCATAGGCTTTGATAATACACTCCCTTTCCGAAGTCGCGCTATCCGGAATAAAGGCCACGAAATGCAAATTCATCTGACTGCAAGCCAACGCAAAAGCAATACTGGTCGATCCGCTCGAAGCCTCGACCACCGTGCTCCCCTCTTTCAGTTTTCCCGAGCGCCATCCTTTCTCCAGGATATGCCGGGCGATCCTGTCCTTGGTCGAACCACTGGGATTCATAAACTCCAGCTTGCACCAAATCTCCACTCCGCCGTCCAGAGACACGGGAACCAAGGGGGTCGCGGGAACCTGATGAATGTATCTCGCCCCCTCCGGCAGCGCTCCTTTTCTCTCGGACATGCTGCGGAGATTACCTATCCCTCTCCTTTTGTCAAAATCACCACCGAATTCTCTGCTTCGGGACAAGACAAAGCACCACTTCCCGGTCATGCTCCACTCATGTCCAACGATCGTCCCATTTTTGAAGGCTGCATTCCCGCCCTGATGACCCCCTGCGATGCCAACGGCACCGTCAACTACGACGCGCTCGTCGAAACCGCCAAAGACCTCATCGCACAAGGCATGCGTGGAGTTGTTTATTGTGGCTCCATGGGCGACTGGCCCCTCCTCACCGATGAGCAGCGCATGGAAGGAATCAAGCGACTCGTCGAGGCTGGCATCCCCACCGTGGTAGGCACCGGCGCGCAAAACACCACCATCGCCGCGGCCCACGCCGCCCACGCCCGCGAAGTGGGTGCCGATGGTCTCATGGTCATTCCCCGCGTTCTGAGCCGTGGAAGCTCGCCCGCAGCGCAGGTCCATCACTTCAGCGAAATTCTCAAAGCCGGAGGTGAACTCCCCGCCGTCATTTACAACTCTCCCTACTACGGTTTCGAAACCAAAGCCGATCTTTTCTTCTCCCTTCGTGAGAAATTCCCTTCTCTCGTCGGGTTCAAGGAATTTGGTGGAGCCGACTCTCTCAGCTACGCCGCCGAAAACATCACGAGCCAGGACGATTCGCTCATCCTGATGGCCGGCGTCGATACCCAGGTCTACCACGGCTTCGTTAACTGCGGTGCCACCGGAGCCATCACCGGTGTCGGTAATGCACTTCCGAAAGAAATACTCCGCTTCATCGAGCTCTGCGAAGCCGCTGCCAAAGGCGACCCGCAAGCCCGCCGGTATGCCCTCGAACTCTCCGAAGCTCTCACCGTTCTTTCCACCTTCGACGAAGGCCCCGACCTCGTCCTCTACTACAAGGAACTCATGGTCCTCGAAGGCCACACGGCTTACCAACACCAGATCAATTCCTACGATCAACTGAGCCCAAGCCAGAAGCAATTCCTTCACAGCCAGCACGCCCTCTTCCGCAGCTGGTGGAACAACTGGGAAGGCAAGTAAGCAAAAGCCCCGGCGTTTGGACCTGCCAAACCAAGCCCTATCTTCAAGTTTAAGTGAAAATCATCGACTCCCATACCGGCGGCGAGCCCACCCGGACAATCGTCTCAGGCCTCGAAACTCCGCGCGGAGCCGTCGCCACCCGCGACTTCCTCGAAAAGGAAGCCGACTGGATTCGGACCACCCTAATCAACGAACCCCGGGGATTTGATGCCGTCGTCGGAGCCTGTCTCTGTGAACCCGAGGATTCCACCTGCGTCACCGGCGTCGTCTTCTTCAACAACCTTTCGTGCCTTCACTCCTGCCTCCACGGGACTATCGGCATTGTGGAAACCCTCGCTCACCTTGGCCGTATTGAGCCAGGCGAACATCGCATCGAGACACCCGTCGGAGTCGTGACCGCTCTCCTCGCCGAAGACCACTCCATCACGGTCAAAAATATTCCATCCTATCGCTTCGCCGAGCAAGTCGAGGTCACCCTGCCCGATGGTCAAATAATCACCGGTGACATTTCATGGGGGGGGAATTGGTTTTTTCTCATTTCCAACCAGGGTCCGGAAATCAAAGCGGAAAACATCGCCGCGCTGACGGAGTTCACCCGAACCGTCCGCGACTCCCTGCACGCCCGGAACATCACGGGCGAGGACAGCGGCGAAATCGACCACATCGAGTGCTTCGCCCCGCCCCAACCCGGAATCGAAGCCGACTCCCAGAACTTCGTTCTCTGCCCCGGCTCCGCTTACGACCGCTCTCCCTGCGGCACCGGCACCAGCGCCAAACTCGCCTGCCTTGCCGCCTCCGGCGAACTTGCCGAAGGAGACAACTGGCGACAAGCATCCATCATCGGTAGCGTCTTCGAAGGATCATTCGAGTCCATACCCGACTCCGATAAAGTCATTCCAATTGTCACCGGCCGTGCCTTCATCACCGGTGAAACCACCGTCGTCATTCACCCCGATGACCCCTTCAAACACGGCATCCCAACTCCGTAAAAACAAACTTTCCAATTTCAAACCTTCCTCCTTCATTCTTTACCCTTCATCCTTACTTTCATGAATCTCACCGGACACTCCTTCATCGGCAACAGCCGCTCCACCGAAAGCTCGGACACCTTCACCGCGACCAACGCGACCACAGGTGAAGCTCTCGAGCCTACCTTCTACTCAGCCACCACCGACGACCTTGAAAAAGCGGTCTCCCTTGCCACGGTCGCCTTCCATACTTATTCCAAGATCGAGCCTAAAACCCGCGCCAAATTCCTCCGCACCATTGCAGAGAAAATTAACGCCGCCGGTCCCGACATCACCCCGCGTATGATGGCCGAGTCCGGACTCCCCGAGCCTCGCTGCGAAGGCGAGCGCGGCCGCACCGTGGGTCAACTCAACATGTTTGCCGACCTGATCGAGGAAGGCTCCTGGGTCGATGCCCGTATCGAAACCGCTCAACCCGATCGCGCCCCCATCCCCAAGCCGGACCTTCGATCCATGCGCCGCCCTCTCGGTCCGGTCGCCGTCTTCTGCGCCTCCAACTTCCCCCTCGCGTTTTCTGTCGCCGGAGGGGACACCGCCAGCGCCCTCGCCGCCGGATGTCCGGTCATTGTCCGCGCTCACTCGGCCCACGCCGGCACTGCCGAAATCGTCGCCTCCGCCATCCAGACTGCCGTCGCCGAATGCAAAATGCCCGAAGGAACCTTCTCCATGATCTTCGACTCAGGAATTGAACTCGGCACCGCCCTGGTCACCCACCCGGGCATCAAAGCCGTCGGTTTCACCGGCTCTCGCGCCGGAGGCCGCGCCCTCATGGACGCCGCCGCCGCCCGCCCCGAACCCATCCCGGTTTTTGCGGAAATGTCCTCCGTTAACCCCGTCTTCATCCTCCCCGGAGCGATGGCCGAGCGCGGAGAAGCGATCGCGCAAGGCCTCGTCGGCTCAGTCACTCTCGGGGCCGGCCAATTCTGCACCTGCCCCGGGCTTGTCTTCGGTAACACCTCCGAAGCCTTCGAATCCACCCTCCAGGCTGGCTTCAGCGAAGCGGCCCCGGCGACCATGCTTCATGGCGGCATCCTTGACAACTTTGCGAACGGGCTCAAAAAGCTGCGTAGCCAAAGCGGCGTCGATACCCTCGCAGAAGGCTCCCCGGCCGAAACCCATAAAGCCTGCCCCGCCATTCTCAAGGCAAGCGCCAACGACTTCACCTCCAACCCGGAACTCAGCGCTGAAGTCTTCGGCCCCTCCTCTCTCGTCATCGAGTGCGGCTCGCAGGAAGATATGATCAAGGCGGCTCGCTCGCTCGAAGGCCAACTCACCGCCACCGTCCACGGCACCGACGAAGAAATCGCCAACGCCGGAGAACTCCTTCAAATCCTTGAGCAAAAAGCCGGTCGCGTCATTATCAACGGCTTCCCAACCGGCGTCGAAGTCAATTCCTCCATGGTTCACGGCGGTCCTTACCCCGCCACTTCAGACGGTGCCAGCACCTCGGTCGGCACCGGAGCCATCCTCCGCTACACCCGTCCTGTCAGCTTCCAGGGCTTCCCTGATTCAGCCCTTCCTGCCGAGCTCCAAAACGGTAACCCCCGTGGCATTGCCCGCCTCGTGAACGGCAAGCTCGAGTGCTAAACCTGCGGAGCTTGGGCTTTGGCCCGAGCCACAATTCCCAAGCACCATGCCCAAGGATGTTCTCATTGTCGGCGGAGGAGTCGTCGGACTCTCAACCGCCCACTACCTCGCTTCGGCCGGCCACCCGGTCCGCATCATTGAGCGCGACGAATCCTTGGCCAAAAGTTGCTCCGAGGGCAACGCCGGGATGGTCGTGCCCTCGCACTTCATTCCCCTCGCCGCGCCCGGCGTGATCTCCCAGGGATTGAAATGGATGCTGAACCCCAAGAGCCCCTTCTTTCTCCGCCCGCGACTCTCACCAACCTTGGCGCGCTGGATCTGGCTTTTCGCCAAGCACTCAACGAAAAAGCACGTCGCCGATACCCAGGAACTCCTGCGCGACCTTTCTCTCGAAAGCCGACGCCTCCACGTCGAGCTCTCGGAGAATGAAAATTTCCCGCTCATCCAAAAAGGCCTCCTCATGCTCTGCCAATCCGACGCCGGATTAGCAGAGGAGGCCGAAGTCGCCGAACACGCCCACACCCTCGGTCTCGAAGCCGAAGTCTGCGATCACAAGCGCCTGAAGGAACTGGAACCGAACGCTGAAATCACCGCCAAAGGGGGCGTCTGGTGGCCTCAGGACTGCCACCTTTCACCTGGGCAATTTATCAAGGCGCTTCGGCAATCCATCCTGAAAAACGGCGGTGAATTTATCAGCGACGAAGCCGAAAAACTGGAAGCGGCCAACGGCAAAGTCAAAAGTGTCACTACCAGATCCGGCAGATCATTCTCCGCCGATACCATCCTTCTCGCCGGAGGGATCAATACCACCGAACTCGCAAAACAAGTCGGCCTCGCTTTACCCATGCAAGGCGGAAAAGGTTACTCCCTCACCCTTCCCAAACCCGTCGCCAATCCACTTCTTTGCTCGCTTCTCAAAGAAGGCCGCGTCGCCGTCACTCCGATGGGCGAAACCCTCCGCGTAGCCGGCACAATGGAAATTTGCGGCACCAATACCTTGGTCAGCAAACCGCGCCTGCAAGGAGTCATCGAGGCCTTCTGCAAATTCTACCCGCAGTATTCCCCGTCCGATTTCGCAGATCTCGAACCCTGGGTCGGCCTCCGTCCCTGCTCGCCCGATGGCCTTCCCTACCTTGGATTTGCCCCTCACCAGGACAACCTCATCATCGCCACCGGTCACTCCATGATGGGCCTCTCCCTCGCCCCCGTCACCGGTAAGCTCGTTGCGGATCTCGTCTCCGGAACCAAGCCCGCGATCGACCTCGCCAAACTGGCTCCCGGGAGATTTTAAGCCGCAGGGATAGCCCTCATTCCCATGTCGGCAATGAAGGGTCTCTCAGTGACCCCTGCTTCCTACGCGCATGTGAAAGCCACTGAACTTGTATCGCGTGAGCAGGTCTCCGCGGGAAAGGATCTCACGTCCGTTCAGCGGATCCCCGACGAGGAACTTGTCACCTTCCGCCCGCAGAATCGCGATAAAGTGACCAATCGACCCCAGGCGAACTCCGACCACGGCAGGAAGTCCACCCTCGGGCGAAAAACCAGATTCAAAATCGAATTGCACCTTGAAACCTCGTGATCTCGCAGCCCGGGCCAGATACCAGGCCTCGGTTCCTCCGGCATACGAATGAGCCTCTGCAGCCAACTCCGACTCGGTGACGTCACTGCCCAGATATTTCAAGATCGTTGCCATCGAAGCCGCGCCGCATGTCGAGGGGGAACTTTGAAGGCAAATCTCGCTGTCCCATTCATCTTTGAGCGTGCCATCTTGAATCGGGCCGATGAAGGGCTTGGCAATTGGAGCAATCGACAACAAGACTACGCCAAGAAGAGGGATCACTAAAAGCAGGCGAGGTAACAACGCCGCAAAAATGCCACCAGCAACCCCGATGAAGATGACCAAAAACTCTGTCCCTGGAACACTGCGGAACTGATAAAACCACCCCGCTTCAGGAAAAAGATGAGCATAGTAGATCGTAAAACCAGCCCCTGGCATCGAAGCCACCACTGATAAAAACAAGGGCCATCTCAGGCGCTCGGGCGTAGCTCTCTTGGCTCTCTGATAAACTGCGCCAAAAGCCACCACAGCCAAGATCCCGGAGACAACACCCAGCCAGTTTGGATTCATCGATCAGAGTATGATTACTGAGCTGAGCAAGTTTCGGCAAGAGCCCCAAACCACTAATTCCTTTAAGGCTTGTAAAGGGTCAGGGCAATTGCCATCGGAGCGGGGCCCAAATCCGTTTCCCGGCCATTCGCACCTCCTTTTCCCGCGCGCTGTCCCGCTGCGACTAACTTAAACCCGGTGAACTCTCCAGACGATGTGTCAAAGCTGAGCATTCCCGTGAACTCCGGCCTGAACCACAGACCATCCTCCCCCAGCGAAGCACTTCCACTCAATTCGTAAGTCTGCACGCCACCTTCGGTAGAAACCAAGCGAGTGAAAAGTTGACCCTCCTTGAGGTCGCTATCTTTCCAATCAGCCATCTGTCCTCGCACGGCATCTTTGAGACGGGTCCTGGCGAGCTTCCTGAAAACACGATCCGGAATCGCCGTCTTCTCGCGACGGTTTGTCACAAACGCTTTTGCTTCCCCGGGCTTCAAATCAAACCACCCCAGATTGTAGGGGTTCGGAAACTGGGCATTGCCCGGGCGCTGCACTTTGCCCCGTGGAAGATCGCGATAGGCCACTTCTACCTTAAGCCCACCCTTGCGAATTTCCTCCCCCCCATACAAAGCCAGCTTGTTGGTTGGAACAGACCTGGATTGGTAACCACGCTCGCTGGCAAGTTCCTTCCATCGGGCCAAACCGGAGGACAAAGTCTGACGGGCCACTTCACGACTTTGACGCGCAAACTTCCCGGAAAGATAGGTCCCGTCTGCCGCCATGCAATAAAGCCCTTGATACGTTGAAGTCTGCCTTGGAAAGGTTCCCTCCGGAGACTTCGCCACGTAGGTCTGAAAGAGTTTGGTCGCAGCCGGATTGGGGGGATTTTTCATCCAGTCCGGAGGATAGAGAAAGAAGGTCTCCTCGATCACACAGACATACTCGGAAGCGATTTTTTGAATTTGGAGGTCTGACCAGATCTCGCGTCGTCCCATGACGCCATTGTTTCAAGTCTCACCACAAGGATGACCGTTCATGGCCCACAGCAAGATCGGACGTTGCAGTTTCTCCGCTTCTTCGGCCGCCTCGGAAAGACTGCTGTGCCAACGAACCGCCCTCCAACCCAACTCTTCTCCGGAAGGGCGGATAAAATCGACCCAGCGATCAAGATTCGCCCCAGTGATTTTTTGAATCTGCCAATGTCTGGGCTTCTCACCCGGCTTCAAAACACCCCGGGGTTTCCATTCCAGATCGGTCGTCAGGCAAAAACAGTCGAGCATTCCGTGATGATTGTTTCCCGAAGCGAACTCCACCGAGACCGGCACCGGGCCCTTCTTTAGGGTCAATTCACCCGCCTTGATCCAGGCGATAAAACGAAGGTCGGGTTTATCATCACCGGCGATATTAATCTGCTCGTGGCTTGCCGATTTAAGATTGGGTTCCATCCATTTCCCCTCCCCCACTTGAATCCGCAGCTTGGCCTGTACGGGGTTCGCACGGACCCAGAGCACGTATTTTCCTCCTTCCGGAATAGCAAGCTGATATCCGGCCTTTCCCGTTTCGCCACCCCAATGGCTCAACAATCCGCCACCGGAAAGACCATCCGTTTTCACGCTGGAATACCAACCGTGTTTCTGAACCGTTTTGCTTTCAGCGGATTCACCTTCCACCCAAATTGAACCGGCAGCCGCACTGGCACAATGCGAGAGGACCATCAGGGCTGTTCCCAAAAACTTCTTCATTGATATCAAAACAAGGTGTCATCCCCTCATCTTGCAAGAAAATCCCAACCTTCCCCAATCAATCATTCATTCAGACGCTCCACCAGCTCCTTGATCACAGGCATCATGCGAATCAGGAGCTGCGAGTGTTCCTCCCGGGAAAAAAGCAAATCATCACCCAATTTGACCTCGAGTACCGGATGGTCCCCAACCTCGATTTTGGCATCATCATTCCAAATTTCCGAACGGCTTAGAGCATCAATTTTTGACTTCAGCGCCCCGGGCACCAGAAAGCGCGGGGATCGGTTGGGCTCCTCGTCTCCGGTCACCATCACAAAACCCTTCATTGAAGTCCCCTCTTTACCACATCGCGCCCAAATCCATTCGGCGGGATCGCCCTCCACCAACGGAGGATAAAAGACAATCCTCACCCCGACGTCGGTCTGATGGGAGGTTAGGTATTCCGCAAAGCCGAAGCCAAAAGCGGGCCCCGAACCCCGGGACGCCTGCGGGATCGCCAAAACCACCGGCTCGCGGGAATCCCGGTCCCCGGCTTCAATCCAAAGGGTTGACCACAGGAGACCCTTGGCAGAATCAATCTGGGTACGATAAACCTCGTAACCCAAATTCTCCGGACCCAGTGTCCCCGCTGTCATCGCGTTCAATTGTCGAAATGCTTTTTGCCCGGCCGCTGTTCCAATCTCACGCTTTCCGATCAGACTATTTAATTTCAAAAGATAATCGGACATCTCCGGGACCGTGATATCACCCTCAAGCGGTTCGCTTTCCTCCTGATCCGCATTGGCTCCCAAATAAAGAGCGACACAGACCGATACGATGAGGAGAGCGGGAATCACCGCGAGGGTGATCTTAATACCGCTGATTTTCGAAGCTTCGGGCATATCGGTCATTCTGGGAACAAGAGTGCAATTTCGTGGGCCGCTCGCTTGTGAACACCGGGCTCGCCGAGCCGCGATGCTGCTTCCAAAAGCTCCCTCGACAACTTCGCCCGATCATCTTCATTTGCAAGTGCCCGCCCCAACCAAAGCGCAACTTCATAGGCATTTGCTTCGCCCTGAACAAACTCACGCGCCAATTCACGGCCGGCCAAAATATTGATCAACCCGATGAATTGCAACTTCACCAAAAGTTTTGCGATCAAAAAAGTGGGCCACGCCACGCGGTAAACAAGACAGTAAGGCATTCCGTAATAGGCCGCTTCCAGCGTCGCGGTGCCGCTCGCCACCACTCCGCAAGTCACCACTTGCATCAGGTGCTGACTTTTTCCGGTTTGCACCTCCACAAGTCCGTCAGGCAAATCGCCCGCTGCCAAAATCCCATTCATCACCCGGGCGATCTTCTCACTTGCCGCCGCCGCCACGAATCGAACGCCCGGCCTCTCCTCCAGCAAGCGTGACACCGATTCCAGCATCATCGGGAAAAGCCGGCTCACCTCCCTGGAACGACTTCCTGGAAAGAGCCCGACCAAATTCCCAGCCCTCCCCGCATCGATTCGCTTCTCCTCCAGCTCATCGACGAGAGGGTGCCCCAAACAGCGACTTCGCAGCCCCGCCTCCTCAAAAATCGGAACCTCAAAGGGAAAAAGGCAGATCATGAGATCGTGGGTCTCGGCAATTTGCGGAATCCGTTTCTGGTTCCAGGCCCAGACCTGGGGAGCCACGTAGTGAACAATCTTGGTCTCAGGCAGCTTTTCGTGAACCTGCTTCGCAAGTCGCAAATTGAACCCGGGATAATCAATCAGAAGCAAAACAGCGGGCTTCAGCGCCATGATTTCAGCAAGGGCCTCATCGAAACGCTCCTTAAACCAACCATACCGGCGAAGAACCTCCCAAAGCCCGACAACGGCAGCATCTTCAACCCAATCGCGGACCGATCCTTCGGAAAGACGAGACATTTCGGGCCCGCCCAGCCCCCAAAAATCGAAGCCCCCGTCCTCCTTTCGGAGCGCCTCCATCAACTCGGATCCATGAGTGTCTCCACTCACCTCACCTGCCACCACGTAGACCGTTCTGCTCATCACCTCCGTCATGCTAGGGCAGGTGAAAAATATTCCAAACTGCAAATCACGTCACAAGGGCTTGCTTCTCCCTCCGCTAGGAGTTAATTCCTCCCTCCCAAGACGAATTATGTCCGAAAATACCGATCAAAAACCCGAGAATGGCCCCAGCCCAATCGGTGAAATTTCGCAAGAGCCTTCAGCCTTCGAAGCCTTTCTTGATGCCAACCAGAAGAAGCTCATCATTCTAGGGATTCTCGCAATTCTGTGCCTCGTTGGCTACGTCGTTGTCACCGGTTTGCAGAAGAAGGCCAGGGAGGAAGCCGCCGCAGCCGTCGCTGATGCCCGCACCGTCCCCCAGTATGAAGCCGTCAGTCAGGAATACGCCGGGGAAAACGCGGGAGGTTCCGCAATAATCCTCAAATCACAACTACTTTGGAGCGACCAATTGCAGGAGGAAGCCATCGAGGCTCTGGAAACTTTCGTTTCGGAATATCCAGAGCACCCTGCCATCGGCAGCGCCTATGCCAGCCTTGGGTCTTACCAGCAACAACTTAACAATCTGGACAAGGCCCGGGAAGCTTTCCAAAAGGCCGCCGATAGCGAATCAGCGGCATCCTCTCTTGCTCTCCTTTCCTTGGGCGACCTGGCTCTGCAAGCCGGTGAAGACGAGAAGGCCGAGGAAATCTACAATAAGATCGTTGCCGAATACGACACTTCCCACCTTCAGGTCAAAGCAATGGCCCAAAATCGGCTCAAGCTGATCAACGTCGAATCACCGACGGAAAAGGCTCCCGAACCACCCAAACCTACCATCGCCCCGGGAGCAACAACTCCTCCCGTGACAGTCCCCGGAAAGGCTCCAGATCCAAAACCAGTTATTACTCCGGGCGCGCCGACCCCGGGCACAAACCCACCTGCCGGAGAACCAGCGGAGCCTGAAACAGCGCCAGAACCCGAAAACACTTCTGAAACTGAAACAGATCCAACACCGGAAACTCCGGCAACCGGGACGCCCGCTGAGCCTGAAACTCCTGCACAGCCTGAAACTCCTGCACAGCCTGAAACTCCTGCGGATCCGGAAACTCCTGCTGGAGCGACTCCAGAATAAAGCTTACTCTCAGACTTCAGACTTCACATTTGGGCCGTCGTGCCCCATTTAATTCCAACCAACCCTCAAACGCAGTGTTCGAAAAAATCATCAGCAAAAATCCTGAGCCACCCCAGGCTCCTCGCCCCGCCGCACCTTCTCAGCAGGCTCCACAAGCGCCAGCAGCCGCTCCGGCAGCCGCTCCCCAGCAGACTGCAGCGCCAGCCACCCCCGTTAGCAGCCCGACTGGTGGGCAGCGCAACATTCTCAGCAACGACGTGCATATCAAGGGTTCGGTCCGCTTCACCGATGACCTGCTCGTTGATGGCCGGATCGAAGGCGAAATCAGCTCCGATGGGGCGCTGACCGTCGCCGAAAACGCCCACATCAAAGCCGAAGTCTCCACAAAATCGGTCGTTATTTACGGAAAAGTCCACGGCAATATCGTCTGCACCGAGCGTGTCGAAATCAAAGGCAGCGCCGAAATGGTCGGTGACGTCAAGGCAGGCACCCTCTCCATCGAGCCTGGTGCCATTTTTGTCGGCAAATCAGAGGTCGGCACGCCATCCTCTGCGCCCAAGAAGGGCGCTCCTGCTCCTCAAGGAGGCGGAAATCACAAAAAACAGGGCAACCAGTCCAACAACAAAGGGCAGGCAAAAGCCTCCTAGCGTTGTCACTCTACCAGCGCCTTGGCCTTCGGTTTTTTCAGAGACAAGAACAAGGGGCCCCGCGAGGTCACTTGCCCCCTTTGCCAGCACTGCCAGCAGGAATCCCAGCTGGCCGTCTCATCGTATTGCCGGGGCTGTGGCGCCTACCTGACTTTCGAAAAAGACGGCGAAATCAAGGCCCGCCCCCAGGCCCCGCCCGACCCCTTCGCCCACCGGCCTCCCCAACCGAAGATCGAAATCGAATACAAGCCACGGAAGGAAGCGCCGGTCACGACACCCAAAAAGCCCTTCCCCGCCCCGCCGGCCGAAACCGCAGCAGATGCGGTTGAACCGGTCCCAACGGAGCTTCCAAAAGAAGTTGAACCGGAAACCCAGGGAGAAACCATCGCCCCGCTCCCCGATCTGACGCCTCTTCCAACAACTTCGCAGGAGTATTCGGTTCCGGACGATGGATCGCCCTCGAGATATCACGGAAACGAGGAGGAAAAAAGCACCCCGGGTTCAACCAAACTTGAGACCCGGGAGGTGGCTTGCTTTGAGTGCGGCGACACCCACGCAGCCAACATCCGGGCCAACTCCACCCAATGCCGGAGCTGCGGACGCCTGATTTCCATGGAAAATCGCGAGATCAAAGATGCGATCAGCAGCCGCATTCAAACCCGTGGAGACGTTCATATCTACAAAAAAGGCATCGTCCATAGTGCTCCCATCCAGTGCAATAATCTCATCGTCGAAGGCGATTTCACTGGAGACGCGGAGTGTTCCGGCGATCTGATCCTGCGACGCAGCGGAAAAATCACCGGCAAGGTCACCTGCAAACGCCTCCTCGTGGAGAAACGAGCCAAAATCGAATTCCTCAACTCCGTCGTGATGGACGAGTGCCGGATCGATGGGATCGTTACCGGCCACCTTGCCTGCCGCGGCCTTCTGGCGCTCGAAAAAAAGGCCACCCTGACCGGCAACATCAAAGTGGGACGTCTCACCGTCGCTGATGGAGCCAAACACACCGGTCAGATTCAGATGGGCGGTTTTTAGTTCTGGCCTTGCCCGGACCAATCCCGGATGATTTGGACATGTCAACCAACGCGCCTGTTCTTGATCTTAAAGAAGATATTCTCCGACTCAAAAAGGAGAAAAACGCGGTCATTCTGGCCCACAACTATCAAGTCGGCCCGATTCAAGATATCGCTGACTATGTGGGCGATTCGCTCGGCCTCGCCTACAAGGCCCAGGAGACCAGTGCCGATGTCATTGCCTTTTGCGGAGTTCATTTCATGGCTGAAACCGCCAAGATCCTGAACCCCGAAAAAACGGTCATTCTTCCGGACAAAGATGCCGGTTGCTCTCTTGAGCAGGCCTGCCCAGCCGACAAACTCGAAGCCTTCCTCAAGGAGAATGAAGACAAAAATTACTACGTCATCGCCTACATCAATTGCTCGGCCGGAGTAAAGGCGCTCTGCGACGTCATCTGCACTTCGGGCAATGCCCCAAAAATCGTCAACCAGGCTCCCAAAGACCGCCCCATCCTTTTCGTCCCCGATGAAAACCTGGGACAGTGGGTCATCGAGCAAACAGGCCGCAAAATGGATTTGTGGAAAGGCAATTGCTACGTCCATGTTGAATTCACCAGGCAGTCCATCCAAAAGATCAAAGACGAGTATCCGGACGCCGTGGTCGTCGCCCACCCCGAGTGCCCCAAAGCGGTCCGGCTTCTCGCAGACGAGGTTTGTTCGACCGAAAAGATGGTTCACTTCTGCCGCGAAACCCCCGCTCAGAACGTCATTGTCGTCACTGAATCTGGGATGCTTCACAGACTGCAAAAGGAGGTTCCCGGGAAAAATCTCATCCCCGGCCCCACCGATCACTGCGCATGTGCCGACTGCCGCTACATGAAGATGAACACCCTGGAAAAACTCCACGCCTGTCTCGACAAGCTGGAGCCACAGGTCGAACTCCCCGAAGACGTTCGCAAAAAAGCCGAGGTTTCTCTCGTTCGCATGCTTGAACAATCCAAGTAGTCTTGCGCGACAGTGGGACCGGGGTGCGGGGAATTCTCCGGCCGTTCCCCATGCCCGCAATTCATCGGCATTGTTCGATTAAGCTATTGCGCCATCGCACAAACAGGAGTCTGTTCCGTTGGAAACACCTCACTCCCATGGACCTTCACGACTACCTTTTCACCCCTTTTGCCGGAGGCCTCTTCCTCGGCCTGCTCATCGCTTTCTTTTCCTGGAAATCAGGATTCGTGGCACGACGAAACTTAAAAAAAGAACTCAAGCGCGCCGAGCAGGAGAGCGGTGAATTGCAAAAACACCTCAATACCCAGCTGAAAATCAATGCCGAAGGCAATGACAGCCTTCAAAGGAAACTTGAGGAGCTTCGTGAACAAAACGAAACCTTGCGCATCAATGTCTCAACTCTTCAGCAGAAACCAGGACGGGCAGAAATCAGGCAACTGACCATCACCGAGAACGCCATCGGACTGATGCGGGAACAAGCCCCTGGCTTTGCCCAAGCTTGGGAAAAAGCGCTCCGCCAAGCGGAATCCGACTACGAATCAACTGAAGGCGGGCTCAAAAAACTCGTTCGCAAGGTCCTTCCCTCGCTCGGCACCACCGGCCCCAGCCACGAAGAGGACGACAAGGGACAGGCCAACATCAAGGACATCAAGGCCGAACCGAAGGATCTCGAAACCGCCTAAATATCCGGGACCTTCCTGCCCGAGGTGCAGAGGAACTCGCTCATCGCTTGTCAATCCCTCAGGATCTGCCATAGGGTCGCGCCATGCCTACCAGCCCATTTCAGGTCGCAATCGTCGGACGCCCGAACGTCGGGAAGTCCGCGCTCTTTAATCGTCTGGCCGGCCGACGCATTGCCATCGTTCACGATCAACCGGGTGTCACCCGCGATCGCATCGCAGCGCCCTGCGTTGCGACTGAAACGCCCTGCGAACTCGTCGACACCGGGGGCATCTGCGCCGTCAACGAAGATGGCTTTTCGAACGCGGTCACCTTTGAGGCCCGCATCGCGATGGATTCAGCCGACCTCATCGTTTTCGTGGTCGATGCCCGGGCCGGCATTAATCCCATCGACGAAGAAGTCGCCCAAATCCTTCGCAAATCAAACCCCAACGTCATCCTCGTGATGAACAAGGCCGACAGCGCGGACCACGATAATACCGCCAGCGACTTTGCCGGACTCGGCTTTGGCTCGGGCATTCCCACTTCGGCCGAGCACGGGCGCGGCATGGACATTCTTACCGATACCATCGACGAGGAGCTATCAAAGCTGGAAGCCCGCGAGCAGGAAGAAACCGACCTCGACGATTTGAAGGACGGATTGAAAATTGCAGTCGTTGGAAAACCAAACGCCGGCAAGTCATCGCTCATCAACGCCATTTTAAAAGACGAGCGGACGATCGTTTCCGAAGTCGCCGGAACGACGCGGGACGCTGTCGACATCCCCTACGTTTGGGGAAATGAAAAACACAACCTCATCGACACCGCCGGACTGCGCAAGCGATCAAGCATGGAAGATTCCATCGAGGTCTTCTCGGCAATGCGAAGCGAACGCTCCATTCGGCGGGCCGACATTTGCCTTCTCGTGGTTGATCTCGCCGCAGGAGTCGCGGCGCAGGACCGTAAGATTGCCCGCTTGATTCAGCAGGAGAAAAAACCCTGCCTCATCATCGCCAATAAATTCGACCTCTTTCACCCGGAAGGACAGAAAGCGGCCCGACTTGAAGCTGCCGAAGACCATCTTCGTCGCGAACTCTTCTTCCTCGATTACGCCCCGTTCGTTTGCGTCTCGGCGATGAAGGGCCACGCCATTCAGCACATCTTCAAAACGATCACCCGCATTCGCGACAATGCCCAGGAGGTTATCGGCACCGGCCCGCTCAACCGACTCCTGCAGGATGCCTTCATCAAGAACCCGCCGCCCGAGCACAAGCGCCACCGCAAGCGCATGAAGCTTTTCTACGCCACTACGGCCGTCAACGACCGTTACCAGGCCATCCCTGTTCCCGAGTATGTTCTCTTTGTGAATGACAAACACCTCATCGTGGAGTCCTTCCAAAACTACTTGATCAACCAGATCAAAGACAAGCATCCCACCGACGGGCTTCCCATTCCTCTTTCATTCCGCTCACGCAGCAAAAAGGACCGGATGGAGCGCAGCTGAGCTTCCGCCCCCCTTAAAATCGCTTTTGCAATCTCCGGGAGTTTCACTCCTTTCGCTCATTCCCCGGCAGCACTGTTTCCGATTTCCCTTCGACCGGCAGAAGTAATCGCTCCCCGGAGAATCACTCGAAATAATCCACTCCCACGATTTCTTATCGTCAGGATTCTGAAGTCATCTGGTTCGGATGATCCGCGAGTTCTCGCAGGCCATTCTTCACCCCCGCCTTCCCATTGTCGATGACACTTCTCATCGACTTTTCGCGACCTTTGATGGACAAGGCAGGCAATTTTGCCCTCACTTGTGTTCCAAATTCGTATGACCCGCTGCCTCCTTCCTCTCATCCTGCTTTCGGCTCAGGCCGAAGAACACGATCTCAAGCGTCTGAAATACAACCATCCGGATCTCAGCGTCGATCTTGGCGTTGGCCTTTGGGCCTGGCCGCTTCCGATGGATTGGGACGGCGACGGCGATCTCGACCTCGTCGTCTCCTGCCCCGACAAGCCCTACAACGGCACCTACTTGTTCGAAAACCCGGGAGGAAAAAAGATGCCCGTCTTTAAGAAGGCAGTTCGCATCGGCAAAGGAAACTCCAATATCCAAGTCTCTTATCCCGGGAAGGATCCCGTCGTCCTCCTGCCCGGTGCGCACCTCCTCGATTTTGCGGGCCAGGGCTACGGCAAGACCCGGAAGCTTTATGAGACCCGACTCACCACCGGTTTCGGCAACGTCCGCGCAAAACAGTGGAAGATGGCCGACTACGATGGAGACGGGCTTCACGACCTTATCGTGGGCGAGGGCTACTGGGGGGAATACGGCTGGGACAATGCCTACGATCGTCAGGGCAACTGGACCAATGGGCCGCTCCGCGGTTGGGTCTACCTTCTCCGGAATACCGGAACCAACGCCACTCCCGATTACGAAACTCCTCGGAGGATTGAAGCCGGAGGAAAACCCGTCGATGTTTACGGGATGCCCTCTCCCAACCTCGTCGACTTCGACAACGATGGCGACCTCGACCTCCTCTGCGGAGAATTTCTCGACGGCTTCACCTACTTCCAAAATACCGGCTCAGGGACTTCACCAAGATACGCAGCCGGAATCCGGCTCCCCCACCGCATGCATGTGCAGATGATCACTCCGACCGCCGTCGATTGGGATCAAGACGGCGACCAGGACCTCATTGTGGGGGATGAAGACGGACGCGTCGCCTTCATGGAACACACCGGACAGATCAATCCCAACGGAACTCCCGATTTCCTGCCACCACGATACTTCCAACAAGAAGCCGACGACCTCAAGTTTGGAGCTCTCTCCACCCCGGTCGGATACGACTGGGACGGCGATGGCGACGAAGACATCATCTCGGGAAACACCGCCGGCAACATTGCCTTCTTCGAGAATCTCGATGGCAAACCCACGCCCAAATGGGCCGCTCCCGTTCTTCTTAAAGCCGGCGGAGAAACAATCCACATTCAGGCCGGCCCAAACGGCTCCATCCAGGGCCCCGCTGAAGCCAAGTGGGGTTACACCACCCAATCCATCGGCGACTGGAATCACGACGGACTCCCCGACCTCATGATCAATTCGATCTGGGGGAAAATCGAATGGTTCCCCAACATCGGCAACCGAAGCGAACCCAAACTCGGCCCGGCCCAAACCGTCGCCGTCGAGTGGCCCGACACCCCTCCAAAACCATCGTGGAATTGGTGGCATCCCAAAGGCCGCAACCTGGTGACCCAATGGCGCACGACCCCACTCATCGTTGATTGGAACAAAGATCAACTCAACGACCTCATCGTCATGGATCACGAGGGATACCTCGCCTTCTTCGAGCGACAAAAGGATCACTCACTCCTCCCGGGGAAACGGATCTTCATCACCGAGACCGGACGCTTCCTCGCCCTCAACACCCAACACGCAGGCAAAAGCGGACGTCGTAAAATTGATCTGGTCGATTGGGATAACGACGGCGACCTCGACCTCCTCGTCAATTCCATCAATGCCGAACTCTACCAAAACGAAGGCCAGCTCAAAGGGAAGACCATCTTCAGAAAGATCGGCCACCTCGCCAAACGGAAGGTCTCCGGCCACACCTCCAGCCCTACCACCATCGATCTCGATCGCGATGGCAAACGCGAACTCCTCATCGGAGCGGAAGATGGCCGCTTTTACCATAAGAAGCAGTAGATCCGCTCATTCCTTTTTCCTTCCGCTCCCGCCATTGAGAGGGCATTCTCCCGCCATCGGTATGGCCCTGCTCGACGTCAAAAATCTCACCACCCGCTTTCACACCCGTAACGGAATCGTTCACGCGGTCGAAGATGTTTCCTTTGCTCTCGAAAAGGGTGAAACGCTCGGGATCGTTGGCGAATCGGGCTCCGGGAAATCCGTCAGCTGTTATTCACTTCTTGGACTCATCCCCCAACCTCCGGGGAGGATTCACTCCGGGAGCGCCATGTTTGAAGGGACCGATTTGCTCAAGGCCAATGAGAAGACTCTTCGCAAAATACGGGGTAAGAAAATCTCGATGATTTTCCAGGATCCCATGACCTGCCTCAATCCGGCACTACGAATTTCAACCCAACTCACCGAGCCCCTTGAACTACACGAGGGGATGAAAGGCAAACCCGCGCTCCATCGGGCCATCGAGGCTCTCGAGGAGGTCGGCATTCCTGAGGCTGAGAAACGGATCAAGTCCTACCCTCACGAATTTTCCGGAGGCATGCGCCAGCGCGTGATGATTGCGATGGCGCTCATCACCCGACCTGAAATCCTCATCGCCGACGAGCCCACGACCGCTCTTGATGTGACCGTGCAGAAGCAAGTGCTCGATCTCATCAAAGATCGCCAGGAGACTCTGGGGACCGCGGTGCTGCTCGTGACCCACGACCTCGGGGTCGTTTCCCAGGTCTGCGACAAAGTGAACGTGATGTATGCCGGACGGGTTGTGGAGTCCGCCACGGCCACCGATCTCTTCGCCGATCCGCGTCACGCCTACACCCGAGCCCTCCTGAAAAGCATCCCGGCGATGCACAAGAAAGGTGAAACCCTTTATACCATTCCCGGACTTCCTCCCAATTTGAACGTTCCCCCGTCAGCGTGCTCATTTCAGCCCCGCAACACATTGGGAGACAGCTCGCTTTGCCTCACCGACGAAGCCCCGCAGCTCACGGAAATTGTTCCTGGTCATCACGTCCAGAATTGCCCCGGCTGCCTCGCATCCTGACCATCATGGAATTTCAGGTCGATGGGTTCATCCTTTACCTCGCGACCGAGCGGGGCCTCTCGACCGCCTACCAACTCTCCGTCCGCCAAACCCTCGACAAGCTCGTCGAGTGGACTTCAAAGCAAGGCTACAAGGAATGGCGGGACCTTGGAACCGATGAACTCTCGGCCTTTCTGGGTCATCTTCGCAAGGGCGACCTCGATGCCTCTTCCCTGCGTATCGCACTCGTTCACCTGAAGATCTTCTTTCGCTTTCTCCAGAAACGGAACCACATCGAAATCGATCCGGCGGAACCCCTCCTGGCCCCAAAAACGAGCGCCAAACTCCCGGAAACGCTTAATGCCGAGACGATCACGCAACTGCTTTCGTCGATCAATCCCGAGAAGAAGCTCGGCAAACGAGACCTGGCACTCCTGGAACTTTTTTATGCTTCGGGTCTTCGCCTGTCTGAGATCTGCAATGCCCGGCTCGAATTTCTTGATATTGACGATCACTTCCTCCGCATCACAGGCAAGGGCAACAAAACCCGGCTGGTCCCGGTTGGAGAAAAGGCACTCGCCGCTTTGAATTGCTACCTCACAAGCGAACGTCCCAATCTCGTCACGCGCAAGACATCCTCACACATTTTTCTTTCGATTCGGGGGGGGCCACTTTCCCCGGACCGGGTCCGCCAAATCGTCAAAGAGAGAGCCAAGCAAGCCGGGATCGATCAAAATATCTATCCCCACCTGCTTCGTCATTCCTTCGCAACACACCTTCTCGAAAACGGGGCCGATCTTCGAGTCATCCAGGAACTACTCGGTCATGCTGACATTGCGACCACCCAGATCTACACTCACGTGGATCAAAAGCGTCTCAAAGCCGTCCATAAGAATTTCCACCCACGGGGATAAAAAAACGCCCCACCACCGAAGTGGATGGGGCGATTGAAAGTTGAGTTCGAAATTCTTCAACGAGGAAGGCGTTTCTACCTTCGGACGGAACGTCGGCGGACCTTCGTTGCCGGCTCGGGAGCCTTCTGGCGCGGAGCGAGCACTCCACCGCCCTTTGAGTCGGCATTGTAGGCTGCCGGCATCGTGTTGCTATCCGGGAGCATTCCGCGCCGTGGCGGAAGCTTGGCCGCAGCATCGGCAGCATTGCGGCTGATACCCCTATAATCATCACCAAACCCATCAAAGTCACTCTGGCTACTCATAATCCGGGGCTGAATCATAATGATCAACTCTGATTCGTTCTCGGTCTTTCCGGTGCTCCCAAAGAGCCGTCCGATTCCGGGAATACTTCTGAGAATAGGAACTCCATTATTGGTGTTATTCTCAGTGGTCGTCATGATTCCACCAAGAATGACAGCCGAACCATCCTGCACGGTCACCGAAGTTGAGAGAGACTCCGTATTAATATCAGGGACGGTCAGCTCTCCAACCACCCGGTCAAGCCCGACCGAATCTCGAACGAGCGAGATTTCCAGCGTCACCTGATTATCGGAATTGATCAATGGCTGAATCTCCAGCTCGAGGACCACCTGGGTGTATTCGATGTTGGTATTGATTCCTCCTTGGTTAATTCCACCCTGGAAGGTACTTGCAGGAATCGCAATCCGCTGTCCCGAGGAAAGTAAGGCCACCCGGTTGTTCCGGGTTGTGAGCACCGTGCGCTCAAGAGTCTTGAACTTGGTCTGGGTCTCCAGAGCGTTGACAAAGACGCCGAAGTCGTCGCCCAGAAGCCCGTAAAGGGAGAGTCCGTTTCCGGCAGCACCGTTGGCACTGAGGACCGCCCCCAGATCTCCGAGCGTGCTTGGATCAAGAACTGAAGGAACTCCTCCGAAGCTCGCCGATCCAGCGGCCGCAAAGTTGGAACCAGTGCGCTGGAGGGCCCGGGCCAAATCGACGCCAAAGTTGAAGCCATCACCAACCCCGTAACTTCCGACCACGGCCGAAAGCGCCACTTGTTGGGCTTCCGAATCAAGATCAGCGATCAAGTCGCGAACGAGTTCAATGTGATGCGGGGGTCCGTTCACGATGATGGTGTTGGCGACGTTGTCAGCAACCAAAAGAGTGCGTCCACCGACCAAGCGGGATTCCGGCTCGGTCGGGATGTTCTGGGCGTCGATGCTGGTTCGCGATCCGCCGCCACCGGCCTGACCACCCTGTTGCCCGGTGGTCCGGTTGTTGGTGGAGTTATTCCGCGTACTGAGATTGTTCCGGCTGTTGTTATTCTGGCTGCTCAGCTGACGATTGCCGCCCTGGGCTCCGCTTGCGCCATCACCCAGAGTCGCTGTAATTCCATCCTCCGCAATGTTCAGGAAGTCGGAGACACGCAGGTAACGTAATCTGAAAGTCTGACGGGTGTTGCCACTGCTGGGCTGGTCAAAGCTCCGAATCATGGACTCGGCAGCGATCAAATCAGCCGGGCGGCCAAAGAGAAGGATGCGGCTCGTACGGCGCACGCCAATGATCCGCAAGGGAATTTCCTCACCGGCGGTAGCGGCGTTCGCGACTGCGCCCGGAGTTGGCACGGGAGAAGCCCGGGTCGTCCGGGTGGTCTGCCGGTTACTCCCCTGTTCATTGTAGATTTCGTTCATGCGCTCCGCGATTTCCTCGACGTCACCATAAACGACCTCGACCCACTTCTCGGCAACCGAGGTCGGTACATCGATGGCCTTCTGGATCTTGATCATCTGGCGAATGAGGGAGGCATTCTCGGTGATGATCAATGAAGAAGCATTGGGAACCGCCGCAATTGTGCCCGAAGCACTGAGCTGACCCATCGCCGACTGGAGGACTTTGAGAGCTTCCTCCGGCTTCAGGTATTTGAAGACCATTTGATACATGACCAACTCGTCTTCCACCGGAAGCTGGAATTCATCGTCATAAAACCCCTTCGGCACCTGGTTGGGACTGGTGATCGGGCCCGAGGGCACCAGGCGCATGATGTCCGGCTCTCCTGGGATGGGGATCATGGCAAGTCCTTCGGCCAGCAAAGTAAGCTGAAGGAACCGGGCGGCCTCCTTGTTGGTGAGTGGTCCCCGCATGGTGAAGGAAACCTCACTTTGGGCCACGTCATTCGTCATGATGACGCGCTTTCCGCTGAAGTCTTCGTAAAGTTGCGCGGCTTTAAGCGCGAGAATGTTGGCCTCGTTGATCGAATCGGTGGCCGAAACAATCACCTGATTGGGATCGACCTTGCGACCCTGAATCGGAGCTGGTGCGGGCGCGGTGCCGGGTTGAACTCCGGGGGCTGGTGCCGGGACCGATGGGAGTGGCGGGACCGTGCCGGGAGCGGGTGGCTCCTGGGCAAGGCCTCCAACGGTCAGCCCGAGGAGGAGAGAGAGTGTGAATTTCATATCGGAAGTGAACTGGATAAAACGGATTCGAGTGAGTGATTACTTTGTTGGTTTCACGAAGCGAACTCTTTTCTGCGACGAGGAACCGGATGACTTGGTGGAGGTGGCGGAAGTCGAGGGCAATGGAACGCGACTGTTGGTCGACCCTGATTTCCCGCTTGTGCTGGACTTCGAGCTACTGGGCGCACGTCCGGGGATCGGAGGTCTTCCCGGGGTTGGAGGTCGGTTTGTTTGCTTGTTATCTGTCTTGCCGGGCGCCGGGGCACCTTTGGCGACGCTTGGACCGGCCGCTTTTTTGAGAACGAGAAATTTCGGGTCAAACGTCACTTCTCCGGTCTCATTCCCCTTCTTGAGAGTCACCACAGTCTCCTCGATAAAGTTACGCGACTGCTTCACCTCCTTGATTTCAAAGCCCATTTCCGTGGCCTTTGGTCCGGGAATACGAACGCGGGTGCGGTCCTTAATGTTCATGACCTCAATTTCGGTCTTCCCCACATACTTGCTAACCGCGACGAGGACCCAGTCGGGAAGATTTTCGGGCACGTCTATGGGATCCTCAGGTGGAGGAGGATCTGTAATCGCGGAATTGAGGTAAAGATCCTTGTAACGGTCCGACCGGTGAACGGTCGGAGGGGCGGCAAAGGCGAGTCCACCGGTGAAGATCGTGAGCAGAAAGACGGAAGTAAGTTTCATGGTTTGTGAGGTGGTTGGGGGTTATTCTTCTTCGAGAGGCGGGAGAATCCATTTTTCAATTTCAATCTCAACCTCGATGCGGGTGATATCATTGTTCTGGGGCTTCACCTCCATCTTGGTGATCACCTGTCGTTGACTGATCTGGTGAATGGAAGTGAGCCACGAAATGACGTCACGCTCCATTCCGGTTACTTTGAAGAGGACTTTCACGCGATCGAAGTGCTCACCGGGCTGATAGGTAATGATGCGTGAGTCACGGATTTCAAGGCGACGGGCACTTGCCTGTTTACGGAGAAGAGCCTGAAGCTTGGATTGAGCTTCCAAGACCGTGCTGCGGACCGTGCCGCTACGCTCCAACCACGCCATTTCAGGTTCAAGCTCATCGCGCAGAGACAAAGTCAACTCGGCCTCCTTGAGTTTCCTCTCGGAAATGGTTTTGGCAGACTTGGCTTTTTGCACACCGGGGAGATAGAGCATGTTGAACCCAATGAAGTTCAAGATGACAAAGAAGGAGACACCTAGAATGATCAGGAGCTTTTTTTCGCGTTCGGACATATCTTCGATCTACTGGGTGGCGTTGCCTACAAAGGTAAAAGTCATTTTGCCCGTTCTTTTGTCTTCAATATCTGGACCAAATGACCAATCGAAGCCCTTAAGATCGGAACTTGTCCGCAGATTTTCGGCGTATTTCGGTGTCGGAGGGTTATCGCTCATCTCGGTGAAGCCTTCCAAAACGATCTCGCGAGCGACCTTGACGTCGCCTTCGATCTCACGGAATTGATTCAAAAAGGAGAGTTTCTTGAAGCGAATGTAGCGATTATCCTTGGTGTTGGGCAGCGCACGATACGTGGCGAGGAAAAGTTCCAGAGGATGGTATTCCGACTCAACCACCGGTTGGAGCTCGTCCCACTGGGCACGATGGTTATCAAGCAAGCTCGCTTCCGCACTTACCGAGTCTGCCTTGCGCTTAACAACTGCCGCTGCATCCTTGGTTTTTTGGAGATCAAAATAAAGGTAGCCCATCACGCCAAGATAAACCACGGCCAGCGCCGCGATCATGATATTGCGATTCCTGCGCCCTTGGATCGCGAGCCGTTCAGCCCGGACATCCGCAGGGAGCAGGCGGCTGGGAGGGACCGGCCAGGTTGGGTTGGGTCTCGGCGCATTGCTTGCCGGGATTCCCACGCCGCGGGCCAGAGCTTCCAACTCTTCCGGTCGGGCATCGCTGGCTGATCCATGAGACCAGACCACCACACTCTCGGGAACAGTTTTCAAGAGCCCCTGAAGCTGAAGTTGAGTCAAGGCGAGACGGATTTCATTGCCTGCCCGGGCGTCGAGGCGCTCCCCGGAGAGACATTGGAAGTAAAGGGCATGACCGGGTTTACCGATTGCGAAGACCCAACGGCCAAGTTCGCGCCAAACGACCACCTGCCCCTCGGGCAACGGAAGACAACGTGGCGAGATATCGAACTGATCCGGACTCTTGCGTGGCAGCTGTCCTTCGGTCGGCGGATTCATCACCACGGCGGTGAGATGAGTCTCATCCGGTGCCGTGCCATAAACAAAGTGATCGGACAATTGCCCCCCATCGAGAGCCGGGCGATTTCCGCTTTTCTCAAGCTGCATGGAGGCGAGATCGCCAAGCAGTGAAAGGTCGTCGGTCTGCGCACGAAAAGGCACGGCAGACACCTGACGAACCGGAATGGCCATCGCCACTCCTCCCGAAGGGATGCCGGTGACATCGAGCGCGAGCAAATGCTCGGTCGAGGAATGCTGCCGGAATCCGTTGACAGCCGATCCGGTCCAGATTTCCCAGCCGTCAGCGCCGGGAATCATTAAATTAAGGTCTCCTTTTTTAGCACTCATTGAATAGCGATCTCTTTTCGGTCGAGAATAGTGGGGTTTTGCGAACGGTTGTTGATGATGAGGACGAGCTTACGCCGAACCGAGCCGGCAAAGCCAACGCTTTCTATTCTCGTCACCTGGTCACTGGCATTGAGCCGGGCCTGAATCGCTCCGGTGGGATCGACAATGCCCAGATTTGCCAGGACTGAAGGGACATCGAGCGGCTGGTCGTCTTCGGTATTGCGGATACCATCGGCACCGTCAATGATCTGGATCAGGCTCACTGCTTCCTCAACATTTGATTCGGTGGCGACTGCGATAAACTCGGCCGGAGCCTCATTCACGTCGAGCCCCCCACTGCTCCAAACGGTAAACCAGTCCCGCCAGTTGGGATTGGCAGCCTCAATCAGAGGCATCCCCCGGACCAGACGCATTTCCTCAAGCGTGTAAAAGGGCCGGTTAAAGGGCTGGTTGATCAATCCCTGGCCTTCGTAATACTCGCGCTCTGCTCCATTGAGTTGGAGATTGTCATCGGAGTCAATCCAATCGATCAAAGCGTCGGCAATTTCGCTGGCAGTATCCAGGTCGATTCCCCATTCCGCAAAGATGAGACGAATCAGCGCCTTGTCCTCGGAAAAGAGAATGTAATTGATATTAAACCGGCCCCCTTCGGAAAGAATTCTGGCATTGAACCCCGCTCCGTTTTCGAAAGTCTGATTGAGCAAATTAAAGTCCCACTTTTCGACGGCGGGATTGGCCGCAACGTTGATGCCCATTTCCGCATACTGGCGGGCTTCGATTCCGTTGATCTGGGATGAAGCAACCTCTGACTGGTAGCGACTGATTTTAACCGTTGCCACCAGAGCCAGCCCCATCACCGCGATGATCCAGAAGACCGCAATCAAGGTCGCACCGCGCTGCAGATGGCGATGTTTCGAAATCTTCTTCAACGCGTACCCCCTCTCCCTGCCGGTGCTCCTGACCCGCCTGTCCCTGGACGCGCGCCTGCCCCTGGCTGACGGTTGCCACCTGGCCCGGCACCGCCACCGCCACCACCCGGCCCTCCTCCCGGCTGTCCGCCGACACCAGCTCCGCCGGCATTTTGACGGGCACCTCTGGCATTGTTCTGCAAAGCGCTCATCGTCGTCCGCGGGTTGGATTTCTTGGGAATCCAGAAAAGTCGCTTCACCCGCCGATCTCCATTTTCAAAAATAACGGTCAGCTCGACATAAGATGGCCTCTGATTCGGAGCATCCCACTCATAAGGCCATTCGTCGCGTTCGGTATTTTCGTAATTACGAACATCCAGCACCGACCATTCGAAGAGCCGGACATCGTCTAAAAGTGTCACCGTCGCGATTGGATCAATTCCGCGTTCCGCAGGGCCCTCATCACTATCGAGAATCTGAACATCATAATACTCGAGGACGATGTCCAGTCCGCCAGTCACGGTGGGAACCGTAATCAAGCGGGTGGCCTGGGCTGCAATGGGAATTCCGCCCCAGTTAAAGGAAACCGGAGTATTCTGGAAGGTCAGCTCCGAGGTGTATGGTTCCGAGCTGCTCGTATTTCTCAGATTAAAAATGGCATCTCCGGGGAGACTGTCGAAGTGGTTTCTCAGGAAGGTGAAAAACGCGTCCCGCTCAATCTCCTCATTTTGAAGATCGACCATTTTGGCATTGGCGCGAACCGAACCATCGGCGATTTTGAAAATGGAAGTGAGAACAAATCCCGCAATGGCAATGGCGATGACGAGCTCGAAAAGAGAGAATCCCTTCGCGCATCGTGCCGGCCGCTGACAAAATCCCACTTTCATCAACGATAAAGAGGAAGGTAGCGCCAGCCACGAACAGTCCGTTCCTGCTGCTGGCCGTCTTGTTCAAAGCGGGCGATCACCGTGACCTGCCACATATTCTGGAGGAAACTTCCGTCAATAGTCTCCATCTCCTCGATTGGGACGACAATTGTCTCCAGATCGATATCGCGTTCCTCGATGTAAACCTCGGTGCTCCCCTCTTCGAGCCGCTGCAGATAGAGGGCCTCATTCAGAGCGCTGTCCATGATCTGGGAGATCACTTGCTTTTCCTTCACATACGCGGTTGTGCGCCAGAGAGTCGCCAAGGCCTTGGAGTAGGAGGTCGCTACAATCGTGAAGATTCCCAAGGCGAGAATCACCTCGGCCATCATGAAGCCATTTTTCGGCCGTCTGGAATTGCAGACCTTCATCACTGATTTCCGATGGCCAATTCAAAGTCGGTGGCCTTCGCGGTTAGGGGGTGAAATTCACGGGAGAGGTAGGCATCCCCCTCCTCACTCACCAACTCAATGGCAATAGGTTCACTGGGACTGTTGGGCTGGTGGATCCAGGTTTCCACGACATTGCCACTGACAATTTTAAAATCGTTGCTGTTCCAACGACGGACAGCCATCCGGTATTTGGGATCGATTTTGTAGACCACCGGCCAGGACATGCTGTCGAGAGGTCGCAGTGCGGACGGTTCTCCGACCTGCTCCGAGAGCTCGGGGACAATCTCATCCTCGGGACTGGCCATGGGCATCAAGCGGACCTCCCCTTCCCGCAGCTCAATGATAAAAGGCTGCTGGTAGCTGTGGGACATGGCCCGCGCCCGGAGTGCCAAATTTTCAATTCCAGAATGGGCTTCCCGGATCTCCTTCTCAATATTCGGGATCGAGATCATGAAGGCGGCAGCCCCAAAAACGATACTGGTAATCGCCATCACAACGATCAACTCAAGGAGCGAGAAACCTCCACGGCTTCGTTCCGGATTGATCGTTCTGGATGGCATTTTCATAAGGTCGGGAGGCTAAAGCCTCCTAGTCCTGGGCTTCCTTCTGGCTGCTCATGTCGTCCTCGGTTCCGAACTGCTTGTCGCGACCGGCTGAAATAATCTCCGGGCGGGTCGGATCTTTGGAACCGGGATACTCATATTTGTATTTGGTATCCCAAGGGTCAAAGAGAGCCTCTTCGTCATCGAGAGCCTGCACCCAGTCACGAGGGCGGGGTGAGCTGGTGGGACGCTTGAGGAGGGCTTCGAGGCCCTGGCTGGTCGACGGGTATTTGCCTCCGATATTTTTGTAAGCTTCAAGCGCCGATGAGAAAGAGGTCATATCCTGCCGGGCCGTGCTCACAGCAGCTGAATCTTTAATTCTCCCCATACTATAAATGGCACCTCCGAGAATGAGCCCGATGATTCCCATCACGATGACCATTTCGAAGAGGCTAAAACCGCGGGCCATCCGCGGAGAGATCCGATTATTTTCTGTTGATTGAATTTTCATGATTCCGTTGAGGTGGACGTTACATTGATAGAAACGCCAATCGACCGAAAAGTTGTCGGTTGTTTTCAGAAAAACACCCGCTTGTCCCCGGTTCTTGGCGCGAACGCACAACAAAATCGACGAAAACTGCTAAATCACAACCATTTACCAGTCCCAAACCGGTCGTTTGGACTAAAAAGCACTCTCAACCAGATTCACGTCCGGTTTTTGACCCTCCTCAAGCACAACTTCCACCACATCATAGCGCCACGAGATTTGGCGTCGGATATCCTGATTCCTGGTCGGATGGACCTCTTTCCCCAGCAGCCGCAGCCATTCCGTGGCTCCGCGGGTGATTAAAGCCTTTTTTTCGGCATTCACAGCACGCAGCGGGCGACCGTAGTCACGTCGGGTTCGTGTCTTCACCTCGGCAAAAACAAGGAGATTGAGATGATCGCCTCCTCGAAGCACAAGATCCACCTCTCCTCCCTTGGGCGCGCGGAAATTGCGATAGAGCAGCTTCCACCCGAGTGACTGGAGGTATTTTGCCGCGATTTTCTCTCCCAACTCCCCGATTTGGTGGGGACTAAGATCACTCAAGTGGCAGGGAGAGTTGAGCAACCGGCTGGAACGAGCGACGGTGGATCTCGCACGGACCCAGAGTCCGGAGGGCTTCGAGATGAGCTTTGGTGCCATATCCTTTGTGGTTTTCGAATCCGTAACCGGGATAGCGAACCGCCGCTTCCCTCATGATGCGATCGCGGGTCACTTTGGCAAAAATACTGGCGGTGGCAATCGAAAGACTCCTTGAATCTCCCTTTACGATCGCTTCGTGAGGGTAGGGAAAATTCGGAACCGTCAAACCATCGATGAGGCACATCCCAACTTCCACCCCGAGAGCCTTCACCGCGCGCGCCATCCCCAAATGCGTCGCCTTGAGAACATTCACTTCATCCACTTCATCGGCCTCCACCAAACTCACCGCCCATTGAATCTCGGGGTTCTCGACCAGTTCATCATACAAAGCCTCGCGCTTCTTCTCCGTCAGCTTCTTGGAATCATTGATCACCGGGTGACTAAAGCCGTCCGGAATGATGGCCGCACCCACCGAAACCGGTCCTGCAAGCGGCCCCCGCCCCGCTTCATCAACCCCGATCACAATCCCGAGATCGGCAAAACGTTTTTCAAATTCAAGATCAGGCATGGAAAAAGGAGAGATTCACCAGCTCTATTTCCGCGATGCAATCCGCTGAAGCAAGTCCGACCTTTTCTCTGCTGGCAAATCCGCCGCGTGCACCAAATTGATGAGCTCGGATCGGTCAAACTGGAAAATAGGATTCTCCAGGTCCTGAATCGGCAATCTGGCCGGGGGCTGGATCAACCCGGCAACAAATTCGTAGCGACCATTTTCATCGGACATCCATTTCACCACCCGCTCAACATCCGGTCCCAGCGAAGTCGCGCGGATAGCCAGGGTTTTCCCATAACTCGCCACCAACTGATCATCCCAGCCCCCCTGGTCTCTCACTTGCTCCATCCATCTCACCGCTTGCGGCTGGTTTTCGGGCGGTATCCCTCCCAAAATCCGGCCAACCACAACAGCCCCCTCCGGCTGATTCAATTCAATCTCAGCATCGCTCACATACCATTCCAAAGCGGCCCCGGGATCAACCTTCGCCCACTCGCTCACCAGAATCCGCCTCCCAGGCATCTGATTCGGCTTCCAAAGGATTCCTTCTGATGGCGACAAGCTTTTGAGATCATCAGCGATCCCCAACCAATCCACCGCCTCCCCCGAGTGCTTGATCACGCCTTCTACGTATGCGGGTAAAACGCTCGAAAGAGGCATACTCTGAAAGTTATTCTCCTCAATAAACTTCCGGGCGGCTTCCGGGTCCAACTCGGCCGCTTTCCGGGCGACTTCATTCACCACAACCTGTGGTGCAAAGATCCCGCCTCAAAACATCCCCGAGTAAAACTCCTTGCCCTTCCACTTGAACATATTGGTCCCTGGATGTGCAAACGTTCCACCCCCGCCAATCAAGAATCCTTTAAAGGCCGCCAAAGCCCCTTCAAGATCACTTTCCATCCAACCCGAGAAGGCAAAGCCCATCGCATGAGGGAGACCCATTGCTGTTTGCGAATTCGCTCCTCCGCTTTTCGCCATCAGATAATCCAGCGCCTTCTCCCCGTCCACCGCACCCAGCTGGCGAAAAACATCCATCTGATTCCTCAATTCCTCTGTAAGAAAAGGAGACCCAATCACCGGAAACTGTTCAGGAATCCGGGAAATAATCTCCTCCCTCGAGGGATTTCTAATTTCTGCCGATGTCCTTCGAGTGGAAACTGTCACCGACGGCGGCGAAGCAGCATCTCCTCGCCTTTCTGACGAATCAACACGGTCGGAGAAATAAATGGTCCCTCCGATGACTGAAGCCATGGCCAATCCGCAAAGGACATATTTCCCTTCCATAACGGAGGAACGAAGCCAGCAACTGCTCTTGTCTAATCTCGCTCTTGAATTCCCGCTTGTGCTCCCCCTTTTCGAACTTAGGGTTCGCAAAAATCAATAATCCGCTTTTGAAGAAGGACATCATTATCATCGGAGCAGGACCCGGAGGACTCACCGCAGCCATGCTTCTTGCACATCGCGGTTACAAGGTCACCATTCTGGAGAAAGAAGGACGCGTCGGTGGAAGAAATGCCCGCATCGACCTTGGCCCGTATTCCTTAGACACCGGCCCCACCTTCCTTCACCAGAAATTCACCCTCGATGAAATATTCGCCGAAGTCGGCCGCAGGAGTGAGGACTACCTCGATTTCGTCAAACTTGACCCCATGACCCGCCTCACCTGGGGCGACGTCTCCCTGGAAACGAGCTGTGATCGCCAACAAATGGCTGCCAACATCCGCGCGGTCTTTCCCGGGGAAGAAGACAATTTCCATCGGTTCATGGAAGATCACGCCAAGAAATTGCGCACCATCTTTCCCTGCCTGCAAAAGTCATACCACAATCTCTCCTCCTACCTCAGCCCGACTCTTTTCAAAGCCCTCCCCCATGTCGCCACCAGCAGGTCGGTCATGGACGTGCTGGGCGGATACTTCAACGACGACCGCCTCAAACTCGCCTTCACCTTCCAGGCGAAATACCTCGGAATGTCCCCCTGGAAATGCCCCGGGCTCTTCAGCATTCTTTCCTACATCGAATACGAACACGGGATCTACCACACCCAGGGCGGCCTCTCGGAAATCTCTGAAAGCATGGCCCGGGTGGTGGAAGAGGAGGGCGGCGAAATCCGCTTCAATTCCGAGGTCAGGGAAATCAAGTATGTTGGCAAAACAGCGGCCAAAGTGGAGCTCATCAACGGCCAGGTTCTCTCGTGCGACCAACTCATTGTCAACGCCGACTACGCCCACGCGCGCAGCACGATCTTCGGTGAGAAGAAGAAGTCCCGCGAAGAACTCCTCAAGAAAAAATACTCCTGCTCCACCTTCATGCTCTATCTCGGAGTCGATAAACTCTACGAGGACCAACCCCACCACCACATCATCTTCGCGGACGATTACCATCGCAACCTGCAAGAGGTCCTCGAGGGCAGGACGATTTCGAAGGACATGTCGATCTACATCCGGAACTCGAGCATCACCGACCCTACCGTCGCCCCTCCCGGACACTCCCAACTCTACCTCCTCGTCCCGGCCGTCAACACCCGCCACGGTCACGACTGGGAAGCCGAAAAAGAGGCTTACGCCGAGCAGATCATCGATCGCATGATCGAGAAGACCAACATGAAGGACCTCCGCGATCACATCGTAGAAAAAAAGGTCCTCACCCCAAAGAGCTGGGAAGACGCGAACATCTTCATCGGCGCCACCTTCAATCTCGCCCACACCTTGAACCAGATGCTCCACTTCCGCCCGCAAAATAAGCTCAAGGGCTTTGACAACCTCTACCTTGTCGGCGGCGGAACCCACCCCGGCAGCGGACTTCCCACCATTTACGAAAGCGCCCGCATCACCGCCAATCTCATTGACAAGAACTATGGGACCAAGCGCGGGCGCGTCGACTTTGCCACCGGAATTCTGGAGAAAACCGTGAGCTGAAAATCTTATTTCAGGAACTTGCGCATCCAGTTGAAAGCCTTCTCATATGGGGGAAGCATTTCGAAGAAGTCCCGCCCAAAATAGTAGCGTTTGGCCACTGATTTTTCATAGCTGAATGCCTCCACCCCATGGCGCCCCCGATATCTCCCGTAACCACTCTTCCCCACCCCACCCAGCGGCAACTTGAGCTGCGAGAATTGCTTCATCGTATCATTCACACAGAGCGACCCCGAAGGCAGCGCGGTCGCCACCTTGTCCACGAAATCGTTACGCTTTGAGAAACAATAAACCGCCAGGGGATTCTCCATCTCCGCGAGCGGAGCCATCAATCCCGGCTCGTCGGAATAACCCAACACCGGCAGTACCGGCCCAAAGATCTCCTCCTTCATCGCCGGATGATCCCAGTTGGCATTCGGGATCACCCTGGGCGCCAAAAAACAACTGTCGCCATCGTCTTCTCCGAAGATCAGTTCGGTGCCATCAAGCGCCCCCCGAATCCGCTCGAAGTGTTTCCTCGAAATAATCCTCGCCATTTCATCAGCCCAAGGAACTTCAGCCATCACCTCCTCACAGGCTTTCACGAAGGCACTCCTCATCGACTCCGCAACCACCACAAAGTCCGGAGCAAAACAGGTCTGCCCCGCATTGAAAAATTTCCCCGCAAGAATTCGGCGCGCTGCCACCTTTAAGTCCACTCCTTCATCCACCACACAGGGACACTTCCCACCCAACTCCATCAAGGTAGGCGTCAAAGTTTCCGCCGCTTTCACTGCCACTTCACGTCCCACCCGCGTGCTCCCGGTAAAAAAGATGAAATCAAAGTCTTCCTCCAAAAGGCTCTGCGCCACCTCGGGCCCGCCTGTCACCACCCGAACCAGTCCGTCGAAGGCCTCTTCAATAATCTCACCAATGACCCGTTCGCTTTCCGTCGCCATTTCGGATGGCTTGAGAACCACCAGGTTTCCTGCCGCGACCGCGGCGATCACGGGGCTCAGAGAAAGTTGAAAAGGGTAATTCCACGGCGCCATCACCAATACCACTCCAAACGGCTTCCTCTCGATCCAACTTCGGCACGGCTGAAAGTAAAATGGCGACCCCACCCGCTTCTTCTTCAGCCAACTCTTCATTTTCTTCCTCACCAAACGTAATTCCTGAAGCAGGAAATAATACTCGCTCAAATACGCCTCCATCCCCGGTTTTCCAAGATCGGCTGCCAGCGCAGCGAGGATCTCCTCCTGCTTCGCAATCAGGACCGACTCGAGCTTCTTCAGCACCACCTGCCGTTGCTCCAACCTCGGAGCCAAACCAGAGGCGAAGATCTCCCATGAATCCCTGACTAAAATCTTCGCATCTTCCATCATCCCGCCTTCAAACTAAAATGGTTGACCGTGTTGACAAGAGAAGAGTCCCAACGAAAATGAGCGCACGTGAAAAATTCAAAGGTTGCAATAATCGGAGCCGGCCTCGGTGGTCTCTCCGCCGCCATCTCTCTTCGTGCCGCCGGCTACCAGGTCGAGGTCTTTGAAAAGAACGAACGGATTGGCGGAAAACTCAACCTGCTCGAAAAGGACGGCTACACTTTCGACCTTGGCCCTTCCATTTTCACCCTCCCTCAGTTCTTCCGCGACCTTTTCGAACGCGCCGGAAAAAATATGGACGACTACGTCCAACTCGACGCCGTCACACCCCACTGGCGCAACTTCTTCGAAGACGGACCGGCCATCGACCTCTATCAGGAAGACGAACCCATGAGGGCCGAGCTTGGCAAGCTCCCCGGAGACCTCGAAAAACACTGGGCGGAATTTCAGAGCTTCCTCGACTATGGACGTAAACAATACGACGTCGTCAACGGAGGCTACTTTGAAAAAGGTCTCGATAACCTCTGGGAGTTTATCAAGCACTACAAATTCAGCTTGATGGGTGGGAAGATCGACTACAGCTCGACCATGGCAGAGTCGATCGCAGAACGTCTGACCGACCCCAAGCTCCGCATGATTTTTGAATACTTCATTAAGTATGTCGGGTCATCGGCTCTTCAGGCACCCGGCTACATGAACCTCATGCCCATCATCCAGTTTGACTACGGTCTCTGGTATGTCCGGGGCGGCATGTATCAACTGGCCACTGGCCTCGGAAAACTGATGGAGGAAATGGACATCCCCGTCCACCTCAATGCCGACGTTCAAAACATCGGAAAGGAAGGCAAGAAAGTGACTTCGGTCAATCTCGCCGATGGCACCTCGCATCAGGCCGACATCATCGTAAGCAACATGGAGGTCATTCCGGCCTATCAAAAACTCCTGAACGAACCGCAAGCCTTCACCGAAAAGCTCGATAAAAAATTTGCCCCGGCCTGCTCCGGAATCGTCCTTCACCTCGGGACCGACAAACCATTCCCCCAGCTTGCCCACCACAACTTTTTCTTTTCGGAGAACCAGCACAAGCACTTCAAAACGGTTTTCGAAAAACAGGAACTCCCCGAGGATCCAACTCTCTACGTCGTCGCCCCAACCCGGACTGACCCCTCCAAAGCTCCCGAAGGGGGCGATAACATCAAGATCCTTCCCCACATTCCTCCCCTCAGCAAAGACTCGGGCATCACTCACGAAGACTACGTCGCCCTGAAGGAACGCTGCCTCGACAAGATGGAGCGATGCGGCATCAAAGGACTCCGCGAAAGCATCGTCGTCGAAGACCTCCTCACCCCCGTCGATATCGAAAGGATGTATCGCTCCAACCGTGGTTCGATTTACGGCGTCGTAACGGACTGGAAGCGAAACTACGGGTTCAAGGCTCCCAAAACTTCGACCAAATACAACAACCTCTACTTCACCGGAGGCAGCACCAATCCGGGCGGAGGCATGCCCATGGTCATTCTTTCAGGGCAAAACTGCGCCGATCGAATCATCGCCCGGCACCCCATTTCGTAGCACGAGCGCCCCGCTTGTGAACACCCACCGAAAGAGATGCTCGTCGCCCTCCCTGTCATCGCTCTCCTGATCTCGCTCGCGATACTCTTCTCTCTCGCCCGCCCCCGCTACCTGCCATCAGCAACAGCCGACGCTGGAAAAATCTCCATCATCATTCCCGCCCGCGACGAAGAAAAAAACATCGCGGTCCTCCTCGCCTCTATTCGATCTCAAAGCACCCAACCGCTGGAAATCCTCGTCATTGACGACCAGTCAACCGACCGCACCGCAGAGGTCGCCCGGGACTCAGGCGCCACTGTCATTGC
This sequence comes from Verrucomicrobiia bacterium, assembly GCA_030432565.1. Lineage (GTDB taxonomy): Bacteria > Verrucomicrobiota > Verrucomicrobiia > Verrucomicrobiales > Akkermansiaceae > SW10. The sequence continues at coordinate 265,788 of JAUIGV010000002.1, read as the reverse complement.
AGGACAAGAAATGCCCAAGGGCTGGAAAGGGAAAACCTGGGCCTGTCAACAAGGAGCCGAAGCCGCCTCCGGCGAGTGGTTCCTCTACCTCGACGCCGACACCGTCCTTCTCGAGAACAGCCTTGCCACAATCGCCGGCCTCACGTCCCAAAAGGCCACTCATTCCATCTGCCCCTACCACAGAGTACGACGCCCCTACGAGCAACTCTCCGCCTTCTTCAATGCCATCACACTCTCAGGAGTCGACGCCTTCGCCGCCACCCCGTCGCCTCAATGCACCCTCTTTGGACAGGTCCTGCTCATCCACCGCGACCACTACCGGAAAGCGGGAGGCCACGAAGCGGTCAAAGACGAGATCCTCGAAAACTTCCAATTCGCCCAGCGACTCAAATCGCGAGAAATCGACGTGCATCTCTATCTCGGAAAAGGAGCCATCGAGATGCGCATGTTCCCTCACGGCCCCGGCCAACTCATCAACAGCTGGAAGAAAGGCTTTCTCGCAGGTGCCGCCCAGTCCCCCAAACGCGCCCTGTTAACGACCTCGCTCTGGCTCAGTGGCGGAATGATGCTCCTCGTTTCCTTCAACCTCATGCCCGTTGCAGACGAAGCGTTTCTCAAGGTCACCCTCCTTTGCTCCCTCGGCTACGGATTGCTGTCATACTTCTGCTTCCGCATGGCCGGGAATTTTTCGATCCTCACCGCGCTCTTCTTCCCGATTCCGCTCTTGTTCTATCAATCTCTCTTTTTCAAGGCGCTCCTCGATCAAAAGAAAGGCGTGAAAACCACCTGGAAAGGTCGCACCATCGACTGACCGTTCACCATGTGGCTCGAATTCTCCAACGTCACCATCACGCTGCTCAATTGCCTTGGCATCCCCGCTGTTCATCTGGCGATCGCCTGGTTGTTTGAGCAATTTGCCGACCGCCGTTTCATCCGCCCGTTCCCTGCCGTCGCCCCAAAGCCAAACGACTTCTACGAAAAATACTTTTTCATCCGACGCTGGAAACATCTCCTTCCCGATGGCGCACCCTGGTTTAACGGCTTCCCAAAAAAGAAGCTCCAATCCACCGAACCCGACTACCTCCGCAAGTTCATCCTCGAAACCCGCCGCGGCGAATTCTCCCACTGGGTCCAGTGGATCCTGATCACCGCCTTCATTGCCTGGAACCCGTTCCCGGCCAATCTTGTCATTATGGCCTACGCTTTCGCCTCAAACGTCCCCTGCCTCGTCAATCTGCGGCACACCCGACAGCGCCTCATTCCGGTCCTCATCAAACAATTATAAGCGACCGTTCATCTTAGGTTCATTTCCATTCGGATACGGTCGCGATGTTATGAAAATCACCAAACTCCTCGTTGCGGCACTTTCAGCCTTCCCGTTCGCACTTTCAGCCCAAGGTCCCGGTGGCCCGGGTGGTCCCGGCGGACCTCCACCGGTCGATCCCCTCACCGCACTTCTCGACAGAAATGAAGATGGAAAACTCTCGGCCGGTGAGATCAAACGCGCTGCCAAAGCCCTGCTCAAACTTGACGAGAACGATGACGACACGATCAGTGCCGATGAACTAAAACCGGAGGAACCTAAAAAGAGCCGCCGCCAGCGCCGCAAGGAAAAGGACGGAGAAGGCCAGCAACCAGCTCCCCCAAAACCACCAAAATCGCCACTCCTCGAGGCTCTTGACACCAACAAAGACGGAGAGCTTTCGAAAGAGGAGATCGCAAACGCCGTCAAGTCGCTGACCGCTCTCGACAAAGATGGTGACGGAAAACTCTCTCAGGAAGAATCCGGCCTCGAGTCCAAGGAGGACCGACAACGCAAAGGTCCTCCGGGAGGCGGACGAGGCGGACCTCCCCACGGCGGACAGGGTGGACCTCCCCAAGGTGGTGGCCCACGACCACCCCGTCGGTAAAGATCGACTTTAGAGGAACCACCCGCTCGATCGTTTTCAAGCGATCCGGCGGGTTTCTTTTTTTAGCCAAAGTCAACAAACTACGCCTGCTTCATCAGGTAATCCAACAAAAGCCGTACTCCGACTCCGGTTCCCGCCGACCCACCCTGGTAATCCCGATTCGTTGCCCCCCAGGCCGTCCCGGCAATATCGAGGTGGGCCCAGGGAATCTCGCCAACAAAGTTCGAGAGAAAAGCACCCGCAGTACACGATCCGGCTCCCGTGGAAGGACTGCCGATATTTTTCAGGTCGCCCACCGACCCCTTCATATCCTCCTTGTGAAAATCAATAATGGGAAGCGGCCAAACAAGCTCACCGGTCGTCTTACCGGAAGCCACGAGGGCATCTGACAGCGCTTCATCATTCCCCATCACTCCGGTCAATTCGTGACCGAGAGCCACCACGACCGCACCGGTCAAAGTGGCCAAATCAATCATGGCATCCGGCTTAATTGTCTTCCCGGCATAGGCCAGCGCATCCGCCAGAATTAAACGCCCCTCGGCGTCGGTATTGAGAACTTCAATCGTGAGGCCATTGCTTGCCGTGACCACATCGCCCGGTTTCACGGACATGGCATCAGGCATGTTTTCCGAGGTCGGAACAAGCCCGTGAACTTCCACCTCGGGATGCAATCCGGCAAGAGCATGAAAAGTCCCCAGGACTGCTGCTCCACCCGACATATCATATTTCATCTCGTCCATCCGGGCCGATGGCTTGATGCTGATACCGCCCGAATCAAAAGTGAGACCTTTGCCCACCAGGCAGATCTTCCGCTTAGCTTTTTTGGTGGGCTTGTAAACGAGGTGGATCAAATATGCCGGCTCGGAAGAACCGCGCGAAACCGACAACAAAGAACCCATCCCGAGCTTCTCCATCGCCTTTTCATCCAGAGCCTTCACGCTAATCCTCGCAGACCCTTTCGCAATCTTACGAGCCTCCGCAACCATATCCTTGGGACGCATCATGTTCGCCGGGGTATCCTGCAAGCGACGCGCAAGAGTGTTCCCGCCACCCACAATTTCACCGATCTTGGCCCCGCTTGTAATCTCTTTCGACGCCTGGATAACCACCTTCTTCAATGACCTTTTCTTGGGCGAACTTTTGAAGTCCACCAATTGATAAGCGCCCATCGTCAGGCCTTCCCCCAAAGCCTGGCCAAAATCTTGGGCGGATTTCCCAAGCTTGAGATCGACCCAAAAAGTCACCGAAGCCGCATCGGTCTTCTCCGCTTTCTGCGCCGCAATCGCCGCCGCCCGTCTCACTGTCTCCAGATCAAACGACGTCCCCTCTCCCAGCCCAATCAACAGCACTCGCTCCGCCGGACCGTCGATCGCATCCGTAAAGCGGGTCTCCCGGCTCTTCCCCGAAAACGAAGCGGCGACACTCTTGGGAATCGACACCCCTCCCGGCAGCTTTGGCTTCCTGCCTTCTGGCAAAAGAACCACCAATAGATCCGTCTTGGTCACCTTCGCGGAGACCGTCTTATATGAAACTTTCATGGGCCACAAATGAGCAAAAGCCCCTCTCAACTCCAGCACAAAGACACTTCACCTGGGCTAACCCGTTGTAGAGCGTGGAAGATTTCATTAAGTTTGGACGTGTGCGCGATCTGCAACCCGGACGTCTTGGAAAGAAAGACAAGAGCAGTTTCCCGGTGGCTTCCCTCCTAATAGGATCGAGGCTTTTTGCGTGCTATGGGGTCCTCGGAAGAGGTGTCTCCAGCCCGTCGGGTTCCTCCACGAAATTGATCAATCGTATGAGGAAGTTGCCGGTATTATGAGGAGACAGCCTGGTTGGACAGAAGAATGGGCTAAGCAGTATCGCCTGAGCGGGATTGATCAGCCAAAAGTCTTCGTCTCCTTACTCGAAAACAGTGATCAGCCTCCTGGGGTTTCGAAAGCGCTGTTGCCGGGCTTTTTCGTGGCTCCACGCTTCCGCCTCAGTCCATTGGTCTAAAACTTACCCAGCAGGTGGCTCCGGCTGCAATCGACCAAAAACCGTGTCAACGCCCGCCGACCAAGGAGCAACGGGCATTTCATCGAAGCTCGTGAAGCCAGACTCACGAGAAGCTCGTGCTCCTCGTCGTCCAGCGTCTGTGCCGTAATTTCGATGAAGTAGCGCTTGGACAAAATGCCGTTCGAGCTCTTTACCCGTTTCACAAAAACCACCGGGGCCTCGCATTCCAACTCGTCGATCGTATTGAAACGCACCCATTCGGCTCCGTTTCTTTCGAAGGGCTCGATGTCAGTGGCATGAAGCGATGAACTCCGGGCCCCGGTATCAATTTTCCCACGAACCCAATCAACCCCATGCTCGGGAATACTGAACCACTCACGCCTTCCAATGATCGGTTTATTCATCACAGATATCCTACTTTAACAGCGACTTCGCCATCTCCCGGGCCTGGGTTCCTCCCCCGCCCAACATTCTCACCAGTTCATCAATCCGCGTCTCTCCCGTCACTTCGGTCAGTGAGGAAAGGGAACGTCCGCCTTCCACACGTTTTTCCACAAGAAAGTGCTGATGCGCCACAGCGGCGACCTGCGGGAAGTGGGTGATCGCAACCACTTGGTGTCGCTCTCCCAGACTTGCCATTTTCTCACCCACGGCCCGGGCGATCTCTCCACCCACATTCGCATCGATCTCATCGAAGACCATCAGAGGAGTCGAATCCTGATCGGCGAGCGCATTCTTCACCGCGAGCATAACCCTCGAAATCTCGCCGCTCGAAGCGACCTGCCTCAGCGGTTTTAAAGGCTCGCCAGGGTTTGGCCCAAAGAGATACTCAACATCTTCCAATCCAAAAGCCCCCGGTTCCTCGCGAGACTTTAATTGCACCTCAAACTCCGCTTGCTTGAATCCCAAATCCACCAAATGCCCTCGCACTTCTTCCGCCAAAGCCGGAGCATGCTTCTTGCGCTTTGAGCTAATCTTCCTTGCCGCCGCCCGCAATTTCTTCAAGGCCTGATCCACATCCTGCTTGAGCCGTGCCAGAAACTCCTCGCGATTATCCGATCCCTCCAACTTTTGCCGGGCATCCTCGGCGTGATCCAGCGCGTCCTGCAATGTCGGTCCATATTTCCGCTTAAGAGATTCGACCAAATTAAAGCGCTCCTCGACCTCCTGCACCTCGGAAGGATCGATCTCAAGCTCGTCGAGATAGTCGACAACGCTCCGCTCAAGCTCCTGCATCTGAACCACCGAACTCTCAACCTCCTCCGCCAAATCAGCAATCGCCGGATCAATCTTCCGCAACTCGGAAGTCACCCGCTGAAGATCCTCCAGCCCCGGCGCAACTGTCTCGTTGATCAAATTAACCGCCTTGCCAGCCAACTCACCCAGCCGGTTGGCATTGCTGGTCCGCCGATAACGCTCCTCCAGATCCTCCTCTTCCCCCGCTTTAATTTCCGCCGAGTCAATTTCCTCCACCTGAAATCGAAGCAATTCCTTCTCCTGATCACTGATCTCGCGCTGCGCACGCGCCGCTTCATATTCCTCACTCGCGCCGCGCCAGGCAGCCCAACTCTCGCGATAGGCCTTCACCTCTCTCCCTGCCGCACCATAGGCGTCCAGCAAGGCGAGTTGTCTTTCGGGTGAAAGCAGGGATTGGTGATCATGAGGTCCGTGAAGATCGACCAGGTGTTGACCAATTTTCTTCAATACTCCCAAAGTCGCAGCTCCGTTGTTGACGAACTGTTTATTCGACGAAGTTCCAACCACGCGACGAATGATGAGCTCGTTTTCCTCGCAGAGGTCCAAACCAACTTCATCCAAAATAGCATCAATCACCGTGGAATCCGAAAGCTGAAAAATGGCCTCAACCGTGCATTGATCTTCTCCGGTACGGATCAGGCCTTTGTGGGCGCGTTCGCCTAAAACCAACTTCAGCGCGCCCACAATGACCGACTTTCCGGCACCGGTTTCCCCGGTCACGCCGACCAAGCCTCCACCAAGGTCCCACTCGAGACGTTCAACAAGGGCCAGATTGCGGATCTTCAGAAGGGTAAGCATTCGTTTTTGCGGTGACAGGGGGATTATGCAACTCTCCTCCAACAACGCAACGATGACTCGCAACGGATCAACCTCCCGCTTCCTCTTTCTCGGCACTTCCACCTCGGTGGGAGTCCCCGTCATCGGTTGCTCCTGCGACGTTTGCCGCTCCGACCACCCTCACGATGATCGCTCCCGCAGCTCGGTTTTTTTTGAAGGACCGTGGGGCCGTCTCCTTGTTGACAGCGGTCCCGATCTTCGACAACAGGCCCTGCGGGAACAGCTTACTGCAGTTGATGCGGTCCTTTACACTCACGAGCATCTCGACCACGTCGCGGGCTTCGACGAACTCCGTGCCTTTTGCTGGCGGCGGGACGCCCCCCTCCCACTCTACGGCTCACCCGAAACCCTGGCCGGCCTTGCCCGCATGTATCCCTGGGCCTTCTCAGTCGCCGATCACCAACCCGGCTATGTCCGTCCGGAACCGCACGAAATCGAAGATCCATTCGACTTCAACGGGCTCAAAATCACGCCGATTGAGGTTGAACACGGCTGGGTTCGCACCCAAGGCTTCCGCTTTGACCACCCTTCCATCGGATCACTCGCCTATCTGCCGGATGTCAAAGTGATCCCGGAAAAGTCGCTTTCCCTCCTCCACGGTCTCGACACCCTCGTCATTGATGCTCTCCGGCACGAAGAACATCACACTCACATGACCGTCGCTGAAGCCTTGTCTGCCATTGAATTACTGAAACCCCGCCAATCCTACCTCACTCATCTCTCCCACGAATTAGCCTGGGAGGAAACCAATCGGGCTCTGCCCCCCCGGGTTTCCCTGGCCTACGACGGATTGAACCTTACATTTTAAAACCATGACCTTGCGCCACCTCTTTTTTCTCCTCCTCTGCCTTCCTGCTTTCTCAAATCCGGTTCCGCTCCTCCCGGGCCAGGTCGTTGTCGTCTACAATTCCAGCATTCCGGAATCTAAAGAACTCGCCGAGTTTTACGCGCTCAATCGCCGCATCCCCGCGACCAACATGATTGGTCTCGAAGTCACCGAAAAGGCGAGCATTGATCGCAAGACTTACGAAACCACCATTCGCCAACCCTTGGTCAAAAAATTTACCGAGAACCAATGGTGGAAACTCGGCAAAGACCAGAACGGCAACTCCGTCCCGCTCCAAACAAGGATCCGCTGCATTGCTCTGATGAAAGGAATGCCACTTAGAATCAGTCGTGGACCGATCCCAAAAAACGAGGAATCCGCGACCCGCCAATTTAAGAAACAAAATGAGGCCTCCATCGACTCGGAGCTCAGCATCATGGGCGCAATCGGTCACCCCATTGGCGGGGCCATTCCCAATCCTTGTTTCAACAAAGAGATCTCCGCTGCCACCAACCCCGCTCAATTCATGGTGATGGTCGGTCGGGTCGACGCCAATACCTATGATCACTGCAAACGCATGATTCTCGATGCCCTCGATGTCGAAAAAGAAGGTCTCTGGGGCATGACCTACCTCGATCTCTGGACCCGCGGTGCCAACTATAAACTCGGTGATGACTGGATCGAAAATATTGCCAAAGCCTCCATCAACTCCGCCACTCCGACAATCGTGGATCGGATGAAAAACACCTTTGTCACGAACTATCCCATGCGCGATGCTGCCGTCTATTTCGGGTGGTACACCCAGCATCGCAACGGCCCCTTTCTTAACGAAAAGATGAAGTTTCAAAAAGGAGCCATCGCGGTCCACCTCCACTCGTTTAGCGGCGCCCAACTCTTGAATCCGGCCAAAAACTGGAGCGTCGGACTGATCGACCGTGGTGCCGCCGCGACTCTTGGCAACGTCTGGGAACCCTACCTCGGACTGACCCACCGTTTTGATATTTTCTACGATCGTCTCCTCAAAGGTTACTCGCTGGTGGAAGCCGCCTACATGTCGGTCAACGTTGTTTCCTGGCAAAACATCGTCGTTGGCGACCCGCTTTACCGCCCATTCAAAACCACAACCGTGCGCACCGACGCCATGGTGAAAGATCGCGACTATAAGCTCATTCGCTACGCACAGACCAAGTTCCCCGACCCCAAGGTTCGCCTCGCTGAATTAATCAAGGCCGCCGAAAAAACCAAGAGTGGCACCATCTATGAAATGATCGCGTTCCATACCCTCGAAGGAGGAAACAGCGAACAGGCCGCAATGGGCTTCAAACGAGCAAAGGAACTCTTCTCCGATCCCGCCGACAAGCTTCGCCAGGATCTTCACCTCGTCGAACTCGAGCGCCGACGCAAGAAAATCCCGGCCGCCATCGCCATCTTAAAACAAGCGAAAACAGCTTACAAAGACATCCCCGAAGTGAAAGCCATCGATGGATTGCTCACCATCCTCGATCCGCCCGCTCCTCCGCCCACCAAGCCAAAAAAGTAAGCATGACATATCAGCGCCTGCTTGAGGTCACAGCGACCGAAGCCAACTTGCTTGCAGAGAATAATGCGCCCCCGGGCTTCGATGAAATCGAGGTCCAGTCGCGCTGGTTCGCCGGATATTTTTCACGCGACCATCAATCCAATCACGGCCAAAAAATTTCCATCATTTCGCCCGGCGAGTGGAATCGCGGCGCCGGCCCGGACTTCATCAACGCGACGGTAGAGATCGATGGCGAAACCCGCCACGGACCCATCGAACTCGATCTCGATTCGCGAAATTGGGAACTCCACGGACACAACGAATCTCCGCACTTCAACAAGGTCATCCTCCACATCGTTCTTCACGATTCAGGTCCGACCTTTTTCACCCGCACATCGGACCATCGCGACGTCCCCCGCATTATTCTCTCACCCGGCGAGGTCAATTCCGCCCTGGGCCGTCCCCGCCTCTCCCAAGCCCTCGCCCGGCCCGGTCGCTGCCTCCAACCACTGGCTCAAATGCCTGCTGGCGACGCGGCCTCCCTCCTGCGCGAGTCCGCCAAACATCGGGCTCAACTCAAAGCCACCCGCTTCGAACAAACCGCCCAACTACACGGCTTTTCCCAGGCTCTCTGGGAAGCCCTTGCCGATGCCCTCGGCTTTTCCGCCAATCGTCTCCCGATGCGTCTTCTGGCCCAACGCCTTCCCATCAAAAAACTTCTCAAGCACACGCCCGAAGATCGCGAAGCCATCATCTTCGGCACTGCAGGCTTTCTCTCACCCACCCTCCACGAGGCCGCTCCCCGCGACTCCCGCGAATGGCTCGAGGATCTCTGGACCCGTTGGTGGAAGCACCGCCTCGATTACGAATTCCCGGAAAACCGCACCCCCGCCTGGTCCACCAGGGCCACCCGCCCCGGCAACCACCCCCAGCGCCGCCTGGCCGCTCTCGCCACTGCCGCCCTGCAGTGGCCCGCTCTCTCGAAGCTCGCGCAACAATCCCCGCCTTTTAAGAGCCTCGGGAAAGCTCTCACCGAATTGAGCGAGCCATTTTGGGACCATCACCACACCCTGCTCTCAACCCACACCGAGCGGTCTATCAAGCTCATCGGCAAATCCCGCCTCGAGGAATTCCTCATCAATACCCTCTACCCGCTCCACCCCGATCACTGGGAAGAGTTCGAAAAAGTTCGGGCGGGCGTCCCCAATCAAAAAGTGAAACGCTGCTGCGAACGACTCTTCGGTTCTATTGCAGCCGCAAAGCCACATTTAAAATTCGCGTGGCAACATCAAGCCCTTCTTCAGGTTTATCAGGATTTTTGCCTCGAAGATCTCAGCGATTGCGCCGATTGTTCTTTTCCGGAACAACTCGCACAATGGAAAACCCCCAATGACTGAAGTAGAAGCGCTTATTGCCCTCAATCAACTCCCTGTCACCGGCCCGGTCAAAATCCGTCGCCTTCTCGAAAGCTTTGGCACCGCCGAAAGCGTTCTCAAACAGAGCAGTTCTTCCTTGCAAAGAGTCCAGGGAATCGGCCCCGAAGCCGCCAAGCTCATCAACGAATGGCAGGACCACACCGATCCCGCCGCCGAAGTCGCACTCGCCAGAGAGCGCAACATCCAGATCCTCACCCAGGAGGACGAAGACTATCCCGCCGCCCTGCGGGATGCCTTCGATGCTCCCGTGGTTCTCTACGTTTGGGGCGACCTTCAGGAAAAGGACCTCCATTCCGTTGGCATCGTCGGCTCTCGCAAACTCACTCATTACGGTCGTGAAGCGGCCCGCAAATTCGCCTTCCAACTCGCCGGTGCCGGACTCACCGTCATCTCGGGTCTCGCCCGTGGCATCGATACCGCCGCACACGAAGGAGCCCTCGCCGCCAAAGGTCGCACCATTGGAGTTCTCGGCTCCGGCCTGATGCAAGTCTACCCGCCGGAGAACCTGGCTCTCGCCGAAAAAATCGCGGATGGCCACGGCGCCATTATCTCGGAATTCCCGCTCCAAACCTCGCCCGACAGGAAAACCTTTCCGCAACGAAACCGCATCGTCGCCCACTGGTCCCGCGCCCTTCTTGTCGTGGAATGCCCCAGCCGCTCCGGTTCGCTTATCACCGCGAATTTCGCACTCGAAGCAGGTCGCCAAATCTACGCCGTCCCGGGCCCCATCGACCGCCCCACCTCCGGCGGCTGCCATGATTTGATCCGTGAAGGGGCCACCCTCGTCACCGATGGATCACAGATTCTCGAGGACTTCTCGCACCTCAATTTCTCAACACCCAGCGACGAAGAACCAAGGCCCATCGAAAACTTCGTCGACCTCAGCCCCGAGGAAAACGCCGTCTTGAAGGCCCTCAGCGGCAGCGACCAATCAGTCGACGAAGTCATCGAAAAAACCAGCCTCCCCGCCCACCAGGTTTCGGTCATCCTGATGAAGATGGAACTTCGCAAGCTCGTGCAAACTCTCCCCGGCCAGCGCTTCACCCGCAAACGGTAAAATCGAGGCAAAAGCCTCATTTTAAAGGACATGGGAGCCTGCCTGAGCCATCGAAACGAAGGGCCTCACTTCCTCACAGACTTCCCGGTGATCCTCATGAAATTTCTCAAACGATGATACCGTCTCCTGCTGAATTTCCTCCGGAATACGGTCATCGGTCTGGTCCCAAGCTATCAAAAGGCCTTTGAATTCTTCTGAAAACCCTTCCGTCTTGTATTCATAGCGTGGCCCCTGCCAGACCCGCCAAAGCTTCCAAAGCGATTCGTCCAATGGCACCAAACCACTCCGCCAACCTTCAATCACGATGGCGATTCGATGCTCCGTCGATTCCGTCTTCCCGGAAGCAATCCCTCTCAAGCTCCCCAAGGCATCCTCCAAAACAAGCGCCATCGATATCTCGATGAGCCAATAATCGGGATTCTCTGAACCCCTGATCCGGTCATCGCTCCAGGCCACCAGGCGCTCCAATGAAAGAGGAAGCAAATCTGCTACCATCAAAATAATCCCAGCTTCCCGAACACCAATCACAGAGAGATTCTTCCTTCGGAAACATCCCGCTTCAAAAGAAATTTCTTCCCATCCCCCCCCTTCACCGCCTAAGTCCGCCTCGTGTCCAAAACTCTCATCATCGCCGAGAAGCCCTCTGTTGCGACAGATCTCTCCAAAGCCCTCGCCAAAACTCTTGGCAAATTCACCAAGAAGGGAAAGTCCCGCGATGCCCAGTATTTCGAGAACGATAAGGCCATGATCACCTCGGCGGTCGGCCACCTCATCGAGCTCAAAATGCCCACCGGCCCCAACGGCAAGAACCTTCCCTGGAAGTTCGATGTCCTCCCCGCCATCCCATCCGACTTCGCGCTCCAGCCCATCGAGCAATCCGAAGGCCGCCTGAAGCACGTCCTCTCACTCGCCCGCAAGAAGGACGTCACCGAGATCGTGAACGCTTGCGATGCCGGCCGCGAAGGTGAGCTCATCTTTCAATACATCATGGACTACGGGAAAATTAACAAGCCCGTGAAACGCCTCTGGATGCAATCGATGACTACCGGAGCCATTCAAGAAGCCTGGGAAAACCTCCGCAAAGGCGAGGAAATGTCCAATCTCTCCGACGCCGCCAAGTGCCGCTCGGAGTCCGACTGGCTCGTCGGTCTCAACTCGACCCGTGCCCTTACCTGCTTCCGCTCCCGCCACGGTGGCTTCAATATCACCGCCGCCGGTCGTGTCCAGACTCCCACCCTCGCCATCCTCGCCAAGCGCGAAAAGGAGATTGCAGCCTTCACCGCGACCCCTTACGCCGAGGTCCACGGAACCTTTGGCGTCGCCGCCGGAGAATACGAAGGCAAATGGGTCGATCTCGACTTTAAAAAGGACGAAACCAATCCCCACGGACGTGCCGAGCGAATTTGGGACAAGGAAAGGGCCAAGCTCATCGCCGATCGCTGTCAGGGGAAAACCGGCATCGTCTCCGAGGAGAAAAAACCCACCAAACAAATTGCCCCCCAGCTTTACGACCTCACCACCCTCCAGCGGGAAGCTCCTTTTACCGCCAAGAACACCCTCGGTCTCGCCCAGACGCTTTATGAGCGTCACAAGATGATCACCTATCCCCGAACCGATTCCCGCTACCTCCCCGAGGACTACATGGCGAACGTGAAGCAAATCGTCACAGACCTTTCACAGTCGAGTTCCGGCCTCGCCGACTGGGCCAAGGACGCGCTCAAGAACGACCGCCTGCAATTCCAAAAGCGCATTTTTAACAACGCCAAGGTCTCCGATCACTTCGCGATCATCCCCACCGGTCGCGTTGTCAAACTCGATGAGCCCGCCGCCAAACTTTACGACATGATCGTGAAGCGCTTCCTAGCCGTCTTCTTCCCTCACGCCGAGTTCGAGGTCACCAAGCGACTCACCACCATTGATCACGGGGCTGAGAAGGACACCTTCCGCACCGACGGCAAGATCCTGGTCGTCCCCGGCTGGCTCTCCGTCTACGGGCGCAAGCCCGGTGTCGGAGCTGGCAAAGACGAGCTCTGCGTTGTGCAAGACGGCGAAGACGCCAAGGCCGTCCACATCGAGATGATCGAAAAGGAGACCAACCCTCCTGCCCGCTACACTGAATCCACCCTCCTCTCCGCCATGGAAGGAGCCGGAAAACTTGTCGATGACGATGCCCTCCGCGAAGCGATGTCCGAGCGTGGACTTGGCACCCCCGCCACCCGCGCCGCCACCATTGAAGGGCTCATTCGCCAAAAATACATCACCCGTGACGGCCGCGAACTTATCGCCACCGGCAAAGGAGTCCGCCTCATTGACCTCCTCCAGGAAATGGACGTCAAACCGCTCACCAGCCCCGAAATGACCGGCGACTGGGAGGCCAAACTTCACCAAATGGAGAAAGGAGAACTCGCTCGTGACACCTTCATGAACGAGATCAAAAAGTTCACCGAGAGCGTCGTTCAAAAAGCACGTGGCCACTACGAGCAGGTCATCTCCAAGCCATTTCCCGATCTCAAGTGTCCCTGCCCGAACTGCAACGCCCCCGAGCTCAAGCAAACTGATGCCACCTACGAATGTCGTGAGCCCGATTGCGGATTCCGCATCTCCAAATACATCGCCGGACGACTCCTCACCGAGGAAGAAGCGACCACTCTCTTCACCACGAAATTCCTCGAACAACGTGACGGCTTCGTCTCCCGCTTCAACCGTCCTTTTGAGGCCGCCCTCGAGCTCACCCAGCAAGTTTCCAAGACCGGCAAAAAAGGAAAATGGAAGACCGGTTTCGTCTTCGACTCAGACCTCGAATCGGTCGAGGACCTCACAGACGACCAACTGGTCAAGGAAGTTACTCTGACCAATGGCAAGCAAGCCAAACTCTACGAGACCGAGAAGGCCTTCATGGTCCCCGCCATGGTGACCAAGGACAACCCCGACGGCTTCCGCCTCGGCAAAACCATCCTCCAGAAGGAACTGACAGCCAGCGACGTCGAGAAAATGCTCACCGCTGGCAAAACCGACCTCCTCCCCGGCTTCATCTCCAAGAAGACCAAGCGCGCCTTCGCCGCCCACCTCACCCTCGACCCCGACACCGCCAAAATCGGTTTCGAGTTCGCCCCGCGGAAAGCAGCCAAGAAAGCCGCAAAGAAGAAAGACTAGAAAGATCGGCCATCCTGGCCGCTTTCCCGAGGCTCTCGAAAGCGGGCCGTCCCAACTAGTGGTCCTGCGCCGCAGTCTCTTTCCCTCCGGGGTATCGGACGTTATCAATCAAGTCGGTTACCTCTTTTGGCGGGGCTGGAGTGAATTTCGCGACGGTAAAGGCCACCAGGAAGTTGATGATCATTCCAAGGAAGCCTATTCCTTCCGGTGAAATCCCGAACAGATACTGGGCCTTTGTTCCCCCCAGGAACTGGAAGTAGATGATGTAACTCAGGGTGAAACCGATTCCAGCAACCATTCCGGCAATCGCCCCTTCTTTGTTCATTTTACGGGAAAAAATGCCCATTAGCAGGGTCGGGAAGAACGATGAAGCTGCCAACCCAAATGCGAAAGCCACCGTTTTGGCAATGAAAGTCGAAGGTGGGTTAATTCCAAAGTAAGCCGCAACCGTCAGAGCGACGAAGGATGCTGCTCTGGCATACTTAACTTCTTCTTGATCTGTCATGTCCGGCTTCACGATTTTCTTCATCAAATCGTGTGAGATCGAGGTCGAGAGAACCAACAACAATCCGGCCGCCGTCGAGAGAGCTGCCGCAATACACCCCGCCATCAGCAAGGCAATCACCCACTTTGGCAAACCTGCCATGTGGGGATTCGCCATCACCATGATATCGTTGCCAAACCAAAGCTCATTCGGATTACTCAGATCCGTTTTATTCGCCAAAATCCGCTCGCCATATTTGCCAACGCGCTGTTCCTCGGGGGCCGAGTCTTCGGGATAGATTGGCTTTTTAACGGTCGACGTGACAACAAAGACGCTGTCCGTGCCATTTTTCGAATGCCCGGGACCATGAAACTGGATGACACCGTCATCATTTTTATCCACCCACGCCATCTGCCCGGTTTTTTCAAAGTCCTTGAACCACTCGGGAGCCTTCTCATAGGACGAGTTGTTCAGGCTTTCGATCAAATTGACTCGCGAGAAGGCACCAATCGTAGGCGCCGTCAGATAAATCACGGCAATAAATGTCAGGGTCCAACACGCTGATTTCCTGACTGACTTCACGTCTTTCACCGTGAAAAAACGCACAATGACATGGGGAAGTCCTGCCGTTCCGCACATCAACGCCGCCGTGATACAAAAAAGATCAATCTTCTCCAACTTCCCGGAGGTGTATTCTTCAAAACCCAGGTCGGTGTTGATGCGATTCAACTTCTCTAAAAAAGGCACAGCCTCCTCACCCGCCGTGTATTCTCCGATCAAACCAAGTTGAGGCACGACATTGTTCGTCATCGCGATCGCGATAAAGACGGCCGGAATAGTATAGGCAAAGGCCATCACGGTATATTGGGCAACCTGGGTATAGGTAATCCCCTTCATGCCACCCATTCCGGCGTAAAAAAATACCACGGCAGATCCAATCACCACACCCTGGGCCAGCGAAACTCCGAAGAGCTGCGAAAAGACCACTCCCACCCCGTTCATCTGCCCCATGATATAGGTCAGACAGATGAAAATCGCACAGACCACCGCCACACCACGTGCGCCTTTCGAATAGTATCTCTCGCCAATAAAGTCCGGCACCGTGGCTTTTCCAAACTTCCGCAAAAACGGCACCATCAACACGGTCAGCAGGACAAAACCACCGGTCCATCCCATCAAAAACTGCGCGCCATCAAAACCTTTGCTCGCGATTAATCCCGCCATCGAGATGAAAGTCGCGGCACTCATCCAGTCGGCCGCCGTGGCCATCCCATTGGCGAAGGGCGAAACGCCCCCGCCCGCCGTGTAGTACTCGCTGGTGGACCCGGCCCGCTGTCGAACCGCAATTCCAATATAAAGCGCAAACGAGAGGCCAATAAAAATAAAGTTCCAGGTGTCTTGAGTCATTTCACTTCCTCCTCATCGTGTTCAAGATCCGCCTCAATCCGCTCCATCCAAAATTTGTAGCCCAGCAAAATCAGCACAAAGGAAATGATCGAGCCCTGCTGCGCCATCCAGAATCCGAAGGGTGCCGACCCCACGCTCGGAAAGTTCTCATCAAGCCAATCGCGCAGGAGAATTCCGCAACCAAACGAGGTCACAAACCAGATCACAAGGAGCACTCCCACACAGCGTAGGTGTGCCCTCCAATAGCGCCCTTTGGCGGCCTTCGTTTTTGCCATATCAATTGTGTTTCGGAAGGCTTAACAACTCGTTAGGGCTGCTGAAAGCCTGAAAGCGGGACTTGGGCATTTTTCGTTTTGACCTCGGGCAATTCATGCTTTCCTCCTGCGGCGGTGCCGACCGCCCTCTATTATTTCATGAGCACTCCCATTGAGGTCCGTTCCCTCGACCGTCTCCCGAAAGACGGATGCCTCATCGTGCCCGGCCGGCTCGATGCCCACCAAGCCAATCAGCTCGCCGCCAGCCTGTCCGGTCGGACGATCACCTGGCTGGTGGAGGAAACCGGGACTCTTACCGAAGACCTCCAGTCCTATCTCCAGCTCAGTGGCCTTCAGGGAGCTGCATTTTCCAAAAATGACGAATCCCTTCCAGACGTCGGCAAAAACCTGGAACCCAAGATCGCAGGCAAGGGCGTCCTCATCTTCGTCCCGGGCGTCACCAATTGCCGCCCCGGCACTTCCTGCTGTATTCCGTCCGACATTCTCCGCGCCTTGTGCCAGCTGGAACTTCCCGTCGTCCCTCTTGAGATCTCGGTCCCCGGGGAAACCATGCTCCAGATCGAAAACCCGGCCAGGCTTCCCTCCGCCATCCTCAATTTTGGCAAAGCCATTCCCCGCGGTCAGGCCACCATCGCCCGCTACCGCGAAGCACTCCTCTCCGCAGCCGAGGAAACCTTCTCCAGCCGCGATTTCCTCAAAGGCTCACTCGCCATGGCTGTCCTGCACGGTCTCAAAAAGCACTCCGGCACGAACAGCCTTTACGACGGCACGGACGACTCCGAACTCCCTTTCGAGAAGATCCTCGGCGCCGCTCTCGCTCTTTCCAAGGAAATCAAACTGGCGACCAAGAAAAAGCGCGTTGGCGTCATTCTCCCTCCCGGTCGCGGCGGCATGATTGCCAACATCGCAGTCCTCTTCGCCAACAAGGTGCCGGTGAATCTCAACTTCTCCGCTTCCCACGAGGCCGTCCGCTCCGCCATCCGTCAGGCCGACCTCGATCGCTTTGTCACTGCCGATCCTTTCGTCCGCAAGGTCGCAGACTTCCCGTGGCCGCCCAACCGCGACCTCCTTTTCATCGAGCGCATCCTGCCGCAGATTAAAAAGAAGATCGTGAAGTGGGTCCTTCTCGGCAAGCTTCTCCCGGCCCGGGTCATTGCCAAACTTCACGGAATCGGAAAGTTAAAAGGTGACGAAGAAGCCCTGCTCCTCTTCACTTCCGGCTCCTCCGGCGAGCCCAAGGGAGTTCCCCTGACCCACCGAAACCTGCTCGCAAACGTCTGCCAGTTTGGGCGCCAGCTCGATCTCCCTCATGACACCAAGCTCCTCGGTTGCCTTCCGCTTTTCCATTCCTTCGGAAGCACGGCGACCCTTCTTTTCCCCATCATCGAAGGCCTCGACCTCGTCACTTATCCCTCACCACTCGAGACCAAGCGCCTCGCCGAGTTGATCTCGCAGCATCAGGTCAGCCTCCTCCTCGCCACCCCGACCTTCCTTCGCGGCTACATGCGCCGAATCGACTCCGACATGCTCTCCTCGCTCAAGATCGTGGTTACCGGAGCCGAAAAACTCCCGGAAAACCTCGCCAAGTCCTTCCTTGATAAATTCGGCATTCTTCCCATGGAAGGCTACGGACTCACCGAGACCTCACCGGCGGCCACCGTCAACCTGCCTGATCCCACCGGCGAAAACGGCCTTCCCGTCATCCCGTCACAGCGCTTCACCTCTGTGGGCCCACCTCTGCCCGGTCTTGCCGTCCGCATCACCAACCCGGCGACCGACGAGGACAATACCATCGATCAATCCGGCATCATCTGGATGAAAGGAGCCAACATCTTTAACGGCTACCTTGACCGGCCCGAAGTCACCGAGGAAGTCATCGACGCAAACGGTTGGTTTAAATCAGGGGACGTCGGTCGCATCGATGAAGAGGGCTTCCTCTTCATTGAAGGCCGCCTCTCGCGCTTCTCCAAAATCGCCGGAGAAATGGTCCCGCACGAAACCGTGGAAGCCGCCGTCAACCGGGTTTGGGGGCTCGATAACGAAACGGAGCGAAAGGTCGCCGTCGTGGGTATCCCGGACGAAAAGAAAGGCGAAGCCATCGCCCTTCTTTCAACGATCGCCGGTCCTGCCATCGAACAGGAAAACCTGGACCTTCGCTACAAACTCCTCGACGACGGTCTTCCAGCCTTGTGGTGCCCCAAAACAATCATTCCGGTCGAGGAAATCCCCGTCTTGGCTTCGGGCAAGCTCGACATCAAGGGCTGTGAAGAACTCCTCGCCAACTCCTGACTCCGACATTGTCCGCTTCGACCACTTTATGGCCGAAGCACTTTACGGACCGAATGGGTACTACACCAGCCCGCGCACCATCCTCGGTTCGAGGGGAGACTTCACCACCACCCCCAAGCTCACCAAACTACTCGCAAAAAAGATCGCTACCTGGATCGAATCAGCATGGAAGCGACAGGGCCAAAATCTCCCCGTCATCGAACTCGGGCCTGGCGACGGCACCCTCGCCAACGACATTTGCAACTCACTGGGATTCTTCGCCCGCCGCAAGCTGGATTACCACTTCGTGGAAATTTCTCCCCACCTCGCCAAGCGGCAGCAGGAGAAGAACAAAGGGACCTGGCACACGACCCTCGGAGAAGCTCTCGCCGTCATCCGGGGCTCGGCTCTCATCATCTCCAACGAATTCTTCGACGCCTTTCCGGTTCGCATTTTCAATCAAGCACTCGACGAACTTTATCTGGGACCCAACAAGGAGGAGATTTGGCGGCCCTGCCACAAACTCCCGGACTCCGCACTTCTGGGAGATCCCCCGGCCCGCTTCGAGCATGCCGAATCCATCCAACAATGGTTCCGGAGGGAACTGAGCCAAATGAAAGCCGGCGAAATCCTAACGATCGACTACGGCGGCGGTCCGGATGAAATCTACCACCGCCGCCCCCTGGGAACGATCCGGGCTTACGCCCACCACATGCGATTTCTTCCTCCCGAAGCCTATCAAAATCCCGGGAAGCAAGACCTCACCTTCGACGTCAATTTCTCCGAACTCATCCGCTGGGGAAAAGAGATCGGTTTGGAAAAGACCAGCCTCATGACCCAAGCCGAATTCCTTGGGACGGATGATGTGAACGGAGCCGGAGGAGCCTTCAAAGTCCTCCACCAAAGAAAAAGGAGCGCAGATGATACCTCCTAGAGCTCCTTAATCACGATCTTGCGATAGCTTGCCTCAAACGGCGGCCCGCTGTGAGCCTGTAACGCGATGTAGCCCTCCAAAGGAATCGACTCATCCTTCTCAGTATAGTCGCAGGTCAGGATGTCATTGATCCAAAGCCGGATCCTCTTTCCTTCGCACCGGATTTTGTAATCGTTCCAGCCCTCTCTGGCGGCTTTTGCGGCTTCCTTGGAAACCCAATTTCCCATGACCTTGCGACGTCGTGACTCATCGTAAAGCTTCCCCCACCAACCGGGCCCCACATCGGCCTGGTAGCCAATCATCTCGTGGTGATCCTTGATCCGCTCGCTTCGGATCTGAATACCGGCATTGGGCTTTTCCCCCTCGACCTTGACCTGCAGGGTGAGCTCGAAATCCTTGTAACGCTTTTCGGTTGTAATGAAGGTGTTATGAGGAACCTTTTTTTCGAGCGAGCCTCCGACAATAGCCCCGTCTTTGACTTTCCACATCCATGCCTCTTTTTCCTGAACCGACCACCCTTTCAAGGTTTTGCCATCGAAGAGGGACTGACCGGCAGCGAGCGAGGCGCCCAACAGGCACAAAACTAACAATTTCATTCCTGATTATCGGGCAATCCGGAGCCTTGGTCGATCTCCAAAGCCACGGTTTTTCGACATTTTTTCGTTAGTATTCGCCGCTACAGCGAGTATTTGTCGCTGTATGAAGCACTGCGCAATTGGAATCTCAGTTGGCCTACTTGGTCTTTCCTCTGCCATCGCCCAAAACGGCGATCGGAAGGGACACGATAAAATGGGCAAAGTTGTCCCCGAGGAATTGATCCCCGCCGCTCCCGTGCTGAGTGTCGACGAAGCACTCAAAACTTTCACCATCGAGAAGGGATTCGTGATCGAGCCTGTTGCTGCAGAGCCTCTTGTCGACAAGCCGGTCGCCTTGACCTTCGATCCCTCCGGTCGGATGTGGGTCTGCGAAATGCGTGGCTACATGCCCGACATTGACGGCAAGCTCGAGGACAAACCCACCGGTCGGATTGCCATTTTGGAAGATACCAATGGCGACGGCAAGGCCGACAAACGGACCACTTTCCTCGACAACATCGTTCTCCCCCGTGCTATTTCCCTTGTTCCCGGCGGGATTCTTTACGGGGATCAAAACAACCTCTATTTCGTCGCACGTGACGGAGACAAACCCAAGGGTGAAGCTGTGGTTCTCGATAACAAGTTTGCTCCCGGCGGCAACGTCGAACACAAAACCAACGGGCTCATGTCCGGCATTGATAACTGGCTCTATAACGCCAAATCAAACGCCCGCTACAAATTCATCCCCGGCGAAAACAAAGTTCTCAAGGAGTCCACCGCTTTCCGAGGACAGTGGGGCATCACCCGCGACAACTTCGGGCGCCTTTTCCACAACTCAAACAGCACCCTCCTCATCGGGGATCGGGTTCTGCCCAACCTTCTTGATGGAAACAAGTCGGTCAAGATCAAGGCCAAAACCACCGAGCGGGTTGGATCCAATGCGGTCTTCCCGGGTCGCGTCACTCCCGGCCTGAACCGCGCCTACATCTCCTCGCACAACGGCTACGGATCAAACACCATTGACCCAAAGACCTTCAAACTCACCAACGCGACCGGCGCTTGCGGCCCGGTCATTTACCGTGGCAACAACCTCCCTGAATCGGTCAACGGGAACGCCTTTGTCTGCGAGTCGGCTGCCCAACTCGTCAAAATGATTGGCGTTGAAGCCAAGGACGGAAATCTCAAAGGGTCCCATCCTCTCAAAAAGCGCGATTTTCTGACTTCGACCGACGAGCGCTTCCGTCCGGTAAACATTTACAACGCACCGGATGGTTCGCTTTACCTTTTGGACATGTATCACGGCATCATTCAGCACAAGACCTACATGACCACCTATCTGCGCGAGCAGACCTTGAGCCGGGGACTGGAAGGACCGGGCTACGGACACGGCCGGATCTATCGGATCCGCTCAGCCAACAAGCCTCTCGCAACGGTTGCGGATCTCTCAAAAGCCTCTGAGACGGAACTCATCAAGGATTTGGACAGCCCCATCGGAGCCGTTCGCGACCTTGCTCAAAAGGAACTTATCGATCGCAAGGCCGATCCCAAGCCCATCATCGCAGCTCTCGCCACCGGCGCAGCGAAGGATCTGCCCCATATTCATTTGATCTGGACGCTGGAAGGCCTCGGCGCTTTGAAGGCCGGGCACCTCGTCGGGGCACTCGCTTCCAAGAATGAGGAGCTTGTTTCAAGTGCACTCTACGCAGCGCTCTCGTTGCCCGACAACGAATTGATCAAGCTGGCATCATCGGCGGCAGAGGCGAAGGCCACCGCAATGACAGCTCCCTACAAGGCCCGGGTTCTTGCGGCAACCCCCAGCCCTGTTGCCCACGAGGCTCTGGTTGCACTTCTTAAAAAGCACCACAAGATCTTACTCGTTCGTGAGGCCGCCATCTCCGGACTTGGCCGAACCGCCGTTCTCTTCGACAAGGTGAACAAAGGTCGCTTTAGCGAGAAGGGCTTCGACAAGTGGCTCGACGAATCCAAGCGTGGCCCCCAGAAGCAGATTGACCCCAGCACCCTCCTCAAAGGAGAGCACCTCGCCTCATTCAAACGCGGCGAGAAACTTTACAGCACCACCGCAGCTTGCATTGGTTGCCACGGACAGGACGGTGGCGGACTCGACAACCTCGGACCACAGCTCGACGGGTCCGACTGGGTCACCGGAAGCGAGGAGCGTCTTGTTAAAATCCTCCTTCACGGACTGACCGGCCCCATCATGGTCAATGGTAAGAAGTTTACCCCGCAGGCCTTTATGCCCGGGCTCGGAGTGAACCCAACGATCAAGGATGGAGATATTGCAGATATCTCCACCTTCATCCGAGCCAACTGGACCAACCGCGCGCCCCAAGTAACCAAGGCCACCGTCTCCAAAATCCGAAAGGCAACCTCCGACCGCTCCGCCGGCCAGATGTATTCCCAACAGGATTTCCCGATTAAAAGGTAGAAGAAAACCTTTCGGATGGTCAAAAACCATCTCCAGCGGCCTCGCTCCAAAGCGAGGTCGCTTTTTTTTGTCAACACCCCACCATCAAGACAATCCCGGTTCCATGAAAATCAATTCCGCCCTCTGGCAGACCATCCTCACTTTTGCCCTCACAGACGGTCCCGTCTCTGCACAGACCATCATTTATGAAGGCTTCGATTACCCGCCGGGCGCCGAGGTCTCCGGCCTGGGGGGCTCGACAGATGGTTGGGACGGAGCATGGTCCACGAGTGGAGGAGCAAACCATCACGTCACCACCGGGGGGCAACGGTTTGGAGATCTGGAAGTGACCGGCGGTGCGCTTCAAAGACCCACTCGAATCGGCAACGGCGCGATCAGTCGCCGTATCTCCAGTTCCGCACAGACTGCCCTGACCACCGATCACACAACGATTTGGTTCAGCGCACTCATGACCGCGACCGGTCCGGTTCCAGGAAGTGCGGGCTTTGCTGTCAATTCCTACGGCACCTTGATCTTTGGCGACGCCCCTCTGACCGGTGGGTCTGGAAATGCCGCAGCTCCAATTCAAGGCACGGGGAATGCCATTGGAGTTGGCTTCGCAGGCACGGGAGGCGGGAATAGCTTCGGCAACATGCGGATCCAGGCGGTCGCATACGACGGGGGGGTGCTGATCCAGCAAAATTCCACCAGCGTTGGCAATGGCACCAATTTGCTCCTGGG
Organism: Verrucomicrobiia bacterium; assembly: GCA_030432565.1. Lineage (GTDB taxonomy): Bacteria > Verrucomicrobiota > Verrucomicrobiia > Verrucomicrobiales > Akkermansiaceae > SW10. Next base: position 242,689 of record JAUIGV010000002.1, on the reverse strand, counting down.
CCGAGTGGACTGGAAGGCCAATGGCACGAATGACATCCTGAGATTATACCTCCTCGACAATCCGGAGACTCCTCCCGGGGCACCCTTTGCGACCATTGAAATCGACCTGGATCAAACCAACCTGAACCAGATCTCAATTGGTGATTCTCAAACCGCGATCTTTGACGAAATCCGATTCGGGCCCAGCCTGACGGATGTCCTGCCTGTCAAGGCTCCGCCCGTCAGTGACGGACCTAACATTATTTACATCCTGGTCGACGACATGGGTTACTCCGATCTTGGTTGTTATGGAGGCGAAATCGACACTCCGCATATCGACAGTCTCGCTGCAAGCGGCATCACTTTTCGACAGTTTTACAACAACGCAAAATGCGAGCCTTCACGCGCCGCCATCATGACCGGACTCTACCACGGCCGGGGCTTGAACGCCACCGGTGGAGCCACCCTTGCCGAAGCCCTGGGTATGGCAAACTACCGAAACTACGCGGTCGGAAAATGGCACCTCGGCACCGGAGCCCTCACCCCGGTCATGCAAGGCTTTGATAACTTCTACGGATTTTATGGCGGTTCCTCCAACTACTTTCCTGCCAACATCACAATCAACTCCGTCAAGAGAGATACCAGGGAACCAAACAACTTCGTCTCCGCCTACCCGGATTCCTACTTCACCAACGGAACGACCAGTAGTAACCAAACAACTTTTCCTCCCGGCTACTACATGACCGACGGACTCGGTGACAATGCGGTCGCCTTCATCGAAGACGCCGTGACCAACCACGGAGACCAACCCTTTTTTATGTATCTCGCCTTCAATGCACCCCACACTCCGCTTCAGGCTCCCGACGCCTTGATCCATAAATACCGCGGATCCTACATGGATGGTTGGGACCTCATGCGTCAGGAGAAATGGGAGAAGCAAAAAGCCCTCGGCTTAATTGACCCCGGCTGGCAGCTCTCCAATCTACGGGATGATATCCCCGCGTGGGACTCGCTCACAGTCACCCAAAAAGAGGCTGAAGACCACCGCCGCTCCGTCTACGCCGCGATGATGGATTCCGTTGACCAAAACGTTGGCAAGGTTCTGCAGGCGCTCAGCAATGCCGGGATCTCAGAAGACACTCTTGTGATTTTCACCGGCGACAACGGGGCCCAGGCCTTCGACAACACAAGCGATCGAACCTCCAGTCCGTCCTCGCAAAGCTCCCGCTGGAGTATGGGTCCTGCTTGGGCTGCCTTCAGCAATACCCCCTTCCGATACTACAAACAATCGAGTCACAACGGAGGGATCTGCACCCCCTTCATCGCCCGCTGGCCCAAAACCATTGCTCCCGGAACCATGACAGACCAACCGGGTCACATCGTCGATATCATGGCAACGTTTGTTGATATTGCGGGGATCAACTACAACACCTTAACCAAAAACAATGGCGCTCCCGTTCCACCGATGGACGGAACGAGCCTCCTGCCCATCTTCGAAGGCGGTTCCCGCCCGGCTCCGAATTTTTGGGGATTCGAGTACGGCCAAAGTGAATTCGGTCTCATTCAAGGCGACTGGAAACTCGTCGCCTTTAGCAGCAGCCCCTGGCGCCTCTTCAATCTCAAAGAGGATCGAACCGAGACCAATAATCTCCGCTGGCAATACCCCGACAAAGTGATCGAACTCGCCGCTCTCTACGATCAATGGGCCATCGACACTTACGGGGACACCCGCGCCACCTACGGCGAGCGTGACCTCCGATCACAACTCATCCAGGAGCTCCGCTATACCCAGGTTCTGGGTGGAGGACTGGTCAGTCCCCCGGGAGGCTCGACTGTCGACCTCGACGGCGTAAATGCCGGGGGAACTTTCTCGATGAATGATCACTGGGAATTTTACGAAACCCGGACCCGGGGCTCCGGCCTCGCAACTATCAACGATAGCTTTGTCTTCGCTTCAAAAAACTTTTGTGGCAATGGACGCCTGTCTGCAAAGGTGCAGTCGATGGACAATATGACTTCCGATGGCTTTGCCGGAATCATGGTCCGCCAGACCAAAGAGGCGGACAGCGGCATGCTCATGATTGGCATCACCCCCGATGGAGAGCTTCTCCTGTCAACCCGAACCGAAAACGGTGGAGCCAGCACCACCACTGTTGGCGCTACCGCTCTCGCCCTACCCGTTTATTTTCAAATCAGCCGCACCGAAAAACAATTCACTTCGTCCTTTTCAACAGATGGGATCATCTGGACTGATCTGGCGACTCTCACTCTCGACTTGCCCATAACCCTCCGGGCCGGCCTTGCTTCTGCCTCAGGCACGACCAGCTCGCAGGGTGACGTCATCTTCCGCGAATGGGAGCATCTCGACATCGCCACCTATCCTTTACGTCCGCGAAGACTCGATGGCCTGCCGCAGTTCTTCGCATATGCCCTGGGCCTGGGTGACGCAGACAGCGCGACAGAAGCCCTGCCCAAGCTGACCCTCAAATTGGACGCAGGTCTGCGCTATCCCGAGCTACGATTCCACCGCCGCATCGGCATCCCGGACTCACAATTCTCGATCAATTGGCTCGGCGAAGAGCTGAACCTCAACGAAAACGATTCCGCAAACTGGTCTCTCCTAAATATCACACCGAATCCGAACGGCATCAGTGAAAGCGTTCTCTTGAGACGAAACGGACCGTCCTCCTCCAACCGTGGATTCTACTCGTTGGGAGTTGAGAAATGAACCACAGTAATCTTGGGTAAATAATCGACGAATGCCCCCCATCGCCCCCTGATCGTTTCGCTTACGGGTCGAGCTTCAAAAAACGGCGGCTCAATTCGAAAACCTCGTTGGGACAACCGAGAGCGGCCTTCAGCTTCACATCCCGGTCCCAGGAGTTTTTCGTCAGCACAATATCAACTATCTGCCTGATCGTAAGGCGCAGCGGAAACTGCAAAGCGGTCACGAGCGGAGTATTTGTCAGCGGATAATCGGTGCCATACATAAGGCGGCCTTTCAGCCTCTCGTCGTTGAGCACTTGCGGCAAATACTTGCTCCGATTCGCTTGCGTCAATGTGGAAATATCAGCATGGAGATTTTGATAATCAGGCATCATTTCCAGCAAGCGTTCGATATTCTCAACCCCTTCCCGCTCGCCCGAACTCGCAACGTGGGCCGCGATAATCCGGACCCCGCATTCCAAGGGAAGCTTGAGCAACCTGGGATCACCGAGCGCATTGTCGGTTCGCGAAAAGGAATCTTCATCGCCCACGTGGGTCAGAAGCGGGAGATCGAGCTCCACCATCTTGAGGTAGTAGTCACGATACCTTACATCCGATGGATCGATTCCCTGGATGTTAGGAAGCCACTTCACAAAGATCGCTCCATTCTTTTTAGACCACTCCAATTCCTTGAGAGCATCTTTCCGGTTTGGATGAACGCTCGCGCCAAAGTGAAGCCCCTTCCTCTTCATCACAGACTCGCCAACAAAGCGATTCGGCACATAGACCTCGATCTCATCTTCGATGAGAATTCCCTCTTCATCATAAGGAGCATCCATCGCAAGAATGACGACGTCATCCACATATCTTGACTCCGAGATCTGACTTACAATGACATCCATAACAATCCCGTCCCCCTTTTCGCTTACCTCCTCCTCACTCGTTCCAAAGATTCTGAGATAAAGTTTAAATTTCCAGCTCTCACGCAAAGCCTTCGAAACTCTCGCACCACTTCCACCAGCCCCAAACCCTGCTGTGTGGCAGTGCATATCCAGGATCCCTTTCGGCGGAGGCGAAACACGCGAATACGGTCCTTTAAAAAAAATCACCCGAAGAACCAGCAGAATGATTGTGGCTACCAAGGAAAACCAGAGAACGGGCATTCGTCGATCCTTTACTCATTTGCCGGCCCTGCCAAGCCGGATATCCTGACCAGCTCCTCAAACTGCTAGTTCAGGGGAATTCGAATTGCGAAAACAGATCCCTTCCCAGTTTCACTTTTAACCGAGACCGTCCCGCCATGAGCCTCCACGATGGCCTTGACCAGGCTTAGCCCCAATCCCATTCCAGCTCGCATTCTGCTTGGATCAGCACGGTAGAGCCGTTTCCACACATGTGGCAAATCCTTACCGGAGATTCCGATCCCCCCATCACGGACTTCGATCAAAACGTGTCCATCGTCTTCCTTTCCCAACACTTCAATCGCAGAATTTGAATCACTGTATTTGATGGCATTGTCCACCAGGTTTGCCATGGCCTGGGCCAATCTCGTTCGGTCCCCTTCGACAAACAACTCCTCCGGGCAGGACACTTTAATCCGAATTCCCTTCTCCTCTCCGACAAACTCATACAATTCAACCACGTCTTCCAGAAGCGAACGTACCCGGAACCTTTCGCGGGAAAGCTTCATGGCTCCCGCCTTTGCCTCCGCCACGTTCATCAAAATAGTGAGCAACTCCTCGATGTATCCACTTTCCTCGACACAGTCAGCGAGGGCCTCGCGGAGCTGTTCCTCATTACGTTCCTCTTCCAAGGCCCGACCCGATGTCATCCGCAACCGGCTTACCGGAGTCCTCAAATCGTGCGCAACATAATCAAGTGAATCCCTCATCCCTTGAATGAGTTTCTCATTACGGCCCAGAAGCCGGTTGAACAAATCCACCAAGGCATTCAACTCGTTCCTCCCGCGCTCCGGCACCGCGCGCCCGCCCAACTCCCCGCTCTCGAGGATTCGCTCCATCACTTGAATCAAGCGACGAATTGGCGACAAGGTCCGATAGGTGAGAAATGTTCCTCCTAAGACCGACAACAGACAGCCGGGAATTGCCGTCAGAAGAAAAACCTTCCGAAAATCGCTCAACGCTCCGTCCAGCGAACGACTATTTTTCCCCGCTTGAATCGTAAATCCCTCCGGTCCCAGCGGAATCGAGGCGATGGCCCAATTCCGCCGCCCGAGTGCCACGTCTGCCCCGTTGGTTTCAGGATCCAAATCGTGAATGGCAGCGACCGGAGGCATGGTAGTCTCCTGGGAATTAAAATTTACGTAGTCAAAATCCAGACCTTTGATTCTCACGAAGAGCACGTCGCCTTCCTGCACAAATTGCTCGCTCATTCTTCTCTCCAGTTTCTCCAACTCACCGCTGAGATACCACGCACGATACTCGAGCGCATGATTGCGAACCATTTTGAGCTCTGCTGACTTCGCCGTCGACGCAATGGCATGATAGGCGACGAAAAAAATCGCGCCCATCAATCCTCCCAGCAAGAGGGTGTAGTAAGTGGCCAGCCGAATCCCCGACTTCCAACCAAAGTCGGAAGCCGGCGAAGAAATCCCACCAGACTTATCCTGACTTAAGAACATATCCCACTCCACGCACGGTGTGCAAAAGCTTACGTTCAAACTTCTTGTCGAGTTTGTTCCTCAGGCGGCAAACCAACACATCAACCACATTTGTCTGGGGATCAAAACTGTAATCGTAAACATGCTCCAGAATTGAGGTCTTTGAAACCACCCTCCCGGCATTCCTCATCAGATACTCGAGCAGGGTGAATTCGCGGGTGTGAAGCGACATGACCTGACCATCCCGCCGGACTTCCCGCTTCCATGGATCCAACTCCACCCCCTCGAACCGGAGAATCGTACTTCCCGGATTCCTGGCTTCACCCTCGACCCTCAGTCTCCGCCTCACCAGAGCCTCAACCCGGGCCAGCAATTCGGAAAAGGAAAACGGTTTCACCATGTAATCGTCCCCACCCTTTTTTAATCCCTCGATCCGATCACTCACCGACCGTTTTGCACTCAAAATCAGCACCGGGGTCGACACCTCTTCGGCCCTCATGGCTTCAACAACCGAAAGCCCGTCCAACCCGGGCAACATGACGTCAATCACCGCGACGTCATAGTCATGGACGAGAGCCTGATCGAGACCCTCATGCCCGTCATGACAAACATCTACCACCATGCCCGCCTCCTTCATTCCCTTCTCAACAAAGGAAGCGGTCTTCCGGTCATCTTCAATGATCAGCACCTTCATCGGACTTTAAAGCTGGATGAATAAAAGCATCATCCACGGCATCCGCCAGTCATCAGTTTCAAGAGGCCACGTGAAAAAAGACCGCTCCCGCTGATCGCGGGAGCGGCTTTTGGCTTCGCGTTGATACCGTGGAACTGAAAAACACCTTCGGTCTCACGACGGTCATTCAATCGCGATTTCGCGTGGCTTTGCCGCCTCAACAATAGGTAGATTGAGCGTCAAAACACCGTTCTCCACATGTGCGGAGATCCGCTCGCCATCCACCTTGAGATTCAGCGTCATTGCCAAACGAAAATCTCCTCGTGGAATCTCCTGAAACAAAGGCTTCCATCCTTTGTCATGGAGGGTGGGCCGACGACCAATGATCGTCAGAACATCTTTCTCCAGAGAAACCTCGACCTCTTTTTTGGAGACTCCCGGAAGCTCAACAACCAACTGGTAATCTCCGTTTTCGAGAGGTTTGATCCGATATTCCGGGCGCAACCAAATTGTTGGTTTTTCATCCCGGTCATCGGTCTTGGTCAACGCCCTGGAGTCTTCCTTCACTTTGCTGGCATTAGTTTTCATCTTACTTGGTTTTTCGTTTGGATTTTCTTATTCGATGTCAATGGCCACCGGGCGGCGCTCCTCATCCTTCGGCAAATGCAAATAGAGCATTCCATCTTTCATTTTGGCTCTGATCCCACTGCTATTGACTCCTTCGGGAACTGAGAAAGACCGTGTCACTTTGGCATGGGAAACATCATCCCCGCCTTTCGATCCAGATTCCGCGGATACCGTGAGCACAGCGTTGTTCAATTCAATTTTGACTTTGTCTTTCGTGAAGCCGGGAAGAGTCATGGTTGCGCGATATCCATCCGCCCCTTCGTAAAGGTCAACTCCAGGGGAATGGACATGATCTCCGCCAAATAGGCTTCCCGCCCGACCTCCCGGGCGGTTGAAGCCCCCGAAAAATGGCGAAAAGACCCGATCGAGCGGGTCGGCTGTTGATAATTCCGGATGTTCGTAACGAATGAGTTCTATCATTTTCTTGGTTGGGTTTGATTTACAGCCGACACCTTGCACCCCCCGTCTTACCCCAACATTTCCCGAAGATTACAGTGGTGTAATCCAGCGGAAATCTTCCCGAAATAATCTCGTGGCAGCTTCCCGCCGTATGAAATTCAAACAAAACACCACCCAATTTCTAACAAGCGCCTTTCTGGCAATCACCCTCCACTCATCCGCCGACGAACTCAGACTCGGCATCGATTCGGATCCACCACTAAGAGAAGGAGCCCATGCCGGATATGCTCCAATCGTCGAGAAGGTTGCCCCGGCTGTGGTCAGCATTGCCTCCACCCAGAACGTCGCCGTTCCGAAGATCGCAAACCGAAGATTTTTCGATCCCTTTACCGGACGCCTCTTCCAACGGAGGCAGATGCTTCCCGGCCGGGAGATTATTCCCCAGCCAAAGGGAACTGGTTCGGGGGTCATTCTGACAAAGGATGGCTACGTGGTCACAAACCATCACGTCATTCGCGAAGCGGATGATATCAAGGTGGCGGTTGGCAATGATGGCGATCTTTACGACGCCAAGATCATTGGCTTTGACGAAGCCACCGACCTCGCCGTTCTGAAAATCGACGGCACCGATTTTCCAACCGTTCGGATCGGATCGACCAAGAACCTTAAAGCCGGAGACTTTGCCCTCGCCATCGGAAGCCCTTTTAACCTTTCCAACACCGTCACCCACGGAATTATCAGTGCCCTTGGTCGGACCGATCTCGGCATCACCGGGGAAGCGGGATACGAGGACTTCATCCAGACGGATGCGTCCATCAATCCGGGAAATTCCGGAGGGGCTCTGGTGGACAACAAGGGGCGTATGATCGGCATCAACACTGCGATCTTCTCCCGCAGCGGTGGCAATCTTGGCATTGGCTTCGCGATCCCGAGCGACCTCGTTGTCAACATCACCGAACAAATCATCAACTACGGTGAGGTGCGCAGGGGCTACCTTGGGGTGCATCTCGGAGACCTCACTCCGGATTTGGCCCAGGCTCTCGGCGTTGACGAAGACGGGGCCGTGATTCACGAGGTGATGCCCGATTCTCCGGCGGAAAAAGCAGGATTACAGGATGGCGACGTCGTGACTCATCTTAACGATCGCCCGGTTGACGGGGCCGCACGACTTCGCCTTCTCGTTGGCACCGCCCAGCCAGGGACCGAAGCTCTCTTCAAGATCATTCGCGAAGGAAAGGAGCTCGAAATCAAATGCCAAATCGGATCGCAGGATCGCCGGATTTCCTCAAGATCCGGGCGTCCAACCCAAACAAGAAACGGCACCCTCCCCGGTGAGCTTGTCCCCGGGCTCCAAGTCGCGGACGTGACGGATGAGGACCGCTCTCGTCTTGCACTCCCGGAGGGCACCACCGGAGTGATTATCGAAAGTGTTGCGCCCGACTCACCGGCCTCCCGTGCCAAGCTCTCGCCGGGTGAAATGATCACCGGAATCAACCGGACTCCCGTCACGGGCGTTGAAGACGCCTTCGAAGTCGCAGAAAATGCCCTTGGAGAAAAACAGGGCAAGCTCCTTCTTCTGCGAATCATTGGCGAAAACGGATCACGCTACGTCGCTGTGAAAACCTCCTGAATCATCAACCTGGAAAGTTCCCGGAACCATGAATTCAAAAGTAACGAAAACGAAGACCATGAAAGCGCCATCTCCTTGGTATCTCCGCAAGCCTGTGTTGGTTGGGCTGGTCGTAGCCCTGATCATTGCAGTCTCCGTGCAAGCATTTTTCCTAATCCGGATGTCTTCTCAAAAAGAGGTCACCACTGATCTTGGTGAGCGGCTCGACCGCTTGATGCTGTCGATGGCCGGGCAAGGACTCCGGGATTTGGAATCAGAGGGAAACTCCCCCGATGACTCCGAGCCATTCTCCATGATTGACGAATGGAGGCGGGATCCGTTTGAGAGCCTCTTTAGCAATCGGGATGGGACCACCAAGCACGAGGGTAGTCCCGACTCTTTCTGGCAAAGCCCCTTCGATTTCGGGCGCGATTGGTTTCGACAAGGAGATTCCTGGCAAACCAACAGCCATATGACTGAAAACGATCGCGAGTATCAGGTGACCATGTCGGTTCCCGGGATGGATGAAAACGAACTCGAGGTCTCCATCGAAGGGCGCACCCTCACCGTCACCGGGAAAAGGGAGGTGACGCGTTCGGATGAGAAGCCGGGTAGTATCCTGCTGAGGTCAAACACCCGCAGCCATTTGAAAAAAACGTTCACCTTTCCGGGAGATGTTCTCAGCGACCGGTTTGAGACAAGATATGTAGATGGAAAATTAATCATCACCGTCACCAAGGCCCCGGAAATCAGCTGAGGTTCCCCCCAAGGCATAAAAAAAACTCTCTCCCGGTCTGAGATTCGGGAGAGAGTTTTTGTGAACGATCTGAAGGCGGCTATACCGTCATTACCTCTTTCTCCTTGGCCTCCGTCAATTCGTCAATCTGCTTGACGTATTTATCAGTGAGCTCCTGCACGCTCGCTTCGTAGTCGCGCTGACCATCCTCGGTGAGCGTGTTGTCGGATTTCATTTTTTTACCCAAATCCATGCCATCCTTGCGGGCGCCACGAACACTGACCCGACCTTCCTCGGACATCGACTTTACCGATTTCACAAGCTCCACGCGGCGCTCCTCGGAGAGCTCGGGAATTGGAAGTCGGATCCGCTGTCCCTCATTCACTGGATTTAAGCCGAGCTTGCTTTCGCGAATTGCTCTCTCGATATCGCCTGCGGTCGAAGGATCGAAGGGTTGAACCACCAGCATCCGGGGCTCCGGCGCGGTGATGACAGCGAGACCATTCAATTTCATGACGCTGCCATACGCGGCAACCGACACATCGAGGTTTTCGACCAAGGCCGGTGAGGCCTTGCCGGTCCGGATCGAGGTGAACTCCGAGCTGGTGTGCTCGACCGCCTTCTTCATGGCCTCTTCGACCTGTTTGAGTGCTTCCGCTGCTTCCATGGGTAGTGGTATTTTAAGTGATTAATTAATGAACGATGGTGCCAATCTCCTGGCGATTGAGAGCGAGTTGGATGTTTCCTTCCTTCCCGAGGTCAAAAACAATGATGGGAATATCGTTATCCATGCAAAGACTAAACGCAGTGGCATCCATAACGCCAAGCTCGCTACTGATGCACTCGCGGAATGACACGGTCTCATAGCGAACAGCATCAGGGTTCTTCTTGGGATCCGAATCGTAAACACCATCCACCATGGTGGCCTTGAAGATGACGTCGGCATTCATCTCGTTGGCACGCAGCGCCGCAGTGGTGTCGGTCGAAAAGAATGGACTCCCGGTACCGGCCGCAAAGATCACGATCGCCCCGCGCGACATCTGCCGGGATGCTTTACGGCGGATAAAAGGTTCGGCCACATTTTGCATGTGGATCGCAGAATGAACGATACACTCCTCCCCCTCCTGTTCCAGCGCAGCTTGCAGGGCCAAGGCATTCATCACCGTTGCCAGCATCCCCACGTAATCGGCTGTTGCACGATCCATTCCCCGCGCACTTGCCGAGGCTCCTCGCCAGAAATTGCCACCGCCAACGACAATCGCAAGTTCCACATCCGCAACCTGCCGGGCTTCATGAATCTCGCGAGCAATTCGCTCAACGATTTCGGGTGAAATATTGTCGTGACTCCCGGAAGCCCGTAAGGCTTCACCGCTGAGTTTCAAGACCACTCGTTTGAAATTTCGGATCGCTGCAAGGTCACTCATCTGCTGCGCGGGATCTTGGCAGGACAAGACTTGGCCGGAAAGCGGAAAAGGAGTGTTGAGTCAATTTCCGCCCATTTAAAACGCCGCTCCTATCCCGCAACCACAAATCCCCCGCCCAAATCGCGAAGCGAACTGTTTTTTTCGGTGGTCCCTTCAATGACAAGCTTCACCTTCAAGGGCTGGTTCTCCGGTTGTTGGTAATCTTCGAGAGTCTTTTTAAGAGCTTGAATCGAAAGCTTCAAAACCGTTCTGATGGGCAAATCGACCCCCTCGGGTGCCTTCATCTTTGCCAGGTTAAACACGACTTTTAGCTCGCCGGAGTCATCCATCTCCCCGAAAACTTCAACCTGAAACAAGGTCAGCAAATTACACTCCTTCACCTCATAATTAAAAATGGCGGGCATCCGGTGGGGAGTCGCAATCGCCGACACCAAATTTTCCGGCATAGCTCCACTCAGGACCATCGGCCTCGAAAAAATCCGGGCCTGAACCACCTCACCTTGAAACTCGTGATCGACATCGGTTCCGTGAAGAGAGAGTGGCTGGAAAACCCGCAAAACCTCGAGAGTTGTCGCATAGGACAAGCTCACCGACATCAGAAGAAGGGTCAAAATCTTTCGCATGAGCGAAATTCTAACATGACCTGACTAAAAAAGCGAACTATTTCAATCCACTCCTCAAAGCCTCCAAATGCCCCCGTGCCAGCTCGCCACCGCTCATTCGGCGGCTCCCTTCCAGCTGAACCTCACCCAGAATGAGACTTCCGGAACCACAGGCAATTTCAAGCGTCCCTTCCCCCACTTCAAGCAACTCTCCCGGCTTGCCTTGTCCCCGGCCAACACCCACCGGAGGAAAAACCTTCAATCGCTTTGAGCCCAGTCCGGCCGAAGTTCCCGGCCAGGGGTGGTAGGCTCGTACGAGACACTCCAGCTCCGTCGCCGCCTTCGACCAATCCAAAAAGCCATCCTTCCGACCCAATTTGGGAGCATAGGTTTGCAACGACTCATCCTGCGCGACGCCCTTCACGGGCCCTTGTTTGAGCAATTCCAGGGCGGCGCGACATGCCGCAGGCCCGGCTTCCGCGAGACGATCATGAAGTTCCCCCCCGGTCTCTCCCTCCAAAATCGGGAAAGGCTGCTGGAGAATGACACGACCGGCATCGAGTTTTTTCACCACATGAATAACACTCCACCCCGTCTCGGCATCGCCGTTTTTTAAAGCCGCTTGAATGCAGGAAGCCCCCCGGTATTTCGGAAGCAATGATGCGTGTAAATTGATGATCGCCCGCGCCGGGATATCAATCAGAGACTGCGGAAGAATCTGCCCATAAGCCATGACCACAATGACATCGGGCGCCCACGCCTTAATCTGCTCGAGCGCCTCCACCCTGCGAACAGATTCCGGCTGAATCACCGGGATTCCCGCATCCAGAGCCAATTGCTTCACCCTCGGGGCTGTCATAATCTGCTTTCGCCCGACCGGCCGATCCGGTTGGGTGACCAGCCCCACCACCTCGTGCCCGCTGGCAAGCGCATCGGCAAAAGTGGGTTCGGAGATCTCCCCCGTAACCATAAAGACGAGGCGCATTGCTAAATCGTTTGGTTGGCAATTTGCTGGTAGGCCTCCAGCGTCTGCAGCTTCGCGAGAATATCGTAGAGAACCTTCGCCGGAGACTGCGTGGCATCAATGTCACACCGCAGATCCTCACCATAATAGTCAAGAATCGGCTTGGTCTCGTCCTCATAGGTTTTGATCCGGTGTTGGATCACGACCTCGGAAGCATCGTCGAGTCGCTGCTCCTTCAGTGCCCGCTTGCGGAGTCGACGGGCCAGCTCATCGCGGTTTGGACAGCTCAGATGAAAAACCGCGTGAATCTCGACGTGATCTTCCAGCATTCTCGCCTGATCCTGATTCCTTGGAATCCCATCGAGCAAAAGAATATCGATGTCCGGCTTATAGCGGTGGCTGGTGATGAGATCCTTCATGTGACTTGCCCAGAGCTGAATTGTCAGTTCATCCGGCACCAGTTCCCCTCGCTTGGAATACTCCACAAACTTGCGCCCCAGCTCGGTTCGCGTATCCAACTGACGAAAAACGTCTCCGCTGGAATAGTGGTAAAAACGTGGGATTTTAGCCAAAATAGCCCCTTGGGTCCCCTTTCCGGCTCCCGGCGCACCAAGGATCAGAATTGCAGGTTTTTTAGATGATTCGACGAGTTCGCTCATTGCTAGAGAGCGGAGTGTGCGTCAGGTTTCCGGAACGCTCAACCACAAATCAGGTCCGTGGGTCTCCATCCAGCGCCACCAGGACCCAAAACACGAACACCGGAGCCGCCACCGCGACGTCAACCAAAACCCGATAGGCGTCGGCCTCGAACTTGCGACGTGCCTGGTTCAACAAAAAGAACCCGGCCGACCCCACCAGCAACCCCACCGCGAAAGGCTTGTAAAAGGACTGCTCGTGGTAGTAATCCTCGTTAAAAAAGAAGGCCTCGCGCTCCAAGGTGCTCATGTAGATATACATCGCCACACCCGCCACGAGGAGAGTTCCCAGATTCAGAACCGCTGCCGCATCGTCATCGTCCTCTCCCTTCAGTCGCCAAAAATCAATCGCGGTCATATTGATCACACAAAGCGCCGCAAAGAGGAGCACCTCGGAAGAAAACACCATGTCCCCGAAAGGCAAAACCGGCGAGTAGGCGTGAATGCCCGCCGAAGCTCCATACGAAAATGTCAGTCCGGCAACGAGATTCTTACCCAGGCCGGATTGTTCCGACTTGGGCTGATTCACCGCGATCACGAAGTAAACGACGGCACAGAGCATCACGAAAAGACCATATTGCAGCACCGTCTGGGCGAGATTAAAAAGCACCGAGTGAAGGCACCACAGGGCCGCCACCACAATCACTCCGAAGAAAAACTTGGCATATCGCTGATGAAAATGATGCCTCGTATCCAGAAGCATGATGTCCCCTTTACGGCGCGCATCAACGATTCGATCGAGCGCATAGACGATCCAAACTGAGAACCCGAGGGTGGCCCAAAGTTGCCAGGGCACACTCACCACCCCCCATGCCTTGGAAAACATCCACGCCCAGGCCAATGCAACCAGCGGAGCATCAAGGCTCAGCAAGTTCGGCCATAGCCACCAGGGCGCACGTTCCTTCTCCATTCTCTGCGGGAACCTCAACCGCGCCTTCTCGAAATGCAAGTCTAGGCCGCGCTAAATCTCGCCTTCCACAAGCTCACCCGGAAACGGGGGCAACGGACATCCGATGGAATCGGCAATCGTGCGCAACAACTCCGCCTCACGGCTCGAAAGCGTCCCGTCCCGCGCTGCCGCCGTGACACAAGACACCAAAATCCTCCTCTTCACCAGCGGGGAAGCCTGGTCAAATTTTTCCAAAACCTCATCCAGTTCAGCGTGCGAAGACACTCCTTTGCGAGCAAAGCGCGCTTTCCAGTCACTCGCCGCTGCCAGATAAGCGGCTTCAGCATCTTCCGCACTTCCAGCTCCGATTTCCGATACGGTCGAAACCAGAATGTTAGCCTCAGGCAGCAGTCGATCAAAATTGTGGTAGCGAATTTTCCGGAAGGCCTGCCGGTCAAAATGACTGCCAAGGTGCCGCTCGATCACCCGCTGAATCATAAATTCAAAGAGATCCACATGCCCGTCACTCGCAATCAACCAGCGGGTGATATCGCGGAACCTTTCATACTCCAGCGGTCCCAAACCCCGCAAAGTCGGCAGTGTCAACTCCACAAGCGCAATCTTCCGCGCCGAATGCATGCCCCGAACCTCGGCCTGCCAATGCAATGCCAACTCCTTGGCCTCAACGCCCGCCGCCTTCTCCAAAAAGGAAACTTCGCCAAGCAACAGCTGATCATCCTCAGCCAGAAGCAGCCCAAAAATCACCGCTTGTGCCACCTCTCGATCCTCGATCGCCTCCCGCCACTGCTGCGAAAGTCCGCGATACAATTCCTGCCCCGTCGAAATACGCCGATGTTCCTCCTGGCCAATCCCACTCGCCGCCCCCAGGACCACCGCCCCCGGCAACCCGTCCAGCGGCCCTTTCCTCTCCTCGTTCTTCGTTTTTCGATCAGACGCCACCGGCTTGATCTCCGACCGCACAAATTCACCATCCCAACTTTCCTGCACCGCACGAATCCGAACGTCCAAGGGAGGGTGGGTCGCGAGACCGAAACTAAACATCCCGCCATTTGAGAAAAACATGTGGCTCGCCTCAATCGCCTTCGGAGATTTCATTTTCGATCCCATCTCCGAACCTCCGATCTTCTTCAGAGCCCCCACAATCCCATCCGGATTCCTCGTGAACTGCACCGACGAGGCATCCGCCAAAAACTCCCGCTGGCGCGAAACCGCCGCTTGAATCAAACGACCAAAAAAACTGCCCAGCGCTCCAATCACCAGCAAACCAAGTCCCAGCACAAAAAGCACCAGCATGATATTTCCGCCCTCTTTGTTATTTCTCCGCGAAGAAATACTTTGAAAACGCAAGAGCTCCACCATCCCCCTCCCGATCATTGATAACACCACCAGGCCAAAAACCAATCCCATCAACCTCATGTTCAGCCGCATGTCACCATTCAAAATATGGCTGAATTCATGAGCAATGACACCCGATAACTCCGCGCGCGATAGCCGCTGCAAGCAACCGCGGGTCACCCCGATTACCGCATTCGAAGGCTCCGTCCCCGCCGCAAAGGCGTTGATCCCCTCCTCGTGATCCATCAGATAAACCTGCGGCACCGGCATTCCCGACGCCAAAGCCATCTCCGAAACGATATTCAAAAGTCGTCTCTCTTCAAAATCAGTCGACCCCGGCATCACGAGGCGGCCGCCCAGATCCTCCGCCACCACCGAACCACCGGCGCTCAGCTGCATCGATTTAAATCCGCTCGCTGCCAGAATAATCCCCCCCGTCACCACCGAGGCCAGGACAACCAACGGCACCGGATCACCGCCTCCTGCAAGCGCAATCACGAGGAGATCGACCGAGACAACAACCCCGATCACCGCCAGGAAGAACCAAAGGACAAGCCATTTGGTCTTCTTTCGGGCCTGATCCTGTGCCTCAAAAAAATCCATTAATCAAAGTCCACCTTCACCGATTCACGCTCGGATTCGTCAGCCACTTCAAACATCACCGCCGGGCCAAAATTGAACATCCCGGCAATAACGCTGCTCGGGAATACCTCCCGCTTGTTATTATAGTGCATCACCGCGTCGTTGTATCCCTGCCTCGCAAAAGCAACCTTGTTCTCGGTGCTCGTCAGCTCCTCGCTCAGCTGCTTCATATTTTCATTCGAACGCAGATCCGGGTATGCCTCGGAAAGCGCGAAGAGCCGCCCCATCACCGAGGTCAACCCGCCTTCGGCCTTCATCAGCTTTTCCATGCCACCGGAATTATCCGGAGAAAGTCCGGACCGGGCCGACTCCGCGGCATTGCGTGCCTGGATCACCGCTTCGAGCGTCTCTTTCTCATGTGCCATATACTTTCTGGCCGTCTCAATCAGGTTCGGGATTAAATCGTGCCGCCGTTTCAACTGCACATCGATCTGGGCAAAAGCATTGCGAAAGCGATTTCGCAACTTCACCAGGCCATTGTATTGACCCACCGTAAAGAAAAGCACCAGCGCGACGAGGGAGCCAACGACAAGCAAAGGCACCAGCCATCCGGACAATGATGCGAGGGTAGAAGAAATTTGAAACATATCGGGTTACACTTTCAGGGGTTCCGCAGGAGTTCGCCACTACAAAATCAGCCACCGATTCTCATTTCAGTTTCGAAAAATCCGTGGGCGTGAGGAACTGCGATTCCACCTTTTTAACCAACTTGCCCTTTGCAACCGAGGCCGTCTTCGCAGCCTTCCACTTTGGGTCCGCCGAAAATGCCTTCCAATTCTTCTTCGCCGTCTCGCGATCCTTGTGACTGATGAGATACACCAACTTCGGATCATCTCCTTCAGTCAGCCAATACCCGATATTCTTCATTCCGTGACTCTCAAAAATCGCGGTGGTGTGATCACGGAAGCGAGCCAAGAGCCCCTCCATCTTCCCTTCGTGCGCGTAGTAGGTCCGCAATTCATAAACCTCAGCCGCAAGCGGGCTGACCATCAAAGCAAGCATGGCAAATATCTTCATAGCTCCGAAACCCTACCTATCCCCGAAAATTCCACAAGTTCCCTCATCATTCCACCCCGACTCCCGACTCTTGATTCCCTTCGCCTTAGTATTGCAGTCCCCGTCCCGCCGACTATGGTCCCCCCATGTTTTCAAATCTCGCTGACAGCCTCGACAAAACCTTCCGGAACCTCCGGGGTGTCGGAAAAATCTCCGAAAAGAACATTGCCGACTCCCTCCGCGATGTCCGTCTCGCCCTTCTCGAGGCCGATGTCGAACTCGGCGTCGTCAAGGACTTCATCGCCAGCGTCAAAGAAAAAGCCCAGGGCGCCGAGGTCCTGAAGTCCATCAAACCCGGCGAGCAAATCGTCAAAATCTTCCAGGACGAACTCACCGAGCTCCTTGGCGGAGACCAAAGTCCCATCAATCTCAACCCTCCCGGATACGTCCTCCTTTGCGGCCTCAACGGTGCCGGTAAAACCACCACCGCCGCCAAGCTCGCCCTCCGGCTGAAGAAAGAAGGACGCCGCCCACTTCTCGTCGCGCTCGATCTCTATCGCCCCGCCGCCATCGACCAACTCGCCAAGCTCGCCGAGCAAGTCGATGTCCCCGTCTTCACTCCCGAGCCGGGCGAAACCGATCTCGTCAAGACCGCCAAGCGCGCCGTCAAATGGACCAAGGAACAAGATGGCACTGTCGTCATTTTCGACACCGCAGGCCGACAGGAGCTCGACACCAATCTCCTCGACGAGCTCAAGGCTCTCCACAAGTTTCTCTCCCCCGGCGAGACCCTTCTCGTCGCCGATTCCGCCACCGGTCAGCAAGCGGTCTCCGTCGCCCAAACCTTCGATCGCGAGATTGGCATCACCGGCCTCATCCTCACCAAGCTCGATGGTGATGCCCGCGGCGGTGCCGCCCTCTCCATGCGTGCCGTCACCGGCAAGCCCATCAAGTATATTGGCGAAGGCGAGAAAATGGAAAACCTCGCCGAATTCCACCCCAACCGCATGGCCGACCGCATCCTCGGCATGGGTGACGTTGTCTCCATGGTCGAGCAAGTCTCGGAGAAAATCGACGAGAAGAAGGCGATGTCCGCCGCCAAGCGGATGCAGTCCGGCAAGTTCGACTTCAACGACTTCCTCGAGCAGATGAAAATGATCCAGAGCCTCGGCCCGCTCGATGGCATCCTCGGCATGCTCCCCGGCTTCCGGCAGATCAAAAAACAACTTCCCACCGGCGCGCTCGACGATAAACGAATCAAGCAAATGGAAGCCATCGTGCTCTCCATGACCAAGCGCGAACGCTCCCGCCCCATCATCATCAAAGCCACCCATCGCAAGCGAATTGCCAAGGGATCCGGCACCACCATTTTGCAAGTGAACCAGCTCCTCAAACAGTTCGGCCAGATGCAGAAAATGATGAAGTCGAAAGGCAAGATGAAGGACATGATGAAGCAACTCGGCGGCCTGGGTGGCGGAGGAGGCGGAGGCCTGGGTGGTCTCGGCGGACTCATGGGAGGAGGCAAAGGCGGCATGCCCGACATGAATGACATGGGCGGCCTCGAAGACCTCCTGGGAGGCGGCGGCAAAAAGAAGCGCTAACAAAGCCCAAGTAGCCGAAAGCTCGAGCTTTCGACTACCTCCGCCCCCTTGCGGAATCAGCACCCGGGAGACTGCAGCTCCTACTTCTGTTGAAATGGATCTTGCGGATCGCCCTCTACCGGCGTTTCCGGTTTCTCAACATGATCTTCGTCAAAAGGAGTTATCACGATCTTGTGCGAATCAGGATCAATGTCCCACTTAAGCTTCGCCTCAGAGCACATCACATCCAGCACAGCAATCAACCGGGCATTACCCATCGACAAAAACTTGATCGAATATGCATTTGGATCAACCGCATCCCCAAATTCATCCAATTCATCATCACCCGAGATCACTTTCGGGCCTCTCAGGATAAATCCAATTCCCTTCTGAGAATCATCCACCCCACTTTGATCACACTCAATTGACCTCAGCCTCAAAAACTCAATCGCCTCTTCAACCGAGACATCCTCAAAGAGCACATTCGGAATCACAATTTCGTTCAGCTTCTCCTCGACCGAACTCAGGACAACTTTTCCTTCCTCTTCTAAATCCCTTTCTGCAACAAACGCCTCATCATCCTGAAAAAAGGGTGAGGCCACCACAAACGCAATCGCCACCAGCAAAGCGATGACCGCGGTGATGAAAAGCGGAAGAAATTTTCGGAGCAACTTCCCTTTCCCTACTTTTTCTCCGCCAATTTAACAAGGTCACAAAATGCGATTGATCCGAAAGATTTCCTTATTCAGGGTCCGCCCACGAACAACTCGCAACCCTTTCGCATTGATGAAGTCCACGTTTCTACCACCGATCCTTTCAATCGTAGTGTCCCTCCCGCTTTTGGCATCAGAGCCTTCTTCCACCGGCGATTTCCTGAATGCACTGACCGTAACAGATCCTCCAAAGGAACCACTTTGGGAAGTTACCGGAGCCGCCAGCATCGGACTTTCCAAAGGAAATGCCGACGCCACCAACTACGGCCTGCAAGCGCTTGCGACCTACAAAAAAGACGATAACGAAGGGCACATCGGCGCTGATTTTTTCTTCTCCGAAAACAACGGCATCGCAACCACCAACAGCCTTCGGATATACAGCGGCTACAACCACCACCTCAGTGACAAATGGTTCATCGGAACCTTCGGAACTTTTCTCACGGACGAAATCGCCGACCTCGACTATCGCTTCGATGGCGGTATGACCATCGGTTACAATTTTTTTAAAAACGAAACCACCAGGTTCTCCCTCGAAGCCGGACCCGGGTACACCTGGGAAGACCAAGGCGGAGTGGACGACCATTACTTCTCACTCCGACTCGCCCAGAAATTTGAGCATAAGTTCAACAAGGAGCTCAAAATCTGGCAATCCGCCATCCTGACCCCCGAGGCTTCCGACTTCGATAACTCCCTTTTTATCGCTGAAGCCGGCCTTGAAATCCTCCTCACCAAGGAATGGTCGCTTCGCACTGCGCTCCGGTATCAATACGACAATACTCCCGCCGGGGGTCGTGACAAATCAGACCTCCTTCTTCTCACCGGCCTGTCCTATTCACTGGGCGGCTTCAAGGAACGGGCCGATCCGGGTCGCATGACCTTGAAGCCCGAAGACGACGAACCCGGGGAGATCAAAATGGGCTGGTCCACCACTGCGGCCATGAATTTCTCCCTCGCCAAAGGGAACTCCGACAACCTCTTTCTCGGGGCCACGGTCGACAGCGCATACCGCGAAAAGGAACACGAAACCTTCATGTCTCTGGCCTACAGCTTTTCCGAGAACGGTGGCGAAACCAGCGCGGACTCGCTCCGCACCAGCATCCAGCACAACCGGGTTTTCAATGACAGTTACTTCGTCGGAGGGAGCCTCGGTTACTTCCGCGATGATATCGCAGATGTCGGCTACCGCCTCACACCGGGCGCGGCCCTCGGATACTACTTGCTGAAATCCGATGAGGTCACCCTCAGCGTGGAAGCGGGCCCCGGCATGACCTTCGAGGAGGTCGGAGGAGTCTCCGACGATTTCTTCTCAATGATCGTGGCAGAGAAATTCACTTGGGAAATCAGTGACAAGCTCACGCTAAGCCAACATCTCACCGGGGTATTCGATCCTTCCGACAGTCAAAACTACATCCTCTCGGCTGGCGCGAATCTTGATACCGACATCACCCCCAATTTGGCGTGGCGGGTCGCCTTTGCATGGACCAAGGATAACACCCCTGCCGCGACCCGCGAATCGGCCGACTCAACCCTCACCACGGGTATCGCGGTGAAATTTTAGCAAAGAATGCCCTCGATCTCTCTCTTCCAACGATGGGCCCTTTTATGTCAAACAGCCGGACTGGACGATATCGCCGAGGGGGAAAAAATCATCAATTGCTATGCCGGAAACGGCCTTGCTTATCACAATCTGGACCACCTCGGTGACTGTCTAGACAAGTTGCTCGCACGAAAAAGCGAGGCGCGGGATCCCATCGCAGTGGAACTCGCGATCTGGTTTCACGACGCCATCTACGATCCCCGTGCCCACGACAATGAAGAAAAAAGTGCCCAAATGGCTGCCACTTTTCTCGAAAACACCACCTGGTCCCAATCTGTTGCCGAACTCATCCTGGCGACAAAACATCAGGAAGAACCTCCCTCCGATGACGCAAAGCTCCTGTGCGACATTGATCTGAGCATTTTGGGAAGCGATGACCCAAGCTACCGCAAATACGCCAGGGCCATCCGCTCGGAATATGCCTGGGTTGGGGAAAACGCATACCACACCGGGCGCTCGGCCGTTCTAAAAAGCTTCCTCGATCGTCCTTTCATCTTTGCCCTGTCAGCAAGTCGCGAACTTTACGAGAAACCGGCACGCCACAAAATCGCTACGGAGCTGGAATCCTTGAACCAATCAAATTGATTCCCGCTCCCGTAAATATTCCTTCTCATTCCCCCTTGCTCAGGACAGACTCCTGCAAAACCTTACGCCATGGAAAAGATCACCGCCCAAATTAAGGACTTCATCCAATACATCGCCCTTCAGTTCATCAAGGACCCCAAGCTGGCCGAGCTTCGCATCGGGCACTCCGGTGAGAACAAGGTGAACTTCCGCCTCGTCCTCAGTCAGCCTGACGTTGCCACGCTGATCGGCCGACAGGGTTTTACCGCCTCCACCATCCGAAGCCTCGTCAAAGCGGCCGCCGAGCGCGAAGGAGTTCAAGTCAATCTTCGCATTCATTCCCACGAGGAAGAGCGCCAATACACGGCCGCCATCGAGGCCAAGGCCATGGAGTAGCCCCCCATTCAGACCCAACTCTTCAAAAACCCGCACGGCAAAGCCGCCATCGCGGGTTTTTTTGTCTAACAAAATCATGATCCATACGTTCCCGGACAGCACGCTTATGAAACTCACCCTATTCTTGCTCCCCCTTTCGATCACCGCCCAGGAAACCCTTCCGGAAGTTGTCGTGACCGCAAATCGCAGCACCGAAGAAACCCAGGACGTTCCTTACACTCTCGAGATTCTGACCGCCGAAGATCTCCTCGAAAACGCCACCCGCACTCTCCCCCAGGCTTTCCTCAACACTCCCGGAGTCCTCGTCCAGCAAACCACGACCGGCCACGGATCCCCCTACATTCGCGGATTTACCGGGCGCCAAAACCTCCTCCTGCAGGACGGCATTCGCCTCAATAACTCCACCTGGCGCAGTGGCCCCGTGCAATATTGGAACACTCTCGATGCCCAGGCCATCGAGCGCCTCGAGCTCATCAAATCACAAGGCTCCGTTCTCTTTGGTTCCGACGCCATCGGCGGAACCGTGAACACGCTTTCCAAATCCTCCGGCTTTCGTAATGAGGATGGCTTCTTTTCCGGGGGAGCCACCTACTACCGCTTTGATACCAACTCCGAATCCCACCTCGGCCGTCTTGAGCAACGACTCGGCGTCGGTGGAAAATGGGGCCTCATGCTGGGATACTCCGCCAGCGAAATTGGAGACATTCGCGACTCCGCCCTCGGAACGATGCGCGGAACCGGCTACTCGCAACTCGGCCACGACCTGAAATTCGAATACGCCTTTTCGCCGTCCCAAACCTTCACTCTAGCCCACTCCTACCTCGATCAGGACGATATCTCGCGCTGGCACAACACCATCAACAACCCCGGTTGGACCCACGGACGTTCCTTCACCACCGCCGGCACCGACCTCGCACGCGACTATGACCAGGAACGCTCGCTCACCTACCTGCGTTTCGAGGACACCGACGCCAATCTCTCCTGGGTCGATCGCTATCAGGCCACCGTTTCCTTCCAACGCACCCAGGATTCCGAGTCCCGCGTTCGAGGGTCGGGGCGTTCCGACACCCGCGTCCTCGATATCGACACCTTCGGCCTGAGCTTCCAGGCCGAAACCGGAAACCTCGTGTGGGGAGCCGATTACTATCACGACCAAGTCGACTCCCGGGGATTCCGCAACGGCATTCCACGCCCCTCCAATCGCCCCATCGCCGACGACGCCACTTACGACTCCCTCGGCATCTTCGCCAACTACACCGGCACCATCGGGCAGCGATTCACCTACGATGCCGGAGCCCGCTTCACCTACATCGATGCCCAGTGGGATGGCTACCGCCCCGACGGAGCCGCCGTCGATCAACCCGGTGACGGCTCCTGGGACAACCTCGCCCTCTCACTCCGCGGGCAGTACGAAGTCGACGCCTCCTGGACCGTTTTCGGAGGAGCTTCCCAAGCCTTCCGCGCCCCCAACCTCGACGATCTAACCGGCAGCCAATTCTCTCTCAACGGACTCGACGAAAACGGCTCGCCCGATGTTGACTCTGAAAAATACCTGACCACCGAACTCGGAACCCGTTTTCACGATGGAGACTTTTCCCTCGAGCTCTCCGGTTACTACACCTTCATCGACGATGGCATCGTCCGTGTCGACGACGGGATGGGCGGCCTGGCCACCACCAATGGCTCGGACGGCTTCATCTATGGCTTTGAAGGTCAGGCCACCTGGAAATTCCACCCGCAATGGAGACTTCTCGCGCACGCCTCGTGGCAGGATGGCGAGCAAAAGCAAGGCGGCGTCACCGACACCATTCGCCGCCTCAATCCCCTCAACGGAGCCATCGATCTCCGCTGGACCGAAACTTCCGGCGATTACTGGATTTCCGGACGCGTCCAGGCCGCCGCTCGTCAGGACAACCTTTCCATACTCGCCGCCAGCGATACCCAGCGTATCCCCGTCAACGGCACCCCCGGATATGCCGTCGCGTCACTTTACGGTGGTTGGCAGGTTTCGGAGGCCCTTCAGCTCAACCTCGCTCTCGAAAACCTCACCGACGAAGACTACCGCATCCACGGATCCGGCCAGAATATGCCCGGCCGGAATGCCACTCTTTCCGTAAAGTTTGAATGGTGAATCATTTGGTGTCGTTTAATGTAACGACACTCCAATGAAAAAACTGAGGCGGCTTTTCATTTTCCTCATTCTGGCAGGCAGCGCCTACGCAGGGTGGGTTTACCGTGATCCGCTCCTCAATTTTTACCAGCAGCACTTCACCCGGGAACCCCCTGCCCGGGAGATTCCCAAGCCGGATCCCGAGCGCTACCAGCAACTCATTTCCGAACTGGAAGGAAGGCGCCTCGATCTCGCCAAACAATATTCCCGGGCCCGCACCGCCCGTGAAATTTCAGATGTTGTCACCGAAAGCCAACGCACCCTCGAGGAACTGCTCCCGGAGATGATGCGCTGTTGGCTGGGAACGCCCTGGGACTTTAATGGCATCTGCGAAACTCCGGGTTCCGGAAAGATTGCCTGCGGATATTTTGTCTCCACCATCCTTCGCGATGCCGGGTTTGAGGTCGAGCGTATCCGCCTGGCCCAGCAACCCTCGCAACGAATCATCGGCACCTTCATGCCCAACAAAATGATGACCATTCGAGCCGGTCAAAACTACGACACCTTCGTCGATGAAGCCAGGGAGCGGGGCCCGGGCATCCACATCGTCGGCCTCGACAACCACGTCGCCTTTCTGGTCATTCCCGAATCCGGCGGCATTCGCTTCATCCACTCATCCGGAGCCCATCCCTATTGTGTCGTCGATGAAGATCGCAAAAATGCCGGAAGTCTTCAACGGTCCAACTATCGTGTCATTGGCAACCTCACTCGTAACCCCGAGGTCATCCACGGTTGGCTTGTCGGCCAGAAATGGCCCACCAGAATTTCCGGCGGCAACTAGGAAAAGCCGTTTTCCGCAAGTCTCCGATTGAGAGCTTTAACCGCCTTCTTATCCTTCATCGATTCGAGGACGTCACGGTAATTGGCCGCCACAATTTCATAGTCGTAACCCGAGGCATCCAGGTCTGTTTCGAATCCCGCCAACGCCCTTTCAAAATGGGCCAAACCTTCGGCAACCTCCCCGCTTCGTACCGACACCAGGGCGAGGTTTGCGTAACTCTGCGCCGTCTCAATGTGCGACTCGCCAAACAAGTTTACACGCGCCTTGAGAGCCTCTTCGTGCATCTTTCCAGCCTGCTCATCATGCTCCAGCTTGAAGTAAAAACTACCCAAATTATTGTAGAAAACAGCGGTCTCCCGGTGATTGGGTCCCAGTTCCTCATAGCAGGACTTTAACGAATCAAGGAAGCAGGTCTCTGCTTTGTCGTACTTCTCCTCGGCCTCATAAATGAAAGCGAGATTGTTATTCAGATCGGCGACATCAACCACCGGGACCGGGTCCAGCCCGCGGAGGGTCTTAATGGCGCCCTTGTAATAAGACTTCGCCTTAAAACTCTCACCATTCAAGTCATACGAAACTGCCAGGCCCGCACAAATCCGGCCCACAACCTCGTCCACATCCCGGGCGTCCTCCAGAAGAGCGAGCGCCTCGGCATAGTCATCGCGCGCCTTCTCAAAATCCCCCAGATACCGGTGCAACTGGCCACGAAGTTCAAGACCTTCAACCAAGTCCCCTTTCGACAAAAGATCCGTCTCAAGACCCGCCCTTGCCTTCTCTACCAATTCATCGGCCAACCCGCGAAGATCCTCATCCGAGGCATCTTCAAGCGATTTACCAAGAAGCTTTTCCAGCTTGGCGAGGGAGGATTTGGAAATAGTCGACATGGTGTGATCTCAAAAACGCGGATGACCCGAAAGTTCTCTCACTTTTGGGGAAGAAGTTCGAGGCAATGATCTCTTGTTTTTGGAAGCTTGCCATAAACTTGCAAAATTCCAAGGTGTGCCCCTTTCCCAAGCCCCAGCATCCGGGCCACTTCGCTCTCAAAGTGAAACAGGGCCCGGCGACTGGCCCCCGCCTCACCCAGATGCCGAAGACCGCGCCTTAAAAGATCCCACATCTCCGGCTCCGGATGATCCAGCTCCAGAACCATTTCCAGCAACTGGACAAAATACCCGGCCACCAGCGCATCACGATAACTCGTTCTCAGACCTTCCCGATAATCCACCACCGAGACCTCCTTCAGGTGATGGAGTTCCCCCTTTTTACTCCGACCCCACTCGAAATCAGCCTCTACAAAAAGATCCAACCTGCCCGCGAACGAGCTTTTCGCCCGTCGCGCCCCCTTCGCCACCGTCTTGATCAACCCTGCTCCCTCGCTCATCCAATGCACAATCAAGCTGGTATCGGTCAACTTGGTCAGCCGAATGATGGTCCCCCGCCCGCTCTCCATGGGCTGAGCCTAGTTTCCTATTTTGAAATCTCAAATCCATTGATCTCAGTCCGCCAAAATGCCAAACCGCCCCCGTGCCAGATTCCGCCCAAGCTCAGAAAGACGCCCCGCGCTCGCCTTTTGCGGGCTGCCTGATCCTTATCGTGATGGCCGTCGTCATCCTCGTCCTCATCAGTTCGGCGGCCTACTTCCTCAAAAAACAGACCGACGCCTACAAAACCTTCACCGATGAAGAAGCCAGGCCCGCTCCCGTGGCCGACCCGAAAGCCCACGAATCTGAATTCAACTCGCTGGTCAACCGCCTCCGCCATTTCGATCACGAGGTCAATAACGGACGCGCCGCCGAACTCGCACTTTCCGCGCAAGATCTCAACCTCGCCATCGCCCACTTCGATGTCCTCAAAAGCTACCGCGGGCAATTCCACTTCGAAAAAATCACCGACACCAACATCAGTGGAACCATCCACCTCCCTTTCAATTCGACCAGCAAACTCCCCGGCTTCGTGCGCAGCTCCCTCGGTATCGAATCCCGCGAGAACAATCTCAACGGAACATTCACCGGCACCCCCTTGCTCACCGACGGAAAGCTCATCCTCAACGTCTCCGAAATCACCCCCAGCAAAGGGGAAATCCCGGAAGAACTTCTCTCCGGAATTTCACGTTTCCTGATATCCGGCGAACTCGAACAAAAGGCCGAAGACGATCCCAAGAACATTCCCGAGCTTCTCAAAACCCTCCGCAAACTCACCTCGATCGAACTTCGGGAAGAATCGCTCATTTTTTCCTATGCCCCTGATTCAAAGCCACCGAGCGTGAAGGAGGAGTCCGACGCCATGGCCACCAAAGCCAAGCAATTGGTCGCGCTTGGAGCCGTCATTTTCATCCTCACGATGATCCTTTTCTTCATTTTGATGAGCCGGCGACAAAAGGCAAAGCGGGCCGCCGCCCAATCCTCCTGATTCCTGGAAAAAGATTGATAACCCGCCCTTCCGGTGTCGTTATCTTTGCATGCTGAAAACCAGTCTAACTCTGGCAGCTGCGCTCACTCTCGCAGCAGTTGCCGACCCAGCCGACAAGCCCGCCGAAACTGCCAAGCCCGCAGCCGGGGAAACCGCCAAGCCTCCTAAAAAAGAAAAGAAGGCCGAAGATAAGAAAAAAGAGCAGAAAAAGGAAAAGGCAAAGGCCCGCCCAAAGAAGGAGGAAGCCAAGCCCACCCCTCCGGCCGAGACCAAACCCGCTGAGAAAACGGAAAAGCCAGCCGAGCCAAAATCCGAGCCTAAAAGCAAAGAAGACAAGGAACTCGCCAAGGCGAAAGCCGAAACCGAGCGTCTGACCATTCTCAACGCTCTCGCCGCCGAGCAATCAAAGCACGAGACCGTCGAACTCCGCTCCGAAATCGCCCGCCTCAAGCTCGAGAAGGAACTCCTGACCGAGAAAATCGCACTTGCCGCCGCCAAGCAGGACTCGAAAAAGACCGACGTTATCGCCAGGTTCATGGTCGAGAAAGAGGAGCTGACCCGCGAGGCCACGCTCGCCAAACTGGAAGCCGAGAAACTTTCATTCGAACTCAAGACTCTCCAAACCGAGTCAGCCATGAAAACTTCCGAGCTCATGGCGGAGATCAGCGAAATCGAGACCCAGAGCAAGCGCGACGACTACGCCAACGCCGAGCCCCTCTATCTTGACAATCCACTCAAAAAAGAT
Organism: Verrucomicrobiia bacterium; assembly: GCA_030432565.1. Taxonomy (GTDB): domain Bacteria; phylum Verrucomicrobiota; class Verrucomicrobiia; order Verrucomicrobiales; family Akkermansiaceae; genus SW10. Next base: position 214,817 of record JAUIGV010000002.1, on the reverse strand, counting down.
GGCACTCTCGTCATCTCCGACCGCCGTATCCCCTTCAACGGGCCCGTCACCGGAACTCTCGCCGATCGCGTCACCACCCGCATCAATTACTTCAACAACAAGGACCCGAAGAAGCCCATCTTCATCGTCATTGATGACTCCCCGGGTGGCTCCGTCATGGCTGGGTATCGCATCCTCAAAGCCATGGAAGGATCCGAAGCTCCTGTCTACGTGGTTGTAAAATCCTTTGCCGCCTCCATGGCCGCCACCATCACCACCCTCGCCGAGAAGTCATTCGTCTATCCGAATGCCATCATTCTCCACCACCAGATCAGCCAGAGCTTCATGTTCTCCAGCATGAACCTCACCGAGCAAAAAGAGAACGTGGAAGACCTCAAAAAATGGTGGGCCCGCCTTGCCGACCCTATTGCTGAAAAAATGGGGATCACCTCTGACGAGTTCATCGAAATGATGTATAAAAAAACGGTCTCCGGCGATTGGACCGAGTTTGGCGACGATGCCGTAAAACTCAAATGGGCCGACCACGTCGTCAGCCGAATTCATGAGACGGCCCTTCTCAAGAACCCCGACGCAAAAACCGTGGTTCCCACCACCACTCGCAGCGCAGCCATCGAGAACGGCCTCACTCCGGCAGTCGACGACAACGGAAATCCCTACATGATTCTCCCACGTCGTAATCCGAAGGACCTGTATCTCATGCATAATCCCGACGGATTCTACCGCTTCAAGTAAGCCCGAAAACCATTCCCCAAAAAGCCCGGCGCTTCGCAAGAAGCCCGGGCTTTTTTTGAATGTAAGATTCGCAGCTCTTCAGTGCTCGGGATCGAACCCATGCACTTCCGCATGAGCGGCCATCACATAACGCAGCAACTGGGTCTGCTCCACATTGGATAGCTTTGCCTTTGCCGCCATGTGAGGAGTCACCCCCCGCCAAAACTCCGGATCAATCTCGCCCGGGTGGATCCGTTCGTGGCAGGACGCACAATGCGCCATGTAAACCCCACGACCGCGGGCCAAGTCAGACTCCTTAACCCCATTCTCCATCGCCATCTTTGAAGTCACTTCCGGAATGCCCTTGAAGGACTTCGCACAACTCAAAAACAATCCACTCGCCGCGAGCCCCAAACCAATCGTAACGATTTTCTTCATCTCCCTGACCTTAAATCCCACCCAAACCAAAGGTCAAACCCCATCCCGTGAAACACCGCCCCCGGAAATTCAAACCTCGCTGATCGGATCTCTTCGTTCATCAGGCTCATACATCACTCTCACAAAATTCCGCTTCACCTCTTCATTTCTCAAAAACCTACCGCCACGCCTCACCATCACCCTTCTCATAATTCGATTCCTCCGCCACCACTGTCCGTCCTTTTCCACAAAGGCATGATCCTCCTCAAACACCTTGTATGTCTCCTCAATTTCGACATCCGACAGCAACTCACCCCATAACTGCGTCTCATCCATCCACAACTTCAGCTGAAACGCTCTCCTGGTGTCGTTCCGAAAACGAAAATCAACGTAGTTGTAAAACACCGCGCATCCGGTCCCAAACGGAATGCTGCGATTCTGATCCGGAAACGGGTCAAAGGAATGCGAACTCCGCTCAATCACCGTCAGCGGACTATGCATCACCAGCCAGTTCAGCAAGTTCGCCATCTGGCAAATCCCCCCGCCAATCCCTGACTGCGCCTTGCCCATCGAAAGCTCCATTCCCTCCTTAAATCCCCGCTTCGCTGTCGGCTTCCCCACCAAACGACAAAAGGAGAACGACTCCCCCGGGCGAATAATCACTCCATCCAGACAGGCCAAAACCAACTTCAAATTTTCCACCTTGTTTAATTGTAGCCGCATCCCGGAGTCTCCCAGCTGCTTGATCAATCTCGTCGAATGTCGCTTCACCAAAAACTTCAGCTGCTCATTCCCGTCATTGCTGACATAACGCTCCCCATCCATCATCCAACCCACCCGCCTCTTGACCCGGTTCCACCTCACCCCCAGCCAATACAAAGCCGGATGCCTGTGACTTAAGAGTTTCGTCATACCTACAACTCTCCAGAACCAATGTGAAAATTCGATGATTCCGGTGTGAAATCCCGGCGATCTTTCCTCATCCCGCCCGGAAATCATCTCCGGCTGCGCCCCCTTCCCCCTCCCGGCCCCTCAAATAATCCCTATTTCCCCATTTTCGCGATTCACCTTCCATTCAATCCGCCCTAAAATCTTTCCAGCAAGCTGTGTCCCGGGCAATCGCCATCACCGGACACCCATTCCAACTCAATCCCAACGCCTAAAAAATGAGCCTCTATCAAGAATACCTCCAGGAAATCGCAGAACGCAAAAACCAAGGCCTGCACCCCAAACCCATTGACGGAGGCGACCTTCTCGCTGAGATCATCAGCCAAATCAAGGACCCGGCCCACGAACATCGCGAGGATTCCCTGAAATTTCTCATCTATAACACTCTCCCCGGCACCACCTCTGCCGCGGTCGAGAAGGCAAACTTCCTCCAGCAAATCATTCTTGGTCAGGAAAGTATTCCCGAAATCCCCCGTTCATTTGCCTTCGAACTCCTTTCCCACATGAAGGGCGGCCAATCAATGGAGGTCCTCTTGAATCTTGCCCTCGGCAACGAGGCTGAAATCGCCGCTGAAGCTGCCCAGGTCCTTAAAACCCAGGTCTTCCTTTACGACGCCGACATGGAAAAACTCGCCGCCGCCTACCATGCCGGGAACGCGGTCGCCAAAGACCTTCTCGAGAGCTACGCCAAAGCGGAATTCTTCACCAAACTTCCGGACCTTCCGGAGGAAATCAAAGTCGTCACCTACGTCGCGGGCACCGGAGACATCTCCACCGACCTTCTTTCCCCCGGCAACCAGGCTCACTCACGCTCCGACCGGGAACTCCACGGCAAATGCTTCATCTCGCCCGAAGCCCAGCAGGAAATCGAAGCCCTCAAGCGACTTCATCCTGACAAGAGCGTCATGCTTATCGCCGAAAAAGGAACCATGGGCGTCGGTTCCTCCCGCATGTCCGGCGTGAATAACGTCGCTCTTTGGACCGGCAAGCAAGCCAGCCAATACGTTCCCTTTGTCAACTTCGCCCCCATCGTTGCGGGCACCAATGGCATCTCCCCAATCTTTCTCACCACCGTTGACGTCACCGGAGGCATCGGGCTTGATCTCCAAAACTGGGTGAAAAAGAAGGACGCCGACGGCAATACGGTCCTCGACGAGGAAGGCGAACCTGTTCTGGAACAGGCCTATTCCGTCGATACCGGGAACGTCCTGACCATCAACACCAGGACCCAAAAGCTCTACCAGGGTGACACCGAACTCATCGATATTTCCAGGGCTTTCACACCCCAGAAGATGGAATTCATGAAAGCCGGTGGATCCTACGCGGTGGTCTTCGGTAAAAAGCTGCAAACCTTCGCGGCCAAAACCCTCGACATCGAAGCTCCCGTCGTCTTCTCCCCTTCCCGGGAAGTCTCACACGAAGGCCAGGGCCTGACCGCCGTCGAAAAAATCTTCAACAAAAACGCGGTCGGCACCACTCCGGGAGTCACTCTCCACGCTGGCTCGGACCTCCGCGTCGAAGTCAATATTGTGGGTTCGCAGGACACCACGGGACTCATGACCATGCAGGAACTCGAAGCGATGGCCGCCACCACGATCTCCCCCATCGTCGATGGTGCCTACCAGTCCGGCTGCCACACCGCTTCGGTTTGGGATAAAAAAGCCCAGGAAAACATCCCGAAGCTGATGCGTTTCATGAACGACTTCGGCCTCATTACCGGTCGCGATCCCGAGGACAAATACCATCCGATGACCGACGTCATCCACAAGGTCCTCAACGACCTCACGGTGGACGATTGGTCCATCATCATCGGCGGCGATTCCCACACCCGCATGTCGAAAGGCGTCGCCTTCGGAGCGGACTCCGGCACCGTCGCCCTGGCCCTCGCCACCGGTGAAGCCTCCATGCCCATCCCCGAGTCGGTCAAGGTCACCTTCAAAGGCACCCTCAAGGAGCACATGGACTTCCGCGACGTGGTCCACGCCACCCAGGCCCAAATGCTCGACAAGTTCGGCGGCGACAACGTCTTCCAGGGGCGTATCATCGAGGTCCACCTCGGGTCCCTCCTCGCCGACCAGGCCTTCACCTTCACCGACTGGACCGCCGAAATGAAGGCCAAGGCCTCGATTTGTATCTCCCAACCCGACACCCTCGTCGAGTCCCTTGAGATCGCCAAATCGCGCATTCAAATCATGATCGACAAAGGCATGGACAACAAAAAAGGCGTCCTTAAAGGTCTCATCGACATCGCAAACAAGCGTATCGGTGAAATTCAATCCGGCGAGAAACCACCACTCGCCCCGGACCCCAATGCCAAATATCACGCCGAGATGGTCGTCGATCTCGACATCATCGACGAACCCATGATCGCCGACCCGGACGTCCACAATGAAGACGTCTCCAAGCGTTACACCCACGATGTTATCAGAGAGCTCTCGTACTACAAGGGCACCAAGGAAATCGATCTCGGTTTCGTTGGCTCCTGCATGGTGCACAAGGGCGATCTCAAGATCGTTTCCAAGATGCTCAAGAACCTGGAAGAGGCCCAGGGCGAAGTGAAGTTCAAGGCTCCCCTTGTCGTAACCGCTCCAACCTATAACATCATCGATGAGCTCAAGGCCGAGGGTGATTGGGACATGCTCCAAAAATACTCCGGCTTCGAATTCGATGATAACGCGCCCAAGGGTGCCGCCCGCACCGAATACGAGAACATGATGTATCTCGAACGCCCCGGCTGCAACCTCTGCATGGGCAATCAGGAGAAAGCTGAAAAAGGTGATACCGTGATGGCAACTTCAACACGCCTTTTCCAAGGCCGCGTGGTGGAAGACTCGGACCGTAAAAAAGGAGAATCATTGCTTTCATCCACTCCGGTCGTGGTCCTCTCCGCAATTCTGGGCAGAACCCCCACCATGGAGGAATATAAAACAGCCGTCCAGGGAATTCCCCTCACCACCTTTGCCCCACCCGTCGAAGCGATCAGCGCCTAACCTCCGCGGCCCTTTCCCGCCAAAACACCAAACTTCAAAAAGCAGCACCCTCAAAAGGGGCGCTGCTTTTTTATGTCCCAAAACCGCAGCCCCCTCTCGCTTCAAATTCACCGTTCACAACCCGTCAATCCGCCCCTTGTCCCCATGGGAGATTCCGCTACCTTCCTCTCAAAATGGACACTCTCAAAACCTTCACCACCGGCACCGGCTCCGAAGCCTCCTTCCACTCCCTCCCCGCTCTGAAAGACCTCGGCATTGGCGACGTCTCACGCCTTCCCGTTTCCATTCGCATCGTTCTGGAATCCCTCCTCCGCAATCTCGACGGACGCAAGGTCACGGAATCCGACATCAAAAATCTCGCAAACTGGAACGCCAAATCCCCCGGCGACTACGAGGTTCCCTTCACGGTCGCCCGCGTGGTCCTTCAGGATTTCACCGGGGTTCCTTTGGTCGTCGACCTCGCCGCAATGCGCGACGCCGCCGCCAAGGCCGGAGCAGATCCCGCCATCGTGGAACCTCTCGTCCCGGTCGATCTCGTCGTCGATCACTCGGTTCAGGTCGATTTCGCGGGATCCCAAACCGCCCTGGACCGCAATCTCTCCATCGAGTTCATTCGTAACAAGGAACGCTACGAATTCCTCAAGTGGGGCCAACAGGCCTTCGACACCTTCGGCGTGGTCCCTCCGGGCATCGGCATCGTCCACCAAGTGAATCTCGAGCACCTCGCCACCGGTGTTCTCTCCAGGGAAAACGTCTTTTATCCCGATACGCTGGTCGGCACCGACTCCCACACCACCATGATCAACGGCCTCGGCGTGGTCGGTTGGGGGGTGGGCGGGATCGAAGCGGAAGCCGGCATGCTCGGCCAACCGGTCACCTTCCTCGTGCCGGAAGTCGTGGGCGTTTATCTTCACGGCCAACTCACCGAAGGAGTCACCGCCACCGACCTGACTCTCCGTATCACCGAAATGCTCCGCACCCATGGGGTGGTCGGAAAATTCGTGGAATTCTACGGCCCCGGCGCGGAAGCCCTCAGCCTTCCCGACCGCGCCACCATCGCCAACATGGCCCCCGAGTACGGCGCCACCATGGGATTCTTCCCCATCGATTCCGAAACCATCAACTACCTTCGCGGCACCGGACGATCCGAAGAACTCTGCACCACCGTCGAAAACTATTTTCGCGCCCAGGAAATGTGGGGCATCCCGCAAAAAGGCGACATCGACTATACCGATGACCTCTCGCTCGACCTTTCCTCGGTCGTCCCGGCCGTCTCCGGCCCGAAGCGCCCGCAGGACCGCATCGATGTCCCCGCCCTGGGCCAAAGGTTCAATGAACTTTTCTCGGCCCCGGTTGCCGACGGTGGCTTCGGTCGCGATGCCTCCACCCGCCATGACGTCGTCGAACTCGACCTTTCCACGCCCGCCGGATTCTCGCCCGAAGGTGCCCAACTCCTGAACTCCGATGACGATCCCGACAATGACGTGACCATCGAAACCGAGGGCTCAAAAGTTACGCTCCAACACGGCTCCGTCCTGATGGCCGCCATCACCAGTTGCACCAATACCAGCAACCCGTCCGTGATGCTCGCCGCCGGTTTGGTCGCTAAAAAAGCGAACGAACTTGGCCTCACCGTTGCCCCATACGTGAAAACCTCGCTCGGGCCCGGCTCCCGCGTCGTCACCGATTATCTGGAAGCCACCAAGCTCCAGTCCGAACTCGACCAGCTCGGCTTCGAAACCGTCGGCTACGGATGTACGACGTGCATCGGAAATTCCGGCCCGCTCAATCCCGAGCTCGAGGCGGCTCTGAAATCCAAGGACCTCATCTGCGCCTCCGTCCTCTCCGGCAACCGCAATTTCGAAGCCCGGATCCACGGATCCATCCGCGCCAACTTCCTCATGTCACCTCCCCTCGTCGTGGCCTACGCCATTGCCGGACGGGTCGATCTTGATCTCACCAATGATCCCCTCGGACAGGACAAGGACGGAAACGACATTTACCTCAAGGACCTCTGGCCCTCGTCCGCGGAACTCCAGGAGGTCATCGGTTCGGCCCTGAAACCCGAAGTCTTCAACAAGCTTTACAGCAACCTCGAGACCGCCAGTGAAAAGTGGGTTGGCATCGAATCCTCCACCGGCGACACCTATGACTGGAACGCCGAGTCAACCTATATTCAAAATCCGCCCTTTTTCCCCGACGGCTGGCGCAATCCCGCCACCGGAGGCAGCGATATCATCGACGCCCGCCCGCTCGGCATCTTCGGCGACAGCGTCACCACCGATCACATCTCACCCGCCGGAGCGATCACTCCGACCTCGCCCGCCGGACAATACCTCCTCGAAAACGGCGTCGAAAAAGCGAAGTTCAATTCGTTTGGCTCCCGCCGCGGAAACGATCGCATCATGACCCGCGGCACCTTCGGAAACGTCCGCATCAAAAACCTCATGACTCCGGGGATCGAAGGCGGCTACACCCAATACTTTGGCGACGCCCACGTCTCCGGGCCCGATCAAGAGATCGCGTCCGCCGAAAATGCCAAGGCCACCTTCATCTATGATGCTGCCATGGCCTACCAGCAAAGCGGACGCAAACTCATCGTCATCGCCGGCGAAGACTACGGCATGGGATCCTCGCGGGACTGGGCCGCCAAAGGCACCGCCCTCCTCGGCGTCCAGGCCGTCATCACGAAATCTTACGAGCGCATCCATCGTTCGAACCTCATCGGCATGGGCGTCCTCCCGCTCACCTTCCAGGACAAGGCCGACTACGACAAGATCAAGGACATGCACTCCTGCACCTTCAGCATCACAGGGCTGTCCGGAGAACTCAAACCCATGCAACCCGCCACCCTCACGACCAGCTGCGGGCTAAGCATCCCCCTCGTCGTCCGCCTCGATACCCCGGCCGAGATCGACTACTACCTCGCCGGAGGCATCCTTCCCTTCGTCCTCAACCAGATCCTCGACACCAACAAATAAGGAGCGCGGGTTTTCAATCCTGCACCCGTCAAACAAACGCAGGGTTACAAACCCGCGCTCCCCAGGCCCTCCATGTTCCTCGACCCCGAAAAACCCATCGGGAAACATCGCTTCGGCCTGCCCCATTGGCACCAGGACGACACTCTCGTCTTTGTCACCTGGCGACTCGCCGACTCCCTTCCTCAATCAGTGATCTCCCACATCACCCGAACCCGGGAAACCTTCCTCAAGACCCACCCCAAACCCTGGGATCAAAAGACCGCCTCCGAATACAACCGCCGCTTCACCCTCGTCCTCGAAGAGAAACTCGACGACTGCCACGGTTCCTGCTGCCTGCGTCAGCACCACACGATCGTTTCAAACGCCCTCCACCACTTCGACCAAGAACGCTACCAACTCGATTGCTTCGTCGTCATGCCCAACCACGTGCATGCCCTCCTCAAACTCAAAGCAAATCACCCTCTCGAAACAATCATCCATTCTCTCAAACGTCACACCGCCCGCGAGATCAACAAAGAGCTCAAGCAGACGGGCAAACTCTGGCAGAGCAAATACTGGGACCGACTCATCCGCTCCCAAAACCACCTCGACTGGACCCGTCGCTACATCACCGAAAACCCAAAAAATCTCCGCCAAGGAGAGTTCTCCCTATGGAGCGCGGGTTTGTAACCCTGCGTCCCTACCCTCGCGGCCACCATCCCGCAGGGTTTGTAACCCTGCGTCCCTACCCTCCCGGCCACCATCCCGCAGGGTTGAAAACCCGCGCTCCGGATTACAAACCCGCGCTCCATACTTTCTCCGCACGATAACTCTCGGGATAATAGGTCAGCCTCTTCGGCAGCGTCCGAAAGGCCACCGGCGCCACCTTCTCCAACATCCTCATCCGCACCCGGCTCCACCCCGTCGATTCCAACCCCAGTCTCCCGCGGATCTTCTCCGGCACCGTCTCGATCGGGAGAAAATCCACCACCTTCCCCAACATCCGGTCCCGCCATGGATTGAGCGGCCAAACCACCGCCGACGCCACCTCCGCACAAAGCGGATGACTCCCCAGTAAATCACCCTTCAACATCTCATCGTAATACTCCACGAACTCCCCGTAATCCTGCGGCCCCACCTCTTCCTCCAATCCAAAATACGTCCCGAACCTTCGGAAATCGCGGTAAAAATTCTCCCTCCTATCGCGATTCAACGGCTCCCAAACAAACTCATAGCCCTTGATCGAAGCATCGACCAGCGTCGCCAAAACCCACATCAACAAATCCGGTTCAAAGGCCGAATACTTTCGCGGACCCGCCATCCCTTCCGACGTCTCCCCCTTCACCCCGCCATGCACCACCTTCAAGCGTGCCCGCATCTCCTCTGCCTCCGCCTTCGTCCCGAAGGCAATCCGGTTCACCGTCGACAAAGTCCGCCGCAGCCGGCCCAGGGCATCGTCCCGGAAGTCCGAATGATCCGCCACCCCCTGCGCCACCCGCGGGTGCGCCACCTGCAACAACACCGCCGCCGGCCCGAAGAGCAAACCGTTGGCATACCGGTTCACCCGCCAAATCTCCGAATCAGGAGAAAAGGCAAAATCAAAATCGCGTGAGGCAACACCTTTTACGTGATCTTCAACAGTCAGTGAACCCGGCACACCCTAGAGAACATCGTCCCGTAACCGCGCACAACCCGCAATATGGAGCGTGGCTTTTCAAGCCTACGTCAACCCGTCCGCACTATGGAGCGTGGCTTTTCAAGCCTACGTCAACCCGCCACTCCAGAATCCGAAGATTCCGCAATCCATCTCCGCTCCCGCCATCACGTGATGGCAACGCCTTTGTCGCGCCCATCGCGTGGGGTGAAGCCTTTGACGCGACACCGCTCCCCTTCACAGCCCCCCCGATTCTTTACAGACAAATCCCCTCTCTCCACGCATTGTCACCCAAGATGAAGACACTCATTCCCATCCTGATCCTCGCCCTCTCGCCCGCCGTCTCCTCTGCCCAGGAACGAAGAGCACCCCGCCCGCAAGGCCCGACAGTCCGCATTCCACAATCGACAAAGTCCCAGGGAGGAAATTCACGAAACACCACCGCTCAGAACCAGTTTCTTGACGAAAACATCACCCTTCAACTCAAAGGCGATTTCCAGGGCTTCGTCCCGCTCGACATCGCCCTCACCGGCAACGGCCGCGAATTCAAAACCGATGTCACCACCAAGCCAACCAAGGACGAATCACCACCCGTCATCATCACCTTCAGAGCCATCGTCTCGCTCAACCCCGACAAAGGCTACCAGGTCTCCTACGATCTCGGTGCCCGCATCGCCGTCACGACCTCAACCTTCGCAAGCCGCCCCGGCACTCCCGTTTCCACGAATGTCGAATACCGTGATCTCTTGCTTTCCGGCAACGCCAAACTCACCGAAGGCCAGCCCCTCGTCATTTCCAAACTCAATGGCGAAGCCCTCACCCTGGCCATCTCCAAGGCACGGCCCGAGGAGTAACCGGCTTCGCGGAAAACGCTCCGGCCCCTGACAATCCACCCTCCCGCCTCTCCAAAAAAGATCACGTGATGGCGCCCCCTTCTGCGCGCCCATCGCGTGAGGCGAAGCCTTTTACGCGATCATTGCAATCTCCCGCCACCCACCGCATACTCCCGATAACAAAAATGTCCACTCCCACGAAAGACCGCTCCCATTGGCCCACAGCGAAGCTGACATCATTTGACGAAGTGCGGGCCTATCGAATCGCCCAATGGCAGGAACTCGGATGCGAGGCCCGGCTCCAGGCAGCCTGGGAACTCGTTCATGATTACTGGGTTGGCATGAAAGGAATGAATCCCGATGAACTCAGACTTCAAAGATCTATTACGCATATTCGCCGAAGAAGAAGTTGAGTATCTTATCGTCGGTGCATACGCCGTCATGCACTACACTCAACCGCGTTATACCAAGGACATTGACCTATGGATTCGCCCATCCGTAGAGAACGCCGGGAGAATTGTCAGGGCTTTTCATCGCTTCGGCGTTCCCATGGTCGAGGTGACCCGGGAAGACTTTGAGAATGAAGGCCTCCAATATGTCATTGGCGTCTCACCGAGTCAGTTTAACTTCCTGACATCCCTTCCCTGCCCCTACACCTTCGCAGATGCCTGGGCCCTGAAATCCATTGGCACGGTCGACGGGATCCCGGTCTATTTCCTCGGAAAAGAAGAACTGTTGATTGCAAAGAAAGCGGCCTCCCGTCCCCAGGACCTCGCTGACATCGACGAAATCTGCCGTGCCGACTCGAATTTCGAGTAAAAACGATCCCCGGTGAACAGGAGCTCGGTAATGATCCCAACACTTTGGCCTTTTACGTGGCAGTCTTCGCCCTGAGCTTCCAACAGAAGGTCGCCGCTCACCCGATCACGTGAGGCGAAAGCCTTTTACGCGACAGAGCGCCACGCCTTCTCTATCCACCCTTTCATCCGCTTCGTTCCCCTTTCATGCCAGACCTCCAGGACCTCCCGCCATTTCTCAACTCCCTCTTCCTTCATCAATTCCACAATCCTCTCCAAGGTCCGAATCGGAATCACCCCCACCATTTCCTCCTTCGTCCAAAGAAATCCCTTCTCCCGCATCTCCTCTAAAAACTCGTGAGCCGCCAGCTCGATATCCAGCGCCAACCCACGCTCCGCGAAGAGAAGCAAAGGATACCCGTTGCGCCTCTCGATTCTGAGATACTCCTCATCGAGACACCAATCGATCATCTCAAGAATCTCGTCGTGTGACTTCTCCAAAAAGGCACCGTATGAGGGATTCGATTTCCACTCCTCCTTCACCGACTTCGCCCTCGAGCCAGCCAGGACCCTCGCCAAACTCGTCCGCCCCGCCTCTCCAAACACCGCCCGCATCCCGCGCGAAATCGCCTCGATCTCTTCCTGGGAAAGCCCGCTGCCTTTCTCTCGTGTTTGATTTTCGTCGATCATACGGCGAGAATAAACTTTCCGAGGCTTGGGCACAATCCGTTGTCATTCGAAAAAAGTAAGGAGCGGGCGTCGGTGTGCACCTTGGGAATTCACCCCCCACTTTGGGCCAAATACCCTACCGATAATTCATCAGCTTTTCGAGAAGCGCCTGATACCGGGAAATCACCCATCGTGCTTCGGACATCTTGTGACACTCTTCGATCTGGCCTTCCGCCTCGCCGGTCTCCAAGTATTTCAAAGTCAAACACCACGTCTCTACACTTCTCTCTAGAGAGGTTTCGACCAACTCGGATTCTTCAGCCGTTAATTCAATCAACATTCTTCACATTGAATCGCTAGTGTCACCGCTTGTCCACGGACTATGAGTCGCTTTTCCGGAATTGCCCAACCGTAAAACAATCAGTATTCTCCCACAATGGCCCGCTGGACTCGTGATCAACTTCTCCTCGCTTTGAATCTCTATCATCAGACCCCATTCGGAAAACAGCACAGCTCACACCCGCCCATCGTCAAACTTGCTGAACGAATCAAAAGGACTCCAAGTGCAGTTGCGATGAAGTTGAGTAACTTCACCTTCCTCGACCCATCCGAAGGAGGGAAAGGTCTGTCCGGAGCAAGTAAAACTGACCGCGAAATTTGGGACGAATTTCAGGGTAGATTTGAGGCTCTTGCTGATGCTAGCGAGCCTCTTCTCTCTCCAGAATCCACGCCTCCAACTGGTCCGACCGAGATTAAAGCTCTCGTCAAGCAACGCCGTCACCAATCATTCTTCCGCAAAGCAGTGCTCGGGAGCTACGGGAATCGCTGTGGAATCACCGGTCTCTCGATACCAAGCCTCCTTCGAGCAAGCCACATCATTCCGTGGAGTGAATCAGAAGAGCATCGACTCAATCCAAGCAACGGACTTTGCCTCTCAGGAACTTATGACCTCGCATTCGATCAATTCCTCATCTCATTCGATCAAGACCTTAAGCTAGTCATCAGTGAGCAGCTTAAATCGGAAAAACCAAATCACGAAATCACCCGCTTATTTCTAGAAAAAGAGGGTTCGAAGCTTTTGCTTCCTGAAAAGCATCTGCCAGACTCCGCCTGCCTCACCTGGCATCGCACCCGCCTAAAAAACTAGTGTTGCGGATATCAACTACGGCCAAACCAAGCGTTCCTTAATAAACTCTTACGCAACGAAATCCCTGTCGGTAGAGGAGTGACCGGAGCAAGCGTTCGGGCTTGGTGTCCTTTCCCGTGATGCGGGACATGACCCAACTGCGTTTCTTTTGATCAAAGACATCCGCCATTCAATGGAAGAGTGACCCGGATAGGGGGATTTGGAAAGGTGGGTTGAAGGGAATCTCACGCAGAACAGTGGAGCAGCAGAGGGATTTGAGTTGCTAGGTTCGGAAGCGTGGTTGGGAGAAATGGCTCACGCAGAGGCGCGGAGTTTTGAGAGCCTTGGTTGGACGGAAAGTAGCCGAAAGCTCCGGCTTTCGGAACAGCTTCAATGGCTCCAAAAGCTGGAGCATTTGGCTACTTTTTACGGGACCGAAGTTCCACTCCGTTGGAGGGAGGTCGGATTCTAGAGTTTCGCGAGCAATTGCGTTTTCTTTTCCTCATATTCCGCATCCGTCAGGACGCCTTCGTCATGAAGGGATTTTAATTGATCGAGGTTCTCGTAAACCTTCTTGGCTTGCTGCGGATTGATCTCTTCCTCGAGCTTCTTCACGAAGGCCTTCCCCTTCTCCAGGGCCTTTTCATAGAGACGTTTGGCCTGATCTAAATCCGCGGAAATGAATCCGCCCTCGGACCGGAAATGACTGATCGCAACCTGGCAAACGGCATAAGTCGAGGCGGCGGACATGGCCGACATCGAAAGGCCGCCGACGACGCTTCCCACTCCCGGAATTCCCTTCAACAAACTCGCGCCCAGGCGGGCAAAGGTCCCTCCGGTGAGCGCGGTGACAAACTGCTTTCCTCCGTCGGTGCTGTAGTCGACCCCTTCCTCGTCCGCCAGTTTCTTGAGCGCATCCATCTGGATGGCGGTCACGGCGGCGATGTCAAAAAGTGGAATGGGAATGAATCCCGCCCCCATGGACCACAGGACATGCCCGCGAATGATGCGATCGAGAGCCTCTTGCGAACCCCGCGTCTCAATGACCCCGGCCGCTTCAACCAATTCCGTATTTTCGTTCTCTTCCATCCTTTGATCCTAGCCAGATTCCCTGGCCTGATCGATTACAAACAAAGGGCGGCATTGTATCCGGCTTCGACGAAATGGATTTGTGGAAATTCTATCACCACCGATCATGCGACTCTCCTATCGGGAAACCCGGCTCTCTGGAGGGACTCATACAGAGGAGCAGAGGGACTTGAGTTGGTGGGTTTGGAGGCGTGGGTGGGGAAAATGGCTCACGCAGAGCAGCGGAGCAGCAGAGTTTTGAGAGCCTTGGTCAGGGATTTTTTATTTTCAACCCTTTGAACTCCGAACTGAACGCGCCCCCACTCCATTCTTTCTTTCCCCACCCTGCTCTGCTGCTCCGTTGCTCTGCGTGAAAACACCCCACAAGCAAGAACCGGTTCCGACTGAAGCTCGCCCTCAAGGCGGCCGGACTTCCCATGCCAAAGGACCGCGAAGGGCTTGATCAATTGATCGGAACCCTGACCGGGACTCTGAAGTAGCAACCCGCCGAAGATTACTCCCCGAAATTGAGCTTCTTCAGCAACTCCTGCCACGCCTTCATGGAGGTGGCGAGATTGGTCTTCCGGTCGCCCTTGAGGGCATAACACTGAAGCCCGACCGGGCCTTTGAAGTTCATCTCCTTGAGGGCGTTGAAGAGACGCTTCTGGGGAAAGGTTCCCTTGTCGAGAGTTTGGATCAACTGTCCCCAGCCCTTGCCATCAGTATCAGCTCCGCAGGTGCTCACCGCGAACAAACGGTCGCCCGCATTCGCCAAAACCTTTTCGAGATCGTCCGCCTTTTTGCTCTTCAAAAAGTGACAGAGGTTGAACATCACGCCGAGATTGGGGTGGTCCACTTTTGCAATCAGGTCCATGGCCTGCGGCATCGTCTCGACCGCTAGTCCGGCATGGGGATAAAGAGCGACCTTGATCTTCAGCTTCTCCGCCATGGTGGCGGTCTTGCGAATCGAGGCGATCATCTCCGGACCAACCGTCTTGACCGTCAACTCGATCATTCCGCCCCGGTTCGCGAGCGCCTTCACGGCCTCCTCCTCGATCGGATTGGCGGTTGCCGGGAGATAAACGCTCAGAACCTTGACGCCGGCTTTTTCATACGCGGCCACCCTCTCCGCGAGCTTCCTGCCGGTCCCGTTGGCATAGATTTGACTGATGCCGGCGTAACCTGTTTCCTTTAGGAATTCAGCCTCCTTTTCGAAGGGAAGCTTCGGCGTTCCGTTGAAAAAAGCGTAAAGCTCCGGCGCAAATTTTTCTTCGGCCACGGCTGACGGACAGATCGAAATCAAGGCCGTGATGAAAAGGAGAGCGACTTTCATGAAGTCCAGAACGTTCCGTGGCCGACCTTTCTTACTCCCCCGCCTGTTCCGGCAATGCCCACCCTCGCCTCTCCGGCACATTGGCCTTTCCGCCAGAACCGCCCGCTTTGTCCGGGCGGAATGTGGGCGAAGGCCGGGCCTAATTCTTCAAAACAAGCCTCTTGGCCGGACTCTCGTTTTCGAGGATCTCGAGGGCTTCATTGATCTCGGACATCGCGAACTCACGGGTGTGCGGAGCGATGCCGTGACGGGCGCAGAAATCGAGCATGGTGGCGATGGTGGCGGGCGATCCCACCGGACTGGCTGAGATGCTGCGTTGCGCCATGATGAGCGGGAAGACCTCCGAGGAAACCTCGGGCGCGGCCCCGACGAGGTGGAGCTTTCCCTTGGGCCGCAGCATATTGATGTAGGCCTCCCAATCGAGTTTGACGTTTACGGTACTAAGGATGAAGTCGAAGGCTCCGCCGGCATCGGTCAAGGCAGACTCATCCCTGGCGTTGAGGAAATGATGGGCTCCGAGTTCCCGGGTCTCCTCTTCCTTCCCGGGGCTGGTCGAAATGGCGGTGACTTCGCAGCCCCACTTCGAGAGGAATTGCAGGGCAAGGTGACCCAGCCCGCCGATCCCGACGACGGCGACGCGATCGGTGGGCTTGACGTTCATTTGCAAGATGGGGTTGAAGACGGTGATGCCGCCGCAGAAGAGCGGGCCCGCTTTGAGAAGGTCGACACCCTCTGGGATTTTAACAGCAAAGGCGCTTTCGGCCCGGACAGCTTCGGCAAAGCCACCGTGGCGCTGCACGATGGTGCTTTCGGCCCCGGCACAGAGATTGTGATCGCCCGAGAGACACTGCGGGCAGGTCATGCAGGCCCCGCTATGCCAGCCAACGCCAACCTTGTCGCCCTTCTTGAGATGGGTCACCGCCTCGCCAACCTCCTCGACGGTGCCGGTGATTTCGTGACCACCGATCAGCGGGAACTGACTCATTTCCCAATCATTTTTGAGCATGGAGAGGTCGCTGTGGCAGATGCCGCAGGCGTCGACCTTCACATCGACCTGCGTGGGGTTGAGGTCGCCGAGTTCATATTCAAACTCTTCGAGTTTTCCTCCGGCTTCGAGGGCGGCATATCCTTTGACAGTCTTCATGGGGGGCAATGTCCTTTGTTTCAGGAGAAGCGCAAGGGATGATCCGGCGGTGGAAACTTCGAGACCGGGAAGCTTGAATCAAAAAAATTTCAACCCCTTCCGAAGGGGGTGCGGTCGAGGAAGGTGACTCTGGAAAGATCCGGGCGACCGTTGCGAAATTGCTCCAGGATTTCCGCTTCGTAATTTTCACAGAAGGGATGATCGCCTTTTAAAAAATCCGCAAAGCCGGCCGCCCCGCCGCAGCTTTCCGGCGGCCCATGACCTTCACCATCGTGGAGATGGGGTTTGAGATCCTTGCTGGTGCCGTTGACGCCGGCCTGCACGAAGTCCTCGATGACAACGCGATGGCGCCAATTGTCACCAAAATCATAAAGGTAAAGAAACTCGCCCACATTCTCGCGGAAGAGATCGATGATACGGTTTCCAACTTCACAGTAGTCGGGAGTGTCTTCGCTTTCGTCCGGACTGAAGGTGAGTTCGCAATGTCCATCCTCCCAGATTTCGAAGCGATGAAGGTGGGCATCCTCCCAACCAAAGGAATCCTGGATGGCGTGATGAAGGTGGACGTAGGCGCAGTCGGCCGGAAGGCTGAGTCGACGCCAGACGAGCGGTTTGGTATCGAGGAGCTCGATGCGGAAGATAAAGCGGGCGGGGCTTTTAAGAGCGAGTCTTTCGGACCCGGCTTCCTCTTCCTTGAGCATGGTATCGAGGGAACCACCCGCGGTGATTTTTTCGGCAAAGGAATGAATGAGTTCCGCGCCACCCGGAGTGGACATGACCTTTTCCATGAAAGCCTCGATCTCGGCCTCGCTGGCATCGGGTTCGGGCATTTTGGCAAGGAGATCATCGAGCGGGTCCGTCATGGCGGGAAGGATAGAGGAAGAGATTACCGAAGGTCGAACGCCCAATTCGAATTTTGGGGGGCGGTTGAGGAAAAGCTCGCCGAAAGCCTCAGGAAGTTTTGACGACTTGATTTTTTTACGGAGTTTTGAGCTCGGCCACTTTATGACACGGAAGTGCGAGGTCATTTGAGCGAAGTTGTCCGGCTCGGTTGGGGCGGGGCGAAATCAAATCTTCTTCCCGGCGCGGTGCTCTGGGTTCTTGGATTGGCGCTGGTGATTGCCTACTATCAAATCGGGGCGGTCGCCGGGGTGCTTGACCGGCTTGGCGACTTCAAGCTGAGATATTCGCCGTGGTTCGCCATCGTTTCGACCGCACTTTTTGGCAGCCTGATTCCGTGGTTGGTGCAGGCTCTGTTTTTGAAAGGCGGAGAGAAGCAGCCCTTCCGGCATGTGCCGTGGCTCCTCCTTTTCTGGGGTTTCCACGGGTGGCAGGTGGACTGGCTCTATCGCATCCAGGCCGGGCTCTTTGGCAACGGTATTGATTTTTGGACGATCTTGAAAAAGACCCTGGTCGACGAATTTGTCTGGGTCCCTTTCTTCGCGGTGTGGCAGTTGGTGCTGGGATATTTACTCATCGAGAAAGACGGATCGGTGAAGGAATTCAAGGCCGCCCTGAAGCGGAAGCCATTTCTCGACCGGGTCATCCCCCTCATGATCGCGAACTGGGTGGTTTGGATTCCCGCGGTTTCGCTCATTTACTTGTTTCCCCTTCCTCTGCAGCTCCCTTTGATGAATATCATCCTGGCGCTCTGGTGCCTCATCCTCACCTTCTTCGCGAAAAACGCCTAATTGAAAATGATGCAATTTACTGCAAAATAATCGCAGTTTGGCTGTATCTATTCCAGCAAGTCATGAAACACCTCCTCTTTCTTCTCTGCCCGCTCTCACTCTCCGCCCAGGTCGCTTTGCAGCCCGAACCGGTTGCCCAATTCAATTTCCAGACAAAGGATGGCCTCTTTTATCAAATTGAGAAGAAAGACCCGGAAGCCTGGAAGGCTGTTGGCGACCCCATCAAGGGGAACGGCAGGAAGGTAACTCGGACCTTGAGCGAAAAGCCGGGCTCTGAATTTCGACTCACCGAGATCCACCAAAAGTGGGTTCCGGTTTGGGCGGACGAATTCAATGGCACCGAAATCGACCGCAGCAAATGGTCAAACGAGGTCAACGGCTACGGCGGCGGGAACAATGAGCTTCAGTATTACTCCTCTGCTCCCAAGTATTCCTTCGTAAAGGACGGCAAACTTCACCTCAGTGTTTACCGGGACCCCCACACCACTTCGGATGGAAAGACCCAGCCCTACTCATCGGCCCGGCTTCGGTCACTCTACCGGGGCGAGTGGACCTATGGCCGCATTGAGGTCCGGGCCAAGCTGCCCTCGGGCGAAGGCATTTGGCCCGCCATCTGGATGTTGCCGACCAATTCCCCCTATGGTGGATGGGCCGCAGGAGGCGAAATCGACATCGTCGAGTCGCGTGGTTCCGAGGTCGACAAGACCATCGGCACGCTGCACTTCGGCGACAAGTGGCCAAAGAATGCCTACAAAGGTGGTGAGACGAAATTCGAAGGCAAAAATGCTGCGGAAGAATTCCACACCTACATGGTCGAGTGGAAAAAGGATGAAATCAGTTGGTTCCTTGACGGCAAAAAATGGCAGACCATCGAGAAGAAAGATTGGTTCAGTGCCGCCGCCAGGAAAAGCGACACCGCCCCGTTTGACTCACCGTTTCACCTGATTTTCAACGTCGCGGTCGGCGGACACTTCTTCGGAGGCACCAAGCAGGATGTCAAAAACCTGCCCGACCCGGCCTTTCCGCAAACGATGTTAATCGATTACGTGAGAGTGTCCCAGTGGGCTGAGTAGCCAAAAGCTCCTGCCTTCGGGACTTCCGAAACCAAGAACCGAAAACGGGAGCGTTCGGCTACCTCGTGGTAAAATCTCTCTCCTTGAAAAGGCGGGAGTTGCGAACGTATTTTTCGGCCCAGCTTTTAATGTCCAGTTGATCTTTAAGGTCGAGTGTTTTCACCACCCTGGCCGGGCTTCCCAGCACAAGTGATCCCTCGGGAATGATCGTTCCTCCGGTCACCAGGGCGTTGGCCCCGATGATGGTGCGCGGCCCGATCACCGCTCCATCGAGAACACAGGCCCCCATTCCGACGAGGACCTCGTCCTTCACCTCACAGGCATGCAAAATCGCAGAATGACCAACGGTCACGAGCTCACCGACATAACATCCGAAGTCGTCGGCGAGATGAATCACGGCATTGTCTTGCACATTACTGCGCGGCCCGATCACGATCTCGTTGATATCCCCTCTGAGAGTCGCGTTATACCAAATGCTGGACTCCTCACCCAAAGTGACCCTGCCAACAAGGTCAGCACTCGCGGCAACAAAGGCGGAATCAGGGATTTTCGGCCAAATTTCGTGGAAAGGTTCAATCGCCATGCCCGGATCCTAGAAAATTGTCGAAGTTTTCGCAAGGGAAGCGACGAAACCGCTGGCAATCTCCTGAAACTGATCAATGGTAGGGGGTCTTGGATAAATTTTGTAAAACAAAAACCGCATGCACAATTTCCTCATTGTCCTAGCCTGTGTCGCCATCGGCATTGCCTTGCGCTCGTGCAGGACCTTGATTTTGCGAAAACTGGGCGCGCTGACTTTCCTGGCCGCTTCCTTCCTGACCTTCTGGCTGGCCCTGGGCAGCATCACCGCAGGACTCCTGGGCGCGGCCCTTTGGTTCATTCTCCCGTGGTTTGACTTGCTCACGCGGACCCGCCGCATGCGTCTGCCGATCGAGAACCGGCTCAAGCTGCGCACGCCACCATCCGAAGACCACTTCCCAAATGCCTCGCGTCTGATTCGGGAGATCGAAGCGGCCGAGTTTGAACACGTCACCGACAGTGGTTGGGACTGGGCCGGGATGCAGCAATACTTCCGCTTCTTCTGGAATCCCGAGGCCAAGGCCATCGCGGCCGTTTGCCTTTGTGAGCATGACCAGGTTGCCTTCGCCTTTGTGACGGTCTCTTCCCGCGCCCCGGACGGTCGCACCATCCACACCACCAACTATCCATTCTCCCCCACCCTCAAACATTCGCCGGAAGCCCACTGGGACCACCTTCCCTGCGAACGGAACTGTTTCGAGGCCATTTACACGGACCATCAACGGCACCTTGCCAAGTTGAAGATTCATTCCAAGGACCTGCTCATGCCGGATCCGGACGAAGTTCTCAAGCAGGTCGAAGCCGAGATGAAGCGCCAGATCGATCACAACCTAGACTGCGGTCTCATCAAGCTCACCGACGACGGACACTTCCAATACTCAACGAAGGGACTTTTTTTCCTTTGGATTCAATCCGTGAAGGACATGATCCGGCTCTGTTGAGCCATGTCGATCAGCGAACTCCTCTCCTCCACCAACGAAACTCCGCTTGAGGCCTCTTTTTTTGCGCAACTTCAGAAGCGCACCGAGAAGGAGACCAAAGGCGGCAAGCCTTACCTCGAGTGGGATATTGCCGACGCCACGGGTGCCATCACCCTGAAGATCTGGAACAATCATCCCCAGTTCCATTCCGCCGCCGACACCGCTCCCGACGCCCTCCTGCAATTCTCCGGCCAGTGGACCCAGAACCAGTATGGCGTTGACGGCAAGGGTTGGAAATTCCGCCTCCTCACCGAAGACGAAAAAAGCGAATTCCTTGCCGGTGATCCCGTGACCCGGGAAAAACAGAATTCCGATTGGGCCGACATCGTCGACTTCCTCTCCCAACTGGCCGACCCGCGCCTCAAGGCCCTTTGCGATGTCTTCGTGGAGCAGTTTGAGGAGCGCTTTCGGCGCACTGCCGCCGCTCGTAAAAATCACCACGCCCGGCGTGGAGGGCTGGTCGAACACGTGGCTCAAATGATGCGGAGCGCCAACGCCATTTGCGGAGTTTATCCCTATCTCAACCGCGACCTCATGATCGCCGGCGTGCTTTTCCACGATTGCGGAAAGCTCTGGGAAAACACCTATCCGGAAGCCGGCTTCACCCAGCTCCACCTCATGCACGGCGAAATGCTCGGCCACATTCCCCTCGGCCTGGAGTTGGTCAACAAGCTCTGGCGCGACCTTCCACTGGAAAACTGGCGGGAAATTGAACCAGCGAGCGAAGACGTCCGCCTCCACCTTCTTCACTTGATCGCCTCTCATCACGGTCAATACGATTTCGGCTCCCCCACTCTGCCCCGCACCCCGGAAGCACATGCTCTTCACTACGTCGACAACCTCGATGCCAAACTCGAGATGGTGAAAGACGCTTACGCAACGGCCAACGAATCCGCGCCCGGAATCTTCGAACGGAAATTCCCCCTGCCGGCCCCATTGGTCACCCCGCTTCCACCGGTGGCAGACGCGCAAGCGGACGAGATCGAAGAGACCCCGGCTCCCCCGTCAAACGAACTTTTCTAGAGTCGGCTCTATTGGTCGGAATGCGAATCTCGGTATGGGGGCCGTTCCAAATCGGGAAGCACTTCTTCCGCCGAGAGAAGAATTCGTTCCTCAGCCTTTTCAGGAGAAACCTGCGATTGCGCAATATGAAAAAGCGCATCACCTTCATCCACCAGGCTGGCTCCCGTCCGCCCGATCACGATGCCCCGGCGATCCGAAATCACTTCGGTTTCTCCGCTCCCGAAAGGATCTCCAATCCCACCAAGAACCTGCCCTTCCTCAACCGCCTTTCCGAGCGGAACAAAGGAACGGAACAAGCCCCCCATCGAAGCCCGCAGCCAACTGCTGCTCATGCAATATGCGGAGGGATGCTCGCGATCTTTGGATTTCTTGCGAAGCATTCCCAGGCTGCGCATGACACGCATCACCCCGCGAAGTCCGAAAGTCACCGCGGGCAACTCAATCCTCAGTGCTTCGCCCGCCTCAAAAAGCACGTAGGGCATCTCCCGTTTTTCGCAGGCCGACCGCAGACTCCCTTCCCGGTTCCCCGCCTTTAACATCACCGGGGCGCCAAAAGCCTTGGCCATCGCCCGGGAGCCATCAACCCGATCCGCCATGCGGGTTTGCGGGAGATTGATCCGGCCGGTCGCAGCCGTGTGCAGATCGATTCCGTGGGTGGATTTTTTAACAACCTCATCCATCAGGGTGCGCGCAACCCGTGCCCCAAAACTCCCGTCGGCATTCCCCGGAAAAAGCCGGTTCAAATCACGACGATCCGGCAAATAACGTGAACGCAAAAGAAAAGCCGCCACGTTCACAACCGGAACAATCAAGATATCACCCTTCAGCCCGGAGAACGATTGGCCCACCAAACGTCGTGCGATTTCCACGCCATTGAGCTCATCACCGTGCACTCCGGCCGTCACAAAAAGAGAAGGGCCGGGCTTACGCCCCCGGATGACATTCACCCGTAACGCAAGCTCGGCATGGCTCACAAGACGGCCCACCGGAAGCTCAACCACTCCGCGCTCGCCCCGACGGAAGGACTTCCCGCCCACCGTCAACAAATCATCACCAATCATTGGGGCAAAGACTGGACCTCGCCAAGAAGCCCGGCAAGCGCGATTGTCATTCTCCGCGAACAATCGTAGTCTCGCTCCCCATGACAATTTGGCTGACAGGATGCACCTCCGGATTAGGCCGGGCACTCGTGCCCGAGTTTCTCAAAGCGGGCCACACCGTGGTCGGGTGCGGGCGTAATGAAATTGCGCTCGAACACCTCAAGAATGAATTCCCCGAGGGCCACTTTATCCCCTGCGATGTCACCAGTGACCTCATCGTCTCCGACTTTTGCGACGAAGCGCTGGCAGCGGCCGGAGCTCCGGAGCTGGTCATCAACAACGCGGCCATCATCAACTCACCCGCCCCACTCTGGGAAATTCCACCCCAGGATTTTGATCAACTCACTGCGGTTAATATTAATGGCACCGCCAATGTCATTCGTCATGCCATGCCCGTGATGCTTGCGGAGGGAAAAGGCATCATCGTCAACCTCTCATCAGGTTGGGGCCGCTCCACGTCACCCGAGGTCGCCCCCTATTGCGCGAGCAAGTGGGCGATCGAAGGCCTCACACAATCGCTTTCCCAGGAGCTCCCTCCCGGCATGGCAGCCGTCGCGCTAAACCCGGGCATCATTGCAACCGACATGCTGCGCAAGTGCATGGGTGAAGAAGCGGAAAGCTTCCCGACACCCGAAACCTGGGCCATCACCGCCGCCCCTTTTCTGACTTCGCTCACTCCGGAAGACAACGGCCGGGCTTTGACCGCGCCATGATCCTCGAAACGCCCACACGCAAGATCTCATTTCCCCGTCGCCCCCTCCTGATGGGGATCGTCAATATCAACGACGATTCCTTCTCGGGCGATGGCTCCCTCGATCCGGCCCAAGCCCTGGAACAGGCAAGAAAGCACATCCGGGAGGGTGCGGATATCATCGACATCGGTGCCGAATCCGCGCGAACCAATCGAGAGGCGATTTCAGTGGATGAGGAAGTTCGCCGACTGAGATCTTTTCTCGACCACTGGGCACAACTTCGAGACGAAACCGAAGGCGCCGACAACGAGCAGATCTCCCCCGCTCTTCTTTCGGTAAACACCTGGAGGACCGAGGTGGTGGAGCAAATCCTCGGTCCCGAAATCGATCTCCTGAATGACATGTCGGCTCTTCCCGACGACCGGAACGCCAGACTATGCGCACAACACCGGGTCCCGCTCCTCATCATGCACTCCGTGGGTCAGCCCAAGGTATCCCACACCCATCAGCGCTGGGAAAACCTCATGGAAGCGATGACCGGGTTCTTCAAAGAAAAAATCGAGACCGCCAGGGCGGCCGGTTTAAGCTTGAGTCAGATTGTGATCGACCCCGGCCTCGACTTCGCAAAGCAAAAGGAAGACAACCTACTTGTCCTTCGCGAACTCCAAAGGATCATGGACTTCGGCTGCCCGGTCCTCCTTCCTATCTCACGTAAAACGGTCATTGGCGATGTTCTGGATCTTCCCGACCCGCGCGAGCGTGACCCCGGCACAATCGCCCTCCTCACCGATGGCATTGTCAAAGGCGCTCACATCTTCCGGGTCCACAATGTCAGGGCATGTTGGGAAACTCTGAAAGTTGTCGTACCATTTCAACCCAGGCTACGTGTCATTCTAAACCTCGCCATTTCGGCTGATGGTAAAATCTCCACCACCGGAAAATCACCGGCCCACTTCACATCGAAGGCAGATCTCGAACGACTGCTTGAAATCCGAAAACGTGCCGATGCCATTCTCGTGGGACGGGCGACCCTGGAGGCCGATCAAATGACCATGGCCGGCGAAGGTCACAATGCATGGCGTTGCGTGATTTCCAGGGAGGGCAAATTTGATAGCAATCATCCCTTCTTCCACTCCGATGGGGGACCCCGTCATCTCGTGATTTCGGACGAAGGCAAATTACCGGACCTTCCCGCCACGATTCATCGAACAACTCTCAGCGGTTTTTTGGCAGAACTGCGAAACAACCCCGACATCACCACTCTGCTCTGTGAAGGCGGAGGCAGTCTTGTAAGGCAACTCTTCGAACTCGATGTGGTCGACGAGATTAATCTGACCTGGGCTCCCCACACACTCTTCGGGGGACAGGAGGCGCCCACCCTCACGGGACTCCCGGGTGATTTCCTCCCTTCATCACGCCATTACGAACTGGCCGGGATGACCACTCATCGAAACGACGAAGTATTTCTAACTTATTATAAATCGCAGCTTGAATCCTAATGATAGTTGAAGACATTCTGGCACCCCCCTCGCCAGAAAACCTCTAATGCCCCGACGCCGACGCCGCATCATTTCCACGATCGTCCTCCTCGTATTCACATACATTGGAGGACAACTCTGGGACATCCATCGGGTTGGACATCTCAACCGCGACCGAACCGCGGATTGCGCCATCGTGCTGGGGGCCGCGGCTTGGCATGACAAGCCATCGCCCGTTCTTGAAGAACGCCTGAATCACGCCATCGTTCTCTACAAGACGGGAAAGGCCAAGTTCATTATCCTGACCGGGGGATATGGCAAGGGAGCCAAGCATGCGGAGTCCGAAGTCGGCTCGGACTATTGCGTCCGCATGGGCGTTCCCGAAAATGCTCTTCGCGTTGAAAAAGAATCAGGCAACACCCTCGACAATCTGCGCGAAGCCAAAAAGATTATGGGGGATGAAAAGTGGAAGTCGGCCCTTCTTGTGAGTGACCCATGGCACCTCAAAAGAGCGCGACGCATGGCGACCGACCTCGGACTTGAAGTCTATGTTTCTGCAACCCCATCTTCGAAATTCAAATCGCTGAAAGCGAAATCGAAATTTCTCTTTGAGGAATTCCTTCTCTACCACAGCTATCTCCTTACCGGAAAGTAGCACTAGGAGAGCCGCCGGTGAAGCCACGAAAAAGGCAGAACCCCGGCCACGGCGGCCGAGCTTAAAACCTTGCGACCAACTTCATTTGTGAGACAGCGATGAAGCTGAAGCGCCAGTCGGACCCTCTTTTGGAAACGTTTTTCAAGTGAATCTCGTACTTTAACAACAACCTGATCCCACGTCACTCCGCCCGCACAGTAATCCAGGAGGTGCGGCAGCGCGCTTTCGGCTGATTCAAACGCCATCGACATTCCATTTCCGGTAAAAGGAGGAATCATCCTCTCGGCATCTCCCAGCGAGCAAAAACGGTCGGGCACCCGTTGCCCTCCCAATTGAAAACCACTAATCCCGGTGAGAGAAGCGGGATCCATTTGCGCACCTTCAAGTCGCTCCGCAAGTAAACCGAGACCACTTTTTCGAAGAGCATCCACGATTGGATTCACCCCCTTCGCGGCCCCGCCCTTCTTGAACAACCCACAGACATTGACCTTGCTCCCGTCGGAGGTGATCGGAGTCAGGCCAACATAAGTCCCTTCCCCGATATGCATTTCGAGGAAACCACCGAGATCAACCCCCTCGAAATGAGCCTTCAGCCCAAGGAGCCGGCTTGCCTTCTCGAGGTGACGCCCTGCAGCCCACACGACACCTTCCCCCGGCTCGGCCCGGACCCGGTCCTTCGTCCTCAACCCGCCCCCAAGATCCTCGAACCGAACCCGTAGGCGCTCATCCATCTCCCAGCGGGACATCCCAAGAGCAGGTCGGGTAAGCCTGGCTTCCAGGATCTTTTTTGGCCCCATCCACCATCGGGTCGCGTGGTGCCGAAGAGCATCACAAAAAATATCGGCGATCCCAAGATTGCCGAGGGTCTCTTCGGTCACCCCGTTGATGAACTCGCCACAGACCCGGTGCCGGGGATAAGTGCTCGCTTCACGAACGATGACCGGCACCCCCCGCTCTCGCAGAGCGATACCAAGAGAGAGACCGGCCAGGCCTCCTCCTGCAATTTCGATCGACTTCATTTTCGCCAAGCTAACACACGAAGCCCGCCAAGCAACGAGACCTCCTCTTTCCACTCCCACTCATCACCCAGGTCCAAAAGCCCGCGTAGCTCTCCTTTTCGAAATCCTGCCCGGATACTCGCCACCATATCATGTTTGGTGACATGGTTGATGAACGGCCAAAGAGCATACCCCTCCGCAAGCGAGATCCGGCTGCGCCACGGCTCGACCGCAATCAAAGCGCGACGCCTCCGAATTAACTTTCCCAGCCGGGCCAATTGACGGTCCTCGAAATGATGCAGGATAAGATTCGCCACCACGGTTTCGCCGTCCACCTTGGGAAGGCTTGTAAAGAGATCACCCGTCTCCCAGGGAATATCAAGTCCATCAGGACGTTCTTGAAAATCCAATCCGACGACCTTTCCCCGCTCCGCAAGCCTTCGGGTCAGTTGCCCCTCGCCCGCTCCAAGCTCGATTACCCCCCCATCATGATTCTGCATCATGATCCAACGTTCGTTTCCCATGAGGAAGTTGATGAGTCGCAGATCCCGGCGACTCCTTAAAGCCCCCGGATCGTCTCCCGGAAGGGAATCGAGAATCTCGGGAACCACCTGTCGTTTCACGACTCCGTGATAAGCTCTCATTCGCAATGGTCAAGCGGACGCCGACTCTTTACGATGGAGCCATGACTACTGCAGCTGAAAAAGCTTCTGTCCTCATTAAGGCCCTGCCCTATCTCCAGCGGTTTCGCGGAAAGACCTTCCTGATCAAGATGGGAGGCTCCGCGATGGATGATCCGGGCTTGGTTCGGGAGGTCATGCGCGACATCGTTTTTCTTGAGGTGGCCGGAATCAAACCGGTGATCGTTCACGGAGGAGGCAAGGCCATTTCCGCGGCAATGGAAAAGTCAGGCCTCGAGGCCAAGTTTGTGGGTGGCCTTCGCATCACGACCCCGGAAGCAATCAAGATCGTGGACCGGACGCTTCATGGCGAAATCAATCAAGGGCTCGTTGATGCCATCAACGAGTTCGGTGGCCGCGCGACTTCGATCCACGGCACATCGGTTTTTCAAGCGACACAACTCTCCGGGAAAGATGAATCCGGTGAGGAGGTTGACATCGGCCGGGTTGGACGGGTGAATCACTGTCTCACCGAAGATGTGCTTTATGCGCTCTCGGTCGGATTGGTCCCGGTGGTCTCGCCTCTCGGGCGACATATCGAAAGCGGCGAGACGCACAATATTAACGCGGATCTGGCAGCCGCGGCACTGGCCTGTGCGCTAAAACCCGCCAAACTTGTTTATCTTTCCGACGTGCCCGGCCTCCTAAGCAACCCCTCTGATCAATCATCGCTGATCGAGTCAATTACCGGCGACGAGGCGCGGGACCTCATGGAGGACGGAACGATCACCGGTGGAATGATCCCAAAAATCACCTCGGCTTTGGAAGCCCTGGAGAGCGGTGTTGAGAAAGTCCACTTCATCGATGGCAGGACCCCTCACACTCTTTTGTTAGAGATCTTTACGAAGTCTGGTATTGGCACTGAAATTCGCAAAACCAACCGTCCGGCATGACGTTTTTTCGGTGACAACCGATGCTTTAACTATCATTTTAAAAGTGTTCCGAAAGGAACGTGCGTTGTTGTTCCTGCATGAGGGAGGTTTTGCAAAAAACCTCCCTCATGCACATCGCTCTTTTGCGGGGCGGTCTTACCAGGAAAGAGTGGCACCTGCAAAAACGGACCTGCCGGGTCCCTCCACTCCGGTCCCTTCTCCAAAGGTATCCGGAAACAATTGATAGTCCTGATCAAAGACATTCTCGATCCGGGCATGCAATGCAAGCGACTCGGTCACCTGAAAATGACCGTATATTCTGGTCAAAGTTCGGGAATCGGTTTGGGGATTTCCGGGAGCCAGGTAGGCCGCTTCACCAACATAAGAAACCCCCGCCCCAATCAACCAACGGTCTGCATCATAACTCAGGTCAATGGAAACAAGTTGATTTGGGAGATCAATCACCTCCTCGTCAAATTGGGAGGTGAAGGCCATGCGATATCCCAATCGGTCGGAAATCAACTTCCCGTTCGCCGAGATCTCGAGGCCACTCACCGCCGACACTCCTGCCCGATTGATCCGGCGGGTGGTTCCCGCAGCCGGAAAGCTCGTAACAATAGCATCTTCCAACTCCTGTTTATAATAGGTCACGCCAAATTCATGATCTCCGAGACGTTGGGTGAATCCCGTTTCCCACCCGACAATTTCTTCGGATCGTAGGTCCGGATTGGCGAGCTGGTTGGAAAAGAACGAGGGAAAGAACTCGGAATCAAGACGGCTTGGGTTGCGGTAAGCCTCACTGGCCCTGGCATGAATACGCGTTCCTGATTCGCCGAAAGAATAAACCGCTCCGGCATTCCACGCAGAATCTCCATCGAATTCATTATGCTCATCATATCTTCCTCCAACCTCGAGCAAGAGTGCTTCAACCGGTCGATAGTAGAAGTTGGCATACGCTCCGGCGATGGACTCATCGACACTCCGTCCGCCTGAATTGTCGAAGTGGCTCACCGACCCCTCCAAGCCGGCAACCAAAGTGACCGCATCGCTGAGAACGACTTCATTGCTCCAGTTGATGGTCCATCGTTCCTGATCGGTCCCAAATCGAAAACCGTCGAAATCGCCTCGGTAATTTTCGTAATAGACCCCCGTGGTCAGGCGCGCATTCCAGCCGGGATTGACTTGGTAGAAGAGGTTTGCGGAAAGCAATGCCGTCTCTGTTTCGATCTCAGAACTTGAAACTCCAAACGCATTGGAAGCCCGGGTTTCAAGAAGATTGTCAGTGCCGCGATAGGTCACCTTCAGGCGAAGATCCTCTTCCAGCTGCCATTGCAGCGCCAAATTGAGGGAGCTCTGGCCGTAGTCGTGCAGAGGCAGAGCCTCATAAGTATCATTCCCGGAGAATTGATAGCCAATCTCAACTCCATAGGCGAAATCCTCAAGCTGTCCACGCGAACCGAGGGTCGTTCGAAAAGTCTCGAAGCTACCACCCTCGGCAAAAAGCTGATGCACCGGATCTCCCGAACCCACTGAAGTCTCGTAACCAATCACACCACCACCAGCACCTGTGCCGTAAAGCACACTCTGCGGTCCCCGCAGCACCTCAATTTTGGTAATCTGTCCCAGTTGCCCGTTGGCGAGGAAGTTCCCCATCGAATTCGTGTTGTCCGAAACCCGCACTCCATCCACCATGATCTGCTGGTATCGGCTCGGAAGACCGCGAATGATTGCCGTTCCGGTATTCCCCGTAAGCCCGGCAGTGGAGAGCACCTGTGTCCCGGGAATGAGATCAAGGGACTCCAGCAATCGATGCCGTTGCATTCTCGCCAACTCATTGAAGGTAATGATGCCCACCGACGAGGCATTTTCATCACTCGCAGATTCAATTCTTCGCGCAAGGACCGTCAACGGCTCAAGCTCTTCGACTTTTTGGCCGGATGAAATACCCAAGCCAAGAAGCCCCAACAGTCCCGGAAGGACGGTTTTTTCTTTGGTCATTTATTTTTTCAAGACAGGAACCCGAACTCCGCAGGCTCCATGATTGTCAAAAGACTTCAGGCTGGCGATCTGGCTCATTCATTTCCATTGGAAAGTAAACTTACAGTGGCGGGACCGCTCCGGAATACATCGAGATCGACTTCACCGGATTCCCCATCAATTTCCTGCCCGTGCGACGGGCTTCCCGAAACCATCGATGAGTGCCTCACCGACGGTGCGGTTTTAGGCCAAGAACCGATTTCTTAGAAGGCTAAACAGGGGAAATATACTGACTCAACAGTTGCCCCATCCGCCAAATTTCTTATCGTCAAGCCAATGAGTATTACCAAATCCACCGAAAATATTGATGCGACTGCCATTACCGCCATCGCCTCACACTTGAATCACGTAGTTGCAGAATCCTATGGCCTTCTCGGGCAACTCCACCTCGCCCACTGGAACGTTGAGGGAACTGATTTTCTCACTCTTCACCAAATGTTTCAGACCCAATACGAGGAACTCTTTGTCGCCATCGATGACATTGCCGAGCGGGTCCGCGCGCTCGGACATTATGCCGAAGGCGGTCTTAAAAAACTCGCCGAGATGTCCACCGTTCCCGAAGGCCCCTCAGCTGCTGCAGCTCCGGCAAAAGACTGGGTTTCATCCGTTCTTCTCGCCCACGAAATCGTGATCGCCGCCGCCCACAAGGCGCGAGTTATCGCGGCAGAAGCAGGAGATGCCGAAACCGAAGATCTCCTGATTGGCCGGATTTCCACCCACCAAAAAGCCGTCTGGTTCCTCAACAGCTACCTCAAATAGGCAAGTCGGCATTCTTCAGACTTTTCCTCAAACTCAAAGCCCTTTGCCTTGCAGAGGGCTTTTTTCGTGTTTGCGACCCGGCCACACTTCCGGCAATAAAAACATGGATCTTCAGTCAACTCCCGAAGCTTTGAAGCCTTCCTCTCAATCTCCTTCCGGGACCAATCGCAAATCGTTTTCGACATACCTTAAGTGTTACTGAGACTCAGTCTCATTTATTTCTTGAAAAATTCCAGCGCGCATTCACCTTTTTTCTAAATCAGATGAACTCAGGTCAGCAGCTTGTTACCCCCATCAAATTGCGGCATCCCGGCGGCATCGCCAGCGCCATCATTGATTGGATCGACCGCGAACTTGGAGAAACATACAGCAAGGATCGCGGAATTGGTGGCAACACTCTTTTGGAACTCAGAAGAGTTTTCTTGCACCCAAGTCCGAATCGCATGATCGGCAAATTCCTTTCCATCCTGCCCCGCCTGGAGAAAAATCACCATTTGCTAGGGTACCGGATCCATATCCTCCTTGCCTCGCAGTTCAAACTGAGGATTTCGGACCCGCTGGACCGCACCCCCCAACAAGTCGTCCCTCTCCCCCGCAGCCGTGATCGCCTTGATATGATCCGGCGGTTATTTTTCGAACACGCTGATACGATCATTCCTACCGGCGATATTCGACTGGAGATAATCCCAGCGCACCAAGCCTGACGGAATCAGGCGCTTGCTTTTTCTTAGGATGACAGGTCGACAAAGCCTCACACGTAGCATAGTTTAGCTATCTTAACAACCGACAGAGTTTGTATCGCTGTCCTTACGACTCGACTTCCTGCCTCAATGAGCCTGCACACCTGCATCATCCCCTGTTTCCTCTTTATCATGTTTGGTCTGACCAGTTGTTCCAAACATGGCACACCTTCATACAATCCCGACATCGGACCGTTTGATGAAGACGGCAACTATATTGAAGAGTGGGCAGACAACCCGCCCAAGCGAGGGACAAAGCTGAAACGACGTGAACCGAAACCGGAGCCCCAACCTTCTCCGCGCATCGCAGAAGCCCCAAAGCCGATTTACCAACCCCGGCCGGCTCCAACCGCCAGGGTCACCCCGGCACCAAAACCAAAACCCCGGCCCGTTGTTAAGCCGAAACCAAAGCCCAAACCAAAACCCGTCGTGGTCAAACCCAAGACGATCAGACACACCGTTCAGAAGGGCGACACTCTTTACGGTCTTGCGCGCAAGTACGGCACGACGGTTTCAAAAATCCAGAAAGCAAACAATCTCAGTGGTACCATAATCCGGACAGGAAAAACCTACGTCATTCCAAAATAGCAGCCCCTTTCCTGAAAATTAGAGGTCGCTTGCCCACGTATCATAAGGCAATGGTGAGAGCTCTTTCCTTCATAACCTGTTTTCTTCTGATCTCTTTTTCGGTGCGCGCCGAAAAAGACCCCCGGCTTACCGGACCGGGCCTTGAGATTGGCCTCATCTCCGGGTCAACCGGAGTGAGCCCTGGAAAACCACTAACCCTCGGCCTTCACATTAACCACCTCCCCGGCTTTCACACCTATTGGAAGAACCCCGGAATTGTAGGCATGGCCACCTCGCTTGAATGGTCTCTCCCGGAGGGATTTACCGCTTCCGAAATCCGTTGGCCCTATCCCGAGAACACCTTCATGGCCGAATATCCGTGCCATGGATACGAGCGGGATGTGACCCTAATGGTTACCATCACCCCGCCCGCCCAAATCACGGCCAAGCACGTGACCTTTAAAGCCGAGTCTGCCTGGATGTGCTGCGCCAAAGGTTGCTTCCCTGGCTTCGAGACCCTCGAACTGACCCTTCCGGTGACCACCGCGCCCAAACCCGTTCCGACCGCCAAAGCCCTCCTTGCAAAAGCGATCAAGGAACTCCCCTCAAAGAAGCACGGAGTGAAGGCCATCCTCCACAGCAAAACGGACGCGGAAACCATCACCCTCAACTTTCGAGGCGACCTCAAGAGCCCGCTCGGAAAGCCCTATTTTTTCTCCAGCGACGGCCAGATTTCTTCCGACCAAAAACAAAAATTCGTTGAAGAAAAGGACGGGACATTCACGCTAAAGATCGCCCGATCCGAATTCTCACCCAAGGGGAAAGCAAGCGTACCCGGCGTCTTAAAAGTCGGAGACCGCTACCTTGAAATCGAGGCGAGTCCTGCTCTCTAACGGGTTGCTTCATCAGCCTTCCGGAATACCTTGAAGCCGAAACCCAATGAGTTATCTCAATCTTCAGAACACCACCCGACGCCACTTTCTCCGCGATTGCACGACCGGACTGGGGGGAATGTGGCTGGCCAACCAGCTCACGCAGGACGCCTCGGCCACCGGCCCCTTGGTGATCAACCGTGATCCGGCCGCCCCCTTGGCCCCGCAGTCTCCTCTCTCCAATCCCAAGGTCAAGAGAGTCATCTATCTTCACATGATCGGTGCTCCTTCGCAGCTCGAGCTTTTCGATTACAAACCGATTCTCAAGAAATACGACGGCAAGGACTGCCCCAAGAGCTACCTCGAAGGCGAACGCTTTGCCTTCATTCAGGGCACCCCACAGATGCTGGGACCGGTTTATCCCTTCCAACAACACGGCGATTCCGGAGCCTGGATTTCCGATCGCCTGCCCGAGCTTTCGAAGCATGCCGATAAAATGACCTTCATCAAAACGATGAAGACCGATCAATTCAACCATGGCCCCGCCCAACTGATGGTTCAAACCGGCCATCCCAGACTGGGCTATCCGGCCATCGGCTCGTGGGTGACCTGGGGGTTGGGATCGGAGAACCAGAACCTCCCCGGATTTATGGTCCTGCTCTCCGGCGGGCGGGTCCCTCGTGTCGGTAAATCCCTCTGGGGCTCCGGCTTTCTCCCTTCTGTTTACCAAGGAGTGCAGTGCCGCTCATTCGGAGATCCCGTTCTAAACACCCGGAACCCTCAAGGCATCTCTGCAAAGTCACGCCGGAGAACTCTCGACGCTCTTCAGGAGCTCAACCACGAAACATTCGCGGAGCTTGCCGACGATGAAACCGTCACCAGGATTGCCCAATATGAAATGGCCTTCCGCATGCAGACGTCAGTCCCGGAGGTCATGTCCATTGATGACGAACCCGAGTCCGTCCACGAAATGTATGGGACAAAGCCGGGCAAGGAATCCTTCGCCAACAACTGCCTCCTCGCCCGCAGGCTCGCTGAAAACGGAGTCCGTTTTATTCAACTTTATGACTGGGGGTGGGACACCCATGGCTCCAATAAATCCGAGGCTCTCAACGTTGGCTTCATCAACAAGTGCCAATCCATTGACAAGCCGATCTCCGCTCTGCTCACCGACCTTGAACAACGGGGAATGCTTGACGACACCCTCGTCGTCTGGAGCGGCGAATTCGGCCGAACCCCGATGCAGGAGAATCGAAACGGTGCGAAAATGGCCTTCCTCGGCCGAGATCACAATCCCAACGCCTTTACTCTTTGGATGGCCGGCGCCGGGATCAGGCCAGGTATCACTCACGGCGAAACCGATGAAATGGGCTACCGCTCCCTTCCCGGCCAGGAGGTCCACCTTCGCGACTTCCACTCCACCCTTCTCCACCTCGTGGGGCTTGATGCCGCGCGACTTTCGTTTCCAAGACAAGGCCTGAATGAAAAATTGATTGGCGTCAAACACGCCAAAATCATCAAGGATATTCTTTCATAAAGGACAAGCAAACGGAGCCGGATTCTCAAGCTTGTGATCTCGAACCCGACTCCGCTCGGGGGGGGGGGTACTCGCAAGACAGCCGATCCATCACAGCTGTCAGGATAAGAGACCTTCGCCACCCGGATTTGTTCAAAATCTCCTTTCGCTTTCGCGCCTGTCACCCTGGTTGGTAACATTGAACTGGATCAAAACATTGCCCCCGCCGGACCATGGCGCTAAAAAACGCTTCCTCGGCGAGGTTGCCGGAAAATAGTATTCCATTTCGCGCTCTTCTTCATTCTTCAACCTGAAGAATACGAAGACGGAAATCACAATCAAAACGCCAATCACCACAAGAATGATCGATTCTGGTCGAACCGGCGAATCACTCCCAGCCGTTGCGCCGGAGTCCCTGTCCCCTCTTGCCTGGGCGTTGTTGTGCTCGATCTTCTCCATGACGAGCCCCAGATAACCCAACTCCTCGGATAGAATGCGGGTGCCACTTGCGATCTGCGACTGGGGATCTGCTGACAATTTTGCCTTGCGAGCCGCTTCGGAAAGCGCCCGTTGAATGGAAGCCTGAAAGTCTCCGGTCTGTTGTTCCGACCAATCGGTCGCACGACTAAACTCGCCAAAATATCGCGGTGACTCCGGATCATCAATCACGTGAAGGAGTAATCCCCATAAGCCCTCCCCCCCCCAGCTACGCCCCATCTCAAGCGCAGCTTCATCACCGCCGGCCCCTGCATCCCCTGGCAGAATTACAACAAAAACCGCTGCATCCCCCTTTTCGCGGGCTACCGAAATATTACCCTCCATCTCCAGTTTCACCCTCTCATCAAGCCACCCTTCCGGATCGTAAATTCCATTCGCGGGCCTGAGCGGTGTATCTCCCTGCCCTCCACTTGCAGGAACCCACAGGGCCAGCAAAATCAGCAAGACTCGCTTCACTTCCATCGCCCTTTCTCCCCCAGGTTTTCAGATTTCCCCAGACTCAATCTCCGCTCGGTCCGTTCCGCGCCCTCGGACAGCACGCCAACAGCCCCCTCTACAAAATTTAAAACCGCCGCCCCGTAATCCCGCCTCAAAAACAATCTTCCGGAAAACTGCAAAAGTGCCACCCATCGTTCTTCATTCAGGAATGGCTCGATCGCATAACCCGACGTGACCGAGACCCGATCATTCGCACCATCAATCAACAGGAGAATGGTCCACGGCCTCAGCTTCTCTTCCACCGGATCATTGACCGGACTCGCATTCAACATCCAAAAACCAAATTCACGAGGGTCGGTTTCCTGCTCCAAATCGATCACACAGAAACTGAAACGAACTTGAGGAAAGCGCGTGGCCAATTCAGACAATGCCTCATCTATCAACTCGCGGTCAGCCGGACCAAAGTGTCCGTTTGGATCGATATAACGCTCGATCGTCGGAGCCGCGAAGGGAAACTTTTTCACCACACTGTGGCCGGAGTAACCGCAGCGGGGGCAGTTCTCAACCGGCTCTTCAATAATCGCCCGACAACCGGGGCAAGTCATCGCGCTAATGGCAAAACTA
This sequence comes from Verrucomicrobiia bacterium, assembly GCA_030432565.1. GTDB lineage: Bacteria > Verrucomicrobiota > Verrucomicrobiia > Verrucomicrobiales > Akkermansiaceae > SW10. The sequence continues at coordinate 178,295 of JAUIGV010000002.1, read as the reverse complement.
CCGGCCCGGTATTTTTTGCGGCGTTCTGACTCGTCCCTTCGCTTCGACATCGTTTAACTATCAGCCCTTAAGGTCACAGATCGACCGTGAGCGTGCAAGCCTTCCATTTTTGCAAAGTGCTCGACCACCCGCTGTGATTTACGAACCGCTTTCTGGTCCATCCGAACCACGCTCGCACGCCTTTGGAATTGATCGGCCCGCAAACCTGAAAACGAGCGTCCCGATCCCTCGGTCGGCAAGGTATGACTCGGACCGGCCAAAAAATCTCCCACCGCCACCGCCGAGTAGTTCCCGACATAAATCGCGCCCGCCGTCCTGACCTCGTCCAGCCACTTGTCTTCGTCCTTTGCGACCAGAATCAGGTGCTCCGGAGCCCAGTCATTCACAATGGAAATCGATTCCTTCATCGATTTCGTCAGCAAAAGGAACCCCGCTTTTTTCAAAGCCTTGGTCGCGATCTCACGACGTGGCGTTTCCGCCAACTGCATCTCAAGTTCTTTTTGGATTTCCTTAAAGAGCTTTCTCGAATGAGTGACCACTCCGACAACGGAGTCCGGCCCGTGCTCCGCCTGCGCCAAGAGATCCGAGGCCAAAAAGCGAGCATTCCCGGTCGCGTCCGAGGCAATTAGAACCTCGCTCGGTCCGGGGAGAAGATCGATCGAAACCGCTCCCACCATTTGACGTTTCGCTTCCACGACGAAACTATTCCCCGGACCGAAAACCTTATCGACAGGGGCGATCGACTGGGTGCCAAGTGAGAGCGCGGCAATCCCGTGGGCCCCGCCGGCTTTGTAAATCTCAGTCGCGCCGGCGGCTTCGAGCGCATAGAGCAAATCGGAATTCACCGAACCATCCGCACCCGGCGGGGTCGCCGCCACAATTTCGGGAACACCTGCCGCTTGCGCAAATCCCGCCGTCATCAGCGAGGTCGATACAAGGGGAGCCTTGCCTCCCGGAACATAAACGCCAACCCGATCGAAAGGCACAAATCGCTCACCCACTTCCACTCCCTGAGGGTTCTTTGCCTTCCAGTTTTTACGAAGGCTCCTGGCCGCGAAAGCATGGATGTTCTTCAAGGAAGACCTGATGGCATCCTTTGTTTCCTGACTCACCGCGTCCCGTGCCAGTTTCAATTCAGCAGCGGTTACCCTCAGCGATTTTAGATTGAGAGTTGCTCCATCAAATTTCTTTGCGAAAGCGATCAAGGCACGATCCCCTTTTTTCTGCACTTCGGAGACGATTGCCGCCACCGTGTCGGAAACGACATTGCTCGGAATCGCCCGGCGATACAATTTTTTGACAAACGCAGGGTAGGCTTTGTCCTCGTGGGTGAGAATTTTCATGGCCACTACTAAGCTCTGATGGATGAAAGAACAAGCCGCGCGCTTAACCGTTTAGCTTCTCGAGACTCTTGGCGAGGAAGCGCCCGTTTTTGCGGAAAAGCTTCCCGTCAAAGTAGATCTCCCCTCCTCCGTAGTCCTTGCGCTGAATATTAACCATGTCCCAGTGCACCGTTGAGCGGTTGCCATTGTCGGCTTCCTCATATGCCTGTCCCGGAGTGAAGTGGAAGCTTCCGGCAATCTTCTCATCAAAGAGAATGTCGCGCATGGGCTCGCGCACAACCGGATGAAATCCAAGCGCAAACTCGCCGATGTAACGGGCCCCATCGTCGCTATCGAGGATCTTGTTCAGCTCGCGTGTCATTCCGCCGTCTGCCTCGGCCTTTACAATTCTGCCCTTCTCGAAAGTCAGCTTGATGCCATCAAAACCAATCCCCCGGTAAATCGTCGGAGCATTGTAAAAGATCACTCCCTCCACCGAATCCTTGACCGGAGCAGTGAAGACCTCGCCGTCGGGAATATTATTCTGACCACCACAAGCGATGGCCGACATTCCCTTAATCGAAAAGCGAAGGTCGGTTCCGTTCCCGACAATGTGGACCTCGTTGGCTCTCTCCATGAAACGCTTGAGCGCATTCATCGCGGGGAGATAGCTCTTATAATCGAGCAAGCAGGCATCGAAGTAAAAGTCCTCGAAAGCCTCGGTACTCATTCCCGCCTGCTGCGCCATCGCTGGATGCGGCCAGCGCAGAACGCACCATTTTGTTTTCTTAACCCGGTGATCCAAAACCTTGCGGAGGTGCTTCATCGCAGTTCCCATCCTTTTGGCAGGAACATCGCTGGTCTCGGTAATATTGTGCGAACCACGAATGGCGATATAGGCATCCATGTCTTTCATCTCCGTGAGAAGATGCCTGGAAGTCGTCTGATACTGCTCATCGGTGGCACCCATCAACAACTCACGGCTCAGTCGATTCGATCCAAGGCGCAAAAACGGGATCCCTTTCCGCGAACGGACCTCGCGAATCAAGGCCAGCGCCATATCCTCCGGCGTATCAACAAGATCCAAGAGGATCTTCTCGCCCTTTCTGAGAGCAGTGGAATAACGAATGAGCTGCTTTGCCAGCTGGATATACCTTGGGTCCATGGCTGAAACAAACCGTGCCACGGAGCCTTGGACAATCAGAAAAAACGAGATTGCCCGGAATCGCTATTTCCCGCGATTACCGAACGGTATCCCGCCACTGCTCGAACGACTGCCCGCTCGGGTTGTCGGGATCCGGGAGATGGGAGTTGGCGTCAAGCTTGCGCCCAAGCTCCGAATCATCAAAAGCAGCCCCGCCGGCCCGGCGACTGTTACTGGACTCGCAGGAAACCAGAGCCGAAAACGCGAGCGCGCAGACTCCACATATGATGGTGCTTTTCATGGAATGATTATGCCCGTATCCGGCCCTCCCGCAAGGGCGGAAGATGCATCTAACAAAAGAAATCGACCGATTGCTACTTTGCTTCGTCGAGCATGCGCACGGCCGCCTTGGAAAGAGCTTTCTCCAACTCCTCCGGCATTCCGTAGTCCGGAAGCTCTTTGATAAACACCGCCCAGTCACGCTTCATCCCGGATCCCAGATAGGCATTGAGCCGGGTCGCAACCGTGGAGTCGGCCAATTCCTTTTCAGTTTTGTAAGTCCTGGTGAGGATATCCCGAATATCGCCAAACCGGGTGAGATAATATTTTTGGTGGTAACCTTCGGCGTAGGTAAATTTCCCGACCGGAGCAATCGTGGTCTGAACCTCCTCGACCCCCACCCCCTGCTTTGCGGCGGCGGCGGCCTTGGATTTCTCGGCAGCCTTCTTTTGCGCCTCGTCGTGAAAAAAGACCGCATTCATATACTGGCGCGAGGTATTGATCTGATCACACCGGTGGGCCGACCAAAAAATTTCCAGAAGATCCTCGTATTTCAACACCTTGGGATCGAAGTCGATTGAGATCACCTCGGTGTGTTTCCCCAGGCTGTAATAGGTGGGGTTAGCCTTATCACCACCCGCATAGCCAACGCGTGTGCGAAGAACACCCTTGAGACTTCCGAACTCGGAGTCAGGTCCCCAAAATCAGCCCAAGCCGAAGGTCGCGGTTTCGTATTTTACCTTTGCCGTCTTGGCATCGAGAGGAAGTATGGTCGCCGAGACCTTGCCGTCGGCTTTGGGGAGTGGTTCCGCGAGTCCTGCCATCACGGCCCAACTTGCGACCGCTCCAAGAATGATCAATCGAATTTTCATGCTGCTGGGAACATACTGACACAGATGAAGATTTATTCCAGCTGAACCCTTCCACGGATTTTTCTTTGCAGAGAGCCGGATTCAAACGATCTCTTGCCAAACGGAATGACCCCACCGCACACCGTCTCCGAGTTCGCCGAGCGCGTCCTGATGTCCACCTCACTGGAGGACAAACTCACCCATGCCCCCGCCTCCCTGACCCTCGATCCTCCGCGCCGGGGTGGATTCACTGCGCCAGCGCTCCCCGGTCGCCCCGATCACCTCAAGCCCCGGGCCAATCACGGCAAATCGCCTTTTCCTTCCGCCGATCAAATCCACGACGAAGAACAACGCGGCATTCTCCTCCACTTCTTCGCCAACCACGAACTCCTTGCTGTCGAGCTCATGGCGCTCGCTCTCCTCAAATTCCCGGACGCTCCCGATTCCTTTCGCAAGGGGGTCCTGCGAACTCTCCAGGAAGAACAAAATCACACCCGTTGGTATCTCGAACGCATGGGAGAATGCGGGCTGAAGTTTGGCGACTATCACCTCAGCCCCATGATCTGGTCGCACATTTCCTCGATGGAAAGCCCGCTTGATTATGTCTCCCGCCTCTCGCTGACCTTCGAGCAAGCCAACCTCGATTACGCCAAACACTACTCGCAGGTTCTCGCACAAGCCGGTGATCAAAAATCAGCCGACCTCCTCGCAAAAATCTACAAAGACGAGATCGCCCATGTCGGCTACGGCCTGAAATGGCTGCGGCGCTGGAAACAAAATGCCCAATCCGATTGGGACGCCTGGCACACTCAACTCCACTTCCCGCTTTCCCCCATCCGCGCCAAAGGTATGGCACCCTTCAACGCAGAAGGCCGGCGCAAGGCCGGAATGGACGAGCACTTCATCGCCTCAATCAAACGCTACCAGGCCTCTCGGGGTCGCAGCCCCGACCTCTACTGGTTCAATCCCGATGTCGAACTTGCCTCCGGTTCCAGGAACTGGACTCCGCCCAAACGCCTTGAGCAACTGGCTGCAGATTTGGAATATGCCTTCGCCCTCGCCGCTCCCTCCTCTGACGATCTCGTCCTCCTCCGCAATCCGCCCCGCGACGAACACCGCGAATCTCTCGCGCAGCACAACCTCATCTTCCCCGAAGTCTCACCTCTCTCCGGATTCAAGGAAGTTCACGATAACCGAAAAATCAGACAGGAACAACCGTGGGGAACTCCAAATCCCGACCTCCTTTCAAAAAAACTCGGCCTCAAACTCCGCACTCTTCTCGGCCACACAATCCCCGCCCAGGTTTGCCGCAATCCCGCAGAAATCGAGACCTTCATCGCAGCCCACCCCGTCTCCAACTGGCTCGCAAAACCTGTGCTCGGCTCCGCCGGACGGGGCCTGCTCAAATTCGCCCCCGGGCAAATCCCATCCATCAAGGGAGAATACCTCATCGAACCCTGGCTCAACAAGGAGCGGGAATTTTCCCTCCTCTATCAAGCCAATCCGGCCGACCAAGGCGGCCTGCGCTTCCTCGGGGTCTGCCACCAGAAAGTAAGCTCCTCAGGACAATGGATCTCCTCCACCTCGGCACCCAAACCCGCCAGCGGGCTGCCCCCGGAACACGCCCGCCTCATCGCGAACGAAGTCCTCCCCGCCGCAAAAAAAGAGATCCGAAGTGCCCTCCAACAACTCCTCGAATCCCACGATTATCACGGCCCGGTCTGCATCGATTCCTTTCTCCACCGCACCCCGGAAGGCCTCACCTGGCATCCCGTCAGTGAAATCAACGCCCGCTGGTCCATGGGGCGGCTTGCGCACCAACTGCGACTCAAACTCTCCCCCAACCGCTCCCTCGTCCTCACCACCATTCCGAAGGAGTCCCCCCTTCCAAAAAACGCCATCGCTCTCGGAGATCCCAAAACCGCCCACACCCGCATCCCCATCGCGACAGAGCTTGGTCAATAGCCCGAATAACCCGCCGACCTGAAATCCGGACCAAAGCACACCAAAAACCTATCATTCAAGCTCCGCAAATTCACCCTTCACTCTTCTTCATTCAATCTGCACACTCTCCCCATGAGTTCACTTTCTCAAGCCGTCAGCATTCATCCCTACTTCAAAGTCGAGGAGGGCAAACTCGAAGCCTTTAAGAAAACGATGAAGGAATTCGTGGCCCGCACCGGCACCGAAGAAACCTGCCTTTATTACGACTTCTCGATCAATGGTGACGTCGTTTTCTGCCGCGAAGCCTACGTTGGCGCCGCCGGCGTCCTGGCACACCTCGAAAACGTCGGTTCCTGCATCGAAGAAGCCCTCACTTTTTCCGAGCTCTTCCGCCTCGAGCTTCACGGTCCGGCCGAAGAACTCGACAAACTCCGCGAACCGCTCGCCGATCTCAACCCGGAGTTCTTCGCCCGCGAGACCGGCGTTGCGAAATAAGCGAATCCCAACTATCTTTCCGTATGCCGACGAAGCAAGAAATCCAGGATCTCTACTTCATGGACGCGCGATTCAAGCTTCTTGAAATCGCCTCCTTTCTCGATCGCGTCGATCGCCACGAGGGGGAGGCCGACTTTCGGCACCCGGCATTCATGAAAGCTCTTCAGGCCATGCAGAACCCTCCGGAGGGCACCACCCGGGCCCAAGCCGTGCACCTCGCGTTCTCAGACCATTCCACCGAACCTGCCGAATCCGCCGGAATCCAGTTTGCCTATGGCGCGCATAAAGAGGAGGTGGAATCATGAGATACATCGAGCCTCACGCCCACATGGTCAGCCGCACCACCGCTGACTATCAGGCCATCGCCCAGGTTGGCTGCGAAGCCCTCTGTGAACCCGCGTTCTGGGCCGGATTCGACCGCGCATCCCCGCAGGGATTTTACGATTACTACCGCCAGCTCACCGAATACGAACCCGCCCGTGCCGCGAAGTTCGGCATCAAGCACTTTTGCTGGCTCTGCATCAATCCCAAGGAAGCCGAGGATCCCGTCTTCGCCCGCGAAGTCATGGCCCTCATCCCTGACTTCATCGACAAGCCCACCGTGCTTGGCATCGGCGAGATCGGCCTCAACAAAAACACCAAAAACGAGCTCGCGATCTTCGAAGAGCACGTGGAACTCGCAAAAAAATATGATCAGGCCATCCTCATCCACACTCCCCACCTCGAGGATAAATTAAAAGGCACCCGCCTCATCCTCGATGCGCTCGAAAATGCCAATGTTGACCGGAGCCGCGTCATCATCGACCACGTCGAAGAGCACACCGCGCCCCTCGTCCTCGATCAAGGCTACTGGGCCGGCATGACCCTTTACCCCGAGTCCAAATGCTCCCCTGCCCGGGCCATCGACATTCTTGAAACCTTCGGCATGGAAAATATCTGGATGAATTCCGCCTGCGACTGGGGAATCTCCGATCCTCTCGCCGTGATTAAGACGGCCCTCGAAATGAAAAAGCGCCAGCATCCCCCCGGGATCATCGACAAGGTCATCTTCGAGAACCCCAAAAACTTCCTCTCGCAGTGTCCAAACTTCAAGCTGTAGGATTTCTCGCCCTTTCACTTGCTGCACCGGGAGAAATCGTCGTCTGGAAAGCCTCCGGCTCCCTCGACGAAGGCAACGGTGTCTTGCTTCGAGAGGATCTACCAGCCGGTACGCCACTAACAATCAGGGTCACTTACGACGACGCCGCAATCCCGCAAAACCGGGTCAACCTACCATTCCCGGGACGGTTCGAAGATGATTTCCGGACAAACATCAAGCTCGGGATTATCCTCACCGTGGGAAACTTCGAGTGGGAAGGCTTTGTCGAATCCGCTTCCCCAAACGCTCCCACAACCTTCCACACCTTTACCTTCAACTACCCCGGCGCCGAGGTCGTTGACCTTACCATTGACACCTCTGACAACGGCACCTTCCCTAAATTTCCATTCAGGATTGCCGAAGAGCCTGCCCGCTTGGAACTCTCCCTGCGAGGGACGAACAACACCTTTCTTGGCTCCGGTATCGCTCCGTCGGCGATTGATCCGTCAGCGCTCTCCACAGCCACCGGAACAGTCTCCAACGGCACCGGGAACAACCTTGGCTTCACCCTCGAGCCGAGCTCCTTTGAGATTCTCTTTGAAAAAGACGAACTCCTGCCACCCATCGCACCCATGGTTTCGAGTGTCATCAGCAACAACTCCATCTCCCTGACCTGGCTGAGCGATATCCGCTTCCGCTACCGGATCGAAGGGACCTCCGACCTCTCCGCCCCCGGGTGGACCACCGTCGAAACTCGCAACGGCACCAGCACCCCCATCACGCGCTCTTATCCCCTCGCAAACAACTTCCGGTTTTACCGCGTCGTGGCAATCCAAAGGTAAATCCTTGCGACCATGGCCACCATCGCTATGAAGCGGGGGTGAAGTTCGAAAGCCACCACCTCGCCTACTGCACCAACATCCATCCCGCTGAGAGCTGGGACGAGACCTTCCACGTTCTCAAAACCGATGTCCTGGCCGTGCGAGACCGCGTCGCTTCCGGCGAAAAATTCGCGATTGGCCTGCGCCTCTCGGCCCAAGCCGCCCTCGAACTTCTCGAAGACCGTCATCTCGACCACTTCGAAGCCTGGCTCGACCAGGAAAACTGCTACGTTTTCACCATTAACGGCTTTCCGTATGGCGCCTTTCACGACACCCGGGTGAAGGAAAACGTTTACAAGCCCGACTGGACCCAGCCTGACCGTCTCGTTTATACAGAACAACTCTTCTCCATTATTGCCCGCATTTGCCCAACCGAATCTGGCGGCTCCGTCTCCACCCTCCCGGGTTCCTTCAAAGAATTTGAAGCGGATGAAACCCTCATCTTCGCCAACCTATACTCCTGCGCCCTCACCATCGCATCCCTCGCTGAAACTACCGGCAAGGACCTTCACCTCGGCCTCGAACCCGAACCACTGGGCCACTTCGAAAACACCCGGGAAACCCTCGCTTTTTTCGAACGCTTTTTCGCCTGGTGTGCCGGACAGGACCTCGATTCCGATCCGGTCAAAAAACATATCGGCATCAACTACGACACATGCCACTTCGCGCTCGAGTTCGACGACTGCCACCAATCGCTCAAGACTCTCACCGACGCAGGCCTTCGGATCTCAAAAATCCACCTTTCAAACGCCCTTTCCTTCGACCCGCAAAACCCCGAGTCCCTCGAAGCCATCCGTCAGTTTGACGAACCGACCTATCTCCACCAGGTTATTCTCAACACCGATCCACTCACCCGCTTCAAAGATCTTCCCGACTTCGACGGCATCACCGCAGCGACCGAAGGCCGGATCCATTTCCACGTTCCACTTTACTCCGAACCCCTTGCGCCCCTCGCCTCGACCCTCGATCACGCCGAAGCCGCGCTCGCCTACCTCAAGAAACATCCCGAGACCTGTCCGCACCTCGAAATCGAAACCTACACCTGGGGAGTCCTTCCCGATCAGCTCCAAAAACCGCTGACCGATCAAATCAGCGCCGAATACGAATGGGTCCGCACCCGCTGACTTTTGGACGGGCTGTCTCGAGGCGAACCGAATCGCAGGATCGCTTCCAATCATTGTGGGCTTGAGGACGCAGCGCCCATTGGGAAGCCCAAAAATCTGACCGGCAATCATGACGGGCCCTCCAAATCGTCCGCGTCTTCATTTCGAACCTTGGAGGTGAACGCCACTTCCGGGACAGCGCCAAGCTCCTTCAGGATCCCGGCCTCGATTTAGAAAAACCAACTTTTCAAAGATTGTGACTTGCCAATATCCGAGTCTTTCCTGAAAGTCGCGCCAACGCGGAGGGGTGGCAGAGTCTGGTTTAATGCACCGGTCTTGAAAACCGACGTAGCGCAAGCTACCGAGGGTTCGAATCCCTCCCCCTCCGCCATATTATTTCCTATCCCACAAGGGATTGAGCGCTCTCCTAACCGGGAGCGCTCTTTTTTTGATTTGGAACGAAAAGGCATGAAAACGCCCCCAAATGAACCTTTTTTGGGCAACAGGTGTGGAGTTTGTATTATCGAAAGTCCAAGCTCATCCCTAAAAATGGTCACGCCTGTGCCTCAGCTCCGGGAAATCACGCCGACGGCAGGATGAGGCCATCTTCACCGGAATCATCGGCCTCGATCTCGATAGTCTTAGAGAGTCGTCCCCCGGCATTGAAGACCTTGATCGTCCCTTGCCCCCCTAGCGTGCACCTCACCTTTCATTTTGACGCCACGCTCACCACTTTTTTGAATTCACTGCCTTCAGGATATCGATCTGCATCGCATGATCGGCGATGATGCGCTTCATCCGGGTATTTTCATCTTCGAGAGCCTTTAATTTCCAGACTTCTTTGACGTCCGTCTCACCATACTTGCGTTTCCAGAGTAAAATTTTCTGAGAGCTGATATTGTCTTCCGAGCAGATTTCCTTGCGACTCTTTCCGCTCCGAATTTCTTCCAGGATGCTGACCTTCTGTTCTTCGCTAAAGCGACTTCTATTCATCTTTTCGATTTGGTTTTAACACCAAATCTCCCGTCATCACTCCTCCAATTTTCCGGGGCCAGGCCACGACATCATGATCCCCGGAATTGCTGTTGAGGAACTTGATGCAATCTCCTTTCTCCCCCGTCGGCTCCGGTCCAAATGCACCTTCAAAGCCCTCCCGCCAAAAGCAAATTCGTGGGTTTTGACGGCGTCGGTATTGCGGGCGAAGGATTATATCAATTTGAGAAAATAGTGGCTCACGGGCTCGCTTTTTCATGAATGAACATGACTCTCCAAACCCTGATTCCTGCCTTCGTAGTATGCGCTACGAGCCTTGCCGCCGAACCGAACCCCGCGATCGAGGCCAATACCAACTTCGCCTGCGATCTTTACCGGCAGCTTGCCGAAGAAAAAGAGGGAAAGAACCTCTTCTTTTCTCCTTACTCTATTTCGAACGCGCTGGCGATGACGGCCGAAGGCGCGCATGGCGAAACCGCAATGCAGATGGGAAAGGTGCTGCGCTATCCCAAATCGACTGCGACCGGCGATGCTACGACCCCCTGGAACATGGTCCCGATCCACTCTGGTATGGCCGCTTTGAACGAGCGCTTTCACGGTGAAAAGGATCCCGCGCTTGTGGCGAAAACCAAGGCCAAGATCGCGAATCTGGAAAAGCAGTTGGAGGAGTTGCAGTCCAAACGCGACCCCGGGGAATTTCGGTTTCGCGTGGACCCAAAGGAGAGGAAACTTGTGGAAGAAATCAACGCCGCTCGGTCAGAGCTTGATCAATACGAGCTGAACATTGCCAACGCCTTGTGGGTTGAGAAGAGCTATCCGTTCAAGGATGACTACCTTGAGAAAATTGGGAAGTTTTACAAAACCGGAGGCGCCTTTCCTGTCGACTTCAAAGGGGAATCCGAGAAGGTCCGGCTGGAAATCAACTCTTGGGTCGAAGGCGAAACCGAGAAGCGCATCAAGAATTTGATCCCCCAAGGCGCAATCAGCAATCTCACGAGGATGGTCCTGGTCAACGCTATCTACTTCAAGGGCGAATGGGCGAAACCCTTCAAAGTCGAAAAGACCAAAGATCGTGATTTTACCCGGGCTGATGGAACGAAGGTGATGAAGCCGACGATGAATGCAAACGCCCTCAAGGAGGCCAGCTACGCGGCCTTCAAGGGCGACGGCTCGTTCTTCGCAACACCTTTGGAAATTAGCAACTTCGGTCAGAGGCGGCAGACTGATCCAGGAAAGGACGGCTTCGCCATGCTGGACCTTCCATACAAGGGCGATGAGTTGTCGATGTTGCTTATCGCACCTAATGATCCGGGGCAGCTTGCGGCAGTCGAAGAAAAACTCACGCCCGAGAATCTTGCTGCTTGGATTGCGAAGCTGGATCAGCGAGAGGTCCATGTCTTTTTGCCGAAGTTTAAAGTCGAGACCGACTACACTTTGGGCGATGCCAAGACACCGGCCACGCTGCAGAAGATGGGGATGCTCCGGGCCTTTGTTGATCCGCGCTCGCAGAAGGGTGCCGTTTTCGACGGGATGAGCCACGCAACGGATCCTGATAAGAAACTCTACATCACGAAGGTACTTCACAAAGCCTTCGTCGAAGTGAGCGAAAAGGGAACCGAAGCTGCGGCCGCCACAGCAGTTGCGATGTCTGTGCCCTTGTCGGTGCCGCAGTCGGTGCCCTTTACCCCCACTTTCAAAGCCGACCGTCCATTTCTCTACCTGATCCGTGATCGGGTGAAGGGGAGCATCCTCTTCATGGGGCGGATGATGGAGCCGGGCAAATAGGCAATCACTTGCACTCACCTCTTGATCAGCGGCTCTTCCAGTGTCATTTTTCCTGGTGCGAACCATCAAGGTCAGGCCGCTCTGATCAACTCGCGGAATTCGTTACCGTATTTTTCGGAGATATAGTGTCCGTTCACCCGCCGCCGCCGGGATTTCCAAAATCAAGCTCCCTTCTCTTCTCGGCCGTCAGTTCACCCAGCGTAGCCAGACAGGTCCCATACAGTCCGCCACCCCTGCCATCCATGTCATACCTCAGCCAAGTCCGGGATTTGCTGAAGTCCCGCATTTCGGTGACCTTTGCAAGTGCTTCCGGCGTTCCGACCGCTCCAAGTGCTCTGACCACTCTTGCGGTCAACTGAGCGCGCTCCTGCAATTCCCAACGCCTTTGCCCGTTTTCATCATCCTCCTGATTCCACCAGTTGACCTCCAGAGTGGGTAAGGTGCGCCTCCAGAATTCAATCTCTTTGTCGGCCAGATAAATGAGCAGCGGAACAACAGCCTCGTCCGGACGCAAGTCAGGCTCCTTCGCCCATCCAGCGGCCCTGATCTGTTCAAGTATCGTGGTAATCCGCCTATCAAAGCCATGTTTTTCAAGATATGCCTGAATGTGGGGAATGGCTTCAGCTCCGCAACCGAAGAGGATTTCAAATCCCTTGCTCTGTATCCGATAGTTGCTCGAATCGATCAGACGCACTGCCTCCGCCGCCCGAGTCTTGGCTTCGTCCATCGCCTCACACCGCTTGATTCCCTCCCGTCCCTCGCGGATCGCCGCGATGATCTCACGCAAATCTCCCACCGACATGCCGAGGTCCACAACGGGAATGATGGGGGCATCGAGTTTTCCCGTCTTGGCGAAAAGCCGCTCGCCATCGATCAAAGCCACATTGCGTGTGATCGGATGCTCGTCGATATTGTCCGGCTTCGGAGGAACTCGCATTGTTCCCGACCAATAATGCACGACGATTTCTTTTCCACCGCCGCCGAGGAAAAGAATCATCCGCTTGCCGGGGATCACCTTCGGCTTGGAACCTTTCACCGGTATGGGAAATGGCGCTGCTTGAATCGTCGGCGGCGCATCCGGGTCCGGAACATACGTGGTCCTTTCCTTCGGATCCGCGAGCTTTGCCAGACCCGGAAAATCGAGCTTGTCCCCCACGGCCTTCGATCCGTGAAGAACCCCCTCGACCGTCACCTTGCCGTCGATTTTCTCTCCCTCGTTCACGATGATGATATCCGTGGCGTGCCATACCTGTCGCTCGAGATTGAACGCCACATACCAGTAGGACGGGGCCCAAGGCTGCGGACCGCCGAAAACGGCTACCGTGAGGTATGGGGCCAGAATCATGGATATCAATCGTTTCATGCGGATGTTCTCTCACAATTGCGCCGCGCCGTCCGTCAACGAATTGTAAATTCTCCTACCTTAAACAATATTCTAAGAAAGGTATGCCGGGCATGAATGGCACGAGGTTAAGCGGGCCTGCGTGAGCTTTCGCGGTGGTATATTTCCTTAAAGGTGTGGCGGTGGTTGGTCAGATATTGGTAGGTTTTTGGTCTTCGTTTGACCGCTCTCTCCGCAACTGGCTTGGTGCCACGGGTCACGTAAAGCGTTGGAACAAAAAAGAAAGACATGGTGAGTCGATGGATTGCCAGTGGCTTGCTATGGGATGAAGAAGGCTTTCGGAAGGTCTGCGGCCATCAGGATCTGGATGAGCTGGATGAAGCCTTGTCAAAGGATGGGATACTGCCCCCCAGCAAGCTGTCTTCGGCTTGACCACGCCCGCGGATCTTGGCGCTACCGTGGAGGAAGAAACCACCTTGAAAAATACAACTCCCCCTGACTGACCGCCAGCAGTTTCAACGAGTCCTGGGACATCCCCCGCGTGACGCATACTTTGGATGGAGGGGATCCGTTGATCGTTTACAATAGGAGGGGCCTTGGCATAAAGCGCCAGACTGCGATCGCCTGCGTTTCCTTGCACATGAAGGCTGCGGTCCTTGCCCTCTGAGCGAAGTTCGTGAAGGTCGGCCCCGTGGGCGATGAGTTTGAGGAGGTCGCGTGCGAATTGAATCCCCCCTTTTCTCCCTCCTCCGCTCCAAAGGCGCCTTCAAGGCCCTTTTGTCGTTGCGGGGAACTCCATTTCGTCGAAACTCGGAAAAAGATGTCATTCAAATTTTCATCCCTCTTGATCCTCCTTCCCTGCCTGTCCCTCGCCGATCAGCAAGAAGACGAACACGACTCCAGGCCCAACATCCTCTACATCATGTCGGACGATCATGCCGCGCACGGCATCTCCGCCTACGGGAGCCGGCTCGCCAAAATTGCGCCCACCCCAACGATCGATCGCCTCGCTCAGGAAGGCGCGCTTTTTAAAAACGCCTTTTGCACCAACGCCATCTGCTCTCCCTCCCGGGCCTGTGTCCTCACCGGGCAATACAATCATACCAACGGAGCCTTTGACTTGGCCGGCCGGGTGCCTCCCGGAAAGCAAACCCTCGCCATCGAGTTCGGTAAAGCGGGATACCACACCGCCATGATCGGAAAGTGGCACCTCAAGGACGAACCGGCCGACTTCGACTTTTACTCCGTCCTCGCCGGGCAGGGATCTTATTTTGATCCCGAGTTCCGCATCCGTGGCGACAAGCCCTGGAAGCAAAACACGGTCAAGTTCGAGGGAAAACACTCCACCGATGTCATCACTGAAATCACCCTCAAATGGCTCAAGGAGGGCTGGAATCAGGAAAAACCATTCTTTCTGATGCACCATTACAAAGCTCCCCACGACTACTTCGAGAATGCTCTCCGCTACGAGAGTTACCTCAAGGATGTCGACATCCCCGAGCCTGAAACCCTCTGGAAGCGGGACCCACGCTGGGGTTCCCTCGCCACCCGGGGCTATCGGGACGAACTCATCCCGCACATCGGAACCTCCAACGGATCCCGCAATCCCCGCCGGAATTACCTCATGGATCTCCCCCCGCGCTTCCCTGCCGAGTTTCCCGGGAACTTTGATCCCAAAAACCACAGCGACAAGGAAAACACCCGCATGGCCTACAATGCCTATCTCAAGAAATTCCTTCGCTGCGTGAAGGGGATCGATGACAATCTGGCCCGTCTTTTCAAACACCTCGAGGAGACCGGACAAATGGACAACACCATCATCATCTACACCGGCGATCAGGGCTTTATGCTCGGAGAGCACGACTTTCAGGACAAGCGTTGGATGTACGAAGAATCCCAGAGGATGCCCCTCCTCGTGCGCCACCCTAAATCCATCAAGGCCGGCACCGTCATCGACAGCTGCGTCGAGAACGTCGACTTCGGCCCCACCATGCTCGATATGGCCGGAATCAAGCCCCCCTCCTCCATGCAGGGCCGGTCCTTCAAGAAGCATCTCGAAACCGGAAAAGAACCCGAGGGCTGGAAACAAACGGCCTATTACC
This sequence comes from Verrucomicrobiia bacterium, assembly GCA_030432565.1. Lineage (GTDB taxonomy): Bacteria > Verrucomicrobiota > Verrucomicrobiia > Verrucomicrobiales > Akkermansiaceae > SW10. The sequence continues at coordinate 162,976 of JAUIGV010000002.1, read as the reverse complement.
GCTACTGGATGCACATGGTCCACCATGACAATCCCGCCCACGTCGGCATCCGGACCAAGACCCACAAGCTCATCTACTTCTATGGCTGCAACTATGACGGGGGATATCAAACGCCTCCCGGCTGGGAACTCTATGACCTCATCAACGATCCCCACGAAACGATCAATCTCTACAACGACCCGGCCAATGCCGCACTCGTCGCCGACTTAAAGAAGCAGCTGGCCGAAACACGGAAGCGCGTGGGCGATGACGGCTCGCACTTTCCCAAAGCCGAGCAAGTTATTCAGGAATTCTGGGACTACGACGACAAGGATCGCGAGAAGGCTCAAAAAATCTCCCGCACCTTCCTCCTCCGGCGCGAGGCCGAACTGGATGCCGGAAAACGCAATACGCCCACACACAAGGGACACACCGACGACGGCTTCCCCCAAAAATGAAACGACTGATCCTATCCCGCCACGCCAAGTCTTCCTGGAAATATCCCGAACTACGTGACATTGACCGCCCCTTAAACAAGCGTGGCAGAAAGGCGGCTCCCATCATGGGTGGAGCCCTCAAAGAACGCGGGTTAATCCCCGAAGCCATCTACGCCAGCCCCTCGGTGCGAACCCGTATGACCTCGGCTCTCCTCGCCGAAGCCCTTGGCTTTCCAACAGAGCAGATCGAGTTTATCGATTCGTTCTACGGAACATCTCCCGGTGGAGTGGTGCAATTCGCGAGCAAGCTGGATGAGAGCCTCTCGTCCGTCATGCTGGTGGGTCACAATCCCACCTGGACTGATCTCTGCCATCGTCTGACCGGCGATTATCTCGAGAACCTTCCAACCTCCGGAATCATGGTGATCGATTTTGACATCAATCACTGGAGCGAACTCTCCAACCAAGGGAAAATCAACGCCCTTCTCATTCCCCGGGACTTCGGGTGTGGCGGCGGCCAGGACTAATCAATTGATCACTCCGGAACATCGTCTTTGATCTCGGCCCGAAAGGCACCTCGCAGATCACCCACCTGAAAATCCCGGAACTTGTCGTCCGGATAAAGTTCATCCAGCAGGGTTTTAAGCCCGGGTTTCAGTCCGACCGATGGTCCGTGACAATTCAGACAGACCTCGTTGATTACGATTGGTTGGTTAAATCGCACCGTGTCGCCATCCACCCGCACCAACTGGTGGTCGGGAAACGTACCCCTTTTCCTTGAGAGTCTGGCATTCTTCAAGGATGCCGCGATCGGCCTCATCGGGAGCATGTTGGGGATTGCGGTCTCTCATTGAAGTCCGCCCGGTATCCCCCTTTACCCCCTCCGTTCCGGTGCAAAGGCGGCTTCAAGCACCCCACGCCAAAAGCAAATTGCTGCGGTTGATTTGGCGGAACGCTCGACTGTGGGAAGGCGATCGCAAAGAAAACACCGGGTCATGGCGAGGGAAAACAGCCAAGAAGCAAGACGTCCGGTCATGGCCCGGCACCCGGCTCGTCCCTCACTGGCCCTTGGCGGACCTTCGTTTCCTTGCGGATGATCTTGTGATCCTCATTATAAAAGGTGGACACGATGGTCGCCTCGTCCGGTAAGAAGGTCTGCAACACTTCCTGTTTGGCAATGATCGTTGCCTTCTCCTCCATGAGGGGAAGCCGCGGCAAGACCGCCGACTCATCGTCTTCGAGACCTGAGGCGAATGCGAAAGCAAGGCGGGGCTTTTTGAGGGTGAAAATCAGCTCTTCAGGATCATCGGGCCTGAGAGGAATGCTGTAGACCAACACTCCTCCATCTTCCCTCACTTCATATCGCCCCAGCAGGATGGCCAGCGAATCGTGGGAGGTATGATAAACGACTCGTTCCTTGTGAAAGCGGAAGAAGTGGGTGCCATCGGTGCACAGGCATTCAATCACGGGAGTTGACGCATAAACCCCTTCCACCGGACGGGGAAGGCAGACCACGCCAAGCAAGGCGATGACTCCGACGATTCCCATCAGGAGAACCCTCATTATGATCGTGCGAAAACGGGATTTCATCCGGACGGGATTTCATCATCTCACAGCCGATCAACAAGGCTGATCGAGCGAGTGAGCAAAGATTCGGCCCCTTTCTGAGCCGAATTCCGGAAATGGGCTTCGGGGCTTGCTGGTGGTGCCGGCGAACATCGCCACCATGGAGACGGGGCCCGCGTCGACCGCCTAGCCTCCGAAGTGCTCGATGCCCCCTCTTCCGCTCCAAAGGCGCCTTCGATACCCTCCCGCCAAAAGTAAATTTCTGGCAGTTCCTCCCATCAAATCGTCTTCGGCAGGCCTCCAAAAAGAGCAAGCTCCTTAAAAAGCTCTACTTGGTCTATGGAGATTTCAGTCTCTCCATCCGCATGCAACAACTCGTCATAGACTTGTGAAAACTGCTTCAGGAGATCAGGGGGCGTCCCGTTCAAGCCTCGCACCACCATGTTCCAGGTCAGCAATAGCCGCACCTCGTCCTCCACCGCGCAGACCAACTTGATCACCGTGTGACGGCTGTCCCGTTCGATCTTTTCATAAAGTTCGCGAACCGAATCCTCGCGCCCTTCAAGAATCTGGAGAATGCGGTCCTCGTTCACCACCAAAAGCCCGGTCACATCCCTGGCATTATTGGCTTCAACCGATTTGCTTTCGATATCATCGAAGTCTTCATCGGTGAATGGTTTGGTGGGTTTACTCAGGTAGGTCAGTCGAAAAATTGGGTATTCCTCCTCTTTCTGAATGGTCTCCCACAAAAGACTCATGCGTGTAAGTTCGTCTGACATGAGCTTAGGCTGACACAACTGGAATCTGACGGCTAGCAAATTGCCTCTCAGACTTGCAGTGAGAATTAGCCGAATCTTTTATAATGGGCAGGCTCACCCCAGACTTTATCATTCCCCCATGAATCAACTTCAACCTCCAACCCAGCATCCCCCTTCCCACCCCTCCGGCGTTCCCAATGCCGAACGCCAGTGGGGCATGTTCGCCCATCTCTCGGCATTCTCAGCATGCGTGGGAGTCCCATTTGGAAATATCCTCGGCCCCCTGGTGATGTTCCTGATCAAAAAAGATGAATATCGCTTCGGCGGAGAGCAGGCCAAGGAAGCTCTCAACTTCAATATCTCCTGCACGCTCTACGGGCTGATCGCACTCGTTCTCTGTCTTGTCTTTATCGGATTCGTCCTTTTGGCAGCGCTCGGCATCTTCTGGATCATCGTCACGATTATTGCAGCCGTAAAATCGAATGAGGGAGTCTCCTACCGCTACCCTCTCTGCATCCGCTTTGTCAGCTAGAGGTTTGGCCTCGGTTCTGCTTCATTGACGCCATGCGCGTCCTCATTGCCAACGATAAGTTTAAAGGATCCCTCCCAGCCCCCGAAGTCGCGCAAGCGGTGCGGAAAGGACTCCCTTCCAGCTGTGAAGTTGACCTCTGCCCCATTGCCGACGGGGGGGAAGGTTTCACCTCCACCATGCTCGCGGCTCTCGGCGGGCGGTGGGTGGAATGCGATACCGTCGACGCCCTTCATCGGCCCCTCAAAGCCCGCTACGCCATCACCGGCACCGGGCTCGCTGTCATGGAAATGGCCTCCGCCTCGGGCTTCGAACTCATCCCGGAAGCGGATCGCGATATTCTGCAATCCTCCACCTACGGCACCGGGCTCATGATCCGGCACGCCGCCGGACAAAGAGACGTCGAGCGCATTCTCATCGGCATCGGCGGCTCCGCCACCAACGACGGTGGCGTTGGAATGGCCGATGCCCTGGGCGTCCTCCTCCTTGATTCCGAGGAGGAACCGCTCTCCCCCTGCCCCGCCGGATTGGACAAGCTCGCCATCATCGACCGCGACCAGCTCATCGAACTCCCACCCATCGATGTTGCCTGCGACGTTGACAACCCCGTTCTCGGACCCAACGGCGCCACCGCCATCTTCGGCCCGCAAAAAGGAGCGACCGCAGCCCAACAAGAAACTCTCGAGGCATTTCTCGCCCATCTCATCAAAGTCACCGGAGCCCGGGACCTCGCCGAAAGACCCGGAGCAGGAGCTGCCGGCGGACTGGGGTTTGGCATGATGCATTTCCTCGGAGCCGAACTTCACCCCGGCTTTGACCTCGTCTCAAAAGCCCTTGATCTCCCCGCCCGGATCGAGCAAGCCGACCTTGTCATCACCGGAGAAGGATCACTCGACGCTCAGTCGCTCTCCGGAAAAGGCCCCGTGGGCATCGCCCGACTCGCCAGCGATCTTGGCACCCCCGTCATCGCCATTGCCGGACATATTTCAGATGAAGTCCGTCAATCCGGCCTCTTCGAACAATGCGGAGCTCTCACCGACTTCGACCTCCCTCTCGAAACCCTCATGACGGACACCTCGAATCTTCTCACACGGAAAGTTCGTGAGCTAAGTGACTTGCTCCCCCTGCACGGACAGGCTTAGCTCGCGCCCTCATGAGCAAAGCAGTTCTTCTCTTCTCCGGACAAGGTGCCCAAAAAGTGGGCATGGGCCAGGACCTCGTCGAAGCCTACCCGGGCGCCAAAGCACTCTTCGAAAAAGCAGACGCCGTCCTCGGCCGTTCACTGACCGATGTCATGTTCAACGGCCCTGCCGAAGACCTGACCCGTACCGGAAATTGCCAACCCGCCCTATTCCTCCATGGACTTGCCCTTCTCGAAATCCTTCGTGAAAAAGTCCCCTCGCTCGAGCCCGTCGCGGCGGCCGGACTTTCCCTCGGAGAAATGACCGCACATTGCGCCGCCGGCACCTTCACCTTTGAAGAAGGGCTCAAACTTGTCGCCCGCCGCGGCGAACTCATGGACGAAGCCTGCGAAGCCAATCCCGGTACCATGGCCGCCATGATTGGAGGCTCCGAGGAAGATGTTGCCCGCCTCGCCGCCGATTGCGATGTCGACGTCGCCAACCTCAACTGCCCCGGCCAGACCGTGCTCTCCGGAAAGGAAGAAGGAATCGACGCCGCGGTCTCCAAAGCCAAGGAATACGGACTCCGCATGGGCAAAAAATTGCAAGTCGCCGGAGCCTACCACTCACGTCTCATGGCCGGTGCCCAGGACCAACTCGGAGAGGCCCTCGCCGCCACCGAATTCACCGAGCCAAAAATCCCCGTCGTTTCCAATTTCCTCGCCGCTCCAGCCGTCGGCCCCGAGGCCATCCGCGCATCCCTCAAAGACCAGGTCACTGGATCGGTCCGCTGGATCGAATCCATCCGCCTCCTCCGCGAGCAGGGTCACGACCTCTTTATCGAGCTTGGGCCGGGCAAGGTTCTCGCAGGATTCATGTCCCGGATCGACAAGGAAGCCCGCATTATTTCCATCGAAGATGCCGCCTCATTGGAGGCTGCCGTGGCCGAACTTTCCTAAGCGAAAAAAATGTCAAAACGGGTAAATTAGTTCTTGTTCCTACCCGTCGGTCATCCTAGGTTCCGCCCGTCCTAACCGGCAACGCGGAGCGGTAGCTCAGTTGGTTAGAGCGCCGGCCTGTCACGCCGGAGGTCGCGGGTTCGAGTCCCGTCCGCTCCGCCACTTTTTCTCAAAGTGTTTTGCCACCCCACCAAACTCTCCATTACTGGAGAGTTTTTTTGTGCCCTCAAATAAAGGAGCGGACGGGGCGAGAACCCCTGCCGAAGACAACATAGGTTTGAACACCGATGTTTCACCAATATCTCCCCCAAAAAACATCAAGCAGGAAAACTGGTCGAATCGGGATAAAGCATCACTGTTCGTCTTGAGATCAGGGATTTCAACCTATCATTATCATTGACCTGACTCCTAAAAAACGGCCCTTTATTCCGATAGTTCGCCATCTTCATTCCGACCTCGCAACACGCCCAAGCCCCGTCGCATCGCCATGATCACCAATCCGGACCGGACCTTCAAAACCCATCAAAAGGTCTTTGGTGGCATCCATGAACCTGCCACCACGCGTGGCTGGATGAGCGTTCTGTGGCTTTTGGCGCCCGAGGTGGACGATGGTCCTGAAAGAATGCTTACGATGGCATCGCAGACCGCGTCCGCCCTGAATTTGACGAGAGCTCCCGCACAGCCTGGTGACTGAAACTTGCGCCAATCTCACCCAACCAAAAGTCACGGTGCTGCCACAGAAGCCCGAACGATTCCCAACCACCATGAAATCCCTCCTAACCCCCATTCTTCTCGTCATACTCACCGCTACCCGTCCCGCCCTCGCCGAGGTTATCGATGCCAGTAAGCCGGTGAAGGTTTTCATCCTCGCCGGCCAGTCCAACATGCAAGGCCACGGTCGTATCACAATGGACAAAGACGGCGACCTCCCTTTTGCGGCCGGCCAAAAGCAATTTTCCTATCTGAAGGATGAAGACGGTTGGGTCGAGCGTGCGGATGTTTGGTATTGCCACCAACCCGCGAAAGCAGACCTGGTCACTTCGAATCTCAAACCAGGACTCGGAGCCCGACCCGATAGCATCGGCCCGGAACTCGCATTTGGCCACGTCATCGGTAATCACTTTGAAGAACAAGTTCTTCTCATCAAATGTGCGTGGGGAGGCCAGGCCCTCGGCGGCCCCTTTCGGCCACCCGGGTCTGGAAATACCGGCCAAAAATACACCCAGCTTCTCGCCGAAGTGAAGGAAGCCCTCGCTAAAATCGGCGACCACTTCCCCGCCTATAAAGACCAGGGATACGAACTCGCTGGCTTCTTCTGGCATCAAGGCTGGAATGACGGATGCAAGAAGGACCTCGCGGCAGAGTATGAGAAAAACATGACTCATTTCGTCAAGGACGTCCGCAGGGATCTCGGTAATGAGGACCTCCCCTTTGTCATCGCCACCAGTGGCATGGGCGGGCCGGATGCCACGGGAGTGGCGGGATTCCTTGGCAAAAGCATCGAACCCGCCCAAGTCGCGGCAGCCGCCAAGTTTAAAAAATGCACCGCCGTGGAAACCCGCGCTTTTCAGAAGCACAAACCCGGTCGCCAAAAAAGCCACTGGCACAACAGTGCCGAAAGCTACTGCCTGGTCGGAGACGCCTCCGCCAAAGCGATGATTAAAATTCTGGGTGAGTAATACATCCTTTGTCCCCAACCACCCACCATCTCCATGATCAATCGCAGACAGATTATCAAAACCCTTGGACTGGGAGCAGGAGCCTGTTCTCTCACTCCCTTCCTTTCCCAGCTCAGGGCCGAAACTGCGGCCAACGGAAACCCGGCCAAGCTCCCCAAACGCTTTGTTTTTGTTCTTCGCTCGAACGGAGTTCTTACCAACGAAATTCAACCCGAGGGTGTCGCCCCCCTCAAAGAGCGCCCCCACGCAAGAGAACTCACAAGCTGGATCGACTTCCCACTCCGGAACACAAAACTGGCACCCGGCATGGCTGCCCTGGAACCCTTCAAAGACAAGCTCACCCTCATCCAGGGCCTTAGCGGCCGCATGATGGCCGGTGACCACGAGGCCGGCTTCGGCGCCCTCGGAGCCTACAACGGCAAACGTTTCCCGCGCGCTGAAACCATCGACTGGGCCCTCGCCAAACGTCTCGGCGGAGTCGTCCCGCACATCGGCCTCACCATGGAGCAGTTTGGCAAGTCGGTGACCTACCCCAATCTCTCTGCCTCGGGTCCGCGCAAAGCCCTCCCTTATTATGCCGACCCAATGCTCGCCTACACCGACCTCTTCGGCACCATCGCCACCACCGGTTCTGCAAAAACCGCCATCGATCTGGAGCGTAATATGCTCGACTTCATGGTCGATGATGTGAAGCGCTACCAAAAACGACTCTCCTCCGGCGAGAAGGAAAAGATGGGCCATTACCTGCATGGCTTCGAAACCCTGCGCGAACGACAGGCCAGACTCAAAAACATGTCGAGGCAACTCGAAGCCGCTGCTCCGGAAATCAAGGAACATTTCACCAGCGAGATCGAAATCGAACGCCTCAAGGCTCATTTCGATCTCTCCGCCTCCTCCCTTATCGCAGGACTCACCAACGTTTGCACCATCCGCTGCGAACATCTCGGAATGCGGCTCTCCGGTCTGGGACTGGGAAGCAAAACAGTCCACCACATCGGACACATGATTCAAGGTCATCAGGACGGCACAACCGTGAACCCCGGCACCGGTGGGGTTTTCAAAGAAGGAGCACCCGTCGGTGAATTTGCCACCCGCCGGGTCCTCATGGACTTTCACATGCAGCAAATCGCCAAGCTCTGGACAAAGCTCAAAGCCGTCCCGGAAGGTGATGGCACCATGGCCGACAACACCGCCATCATCTACTTCTCTGACCACGGCGACCGCCACCACAGTCCCTATTACCTCTGGCCCATGACTGTCCTTGGCGATGCCGGTGGCATTTTCAAAACCGGACGTTATTTACAATACCCGGGCCACAATAATCGTGGTCACCAGACCATTGGAAATTTTTACCTGTCGCTCTTGCATGCCGCCGGAGACCAAAGGAAACAATATGGCGACCTCGACCTCGAAGCCGCCGATCACATCAACCAACACATTCCTCTGAACGAATGGATGGCCTAATCCCATTGATTGCCCGACGTTCCGTTGTTGCGATTTTTCTTCTGGTCATCGCCGGGGCATCTCTACCTCCTTCGGTGTGGGGACAGGACCCAGGAACACCTGCGACCGCCGAAAACCCAAGCGGTGCCGACCTGGAAGCTGCCCATGCCGTTCTCTCGGACTTCCTCGACACCCACTGCGTCGACTGTCACGGAGAAACCAAACCCAAGGGGAAATTCCAACTCCACGACCTCATCGGTCAACCCTTCGACCCGGCCGACAGCAAGCGCTGGCTGAGCATCCACGAGATGGTCAACACCGGAGAAATGCCTCCTCCAAAAAAAGAACAACCCGATAAGAAAGACCAGGTCGCTTTTGAACTCGCCCTCAGTGGGCTCCTCAAATCCTACAAGCTCGGCAAAAGCGACTGGGAACTGGAACTTCCCCGCTACGCCAACCGGGTTGATCACAACTCCCTTTTTAGTGGTAAACATCAAGGCCCATCCTTTACCAAAGCTCGGGTTTGGCGGATCAGTGGAGACACTTATCAACGCCTCATGAAGGACTTTGAACTCGGCTTCGACTTCGTCGTTCCGATGAAAAAGAACGAAACCGGTTTTCACGACTACGCCAGCCTCTACGCCGATGAAGCCACCATTCTCACCATGAAGACCAACGCCAAACGCGTGGCCTCCGCCATGGTCAGAGGCAAGGCCTCGACACCGCCCAGGCACGGCAATGCCGAGGATTTTGTCCCCACCTTCTCCGGCCCCAAACACAGGGCCATTCAGAACTTCCTCGCCATCAAGGGCAGTCCGACTCGAAAGCAAATGGCAGACATCTTCACCTTCCTCTTTGAATTTTTCACCAAGCGCAAGCCCACCGAAGCCCAAACCAACCGCTGGGTCGGTGGGGTGCTGGCACCCAACCTTGAAACCGGGGGACTCTCGCACGGACTTGAGGGTAGCATCACCTCCATTCTCCTCTCACCTGACTTCCTCTTCCGGGTCGAACTCGGCCGGGGCGAGGAACTTCCTGATGGCCGACGCATGCTCTCACCCACCGAACTGGGCTTTGCCCTCTCCTACACTCTCCATAATCATCCGGTTAAAAGCGTCCTCGAGGCCGCCGAGCAGGGGCAACTCAAGACCAGGGAAGACGTCGAGCGTGAGTTTCGCAAACTCTATGATGACACCCGGCTTCTCCGGGGCTCCGTTGCAGTAGGCTCCCGTGATTTTGTATGGATGCAATCAAAAGACCACCGCCGTGGCACATTTTCACGCCCCAAACTCATTCAGTTCTTCCAACAATATTTTGACTACTCCAAAGCAACGGAGGTCTTCAAAGACGACACCCGCCACGGCGGCAAACACGACCCCAAGGAATTGGTCCGGGACGCCGACTGGACGGTATTGCACGTTCTCGCTGAAGATAAAAATGTCCTCGAGGAATTGCTTACCACCAATCGCTTCGCCGTTAGAGCACTCCGAAAAAAGAAGAGCAAAAAAGGAACAACCCTATCAAAAGCTGACGCGGAAAAAGCGGCCCAACCTTTTGGGTATCAGCTCGCCTACAATATGGCCAAAGGCCACCGGGAAGCACGCGGTGCCACCCCCCTTGAAATGCCCGCAGACCAGCGAGCCGGCATCCTCACCCACCCTGCCTGGCTTGTCGCTCACAGCACCAATTTCCACACCGACCCTGTCCGTCGCGGCAAATGGATCCTCGGACACCTTCTGGGGTACGATGTCCCCGAACTTCCCATTGCAGCTCAAGCGCAACTCCCCGAGTGGCATGACAAAACAATCCGCCAACGCTTCTCGGTCGTCGAAGGTGAAAATTGCTGGCGTTGTCATAAAAAAATGAACCCTCTCGGAAACCCCTTCGAAGCTTATGACGACTTCGGACGTTATCGCACGAAGCATCTGGCAGGCCCAGACGGCCACCTTGTTGAAGCCGAATTCGAGATGCTCAACCGGAAGAATCCCGACAAAAACGCCAGAGCTGCCGAATTCAAAATCCCGGTTAACATGAGCGGCCAACTCTTCGGCACCGGCGACCCGGAACTCGACGGCCCCGTGAAGAACCCCGTCGAACTCATGCACAAGCTCGCCAAAAGCTCGCGCGTCCGCCAGGTCTTCATCCGCCACCTCTTCCGCTTTTTCATGGGCCGAAACGAAACCCTAAACGATTCTCCAACCCTCATGGCCATGGACAAGGCCTACGTCGACAGCGAAGGGAGTCTAAAGGAAACGCTGGTCGCACTTGTTACCTCGGACTCCTTTCTCTTCCGAAAAGATCCATAGCACGTCGACCAAAAATTCCGGCAGCCTGCTTGGCCCTCGAGTGATTCGGAAAAATGGTCACTCATGGAATCACGAAAGCGCTTGAGAGGCCGTCTGAAAAAAGGAAGCTCGCGGAGAGTTGACTTGGATGAATCCGTCATTCCCAGCAACTCCTAAAAATGCTACGCTGGGCCCAACCACAAATATGCTCGACGACTTCTTTTCCTCAACTCCCTCTCTCAAGATTTGTGGTGTCACGACTCTTAAGGACGCCGAACGCCTTGCCGAGCTGGAGGTCACAGCTCTTGGACTCAACTTTTGGCCCGCTTCCAAACGATATTGCTCGCCCGAGCACGCGTCGACCATCGCATCCCACGTTGCCGGAGACATCGTCCGGGTCGGCGTCTTCGTCAACAACTCCCACCATTTGGCCAGCGAACTCATCGACGAATGTCTCATCGATGTCGTCCAGCTTCACGGCGACGAAACCGAGGAGGATATTCACTTTTTTCTCGAACAAGGGATTCCTGTCATCAAGGCGGTCTCCGCAAACCGTCTCCCCGACTACGAACTTCCCACCAGGAACTTCGCCCTTCTCATCGATACCCCGGCCGGCAAGGATTACGGTGGGACCGGAAAAGTTTTTGATTGGTCCATCGCCCGGGATTTCGCGCAGAAGCATCCCGACCTTTCCATTCTCCTGGCGGGCGGGATTGACCCGACAAACGCAGCCGAGGCGCTCGCCACGGTCAAACCAGCCGCCCTTGATGTCGCCAGCGGTGCCGAGTCATCTCCCGGACACAAGGATTTTGACAAGGTCCGAGCCCTTTTGGCAGCTCTCTCATGAACGCCCTTCTTGTCTTTCTTGGGGGAGGACTTGGCTCCCTCGCACGCTACGGCTTATCTTCCGGAGTCCAATCCCTCGCCCAAAACACTTCACTCCAGCGATTCCCGGCCGGGATCTTGGTTTGCAATCTCCTTGGCTGCTTCCTCATCGGCTGTCTTTTCGGCTACTTCACCGGCAAAAGCGCTCCCAGCTGGGTCTTCCCTTTTCTGGCGACCGGATTCCTGGGCGGATTCACAACATTTTCAACCTTCGCCCGGGAAACCCACTCGCTCTGGACCACCGGACTCACTCATTTCGCGATCCTGAAGGTGCTCCTTTCCGTCGCCTTGGGACTGATCGCCGTAATCGCCGGAATCAAGCTGACCCACCCCTCTTGAGGGACTTGACCATCTTCACATGAGGAATTCCAATTTCCTCGAAGAGCTCTCCCTGCCGTCGATAGCCCAACGAATCGTAAAACCCAGCAACTTCCAGCCGCGCGTGGAGCTCAACTTGAGTCACTCCTTCTCCGGCAAGTAGACTCTCAACAGCGTCCATCAGACAGCGCCCCAGACCTCTTCCCTGCTCCGCCTTTGACACCGCGATCTGACGAAGCTTGGCAAGCCCCGAACCTATCGCCGCCACCACGACCGTCCCGACCGGCAACCCCTCCAGATAAAGTCCAAAATGCCGATCGAGCCGGTCCGCCTCGCCTTCAGCCTTCGTCCACTCAAGACCCAGCGGCTTTCGGAGCTCCGCAAATCTCAGTCGGCGCAACTCCTGATACCCGAATGACTCCACAGGGATTTCCCGTAGCTCACACCCTTCGATACTCCCGGAAAACGTGCTCATCTCCGCGAAAAGATGGGCATTCTTCCGAATTCCAGTCCACAAAAAAGGCCCGAATTCACATTCCGGCCTTCTGGAAGTGCTTTAAAATCCAGCCAATCACCTCAAAATCAACCGCCCTTTGTGCTGGCTGACAATGTCGATAATATCACCTCCACGGTCAGTTTCGAGGGCGTAAAGATACCAACCCCACTCCTTGTCATAGAAAAATGTTCGCGTCAATGTGACCCTGCGACGCCGCCCATCCTTAATCTCCGGAGCGATGAAGGTCACACAAACCCCGCCTAGGAGAGTTGTCGTCGTATCCATTTTACGCTCAACACTGTGAATCGGCCCGATCGTGATATCGGCCGAACGAATCTGATTGGCCTCGGCAATTAATTCCGCCGCCAACTCTCTCGAGATCTGCTGGGCACCCGCTCCTGATGAGAAAATAAGACCTAAAATAGCCGCCAAAAGGTATGATCTGTTTCGCATGACTGACATTAGACGGGCAGGATCGCAAAGAATTCAAGGTTTCCTCCATTTTATTCAACAAACAAGTTCCACTTGGCAACTCACCCCGCTCAACCATATTCTGAAGCTCTCTCCGGAGGGTACGGCAACTGCTCATCCCCCCAACGACTTTCCGACCATGAACTTCTATCATCCACGTCACACCCCCGATTCCTCAGGCACTCTGCACCAATGGGATAATGAAACCGCCAACTGCGGAATGGGAGCCATTGCCAATCTCCGTGGAGAGAAATCCTACGATATTCTCGACTACGCCCTGACCTCGGTCTGCAACATGACCCACCGTGGGGCGGTCGACGCCGACATGAAGACCGGCGACGGCTCCGGCATTCTCTGCCAGATCCCACGCCCCATTTTCGCCAAGGCAGCCGGGGAGTTTGGCTATACCGGCGACGCCGGTGATCTCGGAGTCGGAGTCTTTTTCCTCCCCGAAGGAATCGCCGCGAACATTAAGTCCTTCGCCGAGTCCGTCCTCGTCAAACGCAAAATCCCGTTCATCGGCTGGCGCGAGGTTCCGGTCAACCCGGACGAACTGGGTGAACTGGCCCGCCTCACCCAACCGGAAATTTACCACCTCATCGTCAGCCGTCCCGCTGACGTGGACACCGATCATTTCGAACGACTTCTCTACCTTGTTCGTCGTGAAATTGAGCGCGAGTTTAAAGACGAAGCCGCCTTTTACATCCCCACCCTTTCCAGCCGCCTCATCAGCTACAAGGGCCTCGCCATGCCCGCAACCCTGAGGGCGTTCTACAGCGACCTTCAAGATTCCGATTTCCAAACCGGCATTTCCCTTTACCACCAGCGTTTTTCAACCAACACCTTCCCGGCCTGGCCCCTCGGACAACCCTTCCGCATGATGTGCCACAACGGCGAAATCAACACGGTGCGCGGAAACCGAAACTGGATGAGATCGCGCGAGGAATTCTTCAGTTCGGAACTTTGGGGCGAAGATATTGAACTCGTCAAAAACCTCATGAGCGACGGGGAGTCCGACTCGGCATCGCTCGACCACGCGCTTGAGATCCTGGTCCTGTCCGGCCGCCGGCTCGAGCACGCCATGCGCATGCTCGTGCCACCCGCCTTCCGCCACGACCCGGACCTGACCGAAGAGGAACGCGCCTTTTATAACTACATCCGCTCCTTCTCCGAACCCTGGGACGGCCCCGCCGGACTGTGTTTCACCGATGGTCGCACCCTTTGCGCAAGTCTCGATCGCAACGGCCTCAGGCCATCCCGTTTTACCCTCACCGAAGACGGACTTCTTTATATTGGTTCCGAATCCGGAGCGATTATTCTGCCTGACGAAAAAATCATCCGTCGCGGCCGCCTCGGCCCCGGTCAAATGCTCTCCGCCAACACCGAAACCGGAGAAGTTCTTTATGACAAGGAGATCCGCGCGCAGCTTGCATCCCAAAAACCTTATGCCAAGTGGGTCGACGAAAATCGTGTCGAACTCAAGTCCTTCACCGACCACTCCGCACATGTGCCCACCGTTGACTTCGAACCACTCGAGCTTTCACGTCAGCAGGTCACCCACGGCGTCACCGCCGAAGACCTCGACATGGTGTTTCCTCCCATGATCAAAGGCGCACAGGAAGCCGTATTCTCGATGGGCGATGACATTCCGCTGGCGCCCCTCTCCCGCTACCCGCGTCTCCTTTTCACCTACTTCAAGCAACTCTTCGCCCAGGTTACCAACCCACCCATCGACCCGATCCGTGAGTGGGCCGTCATGACCTTGGGTGCCGGACTCGGGGCAGAACGCAATCTCCTCTCGGAGACCGCAAAGCACGCCCGCATTCTCAGCCTGGAATCAGCCCTCCTTTACGAGCAGGAGCTTGAAACTCTCGTCAAGCGCGAGGAACACGGCTTTTCCACCCAGGTCATCGATACCACATGGCCTGTCGACGAAGGCGAGGCCGGGATGAAGAAAGCGCTCGACCGCATCTGCGCCGAGGCCGAGAAGGCCGTGAACAATAAAGTCGAAATTCTCGTCCTCTCAGACCGCGCGACCTCGGCCGAACGAGTCCCCATCCCGTCACTTCTTGCCACCGGGTCGGTGCATCACCATCTCAACCGCTGCCGTAAGCGCCTGCGCACCTCACTTGTCATCGACACCGGAGAAGCACGCGACACCCACCAGATCGCGTGCCTCTTCGGATTTGGCGCCACCGCGGTTTGTCCATACCTCGGCTATGCCACCGTTCGACAGGTCGTCGCCACCGACACAAAAAACAAACTTGGCGAGGACATGACACCGGAGCTTGCGATGGCGAACTACCGCAAAGCCCTCGAAAAAGGCCTCCTCAAAATCATGTCCAAAATGGGGATATCCGTCCTCAATTCCTATCAGGGAGCCCAAATTTTCGAAGCGCTCGGAGTTGGCAAGGAAGTGGTCGATTATGCCTTCACCGGTGTTCACTCACGAATCGGCGGAGTTGGCTTCGAGGAGATTGCCGGGGAAACCATCATTCGCCACCGGGCTGCCTTTGAGACCGAAGTGAAACAAAACAAACCTCTCGACCTGGGCGATCCCGGCTACAACCGCTACCGCAAATCGGGCGAGGCTCATGCGCTCACCACTGACGTCATCAAAAACTTCCACACCTTCGTCCGCGACGGCAGGAAAGAAGACTACGACGACTACGTGAAAGTCACCCTTGCCAACGACCCCATCACCATCAAGGACATCCTGGATTTCAAGATCCCCGCCTCCGGCGTCCCGCTTGAGGAAGTGGAACCCGCCGGAGAAATCGTGAAGCGCTTCACGACCGCGGCCATGTCCATGGGAGCACTCTCTCCCGAAGCCCACGAGACCCTTGCCATCGCAATGAACCGTATTGGCGGCAAGTCCGACTCCGGCGAAGGTGGCGAGGACGCCCGTAGATTCAAGCCCTATCCAAATGGAGACTTTGCCCGATCCTACATCAAGCAGATCGCCAGCGGCCGCTTCGGGGTTTCGGCGCATTATCTCGTCAATGCCGACGAACTGGAAATCAAAATGGCCCAGGGAGCGAAGCCCGGAGAAGGCGGACAACTTCCCGGTCACAAGGTCAACGCCCTCATCGCACGCCTGCGCAACACACAGCCCGGCGTCCAACTGATCTCCCCTCCTCCTCACCACGACATCTATTCAATCGAGGATCTGGCCCAACTCATTCACGACCTCAAGGAAGTCAACCCACGGGCAAAGGTGACCGTAAAGCTCGTCGCCGAATCCGGCGTCGGCACTGTGGCGGCCGGGTGCGCCAAAGCCAGCGCCGACAACGTGCTCATTTCAGGGCACGATGGCGGCACCGCCGCCTCCCCGCTCTCAAGTACGAAGCACGCCGGACTTCCATGGGAACTCGGTATCTCCGAAGCCCATCAGGTCCTCATGATGAACAAGCTCCGCAACAACATCACCCTCCGCACCGACGGCGGACTCCGCACCGGACGCGATGTGGTCATCGCCGCCATCCTGGGAGCCGAGCAGATGAACTTTGGAACCATCGCCATGATCGCGATGGGCTGTGTTTATGTCCGGAAGTGCCACCTCAACAACTGCCCCGTTGGAGTCGCCACCACAAACCCGAAGTGGCGCGCCAAGTTCAAGGGATCGCCGGACCACGTCGTCAACTTCATGATGGGAGTGGCCGAGGAGGCCCGCGAGATCATGGCATCCCTCGGAGTTCGTTCGATGAACGAATTGATTGGCCGCCCGCAGAAATTCCTCGCACAACGTGAGGTTCCCGATCACCCGAAGGCCAACACCCTCGATTTGAGCAAAGTGCTTTCCGACAAGGCCGACGAAGATGCCGTTCGCATCTGCACCCAGGACCGCAACGATGGTATTCACAAGCCCGCCCTGGACCTCGAAATCCTCAGGGACCTTGCCGCCCATACCGGAACCGCTGAAGGAGAAAATCCGACCGGCAACCTCATGGACCGCGGACCATTCATCAGGGAATACCAGGTTGTAAATACCGATCGCAACATTGGCACCCGAACCGCCGGGCGCGTTGCCGAGGTTTACGAAAACCACGGACTCCCGGCAGACAGCATCGACCTTACCTTCCGCGGCTCTGCGGGACAATCGTTCGGAACCTTCCTCTGTGGTGGAATCAAACTCACCCTCATCGGTGAAGGAAACGATTACGTTGGTAAAGGCATGAGCAATGGCGAAATCATCGTCCGCCCGCCGGAAAACATGAATCAGGACTTCATCGCCGCCAGAAATTCCATCGTTGGAAACACCTGCCTCTATGGTGCCACCGGGGGCAAGCTCTTCGTCAATGGACGGGCCGGCGAACGCTTCTGCGTCCGCAACTCAGGTTCCATCTCGGTTGTTGAAGGGGTCGGCGATCACGGTTGCGAATACATGACGAATGGAACAACCGTCATCCTGGGTATGACCGGAAAGAACTTCGGAGCCGGAATGTCAGGCGGAACCGCCTACATTTACGATATCGATGGCATGTTCCAAAGCCGCCTCAATCCGGAAATGGTTGTCGCCCGCCCCGTCATGCGCGAACAGGATATTGCCGAGGTCAAATCGCTTATCGAAGAGCACGCCGGAAAAACCGATTCGCACCGCGCCAAGGAACTTCTTGAGAACTGGGATACCACTCTCACCAAATTGATCCGGGTCATCGCCAAGGAAAAATACGACCTCGAAAAAGCCGAGGAAGAGCACGAAGCCGCCGTCGCGGTCGATTAACCCGGGACCCTTCGCTTCATCTTCAAAAGACCACCCGGGGACGGGTGGTCTTTTTTTTGATGTGGGTCTGCCTGAAAACTTCACCCTGTCATTTCCAGTCCCCGCAAAGTCCCTGTTGCGGTGCTGAACTTGTCGGCTTCCACTCCCATCTGTTGCAACATGCTCAGGTAAAGATTAGCCAGTGGCATGTTGTTGATTTCATCGAAAACAAGGTGACTTCCGTGCTTAAAATCACCGCCCGCCAGCAGGATCGGCAGGTTTCGGTTGTCGTGCCGGTTGGCGTGACCGAGATTGCTCCCCTGCATCACCATCGTCCGCTTGAGTAGGGTTTCCCCGTCTTCCTTGGTGGCACTCAAACCAGCGAGGAGGTTCCCCAATTCACTCATCTGGGCTTTCTCGACGATTGCCAACTGCTCGCGGGTTTCTCTCTTCTGCGTCTGGTGGGTCAGCGCGTGATGGGGCACGTTCACCCCCGGCAAGTCCACCTTCGGATTAAAGTCCTGGCTGATCAAGACCGTCACCAAGCGCGTTGAGTCCGTCTCCAGCGCCAGCCTGACCAAATCGAACATGTTGCGTGTTCTCTTCACCAGAGCACCCGGAGTGAGATCATCCTTCGGTTGTTTTATGGCAACCTTGGGTTTGGGTTTCTGCTCCCATTCCTCGTTGATCACCAAGCGTTCCTCAACTTCCCGCACCGAGGTGAAGAATTGATCCAATCGTTCCTTGTCGGCCCCGCTGACACCGCGCTGCAGTTTCTTGATCCGACCCGCAAAGGAATCCATGAGGCTCTGCCCTTCTTTCAATCTCCGAACCTGGGCCTCCACCTCCGCCGGAGTTCCCTGCACAAAAAGTTGCTGATAGACCCGCGATGGTCTCATCTCGGAAGGAATTCGTACTCCGTCCGAAGTATAAGCAAGCGATCCGTTCCCCGGACCCACTCTCAGATTGAGGGTTGGAAAGCGAGTCAGGTGCCCCAGTTGCCGGGCCGCAAATTGGTCGAGCGAAATCCAGTTCTTGAACCCCGCCGAGAGCGGATGCGGCGCGCCGGTTAAAAAGGAAACCTCGGCCTGATGTCCTCCGTCCACCTCGGGATGGGAAAGTCCGCTGAACACCGTGAATTGATCGCGAAACTTTTCCACCATTTTGAGATAGGGTGACAGCTTGTAACCCTGGCCGGCCTCCTTCGGAAAAAACTCCTCGGGCATAAAACCGAGATCAACATTGATCGCCACCATGCGTTTTGGGGCTTCCGGAGCCGCCCCTTTGGCAAAGGCCGGAGTCATGGCGTCCAACAGAGGAAGCGACATCATCGCTCCCGCTCCCCGTAAAAAGGATCGACGGGACAAATGACGTTGAGTGGAGACGTGCACGCGTTTCATAAGCTTACTTTTTTCTAAACAACTGACTTTGGACCACCTCGTGAATCATCGAGCGGACACCATATTCTTTTTCTTCAAGCCTTCCCAGCATCTCTTCGATCAGGGGGCGATCAAGATATCCCGCAGGCTCTCCCGTGGCATAAACGATCAATTGCTGAAGCAGATTTTGCGCAATCTCCTTCTCCTTCGTTCGCAATAATTCACGAAACTCATTGATCTCCCGGAACTCCCGCCCATCCGGAAGCACTCCGGCCGTTTCCGCGGGAAGAGCATACTTGTAGCGCGAGGGCTTTCCTCCGAAGGTGCCCTCCACCCCTTTTTCCCCGGCTTTCAAAACCGCCCGGTAATGGGTCTGATATCCTCCCATGACATCGAAACTTTCCAGCGCGAACCCGGGAGGATCGATCAGCTTGTGACAACTGGCACAACTCGGATCCTCGCGATGAGCCGCAAGCTGCTCCCGCACCGTTGTTGCGCCACTGATATCGGGCTCGATCGCCGAAACGGCCGCAGGAGGAGGCGGAGGTTCCGTTCCCAAAAACCGCGACAAGGCAAAGACCCCGCGCACCACCGGAGAGGTCGTCGTGCCATTGGCGGTGATCTTTAAAATACTCCCCTGCGTGATCATTCCACCGCGCACACTGTCCTCCGGCAAAGTAACCTTGCGAGGCTTCGCCCCCATCACTCCCTCAATGCCGTAAAGCCGGGCCATTCGCTGATTGATCATGACATAGTCCGAGTCCAGGACATGAAACGCGCCATGGTCCCCTCGCAGCATTTCAAGAAAGTAAGCCTGCGTTTCCTCGATCATCGATTCGGTGAGGAAGTCATTGTATTCCGGGTAGAGGGCGTCGTCCGGTTCGGTGAGACGGATCTTCCGCAAATCAACCCAGTAGTTGAGGAAGTGATTCACAAACCTTTGGCTCTTTGGACTCTTGAGAAGGCGCTCGGTCTCGGACCGCAAGACCTCGTCTTTCAAAATCTCACCGCTTCTCGCCTTGTCCCGGAGTTCCCAGTCCGGCGGGGAGTTCCAAAGAAAGTAGGAAAGCCGGCTCGCCAACGCCCAGCCATCCAGATTGCCGGGAGACTCATCCATCAACAAGAAGCCGGGAGAAGTCAAGACCGCCCGGTATCCCGAAAGCATCGCCTCTACAAATGAATCCCCATTCTGCAAACGGGCTCTGATCATTCCCAGGGGAATCTGCATGTCATCCTCCCGAACAGGCCGACGATAGGCTCTCACCATAAACTGCCGAATCAACTTGCGGGCATCCTTCCTGGGATTCTCCGTCACCACCCGGTATCCCGGACCGTCCTTGTCCCCTTTCACGGCTTCCAGGGGAAGGTTGCCCAACAACTTGCGATGACTCTGTGGAGGCCAGTCTTTTTCCAGCGGTCCCTCCATTTCAAACCACTTCAAGGCCACCCCGTGACTCTTGAAGCGCGTGTAGCGATGCCCTCCCTTGTCGGTCAGTTGGTAATTGTCGTGATCCGCCGAAACGGCCAAATATTCAATCGGCTCATCCTTCTCCACCCACACCGTCACCTCACCGGTGCCAGCCTCATTCGGGGGCAGTTCACAACGTCCCAACAACCTCCCGCCGGCTCCATAAAAAGCCACCACTCCCATGCGATCGCTTGGCAAAAGCCTGCCATGATCATTGATGAGACTCCAACCATTGACCCGAATTTTATAGAGCCCGGTCTGCTTCACCTTGAACGGCTTCACCACGATATTGTGATTCGACCTTCCATTCATGAAGGTCGCCACCCCGTCAAAGTGTGGTGGAGGATCTTCGAGAATCCCCGGATTCCTCTTCGCAAAATTTCCCTTCGTCGCAATGAGGGTTTCATCAATCTTCTTCCCGATCAGGGGAATGGCCGTGCGCTGCTTTAACTGCACCCGCAAGGTCTGCAAGGTATCGGTCACCCCTTTGATACTCTTCAGCTCCGCCCGGATCACCTTGGATTTCTCAGGTCGCAAACTCGACGCCAGGGCTTTCCGTAAAACCACATCAGCCACCTCCATGTAGCGGGTCATCATGACGTGCGAAAAATCCAGCGCCCCCGCACTCTTGACATACCCGTGCGCGATGCCATCCGCCGGCAGCATCTCCTCTAATTCAAGATGGGGCAAACCGAGAACATCTTTCAAGGTGTTGGCATATTCCGCCCGGCTCAGACGGCGCAATTCAGACCGGCCATTCTCCCGCCTTTTCAAGCCGGCCTCAGTCAGTTGCTTGTTCAAAGACTTTAAGAAGGCCGCCTTCTCTTCGGCATTGGGCTGATCCTTTTTCTTGGGAGGCATCACGTCGTCCGCCACTTGGTCGTAGGCTTTCACCCAGTGCGCAAAGTTTTCGCGGTCGCCCAACTCGAAAGAAAGGGACTCCAAATCAAGCCCTCCTTTCTTCGACGCCCGGTCGTGACAGTCGGCACAATAATCCAGAATGAAATCTTCAACACCTTCCGGCTGATCCGCACGTAATTCTCCACACAGCAGGATTGCCCCTCCCAAAACTCCCAAAATTCGAAACACCTTCATCTAAAAAAATCGACCGCGAAAACTACCGTCCCATGAAAACGGCATCACCATTAATCTCCTATCAGGAGAGACCGGAATTTCCTACCATCCAAAACATCATATTATGCACACATTCTCATAATTCATGCGGAGCTTCCTGATCCCGGTATTCTATATTCGGATAGGATGAAAACGCTCCTAAAAAAGCAGCTCAAAACCCTCATTCCGATCTTGGTTCTGATTCCATCAACCAGTCAGGCAAACAACCTCTCCATCGACAATGTCACTCTGGTCGATACCGGTGGTGGTGAGGCCGACATCCAATTCAGCTTGAGTTGGGACAACTCGTGGCACGAAAGTTGGACCGAGTCCGGCGGGACCATTTCCGTGACCAACTGGGACGCCGTTTGGATCTTTGCCAAATATCGTCAAAATGGCGGCTTGTGGAAACACGTTCACTTCACCGCGGCCGGCCATACCCCCACCGGAGGAACCGCCATCGACATCCCCCATGATGGTGATGGTGCCCGCCCGGGAGCCTTTGTCAGACGTAACACCTCCGGAAGCGGCACGGTGACCTGCACCAACATGAAACTTCATGTCGATCTGGCGGCCGGGGGAATCCCCTCGCCCGATGATCTGGACATCAAGGTGATGGGAGTTGAGATGGTTTACATTCCGGAAGGAGCCTTCTATTTAGGCTCGGGAGGCAGTGAAGCAGGCCACTTCTATGCCGCCCCTGATACTTCAGCCCCCTTCCTCGTCAGCAGCGAAGACGAAATTACCATAGGAAACGAAGCCGGAAATCTCAACGCGACAAACGATCTTGCCTCGGCCCCGATTCCCGCAAGCTACCCAAAAGGATACCGGGCATTTTATTGTATGAAATACGAAGTGACCGAAGGGCAGTATGTCGACTTCCTCAACTCGCTCGACCCGGGAATTGCCACTCCCTATTTCCCAAACGTTGGCGGTGGAAACCGGAACACCCTTGAACTGGTTGACGGCATCTACCAAAGCTCGGCTCCCGATCGGGCCTGCGGATACATCGGGGGAGTTTCCCGCACCCTGACCTATCTCGATTGGGCCGGTCTCAGGCCCATGACCGAACTGGAATTTGAGAAAGCCTGCCGGGGACCAAAGCAAGCTTGGATCAACGAATACCCTTGGGGTAACACCACCCTCGTTTCCCTCAACGGACAAGACGGAATCGATGGGAGTGGCACCGAAACCGCTCTTCCGGCTGGAGCCAATGCCCTGATTGATCGGACCTTCGCTTCACGCGGCCCTGTCCGGGCCGGCATTTTCGCCACCGGCGCAACCACCCGCGAACAGGCCGGAGCCGGCTACTACGGCGTCATGAATCTCGGCGGCAATGTCCGCGAATTCACAACCACTCTGGATCACATCAGCGGATTTAACTTCACTCACACCCACGGCGATGGAAATGAGTATTCCTCCTACTCAAATCTTTGGCCCCGTGAACCCTACAACTATTGCGCCCGAGGAGGTTCGTATGCCATCAACCCTGTATTCAGCCGCACCTCCGACCGCGGTTCAGCCGATGACCGGGTGAGCGACGCTGACCACCATGGATTCCGCGGTGTGCGGACAGCCCCGACGCCCTAGACCGATGAAAGCTTATCAAGTCTTGCTCGTCCTTGCCAATTCCCTTTCCTCCGCAGGTGCTGCTCCCGGTGATCGTTTTCACGGCGGATCAGGAGACGGTTCTGACCAAGCCACTTTCCTCTCCTATTCCCCTCCCGTCGGCGGCGAATTCACCCGATACACCGGCGGAGGTCATGACGGATCAGACTCGGGAACCTTTCAAGGTTGGTCTCCCCCCCTTGCCGGGAACCAGGTTCGTTTTCAGGGAGGTCATTCCGATGGTTTCGCCACCTCCTCTTATCAGGGATGGTCACCTCCCGTCGCCGGACAGGCCCGCCGTTTTCTTGGCGCGGGTTTTGACGGTCACGCTTCCTCCGGCGCAACTGCCATCCCCAACCCTCTTTCGGGCGACCTTGATGGCGACGGAGTTCCCGATTGGTGGGAGAGTTTCCACTACCGAAGCCTGGTCCTCGCTGATGCCAACACCGATTTGGATCACGACGGAAGAGGTAGTCTCCATGAATACATTTGGGACACTGATCCGACCGATCCACTCTCTCGCTTCAACATCCTTGGTATCGTCTTTGGAGAAGACGTGAGTGCCACCTTCTCTTCCAGTTCCCCCAATCGCCAATACAGGATTGAATCTTCACCTGATCTAAGGTTGGAAAACTGGGCACCGCTGGCCACCCCGGCCGTCCCCGGCAACGGAGGCGAACTGGAACTTACGGCACCGTGGACAAACACGCCAAGAGCCTTTCTTAGAATCACCGTGGCTCCCCGGTGATTCCGGAAGTTTGAGGAATCACCATTGCCGCTATTCGGGATTTTCGCTTCAATCGGGATTCCTTCATGAGATTTCTTCCGGCCGCCTTACTCTTCTTTCTGATTTATCCCCTCCTCGCACAGCGTCCCAATGTTGTCGTAATCATTTCAGACGACGCCGGTTATGCCGACTGGGGTTTCATGGATGATTACCTTCAAACTCTCAATCCCGGTCAGCCCGAATCGCCGGTCCCCACCCCCAACCTCGACGCCCTCCGCCAGCGGGGAACCCTCCTCACGAATGCCTACACCGCAGCTGTTTGCTCGCCCTCCCGAGCTGCCATCGTCACCGGATCCTACCAACAACGAATTGGATACGAATATAACATCAACAACCTCATGGGGGCCAATAACATTGACGGACTTTCACCCGACACAACCACCATCTTTGACCGAATGAAATCCGAGGGCTACACCACCGGCGTCGTGGGCAAGTGGCACCTCGGCGCGCGCGACAATGGCGGCGGACTCGGCAACCGACCCGAAAATCAAGGCGTCGATGAATTCTTTGGAATTTGGAAAGGCTCCCGAAATTACACCATCGGGACAACGACGGGATCTGGAACCCTGCGTGAAACCATCACCTCCCCCTTCTCTGATACCGTCCTCGAGACCACCCCGCCCTGGAACACCACCAGAAATTACGTCACCAATGCATTCGGAACGGGTGCCGTGAATTTCATCAAGAGACACCACGCTGACCCCGATCCCTTTTTCCTCTATGTTTCTTTCACCGCCCCTCACTCACCCATCGGCCCCTCCCCTGACATTGGTGATCCACGCCTGACAGCCCTCTCGGGTACTCGCAAAAATTACGCCTCCATGGTCCTCACCATGGATCGCGAAATTGGCAACATCCTTGACACCCTCGATAACCCCGCAGGCGATGGTTCGGTCTCACTTACCGAAAGGACGCTCGTCATCTTCATCAACGATAACGGAGGTGCCTCCGGAATCGGAGCCGACAACACTCCTCTACGCAGCTTCAAAGGCTCCATCTTTGAGGGCGGAACGCGCGTCCCCATGATCATTGCAGGAACCGGGCTTCCGGAGAATGCCACCTACCACGCCCCCATCCACTCCATCGACATTCTCCCCACCTGCCTCGATGCCGCTGGCGCAGGCCCTCCCGCCGAAATCGACGGCGTCAGCCTTCTCCCCTATCTCAACTCCACCATTCCCGGCGTCCCCCACGAAGTCATCACCATTCGAAACGACACCAAAGTGAGTGTCCGGAAAGGCGACTGGAAGCTTGCCAGGAACGCCGCCAACTCACCCTTCTTACTTTTTAACGTTTCGGAAGATCCGGGAGAAACAAGAGACCTCGCCGCCACCAACCCCAGCATCGTCGAAGACCTCCTCAACGACTTTACCGCTTTCGAAACCACCGCCGACAAACCTCGTCATGCCGGGCTTGGAAGCGCGCCTTCTTCCATCAACCTAAACAACACTTTCGTGTTCGCACCCCGGGCAACGCTACAGGGAGATTTCACTCCAAACCTGACTCTCGTCGGGGGGGATTTGCGCAACGGCAACTTTAATGCGGGTGGTGCGGGAGGTGTGCAAACCTTCGCGCAAACCTCTTCGTGGGAAAACACAGGCACCGGCACCTCCTCGGAAAACTTCACCAACACCAGCCTCTCGGCGGACGGATCCAGAAATGCCATCATCGCCGAAACCATTGCCCGTGCCGCCGGACTCGATACCGGTCATAATTTATCAAGTGGAGAAATCTTCCAGGCCACTTTCCAATGGCGCGACGCCTCCGGTTGGAACGACGCTTCCGACCTCATCGCAGTCACCCTTTTCACCACCTCCAACAACACCTTCACTGGATCCCGCACCGATCTCCAGCAACTCGTATCCAGAACCTCCACTTCCGACTCAAGTTACCAAACCGAAACCCTCCTCTTCAATCCCATCAGCGCCAGTGCACAAGGCAAACGACTCTTCATCGAAATCAACGCCGCTCAATCAGGCAGTGGATTCGCCCGACTTGACAACTTTGAACTTCAACGCGGAACCCTAGGGCAAGGCGGTGTCAACACACCAACCTTTGTCGATTGGTCTCAAGGTTCCGCCTGGATCGATGCCGAAACCAACTCGCCGGACACCCTCCTTCGAACCGACGCCTTCCCCGGCTGCGTCCTTCAATTCCCGGCGACCCCGGAATTCTCCTATGAGGCCAACAATGACATGACCCGTATCAGCGGCCTCACCTTCATGCTCAACGCGCTCCACCTCACCGGATCGTTCGATGCTCCATCCCCCCAATCCGCCACCCTGCGCGGAAACGATCTTCTCCTCACCAACGCCCTCAACAATACGCCTCCAAGCATCCGTCTCGATGCCATGGGCTCCAACTACACCTTCCTCATCCAGCAGGACCTCGCCCTTTACAACGATCTCGAAATCACCGGAGACGGAACCGCCACCTTCATTCTAGAAGGCCAGATTTCGGAATATCATCCATCTGCCTCTCTCACCAAGTCCGGAACTTCCACCTTGCTCATCAAATCCTCTCCCACCCACACCGGAACCACCACCATTACCGGTGGAGAAATCATTCTGGCCGCGGACACCACCCTCTCCTCCGACGTGATCCTCGCGGAGAACGGCACACTTTCCGGCAACGGCACTCTGACTCATTCCCTCACCGGTCCCGGCACCATTTCCCCGGGCCAGGGCATTGGGACCTTGACCATCCACAACGCCGCCCCTGGAAGGCTCCACCTAGAAATCGACGGAGCTCAATCCGATCAACTTGTCTCCACCGGAGAACTCAATCTTTCAAACACCACCCTCACTTGGTCGGCTCAAAACCTAACCGAAGCCATCTACCCCATTATCACCTACACCACCCTCGTCGATGGCTTCCGCGATGCCAACGTTCCGCCAGCCGGATACCTCTTCGACTACCATTACCAAGGGAACCAAATCGCACTCGTCCGTTCCATCCAAGCTTATCAAATCTGGTCAGAACAAACCCACATGCTCTCCGGAGCCGACTCTCTTTTCTCAGCGGACCCCGATCTCGATGGTATTTCCAACGGACTCGAATTCTTCACCGGCAGCAACCCCGCCGAGTTCACCAAAACCCACCCACTCACCGTCTCCCGGACCTCGACCTCAAGCAGTATCAGTTATCCCGTCTCATCTCTTGGACAAGCGACGTCCTTTCAAATTCAATCTTCCACCGACCTTGTCAACTGGGGTGACGCCTTCCCCGGCGGCCAATTTTTCGTCATCGGTGAAGAAGAGCATTTCCACCGACCGGGGCTTGGCCGATTTTCCCAATCCGCGGTCATTCCGGCTGACGGGATCCGCTTCTTCCGACTCATCCATCAGCCTTAATTGTCATGTTCAGACTCTTCCTCATCGCCCTCCTCACTCCGGCCATCGCCGCTCCTGTCTCTCTGCTCAACCCCGGAGGCGAAATCAATAACGGAATCGACCGCACCCCCGTCTCCGACCTCTCCGTCATTGCGTGGGAGGGCAGCGGCCAGGTCATCAATGACCGCACGGATTACGGAAACGGCGGATGGCGACTGACTTTCGAAGACTCCGGCGAGATTCGCCAACTTACTCCCCACCTCATCGAAACCGGAGCCTCATACTCACTGCGATTCGATGCCGCGATCTTCAGCGGAGCCACTCCCGGTGGGGACTTTATCCCCAACCTCACCCTTGTCGGGCCGGGAGTCCGCAATGGAGACTTCAACGAAGACACTTCTCCCATCGATGGACGCAACTACGAACAAACGCCGTTTTGGTACAATCTCGGCACCGTAAACCAAGCCAGCCAGGCCACTCGCTTCAATCCCGCCAACACCGCCCTCGACGGGAGTCGCAACGCCGTTCTCTCCGCCAATGCCCAACGTCGATTCGCCATCGATACCGGCCACACCCTAATTGCAGGCGAGGTCTTTCAGGTCACCTACCAATGGCGGGATGCCTTCAACTGGAACTCCGATTCCAACCGCGTCCGCGTCATTCTTTTCACCACCGACGATGATACCATCACCGGAAACGAAACCATCATCCAAAGCATCGATTCGGATCTTTCCACCATCCCCGCAACCTACGAAACCCAGCGTTCAGTTTTTGCCCCGGTGCCAACCTCCTTTGCGGACAAACGTCTCTTCGCCTCCTTTCAGGCCATCAATGGAGGCGGCGGATTCGCCCGGCTTGAAAACTTCACTCTCCAGCGAGGCCAATCAACCGGAACACCTGTCCAGCGCAACTTCACCGCCGAACTTTACGTCGAAGAAGATGGGATCGTCCAACCCATCGCCTCACGGTCCTACGACTTCAAATCCCCCACTGTTGGCTCATGGTTCCACTACCACCTCGCCGTCCCTCCCGGAACTCTTGATGCCCACGCAGGAAAAGCGCTGGGCATTCGCTTCCGCGGCACTCCCACTCCCGAGAACAACTTCCAATCCATCGACAACGTTCGCCTCGACTCGTGGAGTGAGGACGCTCCTCGCGAAGACTTCCAAATCAACTGGAACACCACCCCCAACCAGGTCTGGCCCGGGCCCGGCTTCTGGGGAAATCGCCTGCACGACTGGGAGGTTCGGAATGGCCGGGTCAACTGCATCCTCGGAGACCGCGATCGCCGAACCCTCCATAAAACCAACACCACCCTCCGGGGCAACGGACAGAACTTCACCTTCTCTGTTCGCACCGGACTCCATGCCGGTAACAGTTCAAGTGGCGCCCGTTCCGGCTTCATCCTCGGCGCCGGACCCTCACTCGATTGGCGAGGTTCCCTCCTCGTGCACGACGGCTTGGGCCGCGACTTCGGAATCTTCCTCGGGATGAGGGGTGATGGCTCAGCCGTCATCGAAGATATGACCACCGGAGGAACCAACCTCCTCGCTGCGGGTGAGCCCCAGGTGTCACTCTCGAACAACACCCGGCTGGATCTCAACGCCGTTTATCTACCCGACTCCGGGACCTACCGGCTCACGCTCGACGCCTTCGATCTCAACAACACCTTCAGAAGCCGCGCCATCGCCGAAGTACCCTCCGATCAGATTCTCGGTTCTCTCGCCCTCCTTTCTCACAAAGGAGCAAACGACGCCCGGTTTTGGTTTGATGATTTTACCGGATCAGGCCCCGCCCTCAATCCCGAGCCCGACCGACACCTCGCCATCCTTGGCTCAATGTACAGCCTCAGCCGTAATACGCTCAAACTTACCGCCCAACTTCCACCCATGGACCTCGCCAACACTTCCGATCTACTTCTCGAAGTCCGGAACGGCGAAGTGTGGCAAACCGTGGCCAGCGCCCCCATCGACACCACCGACAATCTCTCATCTTACACCGCGACCTTCCGCGTTTCCGATTGGGATGACACCCGCGAAATTGAGACCCGCACCACGATCACTATCGACGGAACACAATACCACTGGAACGGATTCATTCGTAAAAACCCGACCGACCAAGAAAGCATCTCGGTCGCCGCGACAACCTGCCAGCGTATCGCGGACGGGCAGGTTCAGAACGACGGATTCGACTGGTCACCCGTTCGCCTTTGGCAACCCCACACTCTCGCCTTCAATCATATCGCCAAACACGATCCCGATGTCTTCCTTGCCTTGGGCGACCAGATTTACGAAGGACAACCCACCCCCGAGGACAGCAGCATCGACTTCAACCGCCACCACGACTACCTTTATAAATGGTATCTCTGGGTACTTCAGGCCCGGGAAATCACCAAAGACCGCCCCACTATTTGTATTCCCGATGATCACGACGTTTTCCAAGGCAATCTCTGGGGAGAGGGCGGCATCTTCACCACCAGCCAAAACACCGGCGGGTACGATGAACCTGCGACTTGGGTCAAGATGGTCGAACGAACCCAGACCCTCCACCTTCCTGACAGCGATCCCTACAACCCGGTCCAACCTGCGCCCCCGGTCGCCCAGGGGATTCCCACCTACTTTACCGGCATGATTTATGGTGGAATCGGGTTTGCCATCCTCGAAGATCGTAAATTCAAAACCGGCAGCACAAATCCACCAGCCGACCTCAACCAGCAATTCCTTCTCGGCAACCGCCAGAAAGACTTTCTTCGCGCCTGGGCCGAGGACTGGGATGATCAGGAAATCAAATGCGTCGTCTCACAATCCCCGTTTGGAAACCTCCACACCCACGCCAACAGCGGATACGGATTTGGACTCAATGACCGCGACACCCACGGCTGGCCCACCCACCGCCGCAACGAAACATGGGAACTCCTGCGCCTCTCCCGAATGTTTCAAATCGCCGGAGACCAACACCTCGCCACCTTCGCCCACCACGGCATCGACGGCCCGGCCGACGCCGGATTTTCCTTCACCGCTCCTGCCATTGCCAACTTTTTCCCGCGGGCCTGGGACCCCGTCAATAACTCGGCCGGCCGCACCAACACAGTGAGTCCTTACACGGGAGACTTCTTCTTCGATGGCACCGGCAACCTGCCAACAGGCCAGTCAAACCTGACCTCGCAATTTCCCCATCACCTCCGCGTTCTCGCCGTTGGAAACCCTCACCAATATTACAATCAGACTCGCAACATCTCTCCGGCGAACCTCCACGACCGGGGCGCCGGATATGGCATCATTCGGATGAACAAAAGCAACCGCCGGATCACCTTTGAAACCTGGCCCCTTCATGCCGACCCCGAATTCCCCTCAACCGGATCGCAATTCGACGACTGGCCTCTCACCATCTCCCAAACTGAGAACGACGGAAGAGTCCCCACCGGCTACCTCCCGGCTATCACCACCGGAATCAACCCTTCACCCGTTCTCAGAGTCTACGACGAAACAAGTAACGAGTTAATCTACGCCATCCGGACCCGGGACAGCCTCGTCCGACCACCCGTTTACGACAACTCTCTTACTTACCGCATCGAACTCAGTGACGGGCGCACTCTCACCAACCAGGCCCCTGCTACATTCCCTGCTCCGGCGATCAATTCCTTCGAAGCTCTCATTCCCCGCATCATCCCGGGACAAAGCTCGCTTCTCCACTGGAACATCACCCCTGGCGAAACAGTCACCCTCAACGGTGAAGACGTCAGCCCGTTTACCGTCAACGGCATCGGCTTCCTCGAAGTCTCTCCTCGTGAAGCAACCACCTTCACTCTCACCATCAACGGTGAAACTTCTCAAACCGCCGAAGTTCAAGTCCTCGAAACAGCTCCAACGATCGAGCCCACCGCAGCCACCAACAACAACCAAGCAGCCTTCACTTCCCCTTTTCCCGCCGGAGCCCGTGCCGAGCAATTCGTCATCGCCAGCTCAAGCGACCTCATCACCTGGACTCCTTTGCCCGCCTCGTCCTTCATTCGAGAATCCGACGGCTCAACAACGACCCTAAGCCTTCCTTCGTTACCGTCAGAATCCACGTCTCTCTTCTATCGAGGCCAATGGCAGCTTGAATCTACTCCTCGGGCATCTCGTTAAACTCCAATAGTCTGACAATCTTCTCGCGGCTGAGAGCCATGTCGCAAATGACCATTTCATCAATCGCTCCCCGGAAAAATTTCCCGTAACTTTGACCACTGGGAGAATCCTCACGTTCGAAGCCCAGATTCCGCCCCATCCAGATTCCGTGCGACTCACGGCCAGGTAAAGTAGGTTCAACGGTATCCACCACTTGCAACGACTTCCTTGCCGCAGGCTCCAGCTTTCCGTCGACATAAAGCAAGATATGCGTCGCCGTGTTGGGCTTCCCGGCCTCATCTCCATACATTACTACGGCGCAATGGTGCCACTCTCCATCGCAAAGATCCGAGGTCCCGATGACCTGGCCCGAGGTTGTTCCGATCCGCAGCTTCCCCAAAGGACCGTCGGATTCCGTCCCGTTCACTGAAATCTGCCACGCTCCTCCCGGGACCCTGACATCCCCCCAGTTGATAATCCCATACCCTTGCATCTGATCAAAATCCTCCGGAACCCTCACCCAAAATGCCACGGTGCGAGGCCCACTCCCGGTAATCCCCGTGTATTCCGTTTCCACGAAAGCATCTTCTCCATCAAAATCCAGGGCCTTGCCAAACTTTCCGCTCACTCTGCGCGGACCATTTCCAAGACCTGAAAACGACTTGAGTTTCCCGGTGGCTTTGCCATCAGCCAATCCTGTTCCCGTATCGAGAACCTCCCCACCATCCGACTCATCAAACTTCCATCGCACCGACCTCGGAGGCCCGTTTTCATAATCCGGCATTCTTGTCACAAATTTGCCCACATCGGCCATCACCGGAACGGCTTCTCCGTCCGCCAACCGCATCGCTTCGTTCCGCTTCACCCGGGAGGTCGTCCCTCCTGTCGCGGTCGCATCGACCATCCCCTCAATCACATGCACTTCCATTTCGCCACTGTCTTCCACGGAAACCGCAAACTTGGTTCCCAAATCCACCAGCCTTCCCGACGGGCCATCAATGACAAATCCATGGGCCGTTTCATCGTCGACCTCCGCCACCAATTTCCCCCGATGCAAAAACGCTTCGTTCTTCCCCGTCACTTCAAAGTCGGCCGGAGCCTCGATCACCACCCTCACTCCGGTGTAAAACCGCAATTCCACCAAACCCTGATCAAAACTCACCCGGTCTCCAGCTTTCAGCTCCTTTCGATCACCGGAAAATTCGCCTGCCTCGACTCTCACAATTTCGCCCACAACCTTATCGCCACTCCTCAAAACCAAGAACAAGGAAAGCAACACGACTGCTGCCAATGCTGACACGGCAGAAATCCATTTTACGATCCTCCCCCGTTTTAGTTCCGAGACCACTCCCGTTGCAAAGGCTTCATCACCTTCCGCCTCCAATCGATACCGGAATTCCAGAGAGAATTCTTTCCCATCATCTTCAAGAGCCAACCCTGTGAGCCGCTCAACCTGCATCAATCGCACCAAGCGCTGCCTCACCGCATCATCCTCCCGACACCACTTCACCAGACAATCCACCTCCTTCGGAGAAAGGTCACCTTGCACCGCCTTTGCCAGCAATTCCTCAAGATTTCGATCCGTCATCTTCTTATTTCGGGGTTGAGGGGAAAACCCAATTTACTCTCGATACACGCTGCCAGACTCACTCGAATCCGGTGCAACTGCATCGTTAACGCCGAATACCCGCGCCCCGTTTTTGATTCCAATTCCCGGACCGAAATCCCTTCCAGGTATCGCTCGGTCACCAATTCCCTGGAACTTCCGCCCAGTTCGCTCACACATTCTCTCAACGCTTCCACCAATTCCCCTTCACTTTCCTCTTTCATTCCCTCGTCCAGCACCATCTGTAATTCCTCACTTCCGCCAATCGGTTGGGCCCGAAACTTTCGCACATGATTGCGCAACAAATTTCGCGCGATCCCCCGCAACCAGGCCTCCACCTTAACCTCGTTCGAAAAACTCGCCCGCTTCCGGTAAGCCGTCAGAAACACTTCCTGCGCCAAATCCTCCGCATCCTCCTTCCGCGATAACCTTGCTGCAAAAAAACCCCTCACCGCCCCTTGATGCCATTGCACCACTCTCTCAAAGGCCCCCAAGTCACCGGCCATCGCCTCCGCCGTGATCTCATTGCGAACCTCGTCACTGAAATCATCATTATCCTGCGACTCTTTCATCCTTTTGTGTCTAAGTGTCCCAACACCTTCGTCTACCACCTCAAATTGCGATTTCCTAAAAAAATCGTTCTTCCTGTGTTATTCCACCCACTGGCGACACTCCTGTTGGAAGAGGGGCTTCTTACCGCCCAACCAAAAAGAATACTTATGAAAACATCGTCTATCCTCGCCCTCCTGGGGGCTGCCACAATAATTCCACTCGAAGCCTCCACCGTTGTGATCGACGACTTCGAAGCCGGATCCTTCAACAGCGATTGGGACTCCACCACGGGAGCCACCATCACCACCGGGACTGGAGCCGAAGGTTCCGCCAACTTCGCCAGCATCGCGGCCGGTTCCGGGCCTCTCGGTGCCACTTTCGACGGAGGCACATCAATTTTCTCAATCGACTTCTACGTCAATGTCCAAGCCACCGCCAACCGGCAGTTCAACCTTCAGGTCAGTTCCATTTCAGTTGCCCCAAACACCAACAGTGCCACCGTTAACCTCCGTTACCAGGGAGGTTGGGCCGCCTTCAATGGGGCAGCCTGGGCACCCATCGCTGGCCTTGGCGGATTGACGGACGGAGAATGGCACCGCGTCAATGTCTCCGGGAACGACTGGGGATTACCCACCGCCAGCTTCGACATCCAGGTCTCCGATGCCGGAGGCTCCGCCTTCACCTCCTCCGCGTCTGGAATTACAGCATTCCAATCGGGTGACCCCACCACGGATCCAGCCTTGTCCTTCAATTTCAACAGCGCCTTCGGCTCCAACCCCGGATTCTCGGTTGATAACGTCACCGTGTCTACCATCCCGGAGCCCTCAACCGGCATCCTCGCCCTCCTCGCCCTCACCTTCGGCGTTTCACGCCGTCGTCGCTAGGCTGCCTCATCAAAGCCCCGCCCATCCTTGACGGGATGGCCGGGGCTTTTTTCGAACCACCCACTCTCCTCAAACACCATGTATCGACTCTCCATCCTCGCGCTCTGCAGCAGCATCGCACTTTCCTCACCGCTCTCGGCCGGTATCGTCATCGCCGACTTCAACGACCTCACCCCATCTCCCCTCGGAGACTCCTCTCCTGGAAACGGACAAGAGGGCGGCTTCGGCTGGCTTCAGAATGACAGCTGGGCCAACACGAACACCATTACGGTTGTTGCCAACGACCTGACCGCACCCGCTTCCACCGGATATGGCGTTTCCCAATCCGAAAACCCACAAAGTATCCAGGGCAGCAACATCGGAGGATCCCAATGCACCCGCGCTCTCGACACCCCCCTTCAGGGCACCATCTGGTTCTCTTTCCTCCTCAATCAACCCACCGACGCTTCTCGTGGCGGCATCACTTTTAACCAAAACTCTCTCGCTCCCGCCAACCCTCGTATCGTCGCCACCGGCTCCGAAGTCCGTCTTGCCCTCGCCACCCTGCAAGGAGCCGGGCAGGGTGCTGATCGACTCACTGCCGGCGAAACCGCCCTCATCCTCGGCCGCCTTACCATCGACGATACCGGCCTCGAAGACAGCCTCGAGGTCTGGATCAATCCCGACCTCTCCGGCGGTGAAACCAGCCTTCCCACACCCGACACCACGATCATGGAAGAACTCCCCACCCTCGACGGCGGAATCACCCGCATTGGTGTCCAAAGTTACAGTGCCGACTCCCAGGGCGGCATCCTCGATTCCCTCCGCCTCAGCGACAGAGCCTCTGCCTTTTCCGACGTCACCCGTGATGTCGAACTCATCCTTGACGACCCCAACCTCACCCTAAACCAAGCCAACCCCTTCGCTGATCTCAGTCTCACCTCCGCTGATGCCCCCGTCATCGTCGATCTCACCCTCAATAACACCGGCACCACCCAGGACCTCATCATCGCCGATACCACCGCCATTTCCGGACCGGACACAGCTTCCTACACTCTCCTCACCGCCCTCCCCATTACCATTGCTCCGGGAGCATCGGCCAACCTTCGGATCCAACTCGACCCCGCTGGCAGTCCTCGCGCCACCTCCGCTCTCCTCGCCATCGTTTCCAATGACTCCGGCGGAGGAACCCCCACCGTGGCCCTCGACACCACCATTGCTTCTGCCGATGGCAACCTCCTGCTCAACGGTGACTTTGAAGCAGACCAAGCCGTGGCTCTCAACTGGACCACCGGAAGCGTCTCTATTACCGAAGGCATCGCTCCTGGTTCCAATTTCTCCGCGTCCCTCGATTTCCTTGCCTTCCTGAACCAAGATGTCGCCGGTGAGGCTGATTGGACTCTTGAGTGCTTCTTCCAGGCCCCAGACACTCCGGAACGCGCCTTCAATGTGCTCGTCGATGCCCCCTCCGGGAACATCAACATCCGCTTTCAAGGCACCGCCAACGGAGCCGCCCAAACATGGAACGCTTTTGACAATAATCTCGTCGGTGACAACTGGGGAGAAGGTCTCGGCCTTCCCGCCGTCCAGCCAGGAGCCGTCTACCGCCTCGTCATCACCGGAACAGACTGGGGCCTCGACACCGCCACCTACGACCTTGGCCTTTCTGCCCCCAACAGCTCCGCCATCACCAACACCCTCCCGGGCCTGGTCAGGTTCCAAAATTCAATTCCAACCGCACCTCCCATCCGCGTCCGCTTCAGCAGCGAGTTTGGAAATGGCCCCGGCTTTGTCGTGGATGACGTCAGATTCTTCAATGGAGAAGCCCCGCCCTCCGGCCCCCCTGTCATTTCCAACTTCTCGTTTCATCCGGAAACCGGAGCCGTAAGCTTCGACTACTCGGCTCAAATTGGCACCAACTACTCCATCGAGTCGTCTCCCGATCTCGTCGATTGGACCGAAATCTCCCAGGCCACCGCCACCGCCACCACCGAGACCTTCACGGAATCCGGCGTCGCCGCAAACGTCCGTTTCTACCGCGTCACCATCCCCGAATAATCCGTGTTCAAAGCTGTCGCCTTTTCGCTGCTCGCCCTAACCAACGCGCAGGCCCAATCCTCCCTTATCAACGGTGATTTCGAAGCCTCCCCCTTCGACTCCGGCTGGACCAATGCCGGTGCCGTGGCCACTCCCGGATTTGCCCCCGGCTCATCCCAGGCCGCTCGCTTCACCGGCGGCGGACAATCTCTCGCGCAATCCATTAATTGGGGCAAAGATTGGCACCTCGAAACCTCCTTCATGGTTCGCCAAACCTCGAACCGCCAATTCTCCCTCATCATCGAAACCGGAGCGGGCACCTCAGCCCTCAACTTGCGCTACCAGAACGGTTGGCAGGCCTTCTCCGGCGGCTGGGGAACCACCTTTTCCCTCGGCGACGTCCTCCCCTCCATCGACCAAAACAACGACGGCGATTGTGACGACGCGGGCGACACCAAAAATGTCTACCGGTTCCGCGTCACCGGTCACGACTGGGGCACTCCTTCCGCCTCTTATGACCTCGCCCTCTCCGACGCCAATGGCACCAGCTTCACCTCCACGGCCACCGGCCTGAGCCGTTTTCAATCCACTCCGTCATCCGCCACTCCCTCCGGATTCAAATTCGGAACCGAATTCGGCTCCAATCCCGGCTTCTGGATCGACGATGTTTCCTCCCACCATTCCACTTCCGGACCATCAGCATCCATCACCTTCTTTGTCGCCAAGGGGAACACCCTCTCCTGGCAAACTGAAAACACCATGGCTCTCACCCTCAACCCGGGCAACATCGACGTCTCCGGACTCACCGGGTACGAAGTCTCTCCGACGTCCACCACCACTTACACCTTGTCGACCGGCATTGAGTCCCGGTCCTTCACCATCGGAGTCAACGAGCCTTCCGCCCCCCTCATCCTCTCCGAATTCCTGGCCATCAACCCCTCCGGTGACGACTGGATCGAACTCCACAACCCCAACAAATTTTCTCTCAACCTCACCGATTACGCCCTCACTGATAGCGCGACGAACCCCGACAAATTCCTCTTCCCAGCCACCGTCATCCAGCCCGGAGAATACCTCGTCCTCACTTCGGACACCTTCGGTTTCTCCCTCTCCGGCTCCGGCGAATACCTCGCCCTCCGCGACGAAAACGGAACCATTCTCACCGAGTTCTCCCCACAGTATCCCGCGCAATACTCCGGAGTCAGCTACGGCCTTTCCAGCAACACCTACGTCCATCTGGGCACACCCACTCCGGGAGCGGAAAATATCCCGACACCCTACATCACCAATCACACTTTCCAAACGAACCCCGACGGCTCCATCACCATCTCCGCTCTCGCAGATTCCCCGGCTGGCTCCATCAGCTCCGCCACTCTGCAATACCGGCGCATGTTCGACTCCCATTCCACAGTCACCATGACCTCAAATGGCAATCTTTACTCTGCCACCATTCCCTCCAACCCAGCTTCGCCCGGGGAAATGATTCGCTGGCGCATCATCGTCTCGGACTCTTTCTCCATGACGACCCGGCTCCCACTCAATCTCACCACCGACTCCCCGGAATACTTCGGCACCGTCATCCCCGAACCTTCCCTCACTACCCAACTTCCCGTCCTCCGGTGGTTCCTCCCCCCCGAAAATTTCCCCGCGGCCGACACCCGCTCCGGGACCCGATGTTCCCTTTTCTGGCAGGGCGAATTCTACGACAACGTCCTCGTTCACCTCCGCGGCGCCACCACCGCCTCCCTCGAAAAGAAGCCCCATCAGTTCGAAGCGAACCCCGGGCACGATTTCCTCCTTCATCCAGACGCTCCCCGCGTTGATCAAATCAACGTCAACGCCGCCTACCCGGACTCATCCTATCTCCGTGACATCCTCCCCATGGGAAACCTCCAAGCCATGGGCATTCCGGCACCCGAAACCTTCCCCGTCCGCGTTCAACGCAACGGCACTTTTCACTCGCTCGGCATCATGGTCGAGCAACCCGACAACGAATTCCTGAATCGCCACGACGACCTCCTTGACCCCGACGGTTCCTTTTACAAGGCCACCGGCAATGGTTCCTGGCTTGCCTCCACCACCGGTTTCGAAGCTCGAAACAATTCCAGCCTCACCGACCTCGCCGCTTTCACCTCCTCTCTCAACGGTCCCAATCAACTCGATTTCCTGCTCGAAAACACCGACCTTCCCTCACTCGTCAACTACCTCGCCGTCAACGTAGTCGATTCCATCTTCAACCCTCAAAAAAATTACTACGTTCACCGGAATCGCTTCGGGGAATGGATGATTCTCCCCTGGGATCGTGACTTCAGCTATGGCCACCGTTGGCTCGGTTCCGGCGACCTACGAGGCCCTGCCGGCCCCACCACCTTCCTCGTCACCGACGAACGATACGAATGGGGCGGCTCAAACAACGATTTCAAAAGCGGCTACAACCGGCTCTTCGATGCCATCTTCGACAATCCTGAAACCAGCCAAATGTTCTATCGCCGCCTGAGGACGACGATGGATACCGTACTTGTGCCCGGCCATCTTGAATCCCGCATTGAAGAACTCCGCCTTCTCATGAAACAAGAGGCCGACCTCGACCGCGCAACCTGGGGTTTCACCAACAACGGAAGCTACCGTCGCTTCCCCCGGGAATCATTCGATGCCGCCCTCGACCGAATCAAAAACACCTACCTTCCCCAGCGACGGATCTTCCTTGAAAACGACGGCGGCACTCCCTCACGAGGCACCCTCCCCGCATCCCAACCGGCTGCTCCATCCATCACCTTCGGCACCATTGTCACCAACCCGCCCTCGGGCGACCAGGACGACGAATCACTCGAACTCCAAAACCCCAACAACTTCGCCGTCGATCTCTCCAACTGGACCCTCTCCGGAGCGATCTCCCACACCCTCCGACCCGGCACCGTCATCCCGGCCAACTCCTCCCTCATCCTCTCCCCCAGGATCCAACAATACCGCACCAAGAACCCGCCCGCCTTTTCCCAAGGGAACTTCTCCGGACACTTTTCCAACTTCAGCGAAACTCTCGATCTCCACGATTCCCCGGGCAACCTCATCGCCACCATTACCACTCCAAACCTACCTTCCGAAAACCAACTCTTCCTCATCATCAGCGAGATCATGTATCACCCCGTTGATGACACTTCCGAATTCATCGAACTCCTGAACACCTCCGAAACCGTCACGCTCGATCTCTCGGGAGTCGCGTTCACCCAAGGGATCCAATTCACCTTCCCGGCCGGAACCTCCCTCGCTCCCGGCGAACGACTCGTCCTTTCCTCCTTCACTTCCGGCAAACTGAGCAACGGAGGTGAAACGCTCAAACTCGATGACGCCGACGGCTCCACCATCGCCGAGTTCGCCTACTCCGATTCCGCCCCGTGGCCCACTTCCCCCGACGGATCCGGCCCCAGCCTCACCTTCCGCGGCGGCAATCCCAATCTCCCCTCCCACTGGCGCGCCAGCACCACAGCCGGCGGAACCCCGGGCACAAGCGATACCATCCCATACACCAGTGGCGATCTCCTCGACTACGCCCTTGCTTCTCACCTCTTCAACTTTCAGAACAAGACCCTCACCGTGACGCCCAAGCCCGGAGCTGACGACGCGCTCTTGATTCCCCAGTGGAGCACCGACCTTGTCACCTGGCAGGACACCAATCTCACTCTCCTCTCCACTGAACCACTCATCTGGACTTTGCCCGACCGCACCTCGTCGAAGGCTTTTTATCGAATCAAAATTGAGCTTCGCTAGCCCCCTCAACTTCATGAAGACCATTTTCAATCTCCTTTTCGGTTCCCTCCTTGCAGGTTTGCCGCTTGTCGGGGCCCCAAAACCCTCCTTCTCCGGTATCTACCCGCACCTTTCCTTCTTCAACAACGAGAACGAGTGCGGCACCGGCGCGGTCGTCCCCTTCGCGGATCGCCTCTGGGCCGTCACCTATGCGCCCCACTCCCCCAAGGGCTCGTCGGACAAACTCTACGAGATCGACCGGGACCTCAACTTGATCGTTCGCGAGGAATCCATCGGCGGCACGCCCGCCAATCGCATGATCCACCGCGAATCCAATCAGCTCTTCATCGGACCCTACGCCATCGACCAGAGCCGAAAGGTCCGCGCCATTCCCTACACCAAGATGTTTGGCCGCCCCACCGGCAATGCCCGCCACCTCACCGACCCCGCCCGGAAAATCTACTATGCCACCATGGAGGAAGGATTCTACGAAGTCGACGTCAAGACCCTCGAAGTCCACACCCTCTTCCATGACGAAGCTCAAAAAGGCGAACCGAAGGCCGGGCTCCACGGCTACCACGGCAAGGGCTTCTATTCCGGACAAGGACACCTTGTTTACTCCAACAACGGACAGCGAGGCGCTGCCGCCATGAAAAACCCCTTCACCAAGTCCGGCGTCCTCGCCCAGTGGGACGGCCAGTCCAAGTCCTTCGAAACCGTCCTCGAAAAACAATTCACCGAAGTGACCGGACCCGGCGGAATCCACGGCAACCCAAACCCAGCCACCGACCCGATCTGGTCCACCGGTTGGGACGCCCGCTCGCTCATCCTGATGTGTCTCCACGAGGGCGAATGGCACCGCTACCGCCTCCCCAAGGCCAGCCACAGTTACGACGGTGCCCACGGCTGGAACACCGAGTGGCCCCGCATCCGCGAGATCGGTGAAGGCGACAACTTCCTCATGACGATGCACGGTATGTTCTGGAACTTCCCCAAAACCTTCACTCCCAAAAACTCCGCCGGCATTTCACCCCGCTCGTCCTACCTCAAGGTCATCGGCGACTTCGCCCGCTGGGGCGACCACGTCGTGATGGGCTGCGATGACGCCGCCAAGTCCGAATTCCTCAACAAGCGCAAAGCCAAGGGCCACGTCGCCGCTCCGCAGTCCCAGTCCAACCTCTGGTTTGTCAAACCGGAGCAACTCGACCACTTCGGCCCCGTCATCGGTCGTGGTGCGGTCTGGCTCAACGACAAAGTCGACGCCAAGACCGCCTCCGATCCCTACCTCTTCTCCGGCTACCAAAGCCGCGCCGTCCAGCTTTTCGCCGACGCCCCCACGACCTTCACCTTCGAAGTCGATCTCCAGGGAACCAACAACTGGACCAAGCTCACCGAAGTCGAGGTCGACGGCTACCACTGGCATTCCTTCCCGGCCGATTCACAAGGAACCTGGATTCGCGTCACCAGCTCCACGGCGCTGGACAGGGCCTCCGCCTGGTTCACCTTCGCCAACCCCGACACCCGGCAACCAGGCAAGAACAGTGCCAAGTTCAACGGTCTTGCCGATGCCTCCGCCCAAAACCCAACCAGCGGCATCGTCCGCGCCCGTGGCGAAAACAAACGCGACCTCCACTTCGCCTCCGACAAGGGGCTCTACCAACTCAATCCCGACATGACCCTCGTCAAAGTCGAAAACCCCGTTGCCGAATCCTGGCTCCGCAAGAACGCCGCCATCCCGGAACACAAGGGCATCCTCGAAGTCGATGACGCCTCCGTCCTCTACCTTGATGACAGCGGCAGACGCTTCCGCCTCCCCAAAGGCGACCCGGTCCTCGACAACGAGACCGGCCGCATTTGCCGCGAGGTCGCCACCGAGCGGGACCTTTTCAATGCCCATGGCACCTTCTACGAACTCCCCGCCAACAACGCCCTCGGCTTTCCCCGCGTGCGCCCCGTCGCCACCCACAACCTCCGCATTCACGACTACTGCAGCTACCGCGGCCTCCTCATCCTCTCCGGGGTTATCCAAAATGCTCCCCGGGACAATCCCCACCTCATCCATTCCACCGATGGCCAAACCGCCCTCTGGGCCGGAGCGGTCGATGACCTTTGGTCCCTCGGCAAGCCCGTTGGCCAGGGTGGCCCGTGGCTCGACACCAAGGTCGAATCCGGCGTCCCTTCCGATCCCTACCTCATGACCGGCTACGACAAAAAGACCCTTACTCTCCAGTCAGCCACTCCGACTAAGATCACCATCGAAGTCGACATCACCGGCAACGGCGACTGGATGACCTACCAAACCGTCGACCTCAAGGAGGAATTCACCCACCCGTTCCCCGCCGGCTTCCAGGCCTATTGGATTCGTTTCACCTCGAGCCATGACACCACTGCCACCGCCCAGCTGGTCTACGAGTAGGTGAGCTATCTACGACGGCGGATTAGCCCAAGCCCGCCAATGGCAACGAGAAAAATCGATGATGGTTCAGGCACCGAATCGACGAAAGTATTTCCGTAGATGCGAAGCTCGGAGAGAGCTTCAGCTTCCGAAGAAAGAGGAGAGGTGTATTCAGGTGAGGCCGCATTGCTGAAGTTGGGCTTCAGAGCGGAGTTCCCTCCAATCGCAAAGAAACCACCTTCGTTGCCACCGGCCCAGTCAGTCAATGCCGTACCTGTGGTCGTATAGAGAGTCTCCCCGATGAAGAGGTTGAGCCGCGCCTCGGAAAGATCGATGGAGGCCGTGATGGTGAGAGGCTGATTGAGCGGAACATTCGAAAGAGGAATCAACAGCGAACCCAGAGCGCTCACTCCTGTTTGCTCGGACTGGAATCGCAAAGTGTCGTTGAACCCGCTATAAACCAAAGAGCTTCCTATTCCATTTCCCCCACCAAACTCAAAGAACACCCTTTCCCCGGCTGGGTTGGTTGATTTGATGTTAACCTCAAATTGAAAAGTAACGTCTTGGGTCGAGTCGATGGGAAAGCCGTTCACGACGGTCCCGGCAATCAAACCTTCAGCAGCGGTCACGTCGGCAGTCGCACTCGCAAGATCGTTGAGGCTCACCGTTGCAGCAGAAAGCCCGACGGGAAGCAAAGTTCCCAGGACACCAAATTTCGCGATATTCTTTGCAATCACGGCTTCCTCCTGACCAAATCGCCCTTCTTCGTCAACCCTGAAAAAGAGTGAGGGATTCCAGACACCCCTCTACCCAAAATGCTTCCTCAGAAGCTCGAGACTCTTCGGAACCGCCGTCATGGGATCCTCCAGGCCTTCGAACTCCAGCGAAACATAGCCTTTGTAGTTTGCCTTCTTCATAATTTTCGCGATGCGTCCGTAGTCGAGGTCCAGAGTATACCATCTTCCTTTTCCGTAATAAGTCTTCGCCTGAAGCAGGACGGTGTGCGGCGCCAGCTTCTCCAGCCGCGCATAGGGATCTTCTAAAAAGTTCCCGGTATCCAGGGTCACCTGCAGCCAGGGAGACTTCACCGCATCGACCACCTTCATCACCCCCTCCGGGGTCAGGCCGAGGCCCCAGTGGTTTTCCAAACCGAGCACCACCCCGCACTTCTCGGCATAGGCCACCAACTGTTTCATCGACTCAATCACCCATGCAAATCCTTCCTCCTCGGTGTGACCTTCCAGCACTGGTTCGATTCCGCGGTTCGCCATGAGATCATCGAAATCCTTACTCGTATTCCAGCGGCCCGTATTGATCCGCAGGGTGGGAATACCCAGCGCATAGGCCTGCTCGATGTAGGTAATCGTTTGTTCGACATTTCTTCGCCTCACCAGCCAATCAGGATCCACGAAATCCTGGTGGGTTGAAAAACCCATTAAATCCACCCCCGCCATGAAGGCCTTCCGCTTGATCTTCTGCATCGCTGCCGGCGAAAAATCCTCCATCTGCATCTGCAGGATCTCCACTCCGTCAAACCCCATCCTGGCAGCCAGATCGA
Source organism: Verrucomicrobiia bacterium (assembly GCA_030432565.1). Classification (GTDB taxonomy): domain Bacteria; phylum Verrucomicrobiota; class Verrucomicrobiia; order Verrucomicrobiales; family Akkermansiaceae; genus SW10. The sequence continues at coordinate 118,800 of JAUIGV010000002.1, read as the reverse complement.
TGCACTTCCCGATATCCCGCAACTCGTCCCGCTGAAAGCCCCAGAAACTATAAGTAGAAACCCCGATGGGATTTTTGCGTGAGCCCTCTCGGGCCGACCCCGTCAAACAGGCGGCAGAAGACAGAGCGAGGGAAGACAGTAATTCGCGGCGTGAGTAATCTTTCATCACCGCATCCTAGCAATTTTCACACCGTTGCGAGACTTTGATCTCCACAAAGATGAATTTGTCTGACATCCATCCTCTTTCACCTTTTCCATTGTGGCTTCAACCAACAACTCTCCGCCAGTCGTACCGCGACACTATCTCGCAGCCTTCATCCTGACAACCTGCTGCTTTTCTCTCTGGGGATTTGCCAACGATTATACCAACCCTCTCGTCAAGGTTTACGAACAGGTCTTCATCATTCCCACCGCGCAGGCCGCTTGGCTCCAATTCGCGTTCTATTTTGGCTATTTCTGCATGGCTCTTCCAGCTGCCTTCTTCATCCGACGGTTCTCCTACAAAGGAGCCATCCTTGTCGGACTGGCTCTCTATGCCATCGGCGCCCTCCTCGCCATTCCCGCCAGCATGGCCATCTCATTCCCAATCTTCGTCCTGGGATCCTACATCATCCCCTGTGGACTCGCCTTCCTGGAAACCGCCTGCAATCCCTATATTCTGGCCATGGGCCCCCGCGAAACCGCCACGCAGCGCCTCAATCTCGCCCAGGCCTTCAACCCCATCGGCTCCCTGACCGGCATGGCCATTGCCACCTTCGTTCTTGCGCCCCAACTTGAGATCAACAAATTCGCCGAGGAGCTTGGCAAAAACAACCCGGATGCCACCAAGTTTCTCTTCACTCCGGAATCCACTCTTCCCAACGGAGCAAAGATTGATGCCGACACGGTCGCTCTAAGCGAGAACGTCACCGTGCCCCTCTACAAAGAAATCCCTGTCTTCTCCGAAGAACTTCCCGGAGTTCTTTCCAGCGCCACGTCCGACGCACTTAAGGGGCTCAATGCCACCCAACCGGAGGATTTTAAAATGCTCCAAAGCGCAGATCTCGCAAATGTTCGCACGCCCTATCTCGTCATCGCCGCCATCGTCGTTCTCTTTTTTCTGTTCTTTGCCTTTTCAAAAATGCCCACTTTCAAAAGCAAGGACAAGGAGGCTCCCTTTCTTGAAATTACCAAACGCATCTTTTGTCGCGGTCACTTTGCCGGTGGCGTGGTGGCCCAGGCGTTTTATGTCGGGGCCCAAATTATGTGTTGGACCTACATCATCCACTACGGAATGGAAGAGGTCGGCCTCAGTCTCGCCACCGCCCAAAAATGGAACATCGCCTCCATGATCCTCTTCTTGAGCAGCCGCTTTTTCTGCACGTGGCTCCTTCGTATCATAACCCCCGGCAAGCTTCTCATGATTTTTGCAATTGGTGGCCTCGTCTTTGTTTGCGGTGCCATCCTCATGCCCGGCTACCCCGGCCTCATCTGCCTCGTCTGCGTTTCCGGATGCATGTCACTCATGTTCCCGACCATTTACGGCATCGCCTTGGATGGCATGAAAGAGGAAGAGGCCAAACTCGGCTCCGCCTTTCTAATCATGGCCATCGTCGGCGGAGCTGTTGGAGCAAAAGTTCAGGGGAATCTGATCACCTCCCACGGAGTTCCCATTTCATTCACCCTTGTCGCCGTCTGTTTTGTCGTCATCGCCGGATATGGCTACCTCTCCTTCAAGCAACCTCGCCCGACCCTACTGTCCGATCAGGAAGGAGATTGACCGATCGCCGCCCTTAAAAAAATTAAGCCATGAAGAAGAGTTCGTGGCTTGCCCTTTCAATGGCCCTTGGGGCCCTGTCCGTCGCATTCGGCCAGCAAACGGAACCCACTCCCCCAACCCCATGACGTCAAAAGTAAAGCCCTGCTGATGACCAGCCTGCCCTCAATCACCCCAAATCACGAGCGCGACAGCCCCAAAAACAAGCAGGAGATCCAAGAAGAACCCCCACGCGAGTGAAAACTGCTTGATCCCCGCGCCAAGCTATCCAAGCTTTGTGGAAGAAATGAATACACACTCATCATCAAATAGAAAACGAGGATTCACTCTCGTCGAACTTCTCGTGGTCATCGCCATCATCATGACTCTCGCCGGGATTGCCCTCGTGGCCGTCCGGGCCGGCATTTCCGCTTCCAAGGCGGGAAAGGCCACCAAGAACATGAAGGAAATTTACAGCGCCCTCACCGTTCTCCAGTCCGAGGGAGTAAACACCGGCTATCATGCCCCCAGCACCTTCCCTCCCTACAAAGGTAGCCTTCAAGATGCCCAACAGCCATCTTTCGTATGGTGGGACCTCGTTGCCGAGCAACTCGACGTCGCGGAGCGTGACGGCTCCAACTACAGGTGGGGTAAGGCGTATTGGGAAACCATCCTTCAAAATCCACTTTCCAAGAAGAAGCTCGGTGAGGGAAAGAAGGAATATGACTCACTTTACAACGAGCCAGCCCTGAGTCTCGGAAGCTATGCCTACAACGCCGAACTTGGCGGAGACGTCAGCAATGATGCCGCGGAGGAAAATGTCTACAAGGTTCGCTTGAGCGCCGTCAAGGACGGCCCAAGCACGATTTACTTTGGCGAAACCGACGACAACGTCACCTCACACGGATGGGTGTTCAAAAATGTCGACAACGCTCCCCAGGGAAATCACAAGGGCAAGGTTCACTGCTGCATGCTCGACGGACACATCGAAATGATCCAGAACGAGAACCTCAAGGAGCCTCAGATCTTCGACTTCTACACGAAACTCAGCGATAAGAATTACTCGGCCAAGCCCACCAACTAAGGGTCCGGATTCACTTCAATCTGTTTCAAAGGCGGCTTCAATTGAAGCCGTCTTTTTCGTAAAGAATCTTTCCGCCATGAGCGGAACCACTCGATCCCGAAGCAAGTTGGGTGAAGCTTTTCAAGAGTCTCACAAGGAGGGATATCGCGAACGCCGGAAAAGCCGGAATTGGGACCATTGACATGCCGATCCGCAAAAAATGGAAAAAATTGGTCACGATTTCCCCTTCCCTGTTAAATGATTGATAGATGGATCCTTCGACCGCCGAATTCACCCGCCAATGGACCAGCGCCCTGCCCAAGGTCTCTGCTTTTGTCGGCTCGATGGTCTTTGATGTGAGTGATCGCGATGACGTCCTGCAAGACTGCGCCATCGCCGCCATGACTTCCTTCGATCGCTACGATTCCACACGCCCCTTCGCGGCCTGGGTGATTGGGGTTGCCCGAAACCAGGTCCGCCTTTACCTGCGCCGCAAATCCAAAGATCCCCATATCTTTGACGATGATGCCCTCGACAACCTCGTCGATGCCTTCGCCCGAAACCGGCCCTCTCACGACAAACGACTGACCCGGCTTGAGAACTGCGTTTCCCAACTCGATGACCGGGCTCGCGAATTATGCGAACTTCGCTACTCCCGTAACCTCAAGCCAGCCGCTATCGGAGAACAACTGGGAATGTCGCCGAATGCCGCGGCGAAGGCCCTCCAGCGGATCCGCGAACAACTTCGAAGCTGCCTCGAAAAGACCCATCTTTCGACATCATGAACCAGGAACACGACCAACTTTTTCACGGCTTTCTTGACGGCACCCTGAATCAAGGCGAGCTTGGTAAACTCAATAAGATTTTAAAGGAGTCTCCAGCCGCTGCGGATCAATTCGCTGAAATTGCGCTCCTGCACGGTTCTCTCCATTCTGGCTTCCGGTCCGGGGCACTCGCAACGAAACACACACACGCAGTAGCAAATATTCCCGGCCGGAAGCCCATTCTCCCCTCATCAAAAACACTCCTCCCGTGGGCCATGGCAGCCGCTGCCGCCGTTGTGGCAATCGTCGCACTCCGTGATCCCGAAACCGGGATCACCACCTCTCCGGTCGCCGAAGTCGAGAAGCACAATACCGGCTTTGCAATCCTGACCCACTCGGTGAATTCGATCTGGTCCGGAACCACTCCGGCCGAGGGAGACCTTCTCCCCCAGGGACTCCTCGAGCTTAAATCCGGCCTCGCTCAAATCGAATTTTTTTCCGGTGTCTCACTCGTCCTCGAGGGAGACGCCGCTCTCGAAATCATTTCGCCCGACGAAATGCGACTTCTCCGTGGTAAACTCAGAGCACACGTCCCGCGCCCCGCCATCGGGTTTCAAATCCACACGCCACAAGGCACGGCCCTCGACCTTGGGACCGAATTTGCACTCGACGTCTCGCATAATGACTCCGAGCTCCACGTCATCGACGGCGAAGTCGAATGGCATGAGGAATCAGAGCCGGACATCCTGCTCACAAAGGGACAAGCTCTCCAACTGACCGGCAAGGAGAACTCGCGAATTGAAGCCAAACCAGAACGCTTCACCGGCCCTGATCAACTGGCACGCAAAATCGCAGCCTATCAAACAGATCGTTTCACGGACTGGCAGCAGGACTCCCGGGCGACCGAAAACCACCCCGAACTACTCGCCTACTTCCCAATGGACCAACTCCAGGATTGGGACCGGGAACTCCCCTCGAAGGCTGGCAAAATTCTTCCGGGCGCCATCGTCGGAGCGAAAGTCGTCGAAGGTCGTTGGCCGCAAAAAGAAGCTCTCGACTTCTCACCCAATGGCTCCCGTGTGCGCGTCCACATCCCCGGAAGACATCAAGCACTCACCTACTCCACCTGGGCGAAAATCGACAGCCTCGACCGGCAATACAACGCCCTCTTCCTCACCGACAACTACGGCCTTGGCGAACCGCACTGGCAGATCCGTGAAGACGGCCGCCTGTTTTTCTCGGTCGGCCTGGGAAAAGGAAAGCTCCATCACATTTTTCATTCGCCCGTAATATGGGACTACACCAAGAGCGAGCAATGGCTTCACCTCGTCACCACCTATGACGTCGGGACCCGCACTTGCGTTCACTACCTAAACGGAGAAGAAATCAGCCGCGAATCTGCTCCCGGGGAAAAGGGAGTGGGCGCCCTCGTCATCGGCAACGCTCAGATCGGAAACTGGGGCCTCCCCACTCGCGAGGAACCTGAGTTTGCCGTTCGCAACCTCAACGGGAGACTCGACGAATTCACAATTTATAAATCGGCGCTCACTCCCGAAGAGATCAAATCACTCTACCTTTCCGGCAAGCCCTGAATCAAACTCCAGTCGACGAAAACAAGGCAACCCTAAGTTTTTTTTCAAATGAAGCCACTTCTTCCCGTTATTCTCCTCACTCATTTCGCGTGGGCTGCCACCCCCGAAGAACACGCCACCCTCAAGGCTCTTCCCATTCTCTCTTCGAAATGCGCCGCCTGTCATGGCGAAGACCCGGATGATATTGAGGGCGAGCTCAATCTTCTCACCCGCGAGGGCTTCCTCAAGGGTGGCGAATTCGTCAAGGACCTCCTCGTTCCCGGCGATGTCGAAAAATCCTTTCTCATGACGGTCATCAAATGGGAGGATCCAGACTTCGAAATGCCCCCAAAGGAGAATGACCGGCTGACACCCGGGCAGATCTCCCATATTGAAACCTGGATTAAAAACGGAGCCCCTTGGCCCAGTGAAGCCGACCAAAAGGTCATCCTATCTGCCGAAAAAGAAAAAAGACTCACCGACGAAGGTCTCATCATCGAAACCTCCGGCGGCCTTGCTGACGACTGGACCTTTCGACGCTATCAACCTGAAACCGTCTGGGCCTTTCTTCCGCTTGAAAAACCAACCCCACCTTCCGGCAAATCCAATCCAATCGATGCCTTCATTCACGCCAAGCTTAAGTCCGCCAAGTATGAACCTGCCCCGCGTGCCAACCTCCGCACTCTGATTCGCCGGGTCTCCTACGACCTCATTGGGCTCCCTCCCACTCCTTCCGAAGTTTCCCAATTCATTACCGCTGCAGAAGAAGACTTCGACACCGCCTACTCGTCTCTTGTTGAACGGCTTCTCGCCTCTCCTCACCATGGCGAGCGCTGGGCCCAGCATTGGCTCGATGTCGCCCGCTACGCCGACACCGGAGGCCTCTCCAACGACTACGAACGCTCCAACGCCTGGCGCTATCGCGACTACGTCATCCGCGCTTTCAACGAAGACAAACCCTACAATGAATTCATCATGGAACAGATCGCCGGCGATGAACTCGCCGACCAGTCCCTTCGCAAACGTGTTGGTGATGACGCGAAGTACGAAGAACTCCGCAGAAAAGGTCACTACTCTCCAAAAGAAGCCGAGCAAATGATCGCCTCGTCCTTTCTGCGCATGGGCCCGTGGGATCCGGCCATGGTAAAGGCTCCCGAAGCCAGACAGCAATACGTGGATGATGTCGTCAATGCCGTTGGCCAGACCTTCCTCTCCACCACCATGCGCTGCTTCAAGTGCCATGACCACAAATTCGACCCACTCCCCACCAGGGACTACTATCGCATGTATTCCGTGTTTGCGGGAACCCAACTCGCCGAGCGTTTCGTCTCATGGCAGGAGCACGACAACAAGGTCGGCTTTGAAGAAGAAAAGGCACAAATCGAACTCCTCCACAGCTTCGCCGACAGCGAAGCCAAACGCCTTCAGCAAAAGGTCGAGGAGCATGCCCGGAAATGGTATGCCGACAACGACCTGCCCTACAAAAACCTCAAGGCCCGGAAAAACGACCCCGTCGATCAAAAGCCACCGCGCCACGTCGGTCTCGACGAAACGGAAAAAGGACAACTCAAAGTCCGCGAACAGGACGAGTGGATTTGGAACCGCCGTCGCGAACGCTTCCTCCCCATGGTTCAATCGGTCTACAACGGCCCCGATCCCAAATTCCTCAATGCCCGAAAACTCCGCATGCCGGGCAAGGTCAACGGGAACTGGAAACCCGACTCCCACATCCTCACCGGCGGTGCCCTTGAAGCCCCCGGCGAGAAAGTCACCCCGGGTGTTCTCTCTGCTCTCGGACTTCCCGTCGAGGGAGCTCCGGAAGATGATCCCTACGCCACGCCCGAAGATCTGGACGGTCGCCGCCTCGCCCTCGCCAAGTGGATTGCCCATCCTCAAAACCCGCTCGCCGCGCGCTCTATCGTCAATCGAATTTGGCAATACCACTTTGGCAAGCCCATCGCCGGAAACCCCAACAACTTCGGAGTGAAAGGCTCACCTCCAACCCACCCGGATCTTATCAACTGGCTCGCCTCCGACTTCATCGAAAACGGCTGGAGCATCAAACGACTCCACCGGCTTATCCTGACCTCGGAAACCTACCAGCAATCCGGCCACCATGGTGATCACTACAAGCTCGCACAGGAGGACCCCGACAACGACCTCTTTGCCTTCTTCCCCAATCGACGCCTCACCGCCGAAGAGCTCCGCGACTCCATGCTCCACATCACCGGAGAGTTGAACCCAACCGCCGGCGGTCTGCCGATTCGCCCTGAAATGAATATGGAAGTCGCCCTGCAACCCCGCATGATCCAATTCTCCATTGCGCCAACCTATCTCCCAAGCAAAACCCCCGGGCAACGCAACCGGCGTTCCATTTACGCCTACCGCGTGCGCGGACTCGCTGATCCCTTCCTCGAGACCTTCAACCAACCCAATCCCAACGACTCATGCGAAGAACGCGACTCCGCCTCTGTTTCTCCCCAGGCCTTCACACTCATGAACAGCGATCTCGTCACCGATCGCTCCATCGCCCTCGCCCTGAGATTGGAAAAAGAATCCGGCACTCTTCCCGCACAAATTCAGCGCGCCTTCCACCTCGTCTTTAATCGCAAGGCGAGCGAGGAAGAAGCCACCAAAGTCGAAGCCTATGTGAAGGAGATGCAAGTCTACCACGCCGACAAGACTCCCAAGCCCCGAGAATACCCCACCGAGATCACCCGCTCGCTCGTCGAAGAATTCTCAGGTCAACCCTTCGAATACCAGGAACTTCTCCCCGTCTTTAACGATTACCAACGGGACAAGCAAGCCTCCGACGTCAGCCCCAACACCAGAGCCCTCGCCGATTTCTGCCTCATCCTCTTCAACTCCCACGAATTTATTTACTCTTATTAGAAGCAAGTCACAGACCGCTAATCACCAACCGCCAGGTCTCACCATCCCACTCCCAACGAACCAAAACATGAAATCTCCCCTCTGCTCCCGCCCCCTCTCCGACGCCCATTCGCGTCGCGAATTCCTCTACGGACTCGGCGCCTCCATGGGGTCAGTCGCCTTCTCATCCCTCCTTGCAGAAGAAATCACCGTCAACCCCATGGCTCCCAAAAAGCCCATGACACCGGCCAAGGCCAAGAATGTGATCATGCTCTTCATGGAAGGCGGCCCCGGGCATATGGACACCTTCGATCCAAAGCCCAAGCTCACCCAACTCCACAAGACTGAATCCAAGAATGACCGGGGTCTCGCCGCCGGCTCTTATCAATTCTACGTCGGCTCTCCCTTCAACTTCAAAAAAGCCGGCCAATCAGGCATGGATATGTGCGACCAATGGAAATACATGTCCGATCCCGAGGTCGCCGATGAACTTTGCAACTACCGCGGCTGCCAGGCCGAATCCCTCAACCATCCCGAGGCTCTCTTCCACATGAACACCGGCAGCCGTCTCGGAGCCGATCCCGCCCTCGGTGCCTGGGCCACCTATGGACTCGGATCCGAGAACCAAAACCTCCCCGGCTACGTCGTGATGACCGAAATGGCCCTCCCCCAGGGCGGCTCCAAAAACTGGTCGAACGGCTTTCTCCCCGCCCACTACCAGGGAACCGCTCTACGCCCCAAAGGATCCCCGCTCCTTGATCTGGAATCCCAGCCTTTCAAGTCCCGCACCCACCAACGAGCCGCTTTGGATCAACTCGCTTTCCTCAACGACCAACACAGCAAGCGCCATCCCGAACATGCCGACCTTGCCGCCCGCATGGAATCGTATGAACTTGCTTACCGCATGCAGATGGAGGTTCCCGAGGTCGTCGATCTCGATGGAGAACCCGAATACATCCGCGAAATGTATGGCATGAATGACAAGGTCACCCACGACTTCGGCCGCCAATGCCTCATGGCCCGCCGACTCGTTGAAAAAGGAACCCGCTTTGTCCAAATCTTTGCAGGTGGTTGGGACTCCCATGACTACCTTGAACGCGGCCACTCCTCACGGATCGCCGCCGTCGACAAGCCTTGGGCGGCCCTGATCAAAGATCTTAAACAACGCGGCATGCTTGACGACACTCTCGTCATCTGGAACGGCGAGTTCGGCCGCACTCCGGATAACAACATGCGCGGAGGCGTCTACTCCATCGGCCGCGGCCACAATGCCGACGCCATGACCATTATGATGGCCGGCGGCGGAGTCAAAAAAGGTTCCATCGTAGGCGCCACCGATGACATCGGGGCCCGGGCCGTCGAATATGCTCATCCCATCCGCGACTTCCACGTCACCCTCCTCCATCTCCTTGGGCTTGAAGACAACAAGCTCACCTACTTCCACGCGGGTCGCTACAAGCAGCTCTCCCAATTTGGAGGAACGGTGATCAAGGAATTGATTGGATAATTTCGCGCGCTGCACTCGCATTGGAGCCCCCTCCGGAGACCTCGTTCTAACCGGTAATGTGTTAAAGCGGCCAAATCGTCAAAATCGTCTCGATACCACTTGTTTTTTCTGGGTTGCATCCTAGTCTGGCTCAAGCACCCGCTGGGTGCCCAAGTGAACCATGAATGCTTCTCTCTGTTCCATGTGTGCCTTCGCCAAGTCCTCCATCGGCCGCAAAATTATCGTGGCCGTGACCGGACTTGCCCTCGTTCTCTTCCTCGCCGGCCACCTCACCGGAAACCTGCTGATTTTTGCAGGAAGAGATGCCTTCAACGACTACGCCCAGTTCCTTCATGAAGTCTTCCACGGGGCCGGTGTTTGGATCGCACGGATCGGGCTCCTCGCTTGCTTCGTTGCTCATGTCTGGTTCACCATTCTCCTGACCAGGGAAAATAAGACCGCTCGCAAAAAGTACGCCCATCAGGCAACTGTGCAGGCACCAAAGTCATCACTCATCATGATCTGGAGTGGCCTGACGATTCTGGCTTTCATCATCTTTCACCTTCTTCACTTCACGGTGAAAGCAGGCACCGACTACGCCTCCTTCATGCAAGTCATGCCAGACGGCTCCGAGCGCCACGACGCCTGGAAAATGGTCATCGTCGGATTTAGCAATCCGCTTGTGGCAATCTTCTACATCATCGCGATGACCCTGCTCTGTTCCCACTTGAGCCACGGGGTTGCTTCGATCTTCCAGACCCTGGGCCTTCGCAGCAAGAAGACCGCCGGTCCCATCAATGTTCTCTCCAGGATCTACGCCATCGTAATCTACCTCGGCTTCATCTCCATCCCTCTCGCCATTCTTCTCTTCGGCTTCGGCTGTGAAGCTTGTAAATAAACACGCCCGATTTTTTTGACCCATGAGCTTAGATTCCAAAGTTCCCAAAGGCCCTCTTGCCGAAAAATGGAGTTCCCACAAAATGGACTCCAAGCTGATCAACCCTGCCAACAAGCGGAAATTTAAAATCATCGTGGTTGGCTCGGGCCTCGCCGGTGGTTCCGCTGCAGCCACCCTTTCCGAACTCGGCTACAAGGTGGATTGCTTTTGCTACCAGGACAGCCCGCGCCGTGCTCACTCCATCGCCGCCCAGGGCGGGATTAACGCTGCCAAGAACTACCAGAACGATGGCGACTCGGTTCACCGCCTCTTTTACGACACCATCAAAGGTGGCGACTTCCGTTCCCGCGAAGCGAACGTTCACCGTCTTGCCGAGGTCTCGACCGAAATCATCGACCAATGCGTCGCCCAGGGTGTCCCGTTCGCCCGCGAATACGGCGGACTCCTCGACAATCGATCTTTCGGCGGCGCCCAGGTGAAACGAACTTTCTACGCCCGGGGCCAGACCGGCCAACAACTCCTCATCGGCTGCTATCAGGCGCTCGAAAAAGAAGTCGCCAAGGGCGGAGTCACCATGCACACCCGCACCGAGATGCTGGACCTCGTTGTCGTCGATGGCCACGCCAAGGGCATCGTGGTTCGCAACCTCTCCACCGGAGAAATCACCACTCACGCCGCCGACGCCGTCATCCTCGCCACCGGTGGATACGGGAACGTCTTCTACCTCTCCACCAACGCAATGGGCTGCAACGTCATGGCCGCGTTCCGCGCACACAAACGCGGTGCCTTCATGGCAAACCCATGCTACACCCAAATTCACCCCACCTGCATTCCGGTGAGCGGAGACTACCAGTCCAAGCTCACCCTGATGTCAGAGTCCCTCCGAAACGACGGACGTATCTGGGTTCCCAAGTCTGCTGAAGATGCCAAGGCCATTCGCGAAGGAAAAAAGAAGGCCTCCGACATCCCGGAAGACGAACGCGACTATTACCTCGAGCGAAAGTATCCTTCCTTCGGAAACCTCTGCCCCCGCGACATCGCCTCACGGGCCGCCAAGGAATGCTGTGACGAAGGTCGCGGTGTTGCCACCACCGGACTCGGAGTTTTCCTCGACTTCGAAGACGCCATCAAGCGCGATGGCGAAGACGCCATCCGCGCCCGCTACGGCAATCTCTTCCAAATGTATGAGAAGATTTCCGGCGACAATCCCTACAAGCAGCCGATGCAGATCTACCCTGCGGTCCACTACACGATGGGCGGCCTTTGGGTGGACTACAATCTCATGTCCAACCTCCCCGGACTGCACGTCCTGGGTGAAGCCAATTTCTCCGATCACGGAGCGAATCGATTGGGAGCCTCGGCATTAATGCAAGGCCTGGCCGACGGATATTTTGTCATACCTTCGACCATCGCGGTTTACCTCGCGAACCAAAAACCAGGAGCTGTCACGACCGACCATCCGGAATTCAAAAGAGTGGAAAACGATGTGAAGGATCGCCTCAAATCCCTCATGGAAATTAAAGGGACCAAATCCGTCGACTCCTTCCACCGCGAGCTCGGTCTCCTCATCTGGGACAAATGCGGCATGGCCCGCGACAAGGAAGGCCTCGAATACGCCCTCAAGCGGATCCCTGAAATTCGAAACGAATTCTGGACCAACGTCCGCATCCCGGGATCGGCCAATGGCCTCAACTCAGAACTCGAAAAAGCAGGCCGCGTCGCCGACTTTATCGACTTCGCCGAGGTCCTCTGCCATGACGCTCTCGCCCGAGAGGAGTCCTGCGGCGGCCACTTCCGCATGGAGCACCAATTTACCGAGGCCGACGCCGAAGTTCAGGACGGCACCACCCAGGCTGGCGAGGCCAAGCGCCACGACGACCAATTCCAATACGTTGCCGCCTGGGAGCACACCGAACCCGGCAAAGCACCCATCCTTCACAAGGAAGAACTCATCTTCGAAGAAGTCAAACCCTCCATCCGCTCTTACAAGTAAGCCATGCCACTTCTTAATCTCACTCTAAAAGTCTGGCGTCAGGAAAACGCCAAATCCGAAGGCCGCATTGAGACCTACGAAGCCAAGGAAATTCCTACCTCGGCCTCGTTTCTCGAGATGATCGACATCGTTAACGAACGACTCATTCAGGACGGCGAGGAGCCCATTCACTTCGACCACGACTGCCGTGAAGGCATTTGCGGCATGTGCTCCATGACGATCAACGGAGTTCCCCACTCCAAGGAACGTGGCATTACGACTTGCCAACTTCACATGCGGAAGTTCAGCGACGGCGAAACCATTTGGATCGAGCCTTTCCGCGCCAACGCCTTTCCGGTCGTCAAAGACCTTGTCGTTAACCGGAGCTCCTTCGATCGCATCATCGCCGCCGGCGGGTATATCAGCGTTCGCACCGGCTCCGCGCCAGACGCCCACGCCATTCAGATCCCAAAACCCGACGCCGACGCAGCCTTCGATGCTGCGGCCTGTATCGGTTGCGGAGCCTGCGTCGCGGCCTGTAAAAACGCCTCCGCCATGCTTTTCGTTTCAGCAAAAGCCTCCCACCTCAACCACCTCCCCCAAGGTCAGGCCGAGAAAGACCAACGCGTCCTCGGAATGGTGCGCCAAATGGACGAAGAAGGCTTCGGAAACTGCACCAACCAATTCGAGTGCGAGGCCGTTTGCCCCAAGGAAATTAGTGCCAGCCACATCGCCAAGCTCAACCGCGATTACCTCGCCGCCAGCGCCCGCGACTCCGTGTCCTAAGCTTCTTCCTATCTCTTTTTTCCCTCAAGCCCGTCGAGCACCAGCTCGCGGGCTTTTTTTATCCACTCTCCCCTTCAACCTCTACCCACTGTCTCTCACCCCCTCCTTCCAGGACCCCCATTCGCTCTCTCAAATACTGCTTCAGAGCCGCTCTAACCTTGAGCTTCAAAATCCCCCCTTTGCCCAGCTGGTAATCAAGACGCAAGGCCTCTCGTCCCTCTTCCCCCACCTTTGGATTCGGCATCAACTCCAGGACTTCCCATCGACCCCACTCCTCATCCGCAGGCAGTGAATCGTCGCAGGAAACCGGCACCCCGGCCCAAACGATCCGGGACATCACAAAATCGCGGTAGGCCTCCCGTAGCTCGCACCAAGCCCGAACATGCCAGCGCGCCCCATCCCACACCAGACGGGCCGGCCGAACCCATCTCTTCCCGACGCTCTTCCGGTCAGATTGCCTCACCCCACGATACTTGATCTCCACCCTCCATCCACCCAGCAATGACTGCACAATCATCCTTTCGACGTCCGGCTTCACCGGTCTGACCGGCAGCTTGACCGTTTCCACCAAATCACTCCCCACATCTCCCCCCACACCCGAAACCAATTCCCCTCCCAGGAACAACTTCACCGCCAATTCAAACTGCGGCTCGCCCATCACACACTTCATCCCCGGAAGCGCCTCATACCTTTTCCGGCTCATCTGATACCCCATCCCACCCGGGTTCAGCTCCTGATATCGCTGTAGATCCGAGGAAGCCTGCGCCGGCGACACTCCGAAAAGCTCCGCCAGATCAGGTCGCCCCACAAATCCACGCCACCACAACATCCGCTCAATCCCCGCAAGTCGCTCTCGCCCAGCCCAGTTCTCGTCATTCGTAAAATTACCCATCGTTTTTTTCGACTGATCTTTAAAAAACGACTTGTTTCCAAATGGAATGTAACCAATAACACCACCCCGTCGTTTTTTACGACATATCCAACAACACAGATTAAGTCAACTCATCCCAACTACTAAACCCACTAAACCCATGAAACACCAACTCACCGAAATCGCCTATATCCTCGACCGCTCCGGTTCCATGTCTCCCCTCACCAAAACCGCCATCGCCAGCTTCAACTCCTTCGTGAAAGAACAAAAGGACGGTCCCGGAGAAGCCAATCTTACCCTCGCTCTCTTTGACGACGAATACCTCACCCCTCATCTTTGCACCCCGCTGTCCGAAGTTTCCGACCTCACCACAGAAACCTACGTACCCCGCGGGTGCACCGCCCTCCTTGACGCCATTGGCACCACTATCGACACGCTCGGCAAACGACTCGCCTTGACCCCGGAAGAAGAGCGACCCGGCCATGTCGTCGTGGCGATCTTCACCGATGGCCGTGAAAACGCGTCCACCATCTACTCACCTCAGAGAATCAATAAAATGATCTCCCACCAAAGAGAGGTTTATTCCTGGGAATTTATTTTCCTCGCCGCCAATCAGGATGCCATCGCAACTGCCGCCCGAATGGGGATCGGTGCGCATGCCGCTGCCACCATTGATCACAGCGACCTCGGAACCACTGCCGCCAGCGCCGCCCTCTCCAAAAGCATCCTGGAATCTCGCAAGCAGAGCTTTTTCGAGGGCAAAGTCTGTGAGTATCAAAAAGCGTCGATGCTCGAACACTACGAAGACTCTCTGGACGAAGTTCTCTAAGAGTTACTTTTTGTAACCTTCCTCCCCAATCTTCAATCCCCAAACCTTATCCACCCGGATCCAAAGTCGTTTGTGGTCACGCCACTCCCATTCCCATTCTCTGCGATAGAGAATGGGAACCCGGCGACTTTGAGTTCCCCGGTGGTTTCCTTGCTGAAGGGCAAACCTATTATGTCACCCGCTCCTCAACAACCTCCTCGACCGCTTGATCCTTCTTCCATAAACTTGATTAATGAAGAGGACCCCCTTCTCCCGCGCTCTCCTCACAGTTCAACAATTCTCTTTTCGAAAAAAAGAATCCCTTTATCGAGCCTTAGCCGACAGCTCCCGCTTTCGAAGCCCGCACCAAAACAGGATCAATCGTTCCCTCCTTGCTCAGTTGCCCCTTGCTCGATCCTCCCCCAATTCATGAATTTTTACGCTCATACCCAAGGCCCCGACAAAAGAAAGTGGGAACCTCTCTTCACCCCCTTTGGGGAGGCCACGGACAACCCCGCCGAGTATTGTTCCGGTAAAGATGGCCATGCCTGCCCACACTGCGAACACCTCGCCCCTCAACACGGCCACCTCAACAAAGTCGCCCACCTCGCCGCAAACTTCGCTGCCGAAATGTTCCCCGCAGGCCCCGACCGCGATTCCGCCAAACAATGGGGCTACCTCGCCGGACTCTGGCATGATCTGGGGAAATTCGCTCAAGATTTTCAAAACCGCATTAGAGGCAATGGGAATAGAGCCAATCACTCAACCGCTGGAGGCCAACTCGCTGACGACCTTCTCAAACCTATTGGGCCAATACTCACTTACCCTATTCTGGGCCACCATGCAGGGCTGGCTGATTATCAAGGTAATTCGGCATCTCTGACGGGACGATTGGCCGAGTTCCCATATTTGCAACAACTCACAAAAATAATTCCGATAGACGCAGCCAAAATCGTTAAGCCTCTCGACTCTCTTCCCAGAATCCCCATTAACCAAAAAGCTCATAGCAGTGCTTTCTTCACAAGAATGCTCTTTTCCTGCCTGGTGGACGCCGACTTCCTCGCAACCGAAAAATTCTGTGATCCCAACCAAGCATCCCTGCGCCGAGAGTGGCCTTCCAACATCCTAGATCAGATGCGAGCTGCTCTAACAAAACACCTTCAAACCTTCCCACAACCAGAACCTGGAAGTATCAATGAGGCTCGCGAAAAAATCCTCAACGACTGCCGGAAAGCTGCCTCAAAACCAACGGGATTTCACACTCTCACCGTCCCTACCGGAGGAGGCAAAACTCTTTCATCGCTGGCCTTCGCTCTCGAACACGCAATAAAAAACAACCTGAACCGAATCATCTATATCATTCCGTTCACTTCCATCATCGAGCAAAACGCCCAAGTCTTTCGAGAGATCTTTTCAGACCTCTCAAAGGCCCTGGGACATCCCCTCCTCCTCGAACACCACTCAAATTTCGACCCTTCGACTCAGCTCGAAGACGACGATATCCCCATCCACAAACTTGCTGGCGAGAACTGGGATTGCCCTCTCGTCATCACGACCAACGTCCAGTTCTTTGAATCTCTTGCTCACCATAAAACCTCTCGTTGTCGAAAGCTTCACAACCTCTCAAGGTCAGTCCTGATATTCGATGAAGCGCAAGCCTTCCCGCCCGACCACCTCACGCCTTGCCTCGGATTTCTTAACGAACTCGTGACACAGGCCGCTTCCTCAGTCGTCCTCTGCTCGGCAACTCAACCCGCTTTTGGAAAACTTCCTGAAAAACTGCCCGGCGATTTCATCAAAACCTTCAATAAAATTGCCCTCCCTCTCGATCGCTCCCAGACCGAAATTATTCCCGACGTTCCGACGCTCTTCTCCATCTTCAAACGCACCAATTTAACGATTCTGCCCAATCCAATTTCAGACGAAGAACTCATTCATCAGATCGCTTCCACCAAGCGCTCTTTGACCATCCTCAACACCAAGCCTCACGCTTCAAAAATCTTCGCAGAACTCTGCGAGCAAGATCTCCCCAAAGAAGCTCCCCTTCACCTTTCCGCACAACTCGCCCCTGCTCATCGCCAAGCAATTCTTCGCGAAATTCACCATCGTGAAGAACACGACCTCCCCTGCCTCCTCATCTCAACCACTGTCGTCGAGGCCGGAGTCGATCTCTCCTTTCCCTCACTATTCCGGAGTTTGACCGGCCTCGATTCCCTCGCGCAAGCGCTTGGTCGCTGCAATCGACACGGCAAACTCCTCGGACCAAATGGCAAGCCCATTCCCGGCCAAGCTGTCTTCTTCGAAAGCTCCGATCAAAAGACCCCTAATTTCCTAAAGTTCGCCGTCAATGCGACCCGCACCATTCTCCGCGATTCTCGCTATCAAATTGATCCCAATGAACTTCTCACCCCAACAGCCATCGAAGCCTACTTCCGGCACGCCTACTGGCAGCACGGCAAATCAAACGGCGATGGCTGGGACAAACCCAACTACCGAACATCCTTTGGGAAAGACGCAAATAGCCTCCCTTTTCGATTCGACTTCCGCACTTTCTCAAAAAGCTTCCGACTGATCCCCGACGAACAGGAACCGGTCATCATCGAACCTCAACCATCCTACATGCCGGGTCTCCCAACCTCCGACTACCAGAAGATTCCCCGCCTTTTGGACAAGATCCGTGAAGCCGACATCAAAAACTTTCCACCTCCCCCCGGAACTCATCGCACCCTTCAGCGATTCACCGTCCAAGTCCCCCGCCAAATATACCAGGCTCTCCTCAGTTCAGGAGACATTCAAACCTACTGCGATAACAGGTTCCCCATCCTCACGCACCCTCAAAGCCTTTACGACGAAAAGCTCGGCCTCCAGCCACCTGCTGTCAGCATACCCAAAATTGACCAGCTTTGGTATGTCTAGACTCGAAACAAACTTGAAACCCTTGAAAAAACATCCTACGTTTCCGTTATGTCGAACACATCCACTTTATCACCCAAATTCCAGGCCGTCATCCCAAGAGAAATCCGTAAGCAACTCCATCTCAAGCCAGGACAGCAAATTGAATTCACCATCAACGGCAATCACATCGAACTCCGCCCTCTTCTTCAACCGGAAGAACTGATCGGTTTTCTAAAGGAGGAAAAACCCCTCAAGTTCGTCCGCGAAGGTGATCGGGATCTGAAATGAAAAAGACCACCCCTCAAGTGGGCAGCCTTTTCCAAATCAAAATAAAACAGTGTTTCAATCCGCGCTCTTCTTCAGCGACCACCAGCATTCATAAACCAACCAACCCCGTCAATCATGTTTGTTACCAATCAAATAAACAGTGAACATTATTGGTTGACGAACCTCTAAGCACAGCTTAAACAAAAGGCCACACATGAAGCCCCAACACATCTTAGACTCCTCAGCCTGGATCGAAATCTTGGACCACGGCCCCAACACCAAGCACTTCAAGCCCATCCTTCTACAGCTCCCCAACCTCATCATTCCAACCATCATCATCACCGAGATTCGCAAATTCATCCTTCGCGAACGTGGGCAAGAAAAAGCAGACACTGTGACTCGCAGCCTCTCATCCGGGATCATCGTTGAAATCACCCCAGAGATCGCCAAAGCCGCTGCAGACCTTGGACATCAACACAAACTCCCTCTCGCCGACTCCATCATCTACGCCACCAACATCTCTACAAATTCCACCCTTTGGACTCAGGACGCAGATTTTGAGAACCTTCCAAACGTAAAATACTTCCCCAAAGTCAAACCATCAAAACCCTAATGTCCGACCTCATCAAACTTCATGTCAAAGGCGATTTCGCCTGCTTCACCCGTCCCGAAATGAAAGTGGAGCGGGTCTCCTACGACATCATTACCCCCTCCGCAGCGAGAGGCATTTTGGAAGCGATTTACTGGAAGCCGCAATTCACCTGGGTCATCAAAAAGATCCATCTCCTTTCTCCCATTCAATTCACTTCCGTTCGACGGAACGAAGTCGGGAAAAAAGTCCCCTCAATCACCGAAGCCACCATGGCAGGCGAATCCAAATTCTCACCCATGGACATTGTAGCCGAGCGCAAACAACGCGCATCGCTTCTTCTGCGTAATGTCTCCTACGGCATCGAGGCAACGGTCAAGATTCGCAGCCGACGTTTTGAGGAAGACGGCCCTGACTTATCAATCAACGCCAACGTACGCAAGCACCTCGCCCAGTTCGAACGCCGTGCAAAACGGGGTGCCCATTTTCATCAACCCTACTTCGGGAACCGCGAATTTCCCGCCTACTGCACCTGGATCGACCAAGACTCATCCTTTCCCGCTCCCAAAAAACCAATTCCAGAAACAGACCTCAATCGCGAACTTGGTTACATGCTCCACGACTTCGACTTTGCCCCTTCCACAGACAAAGAAGGAACCTTTATCGAGTCCAACCAAGGCCGAAGAATTAAAGCAACACCGAGATTTTTCTCCGCCAAAATCATCAACGGAACAGTCACTGTACCTCCCCTCGAACAAGCCTTGAGCTAAGCCATGATCCTTCAAAAATTATACCAGCTTCATGACGATCTGGCGGATGATGATTCATACGCTTTGGCACCTGAAGGATACTCTACGGTAAGCATCTCGTTCATCATTGAAATTGAATCAGATGGTTCCTACCGTATTGAAGACTGCCGTCATGAAGGCCGAGGCGTTCCTAAATCTGTCCCTGGCCCCAAAGCTCACAGCAACAAGATTCAACCATTCCCATTTCGCGATACTGCTACCTATCTCCTAGGCTTCCATCAAGGAACAGGCCAACCCGAAAACACGGCAAAACGCTTTCAGGCCTCGAGAGAATTTCATCAAAGCTTGGCTCAGGAAATCGATTCTGAGGAAGCCCGGGCCGTCGCCAAATTCTACGAAAATATTGCAACTTCTGGTTTCAACCCACCCGAAGGCCTTGACCTGAAAATCTTCCTAAACTCCGGGGTTTTTAGATATCAATCCTCCAAGGCTTTCCACTTCATCCACGAATCTCCTGAAGTCAAAACATGGTGGGAGGAGCAATCTTCCGCTCCAGCCAAAACCGGCCCTCAAGGACCATGCCTGATCACGGGAAAATACTCGCCCCTTGCGATCATTCATACCCCCGCAATCGGCGGGAACATGCCCGCTCCCGCTCAGTCAAAGGCCCCCATTGTCGCTTTTAATAAAGGTAACAAAGCCTTCGAATCCTACGGTCATAACGATAGCCAAGCCCTCAACGCGCCGATTTCCCAAGAAGCCGCCACCAAATATTGTAAAGCTCTCAACACTCTTCTCGGAGATCCCCGCCACAATTTTCGCATAAGCGAAACCACCTGCGTTTTTTGGACCGAAAAACCAATCATCATCCAAGATGACCTCTCAAAGTATTTCTCCGGCAAGACCCTCAGCCAGGAAGATGAAAGTGAGGCCCAAGACAGCAATCTCCTCAACGCCTTGAACAAAACCACCAAGGCCCTCCGTCAGGGGAAGCTCCCCGGCACCGAACTTCCTGACAGCCAGGTTCCCTATCACCTCCTTGGTCTTACCGGTCAGGCTGGTGGACGCATCGGAATCCGCTTTCACCTTAGCTCCTCGCTTGGAGACCTGGTAACCAATCTCGCAAAACACCATCACGACCTCGCAATCGAACGTCCACGAAAGAATAAGGAAGGCGACAAAATCGGTTTCAAATTCCCTGCTATCAGATCCCTCATGGAGCTCACCGGCCGAGATGCCAAAAGCCAACCAGCCACTCTCATCCAAGGACTTGTCTCAGCAATCATTCAGGGAACCCCTTATCCTCAATCCCTCCCCCAGCTCATCATCAATCGCATCCGGGCCGACCGCCACATCGATCCATACATCAGCAAAGACAAAGCTCTCGAAACTTACCAAGCAAGAGAAGCTGCCTATCTGCGAGCCGCAACCCTTAAAGCCTTCCTGAATCGCAACATCCTCACCAAAGCCACTGACAAAAAAATGACTGAAACCATCGACCCCCAAAGACAAGAACCAGCCTACCATCTCGGACGCCTGTTCGCAGTTTATGAAACAGCCCAAAAAAGTGCCCAGCCAGGAATCAATCGTAGCATCCGCGAAACGATGTATTCCGCCGCTTCAGCAACTCCTCTCGCCGTTTTCGGGAGACTCGAACGACTCCACCATCATCACACCGCAAAGAAGAGCCATCCCTATGGCTCAAGTGAATCGTACTCCAACATCATTTCGCAAATCCAACAGCAATTCAAAGGTAACCCCACAACCCCCTACCCTCGCTCTCTCAACCTTGTCGATCAATCCCTGTTCGCGGTAGGATACTACCATCAACTTCAATACTTTCACCAACTCGCCGAAGTAAAAAGAAGCGAGAAAAACTCATAAAACGAAACTCTCAAACAACCGAAAAAATGAATAACCGATACGACTTTCTCTACCTCTTCGACTGCAAAGACGCCAACCCCAACGGCGATCCCGACGCCGGAAACCTCCCACGCATCGACGTCGAAACCGGCCAAGGTCTCGCCACCGACGTCATGCTGAAACGCAAAATCCGAAACTTCATCGAACAAACGACTGACCAAAATATCTACTTCAAGGAGTTCGCCGTCCACAACCACCAGCATGAAGAAGCTTACAAAGCCCTTCTCGAAACCGGCGAAATCGAAAAAGGAGAAACTGAGAAGGCCAAGATGAAAAAACCGAAGCTAGCCACAAAGGACAAAGCTAAGCTCTGGATGTGCCAAAACTTCTACGATATCCGGACCTTCGGTGCCGTCATGTCGACCGATGTCAACTGCGGTCAAGTCCGCGGCCCCGCGCAGATCTCCTTCTCAAGATCCATCGATCCCGTTCTTTCCTCCGAACACGCCATCACCCGCACCTCGGTCACCGATGAAAAAGACATCGAAAAAGAGCGCACCATGGGCCGCAAATTCACCATTCCCTACGGCCTCTACAAAGCCCACGGCTTCATCAACCCCTTTCTCGCCGCGCAAACCGGCTTCTCAGAAGACGACCTCGAACTCTTCTTCACCGCCCTCGAAAACGCCTTTCAATTCGACCAATCCGCCGCCCGCCCCGCCGGCAGCATGAACCCGCGCGCCCTCATCATCTTCAAACACGAAAATCAACTCGGGAAAGCTCCCTCCCACAAACTCCTCGAAGGCGTCATCGTCAAGAAAAAGGACTCTGTAGAGGTTCCCCGCTCCGTCTCTGACTACGAAATCACCATCCCTGATGACCTCCGCCAATTCTGCACGGAAAACGGCATCGAAATTATTGAAAGGATCTAGCAAGCCATGACTCCCCCCGAAGAGGCACTCTCGCCCGAAGAAGCTTTTCAGTTTCTCCATATCCTCTTCCCCGGTGGTCTCAAAAACCCGGCCCTGGTAAACGAACTTTGCCCTGAGGGGTGGGGCAACTCGCCTCTCTACCTCTCCTTCCATCCGACTCCTGAGCAGCGATACTAGGAACACATCCAATTGTGCAAAAACCTAAACCGCTTCCGAAGGATTGGAGCCAAAAGGCGAGGTGAGGATTTCAAGCCTGAACCGACACCCACCTTCGAGGAATTTCAAAAATCTCTCGATGATCGGGAAAATCCTCCGAACAATGATCCTGCCGGCGAACTCGCCGAACTCATCGGGCTCTGCCTCTGGGACATCTTCTCAGACAACCACGATGTCATTCACTCTGACGGAAGAATTGTTCACCTGGGGTCTTTCAGAGGGGCGGGTGGAACCATTGGGGATTTCGTTGGAGAACTCACTTGGGACCCTGACAGCGACCTTTGGGAGCGGGGATACGACTACATGCGTTTCTACATGGGGACCAGTTTTGTCGCGCAACGAACCAGCCTCCTCCCAGTTTACGAAATGGTCTTTTACCGCCTCAAAAAACTAGGCTGCGACTGGCGCTACTCACCCACGGGTGTGCATTCCATTTCTCCCGTAAAATCTGCCACCGCTAAATCAAAATACTCTCCGGCAGAAGCCTTTCAGCTTCAGCAAGACAAAGGTAAAAATGCACGCAGGGAAGACAGGTTCCGAGAGGCAATGGACCAAAGTGCCTTCGAAGCGAAACGGGAGGCCCGCCGCCAGCCTCCTCCTGAGACCGTCGTTGCCTATCAAAGAGTGTTCCAATGTCTCCCCGTTGGCTGGCCTTCAGACCCTTACGACCCGAGTTGACCTCAAAAAGTCATGCCCGCTCCTCCAAAGCCCATTCCCCTCTCTGCTCTCCAGCACTTTCTGTATTGCCCGCGCCAGTGTGCTCTCATTCATAACGAGCAGGTCTGGGCTGAGAATCAATTCACCGCTGAAGGCCAACTTCTCCACCAAAAAGCGAACGAGGGACCGGACGAACATCGTGCCAATGGCTCGATTTTGCGGCAGCTCCGGGTGAACTCGGAGAAACACAATTTGGTTGGGATTTGCGACATCGTCGAGCAGGACCGCGACGGCACCCTCACACCGGTCGAATACAAACGCGGAAAACCAAAATCTCACCGGGCAGACGAAGTCCAAGTCTGCGCGCAGGCACTTTGCCTTGGGGAAATGTTCCAAACCACCGTCACCGAAGGTCTCATCTTTTACGGAAAAACGAGGCGCCGAACCTCTCTTAAAATCGACGACGACCTCCGCTTCCTAACCCTCGAAATCATCAATGGCACCAAACAGCTCTTTGCAAACCGATCCACCCCCTCTGCAAACTACGAAAAAAGCCGGTGTGACAACTGCTCTCTCATCGACCTCTGCATGCCCCATGCCTTGCGGCTCAAACGTGGGGCCAAATCCTGGTTCAGCCAACGCCTCGCCAGTCACGACTGATTTAACTGTGAAGACACATCTCAATACCCTTTTCGTCACCCTCGAGGGAGCCTACCTCAAAAAGGATGGCGAAGCCGTTGCCGTGAAATTAAGGGGCGAGACCAAGATCCGGGTTCCCCTGCATAACCTCGATGGCATTGTCTCCTTTGGCTGGGACAACACTGCCTCCGCCTCTCTCATGGCGGCCTGTCACAATCACGGCGTGGCTCTTTCATTCCTCTCTCCTTTCGGAAAGTTCCTCGCCTCGTCCTACGGTGGGGTTTCCGGCAACATCCTTCTTCGCCGTGAACAATATCGCCGGGCCGAGCACGAACCGGCCGCCCTGGAAATCGCCCGGAACATGATCCAGGGAAAGCTTCACAACGCCCGCACGGTCCTTCAAAGAGCCGCCCGTGATCACGGCTTGAAAGACGCTGATCGCGCCTCCCAATTGCAAACCGCTGTCGATTCGCTTGCCACTCGAACCCAGGCCGCCGGGCGTGCAACTTCGCTCGATTCTCTTCGGGGAATCGAAGGCGATGCCGCCGTCTCTTACTGGGCAGTCTTCAATCAAATGCTGACCGCTGAGGACTCCGGTTTTCAAATTAAAGGCCGAACCAAGCGCCCTCCGCTTGACCGGACAAACGCCCTTCTTTCCTTTCTCTATGCTATGCTCGCCCACGACTGTCGATCCGCCTGCGAAAGCTGCGGCCTCGATCCCCAATCCGGCTTCCTTCACCAACCCCGCCCGGGTAGAGCGTCCCTCGCTTTGGACTTGATGGAAGAATTTCGTCCTGTTCTAGCAGACCGGCTGGCTCTTTCTCTGATCAATCGACAGCAGATCACCGCCAAAGATTTTCAAATCCAGGAATCCGGAGCGGTTTCACTCAGAGAAGACTCGCGGAAAGTCGTCCTGCAATCCTGGCAGGAGAAAAAGCAGGATGAAATCAACCATCCCCTCTTGAACGAAAGAATGACCCTTGGGCTCCTTCCCCACATTCAGGCACGTCTTTTAGCAAGGCACCTTAGAGGCGATCTCGACGCCTACCCGGCATTCCTCAACAAGTAGCACCCGATTTCGCCATGTATCTCCTCGTAACCTACGACGTCTCCACAACCACCCCCGCGGGGAAAAACCGCCTCCGCCGGGTTGCCAAAACCTGTCTCGATTATGGCCAGCGCGTACAGGCTTCCGTTTTTGAATGCCTTGTCGATCCGGCTCAACTCGTGGAATTCCGGGGAAAACTTCTCGATATTATGGACCCGGCAACCGACAGTATCCGCCTCTATCATTTGGGTAAAAACTGGAAACACAAAGTCGAGCACCATGGTCGGAATGATGACTTCGACATTTCTGGCCCTCTCATTCTCTAGTGATTTTGGGAGGCCTCCGCGAACCCCAAGCGCTCGCCAGGCCCTCGCCTTCATTTTTCGTTCTTTGACAGATACTAAACTTGAGGTTCGCGGAAGCCCTCCGCTAACCTCCTCTTGTGACGGCTCTACGGGCCGCCGCGGTCGCCCCCTTCACGGGGGCGTGGATTGAAACAAATCAGAGAAAGTCGACGCCATCAAAAACCGCTGTCGCCCCCTTCACGGGGGCGTGGATTGAAACTCGCAGCCATGTTTCTTGGATTTGGAATTTCAGGTCGCCCCCTTCACGGGGGCGTGGATTGAAACCAGAGCAGCTGCATACCGTGTCGAAGAGACATTAGTCGCCCCCTTCACGGGGGCGTGGATTGAAACTGAAGTATTGCATGAAAGGCAGTGAACTATTGACGTCGCCCCCTTCACGGGGGCGTGGATTGAAACTAGTAACGGCAACGCGAAGCGGGGCGGCGGCAAGTCGCCCCCTTCACGGGGGCGTGGATTGAAACCTTGGACAAGTTGGGTGGACAAAATTCCCGCGCGTCGCCCCCTTCACGGGGGCGTGGATTGAAACCGCCCGTAGGTCGTCCCCTAAAGTCGTCCCCTAGGTCGCCCCCTTCACGGGGGCGTGGATTGAAACGACAAAATGCAAATTCTTTCTTGCCAGTCAATTGTCGCCCCCTTCACGGGGGCGTGGATTGAAACTGACCAGCAAGCGGGATACCATCCGATGTCCTCAGTCGCCCCCTTCACGGGGGCGTGGATTGAAACCAGCTCCTCCTCAACCTCCTCCTTTGCTGTCTCCGTCGCCCCCTTCACGGGGGCGTGGATTGAAACTCATCGAATCGCTCCCGCTCGATCACCGACCGCGTCGCCCCCTTCACGGGGGCGTGGATTGAAACCCGGTCTTGCCCCTCCTCTAGCTTCCGCGCAATGTCGCCCCCTTCACGGGGGCGTGGATTGAAACGTAACGTCGTCAGATCGAAAAAGACTAATCATAGTCGCCCCCTTCACGGGGGCGTGGATTGAAACAGCTTGGCAGCGGCACGGGCGCGGGCACGGAAGAGTCGCCCCCTTCACGGGGGCGTGGATTGAAACGCCGCGCTGGGCGTATTGGATCGTTACCTTTTCGTCGCCCCCTTCACGGGGGCGTGGATTGAAACGCCCCGAGGCCGCCCTTGGCGAAGGCAAAAGTCGGTCGCCCCCTTCACGGGGGCGTGGATTGAAACGATCAATAAATATCTGGACCGGGCGCGGAAGAAGGTCGCCCCCTTCACGGGGGCGTGGATTGAAACGACGTCATCCCGGCTTCGGCCAAGACCACCAAGCGTCGCCCCCTTCACGGGGGCGTGGATTGAAACTCGACTTCGATGGTGAGGGTTTTCGCCTCGCCGGTCGCCCCCTTCACGGGGGCGTGGATTGAAACAAGGCCTTTGCAAAAGTCTCGGCATCCTTCTTAAGTCGCCCCCTTCACGGGGGCGTGGATTGAAACCTCTTTGGATCCCGCGACCGATACCGCCGCGCAGGTCGCCCCCTTCACGGGGGCGTGGATTGAAACCTCCAACCCGGACGCCTTCGCGGGTAAGGGTGGGTCGCCCCCTTCACGGGGGCGTGGATTGAAACTCGGCAAGGTTCTCTCGGCGGAAGTGATGGACGGTCGCCCCCTTCACGGGGGCGTGGATTGAAACCAATCAAGAGGCCGAGCTTTACCCCTGGGTGGCGTCGCCCCCTTCACGGGGGCGTGGATTGAAACCGCGATATGCAGAACGGTTGCATTGGAATACGGGTCGCCCCCTTCACGGGGGCGTGGATTGAAACATGCGCATGTCGGGCTCTCGACCGGGCGACAGGGTCGCCCCCTTCACGGGGGCGTGGATTGAAACCTGCGCGACTGCAAGACCTTTGCAAAGGCTCTGGTCGCCCCCTTCACGGGGGCGTGGATTGAAACAAGCGTCACTGTGCACCGGTCCTGCACGAGAGAGTCGCCCCCTTCACGGGGGCGTGGATTGAAACCTCCAACCCGGACGCCTTCGCGGGTAAGGGTGGAGTCGCCCCCTTCACGGGGGCGTGGATTGAAACTCCAAACAAGAGGCAATTCTTTACCCCTGGGCGGGTCGCCCCCTTCACGGGGGCGTGGATTGAAACTGCATATCGCGGACGTGGCGTTTCACGGCAACTCGTCGCCCCCTTCACGGGGGCGTGGATTGAAACGCTTTACGGCGGACCGGGGCGCGGGTGGTCACGCGTCGCCCCCTTCACGGGGGCGTGGATTGAAACAATTTCGATGAGCATTCCACCATGGTGGAAGTGGTCGCCCCCTTCACGGGGGCGTGGATTGAAACAGGGCATTAGGGCAGTAAATTCCGGAATCGCACAGTCGCCCCCTTCACGGGGGCGTGGATTGAAACCTTTTGCACGTTTCGAGAATCCCTCGAAAGCAAGGTCGCCCCCTTCACGGGGGCGTGGATTGAAACTCATTGTTTTTAGTCGGTATTTGTTTCGGGCTTGTCGCCCCCTTCACGGGGGCGTGGATTGAAACATTTTCAAGCTGGCGATAGATCCACCGTGCGAAGGTCGCCCCCTTCACGGGGGCGTGGATTGAAACTCGTAGGCTTGCAACACCTGTGTGGTAATCTTCGGTCGCCCCCTTCACGGGGGCGTGGATTGAAACCCCGTTCTCCACTTCCACATGGATGAAGTGGAGAGTCGCCCCCTTCACGGGGGCGTGGATTGAAACCATCGAACCATCCTTTCTCTTCGAGGTAATCAAGTCGCCCCCTTCACGGGGGCGTGGATTGAAACCCGCAGTGCGCGGGATGCGGCGGCGATCGAGCTATGGTCGCCCCCTTCACGGGGGCGTGGATTGAAACCAGCATCGTCGAGATGGGTGGAAACGTATTGCAGTCGCCCCCTTCACGGGGGCGTGGATTGAAACCCCCTCCTACGCCCTCAAATGTTGGGGGTTTGGGTCGCCCCCTTCACGGGGGCGTGGATTGAAACACTGTTTCGGAATTTGCACAGTTAGACGGAAAGAGTCGCCCCCTTCACGGGGGCGTGGATTGAAACATCGACTTTGACTTTGCCACTGGTTGCTGGGGGGTCGCCCCCTTCACGGGGGCGTGGATTGAAACTTTAGTTTAATTACCTGCGTTCCTTCTCCCTACGGTCGCCCCCTTCACGGGGGCGTGGATTGAAACAAGCAAGGAAACCATTTTGGATTGGAGATCGGTGTCGCCCCCTTCACGGGGGCGTGGATTGAAACTATTCAGCAAGGGAACTTTGCAGATACGGCTGGTCGCCCCCTTCACGGGGGCGTGGATTGAAACAGGGAAGACCTAAAAAAAGAAGAGGAAAGAGGGAGTCGCCCCCTTCACGGGGGCGTGGATTGAAACTTTGTGTCCTTGGTTACCGCTCCGCTTGATAACGTCGCCCCCTTCACGGGGGCGTGGATTGAAACTCAGCGATACCGTCAGTATGCCCTCCTCCCACAGGTCGCCCCCTTCACGGGGGCGTGGATTGAAACATCGCCTTTTCGGACGCCTCCACCATCGTTTTGGTCGCCCCCTTCACGGGGGCGTGGATTGAAACGTCTTCAAGGTCATCTCTTAGCGCTGTTTCATCGTCGCCCCCTTCACGGGGGCGTGGATTGAAACTATTCCACCAAGCGGGTTTCACGTTGGCGTGATGGTCGCCCCCTTCACGGGGGCGTGGATTGAAACATTTGATCGGAGCGCGGATCTTTTGTCGGGCATGGTCGCCCCCTTCACGGGGGCGTGGATTGAAACGGATGTATGCCGCGGAAGTTGGCGAGAAAGTGGGGTCGCCCCCTTCACGGGGGCGTGGATTGAAACGTGAACACCGGGACCAGCTTTAGCTCCACTCTCGTCGCCCCCTTCACGGGGGCGTGGATTGAAACACGAGCGCGGCAGTGGCGGCGGATCTTTTCAAGGGTCGCCCCCTTCACGGGGGCGTGGATTGAAACTTCTCCAGAAGCAAAATCCGCCCCGCTGTCAAAGGTCGCCCCCTTCACGGGGGCGTGGATTGAAACTTGGATTTGGTCCCGCGTTTCCTCGTCGTCCTGCGTCGCCCCCTTCACGGGGGCGTGGATTGAAACCCGGACCGAGGGACGGGGTGAGCCTCGAATCGTGGTCGCCCCCTTCACGGGGGCGTGGATTGAAACCTACTCCATCGGCTCGGCCAGTGACCGCTATCGTCGCCCCCTTCACGGGGGCGTGGATTGAAACCAGCTCCGGAGGAGTGGGTGAGATCCACGTTGAAGTCGCCCCCTTCACGGGGGCGTGGATTGAAACACGCGGAACGGATGTTAAAAGAAGTGGGCCGGGCGTCGCCCCCTTCACGGGGGCGTGGATTGAAACAAGATGGATTGGCGGTGATTATGGGAGATTATGCGTCGCCCCCTTCACGGGGGCGTGGATTGAAACCCCTTCCTGCTCAATCTCCCGCATCATCACGAGGTCGCCCCCTTCACGGGGGCGTGGATTGAAACAAGACACTGCTCACAACCAGCACAGAACGCACCGTCGCCCCCTTCACGGGGGCGTGGATTGAAACCCGGAAAGCATCCTGCCAGCCGTCAGGCCCCTCGTCGCCCCCTTCACGGGGGCGTGGATTGAAACCCGTTACCCGTAAGGTCGAGAACATTGTCAGCGGTCGCCCCCTTCACGGGGGCGTGGATTGAAACATTGCATCATAAGTGATCATTTTCCAGCCCTCCGTCGCCCCCTTCACGGGGGCGTGGATTGAAACCTTGGAGACGGGGAGTGAGATTATTTATCAGGGGTCGCCCCCTTCACGGGGGCGTGGATTGAAACAATTTGCCGGTTGGGAACACGCCGCTTGCGGATGTCGCCCCCTTCACGGGGGCGTGGATTGAAACACCGGCTCCCGCCCGGCCGCGTGTTTTTCAACCGTCGCCCCCTTCACGGGGGCGTGGATTGAAACACTGGTATTCACCCCGCGCTCCCGTAACATTTCATGTCGCCCCCTTCACGGGGGCGTGGATTGAAACATTCGCCATCCTCGGCCGCGCACTCAGTGACAAGTCGCCCCCTTCACGGGGGCGTGGATTGAAACTTGAAGGAATCGACCGAGGTAACGCAGGCTGATGGTCGCCCCCTTCACGGGGGCGTGGATTGAAACAATGTTCCAAGCAATCTTGCCGATGGTGGATCGGTCGCCCCCTTCACGGGGGCGTGGATTGAAACGTAGAATCAGCCGTGACAGCTAACGGTCGCAACTGTCGCCCCCTTCACGGGGGCGTGGATTGAAACTCAACGCTCGGACTCGTGGCGAACTTGTCCCAGGTCGCCCCCTTCACGGGGGCGTGGATTGAAACTCACGATTATCACAAGTTTGTCCGCAAGGGGCGGTCGCCCCCTTCACGGGGGCGTGGATTGAAACTGTCGATGGGTCGTCATGGGGCAGGGTTTCCGAGTCGCCCCCTTCACGGGGGCGTGGATTGAAACAGGAATTTGTCCTAAGAATCGAAGACGGGAAATAGTCGCCCCCTTCACGGGGGCGTGGATTGAAACAGCCAAACAATGTTCGTAACTTTCGGGGCAAGCGGTCGCCCCCTTCACGGGGGCGTGGATTGAAACCTCACTGGGTCTGGGTCCGCATCAGCAACCTCGTGTCGCCCCCTTCACGGGGGCGTGGATTGAAACGGGTTCTTCCTCCTGTGAGTGCTCAGGAGCCTCGTCGCCCCCTTCACGGGGGCGTGGATTGAAACTATTATGACATTCGTTTGACTGATGCTGAAGGCAGTCGCCCCCTTCACGGGGGCGTGGATTGAAACTCGTAGTAGTGCCGAATGTTTTTGATGTGCTGCAGTCGCCCCCTTCACGGGGGCGTGGATTGAAACTTGATGAAGTCAAGGACAATGCAGCAACGGCAACGGTCGCCCCCTTCACGGGGGCGTGGATTGAAACCATGGCCTTGATGAGTTGTTTTTCGATGGCGATTGTCGCCCCCTTCACGGGGGCGTGGATTGAAACGCCACCACAAGCTGCCCGTCGCCATCGATCCGCGTCGCCCCCTTCACGGGGGCGTGGATTGAAACGACAAGATGTTTAAATTCAATGCGCCTGAGTTTGTCGCCCCCTTCACGGGGGCGTGGATTGAAACAAGTCAGAGCCAAAGAGCTAAACGGGAAGCTTGGTCGCCCCCTTCACGGGGGCGTGGATTGAAACCATGGAAGTGGAACCAATGAAGCCGAAGGCATCGTCGCCCCCTTCACGGGGGCGTGGATTGAAACTTGCCGCCCACCATGCGCGGCTCGACGTATTGAGGTCGCCCCCTTCACGGGGGCGTGGATTGAAACGCTGCCAATCCAAGGCGAGATTGATCGCCTCTAGTCGCCCCCTTCACGGGGGCGTGGATTGAAACGATCTCTGACCGCTTTTCCGGGTTAATTCCATCGTCGCCCCCTTCACGGGGGCGTGGATTGAAACGTAGGAGCGAAGTAGGTTTTCGGCAGTTCGACGGTCGCCCCCTTCACGGGGGCGTGGATTGAAACAGTCCACCCGATGCAGGCAGCAACAGCACTCCTCGTCGCCCCCTTCACGGGGGCGTGGATTGAAACTCTCGACCAACTGGGTGAGGGCCACCGCTGCCAGTCGCCCCCTTCACGGGGGCGTGGATTGAAACCCGCGCGGGCGAAGCTGGCGAAGAGGCCAATGATGTCGCCCCCTTCACGGGGGCGTGGATTGAAACTTTCAGTTTTTGAAACTCTCTGTCAATTGCCCAGTCGCCCCCTTCACGGGGGCGTGGATTGAAACCGTCATCTTCTCTCCAACGGTGGAGATAATCCGGGTCGCCCCCTTCACGGGGGCGTGGATTGAAACGCGAAAAACAAACCTCTGGAAAACCTTGAGATCGTCGCCCCCTTCACGGGGGCGTGGATTGAAACTCCCGTCTTGTCTCGTGTCGTGCGTCCGTCTCGAGTCGCCCCCTTCACGGGGGCGTGGATTGAAACGCTGTCGAAAGGTGCCGATGAGGTCAGATTGGCGTCGCCCCCTTCACGGGGGCGTGGATTAATACGCGTAGCGTCCCTCTAAATGGCGAAAACAAGAGCTTCATTTCCCACCTTGGCTTTTTCAGAAAATCGAGCAGGGTTTCGTCATGCTTCGTTCGACGCCTTTCACGCTGCCCCGAATTTTAGTCCGCCATCTTTCCAGATCCGCTGCTCCAATCCTCATCGCGGGGACCGCACACGGAATGGGGGAAATCAAACTGCCCTCCACCGCAACCATCACCCCGGATTCCAGCACTCTCGTCTTTGCGTGGGCCGGAGATATCTGGACCAGCTCCCTCCAGGGAGGCGAAGCCAGCAGACTCACTTATCATCCCGCACCCGATGACACCCCCAAGGTCTCCAGGGACGGAAAATTTGTCTTTTTTAATTCAGATCGAACCGGCTCGGAGCAGGTTTTTCGAATTCCCATCCAAGGGGGCAACCCGGAGCAAATCACCTTCCACTCGGAAGGAAGCGCGCTGGAGGACCTCCATCCCACAGAGCCCGCCATCCTGGTCCGGGGATACCGCGATCATGGCGGTCGTCGGCCCTACCGCCTCATCAAAAAAGCCCTGGATCCGAACAAGGACGAAGAAATTCTCTTCGACGCGAATGCCCGATACGGCCGCTACTCGCCAAATGGCAAAAAGCTCCTCCTTGTGCGCGACGGAGCCCCGACTTACCGCAAGGGATACGAGGGAGCGCAAGCCTCTCGGATTTGGCTCTACGATTTCGAAAAAAAGACCTTCACCGAACCCGTCAAAGACAAAACCGGCTGCCGCTACCCGGTCTGGGCACCCGACGGAAAATCCTTCTACTACGTCACCAGCCGATCCGGTGCACACAATATTTGGCACCACCAATTCGGTAAAAAAGGAGATCGCCAGATCACCCGGCACCCGGATGACAGCGTCTTCGCCCCCGCCCTTTCGGCTGACGGCAAGACCATCGTTTACCGCCACCTCTTCGACCTCCACCAAATCTCCACCAAGGGCAAAGCCAGCCCGGCAAAAATCGATCTCTATCACCGGACCACTCTTGAGCATCCCACCAGTGAGGCTCTGACGTTTAAGTCCACTCGTGACGCCGCAGTCACCCCAACCGGTCTGGAATGGGCCTTCGAGGCCGGGGGAGAAATCTGGGCCATGGACACCGTCCTCAAGGAACCCAATCGTCTCACCGACTCCCCGGCTCTCGAGTCCGATATCTACTTCGCCAAAAACGGAAAATACATTTACTACAAAAAAGACAACGGCATCGTCGTCAACTACTGGCGCATGTCGAAAACCGACCCCAAGGAGTTTTGGTGGAATGCGGAGTCTTTTGATCACGAACCAATCACCAAGGGTTCCATGGAGAAATCCGGCTTCTCCCTGAGCCCGAACGAAGAATTGATCGCCTACGTGGAATACCCTGGGACTCTCTACCTTGCAAAACCCGATGGCTCGGAAGCCCGCAAGCTCATCGAAAAGTGGGACTCCCCTTCTTATGTCTGGTCACCCGATGGCAAGCACATCGCCTACGCGGTCGAAGATTATAATTACAACAGTGACATCTACATCATCGCGACCGATGGCAAAAGCGAGCCGGTCAACGTGTCCCGTCATCCCGACAGCGATTACTCTCCGGTCTGGTCTCCCGATGGCAAAATCCTCGCATTTGCAGGCCGTCGTCACTCGACCCAGACCGACCTCTTCTTTGTTCATCTCAAGCGTGAGACCCACTTCCGCAGCGACCGTGATGCACGCATCGAATCAGCCCGCCGGGCCATGTCGAAAGACCCTCAATACAAAGAAGAGGAGAAGAAGGAGGAGGAGTCACCCGCTGCCGAAAAACAGGAAACACCGAAGGAAGAGCCAAAAAAGGAGGAGGAGGCTCCCATCGACTTTGAAGATCTCCACAAGAGGATTCAACGGATCCCCCTTAACGGCATGAGCCCATCCCGACTTTACTGGATGCCCGACTCAAAGAACCTGACCTTCCAAACCGGTGGCAGTATTTACCAGGTTGCCGTGAAAGCCGGAGCGAAACCCGCGGTGATGGCGAAAGCCAGCGGCCCCATCGTCCGCTACCGCGACAACGATAAGATCTATCTGGTCGCCAACGGCGTTCCCTCTTTCTTCAGCAAAGGGCGTCTTTCCAGCTACTCATTCACCATCCCGATGGACCGGGACCGCGCGCAATACCAGCGAATGGGCTTCAAGTTGGCCTGGCGGATCCTTAGGGACCGCTTTTACGATGGCAACCTCAACAACCGCGACTGGGACAAGATCCGTACCAAATATGAACTCGCTGCCGCCAATGCCCCGACCAAGGAAGAATACAGCCGTGTCATGGCGCTTCTCTTGGGTGAACTCAATGCCTCCCACATGGGCTTCTACCCCGCCGACTTCCCCAAGGAGTGGAAGTTTAACGAAGCGTGGCGTAACTACACCCCGCACCTTGGCGTTCGTCTCGACAAAACAAACCAGGTGACCTTCGTACATCCCAACGGACCCGCCGACCGTCCCGGCAGCCGCCTCAAGATTGGCGACCGAATTCTCAAGGTGGATGACCAGGCCATCCGTTCCGATGTCTCGCTCACCCGCACCCTCAATGGCCGTCTTGATCGCGACATCACCCTCACCGTCAAAGGGGAAAAGGATGAGGAACCCCGCGAAGTCATCATCCGCCCGATCAGCTATGCCCAGGCCAGGGCGCTGGCCAATTCCGCCCATCTCGACGAGCGGAATGCCCGCGTCAAAAAAGCCACCGGAAACAAGCTGGGCTACCTCCACGTGGCCCGCATGATGTGGGATGAATTCGAGAAATTTGAACACCACATCTATGAGCGGGGAGCCGGCAAGGACGGCCTCATCATTGATGTCCGGGACAACGGAGGTGGCTTCACCTGCGATCACCTTCTGACCGTTTTGACCCAACCACTCCACGCCTACACCGTGGGCCGCAATGGCGCGATCGGCTACCCGCAGGATCGTCACGTCTATGCGAGATGGAACAAGCCCATCGTCGTGATCTGCAACCAAAATTCATTTTCCAATGCCGAAATCTTTTCCCACGCCATCAAGACCCTGGACCGGGGCAAGGTCGTCGGGATTCCGACTGCCGGAGGGGTGATCTCCACCGGCTCCGCGAACATTCTCGGGCTTGGTCGCATGCGTCTGCCGGGTCGCGGTTGGTTTCTCCCCCAAAACGGCGAGGATATGGAACTTTACGGCGCGGTTCCGCACTTCATCGTCGATGTCAAACCGGGGGAATTAAACTCAGGAAAAGATCCTCAACTCGACAAAGCCATCGAAGTTCTCAAAAAGGAAGTTAAAGAGCGCAGCCTGAATCTGGCCCCGCCGGTTTACCGGTCCAAGCGGTAAACGCTAGCGGGAAACCGGCCGGAGAAATTCCATTGCCGGAATATTTCTGAGGAGCGCGAATACCAACAGCGCTCCCAGAATCCCCCATAAAAACCAAAGCCGGAAACGAAAAAAGCGAAGCGCTCCGACGCCGGGGAACTTCTCCCCTGCTCCCGCAAGGACGATCCAGAGCCCTCCCAAAACGAGCCCGCTCACGACGAGAATATTGTTTCTCATTGCCGCACCCCAATCTCCTCCATGAAGCGCCACGGCCGATCTCGTGGCTCCGCAACCCGGACAAAGTAGCCCCGTCGTCTCGTGAAACAAGCAGTCGGGCATTCGTTCGCCCAACCAGGGGGCCGCGGACAAGAGCACTGCCGCAACTGGCATCAACAAGATCCAGCGCGGCCACCTTCCCCTGATCGGTGGAGGATTCATCCGGCTCTAAATCCCCTGATAGCTCCTGATGTTTCCGCCAAGCAACATGAGGACAAAAAAGGCAATCCCCAGATATCCGCAAATCAATCCGGCAATCGCCATGCCCCGACCCTCTTGTTGATTTCCCGGCGCATTCAATTGATTCAAACCCAGATGCCCGCAAATCACGGCGGGAATCCCGAGCCAAATCCCTCCACAGAAGCAGAACAACACCAGGGACAGGATGCCACAAATCATGCTCGCAATGGCGAGACCGTTGGTGACAGGCAAAGACGGCCCCGGCGTGTAGGAGGCGCCCTCAAGCCCCGCGGCCGGAGGTGCGTAGGGTGATACCGGAGCCCCCGGAGGCTGGCTCCCGGCATCTTGAGACCGGGAAGCATCCGCGCCGGGGGTGAGATGGCGGACTTCCTGCAAAGGCTTCCAGGAATCCATACCCTCGGTCCAGACCAAGTCCCTCGGACCGATCTCACCCGTTGCGATGCGGGCACTCAGCGTGACCTCATCAATGGGACCATACTGTCGGCCTTCTTTGCCATAAAACCATTCAACCATAAGACTGTCAGCGGATTACATTCCCATGATCTGATAACCCCCGTCGACATAAAGAACCTGACCTGTGATTGACGCGGAACCCTCGCTGGCGAGGAAAACACCGGTCGCCCCCAGCTCTTCGGTGGAACAGGAACGCTGCAAAGGTGCGTGCTCCTCGTAGTGCTTGATCATGGAGCCAAATCCGGAAATTCCGCGCGCCGCCAAGGTTTGAACCGGCCCGGCACTGATGCAGTTCACACGGATTTTTTTGGCACCCAAATCATAGGCGAGGTAGCGGGTCGAAGCTTCCAGGCTGGCCTTGGCAACGCCCATCACGTTGTAGTTGGGGACTACCTTGGCGGCACCGTAATAGCTCATGGCCACGATACTGCCGCCATTTGTCATCATCGGCGCAGCCCGCTGGGCCAGAGCCACCAGAGAATAAGCGCTGATGTCGTGGGACGTTCGGAAGGCATCACGGGTGGTGCTCAGGAAATCTCCCTCGAGCGCCTCCTTCGGAGCGAAAGCCACCGAGTGCAGGACCAGATCAATTGTGTCGGTGTGCTCCTTCACCTTGCTGAAAAAGACGTCCAATTCTTCATCACTGGTGACATCACAGGGATAAAGAGGAACATCCTCACCGAAGGTCGAGGCCAATTGCTCAACGTTATCTTTCAGACGCTCACCCTGGTAATTAAAAATTAACTTTGCTCCGGCATCGGCCCACGCTTTGGCAATCGCCCAAGCGATGCTCCGCTTGTTTGCAACTCCGAAGACAACCGCGGTCTTTCCGCTCAATGGCTTGTCGCTCATGAAAACGACCATCCCTCAACCGTTGTGCAAAAGCAATGATTTTGCATCGCCCGGGACTCCCCAAAAACGAACTTTGGATCGTCAAAAACTTCCGGTCAGGTTCATCCATACAATCTCCTTTCTTCATCCCCGCCTTCCCAGCCATCGCAGCCCCCCTTTCCCACTCGAAAGACCCCCTTCGATCAGATCGTAAACCTCCCGTGCGCCAATTCGTCTCCATCTTCCTCTCCCTCACGGTCTGTCTGGGTTTTGGTTTCGAAAACTCCCCAAAACCCGGGAAGGTTTCACCGCCCGAAAACCATTGGGCCTTCAAAATGCCCGTCGCGGACGAGCGGTCCATTGACGAGCTCGTAGACGCCAAACTCGCAGAAGCAAATCTAACCGCCGTGCCCACGGCATCGCGCGAGGTCCTCATTCGTCGTACGTTCCACGTCATCACCGGCCTCCTGCCGACCCCGGAGGAGAAGGCAAAATGGCTGACCGACACCCGGCCCGATTGGCTCGCCCACCTCGCCGACGATCTTTTGGACCGCCCGACATTCGGCGAAAGATGGGGCCGCCATTGGCTGGACGTCGCCCGCTATGCCGACACCCGTGGCGCGGCCCTGCCCGACAACGAGGACTTCCCCCACGCCTTCACCTATCGCGACTGGGTCATTCGTTCATTGAATGAATCCCTTCCCTATGATCAATTTCTCCACCGCCAGATCGCAGCAGATTTGATGAAGCTCCCACGCGAGGAACTTGCGGCCCTCGGATTTCTGACGGTCGGCCGTGCCTATCAGGGCGGGCAAAACCACCTCGTCATCGCGGACCGGATCGATGTCGCCACCCGAAGCACGATGGGGCTGACCGTTGCCTGCGCCCGCTGCCACGATCACAAGACCGATCCCATTCCCACTGCCGATTACTACGCGCTCTTTGGCGTTTTTAACAGCTCGCTGGTCCCCAAAAAGCTTCCGGTCATCGCCGAGCCCTCGCAGGAACCCGGGGCCGTCGCCTACCGCGCCGAGTTGGAAAAAAAAGCCATGGCGGTGCACAATCACGTCAAAGAATGCGACCCCGGCTATCAAACTCCCGACGATATTCTCGATTTCAATCTGCCCGGCGGCACGAAAATCAATCAAACCCAACGCGGCAAGTTCCGCCAACTCGTTGGAGCCGTGACCCGCCTTCAGGCCACCTCACCCTTTGCCATTCCCCGGGCCATGGTGCTCAGGGAAAAACCGCAACCCTTCAACCCACGCATCCACGAACGCGGAAATCCGGGCGCACAGGGCGAGCCCGTCCCCCGGGCCTTTCTTTCCATCCTTCGCGAAAAAGACGAACATTTCACCCAAGGCTCGGGACGTCTTGAGTTCGCCCACCGGCTCACCGACGATCGCAACCCCCTCACCCCGCGCGTTTGGGCCAACCGGGTCTGGATGCACCTCACCGGGTCTCCTCTTGTAAGTTCTCCGGGCGACTTCGGACCACAAACCGAGCAACCGCTCCAACTCAAACTGCTCGACCACCTCGCTCTTTTTCTTAAGAACAACGGGTGGTCCACCAAGGAGCTCATCAAACACATTATCACATCGGAAACATTCCAGCGATCCAGTCGAAGCACGGCCGAACTCCAGGAGAAAGACCCCGCCAATTTCTACTACGCCCGCGCCAACCGCCAGCGCAAGGATTTGGAAGCCTGGCGTGACTCCGCCCTTCAGGTCAGCGGTCGCCTTGTGCATAAAATGGGAGGAAAGCCCTTCAAACTCGACCAAGCCCCGTACGAGGGACGCCGTACCGTTTACGCCAAGACAAGACGGGGATTTCTTCCCTCCATCATGCGGGCCTTCGACTTTCCTGGTTCCGAGGAAGCCCTGATGAAGCGCACCACCACCACCACTCCAACCCAGGCGCTTTACCTCATGAACAGCCCTTTTCTTCATGGCGAAGCCCGGGCCATCGCAAGGCGAAACCCTTCGATCAGGACCATCTACCAAACCGTTCTCCAGCGCGACCCCACCGACTCCGAAGCCGAAGCAGCCAAGGCGTGGCTCGCCCGGGCCCGAAGCAGCCGGACCTCGGGGGCGTGGGACTATGGCTACCTTCAAAAAGGATCTCTTGAATTCAAACCACTTCCCCGCTTTGAAAATGGCCAGTGGCGGGGCGAGCAGGAGCTTCCCGATCAAACCCTCGGCTGGCTCAGTTGGACCTCGCAGGGCGGACATCCCGAAACCGACAAGCACGCCGCACTCAAGTGGACCGCCATTGAAAGCGGCAAGATCAACCTCTCCGGAAACTTCATTGCCGCCAGCGACAAAGGCAATGGCCTCATTGCCCGCATCATGAGACCGAACGGTGAAATCCTCGGTGAATGGACTCTGCAACCCACCGAAGGTGTGCCCACCTCACTCGAGAACATTGAAGTCAAAGCGGGCGACGAATTATGGTTCATCGCCGACAGTCGGGATAATGCCGCCTTCGCGTCCTTCCATTGGGCTCCAAAAATCTCGGACAACAAAGGAGTCATCTCTGATGCCCAAAGCGACTTCGCGGGCCCCGGACTCCCCCCACTCGCCCAACTTGCGCAAGCCCTTCTTTTGAGCAATGAATTCTTTTACATCGATTAAACCATGAGCGGACATCATTCCTTTGGACACGGCGGTTTCGTCACTTCGCGACGCGATTTTCTGCAGCGCTGCGGGATGGGCCTCGGCGCCCTCGCCGTTCCGTCACTCGGCGGCCAATCAATCAGCCCGCTTGCACCCCGGCGACCTCAGACCGCAGGAAAAGCGAAAGCCGTCATTCACCTCTTCATGAATGGTGGACCCTCTCAAGTCGACACCTTCGACCCCAAGCCCGAACTCACCAAATACCACAACAAGAAGATCCCGCTTGAACTCAAAACCGAGCGCCCCACCGGGGTAGCGCTGGGCTCGCCCTTTAAATTTCAAAAACATGGCGAATCGGGTATCGAGATCTCCGAACTCTTTCCCAATATTGCCAAATCGGCGGACGAACTTTGCGTCATCCGCTCGATGCACGCCGATGTTCCCAACCACGAACCGTCATTGCTCCTGATGAATTGCGGCGACTCACGGCTCTCCCGCCCCAGCGTCGGATCATGGGTGACCTATGGTCTCGGAACTGAAAACCAAAACCTCCCCGGGTTTGTGACGATGTGTCCCGGTGGCTACCCCGTCTCGCGCACCCAGAATTGGCAGTCCGGATTTCTTCCCGCTGCCTACCAGGGAACCTATGTCGACACCAAGACCACCGATCCCCGCAAACTTATCGATCACGTGACCCCGACCCATCTGTCGCGAAAACGTCAACGCGATCAACTCGATTTCCTGCGTCAACTGAACGAAGAACACGCCAAGGAACGCAACTACGATTCCGATCTCGAGGCCCGCCTTGAAAGCTTCGAACTCGCTTACCGCATGCAACTCGAAGCAACCGACGCCTTCGATGTGAGTCTCGAACCGAAATACATCCGCGAGCTCTATGGGGACAATTTGCAAGGCCGGCAAATGCTGATCACCCGGCGACTCGTTGAGCGCGGAGTACGTTTCGTGCAAGTCTGGCACGGAGCGGGTCAGCCATGGGACAATCACGATGATCTGGAGAAGAACCACCGCCGACTGGCACGCGAATGCGATCAGGCCATCGGTGCTTTATTGATCGACCTCAAGCAACGCGGCATGCTCGACGAGACGCTAGTCCTATGGGGAGGCGAATTTGGCCGAACTCCGGTCGTTGAAATGCCCAAGGAAGGAACCAACGCCGGCAAAATCAACGGGCGGGACCACAACCATTACGGCTTCACCACCTGGATGGCGGGCGGCGGTGTCAAAGGGGGACATGTTCATGGAGCGACCGATGACTTCGGCTTCCAGGCCGTGAAGGACAAGGTCCACGTGCATGACCTCCACGCGACCATGCTTCACCAGTTGGGCTTCGATCACGAGAAGCTCACCTATCGATATAGTGGTCGTGACTTCCGTCTCACCGACGTCCACGGCGACGTCGTTCACGATTTGCTGGCCTAACAGCGGGAGGATTCGCTACTCCCTCCACCAATCCTTATTCAATCCTGCGGACCTCGAGGAATAACCGGTCGGGCTTTGCATCCTGAAATTGAAGATTATAGCTACCGCCATCAGCTCCGGCGGCAACGTTGTCGTCCACTTCCTCCCAGGTCACAAGATCCGCAGATCGCCAGACTCCGAAAAACGTACCTTCTTCCGCATCCCAGGTAATCGTCACGCTGTCATCGGCTACCGATATGGTGTTAATCACAAGATCCGGCTTTGCCGGCGGATCCGGAGGAGTTGATAGCAACGTGATCTCTTCTTCGCTCAAAACACCGGAGTAAATTGCAAAGTCATCAATGTTTCCCCCGACTCCCTTGAGATCGGATGTTCCG
The DNA here is from genome assembly GCA_030432565.1 of Verrucomicrobiia bacterium. Lineage (GTDB taxonomy): Bacteria > Verrucomicrobiota > Verrucomicrobiia > Verrucomicrobiales > Akkermansiaceae > SW10. Next base: position 77,230 of record JAUIGV010000002.1, on the reverse strand, counting down.
GTAAAATTAAATGAGCCAAGATAACATTCCGAAGCAAAAGTGACCGGGCCAGCAACCGCATCCGCAAAACCATCAACCCCAAACCCATCAATGTGGACCTCCAGGCGTCCCTGCGGATCGTAGGTCGCGGCCACCGAGTGCCACTCACCATCCTCCAGGTCAATCGGAACTCTTACCAGGGCAACTCCAGCTCCCGGAAAGTCGATTCGAAATGCGAGGTCCCCGGCCGCGCCAATGTAGAGTGATTGCACGCCGTCGCCTCCGTTCCCCGAAAAATCAAAAATCCCGCGTGCCGCGGTCGTCATGTCATCGGGCATGCGAACCCAGAAAAACATGCTGAAGGCTTCGGTCCCGGGTTCATACAGATCGTTTGAGGCCAACAAGAGGTGATCATTCCCGCCACTGATTTCAGCCTGAATCTTCAGCGAAGCTCCCCGCTCCCCCACGCCCGGCTCGACCGTCAAAGTCGAAGTGTCGGCAGGCTCTTCTCCATCTGCCTCACCAACCTTGTCGACCCACCACTCCTCGCCTTCAAAATCCCACAAATGTTTTAACTCGGCAGCCCCGCCCAAGCCTGTCGATAGAGTGGAAACGAGTGTTATCAAACCAGCTTTCCTGTAAGTCATTGCGATTGAAATTCATCTACCGTTCAGCATGAAATCAAGTCAAATCCGCCGCAATTCCCCGCGATTAGGCATGAACACTGACATGCGACCCACCTTAATTTTCCAATTGTCATGCAACCCGCTGTTCACTACAACCTCCTCCAGCAAAGCAACATGCACCGCATACAAATGATCAAAAGAACAATTCCCGCAATCGCTGCATCGATGATTGCCCTTCCTGCTTCACAAGGTGCCCTCCTCGTCGATTGGGACTTCAGTGGTTTGGACTGGCGTACCGGACAAGGGAGCGGCCTCGCGCTCAACGACCCGGCTCCCAACCCAATCCTTCCATCTGCTGCCGCAAACGCGGCCCCCGGCCTAAGCGTTACCGATCTTACTCCCTCGGCAGGCCTTGCTGTTGTTATCAATGCCACCACTGCTGCCGGCGAAGCCGACATCCGGAACTTCGATTTCGGTGGGGATGGCACCAATGAGAACTTTATGGAGTTCACCATTACCGCCGCCACTCCGGACACCCTCAATATTGAGAGCATCTCGATCTCCCAGTGGCGCAACGGAGCAGGCGCGGTTGACGGCATGGCCTTCGACGTCAGCGTCGATGGCGGAGCCTTTGCTCTTTATGACTCTATTCAAGTCGATGCCAACAGCGGCAACGGTCCTTCTTTCGACACCTTCACTTTCACGGAAGCGATTACCGGAGCTGACTCCGTCGCCATTCGGTTTACCCCCCGGAACGTCAACCAAGGTTCGACCGGCAACCTTCACGTGAACGGACTTCAGGTCAACGGAACGGTGGTTCCAGAGCCCTCAGCCTCGCTCCTTGTGGGCTTGGCCGGAATGATGGCTCTCCTCCGTCGCCGGAAGTAATCCGCCTCCCGAAAATTCACATTCTAAAAAACCGATTCCGGACCTGCCGGAGTCGGTTTTTTCGTCTCTCAAATATTGCATCACCTAAAAAAGGATCCACGGCTTTGCTGACTTTTGCCCCTCAAGGAAGAGACGCATTTGGTGCTTCATCGATTCCTAACGAAAAAAATCTTTTCCATCCAGACGCGGACGGCCTCCAACTTTCTCTCTCGCCAGCCTCTCCGCAAAAAATCTTCCGCCCTCGAAAATTCCAACCGGGATCACTTTTCGTCAAACCTTCGCATCCCATCTTCAGCCACTAAAGACGAGCCCGGGTTCGCTCTTTTCTTTGATTCCCCGGCGGAACCGGCCCACCATTTAACAATCAGACCTCTGATGAACCGGAGCACCCAAAGAACGAGGAGAAACTGAAAAACAGAAAGGAAATCAAAATAGATCCAAAGACCAAGGTCGGAATGCCCCACGGAAACCAGCCCAAACAAAAGCAGCATCCGAATCACCCCCGCAGCGAAAATGGCAGGGAAGACACAAAGAAAGAGCACCACTTGCCTCGAAGATTTTTCCAGAGTGAAGAATGCGAACGCGTAACCTGCCATCACCGAACCGGTGATAAATCGAAAACCTGTATTTCATCCTTCGGCAATCCGGAAGCGACCGTTAGCCATCTCAAGACCTGCCCCGCTCATCGTTAAATCCAGACCCAGCAAGTTTCCGAGAACGTAGGAAGCATTCATGATTTTGACCTGCCAGGATCCCGTAACAATCGCCTCTAGACCCGGCAACGGGATCATAAACCATAGAAACAAGGCCGGCAGAATGGCAGCCCTGGCAATTCCCAAACCGAACCAAAACTGCACCAAACCAAGCACCACGAATGGAAGCCCCAAGAGAGCAAGCCTTGGTTGTCCCAATCTCATCGCAACGAGAAAAAACAGCAACCCGATCGCCAGGAGAGCAAGCCCCCAAGTCGAAGGCCTGAGAATTTCATTCTTCTTCCTTAACCATGCGACCCGGAGCATCCACACAAAAACAAGTGGGACCAATCTTCCGTGTAAAACACCATTCTCCGGGTTGCACGCAGCCCAGGTCCATGAAGCCAGGGACCGCGACTGAAACTCGGGAAAAACCGGATAAAAGAGAATGATTGCAAGTATGAAGGCCGACAAGGAGCCCGCAATCCCTCGTGTTAACAGCGAGCACCTTCCAAGATCTCTGAGTCGCAATTCCTCCTCAACCACAGCTGGAGGTAAGCACATCTTAATCGCTCCGAAAAGCAAATCAGAGCCCACCTTTACGATCAATCCGACGATAAACACTCGCTGCAATCCAAGTATCAAAAGCCCATGAAATTGTTTCTATTCCTGGTATTTCCGCTGCTCGGACTTCAGGCCAACCCGGTCAAAATCGCGATTTTAGGTGACTCAATCTCCTTCGGCTCCGGCGCAAACCCCATTCCTGCCAATCGCTATGCCACAAAACTTGGTGAATTTTTGGGCCATGATTACCTCGTGGAAACTTTTGCGGCTTCGTCGCTCTGCATGCTCCGGGAAGCGGACCGTCCATTCCTCAAAACGCCCCATTTTCAAAAGGCTCTCGCGTTCAAACCGGACGTCGCGGTCATCACCCTGGGAACCAATGATACCTGTCAAAATGACAAACGCAAAAACTGGGACCATCACGACAAGCTAAGCTCGGATGCTCTCTTTCTCATCCGGAAACTGAGGGAAGCCAATTCAGAAATGATCGTCCACCTCTGCTCCCCTCCCCCCATGTTTCCCAATCAGCAGGGATTAAAGCCCGGGCGGAAGGCTGACCTCACAACCCGGGCGAAGCGCCTCCCGGAAATTCACCGGGCCTACGAAAGCGCGGCCGCCACCGATGGCAAGATCCATTTCCATGATCTCACCCGCGCCATCTCTCCCGGCAACACCACCGATGGCGTCCACCCCAACAACAAAGGGCACGAAGAACTGGCAAAGCACTACCGCGACCTTCTTTCGCGCCAAACGGGCAAACGTGCCGAATTCTCTGATATCTCTCGTACCAAAACCGAATGGAATGGCTTTGAGTTTCACAATTTCAAGCTTCCCAAGTCAGGAGCCGACGCAAGGTTGGTCATCCCCCATACCGCTGCCAAAGGACAACCGTGGATTTGGCGGGCCCGCTTCTGGGGACACCAACCGGCGCTCGACCTCGCCCTCCTCGACCGGGGCTACCACCTCGCCTTCGTTGATGTTGGCAATCTTTATGGAAACGGCGCTGCCATGGCGCGCGGCGAGGAACTTCACGCATTTCTCACCACTCGGTTTCAGCTGAGTCCAAAACCCATCCTCGAAGGAATGTCACGCGGCGGACTCTTCATCTTCAATTTCGCCGCCAAAAACCCCGACAAGGTCACTGCAATTTACGGAGACAACCCGGTTTGCAATTTCCAGTCCTGGCCCGGTGGCATGAATGGCAAGTTATCGAAAGGTGACTACGCCCGCTGCCTCAAAGCTTACGGAATCACCGCTGACGAAGCAAAGACCCACCCGCAAATCACCACCCCCGATTTCGCAAAAAAGCTGAAAGGAATTCCGGTTGCCCTGGTCATCGGAACCGCCGACAAGGTGGTTCCGCCAGCCGAAAATGCCGAGCCTCTCGCCGCAAACCTCCTCAAGCTGGAATCCCCAGTCAAAGTCTGGCGCAAGCCCGGCCTCGACCACCATCCCCACGGACTCTCGCCCGTTGAGCCACTTCTCCGCTATCTCTTGAAAGCTGAGTAGTTTCCTGTTTCAGTTCGCCCGTTGACAAACCCGGCGAAGCCCGATTCGGCGGATCATTGAGAATTTGCGGATTTCGTCAGCAACTCACAGTGTTTCCCATCATTAAAAAGGGCGGCTTTACCACAAATATTCTGGCGAAATTCCCAACGCCCTCCATCTTTTGAATATGGAGAGGACAAGGCGATTTGGATCCCTTCTCAAATTGTTGGACGATGAAAATGAAGACGTCCGGCACGGGGTTCAGCGTGCCCTGCTGGAATTCGAAGGAGATGCCAGCCATGACCTGGCGGCACTTGGGATCGACCTCAAGTCCAACGAAAGCAAGCTACTGTCGGACTCTCTGCATGCCGGTCGCCAAAAAATCCTCAAGGAGCAATGGGCCATGCCCGTCAGCAATCTACGAGACCCCGATGGCGACTACGAATCCTTCGAAGCCCTCCTTCGCCTGATCTCGGACTTTCTCCACGATGGCATTACCCTGCGGCCCAGTCTTTCCGACGAACTCGACATCATCGCGCAGGAGGCCCAACCTGAAGTGAGCACCCCGCGTGAACTGGCCGACTGGCTCTTTGGTTCAGGACGTTTTTCCGGCAATAAATCGATCCCCTTCGACCCACGAAATTCCGATCTGGCATGGTCGCTTGAAGAAGGTAAGAGCAATCCACTTGGCCTTTCCTTAATCTACATCCTCGTCGCCCAACGACTTGGCTTGACCGTTTACGGAGTCAATTACCCCGGCCATTTTCTCTGCCTCATCGATTCACCCGACGGCCCGACATTGATCGATCCCTTTCACAAGGGCCGCCCCATCATGGTGAAGCAGCTTCTCAATGAGCATCCCGAACTCTCGGCCGAGGCCAAGCGGGCCGTTCGACACCCTTGTTCACTTGCCGCGATGTTGCTGAGGATCCTCGCAAACATGAATCTCGCCTTCAACAAAGCCTCCCGCTTTGACGATGCAGCTCTGGTCCAGGAACTCATGAAAACCTTCCGTCTATGAAGGTCAAAATATCCCAAGTTCGGATTCAGGGCCAGAGCCTCCACCGCCTCACCCTGGACCCGGAGGCCCCGGCACGTGGCGGACTCGTCTTCTTTCACGGACAGGGCGACTTCATCGACCGCTATCCTCCCATTCTTGAAGGCTTCGTAAAATCCGGTTACCGGTGCATCCTGACCGACATGCCGGGCCACGGGCGCTCACCGGGAAGACGTGGAGTTGTTCCCGGTCTCTCGATTGCAGAGGAACTTCTCGAGGAATCTCTCTCTTCGCTGAATGGCAGGCTCGTGATTGCAGGCCACTCCATGGGAGGACTCATGGCTTTGCGTTCACTCTTTCAAAATGCCGGGCTGTTCGATGCCGCCTGGATCAGTTCCCCCTTGCTCAAGCCGATGCGGCAAGCCCAACCGTGGATGAAAATCGCGCTTCCGTTGGCCGCGAGCCTTTTGCCATTGGCCACCGTCGGCACCGGAGTCAGCAGCGCGGACTGCGGGGACAGCTCGGGTGGACGAGGTTCCGGGGAAGGCGAGGTTCTTTACCATAGTCGCATTTCGATCGGCTGGGGACGGGATCTGCGAAACGCCGCCGAAGAAGTCCGCGAACAATTCCCCGCCATGCCTCTGGAAATCCCCATTCTTTTCACGCAAGGAGACTCCGACCCAATCTGTCCCCCCCGGATATTGGAGGAACGATTGAACAAGCTTGGTCCAAATCAAATCTCATTTGAGAAGATCAAAGGAGCTCTTCACGAGCCCTTCAGCGGTTCAACCCGCGAAATTTTCCTCACGCGTCTCAATGAATGGATCCAACGAGAGCTGTGCTGACTCTAGGAGAAGCGCACTTCCTGGAAGCTCTCGGGAATCTCAACAAATTCTCCACGCCTCAAAGGAATTTCCTGGCCTCCATCGATGGAAATCTTTTTCCATGCCGCCCCGTGAACCACGAGACGGTAGCTTGAATATCCCGGCTTAAAATCACCGCTCCGGATTTGAACCAGCTTCTCATCCTTGAGCTTGAAGGACTTCTTTACGGAATCCCCGTAACCATCTCCAGCATCTTCATAAAGCCTTCCTTCACCCTGCTCGTTTGAAAGATAGGCATGAAGTTCCATATGAGAAAGGGCAGCGGACGAATTCGCCCGAACCGGCGACAGTGGCAGGATCGTCCCGGCCCTCACAAAAAGAGGAGTCGAATCAATGGGGACATCAACCCACCTCTCTTCAGCCCCCAGAATATCCTCGTTGGTCCAAAAGTCATACCACAGGCCCTTTGGCGGATACAACCAGCGCCCTTCCACTCCCGGCTTGGAGACCGGACAAGTGAACAAGCTTGGTCCAACTCCAAATTCCTCGGCGCGGTTGTGGCACTCAAGGTCCTCGGAATCCATGTAAACCAGCGAACGCAGAATGGGATCCCCCGTGCGGGTATGCTCTTCAAAAACAGTGTAAAGATACGGTAGAATCCGATAGCGAAGTTCGATGAATTTCTTGGCAATACTCGTGTAGGGCTCGCCAAACGACCATGGTTCCTGCTCGTTTTGATCCCCCGAGCTATGCACGCGGCAGAAGGGATGAAAAACTCCCATCTGCAACCAACGAACGAACAACTCGCCGTCGGAGACCCCAGAGAAACCACCAATATCGGTTCCGACAAAGGAGTAGCCCGAGAGCGCCAGGCGCTGACATTGGATATTACCGATTTTAAGATGCTCCCAGGTCGACTCAATATCACCGGTCCATGCCGAGCTGTAACGTTGCGTTCCGGCATAAGCCGAACGAGTGATCACAAATGGACGCTTCTCCGGCAGGGCTCTCCGAACACCATCCTGGGTCGCACGGGACATCTGCATCCCATAGACATTGTGGGCCTTCCGGTGGGAGCAAGGATGGCCATCGAAATCGTGACGAACATCACGAGGAAAAGTCTTTTCCTCATTGAAAACGGCAGGTTCGTTCATGTCCGTCCAGATCCCGGCCAAGCCACTCTCCTGCATGAACGGGGGAAAAAGGCCAGCCCACCAGTCGCGCACTTCGGGATGGGTGAAATCAGGAAAATGACACGGCCCCGGCCAGACGTTTCCGGTCATCAACGGACCATCCATCCTCTGGCAAAACATGCCACCATTCTTACCACTCTGGTAAACCTCGTACTTGGGGTCAATTTTGATCCCCGGATCAATAATCGCGACCGTTTTGATGCCGTCTTTCTCAAGTCGTTCCGTCATCCGCCGGGGATTCGGGTAGCAATCGTCATCCCGGTTCCAGGTAAAGCAACGGAACCCGTCCATGTAATCGATATCGACATAGATGGCATCACAGGGGATCTCCCGCTTTTTAAAACCATCGGCAATCGCCATCACCTCGCCCTCGCTCTTATATGACCACTTGCACTGATGAAAACCCAGCGCCCAAAGAGGCGGCAACTCCGGTCTCCCGGTGAGGTGGCTGTATTCCCGGACGACCCCGGGCACTGAAGGCCCGTGCATAAAGTAAAAATTCATCTCGCCGCCTTGCGCCCAAAAACTACTCACCGCCGCACGCTCACCTCCGAAGTCGTAGAACGAGCGGAAGGTGTTATCAAAAAAGATTCCGTATGCCTGTCCGTGGTGCACCCCGATGAAGAACGGGATATTTTTGTAAAGCGGATTGGTGTCGGCATTGTAGCCATAGACATCACTCCCCCAGAGCTGCCGGCGTTGACCGCGCAGATTCTTATGTCCGGGAATGTCACCCAGCCCATAAAAGTGCTCACGCGATTGAATCACCCGACTCATCATCACGACTTCGCCACCGTAGGCGTCGTTGTGATACCAATGAAATCCCTTCTCGTCGTCCGAGAGCAAATTGCCTTCATTATCTTCGATTCGAATCCTCAACCCTTCGCGTGAAATCGAAACAACCAGCTCACCGGTTTTAATCAGATAGTGGCTCTCCGTTTTGGAAACCTCGGGCGAGACCGATCTATCGAGGGCTTCCGGCACCACCGCGTAGGAAAAATCCTCCGGAAAATCACCATTGGGGGCAAAGCGGAAACGGACTGTGCGCACATCAATACAAGTCACCGCGAGTGCACAGAAATTGTCGCATAAAAACACCTGCCGGGCTCCTTCATCAAGGTGATCCACCACAATCCCCGGGAAGAGTTCTCCAGCTTCCACTGGCATACCGGTCTCTATATAGTTATCCTTATCGAAGGTTGCTTCATCAGCCGCTTGCATCTCACAGAATAATAAGCACACCCCATGCCTCACACCATCGCAGATCCAATCCAGATGCAAAAAAAACGCGCAAAATGAACCCCCATGGCTAAAATCCGCGTACTCATGCTCGGCTGGGAATTCCCTCCGCTTATCAATGGGGGGCTGGGCGTTGCTTGCGAGGGACTGGCAAACGCACTCGCCCGAAAGTCCGAGCTCAACCTGATTCTTCCCGGAGCCGGTCATGCTGCTCCAAAAAGCCCGTTCCGGATCATTTCGACCAAGCATGGCATTCATTCGTCTGGCCTCCAGCCCTATTGGGATGCAAATCCGGCTGAAGATCTCTATCGTGGCGACTTGGAGCAAAAAGTGATGCGTTATGCCCGGGAGGCCCTGGAGATATCGCAAAAAATTCCCTTCGATATCATTCACGCCAACGATTGGATGACCGCAATCGCAGGTCTCGAAATCAGGAAACAATCAGGCAAGCCTCTCGTGTTTCACGTTCATTCCCTCAGCTACGATCGGGCTGGTCCCGAGGAAAAGGGTTGGATCCATCACCTCGAGAAACAAGTCATTCACGAAGCCGATCTCGTCGTTGCAGTCAGTCACTATACCCGGAGAATCTGTGTCGGGCACTACGACGCCGACCCGGTCCAAACAACCGTCATTCACAATGGCATCTCCCCCGTTGAGGCCTATCGCAGTCCCAAACCATTTACAGATCAACTCGTCGTTTTTCTAGGGAGAATGACAAGGCAGAAAGGCCCCATGCATTTTTTGAAGATTGCCCGAGAAGTCCTCTCCCGGAATCCAAATGTCCGCTTTGCGATGGCCGGAACGGGCGACCAACTCCACGCCTTGATGGCCGGAAGCGTCCGGCTCGGAATCGCAGATCGATGCCATTTCACGGGCTTTCTCGGTCGCAAGCAAATTCACGACCTCCTCTCCATGGCCGACGTCTACTGCATGCCTTCCCTTTCGGAGCCGTTCGGACTTTCCGCTCTCGAAGCCGCACAATTTGGAGTCCCTTGTGTCATTTCGAATCAATCCGGAGTCGCCGAAATCCTTCCCGGGGCCCAAACTGCAAATGCTTTCGATACCGGGCAAATGGCACTTGCAATTCTAACACAACTGGAGGCCGGCATCGCCGGGCAGCCTTTGGCAATTCGCAGCTGGGAAAAGGCCGCAACCGACGTGCTGGCCCAGTACGAAATTCTCTTGAGCCGCCCTATTTGATCAAGCTCTTGCCGGTCATCTCTTTCGGCTGCTCCAGGCCCATCATATCGAGCAAGGTAGGCGCGACATCAGCGAGAATCCCATCCTCAACCTTCCGGTCCTTGGCATCTTCGGCGACATACCAAAGGTGAACCAGATTGGTAGTGTGTGCGGTGTGGGGCGAGCCATCGGCATTACGCATGAACTCACAATTTCCGTGATCCGCCGTGATGAGCAATTTGCCGCCAAGCTTCAAAGTCTCCTCCGTGATCGTCCGAACCGCGGCATCAATCCGGGTAACTGCCTTCTTGGCAGCCTCAACCACTCCGGTGTGCCCCACCATATCCGGATTGGCGAAGTTGATGATGACCAGATCATAATCCTTAAGGTGTCCGAGGACAAATTCCTCGACCTCTTCCGAACTCATTTCGGGCTTCAGATCATAAGTCGCGACATCCTTGGGCGAAGGAATGACCTTGCGATCTTCACCGGAATAGGGAGTCTCTTCTCCTCCGTTGAAGAAATAGGAAACGTGCGGGTATTTCTCGGTTTCGGCAATTCGGAGCTGTTTTTTGCCGGCCTTTGCCACCGCCTCACCAAGGGTCATCTTGATCGTTTCCGGCGGAAAGATGGCAGGGCAATCGTAAGTTTCATCATACTCGGTCAGCGTAAAGAAATTGACCTTGGGAATCTTGCCGGTTTCAAAACTGTCGAATTTTCCGCCACTGAGGAAAACCTCGGAAAGCTGACGAGCCCGGTCCGCCCTAAAGTTAAAAAAGAGCACCACGTCACCGTCATTGATCCTCTGGGTCTCGTGATCGAAGAAGATCATGGGCGCGAGAAACTCGTCGGTCTTGTCTTCGGCATATTGCTCCGCAATTGCTTCGCTGGCCAAGACTTCGCACTTTGCGCCTTTGCCGTGAACGATGGCATCCCAGGCCAACTTGGTCCGCTCCCAGCGTTTGTCGCGATCCATCGCGTAATAGCGCCCGATCACGGTGCCAATACGAGCATCACATTTCGCCAATTCGTCCTCCACGTAGTTCAGATACCCTTTGCCACCCGTTGGAGAGGTGTCGCGACCGTCGGTGATCGCGTGGACCATGATGTCTTCACATCCGGACTCGCGAGCAGCTTTTGCCAGGGCAATAAGCTGGTCCTGGTGACTGTGGACCCCTCCGTCAGAGACGAGACCAATGAAGTGGAGCCGGTGCCCCCTGGCCTTCTCGTAAGCCTGCTTGAGAATTTCATTATCCTTCAGGGTGTCTTCAGCAATTGATTTATTAATCCGCGTAAGATCCTGATAAACAATCCGTCCAGCACCAAGATTCAGGTGCCCCACTTCGGAATTCCCCATCTGCCCGTCGGGCAATCCCACATCCATTCCGGAGGCTGAAAGGCAACCCTTGGGGTAAACACCCTCCATTTCATCGTGAAAGGGAGTGTCTGCCAACTCGACGGCGTTGCCATCTTGTTCAGCGGTTTCTTTTCCACCGGGGTTGAGACCCCAGCCGTCACGGATGATAAGAACGACAGGTTTGTGAGCCATTGCGCCCCCGTGTTACGGCCTTCCCGCCAAACCTTAAAGCGAAAACGGGGAAATCTCAGGTCCAGTCGAAGAGCAGACGCTGTGGCCGCCCCTGCGGCATTTGCACCAAAGCAAGGGCCTGCCGACAGGTAATGATCGGCCGTTCTTCCCCCATTCGGATCACCGTGAAATCGCACCAAAACTTCACCTTCCCGATCTCGCTCACATGTCCGTGGATTTTGAGGTGATCGCCAAGTTTGGCCGGCTGCTTGTAGTCGATCTCGGTCCGAACGACCACGGGGAAAAGTTGGGTTCGGGCCATCGTCTTCAAATCCATCCCCATGAGGCCCGCCAGCTTGGTCCGACAAGTTTCGATCATCCGGAGATAAGCGATATTGTGCACGACGCCACCACAGTCGGTGTCAAAAAACATGACCTCTTCCTCGGTCGTCAGTTTCAAGTCTTCAAGTTTCATTCTTTACCAAACAGGCTGTTCTTCTTCGCTATAGGGAAGCCAAACCAAGGCCACTGCCCGCACATCAATATCCTTTTTGAAAGGCTTGATCGGCTCCAGCTCAAGCTCGGTGGTGAAAGCATCAAATTCCTCCTCCAACTCCCGGATCTCGCCCGCCAATTCGGCCTCCAGCTCCGCCAAATCATCGGCAATCAACTCCACCTTGTCCTCGGCCAATTTGACATCACGGCGTTGTTTCATCGCCCGACTCGCGCTTGTCACTCCGCTGCTGCGCGATTTCCGCCCTCCAAACAGCCCACCCAAAAGCCCTCCTAAAATAGAGGCCCCGGCCTTCCAGGTCGACGAACTCGCCTCGGCTTCTTCCTTTTCCACGGCCAGCTCCGCCCGCTCCAGCTGGCTGGTTTTCGTCCGGATCCGGGCGGCGTAGCGGTCGCGCATTTTATCCACCGCTTCATCCCGCGCCTCGCGACCTTTGACTGCCAAACGTGCCCGAAAATCGCCCTCCGACTCACCGAGGGTGGAATACATTTTGTAAAGCGGCGAATACATCAGCTTTACCCGCTCATTTCGGTAAATCCATTCCTCGAATTCCTCCTCCACCGGTTTGTAATTATCCTTATTCATCGCGTAGCCCGGAAGCTCGGCAAAATCGCTGCCCTTCCGGGGTTTATCCTCCAGCAATTTTAGAGGAACGGTACAGCCGGAATCAGTCGACCAATCAATCGATTTCCCGCCCATGGGATTCACGAATCGAATCAAGCGCGACCCTTCCAGCCCGGCTTTGCGCGAGGAAAAATGCACATTGGCTTCACGGAGCAAGGCCGGGTGATACTTCACGCCTTCCGCTTCACCCGCAAAGGGCACGAAGTATTCCTTCACCCCCTGGCCCACCACCGGTCGTTCATTTTTTGGAATCACCGGAGCAGCCTGGCTCATTCCCATCGGATTTACGGGTGCACCGGCAGTCGCCTTAGCAGACTCAAATTGGTCCCGCTTGGGATCCATGAGCACCTTGATCTGACGGCGAGTCAACGGTCCCCGCAAATAGCTCATCACCCAGCGCACATGAAAGACCGCCGGACCATCCTCGTGGACGTTGTTCATCAGAAAGACCCGGCTATCGAGGCCAGAAAGAAGGAGCTCCATTTCTTTTCGATTAAATCCACCGCCCTGTGCATCCGCCGCTCCTGCAAGTCCATCAAGAACCCGCGCCTTGTCGCGCTCGGTCTGCATTCGGCCTAAAAACCACGTTCCCATATTGGAAAGCGCCTTGTAGTCCAAATCGACAGGATTCTGTGTCGCCACCAAAACCCCGAGACCAAAAGCCCGCGCCTGCTTCAACATCGTCATCAACGGCTTCTTGCTCGGCGGATTTGCAGTCGGCGGGAGATACCCGTAAATCTCATCCATGTAGAGGAGCGCACGCAGGCTCGTCGTGCCCGACTGCATCCTCATCCACGAAAGCATTTGATTGAAGAGCAATGACACGAAGAACATCCGTTCACTGTCACTGAGATGAGCAATCGAAAAAATCGAAACCCGGGGCTTCCCTTCCCCGGTATACATCATCCGCTGGATGTCCAAAGGCGGGCCCTCCAGCCAGGTCGAGAAGCCCGGACTTGCAAGGAGGGCATTGAATTTTAGCGCTAATTTCTGCCTGTCTTTTCGATCGAGGAACGACTCCAGGTCAATCACCCCCACTTTGTCGAAAGGCGGCTTCTGAATATTCCGGATCAACGACTCCAGACTGAGCGATTGCTCTGCCGCCCAGCAGTGATTGAAGATTGAACCCAGCAAAATGGCCTCGGGCGATTGAATCGGATCGGCATCCACCCCCACCAGCGAAAGAAGCGAGGACACTGTCGACTCAATCCGTTCGCCCAGCAATTCGCCATCATCCATCACCTCAAACGGCGGCACGTCCAGTGAACTCAAAATCGAAACCGGGATCCCCGCCTTACTCCCCGGCGTGAAAATATTAATGTCCGTCTTTTCCTGCATCTGCCGGACCCGCTCGGGTGATTGATGCCATCCGCCGATTCCTTCCTCCCACATCCTGGCCGTTTTCTCAGCAAAGATATCCGGTTCAATCCCCTTTTTGCGCGCATCATCTTCATTGATCCATGGTCGAAAATCCTCGCCCCGAAACTCCGGAAAAGTGAGAAGGAGATTTGAAATATCCCCCTTGGGATCGATCACAATCGCCGGGATATTGTCCATGATCGCCTCCTCAAGCAATCCGATGCAGAGTCCGGTCTTTCCGGAACCCGTCATTCCCAAAACCACACCGTGGGTGACCAAATCCTTGGAATCGTAAAGGAGGAGATCGTCGGTCACCTCACGCTTTTCGATCTCATACTCCTTTCCCAAATAAAAAGATCCCAACTTTTCGTATTCGCTCACCATCTCTGACATGCCTGTTCATAGCGAACGATTTGGGAATTTCTAATTCCTAATTTCCAATTATTCTTACCCCGTGACTGAATCACCTCCACGTGCCTGGGCCGAAATCGACCGTTCCGCACTCCATGACAATCTCCAGTTTGCCCGCAGGCACTCCGGCAAAGAGATCATGGCAGTTATTAAAGGAGGAGCCTATGGTCACGGTCTCGTTGAAATTGCGAAAGAGCTGGATTCCCAAAACCTCCCCTTTCTGGGTGTCGCGAATGCCGGAGAAGCCCGACGCCTTTTCAAAGAAGGCATTCGGACCCGACCCTACATCCTCGGTGCTACGCTACCCTCCGAGCGGGAAGAAATTGCAGCTTGCGGCTGGACCCCATGTCTCTGTTCCTTTGAAGAAATGGAGCACTTTAACCAACTGGGGAACGACTCTCCGATCAAGGCCCATCTCGCGCTCGATACCGGGATGGGACGGGGAGGCTTCCAGCCCCGCCAGCTCGGCGAGGCTCTGGAGAAGCTCGGCCACTGTCCCGGGATCATACTCACCGGAGTGGGCTCGCACCTACCTGTCGCCGATGAAGATACGGAATTCACTCGAAAGCAATTCGAACTCTTCGATTCAATGGTAGAGAGTATTCCCGGACGGGACGAAACGTTCCACGTCCACCTCAGCAACTCGGCCGGCCTCCTCGATTATCACAGCCGCACCACCAATCTCGTTCGCCCCGGGCTTCTGCTTTATGGGATCTCCCCCTTATCCGCCCACCAGAAGAACCTAAAGCCGGTCATGACCTTCAAATCCCGGGTCTCGGTGGTCAACCATCTTCCCAAAGGTCACGGCGTTTCCTATGGACGTACCATCCTCGAACGCGATACCAAGGCCGCCGTCCTTGGCCTCGGCTACGGCGACGGCTACCCCAGGTCTCTCTCGGGAAAAGGGGTTCACGTTCTCCTGAACGGCTCACTTTGTCCACTCCTCGGACGCGTCACCATGGATCAAATCATTGTCGATGTGACCGAACTCGAAAACTGCCAACCCGGTGACGAAGCCGAACTCTTTGGCCCAAATCTCCTCGTCTCGGATCTGGCCGTAAAAGCGGGAACCATCCCCTGGGAAATTCTCACTCAAATCACTCCAAGAGTGACCCGGCTCTATCGCTGAAGCACCACCCGCCGATCGTCATCAAGATAGGCTCGAATCGTTACCTCTTCATCCGAAAAATCCATAATGACCGAACCGGTCTCCCATTGATTGAAGAGATGGTAGCCCTCTTCTTTCAAATGGCGGGTCCAACTCTCCCGCGGCATTTCATATCCCGGATAGCTGGCACCACTTGAGATCACCACTTCCGCACCGCTCGCTTCGAGAAATTGGTGCTGCCCGGAAAAGCCCCATTCATGGTGTCCCATCAGGACGATATCCGCACTTAAATCGATCCCACGAGCGATCAAATCGAGTTCGCCCACCATGCCCAAATCCCCCGTCACGAGAATCTTCCACCCCTTCCAATGAACTTTCATCACCATGTTTCGGTTGTCGGCAATATTGCGTATCCCCTTCTCCCCCTCACATAGAATTTCGACCCAGACCTCGTCGGACAAATCAATCCGCTCTCCGGTCTTTCCCACGCCAGCCTCGCAGCCACAGGATTTTGCCAGGGAAAAGAACTCACGGTAACCGGGACTCAAAGCTTCATCCACCGGAGAAATCACCTTGCTAAGCATCCCCTCGTTCAGCATTTCCGGAAGAGCCCCGACATGGTCGCCATCGGGATGGGTCAAAAAAGCGAGCGTGGGCTTCGTTTCCCAGCGGCGCAATATCGGGCGTAGCTCGCTCGTGAAAAACCTTTCACTCCCCACATCAATCATCGCGCCGCCCTGCACATCCAGAAACGAGGCCGAACCTCCGTCGTGAGTATCAAATACCACCCAATCCCCCGGTGTCAGACGCCGTGACCGCCAATGCCCCAGAGGAACTTTCGAAAAACCCTTGGCGATATAAAAAGCACTCGAGGCAACCCCTCCGTTCACCCGGTTCACGCCCGCCCCCAGACGATCATCAAGAGCGCCCACAAGCGCCGCAAAAAAGGCCAGCGAAAGAATCACCATTGTCGCAGGAATCAGGAGCAAGCTCGTGAGGACTGCCACCGGAGTCACAATTCCAAAGTGCCAAATCATGATGGGCATTGAACCCAACCAAGCCGCCAAAGAACTGGCTCCCAGGTTCGCAAAATAGGTACGAACATTCAAAACCTTCCGCTGGCCATCGCTCAACAATCGCGACGGAAAAAACGGATCCAGCTCCGCGATCTTTCCTGTCAACTTGAGCGCAATTCCCACTCCCGCTCCGATGGCAAGGAGCACACCATATGACAACTGAAAGCCCACATCAAAAACCTGCGAGGGCTTCCAGAAAACAACCAGCGCGAAACTCAGAGCGAGAGCGTTAAAGACCGATGGTCTTCGCCGAAAAAAGAACGCCCCCAAAAAGCACACCGCCATCAAGGTGGCCCGCACAGCCGGAGGCCTCAATCCCGTGACGAGCGCGTAGGTCATCATGGCCAGAATCACAAGAAAGACACCCACTCTGCGAGGAATAGGCAGATGCATCAACACCATCCAGAAGATCGCCCCCACCAGGGTGACATGGAGCCCGCTCACCGCAAAAACGTGCATGGCACCGCTCTCGCGGAAAGCAGTGCTGATCTCGGAATTCCGGGGAGGCTTCTCGCCCAGGACCATTGCCATAATGACATCACGACCCGAGCTCCCGGCTGGCAGTCCCCTCGTGATCGAAACCGACAATTTTTCGCGAAGACCCTCAGCCCAACGATAAGGGGCCGAAGACCAGTCTACGGATTCCAAAGCACTCTCTTCGATCCAAAGCGCACCATAAACACCATCCCGCTCCCAAAACTCAATCCGGGGAAACAAACCCGGATTGCGTTCGCGGGACGGGACAAAGAACTTCCCCTTGATTCGCCTAACCTCACCCGGTCGAAACCCTTCCGCTTCCAGAACGATAACCTTACGTTTCACGCCGTCTTCATCGAGAACTCCAAAGCGCTCCGCTTGAGTCGGACTGCTTTTCCGGCCCACCGTGAGAACCCCGTCCACGAATTCGCTGGAAGATGAAGCGAGACTCTTCTGCACCGGTGATTCCAAAACCTCCGATCTCCAGGCAACAACCACTGCCACAATGGCAATTCCAATCCACCATCGGAGGGTCGGACGAGCCGTCGCAAAGGCAAGCCCCGAGAAAAACACCGTCAAAACGGGAGACCGGCCGAAGATTGCTCCAGCCAAACACGCCAGAGCAATTGGAACAAAAGGAGCAACCGCCAGCAGACGCTCCCACGCTTTCTGAATCCGCCCCACGTTTTAGCCTGCCTCCAATTCCCGCAGCCTGTGAGCGGCATTTCCCGCGTGGCGGGTCCCCTCCAATTCTTTCACCACACGTTTCATCACAGCCTTCACCTGCTCTTTGTCACCCAGATCTTCTTCGTAGATATCGGCAATTCGAAACATCAAAAAAGCCGCATCATCCTCCGGCCAGTCGTGCTCGTTCAATCCCTCCTCAAGTGTGCTCACCGCAGCGGCAGGACTCTTCAAATGATCCCGTTGAATTTTGGCTATCTCCACCAAAGGATGTCTTTCATCCGGGTTCTCCAGCCAAAATTTCCGGTAAACCGCAATGGCATCGGGATACTCTCCGTCGGCCACCGCGGCGCGGGCTTCGTCGAGCGGATCGTCGTCAACCTCTGCCGTGGAACCCATCATCTCCTCGCTCACCCTGTCGACGATCACCGGTAGAAGGTATAAAACCGAGAGGACCCCTCCGTAAATCACGGTGACCAAGAGAGGGATGCCAACTTTAACCATGCCGGCAGCGGTATCCTGCCGGTTTTCACCCATCTTCACCTCGGCCCACGGATCGGATTGACCATTATCGGCAGCTTCTTTCGCAGCCTCCTCGGCATTCCTTTCATCACGCTTCACACCCGTCCATGCGATGATCGTGTAGATGATCAAAGCACCCAGCACCAAACAATGGAACATCCCCTTCTTACTCATTTTCATTGGCAGAGTATCCGATTTGGAGACGGAATGCAAAACAACTCATCAAACCCGGAAAATCGCCATACAAAGAAAAGCCCCGATGGATTGGATCCACCGGGGCTTTTGCAAGTCAAGTCTCCTTGCCTTACGGTTACTCTGCCAAGCGAATACGATAGAACACCCTGGAATTCTCGGCATTTGGCGCGATGAAGCTATCGATCGCTGTTGCACTGGTCTCACCGGGAAGAATCGACTCGCTATCACTGAGCTCAAGCCAACTTCCCGGTGTCAGATCAAAGGAATACTCAAAGAAATAGTCGCCCGGAGCCCCCGTCCAGTCGATCGCGACATTGCCATTCTCAAGTTTGCGAATGTCAGTAATCTTCAGAGACAAGGTGGCGGAGGCATCCACCAAAGCCACAATATCATCCGCAGTCAGAGCCCGGTTGTAGATCCGGATATCGTCCATTTTCCCGGTCAGAACGCGATTGGCAATCCCTGGGGATGCCCCAATCAAAACCGGATTGGTTGTCGTCGTATTGATTTCAGTTCCGCCGGTCAAAGTCAGTTCATCCAGCTCACCATCGATGTAAAAGAGCACATCTCCAATCGTCGTTCCAATGGAAGGATCGACCACGACCGCGCAATGATGCCAGATATTATCGGTGAGCGGAGTCGTTCCGTTGCTCCCGGATCCCGCAACTTCGGTCCGGATTTGCCCCACTCCCCCGGTATTGATCCGGGTGTCAAAGCGGTTGGTGATTCCCCCGGTTCCCCATCCCACCAGAGTGGCAAAGTTTGTTTGAACTGCGTCACCCTTGAACCAGAACGCAACGGTCCGCGCGGCATTGCCACCGATTCCGGTAAAATTGCTTACCTCTACCCAACTTCCCGCACCATCGAAGGAAAGTGAGGCCGTCGAGCCGCCTGGTACCGGAGCTGGATCGTCGGTATCAAAGGTGGGATTCCCCACAAAGATCCCGTCAAACGCTGCGCCACCTTCGCCAACCAAAATATCTCCGTCCAACTCTCCCGGGGCCTCTCCCACCTTCCAGTGAGCCACCGGACCGGTGGCATCAACCAGGGTGATTGTAACGGACCCGGTCACATTTCCTTGTGAATTGGAAGCGGTCAAAGTGAAAGTTGTCTCCTCGTCCACCGGGACGATCACACTGCCCGAGCCAGAATCCACCTCACCAATGCCATTATCGATGGTGACGGTTGAGCCATTGGTGACATCCCATGAGAGAGTGACATTTGAGCCAGGGCTCACTTCGGTGACGTTCGAGGTGAAGGAATTGATGACGGCGGCTTCGTCAACCGTGACAAGCACTTCAAGGGACTCCGACCCAAGAGGCCCGGTCCCGGTCAGGGTGTAAGTTGTCGTCGCCGTCGGGGAAACCTCCAACGATCCCTCGCAGTCGATCGTTTGAGCCAGCACATCAACCGGCCCGGCCCCGTCATCAAGCGTCAATGCGGTGAGCCCGGGAGAAACCAACCAAGTCAACTCAGCGCTTTGTCCGGAATCCAAATATGCGGTATTGGACTCAAAGGTTCCCAACGTGATTGAGTCGGAAAGAAACCCTTTGTAGTGTTCTCCGATCTTTGAGTCCGAACTATCTCCGTCGCCATCGGGATCATCCAGACGGGTCCCGTAGATCGCGACATCATCGACCACTCCATTAAAAAACTGCGAGGTGAGGTTTTTGTTGGAACCAATGACCCAACTTCCGTTGGCAGACTCGGGAACAGCCGTTCCGGTGCCAGCTTCCACGCCATTGACGTAAAACCGGAAGGTTGGATCCACACCACCGGCCACCGCACTTTGGTCAAAGGTCAAAACGATATGATCGAAACCGTCTACTGTATTGGTAACTCCGGAGTTCGTTGTCAATCCACCGGAAAATGTCGTAAAAAAGCCTCCCAGGTTCACGATGAGATTACTGCGACCAGGTCCTAGCGTCCCGTCCTGATTTGCGATGATCACACCTTCGGCCACAGTATTGCCATTTGATTTAACAATTGCCTCAATCGTGAAATCCCCCGCCGATGGATCGAGGTCCAAGGGCGATATCAGATAACCGTCACGATTGAATGTGACCCCTGCGCCGACGGCACCATCCTCACCGAAAACCGTCGTCCCCACGGGAGCGGAGTTGTCGATATTAAGGTTGTTGCCGCTGGAGTCGACAATCGTGGTGGCTCCCGGTCCTTCTTCAAAGCGATAGTAAACCAGTGGATTTGAGGAGAGGACGGTTGCAGGATAATCTGCAAGCGCCATGGGACCGACCAGAAGGGCGGCAAGCGTTGCCAGTTTCATGGGTTCTAATTTCATCATTTAATGTGTGTTAAGGATTTCGAATGACCCGAACGCGAAGGAACTGCCGGGTTGCTACCGGAAAAGAATTTGGGCTGCCATAGGTCACTGTCTCAAGACCATTTCCCTGTGACACCGAATCCGTAAGATCCGCCAAAGTCGACCAGTCCACCAAATCAGAGGAAACCTGGACGGTCAGATTTAGGTCGGGAGTTTTCATTAGACGATCGAATTGAAGCGAAACAACCCCGTCTTTTACCACGACGTCAGCGAACGAACCAGACAAGAACCGCTTCGGATCAACACCGAGGGCATAGTGCATGAGATTGGTGAAACCATCGCCATTGGCATCCACCCCGGGTGCACTGACGGAGGGATCCGTAAGTTCACTTTCAGAAAAATACGCTTGAATCCACGACTCGTAATCATTGCTGTGCGGGAGAGGATTGGTGGCACCGGGAGACCCTCCCACCTCGCGACTTGTCGCCCAACTTGAGCGATTGTCCCAAGTCGACCAATCGGCCGTCTCATCACGAAAATCCAAACTATAACCGGAATCCCGCGCGGCCGGGAACCATCCACCCTCGTAGTCAAACGAGAGAATATTCTCCCCCGCCGCATCTCGCAGGGTAACCTGCTCCCCTCCGTTATTCAAAGCTCCTGAAAAGATTCCCACAATTTTGACTCCAGGAAAATGAGCGGGATTGGAAACCACTAATCCAAGCTCTCCGGGAGCAAGCGAGCCTTCGAGTCGGGCTTCCACACCGTCCGTGAAACGAATTCCGGTTAGATCCAATGCCCCCGGACCAATATTCACCAACTCAATAAACTCAAAATCTCTTCCTCCCAGCGGAGCAAAATGCATCTCAGTGATGCGAAGATACTTCTGCGGATCACTTTCCTCCGATGGCGTAAGGAGATCATCGACGACGATGCCTTCGGCATTGGTCAGGGTGATCACTTCCCCACGTGCGGAAACCTGTCCGTCATAGTCGCCCTCCACATTCAAGCCCTCCCCCCCGGTCGGGCTGGTTGCACGACTTCGGAACACCTCCACCTTCGGACTTAGGTAAAGGCTGCCATTGGCCTCAAGAATGGTGCCCGGCAGGAATTCCAACTCAACCCCGCCGCTGATGGTCCAGCCGCTAAGATCAATCGCCTCATCCGAGGCATTCACGACCTCGATATACTCCTCGTCCTGGTTCAGAGAAGGTGGAGTTCCCTCAACCTCGCCAAATGTCACCGGAGTCTCTGCTCCCGGCGGCCCTGGCAGCAGTGCCGAGCTTGTCTGCGGAGTCGGATAGCTGGCCGAATTCGCCGCCATGTGCGTTACCGAAAGGTGGGTTCTTCGAGGGGCCAAATAATCATCCTCAAGAACAGCAAGAGCCTGGGCCAGGGATTGCGACTGACCAAACTGCCCCCACTTGGCCCGGTCCAAAACAGCATCGTTGCCAAGCATCATCTCCATGGAATCAAGGCGATCATCCACCACCTGGCTCATCAGAACTTCATCCACCAAGGTCTGCAAACGTCGACGAAACATATTCTTCACCCGGTCGTTTTCGAGGAGCTTATCGATGAGGCGATTCCAATTGCGATTGCCCGGCAATTCCTGGATACCCACGAAAGGATGACTCGGTGAAATAGGCACATTCGCACTCCGGCCACCCAAAACATAATCCGCCGTCGCCCAGATCCCATCGTGGGCGATGTTGTCATTCGTCATAAAATGACTTCCCCAGGTCAAGTCGGTATCCCAAGGCAACTGCGTCCATTCGCCGCTCCCTTCGGTATCCCGGTACAGGTAGTAGTTCTTCGACATATTGTCGTTGTTCTGAGTTAGAACAGTCGCTGCGAGATAATTCAGCTGACGGGGCAGGTCGACATGATCGAAGATGAAATTCTCAAGCGTCGCCCCGCTCGAATTCATCCCGCTCAAGAAGGCCGAGAGATCGGCATTCGATTCAAAACGGCGATTTTTTTTCTCCACCCCCGAGGTCCCGCTCGTCCCGGGGTTGAACATTTTGTAGAGCGCCCCGTCGTCGTCCATACGACCTTCACGGCGCAGCAACCTCTTGTCGACCTGCTCGGTATAGGCCGCCACGCTGAAGAATTGACCATTTTGCTCAACGCGCATGAGGAAACATTCGGGACCCGGCGAACCAGCCAGATCATAAACCTCATAACTCAAAGGCTGCCGCACGTATGCTTTATCCGTCCACGTTGTGTTGAGATTAAACTCCTCGGCCCTCACTCCACCCAGCTGGTCGACCGTCCGGAAATGATGTCCTGGATTGAAATCAAACTTGTAGCTCTTCTTGGAAAGCCCCGCCGATGACCCACCCCGGATTCGGCAAAAAACATTATCGTAAAATTCGCCCAAATGCATCACCGCGACTCTCGTTCCGGTTCGGGTGTTGGCTGCACCGGGATTTTCAATAAACCACTCCAGAACCGGCAGATCGGAATCCAATGCCGGATCAAGTGCAACCGTCCCGTAATACTCGGGGGAATTGAGCGGATCAAAAAAGAAAGGGTTCGCCGAGACCAGCCCGTTGACGTCACGGGACTCCACGCGCCAGCGGATCATCCCACCGGCATCCAACCCCGCAAGCGGAAGGTCAGCCGAATACACTCCGTCTCCTTCAAATTCATCCGGAGCCACACCATCGTCGAGCATCTGGAGAGAGTTCTCCGGCTGGAAGCCACGACAATAAAAAAGGTCCACGCGCGCTACGGCATTCCCGCTTGCCGAGACCTCAGCCGTAATTAAAAGCGAACCCTGTGATGTCAAGTCCGGCCGCTCGGGATTCTCGGTGACCTTCCGGATTATCGGCCCCAGGTCAGTCGCCCCTCCCCCGTTTGCCGTTCCGGGAGAAGGTGTTGGCATATAGATCAATTCGCTCGTTCCATCTCCCCTCACCTGTGCGGAGAGTTCGCAGTCGAACAAAAAATCAGAACTTGAAAGGCTGCTATTCAGACCGTGCACAGCAAGAATATTTTCTCCGGCAACCAAATTGACCTGCCCCAAATCAATACTGAACGACTCCAGGCCGACGGCCTCGCTGTCGCTATGATTTCCGCTGGCCTGGGCTTCAAAATCCCAAACTCCATCATTGGGCTCAAAAGCCGACGCCAGAATTGGACTTCCATTGATGTAAATCGCGAACCCATCATCATAGCGGGCTCCAAATTGCAAAGCGCTGACCGCGGCCGGATCAGCAATCGTAAAGGGAACGCGAAGATAAACCGTCGTATTCTGCCGATAAAGATCATCCTGGATGTCGCCGCCACTACCGATGAAGTCATCGTAGGGATCGGAGCTCGTGGTGGTGGCATAACCCACGCCCATTCCGGCGTTGCTCCACGCGCTGTCATCAAATGCCGGTTCGTGAAATGGCGTTACCCCGCCCACATCAAAACCGGCGTCTTTCGGAACAAGATATCTCAGCGGAGCATCAGGTCCCACCAAGACCACCGAACTGGCATCAACCGTGCCAATCCCAAATGAAACGTCAGGGTATTGCACCGGATACGACGGGCCATACTCCGACTCGACTGAAACGCCATCGGGCCTCACCAGAGCCAGATACTCACCTGAAGCGCTCAATTTGAAATTCGTGTGCAACTCCTGCCCGGCAATCGCCCGGTCTTTCCCCGAAGCAAAGATCACCAATTTTTCCCCGGACACGAGCGTCACCTCCGGAATCACCCATTTTTGCAAACTACCCGTATCGTCGGTGAGCGCCCAACCCGATAAATCCAGTGTCCCGCCCGACAAGTTTGAAAGCTCAATCCAATCGGAATTCTCCCCGTCCTCATCCGTCAGTCCGGAAACATTGGAAGCAAGAAACTCACTGATAACAACATTTTGGGCACTTAGATCAGTCAATCCAAAATGACAGATCGAGAATAGGATTGGGAGAAAACGTAAGTTCATCTGAAAAGGAAAAAAACGGCCCCTCTCTTGGAGGGGCCGCCTGGGAAAAAGTCAAAGAATTGGTTTCAATCCAAACCCTCCTATTTCCGGCGGCGGGCCAACAGGGCCAACGCACCTAGAGCGGCGAGAATCGACGAACTTGGTTCGGGCACGGGGGCAATTGCCGTCCCTGTCGTTCCACTGATACTCAGAATGGAAGGATCATCGGCAAAGGTCACGCCGTTCACGACAATGTCGGCACCCTGCTCGGCAAACTCAGCAAACGAAGCAAGGCTGAGTTGCGCGCCGGGCTCCAAATTAATTGTTGTCTTCTCGATCTGACTATTGATCGGATCCCCTCCTCCACGAAAAAGCAGACTGCTTGTTGCATCAACGTTGATCGTGATTCCGATCGCAGCAAACTGGGCACTGAAAAAAGAGCCATTCACGATATTGAGGACGGAAAGAACATCCCCGGCATCATTGACTCCGGAAAAACCGTTGTTATTCGCAAAGGTAAAAGACGTTGCGTCGAGGGTCACCGAGAGTCCGTCACCGATCTCGATGTTTGTAAACGCTCCACTGGGCTCACTGATGGTGGCACCGGTAATCGTCATGTCATCGTCCGTCGGAGACGCGACCAAAGCCGATCCGGATCCGGAAAAATCCCAGTTATTGGAATCGTAGAAATCATCGGTGCCCCCCCCGCCACTCCAAACGATCACGGCCTGCGAGGAAAGGCATGTTGCCAGGAGGGCTGCGCTTTTTAAAATCACTTGTCTTTGCATGGTCAGAATTTTCTGAAGGGAAAAAAGCACAATTTCACGAATTCAAAAGCGCAAAAAGCTGAAACCCAATCATTAAGGTGTATTTGACCCGGGTGACACGGCTGGACTTTCGTCCGGGTTCTGAATGACTGGCCAGAATCAATGCCACCCACCATTCCGCCACGTTCGCGCCCCCTGACGATACGACTGGCGCGAAAGCCCGCATTATTGGTAGCTGAACGATCGAAACCGACCCACGATGAGGTCACACCAAGGGGCTGGAATTTCATAAATGCGTCCGACAGCTTGCCCTCAAAGATCCTCCCTTACCATCGATACCCGGAGCAACGATTAGTTCCATTCATTCCCATCGCTAGGGAATGAAGCTACTTTCTTCTCTCACGCAATCCATCATCGTGTTAGAAGGAATCATGGCTAAATCAAATTGCGCTTTCTTGTGTTCTGCGGCATCGCTCTTTGTGAGCGTTTCCTGCCCTGCAGCCACTACCGTCCTGCATTACAGTTTAAATGATACAGATGCAGCGGGGCTTCCCAATGTTCCTAGTGTTGGAGGAAGTGCGGGAACGGCCCAAGGGACCTTTACCGGACTTCTGAGTAGCAACGTCCCCACCATCGGAGTGCCGGCGGGGGCCGGCAACCGCTCCATCGTGGGGGCAGGAGCAGTCGACAGTGGCGGAATCAATAGCCCGGCCAATCAGGAACTCTCCAATGCCTTGGTCATCGCTAATGGAGGTTTCTCCATGGAAAGCTGGTTTCTTTGGAATGGCGGCGGAAACGTGAACTCGATCATCGACTACGCCGGAACCGAGAAATTCCGCATGATCGCCGGAACCGGTATTCTTGACTTCAATCTTGATTCAGGGTCCGGTCCCCAGGAAATCGCTACGATCACTCCTGGAATCTGGCACTACGTCGCTGCGGTTTTTGAGTGGGATGGAAATCCGGTATCAGGCACCGGCGGAATCGGGGGAACTTTGACCTACTATCTCGATGGTAATGTCCCGCTGGGCTCGGTGCCAGCGATCAAGGATGACTTTGGCGACAGCCTCAATCGCCCCATCGGGGTAGGACGGCACCCTCTTGGTTTTGCCGGAGATAATTTCGACGGTCTCATTTACGAGCCGAGGGTGAGCCTGGGAGCCCTGACTTCCAGTGAGCTGCTCTTCACCATTCCCGAACCTTCAACCGCTCTTCTCGGAACTCTGGCCTCATTCCTCTTCCTGGCCCGGCGCACGCGCTCGTAAGAAAGACCAATCACCCTCAACTCGTCATGAAAAAACTCTCACTCCCAAGGCCGCTCGCATTCTCGCTGGCAGCCTTTTCCCTGGTGATCTCCGACCTCCCCGGGCAAACCACCGTTCTCCATTTCAGCACTTCGGATTCTGATGAGGCCGCAGTGTCGTCCGGCCTTATACCCGGAGTTGATGGTTCACCCGACGGGACAGTATCAGGCTCGATTACCCTGAGTGAGGACATCCCGACCGACGGGGTCACGACTGGAACCGGCAACCGCTCAATGAGCTTTACCGGCACCCAGCTCATCACCATCCCCGGAACCCGGCAGTTGTCCCATGCCGCCATTATCGCAGAGGGAGGCTTTACCTGCGAAACGTGGTTCAAGTGGAATGGCGGAAGCGTCCTTAACGCCATGATCGACTACGCCGGAACCGAAAAATTTCGGATCCAAACCAGCACCGGAATCCTCGACTTCAACTTTGATGCAGGGAGCGGCCCGCAGGAAATCGCAACTCCGGTCATTAATCAATGGCATTACGTCGCGCTCGTATTCGAGCATGACGGCCAACCGGTTGATGCCGATTTCAAAATCTATGGAACGATGACCTGGTATTTTGACAGCAACGAACCGGCCGGCAGCGCACCAGCAACCAAGGACGATTTCGGCGATAGTCTGAATCGAACCATCGGCGTCGGTGGTCATCCCCTCGGATTTGGAGCCGACTTCTTTACCGGCCTGCTCTTTGAACCCAGAGTTACCCTCGGCGCCCTTGCTCCCACGGAGCTCCTTTACGGAGGCGCCCCAACGGAACTCAAGATCACCAACTTCAGCTACAACCCCACCCCTGAAGCTCCGGGAATCAGCCTGACCTGGACCTCTGCCCCCGGGATCAACTATCAAATCGAATATTCAGCGGACCTCCAATCGTGGAGCAAAGCCCTCGATGCTGTCGGAGCAGATGGACAGGAAACGACCACCGGCACACACGAGTTCCTCCCTGATTTTGCAGAACTGGTTGATGGCACAAAACTTTTCTACCGGGTGATCATCGCACCAGATCCAGGGTAGGAAAAAAGAATCAAAACCGACCCATCGTTTATCGGTGATCAAAAAAAGCCGGACGGTTTCCCGTCCGGCTTTTGGTTGATTTGCAAAGAGACAAACCGGAGATGAATTACATCATTCCGCCCATGCCGCCGTGGTCGTGTCCGTGACCTGCGTCGGCAGGCTCGGGCTCGGGGATGTCGGTGATGAGACACTCGGTAGTGAGCATCAATCCGGAAATCGAAGCAGCATTCTGAAGAGCAGAACGAGTCACTTTGGTCGGATCAACGACACCAGCTTCGATAAGGTCGACATACTCGCCGGTGGCGACATTGTAACCTTCGTTGCCGGAAGCATTTTTCACCTTCTCAACGATGAGAGCTCCTTCAAGACCTGCGTTTGCGGCAAGCTGACGAAGAGGCGCCTCAATGGCGGAGATGATGATGCTGGCACCAGTGGCTTCGTCTCCAGCGAGACCAAGGTCACCAATCAGGCCGGTCGCGCGGATCAGAGCGGTTCCACCCCCTGGGACGATACCCTCTTCCACCGCTGCGCGGGTGGCGTGAAGGGCGTCTTCCACGCGGGCTTTTTTCTCTTTCATCTCGGACTCGGTGGCAGCACCGACGTTGATAACAGCAACTCCGCCAGCGAGCTTGGCAAGACGCTCCTGAAGCTTCTCGCGATCGTAGTCGGAAGTGGTGTCGGCAATCTGCTTGCGGATCTGGCCAACGCGACCAGAGATGGCCTCGGAACCACCGGCACCTTCAACGATGACGGTCTCTTCCTTGCCGATGGTGATGCGCTTGGCTTCACCAAGATCATCGAGTTCGATGTTCTCGAGCTTGATGCCAAGATCCTCGGTGATGCAACGTCCACCGGTGAGGATGGCGATATCTTCGAGCATGGCCTTGCGACGATCTCCAAAGCCGGGAGCCTTGACAGCGGCAATGTTGAGGGTTCCGCGAAGCTTGTTCACGACGAGAGCAGCGAGAGCTTCTCCTTCGACGTCTTCCGCGATGATGAGGAGAGGCTTGCCGGTCTTGGCAATCTTCTCGAGCACTGGAAGGAGGTCCTTGAGGTTGGAGATCTTCTTCTCATGAATGAGAACGTAGGCGTCCTCAAGATTACAATCCATGGTGTCTGGATCGGTCACGAAGTAAGGAGAGAGATAGCCCTTGTCGAACTGCATCCCTTCAACGACGTCGAGAGTGGTCTCGATGCCTTTGGCTTCTTCCACCGTGATGGTTCCGTCCTTACCGACCTTGTCCATGGCCTCGGCGATGATGCCGCCAATTTCCTCGTCCCAGTTCGCGGAAACGGTGGCAACCTGGGCAATCTCCTTGGACTCGGAAACCTCCTTGGAGATCTCGGCGAGCTTGGCCACGATGGCACGGGAGGCTTCAAGAATACCACGCTGAAGGCTAATTGGGTTGGCACCAGCGGTCACGTTGCGAAGACCTTCCTTGTAGATGGCTTCGGCAAGTACGGTCGCCGTAGTCGTTCCGTCACCAGCGATATCGGAGGTCTTCGAGGAGACTTCCTTAATGAGCTGTGCGCCCATATTTTCGTAGGGATCATCGAGCTCGATCTCCTTGGCCACGGACACACCGTCCTTGGTCACGGTTGGAGAACCGAACTTTTTGTCGAGAATGACGTTACGACCGGAGGGTCCGAGGGTTGCCTTAACGGCGCGGGCGAGTTTTTCGACACCACGGAGGAGTGCCTGACGTGCTGCTTCGTCGAATTGGAGTTGTTTAGCCATATCTTTGTAGAGTATTTAAATTTTGAGAGTTGATTGATTAGTCTTCGAGGACACCGAGGATGTCGGACTGGGAGAGGATAAGTTGATCTTCTCCGTTCACTTTGACATCGGTGCCGCCGTATTTGGAGATGAGAACCTTGTCGCCGACTTTGACGTCGAAGACGATGTCTTTGCCATTTTCATCGGTGCCTCCGGTGCCGAGAGCGGTCACTTCAGCTTCCTGGGGTTTTTCCTGAGCGGAGTCAGGGAGAACGATGCCTCCGGCGGAGACTGCTTCTGCTTCGAGCCGCTTCACGAGGACGCGGTTTCCGAGTGGTTTGATACTAGCCATTGTTTTTAGTTTATTGGTTTGTTTTTGGTTGTTTTACGCGCCCCCCTTGAAACAAGGAGGGGCGCGAGATTCTTTCAGTGGTTTATTTATCGGCATCGACGACTTCGGCGTCGACAACCTTGCCTTTTGCCTGCCGGGGTTCGCCGTCCTCATCATCAGCGGGCTCGACCTCCGGCGCTCCGCCCATATCGGGCATCTGGGCACCGGCTGCTTGCGCGGCCTGGGCGAGTTCGCCAAGTGACTTTTCAAGCTCCTCGGTAGTGGACTTGATGAGATCGAGGTCGTCGGCCTTGAGGGCTCCTTTAACGGCATCCACCTTGGCAGTGAGAGACTCCTTGAGCTCTGCCGGTGCTTCTTCGGGAAGCTCGCCCAGCTGTTTTTCGACCTGATAGACGATAGACTCCGCCTTGTTCTTGGTGTCGACGGCTTCGGCGCGCTTCTTATCCTCCTCGGCGTGAGCTTCGGCTTCGCGTTTGGCCTTCTCGATCTCCTCCTCGGAGAGACCGCTGGAACCTTCGATGGAAATCTTCTGTTCCTTGCCGGATTTCTTGTCCGTCGCGGAGACGTGTAGGATCCCGTTGGCATCAATGTCGAAGGTCACCTCGATCTGCGGCATGCCGCGGGGGGCGGCTTCGAGTCCCGAGAGCTGGAAGTTACCGAGAAGTTTGTTGTCGGCGAAAAGCGGGCGCTCGCCCTGACAGATGCGGATGTCAACGGCAGGCTGGTTATCAGCTGCGGTCGAGAAGATTTGCGACTTCTTCACCGGAACAGTCGTGTTCCGCTCGATCATTGCGGTGGCGCGGCTGCCCTCGGTCTCAATGGAGAGGGTGAGAGGAGTCACGTCGAGAAGGAGAACGTCCTTCACGTCGCCCTGGAGAACCCCCCCCTGAATGGCAGCCCCGATGGCGACTACTTCATCGGGGTTTACACCTTGGTGGGGAGCCTTGCTGGCGAGTTCCCTGGCAGTCTCAACCACCTTTGGCATGCGGGTCATTCCGCCGACCAAAACGAGTTCGTCGAGTTCACCTGCGCTCACGCCGGCTTCCTTGAGACAATCGGTAACCGGCTTCTTGGTCCGGGAGAAAAGGTGGTCAGTGAGCTGCTCGAGCTTGTTGCGGCTCAAGCCAAGCTGGATGTGCTTGGGCCCTGTGGCATCTGCGGTGATGAAGGGCAGGTTGAGATCGTAGTTTTGTGAGGAAGAGAGAGCAATCTTTGCCTTCTCAGCCTCTTCCTTGATCCGCTGAAGGGCGTCGGGTTGACCCGAAAGATCAATCCCTTCCTTCTCCTTGAAGTCGGCCACGATGAAGTCGATGAGAGCGTTGTCCCAATCGTCACCACCGAGCTGGGTGTCACCGTCGGTTGCGAGGACCTCGAAAACACCGTCGGAGATCTCGAGGACCGAGATGTCGAAGGTTCCCCCACCGAGGTCATAAATTGCCACTTTCTGGTCGGCTTTGGAATCAAGACCGTAGGCCAAAGAGGCCGCCGTAGGCTCGTTGATGATGCGGCGCACCTTGAGCCCGGCGATTTCCCCGGCAGCCTTGGTGGCGTTGCGCTGGGAGTCGTTGAAATAGGCAGGAACCGTGATCACCGCTTCAGTGATGGTCTCACCAAGCTTGGCTTCGGCGTCCGACTTGAGCTTGCCGAGGATAATCGCGGCGATCTCCTGCGGTGAGAAGACCTTCTTTTCGCCTTCAACCTCGACCTCGATGTGAGCATCGCCGTTGTCTGCTTTCACAATGGTGTAAGGCACACGCTTATCTTCAGCGGTGAGTTCATCGTATTTACGACCAATGAGACGCTTGGCCGAGAAAACGGTGTTTTTCGCGTTGGTGACGGCTTGGCGCTTGGCAGCCTGCCCGACGAGGCGCTCTCCATTTTTTGCGAAAGCGACCACCGATGGAGTGGTGCGTGCGCCTTCCGAGTTTTCAAGAACGGTAGCTTCACCACCCTCCATGACAGACATACAGGAGTTCGTGGTGCCTAGATCAATTCCGAGAATTTTACCCATGATATTATTTCTTTCTGATTAAGTTGTTTTGGAAAAACCGACCTTGTGGCCGATACTATTTGCAATCTCTATGGCAAGAGATGTGCCAATCACCGGAATCGTTGAACTACGGGCAAAACATTCAGGTGGATTGACAGAGTCGCGCCACAATGTCGCACTTCAAACTAAGCTCGAACGACAAGGTGTCACACTTGGCAGACTTTCGCGTCTTCTCGCTTCCTCCGGGCTATTCTGCTGGAGCTCTTACCTTGTGCGAGCAAGCCCTAAGAAAGCAAAGACCCCCGAAGAACCTTTGTGGCATCGATCAAAGGAGCTGCCGCCGAAGATCCCTCCGGAGCGTCCACTCTGATTTCAGAGATCGAAGATCAAGATCTCATCCAAAAGTCAGCCGGAATCCGGGTTGCCAAAAGCCCTGCAGCGGACCTCAATTGGCTCCGCACACCTCCCGGAAACAAGCCTGCCGAGGAGGCGATTCGTAACACTCTTTCCTCCCACATGTCGGCGCCTGGAGAGGCCAATTCGTCATCAAAAGGGTGGGATTTGAAACCACGGCGTGGCTTCCGGAGAACTTCACAGAGTAGCTCCCTGGTCAAAAGCAGATCAACCACAAGGCTGTTCTTGAGGTCTGGCGATCACTCGCCTAGCCTTCCTCCCAATGAGCGATTCTCCTCCCGAAGCGGAAAGCCCCGATGAACGGTTCGCGGCCTTTGTCTATTTCCAGGCCCAAAACGGAGGACTTTTCCTCGGGCGCATTCCAAATCCCGCCACCGGTGAGACCTCGGTGAATATCAGGGCCGCCAAAAGCGTCGTAGATTCACTGGAAATGCTGACTGAAAAAACAAAGGGCAACCTCAACCAGGCCGAGGCAAATATGCTCAAGGTGGCCACCGAAAATGTCCGCAAGCTTTTCAACGAAGTCGCCGCCGAACACCCCGACGCATGAACACATTTCAACTTGGAAACTTCACCGTAGGCTCGGGCGACCCATTTTTCATCCTCGGCCCCTGTGGGCTGGAGGAAGAAGACTTCGCCTGGCGAATGGCTCGGGCTTTGAAAGAAATCGCCGACCGACTCGAGATTAAATTTGTCTTCAAAGCCTCTTACGACAAAGCCAACCGGACTTCGGTCGATTCCTACCGCGGCCCCGGAGTCGAGGAAGGCTGCCGCATTCTTGGCGAGATCGGCCAGGAGCTCGGAGTGCCCGTCACCACCGACGTTCACACGCCCGAGGAGATCGAAATCGCGGCCAGGACCATCGACCTCCTGCAAATCCCGGCTTTCCTCTGCCGACAAACCGACCTCCTCGCCGCCGCTGCCAAAAGCGGGCGCCCGGTGAATGTCAAAAAAGGCCAATTTCTTGCGCCCTGGGACATCGATCCCATCCTCGGGAAGCTCCGCCACTTCGACTGCCATCAATTCGCCATCACCGAGCGCGGCACCACCTTTGGCTACAACAACCTTGTGGCCGACATGCGTTCGCTTCCCTGGATGCGCGAGAAAGGAGTGCCGGTCATCTTTGACGCCACCCATTCAGTCCAGCGGCCCGGAGGACTCGGGGGCACAACCGGGGGGGATGGCGTCCTTGCACCCGTGCTGGCCCGATGCGCCGTTGCGGCCGGAGTCGATGGCGTCTTTATGGAGGTGCACGAAGACCCTTCCAAAGCCCTATCGGATGGCCCGAACCAAATTCCGCTCGATCAAATCGAAGACGTCGTAACGCGCCTCCTTGCCATCCATCGCGCCGCTCACCCGGAGTCATGAAAGGTCTCCTTCTTCTTTCGCTTCTCGTCGTCCTACCCTCTTGTCAGGAGGAAAGGAAGCGGGTGAGACCACAAGCCCAACAAAAATCCAAGGATAGGGATCCGGCCGAAGAAAAAAAGAAATCCCTCCTCAACGTCCCCGCCGGAGCTGTCATCGAAGACCTCGTTCTTCCCTATTTGGATGATGATGAAAATAAAGTCTCACTTCTTACAATCAGAGAACTCACTGTCGCAGATGATGTCCGCACCGAAACGACCATTCTCAAAGGCGACGACCTGAAGCTCTGGCTCTTCGACGAAGAAGGCGAAATCAAGAGCACGACCACCATCGCCACTGCCGACTACCTCGTCGACAAAGAACAACTCGTTGCCAAAAGCGAGGTCCTTATGATTGGCTCCGATGGGAAATTCGCAGCCAAATCCGAGGGTGGTATTTTCTCCCTCGCCACCGGGCAGGCCATCCTGCTGGGACCGGCCACCTCCAAATTTACAATCCCGCCAAAGAAAGAAAAGAAAGCCCCATGAAACTCCACCCTCTCATTCTCCTCGCAGCCATCCCTGTTTTGGTCGCAGCGCCCCCCGCCCGCGTCACTGATGAAGAACTCGAGCGCTTTGAACGCCTCGTTAAACCCAAAAAAACCCCTGATCTTGGTGCGATCGAAGGCTATGAGAAAGCAGAAGCACTCAACAAGGCCTCGGCCCGTCGAATGGCGGAATTCTTAACCTCTGTCGATCAATCCGCACTCATCTCCCAACTCGACGCCCCGACGCCCGCCGAAGATGAGGCCAAAGACCCGCTTGATGGGCTTTTTGAGCCAGACCCCAACTCCCTTCTCATCTCCTGCAGCAAGGGCATCTATCTGGACGGTGAATCCTATACCATTGACTATCTGGGCAAAGTGAAAATCCAGGGCAAAGGGCTTACCATGACCTGTGACCAACAGCTCAAAGCCCTATTCTACCCACCCGAAAAAAAGGCGACGGAAGAGAAACCGGAAACCCCCGATGAGAAAAAAGATCCTCTCGCCAAATTTGG
Organism: Verrucomicrobiia bacterium; assembly: GCA_030432565.1. Lineage (GTDB taxonomy): Bacteria > Verrucomicrobiota > Verrucomicrobiia > Verrucomicrobiales > Akkermansiaceae > SW10. The sequence goes on along the minus strand of JAUIGV010000002.1, from coordinate 42,894 downwards.
AGGGTTTGGAGACCTCAAACAATTCACGGCGAGCGGCAATGTCCGGGTCAACGGCAAGACCGAAGACGGGCAAAAGGTCTATATGGGCGGAGATGATGCTCTTTATGAAATGAGTAAAGACGGCGAACTGGAGAATTCAACGATCACTTTTCGCGGGAAGAAAATCGGCTTTATGATGGGCGACGTCACTGACAAAAATGCCAAGGACACTTCATACGCCATGACCTCCGTTTCCGACGACGCATGGATCAAAGCCGTCGTCCGCGGCCAAACCCTCTTTGTCGAATGGAGTCCCACCGGATGGCTCACCAAGGTCGGATTCCCTCCCAAAAAGAATTAAGGAACAAATGAGCAAAGCATCCCCTCTCCTGCAGGTCGAAGGACTCCAGAAATCATACGGCGGCCGGAAGGTCGTCGATGATGTTGATCTTCGTGTAAATCCGGGCGAAATCGTGGGCTTGCTTGGCCCCAACGGAGCGGGGAAAACCACCACCTTTTATATGGTCGCCGGCTTGGTTCGCCCCGATCACGGACGAGTCTCCTTTCTTTCGCAGGAAATCACCCGCCAACCCATGCACAAGCGGGCGCGGCACGGTATGGGATACCTCCCGCAGGAAGAATCGATTTTCAGAAAACTGAGCGTCGAGGACAACCTGCTGGCTGTTCTTGAAACGCGGAAGGGCATGTCGAAAAAGCAGCGTAACGAGAGGGCCGACTCTCTCCTCGATCGCTTTGGCATCGGTCACGTTCGCAAGTCCATGGCCCTGGCTCTCTCGGGCGGAGAAAAACGCCGACTCTCCCTCGCCCGCTGCCTTTGCACCGATCCAAAACTTCTGCTTCTCGACGAACCATTCGTCGGGATCGACCCGATTGCCGTTCAGGAAATCCACAAGATCATTCGCGAACTCCGGGACACCGACGGCCTGTCCATCCTCATCACCGACCACCAAGTACGAGAAACCCTCGACATCGTCGACCGCGCCTCCCTGCTGGTGGAAGGAAAAGTCATGCTCGAAGGCTCTTCCGATGACTTGGTAAACGACGAAACCGCACGCAAAATTTACTTCGGTAAAGACTTCCGTTTTTAGACCATCTGCCAAAAGTCCTTACGTGAAAACGGGGATTGTTGTGTCGAGAGGATCAGCCGCTGCGCGGGAGGGCTTACAGACTTCCGGCCCGTGGGATCCGATTGCGGCGTTGCTCGTCAGTTGCGTATGTTCATACGGACCTTCCTCGCGCCTTGCACTCAATTCCCACAGTCTCGCCCTTTTCCCGCAATCACTTCTGGCAAATGGTCTAAGGAGTAGCCGAAAGCTCCAGCTTTCGAGATTCGCAGGGACTCCAAAAGCCGGAGCTTTCGGCTACCTTTCTTAAAGCGAGAAACCGACGAGATCAGAAACAACCCGATCTGCTCCGCAGGCGACGAGTTGCTCTGTGTTGAAACTTCCGGTCGCGACCGCGATGCATTTTGCTCCGAAAGCATGAGCACATGCGACGTCCTTCGGGGTATCGCCGATCACCAGCGTTTCATCAGAAGAATACCTTCTCCCGGTCGATTCCTCGGCCCGCTTCAGCGCGATCGGACCCAGCATATTCCGGTCCCAGTGATCATCTCCATAAGCCCCAAATTGAAAGTACCCGGCGATTCCATAATGTGCCACTTTGATCATGGCACCCCTGTCGATATTCCCGGTCAGGAGACCCAGGGTGTGCCCGTCTTCCTCGAGTGAGGCCAATACCCCGGTCACCCCGTCAAGAAGACGGCCTCCGAACTTGGGATCTCCCAAATTGGAGCTCATCCGGGACAGGTAGGATTGGTAAAACTCCTCCTCAACCTCCGGATCATAGTCTCGCCCAAAGTGCTCAAAAAATCCACGGACGATGCCGCCGTCGGTACTCCCTGCGAGATCGAGAGGCGGCCCCTCCATACCAAAAACCTCGGTCGCCGCCTCTTTCAGAGCGGTGAGACCGGCACCTCCGGCATCAACCAGGGTGCCGTCAATATCGAAGAGCAGCAGCATCAGAGGATGAAAAAGGGATCCTACTCCTCTTCGCCTTCGTGGGCCTCTTCGTTGTCAATGTCATCGTCGTCGTCAAACTCGTGATCCCTGGCCTCGTCCTCGTGAATCAGCTCGCCGTGGGAAAGCATGAAGCGACGCTCGCGCTTCTCGGCCGGGATTGGTGAAAGAACCATCCCGATGGCACGTCCGGCCAACTTGGGCTCCATGTCGACGTGGGACATTCCGGCGAGATCGTTTTTGACCCGCTCCATGACCTCGAAGCCAATGTCACGGTGGGCATTTTCGCGACCACGGAACTGCAGCTGGACACGCACCTTGTTGCCCTCGTCGAGGAATTTCTCGGCACGAGCGCACTTGATGTTGTAATCGTGCTCCTCGGTGCGGACGCGGAATTTCACTTCCTTCATCTTCACCGGACCTTTGCTCTTCGAAGTCTTCTTAAGCTTGGACTGCTCGTATTTATACTTTCCGTAGTCGACAATCCGGCAAACCGGAGGATCAGCTTTGGGAGCGATCTCAACGAGATCGAGCCCTACGGACTTGGCCTTATCAATGGCTTCACGAGTCGTCATGACACCGAGCTGTTGACTGTCTTCACCGTAAACAACACGGATTCTGGGAGCACGAATACGCTCGTTCACCCGGGTCATATCCCGACGTGCTCTTTTGAACTTCTTTTTCTTCTTAGCTATGGTCTTGGCAGGTTGTGGTTATCGGGGGGAGGAACCAAGCAGGCACGAGGCCACCTTGAGTCCCAAAGGATCAGAATCGCCCCAATCGGGGCGCATGCAAGAATCATCTCTCATACGTGGGACACGCGGCTGGATGACAGCCGGCGATCAAAGCGACCGGCTGGAGATGTCTTGGGAAATCTTGCTGACGAAATCATTCGTGGAAATACTACCGAGATCGCCTTGATCCCGATGGCGCACGCTAACGGAGTTTTCCTCCACCTCGCGGGCACCGAGGACGGCAAGATAGGGAATCCGGTCCATGCGTGCAAGACGAATCTTGGCACCAATTTTGTCACCGGCATGATCGACGGTCACGCGCACGCCCACCTCGGCGAGTTCCTTGGCCAGTTCATCAGCCTCTCTGGAATACTTTTCCGAGATCGGAAGCACCCTCACCTGCTCGGGAGCGAGCCACGTGGGGAACTTGCCTTCGAAGTGCTCGATCAGAAGACCGACAAATCGCTCCAGTGAACCAAAGGGAGCACGGTGGATCATGACCGGGCGGTGTGCTGTATTGTCCGAACCGACGTAGCTGAGATCAAATCGCTCCGGCAGATTGTAGTCCACCTGGACCGTTCCGAGCTGCCAATCACGCCCGATGACGTCCTTGACCACAAAGTCGATCTTGGGACCGTAAAAGGCGGCCTCTCCGGGCTCCTCGGTGTAATCCACGCCGAGAGTCTGGACGGCTTCGCGCAGCGCGGCCTCGGCCTTATCCCAATTCGCGGGATCACCGACGTATTTGTCGCTGTCGGGATCGCGGAGAGAAAGTCGCACCCCGTAATCAGTCATCCCAAGAGTGCTGAGGACCTTTTTGACGAGCCCCAAACACCCTTGGATTTCATCGCCCACCTGCTCCGGGGTGCAGAAAAGATGGGCATCGTCCTGGGTAAAACTCCGCACGCGGGTCAGCCCTCCGAGCTCGCCGGATTGTTCCCAACGGTAAACAGTTCCGAACTCCGCGAGCCGCACCGGCAGGTCGCGATAAGAACGATGTTCGCTGTCAAAAATCTTGATGTGGTGCGGGCAATTCATCGGCTTGAGGAGGAAGCCCTCAATCTCGCCGGTGGAAATAAAATTCACCAGGTCACTGCACTTCGCGCCGTCATCAGCGAGTTGTTTCATGGCGTCCCGCTCCACGATGGGCGGGAATTGGCTGTCCTCGTAATACGGGAAGTGCCCGGAGGTCCGGTAAAGATCCAACTTGCCAATATGGGGGGTGAAGACCTGAAAGTAGCCTTGTTTGTCGAGCTCCTCTGAAATGAAATCCTGCAACTCGCGGCGAATGATTCCGCCTTTCGGCTTCCAAAGCGGAAGCCCCTGCCCCACCGACTCATCAAAGGCGAAGAGATTCATCTCCTTGCCGAGACGGCGGTGATCGCGCTTCTTGGCTTCTTCAAGTCGCTCGAGGTGTTCATCAAGAAGCGTCCGATTCTTGAAACAAGTCCCGTAAATTCGTTGGAGCGACTGCTTGTCCTTGTCGCCCTTGTAAAACGCGCTGGCAACCGACATCACCTTGAAGGCCTTGCAATTCCCGGTGCGGCCCACGTGCGGGCCGGCGCAAAGATCCCAAAAATCACCATTCTTAAAAATCGAGATTTCCTCGTCCTCGGGAATGTCATTGAGGAGGTCGACTTTAAAAACCGACTCCACCTCGCGCTCGGCCACCGAGGCCAAACGGCCCGACTTGGCCAAAGCCATCGCTTCGTCACGACTAACCACGATGCGCTCGAAGGGAGCATTTTCCTTCACCACCTTCTTCATCTCCGCCTCGATCTGAGCAAAGTCATCGGGCGTAATCCGGTGCCCGAGATCGACATCGTAATAAAATCCACCTTCAACCGGGGGGCCGGCAGCGAACTGAGCATCCGGCCAGATCCGCGAAACCGCGGTCGCCAGCACGTGAGCACAGGAGTGGCGCAAGCGCTCCAGATCGGACATCTGGTGGCGTTCCTCTAGGGTTTTACGGTCTTTTTCGTCTGCCATGTGAAGCGGAGATAAAGCAGGTCGATGACGGAATTGCAAGCGTTGCTCATCGTGGAAATACGAGTATCAATGGTACTTCAATGAGAACTCCCGCCCTAGAGGACCGACTTGCTGTCCGCGAAAAGCCCACCGGCTCCCCTGTCATGTTTCAGACGTGGAGCAATCTCCTTTTTCTTCACTGGGAGATCGACCCGGGTGAAATCACGAAAAGAATCCCGGATCGGCTCTCGGTCGATTTGCATAAGGGCAAAACCTACCTCGGGCTCGTGCCCTTTTTTATGCGAAAAGTCCGCCCCCGCTTTCTGCCGCAAATGCCGTGGCTTTCCAATTTCCTCGAATTGAACGTCCGCGCTTACGTTTACGACGAGCACGGTCGGCCGGGCGTTTGGTTTTTCTCGCTCGATTGCGACCAGCCGATCGCAGTCGAATTGGCCCGAAAATTTTTCCACCTTCCCTACCGGCATGCCCGGATGTCGGCCGCAGGTTCGATTTACCGCTGTCAGCGAAAGGGCCGGGACGAAGAAGCTATTTACGACTACGAAGGCTCCGGCACCCTTCGGACTGCGGAGCCAGGCTCGCTGGAATTCTTCCTCCTGGAGCGCTACCTCCTTTTTTCAGAATCACGGAACGGCAAGATTCATTGCGGTCAGGTGCATCACGAGCCCTATCAATTCACCGGGGCCAAGGTCGGGGAATATAGCACCGCCCCTATTGAGTGGGGCAATTTCGCGGTGAGCGGCGAGCCGATTTCCAAACTCTACAGCCCCGGTGTTCCGGTCAACATCCACCCGCTTCGCAAGGTCAAATGACGAAGCGACTGTCTTCAAACCACCCTCTCTCAAAATCTGACTTACTGATCACACCAAGAAGGGAGGATGGTTCCGAAATTCCAGCACCATTAGTCTGGGCGTCACCGACGTCCGCTCCCGCCAGAGCAACAATCCTTCCCCCCTTGAATTCAGGGCACTCCCGGATTCACTTCTTGATCCGGATCCGGCGATATTCCATCTGACCGCGATCTCCTTCCAGCCCAACCGGCCCACTGGCGGGTAGCTTGAACTCCTTCTCGAGAACCTCCCCGTTACACGTGCAGTGCGCCGTGCGTCCTTTGACGACAACCACGATTTCATTCCAATCACCCGGCTTGTAGCTTTTCAGATCCTTATATGGCCCGGCGACCAGATAGTCGCGGCATTGCAATTGGGGACGGCGAATAAAGACCCCGCTATCCGCATTCGCATTGGCACGAAATTCAAGCTTCAGGGTAAAATCCATATCGAACTCCTGGTGTGTCCAAAGCTGGGTAAAACTTCGTCCTTCCGGCGGAGTGGTCACGATGAGACGACCATCCTTCGCCAGGTAGCGCCCCTCACTACTCGCCACCTTTCCATCAAAATCTTCCGTCTTCGCAAACGTCTTTTTATTCCGGTATCCCCACCCCGTTAAATCGCTTCCGTTGAAGAGAAGTTCGTATCCCTCCTCGGGTTTAAAGTCATCCACGGGAACCTCAACGAGGTCCAGGGTCTCAAGAACGGGACGCAGGGTGTTTGCCCACATTTCGTACCCCAATGCGTTGGGGTGAAGCAGGTCCGGGAACTCCGCCTTCCGCGCATTTCCATCCTCATTGGCAAACATCGACCAAGTATCGATTAAAGTGACCTGCTTGTCCCCCTTCACAGCCTCTGCGTAGAGCGCATTGATTTTTTTAATCTGCTCCGCCGAACGTCTTTTCGACTCATGACTCGGGAAAACGTTACAAAGAATAATCGGCATCTCTTTGTTCGAGGCTTTAAGCCCCTTAAGAATGAGCTTGAGATTTCCCGCAATCACCTCCGGGGTCGCCCCCTCCTCAAGATCATTCGTTCCCATCAAAAGCACCACTCCGGTTGGTTTGAGGGCCAGCACATCTTCCGGCATCCGGTAAAGCATTCCCCGGGTTGTGTCCCCGCTGATCCCCCGATTGGCCACCTTGGTCTTACCAAACGCCCCCTTCAAGTCATCGCCCCACCCCTGGGTGATGGAGTCTCCCAAAAACACCAATGCCCCCTGCTTGGCTTCGACTTCCTTTGCCCAGGCCGTGCGCTTGTTTTTCCAGAGATTCCGAAACCAATCGTATCGCCGAACCGGTCCCGAACCGGCAATTTCGGAATCCGCGGGGATCACCTCCACCGGCTCACGGGCCATGAGCGAAGAGAGCGGAAGAACTACAACAAAGAAGGAATTAAGCAAACGCATGCCCGGGATCATGAGCAAACCTCGACGCTCTGACGAGAATGGAATACGCCCGGATTACCGGCGCCTCCCGCGGAAACGATCACGGGGATCCTCTTCCTTTTCCTCCTCGTCCTTGTAGCCAAGAATCCCTCCCTTTTTGAGATTACGAACGAAATCCTTCATGTCGGTCTTGAGTTGCTTATCAGAGACCAAAGCTCCCAAGGCACCATCCTGATCGTCGATTTTCTCAATGGCCGCCGTTGCGGAATCGGCCGTGCGCTCGATGGAGGACAGAACCCGCGGGACCTCTTGCAGCGCCGGGCTCACCCGTGCGATCGCCGATTGTGCCGTTTGATTGGTCTCTCGAACCTCGTTGATCGCCAATCGAAAATCCCCGATCGCCGGCTCAAGTTTTTCCCCAAGCTTCGCAAATGAGGCCGACGTTTTTTCAAGATTCGCGAGCGTCCCGTCGAACCTCCGGATATTCTCAGCCGAAAGGATCTGCCCGTTCACCTTGTCCACCGTTTTAGACAGCTTGGAAGCCACGGTCTTCACCTCATCAACTGACTCCTCAATTTTTGAAAGCGCCACCTCTGCAGCTTCAATAACCTCCCGCGTGCTTCCCGCGATCAATTCAGCCTCGCTCTGGAGAAAATCAAGACCACCCGGCCCGGCCCCCTTGACCGTCTCGCCTTGCTCGATGAAGTCGTCCGTCCCGATCGCAGGCGGCGTGATCAAAATTTCCTTATCCCCAAGAAGACTGGCCTGGCTAATCCTCATAAAGGCCCCCTTTTCAATACGATGATCCTCATCGATCGCGAGAATCACTTGAATCATTGAGCCATCCACCAGCTTGGGTTTCTCCGCCACTTCTCCGATCTTGGCCCCCCTCAGACGTACGGTGCTCCCCTTGATAATGCCGGCAGCCTCCTTGAAGTTCACTTTGATTTCATAGCGCTTCTTAAAAAGATCGCCGATATTCCCGAACAGGAGAATGATCGTCCCGAGCATCGCGAGCCCGAGGAAAAGAAAGACCCCAACCAGCGTTTCGGTCTTTTTAGAATTGGTCGCCATGGCGGAACTATGCCCCCTCGAAGCCTAAATCACAAATCCGAATCCTCCGAACGCCCTTCCACGAAATTCACCAGCACCGGATCTTTGCTGGCCTTTAACTCATCGGGGGTTCCCTCCCAGTAATTCAGGCCATCCTTCATAAAAACGAGACGATCCGCAATTCGAAGAGCGCTGCGCATTTCATGAGTAATCACCACATTGGTAATGCCGTGATCATGCGCCAGATCCTTGATGAGATGATCAATCGAATCCCCGGTCACCGGATCCAGCCCCGCGTGAGGCTCGTCATAAAGGACACAACACGGCTCCCCCACCACCGCCCGTGCCAAAGCCACCCTCTTGCGCATCCCTCCAGAAAGATCAGCGGGCATCTTGTTCTCCTGACCTTCCAGACGGACAATTTTGAGGGCCTCACCCACCCGACGGGCCAACTCGTCGGGATCCCTGACCCCGGCCTCCTGCAGCGGAAAAGCAACATTCTCCGCGACCGTCATCGAGTCAAACAAGGCCCCGCTTTGAAACATCATGCTGATCTTTTTCCGGGCCCAACTTAGCTCCCGCTCGGAAAGATCCGAGATTACTCTTCCTTCCAGGGTCACTGTCCCCTCATCCGGCTGAAGCAGTCCCATCATATGCTTCATCAGCACCGTTTTCCCACCACCCGAGCCCCCAAGCAACACCAATATCTCTCCTCGTTTGACATCCAGATCCACCCCGCGAAGCACCACCTGATCACCAAAGCTTTTCTTGATTCCACGCATCTCGAGAAAAATCTCACCTTTCATGGACCTCTTCTAGGCACTCGAATGAAGAATTGCACTCCGGGAAATTTCCGATTTGCTCAGCGCGATGAGTTCCTCGCCACATCCCCACAACCTGATCGTGATCGGAGGCGGCGCCGCAGGCTTCTTCGGAGCGATCTCGGCTGCCCAAGCCGGCCTCCAAAATATCCTCATCCTCGAACGCGGTCCTGAAATCCTTACCAAGGTCCGCATCTCGGGTGGCGGACGATGTAATGTCACTCACGACTGTTACGACCCGCGCGAACTTGTCGCAAACTATCCCCGCGGAGTCAAAAGCCTCATCGGTGCCTTTCACCGTTTCCAACCCGCGGACACCATCACCTGGTTTGAAGAACAGGGCGTGGAACTGAAAGTCGAGTCCGATGGCCGCATCTTCCCGACCACCGACAATTCCGAAACCATCATCAACGCGCTGACCTCCGCCGCCCGAGAAAACGGCGTCACTTGGCACACCCGGTGTGGCGTGGAAAAGGTCCGTATGGTCGACGGGATTTTCCAACTCAAAACAACCGAAGGCACCACCTACCTCACCAAGTCGCTCCTCGTGGCTACCGGCGGAATTCGCAGCAAGCACGCCCGCATTCCCGCCGAAGATCTCGGCCATAAACTCAGCCCTTCCGTTCCCTCCCTCTTCACCTTTAAGATCGAAGACTACCGCCTTCACGGACTTCCGGGAGTTTCAGTGCCCAACGCCTCGCTCCGCGCCGGAAAAATCGAGACGCAAGGCCCTCTCCTCATCACCCACTGGGGACTCAGCGGCCCAGCTACCCTCAAAGCCTCGGCGTGGGGAGCCCGGGAACTCTCGGAAATCGATTACCACTTCGACCTCGAAGTCAATTGGACCGGTAGCGAGACACCGGATTCCCTCCAGCGGAAATTCGCGGAACAACGCCGCGAACACGGGAAACGAAAAGTCGAAAAACGCAGTATTATCGAAGGCATCACCCGCCGACTTTGGCAACGCCTCACCGAAGCCGCCAGGATCACCGAAGCAACGACCTGGGCAAACCTCACCCGGGAGCAATCGGAACGCCTCGCCCACGAATTGGCCGCAGCCAAATTTAAAGTCACCGGCAAAAGTCTCAACAAAGAAGAATTTGTCACCTGCGGAGGAGTATCGCTGGATGATCTCAACCTTAAAACGATGGAAAGCAAGTCCGTCCCCAACCTCTACTTCGCCGGCGAAGTCCTCGACGTCGATGGCGTCACCGGCGGCTTCAATTTCCAATCAGCCTGGACCACCGGCCACCTCGCAGGCCTCGCCGTCAATGAACGACTGCATTGCAATTCCAGCGGGATCGTCTAAATCATCGCCATGAGCGATTCCCATCCCTTCCTCGCACAGGATTTCAAAATCAAATGGTCCACCCTGACTCCCGGTCACATCAAGACCGACGTCTCCAAGGCCATCGAAACCGGCAGGGCGAACATCGATGCCATCAAGGCCATCACTCCCGGTGAAGCCACTTTTGAAAACACCTTCGGAGCTTTGGAATCCGCCACCGACGATCTCGACCGCTCCTGGGGACGAGTCAACCATCTTGACTCTGTCGCCAACTCCGACGCACTCCGCGAAGCTCTCAACGAAATGCTCCCGCTCGTTTCGGAATTCTCTTCTTCAATCTCTCTCGATGACGAACTCTGGAAGGTCCTTAAATCCTATTCGGAATCCGAGGCCGTCAACTCACTCTCCGAAATCCAACAACGTTTCGTTCAGGAAACCTGCGACGACTTCAAAGCAGCCGGAGCCGACCTCGATCCTGCATCCAAAAAGCGTATGTTCGAAATCAACAGCGAACTAGCCAAAGTGACCCAAAAGTTCGGTGAAAACGTCCTCGATTCCACAAACGCCTGGGAACTTTACATCGAAGACGAAGCCAAGTTGGAAGGCCTCCCCGAATCCGCAAAAACCGGCGCGGCCGAGGACGCCAAAAGCAAAGGCAAAGAAGGCCAGTGGCGTTTCACCCAGCAATTCCCCTCGATGTATCCCGTCATGCAATATGCCGAGAGCACGGAGCTGCGCAAAAACATATGGGAAGGCGGAGGCACCATCGGACACGGTGGCGACAACGACAATACCGAAAACATCTGGAGCATCCTGAAACTGCGCCAGGAGAAGGCCGAACTTCTTGGCTTCAATAATTTCGCCGACCACGTGCTAAATCGCCGCATGGCCAAGTCCGGAACCGGCGCACTCGAATTCACCGAAGACCTTCACGCCAAAATCAGCGAGAGCTTCAAAGATGATATGAAGAGCCTCGAAGCTTACTGGATGGAAAAAACCGGAGCCGAAAGCGGTCCCATGGAGCCCTGGGATGTCTCTTACTGGGCCGAGAAGCGTCGCAAGGAACTCTACGACTTCGATGACGAAGCCCTCCGCCCCTACTTCCCTGTTGATCAGGTCATGGACGGCCTTTTCTCGCTCACCTCCAAGCTTTTCGGCATCAAAATCTCTAATTCCGAAGCGGAGACCTGGCATCCTGAAGTGAAGTTTTACGAGATCCACGACAGCGCATCCGGCGACCACCTCGGCTCATTCTACGCCGACTGGCATCCTCGCGAATCAAAACGCGGCGGAGCCTGGATGAACTACCTCGAAACCGGGCAACCTATTCCCCGAACCCCCCATCTTGGACTCATCTGCGGCAACATGTCCAAGCCCACAGGAGACAAACCAGCCCTCCTCACTCATAACGAAGTAGAGACCGTCTTCCACGAGTTCGGCCACCTCCTTCACCACCTTCTGTCCGACGTCGAGATCAAGTCGCTCGCCGGCGTCAATGTCCCTTGGGACTTCGTCGAACTACCATCCCAGATCATGGAAAATTTCTGCTGGGACCGGGAATCACTCGACTTCTTCGCCAAACACTACGAGACCGGAGAAACCATCCCCGACGAACTCTTCGACAAGATGATCGCGGCCCGCAACTACATGTCCGCCACAGCTTTCATGAGACAACTCTCTCTCGGAAAACTCGATCTCGAATTGCACGTTCATCCGGAGAAATATCTCGGTAAAGATCTCGACGAGGTGGACCGAGAAATCCTTGCCGACTACAAAGCCCAACTGGCCACCCAGGGTCCCTCGATGGCACGTCGCTTCAACCATCTCTTCTCCTCACCGGTTGGATACGCCGCGGGTTACTATTCCTACAAGTGGGCCGAGGTTCTCGATGCCGATGCCTTCACCCGCTTCAGCCGGGAAGGCGTGCTCAATTCCGAGACCGGCATGAGCTTTCGAAAAGAAATCCTGGCCAAAGGAAATTCGCGCCCCGTCGACGAATCCTACCGGCAGTTCATGGGCCGCGATCCCGAGCAAACCGCTCTTCTCGAAAGATCCGGCCTCGCGTAGTTCTTCTTTGATTCAAAAAAAAGCTCCCAATCCTCGCGGATTGGGAGCTTTTTTCCTGGAGGTTTTCGAGCAGCTATCGGGTGTAGCCAAGAAGCAAATTCGTATTGTGACGAAGAGCAGCCGCCAGATCTGCACTCTGGTATCCTTTCCCAAAGACCCGGCTGAAAACATCTTTCTTCCCTTCCTGATCACGCTTGGAAAGCTTCGCAAACTCGGTGTCGAGAGAAGTAAAAAGATCATTCACCATCTTGGTGGTGGGAGAATGCCATGGTTCCAGATCGAGCTCGGGAGCCTCGCCCGCAGCAGGTGGAGCCTTCAAAGCGGGGCGCGAAATCAGCCCGGAATTCAGACGCATGTCACCGGACATCACCCGGATCTGGGCCGACTGCAGAGCCCCGTCAGCGCTGTAATTGAGCTCAATGTATGAGGTCAGCTTCTTGCCGAAGCGTGGCTTGTGCTCGACGCGGGTCGAAACGAAAATCCCACCCCCGGCATTTGGGGTCACCGTGGGTTTGTGGGTAAGGTAGGAATGGTTATCGATGCTGTAAGATGCGGTCCGATTCTTACGCCAGCCGTTCAGGGCCGCGCCCAGGGAATCGGTATCAACGGTAACTGCCGAAGCAGGCACGAAAAGAGAAAGGCCGGTCAGGGCCGTCATGAGGAATTTCTTTGTGGTCATGGTATTGGTGGTTTTAAAAGGCGTATCTGGCAAAAGTGTTCCATCCCCAGGAGCTCAAGGTCTCGTTGTCCTCCCCCACTTCGGATAGCGAACGATATTCCACTCCGGTGCCGAGGATGAGATTGTCATCATCAAAGTGAATGTTCACCCCGGCGTAGATCGAGCTCAACTGCGCAGCCGTCGTAACCTCGGGGAAGGCAGTCGGGAAAATGGCGTCCGATCCAGTGTCCGGAATTCCCCAGTAGGAATAAATCCCACCCGGGTCGCGGGAACGGGCATATTGGTAGCGGGAAACGAAGCTCACCGCATCCTGGAGGAGCCAGTAACGGCCCGCAGCGGTAACCCCGTAAGCAGTATTGCCGGAACCACGGGCAGCGAGAAACTCGGTGTAAAAATCAAAGCGCCCCGAGCTATACTCGGCGCCCGCGGAAAGCAGATGACGATAGCCCTGCTCGATACTCTCACTTGTGGAACCATCCATATTGTAGATATAATCGAGGTGCCACCGTTGATAGTTGGCCTCAGGAGCGCCTTCGACTCCTCCTCGATTCCGGGAACTTGCAATGCTCGCCAGAATATAGCCGTCACCGTCAAGCGAGGGAAGGCTGCGATCAACTTCGGAACCAAACCATCCAAGCTTCCAGTCCAGCTTTGATCCTCTGCCTTCAAACATAAATCCAAGGCTGCTTGCGGGAGCCATCTGTGCTGCCAATGGCGAGAGAGTCGGGAACCATCGAACTGCCGCATCGCGACTGTATTCGGTCGAAAACGGGGGAGGAAACTTACCGCCGGTAAGGCGCATTTCCTCGCCAATGGGAACGCTGGCACGCAATGTCTCCCAACCTTCGTACTGGCCCGAGCTCGACAAAAGGGCGTCTGCCAGGATTTCAATTCCGTAATAGGTCTGGAGAGCCATTCCAACCCGGGCCCGACTCAATTTGGTTCCCTTTCCAAGGGAACGATCGTAGACCTGATACTCGAACAAACCGCGGGGCGCAAAAGTCGTTCGCGACCCCGCTTCGATCGGAAACTTGGGAGCCAACTCGGTCCGCCATCGCGTGGGGAACTGAACGTTCACCGGCTCCAGTTTCTCCGCCTTCACCTCAAGGGCCTTGCGGGAGGCTGGAAGACGCGCCGCCTGCTCAAAAACGTTTTGTGCTGAATCCGCTTCCTGCTCGAGGAGTTTTAGCGCTTCATTCGCTCCTGTCGGTAAAACCAGGGCGGCGGAGAACATCAAGAATCCAGCCTTCATCACTCCCCTTCCTTCTTTTCGTCATCTTGAGCGCCTGATTTCCCATCGCCCTCTTTTGCTTCCTTGATCTTGGCGTCCTTGGCCTTTTTTTCCTCCCCGGCCTTCGCCTCTGCCTCCTCGGTTTTTTCAAGAGCCTCGCGCGTTTCACGACGCTTCTGCTCGAGACGCTCTTCTCTCTCCCTCTGACGGGCGGCGGCGCGTTCCACCCGGCGCTTGTATTGCTCGATTGATTCCTTGCCCCCGGTTTTCAATCGAATCGCTTCCTCGATCAATGGCAGGGCTTCGGTGTATTTCTGGGCCTTCACGAGCATACTCGCGAGCCGGAGGTTTGCCTTATATCCCACCTTGGGATCAGTGTCGCCGGTGGCTTGCTTAAAGGCCGTGCGGGCTTCCACCTTGAGCGTCTTGATCTTCTCGTCATCGGTCGCTTCCTCGGCGAGTTTGGTGTACATCTCCCCAAGCTTGAGGCGACTTTCGCCACTGGCAGGACTCACCAACAGCGCTTGTTTCAACAACTCGGCGGCATTTTCATAACGCTTTTCCGCATCAGCAATATCCGACTCAACTACAAAAGCTGCCACCTTCTGGTCTTTGCTGAGGGTCTCCCCCGCTTTGGCCCGCAATGTCGCCATCAATTTGGCAGCCTCCTGGGGGGCCTCAAGCTGCAAAAGATAGCCGGCCGATTTTAGGGTGCGATCAACATCAACGGTGTCACTGAGACGAATCGCGCTGAGGTAAGCTCCCAGAGCCAAAAGCGGTTCCTCCTGATTGGAATAAATGTCACCGAGGGTGTTCAAGGAAGCCTCGTCGGCAATCCCCTTCAGTCGAAGAACCTCGTAGTTTTCGGCAGCCCGCATGACATCCCCCATCTGAATATAGCAGTTGGCTTGCTGCTTCCACATCACGGGATCGGCAGGATTATCATCGATCAATGACTGCATCATGCTGGCGGCCTGGGCCCAGTCCTCCTTGACCAAAAGAGCCTGCACCAATCCAACCTGCCAATCCTTCTCGTCCGGGTTGGTCAGGTAGGCCTGGCGAAAGGCAGCCTCGGCAGCGAGTGCCTTTTCTTCGGCCAACATCGCGTGCCCCAAAAGCCCGTAGCTGAGGTGGTCGGCATCACCCAGCTCCATCGCTTTGATCAAGTGTGGCTTGGCCTGCGTCATGCGATCGGACCGGGCATAAAGAAGAGCCAGGTTTTTGTGCGCGCGACGGTATTCGGGAAAGCGCTTGATGGCCGTCTTGTAAGCGGACTCGGCTTCAGCCGTGCGTCCATTTTGATAGTAGAGGTTACCCAGAGTAAAAACGAGAGCGGCCGACACATCCTTGGCCTCAACCTCGGGATCGACCGGATTCTTTCTTTCTTTGATAAAAGCGAGCAAACGGGTCTCGGCCTCCTTGTAACGCTGGGCCGAAAGGATTTCGGACAGCTCGGCAATGAGGGCTGCTTCCTCCTGATCCACCTTGGGCTCGACCTTGGGAAGGAAGCCATAGCTCCCGACGAATTTTTTCCGAAACTCGGGAGTCCGGAACCATTCGGGAGAAACCTTTACCGCTTGGGCAAAAAGCGATGGCACGGCGAGAGAAAAGAGACAAAGGAAACGAAGGATCATTGACAGGACTGAAGAGTGTGAAATGCGGGATCGGTTGGGAGGGATGGATTTGTGACGAAGACGTCACCCAACCCGAACTTCGAAGGGAATCTTAATGCGGGCCTTGGCCTTGCGTCCGTTGCGGACCGCAGCCTTGAACTTGTATCGACGAACCGCTTTGACGGCAGACTCATCAAGAGCCGGGATCCCCGAACTCTTGGAGATCTTGGCTTCCAGAAGCTTGCCATTCTCATCGATAAGACCAGAAACGACAAAGCGGACCGTTCCGCGCTTTTGAAGGGCCTTCTTTGCCGCGTTGGGCACGTTGAGTGGAGCCTTGGAACTGACCACCGGGTCGGAGTCGACTCCGGTGGATTCCATTCCTCCTCCGCCGCCAAGAGCCACCGCCGGGGTCACATTCAGGAGAACACGACCACCGGTTCCCAGCTGCAGGTCGGCCAGATCCATCGGTTCGACAACAGCTTCATCTTGAGCTTCCGCGATCTCGGGTTCCTCAACCTCCTCTTCGATCTCCTCTTCGGGTTCGGGCTCAATGTATTCTTCAGGTTGCTCGGGAGCGACCGTTGCGGTCAGTTCCGGCTCCTCGGGTCTCATTCCCTCCTCGAGCTTCTGCATGAGCGGGATGAAGTAGAAGACCATGAAGGTCAGGATGGCTCCCCCTCCAAAAATGATGGCGGTGCTGAGAAAGCGATTTCTCCGGGGAGGGCGATAAACGTGACGGACGTTCATGAGTCGGTAAGGGTGATTTTTGTGGGTTTGGCACCACCTTCGAGGCAGGCGTTTTGAACCTCGTAAGTCACTCCGTTGCGTGACTGCGGATGGCTTTGAATAATGATGGGGCTACGGTCCTCACGCTGGAGTTGCGATTCGACGATCCCCGGAACCGCACTGAGAGGCACAACACGCCCATCATGGACGATCTGACTGTCCTTGCGTATCACCAGAACGAGCGTTTGATCATCGTTTGCCTGGGCCGAATTTTCAGAGTCCTCCGGACGATTCACGACAAACCCGTCTTCTTCGACAAAGGTCGCGGTCACGATAAAGAAAATTAAAAGAATGAAGACGCAATCGATCATCGGCGACAAATCCGGTTCCGGATCGCTGTCGTCAATTTCAAACCTATCCTTTCCGAGTGGCATCTTACTGGGTGGCTGCGGTTAGTTTGTTCTTCTTCACTCCGGCAAGAAGACACTGCTTCTCGACATCGGAAACGATTCCCCGGAAAGCATTGGTATCGGCCTGAATAATGACCGGAAGTTCCTCGTCCTCCAAAAGCATGGGGCGAACGACATTCTGAACTCCTCCCACCCCAACTTCCTGTCCGCCGTAGAAAACCTTGTTCTCGGCAGTCACCGCGAGGAGGATGGAATTCTTTTCCAGGCGCGCACCCTTGCTGGCTCTTGCCCGGGTCACCTCAACACCCGGAGGCTTCTGGAAAACGGTGGTCACGATGAAGAAAATCAAAAGAATGAAAACACAATCGATCATCGGAGAGAGATCGGGTTTGGGTTCATCATCCTCGCTGAAAGAGGAACCGCTGCGGCGAACTAAACTCATACGTTCCGGAATTTTGTAGTGACAATGATGCTTTGAAGCTGCGCCAAAGTGGTGTCAATTTTGTTGCGCCGCTCCCGCACCATGAGGGACATGAACATTCCCGGGAGGGCGATGACGAGCCCGGTAAGAGTGGTAAAAAGCGCCTTTTTCATCCCCGAGGCAATCAGCCCCATACTCTGCTTCCCGCCCCCGGCGGCGAGACCATCAAACATATCCAGCATTCCTCCCACCGTTCCGAGGAGTCCGGTCATGGGAGCAGCGGCCACAAGGGTGGTGATGATGATGAGGCGGCGATCAATCGAGGCGATGAGGATCTCGCGCATCTCGTCAAAGCGACGCTGTACACGCTTGATCGAGAGCTTCTTTCCGTGGATCGCATAGCGAATAATTTCGCCAACCCGCCCTTCCGCAGTCTCGGGATCATTAATCCAATCCGCCCACTGGCTTTTTTGCTTGTGGTTTAAATTGCCTCGAAAGACGAAATACAAGGAAGCCGTCGCGGTGGTGTAAAGCAGGAAGGCCACAATGGCGAGGGCCGTCATGACGGTGCCTCCATCAGTGAAGATGTCGACAACTTCCTGGAGATTACCGAGAATGAACATTAGGCTGGTGAGAGTTCTGCTTCGTCAAGATCCTCCGGTTCGTCATCTGACGAGTCCTTGCCGGGCGATTCATCAAGCTCGGTGGTGCCGTTCAGAATGGAGAGAGCGACCCCTTCAGCCTGACCGAATTTGGACTTCGCAAGACTCTTAAGCATTCCGTGAATAATGATCACCGGGATGGCCACGATGAGACCCATCGCGGTGGTAATGAGAGCCTCACTGATGCCCGCTGAGAAGGACTTGGAATCTCCCGCTCCACCTGCGGACATCATCGCAAAGGTTTTCATGATTCCGAGAACCGTTCCCAGCAGTCCCATCATGGGGGCTGCCGCCGCGACAAGCGCGAGGAATGGCAGGAAACGCTCAAGTCTTGGTTGTATCATGCCCAGCTTTTCAAGAAGGGCATCTTCAAGAATCCGCCGCTTGTCGTAAAAGTAGGTGACTCCGGACTCCACCATTTGACCACCAAGACCTTTGAACGCCTTGGCTTTTGCGGTGGCGGCGTCGGTATCGTGCGACAGAAGATCGTCAAGAATGAGGTTGAGCTTCTTACGATTCGGAATCGGGAAGCGGTTGATCTCAATCACCTTCCACACTGCAATCAAAAGGGCAAAAAGACCAATCGCAAGGATTCCATACCCGACCAGACCACCACCTTCAACGTAGTCAGAGATCGATTTCTTAACGCGCGCCACCTGAATTGCCTTCCCCATGGAAGCATCGACCGGAACGATTGCGGATCCTGATTTCACCAGATCGGCAATGGGCTCGCCGCCTTCCTTCACCAGGGCCAGGTTTGGATAATCGACTCCCTCGGCAGTCGCGATCGCAGTGAAGCCGAATACCTCGTTGTCGTCGGAGGCAAAGTATCCCAGCGGACCAGCAACTGCAAACTTCCCTTCTTTAATCACAGCACCTTCAGTGACCGCACTTCCCTCAAAGCGATCGCCACCCGAAATATTTTGGAGTCGCTCGGCTGACAAATGAAGCAGGAACAAACGATTCCTAATCTCCATCACGAGATCGTCAGTTGAACCGTCAGCCATCTTCTGACGCTTGGCCAGCTCGACACCAAAGGATTGTTTTTCGGCAGGATGGATTCGATCCTTCAAACCGCTCCCGAAGCTCCGCAAGGTGGAGAGGGTGTATTCAAACTCCCCTTTCCGGCGTGCCAGCTCGTTATTCAACTGCCGCTGCTCTCCGGCGACGTTGTCTTCGGCTTTCAGAAGATCGGCAAGCGTCTTGGTCTGCGCCAGAACCTGGTCATCAATGGTCTCGACCTCCTTGATCAGGCCTCCCGCTTCTTTGGTGATTTCCGCTTGCAGCGAAAGAAGTTGCTGCTGGGCAAGACGAAGATCCTGCTCCGCCTTCTCCTGGGCCGTCTGGGCAAACACGCCCCCGGTCAAAGCAAGTGAAAGTAAAATGCGTTTCATGTCAAAAAATCTACTTTGCGATTTCGAGAGGAAGTTCCACCAACCGCACTTCACCGCTGGCATTTCCCACATCAATCAACTCTCGAATTTTCGCCACCGTTTCGGGGTCCGAAATTTCCTTCTTCTCCCAACCTCCGGGACTTGGGTCGAGCCGGTAGGCCACCTTTCCCTGTTCGTCGGAAGCGAAGCCCATCGCGAGACCAAAATAGATTCCGTCCAGGATGACTTGATCTCCACCCACATCAGCGGTGAGCCCTCCGCCCTTGAACGGTGTCACCACCTGATTAAACTTCTCCGCCTCAAGCAGGATCGTAATCATCGAGGTCAGCCGGGCATTCAGCGCAATCTTGTCCTTATCGGTGCGTTTCACAAACCCGAGGTGATCAGCAATGGCCTTCTCAATCTTACCCTCCTTGGTCAATTGTTTTGGAAGAAGAGGAATCACGGCCGAAACCTTGGCATCGAGATCATTAAGCCCGTCGCGCAGTGCTTCGCGGGCGGCATCGTAGCTCTTTTTCTCCGCAAGCTTGTCCGCGGACTGCACATCGAGCTTCTTCTGCCGATCAAAAGCCGCCAAAATCTCGCTTTCAAGCTGGGCGGTTTCGGCCTCCAACGACGCCTTGGAATCCAGCAGGATCTCTTTCTTTTCCTTCCACTCTTTTTGTTTTTCTTGGGTCTCCTTCATGACGGCGATCCATTTCTGAACGGTGGCCCGGAGTTTTTTGTTGGCTTCGATCCCGCCATCCTGAGCATGCAGGGGCAAAAACGAGACGATGAGGACAGGTAAAAGAGCGAACTTCATTTGTGAGCCCATTTATTAACCCGGAGCTTTCAAGGATGGAGAAATTCCTCAGGTGACACGTTTGTCACTTTTCAGAATCCATCCTAAAAACTGGAGACAAAAAAGAGCCGCTTCACCTTGCGGCGAAACGGCTCCTTTATTGGATTGCCTGGGAAAGGAATGGAACTTAGTTCTTCTCCACCCGGAAGAAGAGCTTGCTTGCGCCGCCCTGGGGCTCGAAAGAAATCGAGGCATTGACCGGGGCATCGGCAAGGGTGGCACCGGCAACATCGGCGAAAGCACCCTCAAGAGAGGATGACCGGGTCACCTTGTAGCTGGAACCTGCCTCTGCCACGAAGTTGATGGTGTAGGTGGTTCCATCGAACGAAGTCGAAGTGATCTTGAGTTCTGCTCCACTCACAACTTCGCCGATGAAGGTAGCATCGGGAGTCTCCACACAGTAGAAGCCGGGACTCACAATTCCCTCGCGAGATGCGTAGGTCCACGTCGCAGTCCAAAGCTCGGTTCCGAAAGCGCCACGGTATGGAACTTGTTCCGGAGCGCCGGCAAGCACTTCACCACCCCAGGCCGCGCTGTCGGCAACACTTGGACGAGGATCAATTTTTATCACTTCTCCGACATCATTGCGCACCTCAAGACTGAAGTTGATGGCTGCGTCGGTGATATTTCCCGCCTGGGCGATCAGCGCCGCCTCGGCATCGGCGCTGGCACCGCTACTGTTGCTTGTCTCGGCATCATCGGGGGTTCCAAATAGATTGTAAGTGAAGTTCAAATTATTTCCAACCTGGGCAATCGTCGAGGCGTCGTCGATACGGACGATATCATCACCACTGCTGGTGAAAATTCCGTTGTGGAATTGCCCTGCAAAGTTGTCCTTCAAGCGAAAGCTATCGGATGAACCAACAATGGAACCAGCTCCACTCTCGTCGACCTCTCCAGTCGCTCCCACATAGGTTGCGTTGAAGATCCGGGTACTACTGAGAGGAGCACCCGTCTTAACCCCGGTCCCACTACTTCCAGTCGTATTGCCTCCATCTGCTTCAGTTCCGTAATCGCTGTCGTTGGACTGAATCGCAAACCAGAACTGGTGGATTCCCTGATGACCTTCGTCGATATCGAACGATTCGTCCTGACAGTAGAGAGCCACAAGGTGACTGGTGTTGACGGTTCCGCCAAACCACTCGAAACCATCATCGGTGTTGGCGACAACCTCAACGTGATCGATCGTCGTTCCCGAACCAACCCCGGCCATGGTCAGCCCGTTGATCTCCTTATCGATCTCGAACTCGTATCCCGCGAAGCGAATGCTCACGTAACGGAAGATTCCAGAGTTATCATCAGGAGCATCACCCCCGTAAAGGATGTCATCACCTGCGGTGTTCTGGGCAAAACCTTCCACGGCATTTGAATTCAAGTTTGTCGTCGGAGTGCTGTAATAGTTGATCGGGGCACGACCAAGAATGAGAACTCCACCCCATTCACCACCATCAGAACCATCATCATCACCACCAATGGGATCTGGCTTCACCGTATTCACCGAGCCATCATCATCGATATCGACACCGTAAAGGTATTCAGCCTCGGAGACACTCGTAAAAATGATTGGCCGGTTGGGAGTTCCCTCCGCATCGATCATTCCGTTTTGGGTCACAAGGAGTGATCCCACATCAAGACCATCCTGCCCGGTGGAAGAACCAGATCCGGCAATCACCGTACCAGGCTCGATTGTCAAAGTCGGACGGGTGTTCCCCGTGAAGTCACCGACAATAATGGCGGCATCCAAATGATAGATCCGATCGACAACACCATCACCATCGCTATCCGAATCCCAGGTTGTATCGACATCAATTGATAATTCGGGGAGAACGACTTCAATCTCAACCGGCGCAGGCGCTGCGTCGGTGAAGAAATCGTTGGCGGCAGCATAGGTCCATCCGGCAGCCCAGTTTTCGAGACCAAACGCGCCCCGATAAGTCGCAGGGACCGGCGCTCCGCTGGAGAGAGCATTGGTCCAGGCCGCAGATCCAAGCGGTGGACGAGGGTCGATTTGCGTCACCTCGCCAACCGAATTCCTGGTCACCGCATTAAACTGAATATCAGCATTAGTCACGTTGCCAGCCTGGGCAATCAGCTCAGCCTCTGCTGTTGCACTGGCGTTACCTTCGTTGCTGGTCTCATTGTCATCCGGAGTGCCAAAGAGATTATTATTGAAGTTCAGGTTCTTGCCAACCTGGGCAATCGTAGAAGCATCATCAATACGAACGATATCGTCACCGCTGCTGGTAAAAATCCCATTGTGGAACTGCCCTGCAAAATTATCCTTCAAGCGGAAGCTATCGGATGAACCGACAATGGAACCAGCTCCACTCTCGTCGACCTCGCCGGTCGCACCAATATAGGTTGCATTGAAGATCCGGGTCTTGCTCAACGGCTCACCCGTTTTAACCCCGGTCCCGCTGCTTCCAGTGGTATTGCCTCCGTCCGCTTCAGTTCCGTAATCACTGTCGTTGGACTGAACCGCAAACCAAAACTGGTGGGTTCCCTGATGACCTTCGTCAATATCAAAAGACTCATCCTGGCAGTAGAGAGCAAAAAGGTGACTGGTGTTGACAGTGCCGCCAAACCACTCGAAACCATCGTCGGTATTGGCGACTACCTCGACGTGATCGATGGTCGTCCCGGAACCAACTCCGGCCATGGTCAAGCCGTTGATCTCTTTATCGATCTCGAATTCAAATCCGCCAAAGCGAATACTGACATAGCGGAGAATTCCCGAGTCATCAGCCGGATCATCACCCCCGTAAAGAATGTCATCACCTGCGGTGTTTTGGGCAAAACCTTCCACAGCGTTTGTGTTCAAGTTCGTGGTAGGAGTGCTGTAATAGTTGATCGGAGCGCGGCCGAGGAGGAGGACCCCGCCCCACTCACCACCATCAGAACCATCGTCGTCTCCACCGATGGGATCAGGCTTCACCGTATTCACCGAACCATCGTCATCAATGTCGACGTCATAAAGAAATTCAGCTTCCGAGACGCTGGTAAAAACAATCGGTTTTTCGGCGGTTCCATCTGCAACGAGCCGGCCGTTTTGGGTCACCAGAAGTGAGCCCACATCCAGTCCATCCTGCCCGGTCGCGGACCCGGAACCGGCAATCACCGTCCCTGGAGCGATGGTTAAAGTCGGACGGGTCGCACCGGTGAAATCCCCCACAATGATAGCCGCATCAAGGTAATAGATCTGATCGACGATACCATCGTCATTGGTGTCGGAATCCCAGATCGTATCAGTGGTGATCTCCAGGTCAGGGAGAATCACATCGGGCATCGCCGAAGCGGCCCCCACCATGGCTACCCCCAAAAGAGCGGTCATTGTAAAGGATTGGCGTTTGGTCTCTTTTTTCATGAACTTACTGTTTTTCAAATTACAACCAACAGCGGTTTGCTTTGGTTATGTTTGAAAAATACAGCGGGTTCCGAATCTAAGAACTGGAACTCCGTGACAAGTTCGTTACGCAGCCTTCACGCCTAAAACTTGGCTTGGAAGGAGAGCCCAAATTCCCGACCAGGAGAGATCGCTTCGGCGGGGGCGACAGTGGAAGCCAAGCCCTCATAGGCAACTTCGACATCTGAATTCAGGATGTTCCGAACCTGAAACTTGAGTGTATAGTCCGCCCATTCAGATTCCCACTTTTTACTGATATTCCAATCGAGCGAGTGAAACGGTTTCCGGATCTCATTGGGCAGAGCAGAGTCCGGTTGCCCTACAAAACCAAGGCTGGCAACAGTCAAATACTCCCCCGTGTAATTGTAGATCAGGTTTGAGGAGACTCCCATCTCCTCATCTTCCCACGATAGAATAAGGTTGCCTAGAATGTTTGGCTGACCTTCGAGTCGATCAATCTCTCCCAGAAAATCCTGCCGATTAATTGTCACCACTCCAGGCGAGGCAGAGGTCTCGATAAAGCTCAAGTTACCAGTGATCGAGAAACCGGAACCAAGATCATAACTCCCCTCAAGTTCAATCCCTGAAACCTCGGTCTCCCCCAGGTTCACAAAAGTTCGATCGGCAATCCCCGACGGGTCGTTGATGGTGAAAATTGGATCGGTAATGATCTTATGGAAGACATTAATGCCCGCATAATTCTTTTCGCTTTTCCACGTCAACCCGAAGTCAAAGTTTTGAGCCTGAGTCTCACGAAGGTCGCGATTCCCCACGAAGACCCTCTGGTTGGTCAGGTCCAGAATCCGCGCCGGAATGAACTCATAGAAGGTGGGACGAACCACCGTTTCGGAGTAACTCAGGGAAAGTTTGACTTCATCATTTACTCCGAAATAGCGGCCAAACTCGAGAGAGGGATAGATATCATCCGACGTGGTGGTCTGGGAAACCGAACGCCGGCCACTTGGAATTTCAAACGCACGGGTTTCCTCCTCAAAACGGATTCCACCGAGAAGGAACCACGAGTCCCATTCCCCATCAAGCCCTACGTAAATGGAATCAATTTCGTTCGTGCCGAGATACTCCGGCGTGACGCCAAGACTCGAGGAGCCGGGAACAAAGCCCGCAGTCGATTGAATTGAATTGGACGACCCGGTCTCCTGATCGTTGAGAAGTCGATCCGTTGCGTCGATACCACCCTCAACGGTCGTCAGAGCACCACCGCTGGCAAGGATCGCGGCATTCGTCAAACTGCGTCGATTACGACGATACTGCCCGAACCCACCGACGAGATTAACCTTCCGGTCTTCAGTTCCTTTGATCAGCGGAAGAATCCCATCCAGCTTAAATTGAGTCGACTCATCGGCAGTTTCGAATTGAATCAAACTCGAGCTGCTTGGGTTCGCAATATTGGCAGGGTTGGGAATGGAGATACCGCTGATGGGGTCGACATCGTTATTCAATTCGTTTAAAAAATAGCCTCGAAGTTCATAGGTTCTTGGAGAGCTTTCCGCAGTTTCGCTATGGTAGGCATTCCAGTTCAACCGGGCCCCTTCCCTCCAGTCGTCGAATCGATAAGTGCCGCCGAGCTGGCCAAATTGAAGCTCGCGATAGATCAAATCGTAGATCTGACGATAGCTGTTTGCCTCGAACCGGTTATCGAGAATGACCTGGCCGCGAGCGAGCGCGTCGGACTCCGATTCAAGATCAAAGTCGCTCAGGTTGGTGACCCCGTTATCGACCAACGTGTAGGTCGCATTCCCCGAGCGAAAATTGAAAAACGTTCCGTTCAATTCCAAATTGTCACCGATATTCAAACTTCCCGAAAGAAGCATACTAAGCTCCTCGGTCTCGGTGTAGGATTCCTGCACGAAGTTGCCCACCAAGCCATCAAAGACCGTCAATCCGGCCAACTGGCGAAGGGTTCCAAGGTCGGCAAACCTCGGGTTCAAATCGCTTCGAGTAAAACCACCTTTCAACTCGATGGCATTCCGAAATCGTGACTGCTCAAACTGCCGGTAACGTTGTTCGCTTGTTTTCCCAAGGGTTCCCAACAAATTGAAACTGCTATTTCCGCTCAGCTCCCAGGTTTTCGAGAACGAGGCCGAAATATTCCGGTCCAGATTGGGGTTACTTTCACGCGGCTTAAACTTCACGGCATCAAAAAACGCCTGACGTTGCCGCTGCGCTTCTGTTCCGGAAGCATTCGTCCGAAGCGTCGGCAGAGGAGCCTGATTGGACGATTTCAAATCAGAACTCAAATCCAGTCCGGGAACGTTAAAGAATTTACCATGACGCTGGGTGATCTGATCAAATGTCGACCCAACCGAGACACTAAAGAAATCATCAGTTCCCTTGGTCAGAGTTTGCAATTGCACAAGGCCGCCCACGAAATCGGCAGGCAACCCGGGTGCCGCCGTTTTTTTGATGGCAACTCCTTCAAGCGCATTGGAGGGGAACAAGTCCAGCTGCACCGCTTTTCGCGAAGTCTCGGGACTCGGCACAATTCCGCCGTTGAGCGTCGTGTTGTTATACCGATCACCAAGGCCACGAACGACGACAAATTTACCACCCACCACATTGGCGCCCGAAATTTTTTCAACTGCTCCCGCGGCGTCACCAGCACCGGATTTGGAGAGGAATTCCTTGGACAAACCTCCTCCGGCCAAACCGGGCCCTGTATCAGGGATAATTCCCGGGCCGCTTGCCTCCTCCTCCACCGGCTCGAGGACCACTTCCTCGGTATCCAGCAAGTACTCGCCGTCAGCGAGCTCCACTGGCTTCAATTCCAGCGGAGTGTTAATTTTGGTTGCCCCCTCTCCCCGAATTTGCAGAACATCCACCTTGATCTGATACCCTTCTTTCAGGAATTCCGCCGTCACCCCGGCCCCGGGAAGCCCGGTGACCCGGTAGCTTCCGTCAGGACCAGTCCTGGTCTGCTTGCCCCCCAAGTCGGGAAAGGTGATGATGACATTCGCGATTCCCTTGCCATCCTTGTTCGAGACAACGCCCTCCAGCACCCCCGGCCCCTCACCCACACTCAGCGGTGGCAAAATCCCCGGCCCCACCGGCTCCGCCGCCGGGTTGGCAGGATCGTCAATGGGAGGAGCTTCATCACCAGTTGGCAATTCCCCCTCGCCTTTGGAGTCCTCCCCGGCCTCAACACTTTGATCTGTCGAATCTGTCACACTCTCCCTCTCCGGGTCATCGACCATTTCGGGCTCGGCCGGAGGCAACAAGGGATCCAGCAAATCCGCCCGGCCCAACCAAGGCAGAATATCCGCCTCCTTCTCCTCTTTCTTAACAAGTTCAGCCGCAGGAGCCCGTCCATCTCCTGAAAGTGGCTGGATTAATAGCAGACCCGCTACCGGGACCATCCGTCGATAAAATTGAGGCATAAGTGTGGAGCGCGTGAGCTAAACCTGCAAACTGGAGAGGAAAAAGCACACCACTGTCACGGAGTCGTCACATTTCAGTTTGGTCTATTCATTTTTACCTCGTCCCGCGAAGCCATCGGGCTTTACTTCCAGCCATGTCCGACGTCCTGACTGCCACCGCCAAGGCCCTTAATCTTGATACTTACAAAAAACACATTTTCCTTTGCGCCACCTCCGAAAAAGCAAAGTGCTGCGATGACATCGAGGGGGCCAAATCATGGCAATTTCTCAAAACACGTCTCGCCGAACTAAAACTCAGCGGTCCGCAAGCTCTCGTACATCGCTCAAAAGCCGACTGCCTCAGGATCTGCACCCTGGGCCCGATCGCAGTCGTTTACCCGGAGGCGATTTGGTATCACTCCTGCACTCCGGAAAACCTTGAGCGTATCATTCAGGAACACCTCATCGGAGGCCAGCCGGTCGAAGATCTCCGCGTCTCGCCTTGAACCTCCCGCTCCCTCTGCCTACTCTCTGCCATGCCCGTCCACGTTGTCACCGGAACTGATGAAGGCCGCGTCTCGGAAGAAGCCGCGTCTCTTTTCGAGAAGCTGAAGGCGCCGGGCAGCGATGATTTTTCAAACGAAGTCATCGAAGGTGTCGCCGACAACGCAGAGGACGCCTTTCAAAAGTGCTCGCAAGCGATCGAGGCCCTTCAAACGGTCGGACTTTTTGCCGCAAATAAGGTTGTCTGGCTGAAGGGAGCCAACTTCTTTGGCACCGACCGCACCAGCGAAGCCGAACGCGCCGTCAGCGGTGTCGAAAACCTTCTTGAGGTCCTTCAGGACGACCTGCCTGACGGGGTCAATTTCCTTCTCAGTGCCACCGGAATCAATGGAGTCCGACGCTTTGGTAAATGGGCCAAGAAAAACACGAGCTATCAATCCTTCGATAAGATTGACGTCTCCAAAGAGGGTTGGGAGGAACAAGTCGCGCGGATTGTCAAACGGGTTGCCAGCGAAAAAGGACTCAACATTCAAGGTGAAGCCCTCGAACTCTTCGTGCAACGGGCCGGAGCCGAAACCCGCCAAATCACCAATGAAATTGACAAGATCGACCTCTATCTGGGCGATAGCCGCCGGGAAGTCACTGTCGATGATGTCACCCTGATGGTTTCGGTGAGCCACAAAGGAGTGATTTGGGAAATATCCCGGGCCGTCGAAAAACGAAATGCCAAGCGCGCCATCGAACTCATCGACTCACTCATCGCCAAGAACGAAAACGCCGTTGGACTGATCAAAGCCTCGATCATCCCGACCGTTCGAAATCTTTTCTTTGCCAAGCTGGTCTCAGCCTATGGCTCGGTCAACCGGGCACCCGCCGGAGTTCAGGCCGTCCTCCCCAAGAAGAAGGATGGCACCGTCAACACCTGGGGGCTCAAAATGGCCTCGGCCGGTGCCAGGAATTACAGCCTGACCCAACTTCAACAAGGAATGAATGATTGCCTTGATGCCGACAAGGCGCTGGTGACATCCGCACAAGACCCGCGCATGGTCCTGCACAAGCTCGTCATTCGTCTTTGCGACGGAAAACGTGCTGCGTGAAGAATTACTTTTTAAAGGTCGGAAGCAAAAAAAAGATTCGAGGGTCACTCGAATCTCTTTTGCTTTTTAGATTTTGATTGGCTTCAGGACCGGCGACGGCGGATTGCCGTGGCGGCCAAAGCCAGCACGAGCAACATGCTTTGCGTGGGTTCGGGAATCGCACCTACTTCGAGCGGTGCGCCGGTGTCATCGTAAGCCCACCCGTGGATCACCCCCGGTGTGTTGTCATTCTGAAACGTCACCTCGATCCAGCCATAGGCGACGGTGTCGTTACCATCATCCAGGATGAGAGAGAAGCCCACGAAGCCCTTCTCACCCGAAATGAAGTTCGCGAAGTTATTCGTCGAGCCTCCGAAACCAGATGAGAAACTCAAGGTCGGCCCAATCTCTATGCCAAGGCCCAGGTTTTCCAAAACGTCGGTGTTGCTTGTCCCAACCCGGACCGGTTGAAAACTTGGGTTGGTGGCATTTTGATCGGCATCATTGCTCAAGCCAAATCCGCCAAGCACGAAGTTCAGATCCCCGCCAGCGAGTCCCTCGAGAGAAAAACTGGTCGCACCAGTCTCAAGATCGAGCGAAACGCCCTCATAACTCGCCGGAATTGAGATATCCTCGTCGAGAAAGGAAATCACAGCAGCGTTCACCGAAATCGCAGATCCAGCCAGCCAGGCAGTCGACGCCATCAGGAGTGTTGTTTTTTTTCGCATATGTGTGTGGTGGTTAGAGTGGAACTCAAGAACCTTACGGGGCAGTTACCTGAAGACGGGCAAAGCGGGCCTTTCGTCCACTTCCGGGCAGTATGAGCGGAAACTCAACAACCACTGCCTCAATGGCGGCGCCACTGGCTCCGGTTCCGGTTGCCACCACGATCGGGGCAACGGTGTTGTCCTCATAATCTTCGACATTCGGGCTAAATTGCTCGGTCAGTGTCAGAGGAATCGCGGCGAAATCACTCCGGCGGGTGTAGCGGAAATAGATTTTCCCATCAGCAGGGTCGGTCCAAACCTGAGGAGGGCCAAGCGTTGTAATTGCTCCCCCTGTAATCTCCAGCGCTCCTGTCGCATCGGTTGGATCTAGATCGGCGGCAAAGTTAACGAGGTTGGTCTGACCATTGGCTGCAAGTGCGTCATCCGCACCGGCACCGGTGTTGTTGGCGTTCCCGTAGTAAAGCAGACGCCAGTCTTCCTGAATGGTGTTGCCTTCAATGGTCACGTTGGCCGTAGCGGTTCCACCAGAGGTGGTGTAAGTGAACGAATCGTTCAGAAACGCTCCGGTAGCCAGCGAGATCCCAGTGTAATCAACACTGACTGTGCCATCCGGATTGAGCGTTACGGTTGCGCCCTCGCTTGAGGTCGGCGAGCCAACACCGGTAATCGAATTAATTGCACTATCGAAGTTTGCCCCCATCTCGGTTGGAGTGAGCACCCGATTATAAACCCTGAACATGGCCACCAGACCGGCTGATGCCGCAAAATTCTCATTGAAGGCGGTGGTCCCCTGGGTGGCGTTCAATCCACCCAAATCGGTTCCAGCCCAATCATTGGCAAGACCAGCAGAATTTACTCCAGAACCATCAACAGTGGCATCAAACCCGGCAAGAGGATCATTGTTTACATAAACCGTGAGCAGGTCTTCAAACACGCCGGGGGATCCGGCAACTTCGTCTCCGGCATTTGGCTCGATCAAAACGATGACCTGGTTGAACTCCGATGTGGAAATTCCTCCGGCAGTTGCCACGATACCGGCCGTGGAATCGTCTCCACCATCGAAATTAGCGATCACTTCGTTGGTATCCGCATCAAACACGATCGAGAATCCATTCCCGTTACCTCCGGTCTCAAATACGGTGGACTTTCCGGTCTGTCCCGCATCCGGTTTGAACCAAATCTCAATCGTCGCATCGCCGGTCGAGATCGGGTCCAAGGTCGTCAAATTGGTTGCGGTCGATCCCGATCCGATCATTTGAAAACCACTCGTGAGTGCCGGAGCGGTAACAATCGATCCGGTAATTGTGCCATCGAAGCCCACCCCGCTCCCGGTATTCGTCCATGTTTCTCCTCCGGATAGCCCGAAGGAGGGGAGGTTAATGTAAGCCCCCGGAGTCGCCACAAATTCATCGTTCTTGAGTAACTCGTTGGGGGTGTAGGTCACGATTTGGCCCTCCTTTGCAAGGAGGTTGTCATCAATGGGGCTTGCAACTCCGGTGACGGGCACCATGACCTCGCCGATTGAGGTGGCGCCGTTGCCGTCGGTGACTTGATAGCTGAAGGTATCCATCACGGTCTGCCCGGGTGCCAGACTAAAGGCTCCATTCGGGTTGTAGTCGAAGCCACCTGTGGCGTCATTCATCGTGACGATCGCACCGGAAGCAAGTGCTGCAGGAGATCCAATCGCAACGAAGTTGTCGCCACTATCTATGACACCGGTAGTGACGATGGTGTCTCCATCAATATCAGTATCACCGTTGACCGCTTTGAAGTTCTGAGCAATCTGTGCCGAATTAAGTAACCCTGAGTAGAGGCGTACGATGGCCATCTGACCAAGGAAGGTGGCATCGTAGTAGCCGGGAGCTTTGTTGGGATCTGCGGTCGGGTTCGTCAGAGCCCCGTTGATGAATCCTCCGTGGTTGGCCCCTCCAAAGATCCCGAGTCCGGCGGCATCGCCACCGTCCCAGTCGTTGCCGGTTCCGGAAGTTGTTTCATCGACTTTAACGCCGTTCACGTAGAGAGCGATACCACCTCCACCGATGTCAATCGCTGCAACATATTGGTTGAATTCAGTCGTGGGATCGCCACCGACCAATCCCAGAGTATCGGCAACCAAATCGTAGCTCACATAGCTTCCATTCTCTGGAAATCCATCCAACTCAGTTGCTGCTTTAAGAACACCATTATCGATGATGAATCCAAAGCCAGTTCCACCGCCTGACTCAAACAGAGTCATCACGGAAGTGGTGTTGGCCGGCTTGACCCAGAATTCCCATGTGGCGTCCTGGGTGTCTTCCGAACCACTGAGGTTGTTTTGGATGGAGCCACCATTTGGCATGTAGGCGCGGTCTGCAAGATTGTCCCACTCATAGGCAGCGGAAATCTGCGCGCGAGTGGTAACCGGGCTTGAATCAAGAGTGACATCGGTGAGTTCCCAGTCGGCGTTGGACCCGCCACTTGTTCCCGTGTTTTCCCAGCGACCGGCACCCGCAGTACGGCTTGCCTCATAGTTCAGCAAGAGGAAATCCTGAGTCTCGCTAAAGGTTCCTGGAACGCTTCCAATGAGAGTCACTTCACCGAGGGAAAGAATGCTGCCATTGCCGACATTGGCATCGGCAAGATCCGGGGTACGAGTCACGATCAGGGTCTGCCCCATGATCGGTCCGGCAAAGTCCACGAACAGGGTCCCTCCGGAATTTCCAGTGAAGCCCAAAGTATTTGCGGGGTTCAGAAGCCCGGAGTTGAAGATCTCTGCTCCGGCACCGTCGAGGACTGTGACCGTAATATCACGCAAACGCTCACCACAGCAGTCGGCTCGGTTGGCGAGGGTTACATTTTCCATCGAGACTTCCTGTCCGAAATCAACCTGCCAGGTATGATCAACAGTATTGTCATTGGAATCAGTGTGGGTGAAGGTTCCAACGTTACCATCGAATGCTCTTTCCGGCACACCGCCCCCTGGAGGAACTCCAAGGCTTGGAGACTGAGTTACAACCTTATCCGGGAAGAAACGGAGATCACTGCCCGGAGGGAAAGTATAGTCGGTGGTAATGGTCCGGAAGGGACCGTCATTTGAAGTCAGATCAGTAGTGCTGACAAAGGACGAGGCAGACTCGAGTGGACCGACAAACAGACGATCGGTCATCGCTTCCGGAGCATCATTGGCTCCCTCAATCGTGATCGAGACCGTAGCCGAATCAGAATTGCCTTCCTCGTCAGTAACGGTGTAGCTGAACGTATCAACCTCAGAGTCGCCAGCAGCCAGGGTTTGTGCTCCTGCAGCACCGGTAGGATCGTAAGTGAAGGTACCATCTGAATTAACGTTTACAGCAGCACCAAAGGCACTCGTAGAATCCGACGCACTAATCATGTTATTGAACCCACCCGTGTCATTGGCGAGGAGGTTACCAGTGAGAACCTCGGTTCCGATTGCATCCTCGCTAAGATTGCTGATTGAGGTGTCATCGACAGCAACCACTGCCACTACGTCATTGTCTGTCACATTTACAGTGACATCAGTAATCGCAAGCGATGTCGGATAGTTCACGGCGTCACCAGTTGCGGTGATCGCATGTGAGATTGCAGCGACATGATCGCTTTCGACGTCACCATCATCCAGTGCTCTTACCGTGATCGTTTGTGGAGTTCCACCTGCGGTAAAGGAAGGCGTCACTGTTGGCGAAAAGTTTGTGCCATCAAGACTAACCTCAGTGTCTGCATCAGCAGTCACGGTGATTTCAACTGAACCAGCGCCCGGTGCCAATCCGAGTGACAAGTCGTAGGTGGCGGTCGCTCCCCCTTCTTCAACTGCGATAAGAAGTGGATCGATAATAACCTCAAAGCTTGCCGTGGTAGTGAAAAGTGAAGCCAGATTGACTCCCTGAAGAGAAACTCGATTCGCGTTGTTCACGCCCGCGCGGCCGAGGGCACTTGAGACCATCTCGACTGAATCGCTAGCGAGAAGGCCCGAACCAATAAATCCTGAGCTATTGCCGAGTTGATCAGCGCCTCCGGTGTTACGAGAATAGCGTCCGGTACGGCCTTGAGCTGCTTTGGAACCGCCATTGACCGACCAACCTTGCGAGAAGAATGAGCGAGGTACCTGGTCATCATTGTCGTATACCGAACCAAGGAAAAGGTAATCGCCGTCCGTATTAACAGTGACAGCACTACCTGCGACCGTGTGAGCAAAGGCGGAATCAACTTCGTCCTGAATTCCGAACACAAGTGCGGTATCAGTGGCCGCATTCACATTCTGGTCAGTCTCATTTCTGAGGCGGACATATTCCGGATCGACTGCAACGGTTCCTTGGGCTGCTGATGGAAGCTCGATGACGGTAAGAGCACAGCGATCTGCATTGAAAGTTGTTGAATTATTTACATCGAGGGAACCTTCGACTCTCAAAACCTGCCCGGCAGCCGCATCGATAATCATTCCGATTGAAGCGGAACCGTTTTGGGTATTCTGCTGCGGCGAGCCCCGCAGATAAACCGTGGTTTTGGAGCCGGCGACCTCGGTATTGTCAAGGGTGAGTCTTTGAACCAACGAGGTGCGGTTGTTGGGCCCCGTAACGTAAGTATTGGCAACGACCAGATATTTACCCCCGTTTACAAGAGTCAGGTCACCCGAACTTCCGTGGGTGAACCCTGCATCCAGCTCATCATCCGTGTCATAAGGCACTTTTACCCACGTTGCTGTGGTCGGACCGGCTTGGTTCGCTCCGAGGCTCAACCGGGCAAAATTCATGTTAACGTCATCCAACTTGATAAGCTGAAGGCCGGTGGCTGCAGCGGCACGGGTCACATTACTGGGTGCTGAAGTATCGGTTCGAAACGAACGGAGCTGTAAAACATCAGCCGCATTGGCTTCAAACACTGACATTCCTGCCGTGATCGTCTCATCTTGGCCCTCCTGGCGGCGAATAAAGCCTTGCGACCATCCGCTGGCGAGCGGCGCACCTCCAAGCATCAAATTACTTTGCACCTCCACTCTGAGCTCGGTGCCGGCGGTCCCGGACGAATTAAACTGTGAATTGTAAATCGCCAGATAGTGCCCGGCACGATTGAGCGTCACATCGGTGCCGGAACGGGAGAATGTCTCTGCATCCTGTCGATCATCAGTGTCGAAATCGTGGGTGAAATCAGCTGTGGTGATTGCTCCCCCCCCCGTCGAGTGAGTATAAATCGCGATATCGCCTGATCCTGGGGAACTCTGGGCTGCGGAGGCGAAATGGGGCGAGCCAAGCGCCAATACTGCGCCAAGGAAACCAATCTTGGCTGATTTGAATAAATGCTTCATTGTGTGTTTCATGGGAAATCAAATTGAGTGATGTGTGATGACGTTCCACCATCGGCGGAGTGATCAGAAGTGATGGAGTTGTTGTTGTTGGAAATCGCGAAAATTGCCACCACGGGCTCTTTCCGGGAAATCGGGCTATTTTCAGAATTGTGTGTGTGCAGAGCGCTTTTTTACAAAAGCTAAGGAGAAACCTAGCAAGCAGTTTCGACAGGCGGCAAGAATAGAATTCATCACAGGCTATATTTTTTTTCACCCATTCCTCCACGAGATCGACTTGACCTGCATTTCCGGCTTCTCGTGAGCAGCCCCTTGACGGATCGACATCGAAAGATGAGAGTTCGTCGATCCTACCGCGTATGAAAATACCCATGACATTCCGCACTTTCGCCCTCGGCCTCCTGGCCGCCACCTCCATCGCCTCGGCCGACGTCAGCGGCTGGCTCAACTGGCGTGGCCCCAATCAAAACGGAACTTCCGACGAAACAGACCTCCCCGATTCCTGGAAGCCCGGTTCCGATTCCCAGCTTTGGAAATACGATCTCAACGGCGCGGGAGCTCCCGTCATCGCTGATGGGAAGCTCTTTATCTTTGGATACGGCCAATTCGGCGACGACCCGGCAGAGGATGTGCAGGAAACCCTCCTCTGCCTCGATGCCAACACCGGCAAGAAAATCTGGGAGAAGCGCTTCTCCGACTACATTTCCGACGTGGTCTACAACCGATACGGCGTAGGCTCACCGGTCATCGATCCTGAAACCGGCAACGTTTACCTTCAAACTTCAAACGGTCGCTGCGTGGCCTTCACTCCGGATGGTGATCCGATATGGGAAATCTCTCTGATTGAAAAACTGGCCCGACTCACCTTCCCCAACGGGCGCACAGGCTCACCGGCGGTTTTTGAAAACCTTGTCATCTTCCATTGCGTGACCGCCAACTGGGGTACCACAGGTCCCGCCCAAGACCGTTTTTACGCCTTCGACAAACTGTCCGGCGACCTCGTCTGGTATTCCAGCCCCGGCGTCCGACCGGTGGATAGTTCCTACTCAATGCCAGTGTTCGGCACACTCGGCGACCAAGCCGTATTCTATGCCGGTACAGGTTGCGGAAACGTCGTCTGCGTCAACGCCCGCACCGGCGAGCCAGTCTGGCGCTTTCAGCTTTCCCAGGGCGGCGTCAACTCCCAGATCCTCCTGTATGGACAAGACAAGCTGATCGCGCTTCACGGAAAAGAGAACATCGACGCCACCTCGAAGGGTCGCCTCGTTTGTCTTAAAATCCCGACCGAGTACCCAAGCGAGCAACTCGTCCTCGATCCCAAGGTCGAAATCTGGCGCAACGATGACCATATCGGTTTCACCAGCTCCCCCATCCTTGTTGAGAACCGCGTCTACACCACCAACTTCACCGGTGAACTTATCGCTGTCGATGCCGACTCCGGCAAAACCCTCTGGCAGGACAAGCAAGCTCCCGACCAAATCCACGCCTCCCCGATTTACGGAGACGGAAAAATCTACGCCCCGTGGTTCGAAGGATCCTTCGTCATCACAAAGCCCTCCGATGAGAAAGCAACCGTCACCTCCCATGCAGATATTAAGGCAGGCGACGGATCCGGCGTGAAGTGCCTCGCTCAACCCACCATTTGGGCCGGCAAAGTTTACCTCTCCACCCGCGACGGCCTCTTCTGCTTCGGCAACAAGGACGGCAAATTTACCGCCAAAGAACCCTGGCCTCTGAAAAAGGCCAACGGCCCAATTAGCCAACTTCAAATCGTTCCGGCCGAATTCGCCATCGCCCCCGGGCAGAGCCAGAAATTCCAAGTCTGGGGCCTCAACAAATCCGGCCGCCGCCTTTCACTAATCACTGATGATCTTTCCTGGGAAAAATTCATCCCTCCAACTGCCAAGGTAAAAGCGGAGGTCGATGCCACTCTCGATACCAGGACCGGCACTGTTTCCGCGGGAGCGGATGCCAAGATCTCCGCCGGAGCCCTCAAGGTCACTTACAAGGGCATGTCCGCCACAACCCGCGGCCGCATTCATGCCGGTTCAGGATACAGCGAAGACTTCGAAGCAGTCCCGCTCAAGATGGAGTCACCTGCCGGAGAGAAGGTCAACTTCCCTCCGCTTGCCTGGCTGGGCGCCCGCATCAAGTGGTATGTCCTTGAAAAGGATGGCTCCAAGGTCATCGCCAACCGCCTCGACAATGTCCTTTTCCAGCGGACCATGAACTTCTTCGGCGATCCCGAGATGAGCGACTACGTTCTCTCAGCCGACGTCATGACCGATGGCAACCGCCGTATCAAATCGACCGTCGGACTCGTCAACCAACGCTACCTCATCACCCTCGTCGGAAACCAAAACATCCTCGAAGTTTCCTCCAACCACGAGCGCGTGAAATCATCGGTCAGCTTCCCCATCAAAGCCAACACCTGGTATTCCCTGAAGACCCACGTTAAGGCCAACGCGGATGGATCGGGAGAAGTCCGTGCCAAGGCCTGGCCAAAAGGTGAAGACGAGCCCGCTGAATGGACTATCAAGGTCCCCGTCAAGCGCGTCCATCCAAAGGGATCTGCCGGCGTCTTCGCCTTCTCGCCCCAGGCCCAAAAGCGGGTCTTCCTCGACAACATCAAACTCAACGCAGCCAAGTAATCAATCGGCACCCAATTTTTCAAACTACTCTGGAACCATGAAAACCACCACCGCCCTCCTCCTATCAGGACTCACCCTCACTGCCGCAGCCAAGGACTGGCCGATGTGGGGCAGCGACCCGACCCGCAACATGGTCGGCGAATCAAAGAATCTCCCCACCGACATCAACCCCGGTGAGTTGGATGATGAAACCGAAGCCGCCATCCTCGACAGCGCAAAAAATATCAAGTGGGCCGCCAAACTCGGCTCGCAAGCCTACGGCAACACCGTGGTCGCCGGAGGAAAAGTCTACGTCGGAACCAACAATGAGTCTCCCCGCAACAAAGCCCAGACAGGCGACCGCGGCGTCCTCATGGCCTTTGACGAAAAAGACGGATCCTTCGAATGGCAGCTTATCATTCCCAAACTCGGCGCCGGCAAGGTGAGCGACTGGGAATACGTCGGACTGTGTTCTTCCCCCGCGGTCGAAGGCAATCGCATGTGGCTCGTCACCAACCGTGGTGAAGTCGTCTGCCTCGACACCGAAGGCATGGCGAATGGCAATGATGGGCCGTTCAAAGACGAAGCCAAATACATGGCAGTGAAAGACGAGGTTGTCGAAGTGACGAAAGAGCACGCCGACATCATCTGGATTTACGACATGCGCGAAGAACTTGGCATCTTCCCTCACAACGTCTCCTCGTGCTCGCCCGTCGTCGTTGGCGACGTGCTTTACACCGCGACTTCAAACGGTGTCGATTGGTCCCACACCAACATCCCTGCCCCCAATTCACCCGCTCTCGTCGGCCTCGACAAGAACACCGGCAAACTCCTCGGCGAAGAAGCCGCCGGCGTTTCCTCCCGCGTTCTCCACGCCAGTTGGTCCTCCCCTGCTTACGGGAAGATTGGAGGCAAGGACGCCATCGTATGGGGCGGCGGTGACGGATTCACCTACGCCTTCGACCCAAAGCCGGTCAAGGACGAGGAAGGATTTGACGTCTTCAAAGAGATCTGGCGTCACGACTGCAATCCCGCCGAGTATCGCGAGAAGGACGGCAAACCCATCAAGTATGCCACCTACGCAGGTCCCAGCGAAGTGATCGGAACCACCGTGATTTCCGATGGCCTCGTTTACGCCATTATCGGTCAGGACCCCGAGCACGGCGACGGGGTGGGACAAATCACCTGCATCGGTCCCGACGGCAAAGCCAAGTGGACCTCGAAAGATACCGGCCGCTCCATCTCAACCGTCAGCGTGGCAGACGGATTGGTTTACGCAGCCGAATATGACGGCGATATTCACTGCTTCGACGCCAAGACGGGCAAGCAATATTGGACTCACGAAACCCAGTCCCGTATCTGGGGATCCACCCTCGTGGCCGATGGCAAGGTCTGGCTTGGAACCGAAGACGGTGAACTGCACATTCTCAAAGCGGGCAAGGAACTCAAGTCCCTCGCCACCATCGAATTCCCCGCTCCCATTTACAGCAGTGCAGTGGTGGCCAATGGCGTCGTTTATGTCGCCACCCAGACCCACCTCTACGCGATCGGAAAGTAAATCATCCTGATTCCCGACTTTTAAAAACGGGCTTCGCGCAATCGCGGAGCCCGTTTTTTTATCCAGGGTTGGCCAAACAAGAGGGCTACTTTTTCCTCAAGTCTTCCACGGCCTCCGCAAAAGCCTTTCCGATTTGAGCCATGATCTTGGCAGAGCCCTTGTAGTGATAATCAGCATTGGTGATTCCCTTCAGCAACTCACGGTCACGCGCCGTAAAAAGCTTGGACTCCATTTTCTCAAGCCGGGCCGAGATCTCTTTTTTCGAAAGCCCCTCTTTTTTGAGTTCCCTCTCCTTCGTGCGGAGCTCTCCCCTCTTCTTGTCCACAGCATCAAGTTCGGGATCCCAATATTTCTCGGTCAGCACGGCGGTGACGTTCCCCTTAAACTCGGGCAGAGAAGCCGGAGCAGCCATGGCGTCGCGGAAACTTTGGTGGGTCGTCTTGTAACGAGGTGACTCGTAATCGGCAGTTGGGCCACCCGCTCCCATCACGCCAATCACAAAAGGCAACCCCGGAGACTTCAGTTCCTTGCGAACATCCCGGATAAAATGAGCCAACACTTCACTGTATTGGTCGTAACCGCCTTCCCTGCCACGGTCGGGATAAGTGCCGCCATCGACCATGTCATTCCAACCCTGGAACCAAACAAACCCTCCCAACTCGTATCCCTCCGAGGCATCGTATCCCGGATGGACCTTGCCGGGATCAGACAGGACCGATTTCACATGCTCCATCATCATGCGATAATAGCGCCCCGTTGCCTCCTCTTTCTCAGCCTTGATTTTGGCAAGATCCTTTCCTTGCTTCTTATAGTTCTCCAGCTGCTTCTCATTGAATGAGTATGGCCCGGCACTTGGCGGACGAAAATCCGTATTGATCGATTTACCACCCCAAGCCGTCTTGATAATAAGAATGGGCTCGTTCACCAACTTTCGGGTGTAAATCCCGAAGGTGAATTCCGGACCAATTTTCTCGCCGGGCTCGGTCGACACTCTCCGGGCCCCAAAGCCCGCGGTTAATTTCCCCACTCCCGGTTGGTCCTCCTCTTTGCCGGTCCGGTAAGTGATCCACACATCATCCAGAACGGTGGGCTCTCCATCCCCCCCGCGCATCTCCGCTAAAATCGGAGCCGTCTTGGGGTCCATCCCGATGTGATCGAACGAGGAGAGCTTGGCGTGCCCTTCCATATTCGACTGTCCGGCAAGGATGTAGACTTTCAATGGGGCTGCTCCCGCAAAAGGAGCCAAAACCACTGCAAAACAAAAACCTAAAATTGAGCGTTTCATAACACCAGAATGCACAGCGCCCGCGTGAAACCAATCATTAATCCCGCCTTGATTCCACTCGACGGGATGCGAGCATTCCTCATCATCACGCCATGAAAGTCGCAACCCCACTTTTATTGTTCATCTCCCTCGTTCTTGCTTCTTGCAATCAAAACATGAAGGAAGCCGCCCCTGCCAAGCCTCTTCCACCGGGAGTCCAAAAAACCTATAGCGGCTTGAAGCACAAGCTCCTCCGTTCCGGTCAGGGCGGCCCCACCCCGAACTCGCTCAGCACGGTCAAAGTGCACTACGTGGGCAAGACGAAAGATGGCAAGGTCTTCGACAGTTCCTACGAGCGCGGTGAGCCTGCCGAATTTCCGCTCGATCAAGTCATCGAAGGTTGGACCGAAGGCCTCCAACTTATGACCAAAGGAGAAAAACGCCGTTTTTGGATCCCTGCAAATCTCGCCTACGGTGAGAACCCCGGCTCCGGAAAACCCGGCGGCGAGCTCACCTTTGACGTCGAGCTTCTCGAATTCCACCAGTAGGAGCAAGGGAATGGCCCGTTTCAGGAACGGGATTCCCGGTCTCCTCTTCTCCTGCAATACAAAATGAAAATCAAAGCAGCTCTCCTTCCAGGCCTATTTTCCGCTGTTCTTTACGCTGAGACCTCACTCACCACCGAGCAACAAGTCTTCGGAAGTGGCTTTTCTTTCGAAAACATTCCCCCACCTGCGACCAATGACCTTGGATCCCGGGCCCGATGGCAGGTCATCTCCGGGAAGGTTGATCGGAACGGCGGCGGCATCGCGTCCATGAACGACGGCAAGGTGCCCAACGGCGACGACGAACCGCGGACAAATTTTTTCTTTGCGGCGGGCTCCAATGGCGGGTTGGTTCACGTTAACCTGGGAGATGCCGTCGATCTGAAACGCATCACCAGTTACTCACGCCACTTCAAAAACAGGGGACCCCAGGTTTTTGATCTCTATGCCTCCTTGTCCGAAAAACCACCCGTCGGTACCGGGGATCTGAAAACCAAGGAATGGGTCAAGCTTGCCTCCATCGACACCCGCGACGCCAAACGCTCCATGGGCGGACGCCATGCCGCGTCCCTCACCGGAAAAATCGGTCGCTTCCGCCAGCTCGTTTTCGACATCAAACCGACTGAAAAGAAAACACCGTTTGGTCTCACTTTTTTCAGCGAAATTGACATCGTTGAAGTAAATGGACCGGACCTTAAACACGTCCCTTCAGGAAATCCACCCAAGGTGATCCGCTTTGCGACGCCTGACAAAAAATACTCTTTCGTCGTCGATGCCACCGAGGCCCCCCAATATGAAAATTGGGTCAAGACCGAGCTCTCCCCCGTCATTTTAGAATGGTACCCCAAGATCGTCGACCTGCTCCCCGGCGATGGCTACGAAGCGCCGACCAAAGTCACCCTGCAATTTAAAAACGACGTGCCAAATGGAGTCCCAGCGTATGCCACCGGATCGTCTGTGACCATGAATGCCCCTTGGTTCAAAAACCAACTTCGGAAAGAGGCCAAAGGATGCGTCGTCCACGAACTCGTCCACGTGGTGCAAAACTATTGGCTCGCCCCCCGGCTCAATCCCAACCCAAAACGAACTCCAGGTTGGGTCACCGAAGGGTTGGCTGATTACATCCGCTGGTTCCTCTACGAACCCGAATCGAAAGGAGCCCACTACACCCCTGCGCAAATTCGCACAATGAAGCACGATGCCAGCTACCGAATCTCGGCCAACTTCATCGATTGGGTCTCGAGAAACCATCAAAAAGACATCGCCCGCCTCATCAACGAGGCCGCTCGCACCGGGCGCTACGAAGACGATCTCTGGAAAAAGCACACGGGCAGCTCGATAGAAGAACTTGCCCGTGGGTGGAAGTCACAAGGACTTAAGTGAAGCTAGCGACGTCTCCTCAAAAGCCCGCGCGAGGCAATGACGGCAAGTGCTGCCGTCGCAGGTTCGGGAACCAGACTCCCTTCCGCCCGGGCAAACTGGAACCCTCCCGACCCGCCACTCTCATTTTCAATTTCAATTTCAATTTCATAGCGAACCGATGTGATGATCGATTCCGCTCCTCCGGAGAGTGTTTCAATATCCACCGTTCCCAGGTTGTTGATTGATCTGTTGCCAAACTCGGGATTCATCCCCGTGCTTCGGGCAAATTCAACCAGATCCAGTTCGTATCGACCGTTTACGAGGATTGAAAACCGAGCCTCAGGGTCGCTCGCTTCAGCATCGACGGCGGTAACCGAAAAGGATCCGATTTGTAGATCGGGCGAAATATTGTAAATGATCACTCCCCCGCGGGCATCGTCATTGGGTGATTCAAAAGTAGGGTTTCCAGTGGACAGGGTTCCTGACACCAGTGCCGTTTGCCCCCTGTTCTGCGGAATAGCAATCAGTCCCAACTGCACCGTCGGATTTACGTTCCCGGCCGACCATTCCCCGGGGTTCTCTCCGGGAGGACGATTGGAACGACGTTCAAGATCGGGATCCAGTCCCCCCAAGCCTTCGGTATCGTAAGCACTCAAACTCGCACCTTCGACGGTTGAAAAGAAGATTCCGGTTTCATTTCTCATCGCTTCCTGGACAGCTGGAGCGGTCAAATCAGTTCCTTGAACGATCGAAACTCCATAACTGGAAAGATCAAGATTTCCGAGATCGGAGGTCGAGATGACCGCGGAGTACGCGGGAGCGGTGAGCAGCGCGGCAAACAAATATTGGGATACTTTTTTATGAGGGGCGGATTCAGCTCGGAAGCGCAATTTGAGATTGAGTTAGAAAGATGTCGTTTGGGGTGGCATAGTCGAGGGTTTTCCTTGGTCTTGAGTTTAAGAGGTTCTGGACTCTTAGAACCTCTTCTGG
>JAUIGV010000026.1 GCA_030432565.1 Verrucomicrobiia bacterium | reverse complement strand
CAAGGAGAAACTTGTTTCGTGTCCAAGGTGTTTGAGTTTTCTGATTGTGCCGGCAGAAACTGGTGGCCTGGCGGGAAAGCCTTCGCTTCGGTTTGAGACGGCGCGCTTGCAACTTCGCCCTGCCGAACCAAGAGACTGGCGGGCGTGGCATGAGATTCACGCGGACTCAAGAAACTATGATTTTGAGATCTCCGATCCAGTCGGGGTCTCGGAGTCCCGCAAGTATCTAAAAGCCTCGCGATATCCGAGAGGGTTTTTGAAATCCAAACGCTTGGTTTTTCTGGCGACCAATGAAGATGGCCTCGTTTTGGGTAATGTGACAGTCACCTTCACCCAGCCCTATCTCACTGCGGTGCTTGGGATCATGTTTCATCATGATCATCAGGGGAGGGGATACGGAGCAGAGGCGGTGGGTGCGGTTTGTGATTGGCTGACCCGGATCCTTGGGGTCGAAAAGGTGTCGGCGATGTGCGATTCAAAAAATCTGGCCTGTCGTCGGGTTCTTGAGAAAGTGGGATTCAAAACTGAAGGAATCATGGAGAAATTTTTCCATCATCCCGAACGCGGTTGGTTGGATTCCCCGGTGTATGCCCTTTTCCGTGAGGGTTAATTATTGGTCGGGCCTCTTCCGATCGGGGTTTTGTTGTTTTCGTCGGTGATGTTTTCTTTCGGCGTATTGTTGAAACGCAGGTGGGGTGTTTCCTCATTTTTGCGATAGAGGGTATTGTTACGGACGAGGATTTTTCCAGCCTGGTGAAAGCGAAGCGGGGAGCGGGCAATGGCATAGATCGTATTGTCTTCGACGGTGAGCGCGGTGCTTCCCTGGTCAAAAAAAATGCCGTTCGATTCAGCTCGTCCGGCATTGACGGGGATGTCGTGGATGAGGTTTTTTCGGATGAAGGTCCCTGGGTGCAGACCCAGGGTGTAAATACCGCCACCGTCGGAGAGTTTTTGCATGATGTGATGTATGTGATTCCCTTCAAGCAAGTGATCGCGAGAAGCGGTCGGGACCGGGCTCCAGCGCCAACCAAGGGAAATCCCGGTGTAAGGGAGTTCTCGTAGTTCGTTCCCGGTGACATGAATTTCGGCGGCGATTCCGATCCAGATTCCGACGGCACCATAGTCGAGGGTACCGCAGTTCTCGATCAAGTTGCTGGAGAGATTGATCTTTCGGGTTGCTGTCTTTTCGGAGGCGCTAACGTCTCCAAGCATGATGGCATTTGCGCCGATTGATCGAAATTCGCACTTGTTGACGGAGAACTCACTGCAGCCATTTGCGATCCAGAGCCCGGAGGCGCCGAGGTTGGAGAAGGTGCAGTTTTCAAAAACGATGTTTTTGGAGTTGGTGATCCGCAAAGCTGCGGGCTTGGGGTCGCGTGCGTTTTCGTATTTGCCGACGGCCGGGCGACGTTGATGGAAGGCGGCTTGAACGCCGGCGGAGCCTCCCGGCGGGAGTTGGTAGCGACAGTGTTGAAACGAGATTCCCTTGAAGGTGATTTTGTCGCAACCATCCACCGAAAGCAGCGAGGTCAGACTTGGGGTGATGAATTCCTGTTGATTCGGGTCTTCG
Organism: Verrucomicrobiia bacterium; assembly: GCA_030432565.1. Taxonomy (GTDB): domain Bacteria; phylum Verrucomicrobiota; class Verrucomicrobiia; order Verrucomicrobiales; family Akkermansiaceae; genus SW10. Next base: position 70,704 of record JAUIGV010000026.1, on the reverse strand, counting down.
TTTTCGGTGGCGAAGTAGCTCAATGTTCCGCTGGTTTGATCAAGGTGCCACTCGCCGTGGGAATCGAGAAAATCACGATGGTTTTCGAGGTGGTAACGTGGCTGCTTTTCAAAGTGGGACATCGCGTAGTGCGACGCGGTGGTCTGGCCGACCGGATCGCGGAGAAAGGCTTGCTTTGTGCTTGTGTCGATGGACTTTAAGTTGACCCGCGAGAGCGACCAGTCGTGATAAAAGACAAACTCGATATTTTGTGGACTGGACCAGGCCTTGAGGTCGTCTTGTTTGAAGAAGAATGATGAGCGGTTGTCCGGGCCGGCTTTTGTGATGCGGAAGGTGCCGGTATTTGGATGTCGGGCTCTTTGGAGAGCGGTTCCATTTTTAAAGAGTTCGCGAAAGCTTGAAGATTGATGAACTTTGGTTTGCCAGAGATTTTTCCCGACTTTCGTCCAATCTGAGATTTTTTGGCCGCCACTAATGACGACTTTGGCGTCCGGCTCGGCGCGAAGGGTAAAGGAACTGAGATTTTTGAGCTCGAAGGGCTGTGTTAGGAAATAGGTGCCTGAGGGAAGGGTGGCGGTCCGGTGGGATCCGGGCAGTTTGGTGAGGTCCTTGCCCGGGGCAAGTGAGGCGAGTGCGAGGACGAGGGCGGCTGCGAGTTTCATTTTTCGGGCTTTCGAGAAGAGATGTTTTTGTTAACTTCGGGCGTGAAATTCCTGAGCGCTGTTTTGATGTTGGGGTTGGCTCTTCTTGCGAGGGGAGCCGAGGCCTTGAGTTTTAACAGAGACATCCGCCCGATTCTTTCGGACAAGTGTTTCGCGTGTCACGGAATGGACGAGGAGGCGCGGGAGGCCAAATTGCGGCTGGATACGCCGGAGGGCGCGTATCGGAAAAAGCGACGTGGGAATTCTGCACTGGTGCCGGGGAAGCCGGATGAGAGCGAGTCGTGGCTTAGGATTATTTCGGACGATGAAGATGAGGTGATGCCTCCGCCTGACTCACATAAGACACTGAGCGTTGAAGAGAAAACCTTGATCAAGCGGTGGATTGAAGAAGGGGCCTCCTACCAGAAGCATTGGGCATTTGAAGCGCCGGTGATGCCGATTGTTCCGGCCGGGCAGGGAAGTGAAATCGATCGATTTGTGGCTTCGGCCTTAGAGAAGGATGGTTGGCAAATGTCTCCCGAGGCCGATCGGGAAACCTTGATTCGGAGAGTGAGTTTTGCACTGACAGGATTGCCTCCGGCCATTGAGGATGTTGATCGATTTTTGGCCGATCAATTGGAGGGCGCGTATGAGCGAATGGTCGATCGCTATCTGGCATCACCTCGTTACGGGGAGGAAATGGCGCGTCACTGGCTGGATGCCGCTCGTTATGGTGATACCCACGGAATGCACCTGGATAACGAGCGTCAAATGTGGGCGTATCGCGATTGGGTGATTCAGTCATTCAATGAAAACCTTCCCTATGATGATTTCACGATCGAGCAGTTGGCCGGTGACTTGTTGCCGGATCCGAGGGTGGATCAAATGGTGGCAACTGGCTTTAATCGCTGTAATGTCACGACGGGTGAAGGTGGTAGTATTAAGGAGGAGTTTATTTTTCGATATGCAGTGGATCGGGCAAGCACGACGGCGCAGGTTTGGCTGGGGTTGACGGCTCAATGTGCGGTTTGTCACGATCACAAATACGATCCGATTTCCCAAAAGGATTTTTATTCACTGTATGCTTTTTTTAATTCCAATGCCGACCCGGCAATGGATGGAAACAAGTTGCTGACCGCCCCGGTGATCAAAGTGAAATCCGGTGACTACGATGCCAAAATGGCGGAGTTTGATGCGCGGTCCGGGGCCGTGGTCGAAGAGATGAAGAAGCTTCCGTCGTGGAGTTCGTATCAGGATCCCGCTGGGAAGGGATCGTCGGGTTTGGTTGAAGAAACGGAAGCGATTTGGTTTGAAGATGGTTTTCCGGCCGGGGCGACCGTAGGGAGCTCCGGGCATCCCCTGACGCTGGTCGGTGAACCTGTATTCAGCGGGAAGAAGGCGCTGAAGCGGGGAGGGAAGGAGATGGCCCAGGATTATTATCAATCGGGGGCGGCCCCGCTGACAGTTCCGCCTCAGGCGAGGTTCTTCCTTCACGTTTACTTGGATCCCAGGGATACGCCGGAGGAGGTGATGATTCAGTTCCACACTTCGGGGTGGAGTCATCGGGCGGTTTGGGGGGCGGATATTATCGATTTCGGTAAGAAGAATACGAGCGAGCGATACGTTGCAGGTTCCTTGCCAGAGAAAGGCAAGTGGGTCAGGTTGGAGGTTCCCGGGGCAAAGATGGGGCTAAAGGCGGGGATGCAAGTGGTTGGCTTTGCTTTCACTGTGCATGGCGGGACAGCTTATTTTGATCGCTTTGGAGTTCTCGGGCGCGAAGATCCCTCGACTGATCCCAAGGCATCGTTTTTGGCGTGGCGGAAAGCCAGACAGGTGAACGGTGTTCCCGAGCCCTTGAAGACATGGCTTCAGGAGGGGGTGGAAAAGGCACGAAAACCATCCGAGTTGGCTCTTTTGAAGGATTACTATCTGGCCCGGGTCTGCGGGACTTTGGGGAAAGAAGCCGATGCGAAGCGAGCCGAGTTGGTCTCGATTGAGGGCGAGAGGGCGAACTACGAGAAGTCGGTGCCGTCGACCTTTGTGTATCGTGATTTGGCCAAGCCCCGCCAGAGTTACGTGATGAAGCGTGGCGAATATAATCAGCCGGGCGAAAAGGTGGAGCCCGGGACTCCGGAGGTTCTGCCTGCGTTGGTAAAGTCGGGGGAGCGGGCAACACGTCTCGATCTCGCCAAGTGGCTGGTCTCGCCTGGTAATCCATTGACCTCCCGGGTGACGGTGAATCGTTTCTGGCAGCAGATATTTGGAACCGGTCTTGTGAAAACAAGCCATGATTTTGGAACCCAGGGAGAGGTGCCAAGTCATCCCGGGTTATTGGACTACTTGGCTCTGCGTTTTCAAAAAAATGGCTGGGATGTCAAAGCTCTCATGCGTGAGCTGGTGATGACGAAGACTTTTCGGCAGGAGAGTTCCGCCGCCAGTCCGCGGTGGGACAATGATCCTGAAAACCGGCGCCTGGCCCGTGGCCCGAGGTTTCGTCTCGATGCCGAGCAGCTTCGCGACCAGGCCTTGTTTGTGAGTGGTTTGATTGACTTCAAGATGGGAGGTCGTGGCGTCATGCCTTACCAGCCGCCCAATATTTGGGAGCCGGTGGCGTTTGGGGGATCGAACACTCGTTTTTACAAACGGGGAAATGGGGCGGACCTTTACCGAAGGTCGGTTTATACTTTCTTCAAGCGGACTGCGCCTCATCCGATGTTTTCCAACTTCGATGCTCCGGCCCGCGAGCAATTTTGTTTGAAGCGCGAGCGAAGCAACACCCCGTTGCAGGCCCTGCAGTTGATGAACGACGTCCAGCATTTCGAGGCGGCCCGTGGGTTGGCTCAACGAGCGATGCAGAGTGCGGGCGATCGCGGTGCGAGGATCGACTTCATTTTCAGGAGTGTTCTTTCCAGGCTTCCCGGGGTTGAGGAAAAGGAAATCGTCGCCGGCTTTTTTGAAAAGCACCGGGCCAAATACCAAGGCGTTCCGGAGGAGGCGATGAAAGCCATTTCCTTTGGCGAATCCGAGCCAGCAAAAGATCTTGATCCGGCCGGATTGGCCGCGTGGTCCTTGGTGGCCAATCTTGTTTTAAACATGGACGAGGCGATCGTCCGCAACTGATCCGACTGACATGCATCCATTTTTTGAGAATCAACTTTTGCAAACCCGCCGCCAGTTTTTTGGTGATAGCGGGATGCGACTTGGCGGGGTGGCGCTGGCGTCAATGATGGCTTCGCGCGGAGTGGCCCGAGCCGGCTCCTCGGTGCACCCCGGTTTGCAGGGGCTTCCGCACTTTGCGGGAAAGGCCAAGGCGGTGATTTATCTGCACATGAATGGTGGCCCCTCGCAGCTGGATACCTGGGATTACAAGCCGGAGTTGCACAACCAATTCAACAAAGACCTGCCCAAGGATTTCCTGGGGAATCGGATTACGACCATGACGAGCGGGCAGGGGCGTTTTCCGGTGGCGCCCTCAAAATTCAAATTCGCCCGGCATGGCGAGTGTGGTCGATGGGTGAGTGAACTGCTACCCCATACCGCAGGAATCGTGGATGACATCGCGGTGGTGAAAGCGGTGCACACCAACGCGATTAATCATGATCCGGCCTGCACATTTGTGATGACCGGAAGCGAAGTTCCGGGGAAGCCGAGCATGGGGTCCTGGATTTCTTACGGACTGGGTGCCGAGACAGAAGATCTTCCCGCTTTTGTCGCTCTCACTCCCAACTTTCCGAACGGCTCAAACGCCCAGGCGCTTTTCAGCAGGATGTGGGGACCTGGTTTTTTGCCCGGGAGGAACAGTGGGGTTGTTTTGAGATCCGGTAGTGATCCGGTGTTATATCTTGAGAACCCCCCGGGAGTTGATCGCAGGGACCGACGCTCAATGCTCGATGCTCTCGGCAAACTCAACCAGCGGGGGTTTGAAAAGTTCGGGGATCCCGACATCCAGACCCGGATTTCGCAATACGAAATGGCATTTAGAATGCAGGCCAGCGTGCCGGAGCTGACTGATCTGAGTCAGGAAAAGGAATCGACTCTGGAGCTTTATGGGGACCGGGTAAAAACGCCGGGTTCCTTCGCCTCAAGTGCGCTTCTTGCCCGTCGGTTGGTGGAGAAGGGCGTGCGTGTGGTGCAAATCATGCACCGTGGTTGGGATTCCCACGGGAACCTTCCCAAGGAACTCGGGAACCAGTGTCTGGACACTGATCAGGCTTGCGCAGGATTGATCAAGGACCTCAAGCAGCGGGGGATGTTGGATGAAACCCTGGTAATCTGGGGTGGCGAATTTGGGCGGACCGTTTATTCGCAAGGAAAGCTGACTCGTGAAACTTACGGGAGAGATCATCACCCAAAAAATTTCTGTATGTGGATGGCTGGCGGAGGAATTAAAGGTGGGACCGAGATTGGTGAGACCGACGAGTTTTCCTATAACCCGGTGAAGGATAAGGTTCACATCAACGAGATCAATGCCACGGCCCTGCATTGCCTCGGTATTGACCATGAGCGCTTCACGCTCAGGCATCAGGGGCTCGACGAACGATTGACCGGAGTGGAGCCAAGGAGAGTCATCAAGAAGATTCTTTCCTAGTGCTCCAAATTTGAGCGGCAAGTGCGACCTGTGCGGCTTCTGCTTCAGCCGATTTTTTGCTTGGGCCGCGTCCTTGTCCCAAGGTCTGGCCTTTCCAGGTGACCTCACAGACGAAGGTGCGGTCGTGGGGAGGGCCTTCTTCCGAGACAACCTTGTAAACGGGAGATTCCGGGTTCAGTTGCTGTAGGATTTCCTGAAGTTCGCCTTTGGAGTTTCCTTGAGCTTGTTTTGGGTTTAGCTCCTCGAGTTGGGCCCCGAGAAGTTGAAGAGCCACCTCCCGGGCTGACTCAAGGCCGCCATCAAGATAGATCGCACCAAGGATGGCTTCGAGGGCGTCGGCGAGGTTGGAATCACGGTCACGGCCACCGCTCCCGGCTTCGCCGTTGCTCATGAAAAGTGCGCTACCCAAGTCGATGGCGCGTGCTGCTGTGGCGAGTGCGGGTTTCGAGACGACCGAAGCGCGCAGCTGGGTGAGAATACCTTCCTGAAATTCAGGGAAGTGGTGGTAGAGATGGGAGCTGACGACGAGCTCAACGACAGCGTCTCCAAGGTATTCGAGGCGTTGATTGTCTGGTGGTGCCGGACGGATCTCCGAAGAAAGGCTGGGGTGGGATAGAGCCTCTTTCAAAAGCGCCTCGCTCTTGAATTTGTAGTTCAGCCTTTTTTCGATACTCACGTTAAGAGAGAGGATTACTTTCTTCCGGTCATCATGGTCCAGTGTTTCCCATGCGGGCCGATCCCGATGAGATTTGGACCGTTTGCAAACATGATGAAGCGGTGTCCGTCGGAGCCGAACCAAGCGTTGTAAGCTGCGATCGGTGAAGATGACCCCATGAAGATATTTTCGCCGGACCAGGCATGTTTGAAACCGGCCAGGCGAGCCCGGTCACCCGGCGATTTTTTTTCAGGGATGGGAGACTGGTGGGCGAAGAATCCCATGGAAGCCATATCCTTTGAGTGTCCGACCGCGGCATCCGAGAGCTTGTCTTCCATGCGGAGTGGGGAGAGGGCAAAGAGCGAACGAAATTCGTTCAAATGGTGTGTGAAGTCTTTTTGCAATCCGTTGGCCCATTCACAGGCATCATTGTCGCGCCGGGCCGCAGCCAGCGTTTCCATTTCTTGGCGAATCCCGGCAACGGCTTTTCGGTTCTTGAGGTAGACTTCACCTTCGTAGACCGACATGAGCGCGTCATCGAGATCGAGCTTGTTACGATCGAATTCGGTCTTGTCGATGATGTTCACCTCGCGGGTGACCTCGGCGAGAGCAGTGGCGATGGCTTTGACTGAGTTGTCGAGGGATTCGGGATCTTTCTCTGCGATTTTGCGAGCGCGATCATTGAGCTTTTGCAGCGATTCCGTCTCGCGGCGAAGCATCGCAATTTTGTCCGGCTGCTTTTTGTAATCGGTTTTGATGAGTTTGTAGATCCGCGTGCGTTCGGTCTGGAGTTCTTCTGCGATCGCGGGAAGATCCGAGAAGGGATTTGAGCGTTCATTGCCGAGAATGTCGGCTAATTTTTTGCCGTGGAGGGTCCGCGCTTTTTCGAGAGTGCGCCGGTAGATGGAGCCACCCTCGTCACCGTACAGCTGGAAGGTCCGGTATGCGGCGGCTCGTTTGGAGGCATCCGGATGTTGCATCCATTGGAGCGCTTTTTTTGCCACCAGCGGAGGAATAGCCGGTTCGGTTTCCTGAGCGGGCAAAAGACTCCCGGCAAAGCCGAAAATGATTGGGATCAAGATCTTCATGGTGTGACGGAAAGTTTAGAGACAGGTGGTATTTTTTCAATCTTGGAGTTTTTCACCGCTTGACCGCGGCAGGCATTCCTCGTTTCGTCTTAGCCATGCAGCGCATCCAACTAAAGTCCAAGCTCCACCGGGCTATCATCAAGCAGGCCGATATTGATTATGAAGGGAGTATCGAAATCCCCTCTGATCTCATGGAGGCGGCCGGGCTCTGGGAGGGTGAGCGGGTTCTTGTGACCTCCATGACATCGGGGAATCGTCTCGAAACCTACGTTCAGGCGGGAGATCCCGGGACCGGCCACATCATCATGAATGGCGGCGCGGCCCACCTGATCAAGAAGGATGAATGCGTCACGATTATGGCCTTCGGGATCTCGAATGAGCGGATTATTCCACTCCGACACGTGCTTAATCTGAAAAACGAAATCATTAAATCGACAAACTAGGGAGAGGATTGACTGACCAAATTCATTAGGAATGGTTAGATAAAGTTGGCGAATTTGCTGAAAACTCCCTCTTTACAACTCGGGTTGAGCCGATAGAGTCCCGCCCTCCCATGCTAGACATTTCCATCACACTTGTGGTTATCGCTCACGTCGTCGTGAGTCTTTTGCTGATTCTCGTGATCCTCATGCAACGCCCGAAGCAGGAAGGCCTCGGCGCTGCTTTCGGTGCCGGTATGACCGATGCGGCTTTCGGTGCTAAAACGACTGACGTTCTCCAGAAAGGAACTGTCTATCTCGGCACCCTTTTCTTCATCTTCTCGTTAGTACTCGCGATCCTGATGGGAAAGAGAAACTCCATCGAGGGTAAGAACTACGCATCCGATGGCGGTTCGGCTGCAAATGCTCCAGTTGAAAGCAACGAAGGAGGAAGTTCTCTTCTCGAAAATTCCGGTGAAGGAATAATCGATACACCTGCCGATGCGACCGGGACACCTGCTGAAGGGACCGGGGCACCTGCTGAAGGGACCGGGACACCTGCCGATGCGACCGGGACACCTGCTGAAGGGACCGGGGCACCTGCTGAAGGGACCGAGACACCTGCCGAAGGGACCGAGACACCTGCCGAAGGGACCGAGACACCCGCCGAAGGGACCGAAACCCCCGAAGGTGGTGTGCCGGTGGGTGAGTAAATTATTGCCTCCGATGAGATGAGCGAGCCAGCTTCACCAGCTTGGGCCCGCGACGATGCATTTCCGGTCAAGCCGGATTCCGGCCCATTTGGGGCGATTGATGGCTCGACGCAGAGTCGCTCGTTTGAATCGCTTGCTGATCTCAAAGCCTACCTCAAAACAGGGAAAGGGAGGCTGGATTGGGTTTGGACCCCTGAAAGTGAAAGGCTGGTCGCTCCCGAAGAGATTCCCAGTTTAGCGCCCGCTTTAAAAAAACGGCGTCTCATTTTTGCCGCTGAAGATGAAGATAGCGCCCGGCGTTCTGTGGTCTTCACCGGTCTTGCGGTCCTTTATGGCGGCTACTCACATTTTCAGGAGATTACCCCATTCGGCTTTCCCGGAATTCAGTTCCTTGTCCTCACTATTTTCGGGTTCCTTTATTTCACCGCCCGCCCGTGGTGGGAGGCCCGGAAGGGGCGTAATTCTGCGAAGCTCTTAACGAGAGAGCTCATTGGAGATCAGGTCCCCGAAGCTCGGTTCGAACTTTGGATGGAAAACCAGCGGACGCCATTTTCAGTCTTGTTGCTTGTGTTTGTGGTGCTGGTCGGTGGGGTTCAGTTCGCAACCCCGGAACTCGGAATTGCCGAAGCCGGTCTGGTTAAGGCCCGTTATTTCGCCGGAGAAAAATGGCGGCTTTTTACCGCGGCGTTTCTCCACGGCAATCTGATTCACTTTATCCTGAATATGAGCGCGCTTTGGTATTTGGGACGACGCGTTGAAATTCTTGCTCGCTGGCCGCATCTCGCAGCCGCCTTTTTTCTCAGCATCATCGGAGCGGGGTGGGCGACTGTTTCCTGGCTTCCGACCCAGACTTCAGTGGGAATCTCCGGTGCGGTTTGCGGGTTGCTTGGATTTCTCCTTGTATTCGAAACGCTTCACCGCCCGCTCGTGCCGAGACCGGTGCGCCGGAGGTTGGCTGGTATTCTTGTTTCCTTGATCGTGATCGGAACACTGGGTTTCAAGTTTATCGATAATGCTGCTCATTTCGGGGGATTGATTACTGGAGCTGCTTACGCATTTCTGGTGTTCCCCAGATCGTCCTCACCTCATCGGCCGGTGATCTTAAAGCGGGATTATGCGATTGGAGGCCTGGGGATCTTTTTAATCGCGACTTCCGCCATCGGGGCGATTCTTGCGATGTTGATGCACACGTCATGATTCCTGAAATTAAAACGGTCATTCCCGGTCCCTGCTCGCAGGACCTGGCGGTGAGGCTTCGCAAGCACGAGAGTCGCAATGTGACTTATGTGGATGAGTCGTGGCCGGTTTTTTGGGAGAGAGCGCAAGGGGTGAATGTGTGGGATGCCGATGGGAATCGCTTCCTGGATTTCACCAGTGCCTTTGGGGTTGCCGGGCTCGGGCATCGACATCCTGAGATCGTGGCGGCCATGAAGGAGCAATGTGATCAACTGCTTCATGGCATGGGCGATGTTCATCCAACGGCCTTGAAGGTGGAGATGTGCGCGCGGCTTTCGAGGCTAACCTTCGAGAGATGGGGGGCGGGGCCGGGAAAGGTGGTGCTTTCAAATTCAGGATTCGAAGCGGTGGAAACAGCGCTCAAGACGGCACGGCTTGCGACCGGCAAGCGGGGGGTGATGGCCTTTGCCAATGGCTACCACGGACTTGGTTACGGGAGCTTGCTCGGCACTGACCTGGAAAAATTTCGGGGGCCCTTTGTGGATCAACTCGCCGGAGTGACAACGCGCGTGGATTACGGTTCCTTTGAGCTGCCTGATGACGACGCCATTGGCGCGGTTTTAGTTGAGCCAATCCAGGGACGTGGCGGAAAAGTGCTTCCCCCCGCAGGGTTTCTGTCTGCGCTCAGGGATTGGTGTGACGCGCATGGGGCTCTATTGATCTTTGATGAAATTTATACCGGTTTTCACCGCACGGGAAAATGGTTTGCCTGTGAATGGGAAGGGGTGATTCCCGATTTGATTTGCGTCGGAAAAGCAATGAGCGGGGGGTTTCCCATCTCTGCCTGCGTGGGGAAATCAGAGGTCATGGATAAATGGCCCGAGAGTCCCGGGGAAGCTCTGCATACCAGCACCTTTCTGGGGCACCCGGTGGGTTGTGCCATGGCCTTGAAGTCACTGGAGATTCTCGAGAGGCACGAAACCATCGAGCTGGTGGAAGTTGTATCAGCCAGCCTCTCAAGCGCGCTCCAGTCCTTCGATCACACCGCGGTTCACGAAATCCGTGGGCGCGGCATGATGTGGGGAATGGAGTTGGACCGTCCCGCGGGAGGGTTGCTGGCCTCGCTTTTGGCTGAGGGTCTTCTTTTTCTCGCTGACGGACCGCAGGGAAACGTCCTCTCATTTACCCCGCCCTTCCTGATTTCGGAGGGGGAGTTGGACCATGCTCTCACCGTGATTCGCAGACTTTTGGATGCGGCTTAAACGAGGGTGAGCCTTTCGTCGCTTTCAAGGGCCCCGGCGAGATTCTCCCATCCATCCTGGGTCTGCAAGTTGAAGACCCGGAGATAGAGTGTGACCAGTTTGGGGTCGTGCGCTCCGACGAGAGAATCGATGGTGGCCTTGAGTTTCTCATCATCAAGAGTGTCCGGAAGAGAGCCTTCAACAGAGCCTTTGCCATCGTGTTCGATGCCCATCCCGTCACAAAACCCGATGAGGAGTTCTTGTTGCCCCTTCATGAAGTAAACCTGAAAGAGATGCTCGCCGATGGTGTCGCTGGTCTTAAGTTTCAGAGTTTTGTGAAGCCAGGCAATCTGATCTGCGATCGATTTTTTCTCGACGAAAACGGGGCGGAGCTTCCGGTTTGCGGTAAGAGTGGCAATCGCCGATTTATAAAGTTGACGGTCATTTTCCCGGATCCAGAGAAACATGTCGCTGACGAGGGAAGGGTCGATTTTCTGATAGATTTCGAATGCTTTCACAGTTTGCTTTGCTTGGGAGGAGTCAACACCGCGCAACGGTGAAGGCAAGATCAAAGGCTGGCTTCGCTTAATTGAAAACAACTTTGATGAGTTATCGACGACAACGAGGAGGGGGCGGACAGATCCATCGTTACTTCAAGTATTTCGCGGGCCTGGTGATTCTTGCGATCGCGGGAATGGCGGCCTTTCACTTTTTCATTGGCAAGCCAATGAGCTCAATGAATTCGCCGGTCGATAAGTTGGCCCGGGCGCTGGGGTCGGTGACCAACGGCGAGGTCAAGGTTGATGGCTACACTTTAACTCTTGCAAGTACGGAGACTCGCGAACTCATTGTGGTGAAGCGCCGAACACAGTCAGTGGTCAAATTTGAGAGCAGCTGGCTGGGATCAAAGAAGGTCTACATTGTGAAGGGGGAGTTTGAAATCAAGGCCGGCTTTGATTTAAGCGAATTTGAAGGATTTGAATTAAAGGGAAATGAGGCAGTGGGGGAATGGCCCGAGCCGCGGTTGCTCGGGGTGAATCTGCAGAAATACGACACCTTTTTTTCGAGTAGCGGGGTTGTAAACCGTATCACGGACGCAGATCGTGAGCATGTCGTTAATTTGCTGATGCAGCAGGCTCGTATCGATGCGGTCCAGAATAGTGACATTTTGAACGAGGCAGAGAGGATCATCCAGACGCGCCTCGAGGATCTGACAGACGGTGAGGTTGATTTTAAGAAGCCCCTTCATTGAAGCTGGATTGACTTTTGGCGGGATCTGGGGAAGCTCCCAATATGAAAATCCCTATCGTGTTTTGTATTGCCGGAATTTTGAGTGCAGCTGCCGATGATTGGCCCCGTTGGATGGGCGGGAAGGCCGATGGGGTTTGGCGGGAAACAGGAATCAGAGCGGATTTGCCGGAGGCCGGTGCTCCTGTGGCGTGGCGGGTCCCGGTGGGTTGGGGCTATTCCGGGCCTGCCGTTGCTGACGGGCGCGTTTATGTGTCCGATTACCAACGTTCAAAAGGTGAGTTGATGAATAATCCGGGAAAGGCGGTGACTTGGGAGGGGAAGGAAAGATTGCTTTGTTTGGATGTCGCGACAGGGAAGGAAATTTGGAAGTACGAGAAGGACCGGACTTACATGCTCTCCTATCCCGGCGGGCCACGGGCCACTCCCACGATCGCGAATGGCCTGGTCTATTTTCTGGGCGGCATGGGAAATCTCGTCGCGCTTGATGCCAAAACCGGGCAGATGAAGTGGGAGAAGGATTTTCAGAAAGACTTTGGTGCAGAGCTTCCAATTTGGGGATTCTCCGCCCACCCGCTTGTGGTTGGCGATACCTTGTATTGTTTGGTTGGCGGTAAGGGAAGTGTGGCCGTGGCTTTTAATGCCATGACGGGTGAGGTGAGATGGAAGGCGCTTGATGCCAGAAGCCAGGGGTATTGTCCTCCTTCGATGGTGAAAGTTGGGAAAACCGAGCAGTTGATCATCTGGCATCCGGAAGCGATGAATTCGCTCGACCCCAAGTCCGGTGAACTCTACTGGAGTTTGCCATTGAAACCAACCTACGGGATGTCGGTGATGACCCCGCAGCTCGTCGGAAACAGGATTTTTGCCAGCGGGATCGGGCGTGTGGGTGCGATGATCGAGTTGGACCCTGACAAGCCCGAGGCCAAGTTTGCGTGGCGTGGAAAACCCAAGACGGCGATGTATTGTTGCAACAGCACTCCTTTGATTCATGATGGTGTGATCTATGGTTGTGACATCCGGTCGAGCCAGTTGATCGCGGCTTCGGTCGAGAACGGGGAGCGGTTCTGGTCAACAATGGAACCGACGATGGCTGAAGAACATCGCAAGGGAGGGGGAGGTCACGGCACCGCCTATTTGACCCGTCATGAGAAAAGCGGGAACTACTGGATCTTTAGCGAGAGCGGAGATTTGATTTTGGCGAAGCTCTCCAAAGAAGGTTATCAGGAGTTGGGGCGTCAGCCGATCTTGAAGCCAACGAATGAGGCCTTTGGTCGTCCTGTGGTCTGGAGCGGTCCGGCTTTCGCGGACAAGGCGATCTTTGTGAGAAACGACAAGGAGCTGGTTAAGGTCGATCTCTCTGCCAGGTAGGCAGCCTGCCGGTCCGAAAGTTGGCGGGATTCGCGTGCGTTCCAGAGTTAATGTCAGCAGGTGGTCAAGAGTCCATACACCGGAGTCTAGCTCAACCCATGTCGCGAGAGGTCCTGAACATCCACAAGGCCGACGGCTTGGTTTTGATCATTCACGACAACAAGGTCATCGATGCGGTTTTCGCGAAGGGTTCGGACGATTTCAACGGCCAAGTCATCGTGGTGAATGGAGATGGGATTCCGGGTCATGTGCTCGATGACGGGAGAGTCTCCGATTTCGCGGTTTGATTGGTAACCTCGCACGAAATCTCCATGAGTGAATATCCCGGCGAGCGAGTCGTCGGAGTTCACGACAACAGCCGCGCCGGCGCGACATTCCAGCATTTTTAAGACGGCATCCTGGACCAGGGAGTCGCTGGGCGTTTTCGCGAGCGCGTCTCCTGTCCTCATGATATCCGAGACCCGGGTGAGGAGGTATTTGCCCAGGTTTCCACCAGGGTGGAGTTCGGCAAAGTCTTCGGTGCGAAAGCCCCGTTTTTCAAGAAGGACCATGGCGAGGGCATCGCAGAGTCCAAGCATGTTGGTGGTGCTGGAGGTTGGCGCCAATTGCAGCGGGCAGGCCTCTTCCTCGACAGAGGTGTCGAGAACGAGATCACTGTGTTTGGCGAGGGTGGAGGCGGGTGCTCCGGTGATCGAGATGATCCGCGAGGCACGTTTTTTAACGTGTGGAAGAAGTGCGATCATCTCGCTGGTTTCCCCCGAGTAGCTCAGGGCGACAACAAGGTCTCCGATCGAAAGGAGTCCGAGGTCTCCGTGAATGGCATTTTGGCAACTCAGATTGACGGCAGTGGCGCCGGTACTATTGAGCGTAGCTACAAATTTATTGCCGATGCTTTCGGATTTACCAACGCCGATCACGACGATCTTTTTCCCTGCGTTCAGGGTCTCTTCCAGTGTCTCGACGGATTGGACGAAGCAGTCGTCGAGACGTCCCGCGAGCATGAGCAGTTGGGTTGCTTCTATTTCGAGGGTTTTGCGGCCTTTGGCGATGAAATCCACAGCCGGATCTTTACTCACAGCTGCGACCGGGTCAATCCAAGTAAGTCTGGCGATCTGCGGGTTGTTGTTTAGGATCTTCCCCGCCTATGAAGCGCTTTCAGCCCTATTTTAAATACTTCAAGCCCGTCAAGTGGCAGCTTGCAGGAAGTGTCTTGGCCGGATTGGTTTACGCTGCGGCGACTGGAGCCGGGTTGCCCCTGGCCGCGAAGGTGGTGCTGCCTCTCATCTTTGAGGATGATCAGGTTGATGCCGGGGGGGGCGAGAATGAAAACAGTTTCTTTGTGGAAGGGCTCATGAATTGGTTTGAGAGCCTGCCTTCCGAGTGGGTGCTGGCCGCTGCTTGTGCGTGGCTTCCTCTGATGTTTCTCTTTCGCGCTGTCGGAGGGTTTTTGAATACTTATCTCATCAGTTATTGTGGGTTTCGTTTTTTGGAACAGGTCCGCGATGAGGTCTTTACAAAGTTGCAGACTTTACCGGTTGCCTTTTTTCAAAAGAGGCAGGCGGGAGATCTGCTTGCCCGCCTTGTGGGGGATGCCGAGGTGGTTCGATCGACGGTAGGCAAAGTGGCGGTTGATCTCATTAAACAACCGGCGGTTTTGATTGCAGCTCTGGTCTTTTTGGTCTCCGAGGCTGTTTCGAACCAAGGGGCCTCCCTCGTGCTCTTTTCAATTTTCTCAATTCCACTGTGTGTTCTGCCTCTGCGTGCGATCGCGAAGCGCTTGGGGGATAAGGCTCGAAAATTACAAGCCAGTGCCGGTGATTTGAGCGGGCAAATTTCAGAGTCGATTCAGGCCCCCCTCGAAATTCGTGCTTACAATCTCCAGCATGCGGTTGTTCAAAAATTCCGTGGCCGGATCAAGGGGATCATTCGCTACTCAATGAAGGTGGTGAAATACAAGCAATTGATTTCGCCTTCGGTGGAGTTTGTTTCGGTGGTTGGCCTGACGGTGGCGATCTATCTGGGAGCGCAACAGGGAATGAAACTTTCGAGTTTTATGGCCATCGCGATGGCGCTTTATCTCTGCTACGAGCCTGTGAAAAAGTTGGGTGCGATTCAGGCAAATCTGAAGCAGGCCGATGCCTCACTCGAGCGGTTGGAGGAAATTTCCCTCGCGGTGGATCATTTGGATGATCCCGAGCATCCGAGGCGCCCGGAGAATTTTGAAAGTCGGGTTATTTTTAAAGACGTCTCTTTTGGCTATGGTGACGAAGTCGTCCTTCGCGGCATCAACCTAACGATTGAGCCCGGCCAGTGTGTGGCTTTAATTGGGCCGAGTGGAGGAGGAAAGTCGAGTCTCTTCAATTTGATTCCGCGATTCTATGATGTGAAGTCGGGAGGCGTGACGGTCAGTGGGATCGATGTGCGGGAATGGGCCAAGAAGGAGCTCCGGGATCAAATTGCAGTCGTGTCGCAGACTGCTGTTTTGTTTCAAGGAACCATTCGAGAGAATATTCTACTTGGGCGCCCTGATGCCAATGAGGAAGAGGTCATCAGTGCGGCAAAGAAGGCGAATGCCCACGATTTTATCCTGAAGCAGAAGCATGGCTATGACACTGCAGTCTCTGAAATGGGAAGAAGCTTGTCGGGCGGTCAGCGGCAGCGCATCGCGATCGCCCGGGCCTTCTTGAAGGATGCGCCCATTCTTCTTTTGGACGAGGCAACGAGTGCGCTCGATAATGAAAGCGAAGCGATTATCCAGTCAGCATTAGTGGATTTGGTGAAAGGACGGACGACTTTGCTGATTGCCCATCGTCTGTCCACGACCAAGATTGCGAGCCGCGTGATTGAATTGGACCAGGGAGTGATTGTTTCTGAGCGCGCCGAGGCTTAAGAGGAAGAAATGAGACTCGAAACGAGTTCCGGGAAACGAACTTCAAAGTCCTTATGATTTTTCAGCATCCAGGTTCGGGCTTTCAATTGAAGTAAATCAAGATCCTCCTGAGACATGGTGGTTGCTCTTTCGATGGCTGCTTCGAGGCCCTTCGGATCTACTTTGAAGTTTGTGCCAAGGTGTCGAGGTTCGGTCTCGGGAGCATCGACGAGAATTCCGCGATCAGCCTGTACGAGTTCATTCATGGGAGGTCCGTCGGTGGTGATTACGGTGGCTCCGCAGCTCATCGCCTCGACGATGTAGTGTCCCCAGCCTTCGGAGAGGGAAGGGCAGAGATGGATGGGATGCTCATTAACGAGTTTGATGATGTCCTCGTCGCTCAAGTAGTCAGAGATGAGATTTACGTTTTTTGGGACTTCATCGGGAGCATTATCCTTGTGCTGGAGAAGGGTGAGAGTGGGCCACTCAGGGTGTTTTTTCCAAAGCTCGAGGACGGTTTCCGTCCCCTTCAACGTGCTGCGGCCCGCAAGGTGAAGGATGGCGTTTTTCTTCCTGACGACCGTAGTGTCGCAGAGGTCAGTAGAGGTGAAGCCGAGAAATTTGCAGGAAGGGTGTCTTTTTCCAAAGACCTGAAGTGCGTGTTGACTCTTGCAGAGGACGTGGTCGATCTTCCTGAGGCGTGGGATATGTCGGCGGGGGAACCGTTCTTGATTCGGGATCAGGAAGTTGAGGCGTGCGGAGCCAAGCCAACGCGGGAAGATTCGCTCGAGGAAGATGTTCGCGTCGAATCGCGGTTTAGTAGGGAGCCAATTCGAGTAAAAGGGAATCTCCCGGCAGTGACTCACCGTGACTTTGAAGCCGACTCCGGTTGCGGTCGCGTGGATGAGGTCGACATCGCGATCCAAGCCCACTCCGTTAGTTCGAGCGATGATGTTCAGGTGAAGTTGATTCACGATGCGCTTTTCTCAGGAAGGTGCTTTTTTAGGAGGTCTTCGCAGAAACCAGGGTAGGCTTCTTTTCCCACGATATAGTAAAGATGGTGGTGAGCCTCCATGGTATTGTCGCTGCTGTGAAGGACTGTTCTAACCTTTTTCGGCAACGGAAATTGTTCGTTGATTTGACTGCGAATCTGATTCTTTACCAACACGTTTAAGTTGGTGATCAGTGGGTATTTTTTGAAGGAAGGGTGATCTTCGGTGAGGAGTTGGGGAGAGGGATCAAAGCAGATTAAGGCGATGGTGGGAGGGACCATGATCTTGTCCCGGTATTCGAGCCAATTTCCTCCTCGAACATTGTGGACGACCCGTTCTTGTTGGGTCTCATCGAGGTGAATGGTGTCTGCCACCTCAAACTGCTCTTCAATTTTGCCGACCGTGGCGTTGAGGATTTCGGGAGAAGAGGAGCCATCGTCTCTGATGAGGAAGACGATCAGGCCGGGGAGTTTTTCAGCAAAGGTAAAGTCCGCCGCTTCCTCCAATCGGCAGAGGTGGGTGAGCCATTCTTTTTGGCAAAACCGCCAGCGAAGTTTTAGATCGTAAGGCATCGTCCACCCGGTCGCGACCAAATGCCTGTAGAGTGATTCGAGCGTAATCGGTTGTTCCAGATTGAGGCCCAATTGCTCTGCGAGATGTGACAGGATGGTCTGGTAGTCTCTGGTGCCCGTGTCCCGGGGTGGGTCCGTTGAGCTGATTGGAAGGCCTGATTCAAATCCCTTGTGAAAAACGAGGTGGTAGCAGAGCGACTGAAAGTGCACACGGGGCGACGGGATGTAGAAGTGATCCCCGTAACGCTCCCGGTTTGAAATAATCTGCTCGGCGAGGCGCGGTGGATAGTAGGGATACCCTCTGGCAGAGGTTCCTCTTTTTCCGGTGACGCTGTAAAATTCCGCAACGACGTTTCCTGGAAAGCGGGCCCCGATCCACATGACCTTCTTGAGGTCGGTGTGCCGAAAGAGAATATCGATGTCCTTGGTCGTTGTTTTCTCTGCTTCGGGGGAGAGGGGCACTTCTTCGAACCAACGGAGGACGACGTAGTCGATTCGCGCTCGATCAAGTTCACCGAAAAAATCAACGACGTTGCCAATCTTCAGCTTGAATTTCCCTCCCCGCTTTTTCGATTTGCGGCGGCGGGACTCGATCCGAAGAAAGTTGATGAGGTGCCTGGGGCGAAGCATACGATCAGTTTTTTTGCGGTTGATTGAGGTCGAAGTTGAGGCGGTAGCGGAATTCGTTGCTAGGTCGGGGTTCTTGGGCGTAGTGAAGGGCGTTTTCGATGAACGTCTCCTTGGGGAGGTCGGGATTGACGGTTTGAAAAAGAGTGGAAAGCCATTCCTCCCGGGAGGCGGCCGAATAGATCCCATTGAGATAGCGGAGGAATTGGGCGGCTTGAAGAATGAGCTGGTGATTGTTGCGTGGCGAAATGAACCGGCAGGCCTGCCAGTCGATGAGGTAGGGAGTATCGCTGAGGTTCTCCGCCATGATGTTATGAGGGCTGACATCAATGTGGTTGGCGCCAAGTTGGTAGAGTTGGGCAATGGTGGGTATGGCGAGAGTGAAGGCCTTCCTGGCGTTGGCGGGATTCTCTTCGGCAAATTCCATCAGGGTTTTATGGGACTCGAGTGGTTCCATGATGACACCGTTGGCTTTGGTGAGGCCGAATCTTCGAAGCTCGAAGAAACCCAGATAGCGGGGAGATTTAATCTTCAGTCGCTCTGCCTCCAGCATGTTGTGAGCTTCCATTCGACCAAATCGACCGGGACGGATTTGATTGCTGAGCTTCTTCAAAGGGAAGCCCTTGATTACAAGGGATCCTCCTTCCATAGACGGTCGGTGCATGAGAAGGACAGCTTTGCGCCTCTCTCTTTTATAGATTTTCAAGGTATCGGATTTCGCGATGGAATCGAGGTTTTGGAGGACCTCGGTGAGTGCGGGGAAGAGAGCGACCTTGTCCGAGTAGAGAGCCAGTCCTCTATCGAAGTGCTTTTTCTGGTTCCGAATGGATGATGTCTTCGAAGTCATGAGGAACTGTGAGAGGGTGAAGAGTGGTATGGGGCTCGCAGAAACCATACACAAATCGAATTGGAACGCATGGATATTAACCGGGGCGACTGGTCTCGAGGATTTTAAGCTGTTCTGAGACTAGCTCGACTTGAATGCCCGTTTAACGCGGCGTCTGGCCGCCTTGATCTCGATGTTTTTTCGCTCCAGCCAAGTCGCCAATTTAAACGAGCGGGAGGTCCGAACGTTCTCTGGAATGTATGCGAGGCTCTCGGGGTAGACTCGGGCGAGGCGCGCCAGTTCCATTTGTTTTTTGAGTTTCGGAAACAGGCCGGGCTTTTTCAATCTAAAGTCGATGAAGGTCACGCCTTTGTCGGTTATCAGGAAGTTGGCGGCTTTTGCGTCGGTTCTCAAATACCCTTTTTCGTGGAGTCTTAGCAGTTCGTTGACGACTTGTTCCGCATCGTTTGGTCCGGCCTCTTTCCCTTCTTCGAAGCGATAGCAGCAGAAAGAGTCGACGACAAAACCCATCCGTCGTTTTTCTCCGGCCAATAGAGGCGCTGGGGCTTTGAACCCGAGTTGGTTCATCAACTGCAAATTGTCGAATGTCCTGAAGCTCTCGCTATCGCGAATCACAGTGATCAGTTTTTCCCAGGTTCGTTTCAATCTGGCTCTCGGGATTTTGTGGATGAGTTGTTCATCTCCGACTTGCAGATGGGCGGCATAGGTAGCCCGGCTGTCTCTGAAAATTTTCTGAACCAAGTATGATTTTTCGATGATGTCATCGAGAAGTTGTCTGGCCGTGGGCTCGTCAAGGGTTGATCGAAGTTGATACTCCCGGTGCGTGAGCGATCGTTGCGTTCGGGATTCGTGGCTCATGGTCTGTTTGGTCATCTTTCATTGATTTTCCATTTGCTCAAGGGTCATCTCATCCCGGAAGTCGTGTCGCTGGAAGATGAAAGAACAGGATATTCCCTTGCTTTGTAGTGGTGCAAGTTCTGTAATTTCGAGTGCCCGTTTCAGTATCTGGTTGGCTTAAAGACTGGAAGGTCCTTCATCGCAATGAGTCGAACGGAGGGCTGATGGTTTTGATGGAGGACGATCAGGTCGCCAAGGCGTTTCCCTCGAAGGGATATCTTTTGGGGTGGATGCGGATCTTGTTCAAGAAGACAAAAGCTCATAAGCAGGACAGGTCGATGAGGAGTTTAATCAAGGTGGGCCTGATGACGCCGGAGCCGCTGGGAGTGCTGAGTTTTTATCCGGGAACCGGCCCTTTCGAGGCGGCCTTGCTCTATCGATATGTTCACGATGTTGAGGATGTCAGTGAGGCTCTCAAGGGGCCGCTGCGGGCCACGATTTTAAAGAACCTGGAGCGCGAGTTGGCGGTGATGGCAAATCATGGAATTCTTTTCGTTGATTTCCATTTTCGCAACGTGATGTCTGATCGAGAGGGGAATCTTTACTGGATCGATGTGGAGGTTAAGGAGGGGATGTCGGTGGTTCGTAAGTCATTTTGGTCCCGCGTTGTCAGGATGAATGAAGAGTGTGACCCCGGTGTTTTGAGCGCGGACGAGTGGCAATCTTTCCAGGACGGGATCCGGTCCCAGCTCAACGAGCCTGAGCGATTTTTGCCAGCATGAGTTCGGCGGTTTCGTAACGTCCGGGTTGTGAGCACCAATCTCGGATTTTAGGGATGATAGCCTGACGTTGGGCGAGTGATTCCTCTGTTTTGGCTGCGATTTCTTCAGCAGACGGGGCGTTGGATAGGTGAAGACATCCAGCTGCGATGGTGTGTTGAGCGTAGCCGCAGTGGGAGGTGCAGAGAGTAGGGAGTTGGTGGGTGAGGGCCTCGGTTAGGACCATGCCGGCTGCTTCCATGCGTGCCGGATGGATGAGAAGGGTGCTCTGCATCATGATCGCCGGGATGTCATCGCGGGGTCCCATGAAGTGAGTCCGGGGTGTAAGCTGAAGTGAGTCGGCTAGTTTTTTGAAGGGAGCTGGATCATCTTGTCCGCAGATGACGAGGTGGCATTTTTTCCCTTCCCCGGTCAGCAGGGCCAAGGATTGCAGGGCGAGATCGAGCCCTTTGAGTTGGTAGTTCGAGGCAACGAAAAGGAGGATCGGGGTGTCTCTTGGTAGGTTAAGTTCGGCGCGAATGGGCGGGTTTTCAGGAGCAGGAGTGGCCGGGCGGTCGAGCCATGGAGGGAGGATGGTGTAGCGAGAAGATTGAAGGTTATAGTGCTCTTGAAAGGGGACCACGGATGCTTCGGAGAGGAAGAAGATGTGAGTCGGGGAGTCAGGGCCGAAGATGTGACGTTCGTTTTCAAGGTAAAAGCGGTATCGGGGGAGAAGACCGGCAATGGCGGGCTTCTTTTTTAGAAATCGTTCGCGGTAGCAGGGATCGCCGCAAAAGTGGAAATTGCTACCGGGGATACGGCTGAAGGCGATGTTTGCGCTGAACTGATTGAGATTTTGGCAATCGCGGCTGAATCGGGCGAGTTTGCCGTGGTTCGTGTGGCCTCCGGAGTTTAGCTGGAGGAGCTTGATTCCGGCAGGTTGGCAAGTGGAGGTTGAGACGACGAGGGTGGCGTTGCCGGCATGCCGGGCGAATCTCACGGCATCACGTTGCAGTCCCCCGTAGGGAAAATAGTGCTGGAGGAAGATGCCGAGGTTCACGGGATGCTGCTTTTATGTTTCGCTCCAAAGGTCCACTGTTGGTGATTTGGATTGTGGAAGCGTAGTTGCGGAGTCGGTTCTTCGTCGAGAGCGAATCCCATTGGCTGGAGTCTGGAGAATGCAGTGAGGCAGGGATGGGGCGGGCACCCTGTTTTTGCTAAAATCGTTGCCTTTGAATACCGCGGGGCGTAAGGAAAGGTGGATGGGGCAAGCGGGCTTTCAAGACTATGATCATCATGGATTCACGGGTGAGGTCCGTCGTGATTTGGCACAGTTCTTTGATGGGGTTAGGATGGAGGGGCTGCGGGAGGAGATTTTTTCGGCTACGGATGGAGTTTTGGCCAAAGGTCGGCACCGGGTGGTGGTTTTGAATTTTGAACACGATGGTCGCAAGTTGGAGGTCGCGGTAAAGGCATTTGGGAAGCAAGGTGGCTGGAAGGATCGTTACGACCGGGAGAGGGGGTCAAAGGCAGCGCGCTCTTTTGCCGCTGCCTGTTTTTTGCAAGAGCATGGCGTGGGGACCCCGTCGCCTTTTGCCTACTTCGATCGTTGGGAAGGTGGCAGGTTGGTGGAGAGCTATTACTTATCGGAATACCTGAAGGGCTTGAAGAGTCTGAGAGACGAGTTGAAGGGAGTGTATCAGGATCGGGGACCGGCGGATCATTTGGTGGGGTTGCTGGAAAAAGTGGCGGCGACGATGAGGAAGATGCACGACGCCGGGTTTTGTCATCGGGATTTGGGGAATCAGAATATGGAGCTGACTCCGCGGATTGGGGATGAGTGGGGTGAGGTGAATGTGATCGATCTAAATCGGGGGAGGATTCGAAAGAAGCTGGAGATGCGGGAGCGGGCCCTTGATTTCGGGCGGTTGCTCATGCCTTCGGCCTTCCTTGAAGTGTTGGTTCGTATTTATTGGGGGGTGAAGGTTCCTTTGGAATTTCGGAAGGAGTTTAAGAAGGCCCGCCGAAGATTTGAATGGTGGACACGAAGCCGGAAGTGGCGGCACCCCATTAAGACCTGGCGGCGGGGGCGGAAGTCGAAGGGATTGAAGATGAAGGATGTCTGGGTCTGGGACCGGAAATCTGCCCAAGCTGCGATAACTCTGGAACGCCGCGAGCGCAAAAAATGTCAGTCGATGTGGAATCATATCCGGATCGCGGGGGCGACGGCGAGGGCACTGCCAGGTGTTTGGCGGGAGTATCGTCGACAGATGGCAGGGGCCTTTCAGCGGAAGGTTGACTTGCGAGGGCGGATTGGGATGTCGGTGGAGATGGCGGATTTGGAAATCGAACCGCAATTGAAGTTCTTGGAGGAATTGGGAAGGGTGCCGGTTTTAATGAGGTTTGGTCACCATGAAGGCCGGGAACAGTGGGAGAAGGGGCTTGAGGTTTTGGACCGTCTTCATGGCGAGGGCGTGGAAATCATGGTTGCCTTGCTTCAGGATCGAGAGGCAGTACTCAGTCCCGAATCATGGAGGGAATTTTTGGAATTCGTGCTCAGCCGGATGGCAGGAAAAGTGGCCATGGTGGAGATCTGCCATGTCGTAAATCGGGTGAAATGGGGCGTGCACAGTTTGAAGGAGCATTCTGACCTGGTGGCTCCTTTTAAAGCGCTGCGGGAGAAGTTTCCCAAGATCCGGTTTTCCGGTCCGGCATGCATTGATTTCGAATACCATTATTTGATGGGGGCTTTGGCAACAACTCCCAAGGGGTTTCACTATGATGCCTTGTCTCATCACCTCTATGTTGATCGACGGGGTGCTCCTGAAAACAAGCAGGGCGCTTTTGGGACGGTGGAGAAGGCGGGGCTGTTGAAGGCGATTGCCCGGTGGTCGGGCCGCTGTGAAGAACGGGTGGTTGTTTCTGAAGTGAATTGGCCTTTGGAGTGGACCGGAGAATGGTCACCGGTTTCGGCGACCTATCAGCCAAAGCATGCCCGGGGAAGCAGGGTCCATGTGACGGAAGAGTATTATGGATTTTATATGCTAAGGTATTTGGTCCTCACCCTTTGTTCCGGATTTGTGGATCAGGTGTATTGGTGGCGACTCGTTGCCCACGGCTTTGGGTTGGTGGACGAGAGATCTCCGGAGGGGTGGCGTGAGCGTCCGGCTTTTGCGATGTTGCGGACTTTTCTCAAGGAGTTGGGTGAGGCCACTTTTGTGGAGCGGCTGGAACTGGGTCGGGAGGTCTACGCCCTGCGATTCAAAAAAGACGGTGGTCAGGTCACTCTGATGTGGTGCAATCGCCGCACATATGCAGGGCCGTGGCCGGTCGATTTTGACCATGCTCTGGATGTCTTCGGGAAACGGATCGAGCTTAACGAAGTTGGCGAGTCGCCGGTCTATCTTTACCACTAGGCTTTACCGACTCCGTGGGTGCTGAATCCGATCTCTCGAAGAGCTTCGAGGTCGAGAATATTGCGACCGTCAAAGACGAAGGCGGGCTTGAGCATCTGTTCGAAAATCTTTTGATAATCGAGGGTTTTGAATTCATCCCACTCGGTCACGACCGTGAGGGCGTGGGCTCCTTCGCAGGCTTCTTCGGCGGAAGAGGCAATGTGCACCAAAGGATGATTTTCATCTATTTCCAGATCGTGATAGATTTGTTCGCGGGTGACCTTGGGATCATAAATATGAACTTCAGCCTGTTCCTCGATCAGGTCCCGACAGATGTAAATCGCGGAAGATTCGCGGGTGTCATTGGTATCTTTTTTGAAGGCAAACCCAAGCATGGCGATCTTCTTGCCGGACACGGTGTTGAAGAGGGTTTTGACGATGCGCTGGACGAAGCGGCTGCGCTGGTGGTCATTCATTTTAATAACCTGCTCCCAATACTCGGCAACTTCTTTGAGACCGTAGTGTTCGCAAAGGTACACCAGATTGAGGACGTCTTTTTGGAAGCAGGAACCACCGAAACCGATTGAGGATTTGAGGAACTTCGGGCCGATACGGGAGTCGGTCCCGATGGCGCTGGCAACCTCGTCAACATTTGCCTCGGTGGCTTCACAGAGAGCAGAGATGGCATTGATGGATGAGATCCGCTGCGCGAGGAAGGCGTTGGCCGTGAGCTTGGACAGCTCGGATGACCAGACGTTTGTCGTCAGGATTTTTTCTCGCGGAACCCAGCGGGCATAGACATCGACCAAGGACTGTATGGCAGCTTGTCCTTTGGGAGTTTCAGCCCCCCCGATGAGGACTCGGTCCGGGTCGAGGAGATCTTCGATTGCGGTGCCCTCGGCAAGAAATTCAGGGTTGGAGAGGACCTCAAAATTTACATTTGAGGGGCAGTTGTTGAGAATCGTGCGAATGGTCTCGGCGGTGCGGACGGGCAGGGTGGATTTCTCGACGACAATCTTATCGGAGGTTGAGACTTCGGCGATCTTACGGGCGCAGAGTTCGATGAACTTGAGGTCGGAAGCTTTGCCGGCACCGGTTCCGTATGTTTTGGTGGGAGTATTGACCGAAATAAAGATGATGTCGGCCTCATCAATGCTTTGATCAACGTCGGTGCTGAAGAAGAGATTTTTTCCGCGGGCGGCGATGACGAGTTCGTCCAAA
Source organism: Verrucomicrobiia bacterium (assembly GCA_030432565.1). Classification (GTDB taxonomy): domain Bacteria; phylum Verrucomicrobiota; class Verrucomicrobiia; order Verrucomicrobiales; family Akkermansiaceae; genus SW10. The sequence continues at coordinate 45,446 of JAUIGV010000026.1, read as the reverse complement.
CCTTTCTCGTAGATTGGAAGCGCATTGCTGTTCCAGGCTGCGATTCGTTCGGCATTGATGTCCACGACGGTGACGTCGATATCCGGACATTTGGTGGCGATCATTGCCATGGTGGGACCTCCAACATAGCCGGCTCCGATGCAGCAGATTTTCATTTGTGTTTTGTAAAGTGGTGAATTCTTCACGATAGGTAGTCTTCTTCGGCCGGAAGGACCAGTATTTTTCCTGAGAGCTTTTTAATGCGTTTCATTTGAGATCTTGGGCAAAGAAAGACGTCCACCGGAGTCGTGCTGGAATCCGCGATTTCGTTGAGCTTCCGGCGGAGTAATTGGTCGCTTTCATCGAAGTCCACTTCCTGATCTTCTTGGGTGATCAGGCGACCGGGGTAGGGTAGCTCGCAATTTTCAGGGGCGAGGTTCACGGACCGAAGGGGGCGGGGAATCTCAAGGTCGTCCTGATATTTGTTGAGAAAAGCAAGCGGTTGCTTTCCCTGGATTCGCCAGCGGTCTTCAAACCAAAAAACGTCGACCGGTGATCGGCGCCAGTCCTGTTCGATGCTATCGGCACATGCTTGGGCGGAGATTGTCGGGATGTGCCGGAAGGAAATCTGCCAGCGGGCCGTTCCGACCGTTGTACAAGAGAGGCTGACGAGGAGGCCTTTTCCCCGCTTGGCAATCAAGTGAGGGAGTGGCGAGCAGGTGGTGGGTCGACCAAAAAAGAGACAGGCCGCTCCGCGCCCACCAACCCGTTGGTCGGCCAGGATGCCCATGGCGCCGCCTTCCCGAACGAAGCTGGCGATTTGGTGGGTGGAGGACTTTTTGGCGAACAGTTGTAGGCCCCGTCTCTTTCTCCGGCGTTCGACGACGGCATTGATCAGGGCGTTGTTGAGAGGGCGGTAGTGTGTTCCAACTTTAAATTTCCCCTCGGCCAGGAAGATGGCCTGGGCAAGTAGTTCCCAATTTCCCATGTGCGGAGAGACCATGACAATGCCGCCTTTATCGGTGGCCTCAAAGACTTCGTCCAATCCTTCAAAGTCAAGCCTGCCTAGAATTTCCTCATCACTGAGAAAAGGAATCTTAAGTGAAGTCAGGAAATTGGCTCCGGTGCGCTCGAAAACCTCTTCGGCGAGTTGTTCGATTTCCGGTCGTGATTTTTCGTCGCCAAATGCGAGGCGGAGGTTTCGGATCACTTGCTGTCTCCGGCCGGGATTGAAGCGATGCACAATCAATCCTGAAAATTCGCCGAGTCTGAAGACGGTTTCCAGCGACAATATCCTGAACATCCCCTCGAAGGCGCGATAGGCACAATACTCAAGCCGGTGACTGAGGGTTGGAGAATTGGAGCGACTCATCGTGTGCCCGCGACTGCCGGCGGGAAGGTGTTAGCAGCGAAAAAAGTGAATGTTAAGTGTCAAAATGCTCCGATTTTCTGCGTAGGGTTTCCCCATGCGCATCTTCGCTCCATTTCTTGCTCTGCTCTCCCTTGTTTCCGCGGCTGAGAAGCCAAATATCCTGTTCATTTTCGCGGACGATATGACATACGAGGCGATAGGCTCGTTGGGACTAACGGAGGTGAAGACCCCGAATCTGGACAAGTTGTTTGCTTCGGGGACCCAATTCACCCACGCCTACAATTCAGGCGGGTGGAATGGTGCGATTTGTGTGGCGAGCCGCAATATGATGATGACGGGGCGCCATCTCTGGTATGCCCAGAGGGAAGAGGCAAAGATGGGCGAGCGCCGCCTTTGGCCCCAGTTGATGAGCGATGCGGGTTACACCACTTACATGACCGGAAAGTGGCATGTTCGTATGAAGGCAGAGACGCTTTTTGATCATGTCGGGGATGTTCGCCCAGGAATGCCCAATCAGGTGAAAGAGGGATACAATCGTCCTCTTGAGGGCAAAAAAGATGTTTGGGATCCCACGGATCAGTCGAACAACGGTTTTTGGAAGGGAGGAAAACACTGGTCGGAAGTCGAGGCCGATACCGCGATCAGGTATCTCAACATGGCAAAGAAGGATGAGAAGCCGTTCTTCTTCTATCTTGCCTTTAATGCTCCGCACGATCCAAGACAGTCTCCACAGGAGTATCTCGACATGTATCCGGTTTCCGACATCAAGGTGCCCGAGAATTTTCTCGATGCTTATCCTTATCGCAAGGTGATGAAGGCTCCCCATAGTTTGCGCGATGAAAAACTCGCCCCGATGCCGAGAACCAAGCATTCGGTCCAAGTGGCCCGTCGTGAATACTTCGCTTTAATCACGCATTTGGACGCACAAATTGGACGGGTTTTGGAGACCCTGGAGAAAAATGGTCAGCGTGAAAATACCTACATCGTTTTCACGGCGGACCATGGGCTGGGCTGCGGTCGTCACGGTCTTCTTGGAAAACAGAACATGTATGACCACAGCATTCGGGTTCCCTACGTTGTCGTGGGGCCGGAAGTTGAGGCCGGTAGGAAAATCTCGGCGCCGATTTATATTCAAGACTCGGTCCCGACTGCTCTTGAGGTTGCCGGGGCGGAAGTCCCGGAGCATATCCAGTATCAGAGTTACATCCCGGTTCTAAGAGGCGAGTCGAGAGGTCGTGATCAAATTTACTCGGCTTATCTCAAGGATGCGCAGCGCGCCCTGACCAAGGATGGTTACAAGTTGATTCTGTATCCCGGCGGTGGAATTGCCCGCCTCTATCACCTGGAAAAAGATCCGTTTGAGAAGGTGGATCTGCTTCGAACAGGAAAGGGCAGGGAGGTTGCCAGGAAACTTTTCGCGGCGCTCAAGTCGGAAGCAAAGCTTCATGGTGACGAGCTGGTGTTTGGGGAATACAAGGCTCTTAAATAGGTTCTTTCTGGAAGGGTCGGCCAAAAAACTGCGTAATTGCGTGTAGAAAATTATGAAACGTTTTGCTCTTATTGTCCCTCTTTTGCTGGCACTCACCACTCCGTTCTTTTTGTCAGCCAAGAAGGAGGAGGCGAAAAAAAAGAAGATCGTTCTGATCGCTGGGAATCGAAGCCACGGGTCGGGGGAACACGAATTCAGGGCTGGATGCATGCTTCTCGCGAAGGCGCTGAATGAGCAAAGTGGACTCAATGTCGAAGCGGTGGTCGTTGGCAGGGACTGGCCGAAAGACAAGTCGGTTCTCGACGATGCGGACTCCATTTTCATCTTTGCTGATAATGTGAGCGGTATTGCAGGCGAGTGGGAGTATCTTGATTCGCTTGCAAAGAAAGGCGTTGGCATGGTGTTTATGCACTATGCGGTTCACCCCAATCCTCAGATGGGTAAAAAATATTACCAGCCCTGGATAGGCGGGGCGATGGAGTCCAAGTGGTCGGTTAATCCGCATTGGGTTGCCGATATGAAGGTGAAAAAGGATCACGAAGTCGGAAACGGGGTGCCGGAAACAGTCACTTGTCTGGATGAGTTTTATTACAACATGCGGTTCATCGATGATCGCGACAAGGTTCTCAATTTGGTTACGGCAACACCGACGCGTGAGAATATGTATAAATACATCAATCTCTGGAATCAGCACGGTGTTGATGGTTTGAACAAGGAGCAGGCCCTGATGTGGGGCTACGAGCGTCCTGGCGGGGGGCGTGGGGTTGGCTTTACCGGTGGGCATTACCACCATGGCTGGGCGCTTGATGGTTTTCGGACGGTTGTGCTTAACGCTTTGGTCTGGTCGGCGGGTATGGAGGTTCCCGAGGGTGGCGTGAAATCCAAGCCGCTCACGGAGGACGATCTTAATGCCAATCTCGATCGTTATGGCAATAAGACAAAGCGACTGAAACTTCCCAACCCCGAAGATTGGAAGAAATTGAAGCCGGCTCGTATTGACGAAAAACGGGAGGCCGCTTTTAAGAAATAGGCCGCCTGCGCTACGGCGTCACGGTGCGGAGGACCCGATAGAAGCGGGCTTGCGGTTGACGGTTGCCCGGGTCCGTGAATTGGACCTTGGTGCCCGGTTCGGTGATGACGAAGGTTGAATCGGGAAGGTCGTCGTTCCAGACGGCAAATGATTCGGTGTATTCGATCTGGTAAGTCCAGCCGGGTTCGCCTTCGAATTCAAATCCGGGAGCTCCCGTGTCGGAGAAGGTGATCGGGTTTATCGTGAATTCATCTGAGGCCGGGGGAATGGCCCAAACCTCGCAATCGGCAACAAGCATCCAGTTGTCTCCGTGATTTGCCGGATCCTGGTCGGTGATCTGCCATTCGTAGGAGAGTGAGCCAAAAGTACGAGGATTGTCTGACAAGGTGAAAGTTGCATCCGTGAAGAGCGGAATGCCGTCATGCCCGGCCGACCAGCGATTGTTGATGAGGTCAATTTGGAGAACCAGGAGTTGTAGTTCTCCGGGAATGAAGTTGATCGTGGTGTCAGTCAGCGAGACGCCGTCATCCCGCCAAATTCGGTAGGACTGATTCTCGTTGGTGAACTGAATGGCGGCGAGGAATTGGCCGAGGTGGTTGTAAACCGAGACGAAGAAGGAATCAAAATTCCCGTTCGTGGAGTCTTGAATGCCAAGCAGGGAGTCAACCTCAATCGTTGTGGACCCCTCGGTCACCGGGTTGTGGTTGAAAACCCGGGCGACGTAGTTCCAACGCGAGGCGGGGGTGTTGAATCCGAGGTAGGCGGATTTACCGATTCCGGTGATTTGGTCCTGATCGATTCCCTGAATGTTGAGTGCGCCTGCTCCGGGATTTCCAAACCAACCGTCAGTTCCGGTCCATTGATTCGGACCGGCGGTGAAATTTTCAAAGTGGGTCTGGTAAAGAAGACCAGTCGTTGCGGAGACCATCCCTAGGGTCGTCCAGAAGGCGGCAAGCAATCTCAAAATCACGGTCGTGCGACGCTGTGGAGGTTAGCGGGGCCGGGCGGGACTGTTCGTGATGGGGCGCTTTGGGTGCTCGTTGGTAGGCGGAATATCGACGACGTCCGGCGGCAGACTGTCAAGTTTGAGAAGAAACTCGCGGGTGCTGACCATCTCGTTTTTGTCTGAGTCGAGATTGTTGAAAATACGAAGAGCGACCCCGGGAGTGTTGGTGTCGGCGTCCGAGACTGCGGTGATATTTCGGAATTCGGTGAGGGTGAGTTGGCCGTTGCGATCGAGATCGACTTCATTAAACCGTTTTACCCGGCGCTGCTCGATGGTCCGTCTGATCGCAGCCTTGGCGGCCTCGCGTTCGGCGTTGGAAATCTTACCATCTTTGTCGGTATCCCAGCGGTTCCGAAGCCTGCGCTGGCGATTGAGCCGGTCTTCTTGCAAAACTTGTAATTCCTCCTCGTTGAGTCCGCCGCTTCCATCGACATCGTAGATGGCGAGATGCTCGGGTAGCGTCCCGTTCCCAAAGGTACGCTCACCGGCCCAAGTGAGAGCAGGAAGAAAGACGAACGAGAACAGGATACGGAGCATGGTCTTGTTTAAAAAGACGTTGGAGGCTTTCATTGCGTTACGAAGATTTTTCATGACGTTTAATCGCTGACAGGTGGAAGTTGTAGTTGTCGATTTCGACCCTGCGAGGGGGCTGGTTCGGATTCGGAGGAAAGATGACCGGATGGAGATGTTTGCTTCTCGAGATCTGCCTCGAGACGGGAGATGACCGATTGCCACCACGCCTCTTTTTGGGTGACGGATGCGGCGTAGTCGAGTTGTTGCTCGACATCGAGGATGGCAAAAAGAGCGTCTTCGAAATCAGCCCGGGTCATGGGCGGCCCGAGCAGGAGAGGGGAGTCGTTGGCCAGGCTGAAGCAGGGCTTTTCTGGATCGTAGCCGAAGGTAGCCCGTATCACGGCGGGGTGGATTTTCGTCTGCTGATCTTTGCTCAGTGAGAGGGTGCGGGTGAGTTCCTCTAGACGGGGATCGGGAAGGTGTTCCCTGGGTTGGAGTGTTCTGGAAACAGATATTTTCCGGGGTTGTCCACTTTGCCTGATTTGAAAGCCGGGCGAGGGCGTGCTTCCTGATTGAGATGAGAGAGGCGAGGGTGCGTCTTCCCCTGTCCGCAGGCCAACTGCAAAGGCAGCGACAAGGGCCGTGAGTCCCAATGATGGGTGGAGGAAGCGCATGGTTTGGGATTAACTTTGGCTGGGGAAGCGGTTCAGAAATTCCTTTTCAAGGAGTTTGCGGTTGGCCTCGAGCAGGCTTTGTTGGCGGGGATTGAGCTTGGGGGCAATGTCGGTGTGGAACTTAAGAAGCTGCTGGTAATAGCGAAGCAGAGCTTTCCGTCTGCTGTCAAGGATCTCCGTTTCGAGGGAATCAAGGTGTGGTGCGATTTCCTTTTCCTGTCCGGTGGTGAGATCGAGGGAGTTACGCAAGGAAATCAGGACTTCGTCACTGATCGTTTCAGCGGGGACAGTTGGAGCCACGGGGGGCGTTGCGACGGGGGAGAGGCGTCCGAGGCCAAACCCGCATCCCAGAATGGTGAGAAGGGCGGTTCCGATGAGGAGCGAGTCTTTGAGAGAGTGGGTCATGGTTTTGTCGGGGTAGGGAGATCGAGTTGAGGCACGGGAACGAATTGAGTCTCGCGCTCGTGCAGGGAAAAGACGATCGCGAAGGCAAGAGCGGTGGCTGCAGCGGTGCCGAGCGACCAATTGCGCAGGCGGGTCACCAAAGAAGGCTTTGGCTCGAGGTCTGCGAGGGCGACGACTCGCGTGGTGAATCCGGGTGGAGCGGAATCGGTTGGGACAGGAGTTTCGCTGTGGCGAAATCGCTCTGCGACTTTTTGCCAGTGTTTTTCAGGCTTCATGAGGCGATGGACGGTGGTTGGGATTGTTTTTCGAGTTCCTGGAGGAGGACGCCGAGCTTGCGACGGGCGCGCATGGCGGTGACGCGGACACGGGAGGCTTTCCAATCGATGAGGTCACAGATCTCGTTGACCGACTTTTCCTCGAGATCGAGAAGGCGAATGATCATAGTCTCGCGCGGATTGAGATGGGCGAGGAGGCGTTCCAGAAGATCGCACGCGAGGCCGGGTGAGCCTTCCAGGGATTGGGGCGTGGTTAAGGATTCGGCCGGGAACAGAAATGTCGATTCGTCCGCATCGAGTTCGGCGTAGGACATCACCTTACGGCGGCTGAGTTTGCGGAGCTTGTCGTAGCAGGTGTGGAGGGCAATTTTTGAGACCCAGTGGTCGAAGGCCTTTTCGCCGGAGTATTGCTTTAATCGTGTGAACATCTTGAGGAACACCTCTTGGCAAAGATCCTCCTCGGCCTCACTCCGGGGTAGGTGACGCCGGACGATGGTGATCACGAGGGGATAAAGCATTTCTACGAGTTGACGTGCCGCCCTCTGGTCGCCTCGCCGGACGGCTCGAAGGAGCGCCGGAGTGACGTTGGCAGAAGGTGAATCCATAAGGCTGGCAAAGGAGAAGACGCCGGGCACGCCACAGCGTTACGAAAATGGCGAATTTTTTGCGGAGTGGGCCAGTTATCCTTCCATAATTCCATTCCGAGTTCCAGAGTGAAGCGATTTGTGATCCGCGTTCTGATGGAGCTGTTTGATAGTCCTGCAACCCGCCTTGCCTGACTCAAGCCGATACATTCCAGACGGGCCTCCAAGAGATCCAACCAACCACCCCCTCATTGAGAACGCTATTTTCGTAGAAAATAATGGCCCTGTCGTCTTGTTGTGAGGCTCTCTGGGGCATTTTTTGAGTCTTTCTTCCTCTTTTGTGACACAAATACCACCAGCGGCTGCGTTACAGATGTTGCAAAGCGTGGCATCTCGATGCGTGACAACGGTTTTTCGTTCGATTCCGCCCTCGCTCCAAAACGTCAATATCAAGAATCAATGAAACTACTGAACTCAACGCTCGGCGTGTTTTTCGCCGGTGCCCTCTCACTCGCCGCTCAGAACAAGGAAGCTGAAGAGGCCGTCCAAACTGAAGGCGCCAAGGTTGGTCACTGGACCATGGACTTCGATGCCGCCAAAAAGGTCGCAGCAGACAAGAAACTCCCTCTTCTTCTCAATTTCACCGGTTCCGATTGGTGTGGATGGTGCAAGCTTATGGACAAGGGGGTTTTCGCCAAGGACGAGTGGAAGAAATATGCGGGCGAAAACGTCCTTCTGGTGACTCTCGACTTTCCGAAGGACAAGAGCATTGTCCCCAAAAAATATGTCGAACGGAACAACGATCTGAAGACGAAATTTGCGGTGAGGGGATATCCATCCTACGTCATCCTGGACAGTGATGGTGAGACCAAGATTGGCCAACTTGGTGCCGGGCGTGACAAGACTCCCGAGTCATTCATTGCCGAATTTGAGGCGGTCGTCCGCCTGAGTCCTGCCAACGTCGAAGCTTATGTGAAAGAGAATCCTGACAAGGCCGATGCTTTCAAAGCCGCCATCAAGGGGGTCGATGATGCTAAAAAGGCACTTTCTGACTGGATCAAGACGAGGCCCGAGCGCAACGAAGAGAACACCAAAAAGTTTGAGGCATTCCAAAAGGCGATCAAGGCCGCTCAGGGCGAGCTTTCAAAGTTCTAGGCGAAATCGCTGAACCTGTTTTTTTACGAGGCGGCTTTGCGGAGTCGCCTCGTTTGCGTTTGGTGAATTCGCCAGAGACGGTGACTGGTCTGGCCCGGTTTTGGGGTCATCGATAATGATAGACCTTGTTATCTTTACATGTGCCTTGGGCGACCGACAGTCCTCTCGAGTCGGTGGCATGATCGCGTATCCCATTGGCCTTCTTTGGAAAGACCGCCGGGAATTGGGATCTTCCCGCCCACTTTTCACAACTTGAGTCCGCCTGTTGCTGTGTCCGGGCACCTTGTTCCGGGGAATTGCGGGCCGTTGTGATTCAGTTTTTCTATCGAGGTGGCCTCGTGTTGCTTTCCTTTCTGTTCCCTGATTTTTCTTGAGATCAGATCGCGGAGATTCGGGTTGTCGGAATTGCCGGGACCGCGTTTCAAAATAACCGCGAATTGGTACAAACTGATAGGTGGTCACTTTGGCGATCCACTGGGAAACAAAAGGAGAAGTCCCGGTGAGAGGTCCCTCGCGGTTCAATCTCAGAAGCTTTTGTGTTTTGTCGTTGGTGTAAAATTCGTTAGTTAGATCTCATGAGAAAATTTCTATCGGTGTTCTGTCTGGGGTGGGGAACCTTGACAGGGCAGACTCTCGAGGAGGCAAAGGAGGAGTTTCGGGCGCAGAAGTTGGTGCTTGAAGAAGCCGCGGGTGAGTACTTTCAGGCGAAGGTGAAGGCCTTTTCGAAGAAGGTGCCGGAGGGTGAGGGAAAGGCTTATCGGGATCAGTTGGAAAAGGCTCACTTGGCGTGGATGGCGTGGGCGGAATTACAAGCTCGCGCCCAGGTGGCGCCGGAACCCGAGTTGAAGCGGGAGGCCTTGTTCTGGATGGTGAGGGCCTCGCTTTATGAACAGAAGGGAAGCGAATTGAAGAAGGCGCTTGGCGGGGCTGACAATTTCTCTCCGGTGGTGATTGATGACGTGAGAATCAACCTTGAACCGTTGGATATTCCGGCATCGATTTATCCGGGTGAAATGGCGGGGAGGAAGGGATGTTTTGCGTTGCAGTGGACGGAGGATGAGGCGGTGCGCGGGGCTTTTGTCAGCGATGACGGGCAGAAGATCTTCCGGCTTTTTGGCGACAATTCCGAGCGGGGTGTGGTGAAGTTTTTATGCCTCGGGACGGGTGCCGATTCCGGAGAAGAATTGGTGGTCCGAAAGTCTTCCGGGAACGGCAAGTTGATGTGGTCGGGAGGATCCGGGACATTGGGGGTGGTGAAAATGGCCAAGGCGGGGGATGCGCAGGGACGGAGGGAGGGGCGGCCTGCTGCTTATGATGGCTCGAGCGGAGAGACGAATTTGCGAATGGGGCTGGAGTGGGCCGAGGTTGGAACGGTGACAGGATCGTGGATGGACAAGGGTTCCGGTGTTCCGGGAGAATTTGTGGGCCTGAACTACGCAGAAGGGCGGCTTTATCTGGACCGTTGGGAAGAGGTTGGCGATGACGCAGAGAGGGGGATCGTGAAGGCGATGTGGTTTCTCAAGAAGACGAGCGAAAACCCGGTCACCTGGGAGGGGGTGGCGGTTTATCTGAATGGCTACACCGAGGAGGTGGGTTTTACGAAGATCCCGCAAGAGTGATGCCTTGATCGGAGAGCCAGGCAAGGCAGGCCTGGTGATTGTTTAGGTCGTATTGCCATGAGCGAAAGCCGAGCTCTTTCCCGGTGGCGATGTTCTCGGGAAGGTCGTCGAGGTAGAGGGTTTCGCCGGGGATGAGATTGTAGTTTTCAATGGCCGATTGATAGAAGTCGGGGTGCGGTTTGATCGCGCCAACTTCCTGCGAAAAGTGGTGGTGATCAAAGAGATCAAAATCCGGGTAGGTTTTCAGGAATGAACGGGCATGGATCCCGTTGGTGTTCGAGAAGAGAATAAGGCGGTGGCCCTGTGCTTTGAGCGAGTGAACGACTTTCCACATGGGGAGATTGAGAGAGAAAATATCTTCCCAGGCCGCGGTGAATTCGTCCTCGCTCAGGGGGTTTTCTAGAATATCGAGTGATTGCCGCACGAATTCGTGATCCGAGATTTTGCCGGTCTCGTAGGGGTCTTTAAGGGTCGCGAGTTCGTCGGGAAGGGGGCTGTTTTCAGACCCAAGAACGGCGAGGTGGAATCGCTCGAAGTGGAGTTTGAGCAGAACGTTTCCGATATCGTAAAGGAAGGTCACGGGCATTTGGCTTTGGATAGAATGAAGCTTGCGGCCTCGCGCGCGGCGGCGGGGCGTGCGTGTTGAAGGAGTCGTTTTTTCTGAGCGCGCCAGAGAGTGGCCTCGTCGGCGAGCAAAGAGGAGATGGCTTCGCGGATGGCCTTGGCGGAGGTGGCGAGGGATCCGGTTTGGAATCGGTCGAGGAGCTCGATGTTTCCTTCCTCTTGTCCCGGGACGATGTGGTGGACCAGCATGGGGCATTGCGCGGCAATGGCTTCATGGACGGTGGCGCCTCCGGCCTTGCCGATGACGAGGTGGTGTGACGAGAGGAGCTCGGGGACTTTGCGGGTCCAGCCTTTGATATGGATTCGTCCGGGGAAATTTTTTTTGAGTGCCCGGACCTTGTGATAAAGTCGGCGAAAGTTGCGCCCGAGAACGACGGTGATCTGGCTTTCGTGAACGAGAGCGGCCCTGATGATATCGTTGACGTGAGGGGAGCGGGCGGTGGGGAAGAAAAGGATGCGGAAGGGGGCCAGGGGATCCTCCGGGGAGATTTTCCGGAGGCTTTCGAAGCGCGGGCTGACGGGAAATCCGGTGATTTTGATTTTGTCGGCAGGAATGTTGCTGGTGACCAGGCCTTCGTGCGTGTGTTTGTCGGTGATGAGGAAATAGTCGGTGGGCGAGCGGGTCCAGGCCGCGTTGATTTCGATGGAGTCGGTGACGACGGTGACGATGGGGACGCGCCGTCTGTTCGCGAACTGGCGGTCGACCATGTAAGGGTAGAGCGGGTAGGTGTTGACGACCAGATCGGGCTGGAATTGGTCGAGTAGGTCGGCGACGGCGTCCTCGGTTTTGGCGATGAAGGGGAGGGGTTGGGAGAAGTCCTGCCGGTCCGTCGAGCGGTACATCCAAGCCCAGATGATGGGGGTGTAGGTGGTGATTTCCCGGTATGCTTTGCAGAGGAAGGCATTGATGCGGGGGTTGCCGAGGTGGCAGGGGTCGGCGACCAAAACTTCAGCCTGTTCTTCCATGGCCTCGGCGAGGTGGCGGGCCGCGCTGTTGTGCCCGTCGCCAAAGCTGGCAGAGAGAATTAGAATTTTGGGCTTCACGCGTTCAATTGTTGAATGAGATCTAGAGGGGATCCGGAGTTGCGTCGACACTCATTTGAGGTCACTTTGGCTTCGGACAGATGGCAGACAAGTCGAACGATAGTAAGGAAGATCAAATCCGGGTGGTTGATGAAGAGCCTGCGGAGGTTGTTCGATTGGATGCCGGGAAAGTCAGCCCTTTGGAGAAAAAGGGCAAAATCGCGAATGTCGTTCTGGCTCCGGTGTCGGGATCTGATGCTGAAGAGCAGCCTTCTGAAAAAAAGTCATTTGATCCGGAGAAGGAATGGTTGGAGGACCAGAATGAATCCGGGAACGAGACGGTTCCGATGGGCTGGTTCGTTTTGTTGGCGGTCGGATTGCTGGGGATCTTGGGTTGGGTGGTTTTCCAAACCATGACGAGTGATCATGAAAATGGTTCGGTAAATTTTAGTACGCCCCCGCAATCGTCCGGAGGCAATGAAGATCGCCCTAAAAGTGTGGAGGCCGACAAGGCGGAGATTCGGGAAGCAGAGATTCATTTTGAAAAGATGGAGAAAGTTGTGACCGGATTTCTGAGGGCGGAGACGGTGGAGGAGATGGTCAAGTGGGTCAGGCATCCGGAGAGAGTGAAGCCGTTGATGAAATCCTACTACGGACGGAATCCCTTCAGACCACTCACGTTTAAGAGTACGGACGAGTATCATATCGCTTCACTGGAGACCAAGCCTTTCCTCGCTCTGAAGGTCAGGGTCAGGGAGCAGGAGGAGGGCGTTCCCATTCTTCTTGAAGACCGGCCGGACGGGATGCTCGTGGATTGGGAGTCATTTGTGTGTTATTTGCCGATTAGTCCCGAGGATCTGGTTGAATCCCGACCAACGGAAGCGGTAAGATTGAGAGTTTATGCCCAAAGGGATGCTTTTTATACTTATGAATTTTCGGACGAGGACGAGTATGATTGTTTCCGGCTGCATTTCCGTGGATCAGAGATCACTCTATACGGATTTGTGAAGAAAGGGACGTCTTTGGAACGGGAATTTCTCAAGATTTTCCCAATAGGAGATAACAAATTTACGAAGCCGCTGATCGTCAGGGCCAGGTTTCTTGAGGCAGGTGAAGCCACTAGTTCGATATTGATCGAGGATCTGGAGTCGACAATGTGGGCATTTGCCGAGGACCCAACGAACGTTGATCAAAAGGATTCGGTGGATTAGACTTTTGAACTTATGAAGCCTGGAGGATCCGAAGGAGGAGAACAAACGTTTGTGGCCGGTGCCGGGCTGGTGCTTTTCGCGCTTGGTCTGTATCTCTTTCTCGATTCCGTGCAGGTGACCTCGGCTCCATTTGGGATGGTTTCCCGGGGAATGGGGCGTGGTGGTGGTGGCATGTGGGAGACCACTTCAATGGGAATCATCTTTGTCCCGTTTTTGGCCGGGGTTCTGGTTTTGTTCTATGATGCCTCAAAGCGCTGGGGGTGGTGGCTGGGAGGGCTGGGACTGGCAGTCATTTGCGTTGAGATCCTCAGTCGCGTCCGCTTTGTCCTAAACATGAAGACGACCTCGCTTCTTTTGGTTCTGGGAATGGTGGCGGCAGGTGCGGGTTTACTTGCACGCAGTTATATGGTTGGTTCCAGGCAGGCCAAGAGGGCCGAGGAACCTAAAGAAGACAACAATTCAGAATGATGAAACGACACATGACCCGGGTGACTTCTTTTCTCGCCCTCTCCTTTTTGATGCTGTCCCCGGTAGGGGCGTTTGCGCAGACCGTAGCTCCGAAGGTCTTTACCGGATTTATTGAGCCGAACAAGCTGTACGAAGGCGAAAGGGTGGTGGTGACTCCCCCGGAGGAGATCCAAAAATACATTGATTTGGTAAAGGATGGCGCGAAGAAAAACCCGGAGTGGTATGAGGAGTATTCCAAGAATGCCAAGCCGGGGGTTCCGCTTCCGTTTCACAAAAATCTCAATCTGACCGACGAACAGTATCAGGAGTATTTGGCTCTTTGGGGTAAGCGGGAGTTTAAGGTTCTTGAGAAAGTCGCAGTCCTTCTTGAGCAGCGGAGGGGCAAGTGGAGTTTCAGATTGTCGGGAACAGGGGCAATGATTTCGTTGTTGAGATATGACGAGAAAGAGGATGTTTTTCGCTCGACCAATGGCGTGATGAAGCGGATTGAGGATATCGATGCTGCCGCGGAAACCATTCTTGGTGAATGGAAGGGGGTCGAGTGGAGGTTTGAGGAGGAAACGCCCCTTGGAAAAACCAAGGAGAACCTGGCTCTCGGAAAGTCTGCCGACGGGAAGTTTGGTTTCCTCGTCTACCGTCTCCAGGATATCACCGCAAACAATACGGTGCTGGAAGATGTGAGCAGAGTGATTCGTTTTCCGCTTAACTAGGAATTGAGAAGGTCCTGTCGTGTGAGTCTTCTGCAAAAACGGGTTTTAAGACTGCGACTACGTAGCTGGGGACTCGTGATGTTGACCATGCCGCTCCTGGCGTGGGGGTGCTTGAATCTCTTGTTTTCCACTTCGCTGGGGACGGTGATTCTCTGCGATAAGATTGAGGAGAGGATAGGTTTGCCCTGTCGGTTGAAAAGTGTGACCTGGTCACCTTGGTCGGGGGTGACGGTGAGTGAATTCAGGGTGTTTGCTCCTGATCAGTTGGAGAAGGAAGAGGCAATTCTGGTGGTTGGTGAGACCCGGGTCGATGTGGCATGGAGCTCCCTGCTGAAGGGGAAGAAACGTTGGGAGCGACTGGAAGCTGATCAACTCGAACTTAATGTCTCGCTTGAAGTCCTTCACGGGATTCTGGGTCGCTCGATGGAGGCGCCTTCCCGCCAGGAACTCGCGGCCCGCCCGATTGATGAAGAGGAGTTGTCGGCCCCGGATCCCTCAGAACAAGCGGAGGATCAAAGTGTCAATGTCCCTGTCCCGCCAGTTGCCCGGGAGGACGCGCCTGCCGGGGGGGATCACGAGAATCCATCTTCGACGCCCGCGGAGGATTTTGAAGGCGTGGTCATTCTGTCCAATGCGAGGGTGAAAATTTATTCGGAACGAGCGCCCGCTCTTTCCCTGACTTTAGAAAAGATTGAGGGTGAAATTCCTCTCTGGGGGAGCTCCAGAGAGGGAGAGGTTTCCTGCGAAAAGATCGAGATTTCAGAGGGGATTTCGGAGGTGGGATTTTCGATCCCCTTGGTGTGGAGAAATGACGCGGTCTCGGTGATCGAGCATTCGCTCGAAGTCTTTGGCTTGGACCTGGAGCTGTCTGCGGCGGTGAAGGTTACTGCTGGTTTCCCCGCCGGTTTTCAAATCAAGCTTCCAGAGCAGCAGATTGATTTGAGCTCGGTTGTTCGGGAAAGAAAATCGCCGTTATCGGTGGGGAGTCTGACTTCGAGGAGTCGACTGCAGGGCTTCCTTTCATTCCCGGCGAGTTTCAAGGGCAGCAGTGTGACACGTTTTGAAGACCTGGTTATTGAGGACCCACGTGACGAAGGTGACATGAGGTTCGACCGGGGAGTGGCCATGTTTGTGGTAAGTGCCGCAGGTGTTGTGGCCCGGGATATTCGGGCCGTCGGAGAACAGGACGCTGTGCTGGCGAACGGATTTGCCTCGGCCACGGGAGAAGCCGCGGCAACAGTGCGAATTGTTTCGAGCCCTGATAGAGCGGAATCCCACGCGAAGAGAGTGAGAATGGCCGATGGGAATTTACTCATGGACTTCCAGCCGCTGATTACTCCGGATCGTGAATTCAGGGACATTCGGATTGAAGCCCGTGACGGGACATTGATGATGGACCTCGGTGAGGATCGTTCCTGGGTCTCCTTTTTCGCGGCTGCCAAGGCCATTCTGGGACAACAGAACACCGAGCTTCCCAATCTGCCATGAGAATTATTGCCGGTTCATCCAAGGGGCATCCTTTAAAGGTCCCTCGAGAAGTTTCGCGTCCGACCACTGATCGGGTGCGGGAGTCGGTTTTTGGGATTCTAGCCGCTGTGATTCCCGACGCGAGAGTGCTTGACCTCTATGCAGGGTCGGGGGCTCTGGGGATTGAGGCGTTGAGTCGTGGTGCGGTTTCATGCACTTTCGTTGAGCAGAACCGTGGAGCGTGCCGGGTTATCGAGGAGAATTTGAAGAAGACGGGTAACGGAAACGGACGGGTGATCCAGCGCGAAGTGGGAGCCTTTCTTCGAAGCGAAAAGACGAGCTATGACTTGATTTTTGCAGACCCTCCCTATGCGGATGGATTGAATGATCCTGCGCGTGATTTGATTGCCATGGAAGGGTGGGAGCAGTGGTTGGAGCAAGGTGGATTTTTGATTTTGGAGCGTGAAGCGGTGGGTGAACTTCCGGAGCCTGCGGGGCTTTCGTTGTTGCAAAGCAGGGATTACGGGCGGAGCCGAATTGCGATCTATCAGTTGGAATCTTGAGATGAGAACCTTGGTGCTAAGTGTTTGGAGTATTCTTTACCCTCTGGTGGCGCTGGCTGCCGCTCCGTTTTGGATGTTGAAGATGTTTCGGCGGGACGGCTGGGGGAGCGGGCTGCTGGAGCGAATTGGAATCTATGCAAGGGAGGCGGAGTTCGAACGAACGGGAGCGGTTTATATTCACGCGGTGAGCGTGGGGGAGGTTCTTTTGGCTTTGAAGTTGATCACGAAGTGGCGGGAGGAAACGGGCGATCATTTTGTCTTGGTGCCGACGACTGCGACCGGAATGGCGGTTGCGCGGGAAAAGGCACCGAAAGATGTTCGGGTGATTTACGCACCTCTTGATTTTGGTTTTTTGATTCGTCGTGTGATGAAGCGCCTGGAGCCACGGGTGGTAGTGATGGTGGAGTCGGAGCTTTGGCCCAATCTGATTTATCAAACCCACCGGTTGGGGATCCCAATTGGATTGATCAATGCACGGCTTTCACCACGATCCGGTCGGCGTTTGAAGAAATTTCGAAGCTTTGTGGAGCCTTTCCTGAAGTTGTTGAGCCATGTTGGGGTGCCCGAAAGGGAGGATCTCATTCGCTGGCAGGAAATTGGAGTTTGTGAGAAAGCGACAGTGCTTACCGGAAATGTGAAGTTTGATCCTTCGGGTGCTGCTTTGCCGAAGAGGCGTCCTGAATTCTCGGAGCTGCTGGATCAATTTCCAAAGAGGCCGGTGGCCATGGCGGTCTCAACTTTTGCGGGTGAGGAGGAGTATCTCGATGGCGCTTTCCGGGAAGCGGGCTATCAGCCGGTGATCGTGCCCCGGCACGCCGAGCGCCGGACCGAGGTTGCTGAAGCCTTAAAAGGTGCCGTGATTTTGAGAAGCCAATTTAGAAAGCCTACCGGCAGTGAGTCATTCGTGATTGATAGCACGGGGGAGTTGCGGGACTGGACCGCTCATGCTGATGTCGCGGTCATTGGAAAAAGCTTCTTTGAGGAAGGGGGACAGAATCCCTCCGAAGCGATTCTCGCCGGCGTGCCAGTGATCTGCGGACCCCAGATGGCAAACTTCGAACCCCTTGTAACGGAGCTCAAAGAAGCGGGTGGAATTTGCATGGTGTCTTCCCGTGAAGAACTGGTGGTTGCACTTCGCAATCTGCCGACAGAGCAAATTGCAAGAGCGCGAGCCGTACTGGAAAAACACAGCGGGGCGATGGTACGGACGATTGCTCTTTTCAGCGAAAAATGCGGGGCAGTGGTTATTTGAGGAGGTCGTCGTAGATCTTCTGGTACTCGTTCACAACCCGCTCATCGGAGAAGTCCTCCTTTGATTGTTCCATGATTCGCTTAATCTGAGGGTTTTTGTGATCAGGCGGGAGTTGATAAAACTCCATGGCTTGGTCGATGGCCCAGCGGAAGCCATCAGAGGTGAAGTGTTCGAAGAGGAATCCGTTGCCGGTATTTTCGTGAATGTTGAGATGCCGGACCGTGTCCTTGAGGCCGCCGGTGGCGTGTGCGATTGGGAGCGAACCATAGCGACAACCGATCATCTGCGGGAGGCCACAAGGTTCGAACGATGAGGGCATGAGAACGAAGTCGGAGCCTCCATAGCCAAGGTGTGAAAGGGACTCGGAAAATGGATGCACCGCGACCCGGTCTGAGATGCCGTGATAGGCGACGATCCCCTGGAAATGTTGCTGGTATGGTCCGTCTGCGATCATGACGATTTGCAAGCCAAGGTGACTGTAATCGTCGATTAGTTGAAAAAGAATGTCGGCAAGGAGGGAGCAGCCTTTCTGAATTGGGTCGAGACGCGACGGCCAAAAAAGGATCGGAGCCGAGGGATCCTCTTTGAGAAGGAGGCGACGCTGAAGGTCTTTTTTGAGTTCGGGCTTGATTGTGTGGTGTCTCCGAGGGCCGTATTCCTGGGGAAGATAGGAATCGACCTGTGGGTTGAACGAGCGGTCGGGAGCGTTGACGATTCCCGAGGCCGCTCCGGCTTCGCGCTTGTGGTAAAGCAGGTGGCTGAGATGGGGAGGGATGGTCGAGTGATGGCCCATGGCGACTTCGTCGAGGAAGGTTGGGCTGACGACATTGACGTGGGTCGCGGCGGAGATTCCGCTGGCGAGAAGGTCGATGGGGTTGGTCCAGTAGGATTCGTCGAAGCTCTGGGGATAGTTCCCGAAATAGAGTTCATCCCAGAAATCTCCGGCTGGAATACCGGTATTTTCCAGTTGGGCCAGGGTGGCCTCCTGGGTGTGGATATTGTGAATGGTGAAAAGAGTCGGGATTCCGAGCTTCTTGGCTTCGGCCGGAATGAGACCGGTCATCCAGTCGTTGCAATGGATGATGTCGGGTTTGACCCTGGGTATGATGTGGTTGATCAGGTCGCGTTGAAAGGCCAGAGCTGACATGAGGAGATCCTCCTTGCAGGCCTGATAGACGCCGCCACGACGATAGAATTTGCAGTCTTCGGCAAGGTGGATGCGGTCTCCCACCGAGATGCGGGTGCGCTTGCCCGGGTGAGTGGCTTGCTCGCCACTTTGGAAAAGGTTGCGGTAGTGCGGAATGGCCAGGTGGATGTCCTTTTCGGCAGAGCTAAGACCGTGAACAAGGAGGGCGGAAACATCGGCGAGCCCTCCCGCTTTCGCCCGCAATCTTTCGGCGTCGTCCGAGAGTTTTCTGGAAACGTAGGAAATCTCCGGAGTGATAAAAAGAATGCGTGGTCCGGAATCCGGGGAGGTCTTTTTGGTCGCTTTTTTGGCCATGGAGTTCGGGGTGGTCCTCTTGGGGGAGTGGGTTGGACGGTTCGTGATTCAGCTGCCGGAGCGGTCTTTGATAGACTTTGTAGTTTTAGCAACTGTTTTTGGTTTTTTATTTGGGCTTGATTAGGGGATTCCTGCGTTCAATCCGTTTCACGAAGTCCAATAGCAGGGGGTGTGCCGGATCTGTCATGCCATGTCCATAACCGTCGAGTTCGAACAAGGTGACGTCCTTATGCCCTGACACTTTGAGCATTCTGAAAAGATAGGCATTTTCTTCATAGCGACCAAGAAGTTCTTTTTCGCGATCGCCCGTAATCAGGAGAATCGGCGGCGCATTCTTCCTCACGTGGAAAAGAGGCGCGAGTTCATCGATGATGGGGCGATTTGCATCAATACCGCGTTCCTTGCGAGCGGTGAAATGTGTGATGGCGTGCCCGCTGTATGGAATCAATCCGGCGATGTCATTGGCGTCCGCCTGATGACGTCCAAGCCAGGAGGGGTCGAGTCCGATCATGCTGGTGAGATATCCTCCGGCGGAATGCCCGCTAACGAAGATGCGTTTGCGGTCCCCCCCAAATTCTTCAATGTGAGCCATGACCCAGGCGACGGAGGCAGCAGCGTCGTCGAGAGATTCCGTGACTTTGACTTTTGGGCTCAGGCGATAGTTGACGGCGACGATGGCATGTCCCCTGTTTTGGAGGCCTTTTGGAAAACTTTTTTCGCCCGAAGTTAATCCGCCTCCGTGAAACCAAACGATGGTCGCGAAGCCCCTTGTTGGAGGGTGGTAAATGTCGAGAAGGCATCTTTCCCGTTGATAGTCGTCGAGTTGTGGCGAGCCATCCCGATACAAAACGTCTTTCTTGATTTGGTATTCCCCGGCAGCAATTGAAAGCTGGATCGTCGCAATAAAAGCAAGCGTGAGTAGGCGCATCGTATTTTTTGTTAAGAGTCGAAGCATGGAAAGGCTGCTGGATTGCACCAGTCATTTTAAAGGCGAGGGGACCGGCGGATTCGTTATTCTAGTTCTCGAACTGCGAAGAATACTTTTGGTCCCGAAGATGAGACAAAACCTTTTGGAAGCACGATGGAGGTCGTTTCCCCGGCGGCGGAGAGTTGGTCACCAACTACAATTGGCCAGTCTTCAAAAGGAAGGCTGATGTCAGTGGTTGCTGAGATTCGGTAAGTCTTGCCGGGTATTGAATTCCACGTCAGTGAGCCCGAGCCGTCTCCTTCGATTTCGATATCGAAAATAGCAAGCGGGGCGGGTTGGATTGTTACGATCGCGTTTCCGCGAAGACCGTTTCGATAGATGTTGGTCAGATCCTCTGCGGTTAGGGCATTGCTCCAAACTGCGAGATCATCCAGGCGACCATCGAAGTCGCGGTTGGTTCCGGTCGAGCCGTCGTTGCCTATGGCCCAGCCGACACCCGAGATGCTTGCAGCTCCGCCGAATTTGGTGGTGGTCGTGGTTTCTCCATCAAGGGAGTAAATGATTTCGCCTGTGATGGTGTTCACGCTCATGGCGGCGTGATGCCAGACAGTCCCGTCCCTGGTCAGAACGGCTGCCGAGTCAAATCCCTGTGAGCCTGCGCCTGCGTTGTCGAAACGGAAATCAGCCTGTTGGTCGACATTCTCGAGTGCGATTCCCCAGTTCTCGGGGCGTGACATAAAGAGCGCGTTGTAGCCCGTGTCGGTATTGCCATCGTTCTGGAACCAAACCGAGATCGTCATTTCCTTCTCATTTTCAATTCCGAGCATTTCAAGAGTGAAGTGATTTCCGTCGCCATTTCGACCGGCGAGGTCGGCGGCTCCTCCGAGGAACCCTTGAGCGATCCAATTGAGATTGGAAGAGTCTCCAATCCATGATCCATGGACGCCGCCAACAGAATCTACCGCAGTGGTGCCTTCGGTCTCATCAAAGCTCCAAACGTGGATCAGTCCTTCTTTGTTGATTGGCTCAAGGGAGTTGGGGCTATTTTGATCGGTAGGATCGGATCCATTAAGAATCTCATTTGAATCAGTGATGGAGTCACGGTCGGTATCTGCGCGGAGCGGATCGGTAATATATCCATCAGTGCCGGGCACGGTTTCTTCACCATCGAGAATGGTGTCTCCATCCGAGTCGTTGTTGGCGGGGTCGGTTTTAAAAGTGTTTACTTCATCTCCGTCCTCCAAGCCATCATCGTCGGAATCATTATCTTGCGGGTTTGTGCCGCGGTGTTGTTCCTCGAGATTTGATAAGGAGTCGGAGTCAGGGTCTCCGTCAGGTCCGTTGTTCACGTCAATTATTCCGGCGTCGTTCGGATCGAGTCCATTGGACACCTCGAAAGCATCACCGAGTCCGTCTGCGTCGGTGTCTCCTAAAACGGGGGAGGAGCCAATTGCTTTCTCAGCGCCATCATTAAGTCCATCTGCGTCACTGTCGACCAGGTTTGGATCGCTGCCATCGCCTGACTCAATGTCGTCGTTCACGGTGTCATCATCTGAATCTTCGTCATTGGGATTGCTGAGAATTTGGTATTCCTGAAGCTGGGTAAGGTTGTCGCCGTCCGTATTGCCGTCTGGCCCATTGTTAATATTAATCGAGCCGTCATCGGTTGGGTCGAGGCCATAAACAAGTTCCCAGTAATCGGGGAGTCCGTCGTTGTCTGTGTCGATGTCCTCGTCGATCAAAGTGGGCTTGACACCCCGGGTGATTGCTTCGATTTGCAAGAAGTTGAGAGCGGTATCCCAGATGCCAATATCGTCCAGACTTCCGGAGAATCCGCAACACGGACCTGTCCGCTTGATCCCACCGAAGGTCGTGGTATTGGTCGAGAGCAGGGTTTTTGGGTAAGTGGTGGTGAGATCCAGGGAGCCATCAACATAGATATTCACTTCTCCATTTCTATCTACGAGGACGACGTTGTGCCAGTTGTTGTCACCGAATGGCTCGGAAGTCGTAAGCTCGTGATTATTGGTGGTGGTGGCGGGGGTGCGGCGGAAGAAATCAATCTGGTTGGTTCCGCTGCCCGGTGCGCCGGTTCCAATGTTGTAAAGGACGCTGCCATTGGTGGTCGAGCCTTCCGAAAAAATCCGCTTGTCTCTTTGGAGCGTGGAAGACCGAAACCAGATGGAGATGGAGAAGTTTGTGTTTTCCTCGACCTGCATTCCGCTCCCGGGGTTGATGTCGAGGTAGCTATCATCGGAATTGACCAAGTTTAGCGAGCCCTCGCCCGCAGCAGCCGGGGTGGTTGTGTCAATCGATGTCATGCCGACCGGTGACCCATCGTTGGAGTTGCCGGACCGGTCGTTGAAGTCATTTTCAAAATCCCAGTAACCAATCAGGTCGGCTGAAGCCGTGCCGACGGTGAAGCAAAAGAGCGGATAGAGGAGAAGTTTGAGTTTCATAATTCTCTGCGGGATTGGGGGTCATGAACACCCGGCTGAATCTAAGATGGAGAATCGACACAGACAAGACGGGTGTCACGATTGATCCGGGATACTAGGGGCCGGTAACTCGAATGCGGTAGAATTTTGCGTCGGCAGAGGTCTGATCGGTGGAACTGCTCGTTGGTCCGCTTGCGGTGACAGCATCGTGCAGATTCCAAACGCCAACGAGGTCGGTGCTCGATTCAACGACGTAGGTTTTTCCGGTGACCGAAGCCCAGATGATTTCAATTTCGTCGGGAGATTCGGTGGGGCCGACCGATAGAATCCGGAAGTAGTCCGACGCATCCAGCGGATTTGTCCCGGCTACGATTTCTGCTCCGTCGGAGGTCCCGTCGCCATCAGTGTCGGAAAGGTTGGGGTCTGTGCCCAGGGCACTCTCCCGTATGTTGCTGAGTCCATCGCCATCCTCATCGGTGGCGGCGGCAAATCCAGGGCTCCCACCGGAGTAGGCAGAAGCCCGCCAGTTTAAGGGGTCGTTGTAGTCTCCTTCCGTATCGATGACCTCGAGGGAAGGTCCGGTGCCATCGGCTGCAATTGGCCAGGGGGCGTTGTCGTCGTATGAAAAATCGTGGATGGTGTTTCCGAATGGATCGCGCAGTTCGATGTTTTCCCCTCCGTTCGAGAGGGCTCCGGAAGCCCAGGTGCCGGCGACAGTGATGTCATTGCCGTAGCGGGTCCGGAATGCGGATTCGTCGGCGACAATGACGGCATATTGCCCTGGAGCCAGGGTGATATTTGCAAAGGTGAAAGCGGCGAATGGTTGGGTGTCGTCAAAGGAGACTCCGTCCAAAACGAGAGGTGCCGGGCCGGTATTTAGAATTTCGATATATTCGTCAGGCAGTCCTCCCACAGGGTGATACATGACCTCGGTGATGCGAAGGTGTTCGAGGGTTGGGCTGCTGATGCTCGGGTCAACGAGAAGTGTGTCGTCGAACTCCACGCGCAGGGCCTGCGGGGTATCGGTAGCGGCAAATATTCCGGCCTGCGAGGTGGTAATGCTTCCGGTAGAGCTTGCAAGAGTCTGCCAAACGCCAGGTTCTGTGCGATATTGAAGGTCAATTCCAGTCGTCGTTTTAAAGGCACGGACCACTGCGTCCTTGCTGGTCCAACTCAGCGAACCCAGAGTGATCGTGTTCGATGTGGTGATTTTCTTGGCGCGGAGGAAATCACCGTCTTCCATACCGATTGTGAAGCGAACAGGTGAGCCGTTTTCCTCTCCATCGACGATGACGCCGGTGTAAAAATCGCCCTGTTGCACGGATGTTAAAGTGACTTCAGAGGCAAACGACCAAACTCCCGCCGGTGTGTTGCGCCACAGTCGGGGATGGACCGGCGAGTTCAGGGTGAGCGGTTTGGCAGGTTCCGCTTCGAGTTTTACGGCAAGGCGGTTTGGGGTCTCATCAAAGCTATAAGAGGCAGGAGGTGTGGTGCCATCCTTCAAGATAAGATCCTCTGCGGTCCAGAGATCTTGCAAAGTGCCCTGGTTGAATGGATCCCATCCTCCGTTGGCGTAAGCGACAACCTCTCGAACCACCCGGGTTATTTCACCGTCTTGATCGGTTGCGGAAATCGTTAAGGGATAATGCCCGGGTTCCTGAAAAATCATGGTCGCGCTGGACGGGGTGGGAGTGGTGGTATTTAAACCCGCAGGGAGCTGGAAGGAAAATTCGAGGCTGGTTCCTTCTGGGTCATAACTAGCGCTGGCATCGACCTCGAATGTGGTATTGATCGGGATGCGGTAGGAACCGGGATCGGCATCGAGCACGAGAACCGGTGCTGCATTGCCAGTTTTGTTTACCGTGAAGGATTCTGTTCCGGTCACATTACCTTCCTGGTCAATTGCTTCAATTTCGAAATTGTTGACTCCCTCACGTAGTTGAATCGCATTGAGTGTCCACGCTGTCGTGCTGCTAAACTGATAATCCACCCAGGGTTGGCCGGGGACGCGGATTGCGAAAACATCCGCTCCACTCGTCCCTTGCAAGGATACGGTGTCAGCGGAGGTGGAGAGGGATGATCCATTTCCGGAGGTGATATTAAAGTTGGTGTTCAGCGCGCTGCCGATTGTTGAGTTGGCGGTGGCGAGGCGGTTTTGATTCCAGCTATTATAGGTGGATTCATTACTGGGGTATGATGTGGAGGCCTCTTCCTCACACTGGAACCAGGCTGCCAGGCGGGAGGAATTCGCGGTGTATTTCTGGACCATCTCGTTGAGGTAGTGGTTCACCCGCTGCTTGATGTAGGGTTTTTCATAAAAATTACGAACCCCGGGCAGGTTGCCAATGAAGGCGGCATTGGCATTGCCGAAGGTGAGGTCGGAGTCCCACTGCACCAGCATCCATTTTCCATCGGTGACGCGGCGGAGGAAGTAGCCGTTTTTGCCACGGTTGCGGGTAAGGGTGTCCCAGTCGTCACACCAACCTCGGACGACAGCATTGGCTGCCATCATGTCGATATCAGCGGTTCGTTCGATCTCTTCCCGGGTAAAGCGATTTTCACCAACCATCTGGGTCCAGTTGATGAAGGACGAGTAATCGTGTTCGGCTTCACGGGATCGTTTGATCCATTCCGAGGAGTAGCGTTCCGGTTCTGTGGTGTCCTTGTATTCCCAGGTGGCGTTACGATTTTGGCGGCCCCAGGCATCGTCAAACCACCATTCGTCATCGATGCGATAGAGTTCTCCTTTATGCCCGTCCTCCCAATTTCGCTTCAGGAAATCGTTGGCATTTGGTTCGACGTCTTCACGGAGCGAGGCATTGCCGCCATTGACGATGACGCGGACAAATTCGTTTTCATTGGCGGCATGACCGAGAAGGTAGAGCCAATAGCGGATGATGCGGTTGTGGTAGGCACGTCCGCCCCCGGCATCGTTGTCGACGGCCCGTTTGGTGTATCCGCGAAACTTGCGATCGCCAGGGGGCTTCCACTTCATCCGGGCAAAATCGTCCCCGCCAGACCGTGTCCAGGGACTTCCGCTTTTGCGCATCTCGCAGTTGTAAATGATGTCCCTTTCATTGCTGATGAAGGTTGCATTAAAGTATTGGTTGGAGAGCCTCGGGAAGTTGTAATCGAAAGTGGCGGAATCACCTGTTCCCGAGGAGGCTGAGCGGTCGCGGGCTGAAATGACGAAGCGCTGGGTCCGGAGGTCGGTCGGATGGGCGGAATTGTCGACAACCCACATCGCGGGCTTTTCCGGCGCGAGGGAAGGTTGAATGGAGGTGCCGCCGGATGATACGGCTTCCACGTAGAATTGGACGATGGAATTATCGCTCTGGTAGTTTGTCAGGGTTGTCGAGTATGTCCCGTCGTTGGCCGTTTCATCACCCCCGCTAATGCCGTCATCAAACATGGGGCTGCTGTTCCAGGTCCCGTTCCCGGCAGTGGTATCGAGACGGTGACGCAGGGTGACGGAGTCGGCATTTTGTGCCTCGATGGTGATTCGTACGGGGTCGTTCGTACTTGGAACCGGCGGGCTGTGAATGAGTCCTGAAATCGAGGGAGCGGGGTTGCCTAGTGCTCCGGGGTTTGCGGAGCCGGGGGTTCCGAGATCTCTTGGGACTTTCAGGTGAATGGTGCCGCCGAAGGAACGGTCCCAGGTCTGTACGTTCAGAGTAGGTTTCCCGGATATCCAGCGGGCCTCAAAGGTGAAATTCAGGTTGTCATTATCCTGAATGTTGATGACGTCGATTTCGCAGCGGTTGGCTTTGACGTCGCCGTGTCCACTCGAAATGAGGTGGAACTCGCCATCGGTAATATTGCTGGCATGGTGGGTCCCCTGACAGAGCCAGCCGTCATTGGCGGATCCGCCGGTGGCGAGGGTTACGCCTGCTCCGGGAAGGATGTTGCCACTCCCGTTGCGGGAAAGGGAAAGGTTCTTCATGGCGATGTGGGCATCGCCAACCGCTTGCAGGTGAAGCTCCTTGTAATCGGTGACCCCTCCACGGGTGGTGATTTGTTGGTATTGCTCGGCAATGGTGAATTCCTCAAAAGTGGATTTGTTGGATTCGTCCGAGGCGGTCCAGGCGCTCGCTTTCGAATTGTCCATATCGGGGTGGCGCAACTCGAGACTGCTTCCCTGGCCTCCGGCCAATTCGGGCCAATCGCCTCCGGTGTGATAGTGGACTTCATCAATGAGATTATCCCAGGAATCAACAAGTCGAAGAAGCTCCCCACTGTTGGAGAGTGATCCGGAGAATTGCCCGATACTGTTCGGGTAGTTGGTGTAGTCATCGTTGGCCGGGATGACGAGGTAGCCTCCGGCGGGTAACGACGTGCCGACGGGAAAGGTGAAGTCGACGCCGTCGGTGAAACGCCACCCGGAAAGGTCGACTGCGGATTCCGATTTGTTGTAGAGCTCAATGAATTCGCCATCGCGGGACTCACTGGGTGGATCGACCATTAATTCGTTGAAGACGACCGAAGTGACCCGGTCGGGATCGTTGGCGGAGCCCTCGGTTCCGGTTGAGCTGGCATAAAATTCTCCCGAGCCATCGGGGTAGGCTGCGGCGAAGTTGCGCGGCGATTTGAATGGGATGGCGACCGCATCGATGATGGTGTCGGTCCCGCTGATCAGGAACAAGGTGAGTTCATCGCCATCGGCGGCGAAGGGCTCGGTGACTGAAAGAAATCCGTTTGCGGCAATTCCACCGGATAGGGGCACCTTGTCAGTGAAGTCAGGTAAGCTGGCGAGGAAGAGGCCTGCCGTGCCCAGCGCGGCGGAAGCTGGATTGTAAATCTCGATCCAGGTTGTTGTTCCACTTTGATCAAAGGCGGCTTCATTGATCTTCAAGCTGAAGTCGGATGAGTTGCTGGCATTGGGCGCATTCCTGCTGGGTTGTGAAAAGAGGAACCAAGATGACGATCCGTCGCCCTTGCGTCCGAGCGAGCGTCCGTCGAGCGGGATGGTGGCGTCGATGGCGTTTGCGATGGTGGTGCCATCAGGCTCGGTGAGATAGACCACAGCGTCCCCACCAACCGCGAGTCCTGCGGTAGCGTAACTGATTGTAACCAATCCCGAAGGAGGAACTATTTGTCCGGCCGGAATCTGATACCGGGTGAGATTCCCGGGAGAATCGCTGAGATACCATCCGCTGAGATCAACGGCGGAAGAACCGGGGTTATAGATTTCGACGAAGCCGTCGGTGGCAGGGAGGACCTCATTAATGAGCAGGCTGGGATTTGAGGGGGCGGAAATACTGAGTCTTGCTCCGAAGACACAATCCGAGCTCCCCGAGTTGGTTTGATGAACTTCGGCGCTGATGATGTTGACTCCCTGAACGAGTGCGGAGCCGTTGTTGGTGGCCACGGCGAGTTCTTCGGTGGCATTTCCGACGGTTCGGGTAGCGGTGGTTTTCCAACCCGCATCTGCGGAGGTGCCGACTCCGCCAATAGGCGTTCCGTTTAAATAGAAAAAGACGCCGTCATCTGTGATGGCATCAAGGGTGACATTGGCTCCGGTTGTGGGCCCGCTGTAGTCAAATTCCTTTCGGAAGTAGTAGGTGATGTGATTTGCCTCGTTGCTACTGTCGAGGAGGGGGGTTTGAATCCCAGGAGAGGGGAGCGCGGAATTTTCAAAGCCGTAAAGTCCACCGTTGTTGCCCGCGTCATTTTCCCGGGTCCATCCGGCGTGCGAAAAGGTGTACCCGGGGAGGTCCCAATCGGTGCCGAGGTCGAGATTTTGATCATTGAAATCCCAGGAATCTCCATAGTTCACGAAGGGGATTCCAATGCTGAGGTTGACTTCTGGATTGGGAAAAGGCTCCTCTGCGCTCAAGGGAGTCGAGAATCCCGGAGTCGGTGGTGCGGATGTCCAGATGCGGTAGTCGTCGATCGCGAAACTGTCGTCTGCAAGAAGGAGGCTGTGGCCGGCGCCGTCGGCCGCCACGGGCCAGGGATCGCGGTCTTCATACCGGAAGCTGCAGCGGATGGTGCCGTTCTTATCAGCAAGGGTGATGCGTTCCCCTCCGTTGCTGAGTTGACCGGTCCAGGGGCCAAAGACCCGGATCGAATCGGGCACATTGTAAGTGGCCCGGAAGGTTGCGGGATCGGTGTCGCAGAGAATGATGCGTTCGAAGGCCTTCAAAAAGGAATCCAGTGCGGGGCCTGAATCGAAATCCGGAAAGGTGAATGAGGCACCTTCGGTCAGTTGCCACTGCGCGATGTCGAACGGGGTGGCGGTCAGGTTCTGCACCTCGATGAATTCATGACCTCCTGCCGGTGGATGATACATGACTTCGCTGAAAACGATTTGTTCGGCGTGGACGAGAGGATTTAAGAGGACAAGGCTGGGGAGGAGCTGCTTGAAAAGCTTCATAAGTCTTTTGGAGTGCGCGTCGTGCAGGGATCCCTGCGGGTCAGGTGATTGTTCATAAGCACTGATTATTTCAAGGGTTAAAGGCGGATCCGGTGCATTTGGTAAAATGGTCACTTGAATCCGGTGCGGAATCTGTCAACGTTTGATGATCTTAATAATAAAGATAATGAAAGTATTCAAATTCCTCGCCCTTGGCTTCGCAATCTCTGCCCTCAGCGCCCTCACCAGCTGTCAGACCGTTCAGGGTCTTGGTCGTGATCTTGAGGGAGCCGGAAACGGTCTGCAAAAGGTAGGCAATCGCTAGTTATTACTCCCCTTGTGGAGAATCGATTGATAGAAGTCCACCAATGAGTTGGCTTCGCGCTGGATCGTGTAGTCTTTCTCCACGTGTTTCCGTCCGGCGCTCCCCATTTGCCCAAGGTTTGAATCGAGGAGCTTTTTGAGAGCTGCTTGTGTTGCTTCGGGGTATCCGACCGGAACGGTGAAACCATGGTGCCCTTCGTCGATGATGTCCTGCCAGGCTCCGGCGTGTGATGCCAGCACCGCACATCCGCTCGCCATGGCTTCCGGGATGGTGAGGCCAAAGCCTTCGTTTCGAGACAGAGCGGCCACAATCGACATCCCTCGAAATAGACCGGGTAGCGCCCTGCCCGGCTGTTTTCCGTGGAAAATTATCCGTCTGGAAAGTCCGGCCTTGTCGATCTTGGCCTGGATTTGCTTTTGGTAGTCGCGAAATTTTGGGGTCGTTTCGCCCACGATAACGACGGTGGGTGCGGAGTTTTCCTTCAGAACAGGAATCACTGCGTCGACCAGAACATCGATGCCTTTTGAGGGGCGGACGCGGCCGAAGATGCCAATCCCAAATTCCCCGGGGAACCCGAGGGTTTGCCATGCTTCTTTTTTGTCCTTGGGCGGGTGGTAGCGTTCCAGGTCGATTCCGTGCGGGATGATTACATCCGCGGGAGTTTCGAGGTAGGAATTGGCGGCCGAGCAAGTCGTGATGATGCCGTCCATTTGCGACATCAGCCAGCGGGTGAAGCGGGTGTGATGGCGCTGGGCGGTCGATGTGAAGATGATTTTGATCTTTGCGCCGAGCTTGCGGGCAGCCAGGGCCTGAATCATCTCATCGTTTCGGCGAGCGTGAAAAATCCGGGTCTTGTCATTGAGCGAAGCAAGGTCCCGGAAGCGAATGGTCGGAGTTCCGGATGGAAGGTGATGGCTTCCCATGACGACCAGCGGCATGAGTTTTCGCACCTCCGGAAGCGTCTGGAGCATGGTCGAGGTGACGCCCGAGAAGCGTTTGTTCGAATTTCCAAGAATGAGCCGGGGGACTTCCATCTAATCAAGTTCGGTGGGGTCGTGCGATCGCGGAGCGAGACACAATCCGATGGTGCCGATAAGAAGCAGGTAACAGGCAAGGAGCTCAAGGTAGGCCTCAACGGTTTGAGGGACGTCCGGGTGATAGTTGTCGCCGAGCGATGCTTTCCAGAGCAGTGAGGTGCCAAGAAAGCGGGCCAGCACAAAGATGAGCATGAAGGCGGAAGCAAAGAATCCCGCAGCCGGTCGGGAAACGAATTCGCCGATAAACGCCCCGAGGTGTTTCCTGTGGTTCTTGAATTTGAAGAATGCGTAAATTCCGAGCGGAATGAAGAACCACTCGACTGCGAAGTGGGTGGTTTTTTCAATCAGTCCATCTCCTTCTCCAAGCGCCGAGGCGAGTGTGATGGCGCCCATGATTTGGTAGAAAGGCCCGACCTTCCCGGCCGGGTGAGCAGCTCCAAACCAAAAGGCGGAGGTTGTCAGAAGCAGAACCAATTGCAGGCCTTCGACGATACCCTCTTCGGTCGGGAGATTGGGCTTATCGGGGAGCCATGCCGGGAAGAAGATCGCGAAAGATCCAGCCAGAACAAGAGCCGTCGACACGAGAGCTTGTTTCCAGGGTTTTTCAGGAGGCTCGTTCACGTAGGTTTAATTTTGCTGATGGCGGGAGTGCTGGCAAGGTAATCGTTTCAGTCGCAAGTTAGTATTCAACCGAGAGCAGGGTGAGCCCGTCGGGCGGAGCGCAGAGGGGTGATTTTTTACCGGTGGGCGAGTTGACGAGATCGTAAAGATCATCCTGGCGCAGGTAACCTTGCGCAGCTTGAACAGCTCCTCCGGTAAGGAGGCGGACCATTTTGTAAAGGAAGCCATTGCCGGTGAACGTGATCAGGTAGCCTTCATCGATTTGTTCGAAATCCGCGCGGGTAATCTCGCGGACGTAGTCGGTCTCTTCCGTTTCATTTCCGCGATTTGCGGCGAAAGCCCGGAAGTCGTGGCTGCCCTGGTAAAATGAAAGCGCTTCCCCAAGGTCGACCGGGTTGAGCTGCCTGGGGAGATGCCAGGCGCGTTTTGCCAGAAAGGGAGGAAGGATGGGGGATAGGCAAAGGCGATAGGTGTAGGTTTTTGAGCGTGCCGAAAAGCGGGCATGGAATTCATCAGGAACTTCCTCGCATTCCATGATCCGGATTTCCGGAGGGAGCTTGCTATTGAGCGCGGGAACCCAATTAAAAGGATTCATGGTTAGGTGGTCCGGAGCATCGAAATGTGCGACTTGTCCGAGCGCGTGAACGCCGGCATCGGTCCGCCCGGAGCCATGAAGACGGATTTTCTCTTTGGCTATTTCTGCCAGAGCCCCTTCGATGCGCTCCTGGACGGTGTCGGCATTGGGCTGGATCTGCCAACCGCCGAAGCGGGTGCCGTCGTATGCGATGGTGAGTTTGAGATGCATGGCGGTGTGCGATTTTTGCTCAATACGCCCTTGCGAAATGAACTGTGAAGGCAACTTAGCCGAGGTCTGGCACGATGTGAAGTCCCGGCGATCCGCAAGCCATAACCCCGGAGTGGGCTCAACCGGATTTGCCCTTGTTTCTTTAGGGCGGCTCCATTAGCAAGTTCGCCTTGCGGGAGTCGTCCTTGCGGGAATTCTCATTATGTCAGCTCTTCAAAAATTGGTCACTCCCGAGTCGGTCATTCTCGAACTTACCGAGACTGATCACGAGGAAGTCGTTCTCGAAATGGTCGGGCACCTTTGCAAAATCGGGAAAGTTTCCTCCGGCGATTGCTATTGTGTGGGGAATGCTGTTCTCGAGCGTGAGTCGCACATTGGCACCGGTCTGGGTTCCGGAGTGGCCATTCCCCATGCCAGAGTGAAGGGGTTGAAGGAGACATTGGCCGTTTTTGGCCGGTCCCGCGAGGGAGTCGATTTTGATTGCCCGGACAATGCCCCCTCGCATCTCATCTTCTTGATGCTGGTTCCCGAGGAGCAGGGCGCGAAGCATCTCCAGTTGCTCTCCGAGTTGGCTCGCTTGTTCAATCAATCGGACCGTCGTTGTGCGCTCGAAAAAGCAACGACCGCCGATGAAGTCTGCCGCATCTTTAACTCGCCCGTTCCCGCCTAAATTTTTTTAGTTATGACCATTCCCGAAATTCTTCGTGAGAAAGTTCTCACCGCCCTCGAGTCGCTTGAAGTTGCGATTCCTGATCCTGCCCGGATTCAGGTGACCAAGGCTGCCGATCTTCGTTTTGGTGATTTTCAGAGCAATGTCGCCATGATGTTGGCGAAGGGGTTGGGGAAGAATCCGCGTGAGTTTGCGGAAGACCTGGCGGGCAGGATCGTGGCGGAGGATCTGTGCGAGGTTTCGATCGCGGGGCCGGGCTTCTTGAACTTTACTTTGACCCCCGGAGCGTGGTCCGGTCTGGCGCGGGCGCAGTGGGAGTCGGATGATTTGTCCGTCTCACAGGTGAACTCGCCGAAAACCATCGTGGTCGATTTCTCGGCGCCCAATGTCGCCAAGCCGATGCACGTTGGTCACATTCGCTCGACCATTATCGGCGAATGTCTTTCCCGGGTTGCTACAAAAGTGGGCCACAAGGTGATTAAAGATAACCACATCGGCGACTGGGGAACCCAGTTTGGGATGGTGACCTGGGCTTGGAAGAAAGGTGTTGATGAAGACAGGCTTGAGACCGAGCCGCTTCAGGAATTACTCAGGCTTTATCGGACTGCTTCGGATGCTTCGAAGGAGGATGAAGAAGTCAAGGAAGCCTGTCGCGCCGAGTTGGTGAAGCTTCAGCAAGGGGACGCCGAAAACAAGGCCATTTGGGAGCGTTGTCTTGCGCTTTCGCGGAAAGGCCTCGATCAGATTTACGAGCGGCTTGATGTGAGCTTCGATTACTGGATGGGTGAGAGCGCCTACAATGATGCTCTGGCTCCCTTGGTCGATCAGTTGGTGGCAGATGGCTTGGCGCGCGAAAGCGACGGAGCGATCTGTATTTTTTCCAATGAATCGGGTAAGCCAAAGAATGATCCGTTCAAGATCAACCGTGACGGTGAGTGGCAGGATTATCCGATGATGATCAGGAAAAGTGATGGTGCCTTTAATTATGCCACTACGGATCTTGCCACCGTGGAACATCGCGTGAACGAGTGGAAAGCCGATCACATTTGGTATGTTGTGGATTTCCGGCAAGGGGGGCATTTTGCGCAGCTTTTTGAGGCCTCGAAACGCCTCGGTCATGACCAGGTGAACCTTGTGCACGTTGCCTTTGGAACCATCCTTGGCAAAGACGGGAAGCCGTTGAAAACCCGGGCCGGTGACTTGCCGCAGCTCGAGGATGTTCTGAATGATGCTGTCAAGGCCGCGCAGATCGTGGTGGACGAAAAGAGCCATCTCGATACCGCCGAGGAGAAAGCTGCGCTCGCCGAGTTGATCGGAGTAAATTCCGTGAAGTTTACCGAGCTTTCCCACCATCGCATGTCGGACTATGTCTTCGATCTCGACAAGATGGTGGCACTTGAAGGTGATACCGCACCATACCTGCTCTACAGCTATGTTCGTTCCCGTTCGATTTTCAGAAAGCTCGACGAAGAAGTAGAGTTGCAGGGGGCCAATCTTCAACTCACTGAAAAGGCCGAGATTCATCTCGTGCGGATGTTGACCCGTTACAGCGATCAGGTGCACCAGGTTCTTGAGGATTATCGCCCGAACCTTCTCGCAACCTACCTTCTGGAATTGGCCCGTGCCTTTCATTCGTTTTTTGAAGCCTGTCCGGTGCTGAAGTCGGAAGGGCAGACGCGTGAGAGTCGTCTGATACTCTGCGATCTCACTTCGAGGGTTCTCAAGGACGGTTTAAACCTGTTGGCAATTCCGGTTCCCGAGAGGATGTAAACGATGAAAGATTTGATTGTTATCAAGGTCGGCACGGGAGTTTTGACCCGCGAAAATGGGACGCTGGACGGCGCTTCGCTGGTCCGTCTGGTGACGGCCGTCGCAGGTCTCAAGGCGCGGGGCTACCCTTGTGTCATGGTGTCGTCCGGGGCGGTCGGTGCGGGCGTGAGTTCGCTCGATCTGACCTCCTATCCGGATGACGTGGAGACCCGCCAGGCGGCCGCGGCGATCGGGCAGGCCCGCCTGATGCAGCGATATCAAACTCTTTTCGAGCAATTTGATCTGGATGTGGCCCAGCTCCTTTTGACGGGTGCCGATTTGAAGGAAAACCACGATCGGATCTCCGCAACGATGCGCCGGCTTCTCGCAGAGGGAGACATTATTCCCATCGTCAATGAGAACGACTCGGTGGCCATCGAAGAACTCAGGGTGGGAGATAACGATATGCTCTCGGCTCGCGTGGCCGAGTTTTTGGAGGCAAAACAGCTCATTCTCTTCACCACAGTTGATGGGGTTCTGGATGCCGGAAACCAGCTCATTGGAAAGGTCGAAGACCTCTCCGAGGTCGATGGCTTGGTGCGAAAAGAAAGCGGCAAGTTCTCCATCGGCGGGATGGCATCGAAATTAAAGGCGGTAAAGTATGCCACCCAGGCCGGAGTCGGAGTTTTGGTCGCCAATGGACGTCGTCCCGAGCAGCTTTTGGAGTTGGTTGAGGGCGGGGGGCGCTGCACCCGTTTCGGTCCTGCTTCGGTGACGGAGTGACTCTCTCCCAAGAGTCAGCAAAAAGGGTGGCCCGCCCGGAGGCAGACCCATTCTTTCAAAAATGAAAATCCGATCGGGGTCAAACAAGCATGGAGGTGTGTCGTGCCGGGACGGATGGCTTTCTTACTTTCGTAACTTGAGGAGACGTCGGTTGTAGTTGGATGCATATAACACAGACCGTTCGATGAGCGCCTCATGGTAATTGGACTCGATCGCATCGCTCGTGCCTTTAATCATCCAGTAGTCGTCCTCGTCCCTGATGACCTGCCACCTTGTTTGCGGTACTGCCGGAAAATATGGGCCCGGTGCTTCACCCAGGCATGCCGCGAACCGAATGTCGCCATTCTTGACGTTGCGGTTTGCGTCTCTCCCGGGCTCTTTAAGGTTCAATTTCGATAGCGAATACTCCAGTTGTTTTATGGCGGTCCCCTTGTTTATCGAGAGCCGTCCACAGCTCGTTGAGAAGATAAAAACCAGAAAGATTGAAGTGATGACTTTGATCATTCTTTCCTGACGTTTGGAAGCTCGGTGGCTGCGCTAAAGGCAATCGCTCCTTGTGGATGGAACTTGTCGGTGATTACGACCTCGAATCTAAATTTCCTGCCCTCAGGCTTTGCCGACATTGTTGTGGTGAATTCAAGCTGTCCCTTTGGAGCGATCGTAAACTTTTGCAAGCCGGTTCCGCATATTCCTCTCACCTTCAAAGGAGGCCATTTCTTAGCGGCCGGATCCCACACTTGGAATCGATCAATGATGAGGGGATGCTTGTCGGATCCATATCCGGAAACCACGATCGGCTGTTTCGAATTGTTCTTCAGCAGGAGCTCGACCTCACGGTGGAAAACCGGCTCCTCCGAAACCGCTTCAGAGTCAATCGGTGCTGAGATTTTGATGACCTTTAGCGAACACGACGGGTGCCCGGGAATCACGACTACGTCTCCAATGTTCGGTCTTTTGACTTCGTCTCCGTGGCTCGAAATGGACCCGATGAATAAAATAATAATGCTGAGAAGAAGTTTCATTTTCCGGAGGTTCCGAAGGTCACCTTTTGTTCAGCATGACCAAGTGTTGTTTTCGTCGGACAATATCGGGCAATCCTGTTCAGGTCAATAACCCGGCGGGCAGGCGAATCGTTTCAGTTGGCACTTCACTTGGGCGAGTGACGCGGGCATTCTTGGGGCATGACGAAAGCGGAAAAATCCTTCTTGTTTGATCTCCTCGAAACTCCAAGCCCGACGGGATTTGAAATGCCCGGCCAGAGGGTTTGGGCGAAGTATGTCGGGAAGTTTGCCGATTCGGTGGAGTGCGATGCCTATGGCTCGACCTGGGCGACCTTAAAGGGAACTTCCAGCAAAGTGGTGATGTTGGAAGCTCATGCCGATGAGATTGGTTACATGATCAAATACATTACTGATGAAGGTTTTCTCTATCTGGATCGGGTGGGTGGAAGTGACTCGGCGACCGGGCGGGGGAGGCGGATCCAAATCATGGGCGACAAGGGCATCGTGCCGGGAATTATCGGGAATACCGCGATTCATCTGCGCCGGGATTCACTGGGGAGCGAAAAGGCTCCCAAGGTTCACGAACTCTGGGTGGATGTGGGGGCGTCCTCGCCGGAAGAAGTGGCGAAGTTGGGATTGCGGGTCGGGCATCCGGCGGTCTATGCCGATGGGCCCACGGAATTGGGCGGGGACCGCGTGGTGGGTCGGGCGGTCGATAATCGCATTGGTGGTTTTATGATCGCGCAGGTGATGAAAAAGTTGGCCTCGTCCAAGAAGAAGCCGGCTTTCACGGTGGTTTGCTTGAATGCAGTGCAGGAGGAAATCGGAGGCTTTGGTGCGGCGATGGCGACCCACCGGATCCAGCCGGACGTCTGTCTCTGCACGGATGTCACGCATGCGACGGATACTCCGGGCCTCAGTGCTCCGATGTATGGGAAGGTGAACTTGGGAGGGGGGCCCACCCTGACCCATGGTTCCGCGAGTCATCCGCTGGTGGTGAAGCGCTTGTTGGAGGTCGCCAGGAAAAAGAAGGTCGAAATTCAACACGAGGCTGCGAGCCGGTTTACGGGAACGGACACCGATACGATTTTCCAGTCCCGGGATGGTGTTCCGAGCGCCTTGGTTTCGCTGCCGCTGCGCTGCATGCACTCGGTGATTGAAATGGCCGCTTATTCGGATGTGGACGCGACGACCAATTTGATGGCGGGTTTCGTGGAAAGTCTTAAAAAAGGGGAGAGCTTTCATCAAACCTTGAAGTGAATCGATTTTTTCGGGTGACTGATCAGCTCCAACTGCTCTAATTAGCGCAATGAAAAAACGTCGTGGACGCAGGGGATTTTGGTGGTGGTCTTGGCTTTTGGTCCTTCTGACGATCGGAGGGGTCGTGGGCGGGTTTTTCTACGGGAAGCAGAAGTGGAATGAGACTCCCAAGGAATATTTGGCCTATGCGACTCTGTCATTTCATGTGCGTGATGTTTTTGTGTCGTCCAAAAATGGCATTCAGGCGGGATCCACCGGGGTGGCGGATGCCAATGAATCCGAGGTGCTCCGCCAGGTAAAGTCGGAAGAATTTCTGGAGGGCCTTGCCCTCGATCTGGACTTCGTCGACAATTGGGGAGTGAGCCCAACTGAAGTTGTTTTGCAATTGCGGACAGGGCTCGACCTGGATCTTGATCAGACCAGCGATCAGTTGACGGTGGCCGCGCGCTTGAACGATCCCCAGGAAGCCGCTGATTTTGCCAATGCGGTGGCGACCGAGCTGCCGGATTTGATCAAACGGATTGACGAGAAGAAAAAGGAGGAGGGGCTCGAGCAGTTGGGTCGTGATTCACAACCCCTTCTGGATGAGGAGGCTGCAGCGAAAGCGAAGTTGAAACAGGCTCTGGCGGCCAAGGGCGTTAACATCGACCCGGGGCCGGGAGTTGACCTCGGAGACTACCTTTATATCCCCGAGGTTCTTGATGCCAAACTGGAGTGGGACTCGACCGGTGAAGCGCTAAAGGCGATTTACGACAGCCAGGCGGAATATCGCAATTATTGGGCAAAGACGGTGAAGCCATCTTTTGTGATGGCCAAGGCTGTCGCTCCGCCGAGTTTCGTGGGACCGGATTTGCAGCCCTTTCAGGTCAGATGGTCTGTTTACGGTTTGACGGCGGGAATGGTCGCAGGTTCCCTTTTGATGCTGGTTTGCTGGAAATTGTTCCCCTGAAGTGGCGGAGGCGATTCCGGAAGACCGAGGCTTGTATCGGCGGTCTTGCGATGCGAGAGTTTCGGAGATGCGTTGGATCGTTGTATGCTTCCTCGCGGCCTCATTGAGGGTTTTTTCCGGAGAACCTTCTGAAGCCGCTCTTAAATTGTTGCGTGGCCTTGATGGTAAGTTTTCGGAGGACGGGATTTCCTCGAACTTCGCAATCTCTCCTTTTTGTGGTCCCGAAAAGAAGGATCGGATTGTTGAGCGTTGGGAATTCCGCGGGTCGTGGGCAAAGGGCGGGAATTACTCGTTCGAGCCACTCGGCGAAAAGGTGGACGGTGACCTCGCGGCTGTTTTAATCGGGGCCACCTCTCCAAATGGTCCCGATGTGAGCATGGTGATTTCGCTCGGCGTTGTGCAAAAAAACGGCAAGTGGAAAGTTGCGCCAGTAGAGGGAGGTTTTGATAACACCGGTCTGGGCTTCGGGATGGATCTCAAGAACCGGGTAAGGGATCTGGAAATGTGGATGGCCGTTGAACGGACTTCGGCGATGACGGCATTAATTCGGTCGGAGATGGATAAATTCAGGAAGGAGATGGAAGGAGCGGTTTCGTCCGAGGCTCTCTCCGGAAACGATCCCGAGGAGGTGATGCAGGATTTTTTGGCTGCCGCGGAAGCGGGAAAAACCGACGCCATCATTGTTTGGCAGGGTTTCCTGGAGCGGGAGTCTCTTCCGGAGAGGGAATGGGAGATGCATCTGAGAGCGACCCGGAAGGGCATGGCAAATCAGGACAAGCAGCGGGTCTGGCGACTTCTCACGTCGAAAAATGTCATGAAAGTGATCGTTTCAGGCACCGGCGACCAGGAGGATGCGGAGTTTTTGGTGGGGTTCCTTTCGAGTTACGAAACTCCTCCGATGGATTCACGTTTGAATCCTGTTCGATTCCGACTCAATAAGACGGACAGAGGATGGCGTGTCTCTCTGCCGGCCTTTTTCTCGCATGCCGACCAGGAGAGCCGCGCGTTTCGGGCGGCGAGAAACGATGAGTTTGACTGGGAGGACCGCGAAGGGGTGAAGCAAATGTTCCATGTTTTTGAGGAGATGAACGAGGCGATCAGATCAGAGAGCCCCGAGGACTTGCTCGACGCCATTATCGGAGACCTGAAGACAGAGGGGCTGGATCCATTCCTGCAACGTCACTATCGTGAGGAAGAGGAGGCCGTTGAAGCTGAGAAGAAGGCAGATGACCTTGAAGGCCAGTTATTGCTTCAGCGCCGCAGATTTGGTCGCCGCGGGAACAATCCGTTCGATGATCGGCGCTCGGGTCGTTACATGGAGTCTGTCAAATGGTGGGGGTCTGTGTTGAAGTCCACCGATACTGTTTCTGCCCGGGTTGCCAAGATTTACCGCGACGAAAAAATCGCGCTGGGAGTTCTTTCACTTTCTGGTTCCGGTGAAGGCTGGAAGCCGAGGTATCAACAGGTTTGGATGAGACAGGACGAATCGGGATGGATGATTTTGCCCGGTGATGTCAGCCCCATGGTGGGGACTTATCCTGAAGAGAGGGAGGAGGCCGTCCGTGGTTTATCCGCACAGTTCGCTAAAGATGAGGCGAAGATGGAGGAAGAATTCCTCGCTGGTGTTTTGGAGATTG
Organism: Verrucomicrobiia bacterium; assembly: GCA_030432565.1. Lineage (GTDB taxonomy): Bacteria > Verrucomicrobiota > Verrucomicrobiia > Verrucomicrobiales > Akkermansiaceae > SW10. The sequence goes on along the minus strand of JAUIGV010000026.1, from coordinate 5,968 downwards.
TCGGTCAGGAGAACCCCAAGGGGGAAGCGGCCTCTGAAGCTGACGCCAAAAAGCTGGTGCAGGAATGGCGCCGCATTGCGAAAGAGGAGGATATGATGGCACTTCTGAAGGTATCGGCTGTGCGGAAATTGCCGGCCAAGCCGACTGCTTTGCTCCGCGATCTCGGATTTGTTCGCAAAGGCGCTGCGATCGCATCGGTGCCGGACCAAATCATCGACTCCAAAGCAGTGGGTCGTTTCCGGGGTGTATCCATGATGATTGATCAGGGCGGCGGGTTGGAGCGGGCGTGCCCGTTGGTTCTGGTCGTTCCGACTGAGACCGACCACCGTGTTCTGGTTGATATCGAACTTCCTTTGGAAACAAATAAGGGAATCAGGCTTTTGAACGATGACCGCCTGGATGGTCTCGCCAAGGAAATGTCAAAAGAGGATCTCGCGTCCATTGAGGAGTTGAGGGAGTGGCATCAGAAGGTGTCGCGTCCGGTTTGGGAGAAGTGGAACAGCGAGCAGGCCGATAAGGAATGAGCGGAGCGGCGGAGATAGTCAGCCGGTTGGAAGCCTCGGTGAAGGCGGTCATGCTGGGGCAGGAGAACACGGTGCGCCGTGTCATCGCGACGATGATTGCCGGCGGGCACGTTTTGCTGGAGGATGTTCCCGGGACCGGAAAAACCACCCTGGCGAAGGCCATCGCGGCTTCGATCGGCGGCGGGGATTTCCAGCGAATCCAGTTTACGCCGGATTTGCTGCCGTCCGATATCCTCGGAGTCAGTGTGCTTGATGCCCGGAACGCCAGTTTTGAGTTTCATCGGGGACCGATCTTCAGTGATATTCTCCTCGCTGATGAGGTGAACCGGGCCTCGCCCAGGACGCAAAGTGCTCTTCTTGAAGCCATGGCGGAGAAGCAGGTGACGGTGGAAGGGAATCGCTACGATTTGGGAGATTTGTTTTTTGTCATCGCGACCCAGAATCCGGTTGAGCTACGGGGGACCTACCCGCTCCCCGAAGCCCAGATGGACCGCTTCGCTTATCAATGTTCGCTGGGCTATGTTTCGGTGGATCAGGAGATGGCAATCCTGAATGCCCAGGAGCAGGCGCATCCCCTGACCCGCGTTGAGCAGGTGGTCACCCGCGGGGATTTGCTGCGGGTGAGGAAAGCGGTGGCGGCGGTTTCCATTACCCCGGCCTTGCAGGAATATCTTGTTCGATTGGTTGCCGGGACCCGCGGGCGCCCGGGGGTAAAGTTGGCGGCCAGTCCCAGGGCCTCACTCAATTTGTTGAGAATTTCCCAGGCACTTAGTTTGCTTGAGGGGCGTGATTTTGTCCTCCCTGAGACCATTCAATCACTTGCTCCCGGCGTGATCGGGCATCGTCTGGTATTGGAAGCTGATGCTCAATACGCCGGAAGAACCGGTCAATCGGTGGTGTCGGAAATTGTTGAGGAACTTGCAGTTCCCGTGTGACCGCTGCAGGTCAGGCGATGGCGAATTTGATTGCTGAGAAGACGCCGGCGGCCACGATGGCCAGGATGCTGAGCCAAAGCGCGAGGTCAAAGGCGGGTGATGGTCTAAGCTCTTGTGGCAGCCAGCGGTATCTCATGACGATGGCGGCGAAGACCACGATCAGCAAGATGATCATGGTGAGAGCCCCGCCGATGATGACCATGAAGCCGGGTTTGCCGATCGTGAAGTAGAGGAGGCTCCAGATGACGGGGAAGATGACCGAGAGAATTGCGATTGATTTCCGGCGTTGCCTCTCGTTGTGAAAATCGATCCAACCAAAACGACCGAAGGCATCGGAGAATAAGCGGGTCCAAGCTGCGAGGGCGGCGAGCAGGGTGGATAAGAGGACAACAACTGCTCCGATAAGGAAGGCGGTTTCAGCCCAGGGGCCCAGGCTTTGAGTATACATTTTCGAGAGAACCGTGATCAGCTGGTTTCCTTCGGGGACGATTTTTTGGCTATGAAGAATGGCGGCTCCAAGGAGGTAAAACAGAGCGGTGACAAGGGTGTAGCAAACCATCGAGAGAGCGGCATCCAGCTGCATGACACGAATCCAGCCTTTCGCGCGTGCCAGCCATTCCGTCGAGTTTTTCTCGGGTTCGGGACCGGTGAAGGAAGCGTAGCCCTTCTCGATCAGCCAATAGTTGTAGGCCAGGACCTCATCGCCGCCGACGCCAGTGATACTAAACGTCCCCAGAGCGACGAGGAGCAAGGTGGAAGGAGGAAGTTCGAAATTGAGACCTGAAGCGAGTTCGCTACCGGAAATCGCGAAGGGGGTCCATTGCAGCGAAACCAGAGAGACCACGGTGAAAATGGTGAAGAGCCCAATCATGATGATGGACCACTTTTCGATGGGGCCGTAGATGCCCCTTGAGACGACCAGAATGGTGAAGGTTGCCGCCACGATGGTCCAAATCAAATTGCTGGCTTCGCCGGATAGGCCAAAGCTATACAGTGCGGAAAGAGCCAGAGCCACGCCGCCGATAATTCCTCCGACTTGCAGGTTTTTCAGGCTGTGGGTCACGAACCAGCTCCAAACGGCCCAGCCGGCCTTGCCGAATCGTGGCCCGGGAAGATCGTCGAGGGCCTCCATCGAGGTTTTTCCGGAGTAAATGGTGTAGCGTCCGAATTCGATTTGAATGGCAACCTTAACGAGGCAGGAAAAGAGAATGAGCCAGAGGCAGATGAACCCGACCTGCGCGCCAAAGATGGTGGTGGCGATCAGCTCTCCCGATCCGACAATGGACGCTGACAGAACAAACCCCGGTCCAAGCCTCTTGGCGGTGGCCAGCCAACCGGTCGGAGGAGCCACGATTTTCTCCGGAGTTCTTTCATAGGGATTGGCCATGGCGGGGACTATGGACAGGTTGAGAGACCTCGAAAATCTCCAAATTGATGAGATTGGAGCTTTGAACCAAGATTCGTCGTCGGGAGGCAGGCGAAATCGCTCACAGAGCCAAAGTCACGAGAATGTTTCACTTTGATCCTCTCATCCGGAATTTTTTTAGCTTACAAGCCGCCCTCATGAACAAAGTTTGTTTTATGAGCTTTCCCAGTGGGTTCATCATGAATAAGGATGTTGGGGGGATGAACAATTCCGGGTATCACGCGGATGATGAAATTAGACGATGAGTCAGATCACAAATAGCCAATTAATCGATACATCTGATGTGTTGAGCGGGCTTTTTGATATTGATGAAGATCAAATCAGAAAGGACCTGGCTTTGACGGAAGGAAGGGTGTCCTTGCTTCGTGTCGAGGAGCGCTCCGTCCGCAGTCGGAACAAGGTGAGCCTTGGGATTTTGGTCGACTCGATACACCGGCGACTTCTGATCGCCTCGCAAATGTTCAAGTCTTCCCGACTGCCCGCGGACTTGGTTTTGTTTTCCTCGACACAAACTGCCCACGAAGTTGCGGAGATGTCTTGTGCCGTGGCAACCGGCAAAGGTCGATTGCGGGAGCTTGCTTGGATTTTTGAGGAAAGTGATAACGGTCCCGATTTTGAAGACTCGTTAATTGAGGCGAGCATTGAGCTTCTGGAGCAGATCCATGACACCGTCCTGGTGGAAGTTCTCCGACGTTACGACTTGTCCGGGTATGCCGTCCTCTTTGAGGTGAATCGGCCTCTTTATGAAATCCGATACGAAGTGGGTCGCCGGCTTCTCGTTCCTGATCTGGTGAGCCGCCGCGAGCACCTTGAAACTCTGAACCAGTATCAGGATGATTATGGTCCCGATATTGTTCGTGAGTTTCTAAGGCGGCTGGAGAAGTATGATCTTCTTCCCGTCTAGAGGAAAAAGCGGTCGTCCATGGGGTGGTCTCCCCTGGAGTGAGTGGCCTCTCCGTTGGCTGCCAGGTGCACCAAAGCGTGGAAGACCTCTTCCGGATCGCAGCTGATGGCGGTGGCCACATCTTCCGCGCTTCTTCGATCGGCGGTCAGGTGACCCCGCACTTCATTGAGCATGTCCAGGAATTCCGTCGCAGCAGCCTTTCCTGCTTCGACGCCCGGTTGGTGGTAGGCGTTGATGTTCACCAGGGATGCGTAAAAGGTCACCGTGCGCTCAAACAGTGCGATAAGGTGGCCGAGGGTTCTTGGCGTGACCTCTTCGATTGAGATGAGAACCGAATGGCGGCCGTTTTCGTAAAGGGCCCGCCGGGTTCCACGGAGAAATCCCTGGAGGTAGTCGGCCGAGGTGTTCTCGCCTTCGATTGTGATGGAGTCTCCCGAGCGTCCCTTGCGAACCTCAATGAAGGTGGCAAAGAAGTTGTGGAGCCCGTCGCGCAGTTGCTGCACATAGGCGTGTTGGTCGGTCGAGCCTTTGTTTCCGTAAACAGCGATTCCCTGGTTCACGAGCTTGCCATCAAGGTCCTCCGCCTTTCCGAGGGATTCCATGATCAACTGCTGCAGGTATTTGGAGAATAGAACGAGCGAATCCTTGTAGGGGAGTACCACCATATCGCGTTCGCCCCTGCCGTTTCCTTCATGATGCCATGCCAATGCGAGCCGCATTGCAGGATTTTTTTTCACGTTGGTCTGGCGGGTGATTTCGTCCATTTCCCTGGCTCCGGCGAGCATCTCCTCGAAGTCGATGTCTTGAATTGCCATGGGAACCAGGCCCACGGTCGAGAGGACCGAGGTGCGACCACCGACCCAGTCTTCCATGGGGAAGGTGGTGATGAATCCTTCTTCGCGCGCGAATTGATCCAGTTTGGATCCTTCTCCGGTGACCGCGATGGCGTGTCTGGCAAAGTTAAGTCCGGCCTCTTCGTAGGCGTGTTTGGCTTCGAGCATCCCGTTGCGGGTTTCGGGTGTGCCTCCGGATTTTGAGATCACAACAGCCAGGGTCTTGTCCAGATCGTGGCCGATTTTCCGAAGGTCGCGGTCCATGCCATCGGGGTCGGTATTGTCGAAAAAGAAGGGACGGATTTCATCGAGCTGACCCAGGGCATCGTTGATGAGTTGGGGCCCCAGAGCCGACCCGCCGATTCCGATGATGAGGAGGTTTTTGAAAACTCCGCCGGAAGGTGGGGCAATTTCGCCGGTCGGGATCATCGAGGCAAATTCCTTAATCGCTTTGATTGGTCCGGTGATTTGACGTCGAATTTCATCGTTTGGAGCGAGTTCGGGATTTCGGAGCCAGTAGTGCCCTACCATGCGGCCTTCATCCGGGTTCGCAATTTCACCGGCTTCGAGGGCTTTGAGATCAGCAAACGCTTTATTGATTTGCGACTGCATTTGGCTCTCAAAGTCATCCGGAATATCCATGCGGGAGAGGTCGAGACTGAATCCAAGATCAGGGTAGCGAAGAAGGGTTTCGGCGTATTTTTTGAAGGTCATGGGTTTAGTAGGAAAGTATTGAGTGGATTTGGGAATGGCCAAGAACATCGCGTCCTTTCAGGGCGGTCAGCTCGATCAGGAAGGACACGCCGACAATGTCGGAATCGAGGGCTTTGAGGAGTTTGATGGCGGCCGCGGCAGTGCCGCCGGTCGCAAGAAGATCATCGACCAGAAGGATTTTTTCGCCCGGCTTCACGGCATCGGCATGAATTTCAACAACGTCCTCCCCGTATTCCAGGCTGTAAGCCATTTGGTGGGTCGTCCAGGGAAGCTTGCCCTTCTTTCGAACGGGGACAAAGCCGGCTCCGAGAATCTGAGCCACTCCGGCGGCAAAAATAAATCCCCGTGCGTCAATCCCAACGACTTTGTCAATTTTGGTATTTCCGGCGGTTTTGGCCAACAATTCGAGCGAGGATTTGAAAAGTTCCGGATCTCCCAGAATCGGAGTGATATCTTTAAAAAGGATTCCGGGCTTCGGAAAATCAGGAACATCGCGGATGGCGGAATCAAGATCGGCTGCGGTTGGCATGGTCAAAGTTTAGGCACAAACCGTGACAGGGAAACCCTAAAGGCGTCACAAGTTCTTATTGAAATCAAGATTGGTCGTACTCCGCCATTACGGTGAAAAAATT
>JAUIGV010000025.1 GCA_030432565.1 Verrucomicrobiia bacterium | reverse complement strand
CCTCCGTTACGGGCTACGCCCTCCACTCCGACTTGCAGCAGAGAAGAAACTCCCCTAAACCAAAACCACAGAACCCACCTCATCGAATCTACAGTTTAGACCTGTCCAATCTGTGGGGTCAGGCCAGCCCTATCGTTAAACACGATAGAAATTCACCTTAAGGATATCAGAAAGAGGGCTGACTTCCTTTATTGCCAAATTATTTCCCTGCTTTAGGATCCTTGTTCTGCCACGGCAAATGGAAATGATTTGTTCAACGTTTTCGTCGGGTTGGCATCCGGGGCAGGTGTGTGCTTGTTGTCGGCGAGCAGAGAGGCCGGGGTCAGCAGAAGAGCCGCCGCGAAGAGGAATGTAGAGCAATTTCCTTTCGACTAGGTGATGGATCTTCCGAGGGTCGGCTTGGATTCAAGCGGGCTTGCCGTGATGACAAAGACGATGGATCAATTCCTCCAGAAGAATGTGCGAGCAACAAAAGTTCTACGAAGGCCTTATTGCCAAGTGTGAAAAGAATGACGTTTCAATTCTTCACCTTGCCGCAATGAAAAGGTTTTTGAAGCCCGAAGAGTTTTACTTTTTGGTCATCTCAATGTTCTTCGGTGTGGCTGATAACGGGGGCTTTCTCCATGCTTTTAATTGCTTCCATTTGGAGTATCCGGAAGAGTCAAAGCTGATGGGTGGAGCGTTTCGAGAGGTGGGCTGTCATACGAGCCTGGAAACAATGCTTATGATCCAAGGATTTCTCAGAAGAAAAAAGTTGAGTCCGCCGAGCTTTTGGAAGGAGAGGATTGGTCAAGACTTGATGAATTGAGTGATGCTCGATATGCCCAATTGTGGGGAGAACTAGAGATCGATGAAGACGCTTTATTGGATAGCTACTTTTGCTCCAATTTGAACCGTTAGCCTGGATTATTGCTTGGGTCCCGGTTTTTTTTAGAGTGTCGAACAGGCTCGGACTTAAGGCCAAGCTCCGTTTTTTCTAAAAGCGGCGGATGTAATTCAAGCGGACTTGCCGGGGCTCCATGGGTTGGAAGTGGATGTCGTTGACGCCGGTTGCTTCGCCGGGGAGGCGACTTTCGTAAAAGTATTCGATGTCGCGATCATCGCGGTCGAAGAGGTTGAGGACATCGAGGGAGACTTCCCAGTCGTTGCGTCGGTAGCCGAGGCGGGAGTTGACGATGAAGCTGCTCTGCGATTCGAAAGTGCTGCTTTCTTCCAGGGGGCGGGAGGAGAAGAAGCGTCCGCGAAGGGCGCCGAACCATCCTTCGCTTTGACCAATCGTGATGCCGGTGGACAAGGTGTGCTCGACGGCATTGGGGATGGCATCAAATCCGGAGGGGGCATTGACAAAGCGGGCATCGCTCCAGGCGTATTCGGCATCGAAGGTGAACCATTCGGTTGGTCGCCAGTAGACGGCGGCTTCGACTCCCCAGCGCTCCGATGCGTCACCAGCTTCGCTCGTGCCGGCGTCGCCGATGTAAACGAGTTCGCTATCACTTTCTAAAAACCAAAGACCGAGGGATGCGGTGAGATCTTTGATGGCGTGGGTGCGGACACCGATTTCGGCGCCCCGGGTTTGCACAAGAGGATCGACGGGGTCGAGCGGGGTGACTCCGTCGGTCGGGTCGATGGTGATGGTGGTGCCGCGGGCGTCATTACTATGAAAGTCGTACCCCGCATTGAGGTAGATTTCGGTCTCGTTCCAGGGGCCGAAAGCGAGGTTGAGCTTGGGGCTGATGATGCCATCGCTCTCGTTTCCAGAGTTGGCGGTGAGGTCGCTGCGAACGTCAAAATGGAAGAGGTCGCCGCGAATGCCGAATCCGGCGCGGAACCAATCGTTTACCTTGGTTTCATGATCGAGAAAGAGGCTGTAGCTTCCGACGTAAACATCGTCCTGGCGGATGGTATCGAAACGGCGGCGGTTTTGGGTGAGGTGGAGGCCGATGTCATCGATCCAGTCGTTGCGGGTCTGGAAGCCGATGGTGGTATGGCTGGGGCGCCCCTGGATTTCGCAGTCCCAGCGATGTGAGAGGTCGAAGCCGGCGAAGAAGCGCGATTCGCTCTGTTCGAATTGATCACCACGAATGGGGTCGTTGAGGAAGTAGGTGAAGTTGGAAAAGAGGTCCAGTTGGTAGGTGCCGAGCCAGGCGTTGAAGCGGGTGGTGCCGTTCGCTTCCTTGCGTTGCAAAGTGGTGGAGAGGCTGTGGCGGGCGGTGTCTCCGCCGGTGGTGGGATCGACCGCTCCGAAACGATCAATGGTGCCGTTGGCGATGGCGCGGGAGGGTTTTTGGTCGGAGGAATTCCAGTCGCCAAAGTGGGAGAGCGCGGTGACGTTCCAGTAGTTTTCGTCATCTCCTTCGTGGTATCGGGCGAAGAGATTGTAGCGATTGTAGTTGTTTCCGCGCTGCCACGGACCGTCTTCGTGAGTGTATTCCAGGCCGAACGAGAAGTCGCCGCGTCCGACGGTCCAGGTGTCGGCCAGAACAATGCGGGCGTAGTCATATTCACCATAAGTGGCCGAGAAGAGTCCGCCGGGAAGGACGTTGAAGAGCCGGTAATCAGCGCCGCCGGCTGTCGAAAGGTCGCCGAAGGAGGTTTTGATGGGGCCTTTGAAATAATCAAGGTGCTGAACGAATTCGGGGACAATAAAATTGAGATCGGCGTAGCCTTGGCCGTGACTGTGGGTGCGGTAGTTGGCGGGCATGCCATCGACGCCGACATGGAAGTCGGTGCCGTGATCAAGGTTGAAGCCCCGAACGAAGTATTGATTGGCCTTGCCGCCGCCGGAGTGCTGGGTGGAGATGAAACCGGGGATGACTTCGAGGAGCTCTCCGCGTCGCAAGGTGGGGCGTTGACTAAGTTCTTCATGACTGGCCTGGCCGGAGGAGGCGGAAGTCGCTTTGCCAAGGATGTCTTCTGCTTTGCCGATCACTTCGACTTCGGGCAGGACTTCGGCGTCTTCAAAGGCATCCTGTGCGGAAGTCAGGAGAGGGAGGCCTCCCAGGATGAAGACTAATCCTGAGAATTTGGAGGGGGAGCACAAAGACTGTTTCATCGGTTGGAGCGATGAAAGAACAAGCTTTTACGACGAACAAGGGGAAAGGAGCGAGACCATGGGCCACCTCGAATTCTGAATTGTGAGGCCTCCTCTCCGTCGTCAGGAGTCCTTCATTCCAGAACTCGCTTTCGCCAAGTCGTTTCTGTCGGGATTAAGGTTGGAGGGTGACCTTGAGGCGGAAAAAGAGGCTGCCTTCGGATTGGACAAAGCCGGAGGCACTTTGGTAGGTGACCTTCGAGGTGCCGTCGCCATTTGGAACACGGGAGATTTCCGGGACATTGTTGGCAGGATCCCAACTCAACAAATCGGAGGAGCTTTCCAGGGCGACTTCGATTCCGACGGCACTATCGCTGAGGTTGGTGGTGACCTGGATGGCGGTCCCGATGGTGGCGACTTGAAACGGACTCGTGTTGGCCACCGTGGGAGAAGTTCCGAGAGCGTATTCGAGAAGGGCGGAGAGGCCATCGTTGTCGAGGTCTGCGTTGGGGTCTCCCGTGAAGCCGGTGGGTTCCGGTTCGCCCGGAGTGCCTCCCACGACGAGACCTTGTTTCCAGCTGGCGGCCAGGTCGAGATCGGGAGAGTTGGCGGGATCAATGAGAACCAGGCTGAAGCCATTGCCGTCGGGGCCGGTGGGCCATGGAGGTTGGTCGTCGTAGGTGAATTCCTGGATGGTGCTGTTGGTGGCGTCTTCCAGTTTGATGCGGTCACTGCCGTTGTTGAGGCGGGAGTTGTTCAGGAAGGTCCCCGCGATGGGGAGACCGGGCCCATGGACGGCTTCGAAGGCCACTTGATCGAGGACGACCAAGGTGCGCTCTCCGGGGGCGAGGGTGCTTCTGTCGGGGAAGTTGAAATCGATTCCTGCGGTGAACTTGATGCCCGTGAGGTCAAGGGTGATGGAGTCGCTGATGTTAAGAAGTTCGAGATACTCGGCGTCACCATTCGGGTCTGCGGGGTGATACATGATCTCGCTGATGGTGAGGTAGAGCTGGGCGTCACTCGGGGTGTTGGGAGTGTTGATGGAATCAACAATCTGGCCGTCATCATTCCTGAGTGTGAGGACTTCGCTAAAGTTGGAGAGCTTTCCCGAGTATGGGGCGGCGACGAGGTGTTCCTCGTTGGCGGTCGGCGACGTCGCGCGGTTCAGGAAGTCCTTGCTGCTGGGGCTGACATAAAGGTCGCTTCCGCGTTCAATGACGGTTCCGGGACGGAAGGTGATGTCGACGCCACCTTCGAGAGTCCAGCCGGAGAGGTCGATTTCGGTGTCTTCATTATTGTGGATGCGGATGTATTCCTCCTCCTGGTTGCCGCTGTTGGGATTGGCTTCGACTTCGGCGATGGTGATGTCGGGATTGCTGGGTTCGGCATCGGGGATGAGAGAAGGGTAATTGTTATAAAGCACACTGCGGCGGCTGTTGAGGTAGCTGTCGATGGATCCGACATTGCTGCTCAGCAGCGGGGAGGCGGGGCTAATGATGTCACGGGCGAGGTTTTCGAGGATACGTTCGTTAAAAGGGGTGCTGGAAGGTTGGAGAACCTCGTCCATGAGAGTGCGGAGACGCCGGAGGTAGATCCGCTGGGTGACGGGCTCCTCGAAGATGACATCGTAAAGGATGTTCCACTGATTGGCGTTTTGTTTTTTGTGTTCCTCGTCACCAAAGAAGGGATGCGGAAGGAAGGTGCCGCCATCGCCAACAACGCCAAAGGTAAAGTCCTTGTCCCAGGGGAGGAGGCGCCAGCGTTCGTCACCGCGTGTATCGAGATACATGTAGAAATTTTTGCGAAGGTCATCGGCATCCTGGATGATGGAGCGGGCCGCGAGGTAGTTGATGACCTGGGGGAGGTCGAGGTTGTCGACGACCCACTGGCGTCGCTGGGCGGAGGTTGGAAGATTGAGCCCGGCGACGAGATCGACCGCGGAGTCGATGTTGCTTTCGTCTCCGGTTTTCTTTTCGATTCCGGTGATGGTGTCGAAGAAGACGGGATTGAGATTACTGCGTTGGACAAATTTGTAGAGGTCGCCTTCCTCGTCATAGCCGTAGCGATCGAGGAAGTCTTCGTCCACTTGCTCGATGGCGATGCCAACGCGATCGTTGCCTCCATTGACGCGAAGTTGCCAAAGGTAAGAGAGGCAGGATTCGTTGCCGGCGAGGCGGTGGGTATCGAAGGCGAGCGGTTGGCGGACGTAGGTGCTGTCGGCTCCCCGACCGTTGATGTTGATTTCACCAACGGAGGGCATTTCTTCATTGATGTAGAATGAATCACCGCGATTGAAGTCGAACTTCTGGGACTGCGAGCCGTTGGTGGCTTGTCCGCGCTGGCGGATGAAGATGTTGTCGTAAAAGCGGCCGAGGAAATACACCGAGGCGCGGGTTCCACCGCGGGTATTGCCGGCGGTGCGGTTTTGGCTGAACCACTGGAGGAGGGGGAGATCGGAGGAAACGGAAGGATCGCTGGTAACGGTGCCGAAGTATTCCGCTGATTGGTTGTTGCCGGTTTGATCGAGGAAAAGAGGGGCCCGGGATCTGCTGCCCGAGGTGTCGTTGGCGGTGACAAACCAGCGCACCATGTCTTCCCTGCCATATGCTGACGACGGGATGGTGGCGGTGTAAATGGAGTCACCGGCCAAGGCATCATTACCGGATCCGTTGTCGAGCATGGGGACGGTGGTCGAGGTGCCGTATTGGATGCGATAGGTTAGGTCGACATCACCAATGGCAACCAGTCTGGGTGAGATCGTGGCAGTGACAATGATGTCCTCGGTCTCTGCCGGTTGTTGGGGCGTATGGGATACGTTGGCGATCTCGGGGCCGGGATTGGCGGAGCCGGTGAGGTTTTCGGATCCCGGGGTGGGTGAGGCCAAATATCCGGAAAGTAGCGGGCCGGTGGGAGGGGAAGTCGCGGTGAGTTCGGCGTCGATGAGGAGGTCACTGCTGCCAGCGCTGCGATTCAAGCTGTGAAGAGCGAGAACATTGGTGCCGTTTTGGAGTTCGGAGATGAGCGTCGAGATGTCGATCTCATCCACGTTATCGCTTTCGTTGGCGGTGGCGGTGGCGGAACTTTCCCAGTCGGGGTTTGCGGGAGCATTGCGGGAAGTGATGAGCACGCCATTGAGGTAGGCGACGTAGCCGTCGTCATAGCGTGCGCGAAAGTTGAGGGTGCTGATTTGGTTGGTGTCGGCGATTTCAAAGGGAATGCGGACATAGGCGGTGGCTCCGTTTCCGGAGAGTTGGCTGCCAATGTTGACATCAATAAAGGGGAGGTAGTCAGGCCCACTGTCAAAGCCCACTCCGGTTCCGGTTTCTGGCCGGAGCCAGCTTTGGGTGTCGAAGGCGGGGAAAGTCCAGGTCAGGCCGAGGGCTCCGTTTTGCGGAATGAGGACTTCGGCGTTTGAATTTTCGAGCAGGTCTGTTGAGGCGCCTCCTTCGGCGAAAGTTCCGTACGAGATGTCTCCGAATTGAGACGGGTATTCTGGTGAGTATTCGCTTTTGATGGTGGTTCCGTCCGGTTCGACAAGTGCGAGATATTCCCCGCCGGTGGTGAGCCTGAAGTTGGTGTGGAGGAAACCGCCGGCATCGACATAGTCATCCGTGTCTTTCCCTGAGGCGAAGACGATGAGGTAGGCGTTCCGGGCGAGTGAGGTGCCGGCAGGGAATTCCCATTTATTGAGATTGTTTGCTGAATCGGTGAGGGACCAGCCGGAGAGATCGACGGGGCCGGGGCCGGCATTGTAGAGCTCGATCCAGTCGGAAGATTCTCCGTCGCCATCATCGAGAGTGCTGCCGTTGCTGGCCATGAATTCGTTGATGCGAACGCCGGAGTTGGGGATGGCATCTCCGACGAGAGCGTTGAGATTGATGACGGTGAGGGGACTGAGCGCATCGTTGGTGGTGATGCGAAGCTGGGCCGCGAAGATGCCTTCACCGCCTTCGGGATCGAATTGAAGGGTGAGGGTTTCGCTGCCAAGGGGGGGGATGGAGGACGGAGCGGAGGTGATCGAAAAATTGGCGGCGTTGCTGCCGGTGAGTTCGGTGCCGGTGATGTTGAGAGTTTGCCCTCCACCGAGGTTGTTGATGGTGAAGGAGCCGTTTTGAGGGCCGGCATCGACCTCGAAGTTGCCCAAGTCAAAGAAGCCTGGTGCCGAGATACGGGGGTCGTGAATGAAACCGCTCAGGGCGACCGAGAACGAGGGTTGCGTGGTGTCGTTGGTGGTGAAATTCAGCGCGGCATTGATGGGTCCGGTGATGCCGGTGGGATTGAAGGAAAACTGAACCACACCATTGTCGGATGGCACGATGCTGCCGGGGGAAGAGAGGATCAAAAAAGCGGACGCGTTGGGTCCGCTGAAGGCGAGGTTGGAAAGGGTGAGGTTTTGGGTCGCTCCAAGATTGGAGACTTCGAGGTTGAAGGTCTGAACCGAACCATCGAGCTCGAGATTCAACGAGCTGTCGACCTGGAGGAGCGGGTCGGTTGGCGGGACGGTGTCTTCAAAAGCGATCTCGCCGAGGCCGACGCGGTCGCCTCCCGGAGTGCCGCCCTGGCCGTTTCTCCAGTTGTCGGTGAAGGTGAGTTCGACGTAGCGGGCGATGACGTTTTGGCTGAAGGTATTCGAGTCTCGGGTGTCCGCGCTGAAGGCGGCCTGGAAGGAAGGTGAGTAGGTGATGGAGCTTCCGAAACCTCCCGTGCCTTCGGCGCTGGTGGCGAAGCGGAGGGTGAATTCCCGTCCGCCATTGGTATTGGTATTGGCGTAGCCCCAGGTGCTGATTTCGCTAAGGGCGCGGTCTGAACCGAGGTCCATGATGAGAACAGGGTCGGCGACGCCATTTGCGAAGTAGTCGCCGCTTCCGCCATTGGGCGCATTGGTGACCCACGTGTGGGTGGATCCTCCGCCGATGCTATTGTGTGGTTCCGTTGCTGCAAATCCGGAGCCCGGTCCCTGGATCAGGTTGTTGACCGAATAAAGGTCGCTGCCCGAGGTGGAACTCGAGATTGAGGAAATCGGGTGGAATTCTGCGGCAGCAAGGCCCAGGGAAAGTGAAACGAGAAAAATGAAAGGTCGTAGGAGCTTCATGGTTGGAGTGGATAAAAGGGGGTTTTTGTAAAGATGGACGGGATCGGTTCGCTTGCAAGAAAGCCCCGACCGGATGGGGGGATCCGGTCGGGGCTGGTCCAATGAAATATGGATTGTCAGTTATCAGTTAGGGCTGTACGACGCGGTAAAGAACGACCTTGGCGTCTGCAAGTGGAGCGTCGTCGATGATGGTGGTGGTGTCATCGGGGCTGCCATTAATGCTCACGGGAAGGCGCTCCCAATTCAAGCCGTCGGTTGAGCGGTCAAGTTGGTATTCCACTCCGGAGTTGGAGTAGAAGGTCACTGCGAAATTTCCGTTTTCGTCGATGACCGAGGAGACGATTCCAAGAGCAGGATTCAAGTTTCCGTCGAAGACAGGGAAGGCAACTTCGCCAAGGCCGACGCGGTCGCCGCCGGGAGCAGGGTTGAAGGTTTGCCAGTTGTCTGTGATGGTCATCTCGACGTAGCGGGCTAGGACGGGTTCTTCGAAAACCTCGACATCGCGATCGTTGGCGCTAAAGGCCGCTTCGAAGCTGGGTTGGAAGGTAATACTACTTCCAAATTCTTCATCTCCCAGTCCTTCGGCGCCACCTTCGGCATCGGTGGCGAAGCGCAGGGTGTAATCCTTGGCGCCGTTTGAATTAGTGTTGGAGTAACCCCAGGTGTTGATCTCGCCGAGGGGGACGTCGGCACCGAGGTCGAAGATGATGACGGGGTTGGGTTGGGCGTTTGCAAAGTAGTCGCCCGAGCCGCCATTAGGTGCATCGGTCACCCAGGTTGCCGCCTGCCCTGCTCCAATCGAGGTGTGAGGGAAGGGAGATTCAAACCCGATGCCAATTCCCGAAATGAGATTGGGAGCAGCGTAGAAATCAACCGTATTGGTTTGAACGTTGGCAATTGGATGAAAGACCACGGGGAGTCCTGTGATCAGCGTGATCGTCGTGTTTGGCTCTGTGGAATCATTCGAGGCAATCTCGATCGCGGCGTCGATCGCACCGGGTCCGGCAAGTTGCGGATCGATCTCGATGACGATTTCTCCCTGACTATCAACTCCAAGCGAGGCCGGGAAGCTGGTGACAGTGATAAGGTCGGCATCGGATCCGGTCACGGAAACGCCGCTAATTGTCAGAGGCAGGCCGCCATTGTTTGAAATCGGGAGCTCGAAACTTTGCACGCCGGTCTCATTGAGAGTGATGGTGGCTGGCGAGGTCACGACGATGATAGGTCCGAGAGGTGGCAAGGTGCCGCTGAGAGGGATTTCAATCGTGCCTTCGTCGGGATCATCACTGGTCACAACCATGGTGGCTGCGACCTCTCCGCCCAGTCCGGTTTTGTCGAACTGGATCTCAATTGGTCCGTTCAGGAAAGGCCCAATGGCGAGGGGAATCGTATTCACAACGCTGAAGGCATCGGCATTTGGGCCGGTGAAGGAGATGTTCGAGATGTTGAGGTCGGAATCTCCGGTGTTCAGGACGGGGATCTGGAAGCTACTTCCTGAATCAAAGTCGAGAACCTGTGGTGCGGTTGGGACAATATCCGGAGCGCCGATGGCGGTAGGTTGGGCGAAAGAGATTTCACCGATTCCCAAGCGGTCGCCGCCAACGACAATATTAAAATAGTTCGTCAGGGCTTTGATTTCAACATAGCGGGCGGTGATGGCCTTTCCGAAGCCAAAGCTTTGCCGGGGGGTTTGATCATTGAGGGCGTTGAAGAGAAAGGTGTCCGTGATTGAGGATCCAAAGCTTTCATCGCCAAGCCCTGCGTCGCCGCCTTCGGCATCGGTTGCGAAGCGGACTTCAAAGTCTCGCAAGCCATTACCATTTGTGTCGGCATAACCCCAGTAGCTCAGTTCGTAGAGAGTGCGATCTTCGCCCAGATCCAGGATGATAATTTCATCCCCGGGGTTGGAAACGATGTAGTCGGAGGGGAAGCCTCCGGGAGCGTCGGTGTACCAGGTCCCGCCCAAGCGGGTGTGAGGTTCGTTGATATCGTAGCCCAAGCCAGCACCTTCGATGATGTTGGTGAGCGGATTACCGCCGGGATTGCCCTCGATCATGTTTGGGGTGGCAACATCGGTGACGGTGAGGAAGTCCAGGGCCGGACACAGGGTGGCGGAGGTGGTCAGAGCTGCGAAATAGGGAAATATCTTCATTGGTATTGTGGTAAGTCGGTGAAAAAGGGGGGCGTTGAAACTTCAACATCCCCCCTTCAGTTAAAAATCCTGATGCTTCAGGATCAGCTAGCGGCGGCGGCGAGCCAATCCGGCGAGGCCGAGGAGGGCAAGCACGGCACTGGAAGGTTCGGGGATCGGAACCGCGAATGCGACCTCGCCGATGCCGACCCGGTCACCTCCCGGAGGAGCGATGCCGAAGAGATTGTCGGTTGGGACGAGTTCAACGTAGCGGGCGGTGACGTCCGCAAAGGAAAAGCTTTGGCGGGGTGTCACCGGTTGGGTGATCCCGGAAATTGAAATCGGAGCCCCGGTGAAGGTGGTGGTGTCCGAGAAGCGGAGGTCGGCGGAAATGAGTCCGTTGCCGTTATCGTTCGCATATCCCCAGAGACTAATTTCATTGAGGAGAACGGGGGATCCCAGGTCAAAGACCAAGCGGGGAGCCGGTGTTGGGGTCGGGCCGAAGTAATCGCCGCTGCCTCCGTTTGGTGCGTTGGTCACCCAGGTTTGGGTGCTGGTCCGGTCGTGCGGTTCGGCGGCATCGAAGCCGACGCCTGCTCCTTCGATCAGTCTGTTGGCAGGGAAGAAGTCAGTTCCGGCTGTGTCCGAGGTGACTCCGGCGATGGGGTAGAAGGTCGCGCCGCTTGCGAGGCCACAACCCAAACCCACGCAAACTATGAGATTTTTGTTCATGTTGAGAGTGTCTTACCAAAATCGATAATGTCGTGCAACGGGAAAATGATGAATTCCGCTCATTTGGAGCTGCCTATCAAGTCGGGGAAATTCGGGTGTTTTCGAAGGTCAGGTCCCCGTCTTGGGATATGTCGGACTTCACCCGGGCACTTTCGAGGGCCTGGATCAGCGGAACCCGGTCGGGATCGAGAGGAGCAAGAACTGCCTTGAGATGTTTGTTTTCGAGCTTGGTTGAGGTTTGCAAACCCTTCCTGGCCAATGCGTAAATATTGCAGGTCGGATACCCCGGAGAAAGGACGGGTTGTCCGGCGGCGGCCCCGAGGATTGTTTTTGGGGTCTCGAGGTAACCGAGAGGGGCGGGCCGGTGGAGAAGATAGTAGGGAGCTTTTGAAGGTTTGAGGTGCTCAAATTGCTCTGCCGGAGCCTTGTGGCTTGGGCGCACGACGAGGTAGAGACCCGCTGGAGCACCAGGGATACGAACGAAATCAATCTGAGGGGTGTCGCCGATTTGCCCGGGATTGAAGTTCGTCAGGATATCGGCTGGGGTGGCCAGTTCCGGCCCGGTCATTCCGCCTTCGGGCGGGAGGTAGCTGAAGCCGTTGGCCAGTGCGGCCATTTCGTAGAGGAATTGCGTGGGTTCGCTCCGCGGGCAAATCTGCCCGGCTTGGAGGATGTCAAATCCCATGATGTGGGCTTCCTGAATCATGGTGGCGAGAGTCCCGTGCGGGGTTCCGACATCCGAGGTGACGACGATGCCGTTCTGGTGGGCTTCCGTTTGAATGGGGAGGCCGTAAGCGACGTCAATCCGCGCATCGGTGAGAACGACGTGGGCATGGTTCTCGATTGCGAGAAGGCTGCATTCGGCACCATCGTGAACGTTTCCACAAGCCTCGATAAAAACGTCGATGGGATCACTTTTGAGATGGGATTCGACATCATCGGGTCCGTGCCGCCACGCGACCTCCATACCGTCGGCGTGGGTGACTTGAAATTCGACGCCACGGGCAACTTTTCCATTTCCGCCGATTCCGACTCGCAGGGGCATGTCCAACATGCCGCAAGTTTACTCACTCGAGGAAGGGGAGGGCAGCAAATTCCAAACGTCCTCGCCATGTTCCCGAAGAGTCTCGATGGAGAGAGCGTCATGCCGCTTGGCCAGCCGTTGGCCCGATTCATCCACAATAAGCGAGTGGTGGAGGTAACAGGGCTCGGAGAGTTGAAGCAGATTTTGAAGAACCCGGTGAATATGGGTGGAGCCAAGAAGATCTTCGCCTCGCGTGACATGGCTGATTTCCTGGGCAGCGTCATCGACGACGACAGCGAGATGGTAGGAAGTGCCGATATCCTTTCGGGCCAGAATGACGTCACCGAGAAGTTCAGGTTCGACTGTGATGACTCCGTGGCGTTGGTCCGTAAAAGTGAGCGGTCCGGTCATGGCGGCTGCTTTTGCGGCATTTAGCCGCCAGGCCGGTTCGCGTTGCGGAGGAGGTGATTTTAAGCCACGACAGGTTCCGGGGTAAAGAGGGCCTTCGGGACCGTGCGGGGCGTGGGTGAGGTTTGCCAATTCAGTCTCAATTTCGCGGCGGGTGCAATAGCAGGGGTAAACGATCCCGAGTGACTTTAAATGTTCGAGGGCCGTCTGGTAGTGGTCCAGTCGATCGAGTTGGCGCCACGGCTCCCCATCCCACTCAAGGCCAAGCCAGCGGAGGTCTTCCAGAATCCCGCGGTAAAATTCGTCCCTCACCCGGGTGTGATCAATATCTTCGAAGCGAACCAGAAATCGTCCGCCATTTTCGCGCGCAAGATCATGGGCTACCCTTGCAGCATAGGCATGGCCGAGGTGGAGTTTCCCGGTGGGACTTGGGGCAAAGCGGGTCCTAATCATCTCATCGTTAAAAAAGTATTAGCCCGATGGCGGAGTCTCGTCTACCTATCGATCGAAAATGAAGAAGAAGGTGATCATTGTCGGTGCGGGACCCGGGGGACTTTCCTCGGCGATGATTCTGGCCCATCGTGGCTTCGATGTCACGGTTGTGGAGAAAGCGGATCGCGTGGGTGGTCGGAATTCCGAGATCAAACTGGGCGATTATTCCTTTGATGCGGGGCCGACCTTTCTCCACCAGAAATTCACACTCGATGAAATCTTCGCCGAGGCGGGACGCGAAAGTTCCGACTATCTCGAATTTATCCAGCTCGATCCGATGGCGCGGTTGAGTTGGAGTGATGGAACCGCGATCGAAACCAACTCCGACGTGGAGAAGATGTTCGCCAACATTGCAGAGAACTTCCCCGGTAACGAAGAGGGATATCGGCGCTTCATGGATGATCACGCCGCAAAGCTCCGTGCCATTTATCCGGTCCTGCAGAAGCCCTACCACAAGCTGACTTCATACTTGAGGAAGGAATTGGTGAAGACGATCCCCTACATTGCCACAACCAAGACGGTGGTCGATGTGCTGGATGACTATTTCAAGGATGACCGCCTCAAATTGGCGTTCACCTTTCAAGCGAAGTATCTCGGGATGAGCCCCTGGAAATGCCCCGGATTGTTCACTATTCTGTCCTACACGGAATACAAGTACGGGATTTATCATGTTCAGGGCGGGCTCTGTAAAATTTCCCAGGCGATGGCCAAGGTCGCCCGTGAGGAGGGCGCCGAGATCAAGCTCTCGACTCCAATCAAGCAGGTGAATTTTTCGGACAAGCACGCCACCGGAGTGACCCTGGAAAGCGGAGAGATTCTTGAGGCCGATCATGTCGTGATGAATGCCGACTACGCGCATGCCATGGTCAATTTGATGAATGGTCACCGCAAGGAACCGGACGACTTGAAGGGGAAGAAGTTTTCATGCTCGGCCTTTATGCTCTATCTGGGACTCGACAAGATTTATGAAGATGAGCCGCATCATCATATCCTCTTTGCGGATGACTACGCCCGGAACGTCAAGGACATCCAGAGCGAAAGCAAGGTTTCCACCGATATGTCGATTTATGTCCGTAATAGCAGCGTGACAGATCCGACGGTGGCGCCGGAAGGTCATTCCCAGCTCTATGTTCTGGTGCCCACGATCAACGCCCGCCATCATCAGGACTGGGAGACGACCCAGCGGGAGTATCGTGATCTCGTGATTGACCGGATCATCGAACGGACCGGGATGAAGGATGTCCGGGAGCATATCGTGGAGGAGAAAATTCTCAGTCCGGCGGGATGGCGGGATGATTACAGCATCTTCATGGGGGCGACTTTCAATCTCTCCCACACCCTTGACCAAATGCTTTATTTCCGCCCTCACAACCGGATGAGGGGATACGACAACCTCTATCTCGTCGGTGGCGGGACTCATCCCGGGAGTGGGTTGCCCACCATTTACGAGAGCGGTCGCATATCATCGAACTTGCTCTGCGATTCGGTTGGAAAGGAATACTCGCGTGTTGATCTTGCTCCTGCTCTGCTGAACGCATGAGCGAGGAGATTCCCATGCGGCCGATTGGCTGGATCGAGAGTTGTTTTGGTGAAAAATTTGGCACGCCCCGACAAAGCGGCATCGTGCCGGAGGCACGCGGGCGGGTCGTTTTCTCCGATGAGGTTCCGCCGGGTGCAAGTCGCGGGCTTGAGGAATTCAGCCACGTCTGGATCGTCTTTCTGTTTGATCAGGTAAAGGAAGAAGAAGCACGCTGGTTTGTCCGGCCCCCAAGACTGGGCGGGAATGAAAAGAAGGGGGTCTTTGCGACCCGCTCACCCTTTCGGCCCAATCGAATCGGGCTTTCCCTGGTCACTTTGGAGTCGGTTTCCGATGAGGCTTTGGAGGTGAGTGGGCTCGATCTTGTCGAGGGCACTCCGGTTCTCGATCTCAAGCCATATCTACCTTACGTTGAGTCCCTGCCCGGGGCCGACGGAGGATTTGCCAAAGAGGCTCCCGCACCATTGGCTGTGGAATTTTGTGCCGGGGCGAAAGCGGGACTAAGCGGGGAGACGGTTGCATTGATCACGAGGGTATTGGCGGTCGATCCCAGGCCGGCCTTTCACGATGATGAAGAGCGTGTCTACGGTTGCCAGCTGGCGGGGCTGAATGTGAAGTGGCAGGTGAAAGACGGGCGGGTTCTGGTCCTTTCTCAAGAGAGTCTTTCCAGTGGCGGAAAGATGGTTTAACCACGGCCATGGAATTTGATTTCGAGAGTGAGCAGTCGATTGACTTTCAGAGCGACCTCTTTTTCATGAGTCAGGCCCTGCGGGAGGCGGGTCGGGCTTATGAAGTCGGCGAAGTGCCAATCGGGGCCGTCATCGTCCGTGATGGACAGGTTATCGCGCGAGCCTGGAATCAGGTCGAAACACTCAAGGATGCCACTGCTCACGCCGAGATGCTTGCTTTGACCTCGGCGCAGACCGCTTATGGTGATTGGAGGCTTGAAGGTGCAACTCTTTACGTGACCAAGGAGCCCTGCCCGATGTGTGCCGGAGCGATTGTTCACTGTCGGCCGGACCGGGTGGTATACGGGGCGATGGATCCGAAGGGGGGGGCGGCCGGCGGCTGGATTAATCTTCTGCAAAGTAATCCGCCGCTGAACCATCGCTGCGAAATCACGATGGGGGTGATGGAGGACGAGTGCGTGGGGATACTGAAGAGTTTTTTCCGGGAAGCGCGCGAAAAAAAGGCCCGGCTCAAGGATGAGCGCGGGCCTGAAGAATTTTAGGGTCGCTTTACTCGCCGTCTTCTCCGCCGGCACCAAAGCCGTTCAAAAGGCCTCCGAAAATGCCGCCTGATTTCAGCTCGAGATCCTTGCGGTATTGATTCAGTTGGTTGTCGTTGAGGACGGGCCGCATCGCTTCGACTTTGTCGTCGATCCGCTTGGTCATATTTTCCTGGGCTTTGGCCATCATGGCCTGCGGGTCTTGCTCGACCTCACCGCTTTCGATGTCGCCGATGTCGGGGATCATCGCGGTGGCCACTCCCAGGGTGTCCGAGTCCAACTCGATGCCAAATCCCTCGGTGATCATCGATACGATCCCGGTCGCGGGTGTTTCATTTCCGACAGATGCTTGGGCGTCCTTGTAGAGAATGTCATAGGCGGCGTCTTTTTGTTCCTGGGTCAGATCAAGATTGCTCAATTTTGCGAGTTCCTTAAGGGCCTGCGCTTCGACCTTATTGGCGATTTCGCGCTTCTTGACGGCTTCAAGTTCTTCCTGTTGTTCCGGAGTGAGGATGTCGGCAAGGGCCTCATCAATGACATCGGCTTTCAACATCTCGCTGATTTTCGATGGGTCGACATCACCCTTCATCATTTCACCAAAGCTGCTCATCCTGTCTGCGGCAGCCTTGCGAAGGGCCGCTTCCTGGGTCGGGGTGAGATTCAGTTGGGAAACGAGTTTTGCGATGCGTGCGTCAAGCTTGGCTTGCTGGCGCTTGCGGAACATTTGCTCCATTCGGTTCCCCATTTCGCGGGCTTGTTCGCGCCCCTCGCCGTCAGCAGGGATGATCGCGACCGGTGGAACCTCTTCGGGCTCAACAATGGTGCGCTCGCTGGTTGCGCGCTTCTGGCTTTCGGAAGAGCCGATCTTGCCGTTTGAACGAGGCTTGTTTTCGACGACTTCAGCCTCAGCGGTATCAGCTTTCGGGTCGGGCTTTGCCAGCCAGGCAATGGATGCGCCAATGGCGATACAAGTGGCGGCGAGGAGAATATTAAATTTCATGGCTTCTGGTTTCTGATTTGTGGGTCTACGCCGGGATTCACAGAAAGGTTACGAAAATAAAATCCCTCGTTCGCGGCTTGTGATTTCAGCGGAGCATCATCCCGGGTCGCATGGAGCGGGGAGCTATTTTCCGGTGCCGGGGAGGTAGCGGTAGTAGACTTCGAGCATCAGGGTGGCGAGGGCGGTGTTGTAAATTTCGCCAGCCGAGTGCTTGTTGCCAGGCGGGTTGGGCCACGAGCCGTCCTGGCTTTGATTGGTCACCAATTGGTCACGGAACATCTTGTTGTAGCTTTTCCAGAAAGCGCCGCCTTCGTTCATCGCGGCCTGTGAAACGTAGTAGTGTTCGTAAAGGTTGGCGTTCTTTTTGAAGTCAAAACGGGAATTCCTGGCGATGTGGGCGATCCCTTGGCGCGCATCAAAATCGCGGCGTCCGTTGTGTTGCTGGAGGCAAAGCACCCCGGCACCGGTGAGGGGTAAATTTCCTTCGTCCTTCCGGTTGAGATCGTAGCCAAATCCACCGCTGGGCAACTGGGTGTTGATCAGGGATTTGAGGCCCCGGTTGACGGAGTCCTGCAGTTTCGGGAATTTCAAGCCGGTCGACTTGGCGGCTTTCAGCGCCTGCAGATGCCACGCGGTAATCGAGGTGTCGTAGCGACCTCCGCCACCGTAGCGGTAGCCCCAACTGCCCACGGAGTTTTGGGAGTCGATGATCCATTGGACCGCTCCCTGAACAACTTTCTCGAGATTGGGAATGTGATACCCAAAGGAGCGGCTGAAGAGGTAGCTTTCGCAGAGGGCGTAAGTGGCAATGGCGTGTTCGTAGCACCACGGGCCGCCTTCATCGTCAAAGATCCGTCCCTTGTTTTTCATGGCGCGATCGATGAGGTAGACGGTGGCGTTAAAAACGGCTTCGCCGAACTCCTCGGAGACCGGCGTTTCGCAATGTCCGAGGTAGGCAAGCAGGGCCAATCCGGTGATTCCGCAGCGATGTTCCTCGCCCCAATACCCTTCCTGGTGTTGTTTTTTGGTCAGATAGCGGAGCGCGTTGATGACCGCGGTCTCACACTCCGGTGAGCCGCCGGTGGAGGCAAGTCGTGCGAGACGATCGTCGGCATTGCAGCGTTTGCCGGCTCCGCCCGGGACGGTGCCGAAATCCCCGCCGCCGAAGCCCTGATCGGAAGCGCTGCCAAAACCTTCGTCGATCCCAAAAGTCTGATCGAGGGCAGGCTCAACCATGGTAGGAGCGGCGACAGGGGAGGCGGTGACTGCGGAGATGATTTTCGAGGGAGCCCCTCCTCCCGGCGGAGTGGGTCTGCGTGCGACCTGAACCTGAGCCTTTTGCTGTGAAGCATCGTTGTCAATTTCCTCCGAGGGGGGCGCGATGTAGGTGACCTGCCGGGGGATGTCCTTTCGGTCGATGGTGAGATTGATGAGGTAAAGCAGGATTCCGATCAAGAGCATCAGGAGCAGGGCAATAATGACACTGCTAATCGAGGTGGCCCGCCGCTGCGCCGCAATCCAGGCGAGGACCTCTCTCGATGATTTGACGTGCCGACCCATTCGTTTATAGGAACGTGCCGTAGTTCCGGGAACTTTCCAGAGTCGATTTCGGTTGATAAGAAAATCTTTGCTCTAATCGCCAGGAAAGGGGTCGGCACTGAAGCGAAGATCGACTTCGTTCATGGGGGCCGGGAGCGGGGCCTTTGCGCGTTCCGGAACGAAGCGAATCATGCTCATCGCGATGGCGCTGCTCGCAGTCAGCAAAATGAGTCCGGAGAGAAGGACCGAGCCTCGCCGGCCACCTCGCGAAAGAAAGATTATGCGCTCGCGCAGGGGCACATGGCCGGCCATGGCAAGAGAAAGCGGGGGAGCGGAGGCCGATTGGGCCACGTCGCAAAGGGCGTTGGCATAGATGCGGGGGTCGGTCCCTTTTTCAACCAAGTGAGCATCACAGGCATATTCGCACTGGGAGAGGAAAGTGCGACGCAACCACCACACCGCGGGATTAAACCAATGAAGGACGCAGACGACATGCGCGAGTGTGGCCATCCAAAGGTCGCGACGCTGGACGTGGCCAAGTTCGTGAAGGAGCGCCATCTTAAGGGTCTGGGGAGACCAGTCGGTGGAACTCTCGGGCAGGTAAATTCGTGGGCGGATCAACCCGGAGACGACCGGCGAAGTGAGCCTCGGATGAATGCGCAGGTCAACTCTTCTGGAGATGCCGAGTTCAGCGAGGGTTTCCTGAAAGGCCGGGAGATCATTCGCCAGTCTCGATTCGCGATTCCAGCGTTGCATTGAGAGGACATCAATGAGTCCACGAAGTCCGAAAAAAAGAAAACCGACGGTCCAAATTGCGGGGAAAACCCAGGGGCTCGGCGATGAGGCGGATTCGCTGTTTCCAGCGACCGTGACCGAGTATTTGGGGAGGAAATTGAGAAGAGGGAGGACAAGAAGGAGCGCAAGGATGGCGACAGTGACCCGGGGGTCGGTGGCGGGATTCCGTCGCACGAAAACCCACATCGCGAAGGCCGCGAGGAGGGAGAAGACGAGCGAAGGAATGAGCATGGCTTGCGACTACTTGATGAGTTTGCGAATCTCGGCGATTTCCTTTTCGCTGAGCTGCTGATCGCTCGGATCGAGAAGAGCGGCGACGAGGTTCTCGGGCTTTCCTTTAAAGAAGGTTCCCAAAAGGTTTTTGAGAGCCGTGCGCTTGGCCTTGTTCTCGTTGATAACGGGACTGTAAAGATAGCGGCGCCCTTCCTTGGAGTGCTTCACCATGTCCTTGTTTTCGAGGGTGGCGAGAAGAGCCCGGACAGCTGAGTAGGAAGGAGGATCGGGCAGTTCGTCCTGCACGTCCTGGGCGGTGGCTTCTCCCAAACGATACAGGATATCGAGGATCTGTCGTTCGCGACGCGAGAGTTCACCTTTTTCCAAACGGTTCATGACGGGATCGTAATGGATGCTAAAAAACCTGCAACATAAATGTTGGAAAATCAGCATTGGACTTCTTGTGATGATGGCAGTTGAATTTGCCGGCGTGAGAAGCTACCCAGAGGGGTGATTTCGCTTGGTGGTGGTAATTCGTTCGGAGATGAGATGCGGATGGTTTTTTCGGAGACCGGTCTGCTCTCGAAATCTCCCGACTTTGAATACCGTGCCGAGCAGCAGCAAATGGCGGGCGAAGTGGCCGATGCACTGGAGGGCGGGCGTTCCCTGGTGATTGAGGCCGGGACCGGAGTGGGGAAGTCGCTGGCTTATCTCATCCCGGCGGTGGAGTATGCCATTCGCGAAGGAAAGAAGGCGGTGATCTCAACGCACACCATCAATCTGCAAGAGCAATTGATCGGGAAGGATTTACCGATTGTGCGCAAGCTTTTGGCGGGGCCATTTGAAGCAGCTCTTTTGAAAGGGCGGGGGAATTATCTGTGTCCGATGAGGTTGCGTCGGGCCATGGACAACGGCGGCGATCTTTTCACCTCGAGCGAGCAGGAGGAGCTCATGGAGATTTGGAAATGGGCGGAGTCGACTCGCGACGGGACCAAGAGTGATTTGGATTTCGAGCCCTCGCTCAAGGTGTGGTTGCAGGTTTGCAGCGAATCGCACATCTGCACGCAGCGGACGTGCGGGCCACGAGGAAATTGTTTTTTTCAGGAAGCCCGGAAGTTTGCTCAAAGCGCCCGCGTTCTGGTGGTGAATCACAGTCTGTTTTTCTCGCTGCTCAATCCCGAGGAGGAGATGAATGAAAACGAATCGGGTTTTCTGGTTCCGAATGATTTTGTGATTTTTGACGAAGCCCACACATTGGAGGCCGTGGCTGCGAAGTCGCTGGGTTTGCGGCTCAGCCAGGCGGGATTGCGATTTGATTTGCAGCGATTGTATCATCCCAAAACCGGCAAGGGCTTGTTGAAGTATGCCCAGGCGACGGAAGCGATGGATTGTGCGAAAAAGGTCCTCGAGGAAGCGGATGATTTTTTCGAAAACATTGGTGATGCCGTGACTTTTGGCGAATGGGGCCGGGAGTGTCGCGTGCGGCAACCGGAGTTGGTTGAGAACACATTGGCGGGGCCGCTGCGTGAATGCTGGACTGCGATCGAAGAGGTTGCGGAAGAGACGGAGGACGACACCCGCAAGGGTGAGTTGATGGAAGGGGCGCGGCGTCTCCGTGAGATGCACGGTGGCCTGAAAATGTTTCTCGATCAGGAAGATGGCGGGAGCGTTTACTGGGTCGAGAAGTCGGGCTATGAGGGAACTTCATTCACCCTGAATGCCGCGCCTGTCAATGTCGCGGATCGTCTGCGTCCGCTTCTTTTTGGGCCCGATAAAACCTGTATCACCACGAGCGCAACCCTGGGAACGGGCGACGACCAGTTGAGCTATTTCCGAGAGCGCATTGGCGCGCAGCATGTTCCCGCGGTGAAGATCGGGAGTCCCTTCGACTATCAAAAGCAGATGGCGATTTACGTCATGAAGTCGATGCCGGATCCGCGCGACGATGATTACGAGGACATGTTGGTCCACTGGATCGAACGGGTGGTGAAAAAGTCCGAAGGGCGCGCTTTTGTCCTCTTCACCAGTCACCGGCTTTTGCGATCGGTCGCGGAGAGCATGGAGGAGTTTTTCGACGGTCACGGGTGGACTCTTCTCGCGCAAGGGATGGGAATGCCGCGCCAGAAAATGGTCGAGGAATTTCGCAAGGATGTGCACAGTGTTCTCTTCGGGACCGAAAGTTTTTGGGCGGGAGTTGATGTGCCGGGAGAAGCGCTCAGCAACGTCATCATCACACGGCTCCCCTTTGCCGTGCCGGATCATCCGCTGACGGCAGCTCGTTTGGAAGAGATTGAAGCCGAGGGCGGAAATCCCTTCATGCAGTATTCCGTTCCGGAAGCGGTGATCAAACTCCGCCAGGGGGTGGGTCGCTTGATCCGGACCAAAAAGGACGAGGGGATGGTGGTGATTCTCGATAATCGTGTCGTCACCAAGCGTTACGGAAAATCTTTTCTGGCCGCCCTGCCTCCGGCTCCGGTGAAAATTGTGCCGTAGTTAGATCGCAAGAGTGGCCTTGAGTAATTCGGCGGGCCACTGGTTGGGGGCGGTCGGGGTAATCCCCAGATACCCATAGTTTAAAAGCGATCCCGCTTCGGCCATCAGGGGCCGGGCCGCCGCGCCGAGAGGTCCCATGCCCATGACGGACAAAGCGCGTCCGGGAAGATGCTCGAAAATCGCGAGATGCTTGATAACGTCCTTCGTCGACTGCGTCATGAGGGCGAACTTGTGGATGTCGACCCGTGAATCGATTTTTTCGGCCAGCGATTCAGGCTCCGGAGTCGCGGTGAAATCGTGGAAGGAGCCGATCAGAGGGATTCCGAGGCTCCTGGCTTCGTCAATGACCCCGCTGAAAGCATCCAGGTCACGGAGTTCAATGTCGATGAGCGAAGCCTGTGGCAGGAATGAGCGATAAGCATCCGCTCTTTCTTCTATGGACCAGTCGCTTTGACCGCCTTCCTCCGGACCCCTTGCGGTCACCAGGATGGGCAGTGGACAATCCCTTGCGAATTGATGCACATTTTCTCCGGTTCCCAATGAATCGAGCCGCAATTCCACCACATCACAACCGGTCGGGGTGGTGGAAAGAGTCATGGAGTCGGCAATTGCCCCGACAACGAGTCTTTTTCCGTCCGACAAATGTTGGTTCATTGGCCCTTGCTGCGTCATGAACGGAGAGTGGGGTGGGGGATTTGTATTTGTCAAAGGCCTTCGGACAGAATCGTTGAGCGCTGTCAACTGTTAAAAAAACAAGCCGTATCACGGTTTTTTGCTAGCCGCCCCCCGTGCGGATTTCATAGCCTCTGCGAAACCTTTCAACAAATCATGAATAAACAGAGATTTCTTCAATCCATTCTCCCTCTTGCGTGCGGTCTGAGCCTCTCCACCAGCGCTTTTGGACAGCTCGAGGTTTCAAAAGATGCGAAGTTTAAGGTTGATGATCCGAAGTTTACCGAATTGCAGTCTCCCGAGATTCAGGATGGCAATGCCAAGAATTTCAAACCCAAGGACTGGCTCGAGGTTGAGGTGAAGTTACAGCCTGACCGCCTGCGCAACGAGCCCAAGGACGGATATCTTGATCAGATCAACGTCAACTGGCACGTCGTGGTGAAAGGGCAGGATCGCAAAGCCTACAAGATCAGCAAAACAGTCACCTATGTGAACATTCCGGTTGATGAGCCTGTTTTTGTCTCAATTTACATTTCTCCGAATACGCTCAAGCGGATTACCGGAAGCACCAAGGCCAGTAAATCGGATCTCGAAGCCATCGGTGGTGAGATTGAGTGGGGTGGCAAAATGGTCGGCTTCTTCAGTCATGGCCAAAAAGCCGGCTGGTGGCGCGAAGCCCTGAAGGGGGTCGAAGCGACTTCGAAATTTCCTCTGCTCGACAAAACCCAGACTCCTTTTGCCGCACTTTGGTACGACCGCTACGCCGAAGTTCAGCCAAAAGACTGAAGCCCTGGGCTACTCCCCACTAATTTTCTCCACACCCACACATAAAAACTATGGCTGACCAACAGTCGATCATTGCACTTAATATCGGTTCTCAAAGGATCTCCATGGGCGTTTTTGCCCCGACCAAAAAAGGTCTGATCCTCAAGAAATACGCCGCCACCAGTATTCTCGCGGACCCTGCCACGGAAGCCGCGCGCATCCCACAGGTCCAACTTGCCATCAAAGAGCTCGCCCAGGGACTCAAGGTTGACAAACAAAAGACAGCCTACGCTCTTTCGGGGCAGTCGGTCTTTGTGCGTTTCGTCAAGCTTCCGCCTCTCGAGACCGAGAACATGGGGGAGCTGGTGCGATTTGAAGCCCAGCAAAATGTTCCCTTCCCCATCGACGAGGTGGTTTGGGACTGGGAGAAGCTTGAGACCGATGGCATTGAGAACGAGGTTGTCCTGGTCGCCATCAAGGCCGACTCTCTGAACGATTTGAACTCGGTTGTTGCCGATACCGGTCTCGGCACCCGTTTGGTCGACTCGGCTCCGACTGCTCTTTATAATGCTTTCCGCTATAATTATCCCGGACTGGAGGAATGTGTCCTCTTGCTCGATATCGGTGCGAAAACATCCAATCTGATTTATGCCGATGGAAAGAAGTTCTTCACTCGCTCGGTCTCGATTGGCGGAGCCAATCTCACCAGTGCAATTGCGAAAGAATACAATGTTGCCTTCGCCGAGGCCGAAAACAGCAAGCTGACCAGCGGACTGGTGACCCTCGGAGGAGGTCACGCCGGACAATTGGACGAAGCAACTGCCGCTCTCGGAACGGTGGTCCGGAATGCCCTGACCCGCCTCACTGCGGAGATTCAGCGCACCAACACTCTTTTCCGAAGCCAACAGGGCGGGAACGCTCCGCAGAAGGTCCTTCTTGCCGGTGGAACGGCCAATCTTCCCTATCTCCGTGAGTTCCTCGAGGAGAAGCTCAACCTTCCTGTCGAAACCTTCAATCCGCTTCAACGGATTTCGGTCGGCAAGGGAGTCGACGTCGATGCCATCGGTCGCGAAGCCCACCAACTCGGCGAGCTTGTCGGTCTTGCTTTGCGCGCTTCGGACAACGCAACGATCAACATTGACCTGGTCCCCGAAGCCGTTCAGGCCCAGCGGGACATTACCCGCCGGAAGCCTGCCCTTATCACAGCCTCGGCTCTGTTTATCGCCGGTCTCGGCGCTTGGGCCGGTTTCAAGATCAAGTCGGTCAGCGATGGTGAGGCTCATCTTGCCAAGCTTGATCAGGAGGCTCAAACCATCCAGCAGTCCGCCACCAAGATCAAAAAGCTCCTCAAGGATGAGGAGAAGAGTGTGGGGCTCATCAACGCCTACGCAGCAGCCGAAAACGGCCGCCTCAGCTTCATCAAAACCTGGAACGACGTGTCCTCGGCTTTCGTGAGCGAGAATGTCTGGCTGACTGATTTTGAATACCGCACCAAGTATCAAGTCACGGGCGACGCCAAGAGCGATCCGGTCATGGACGAGAGCTTCGCGACCACCACTCCCGGCAATTCTCCCCTGATGAAGGAGGAGACCTGGGTCGACAGCGTGATCATCAGAGGCCTCCACCTGAACAAGCAGACCGAGGTTCTTGATATTCTCGAAAAGTTCAAAGGATCCGAAATCTTTAAGTTTGTCGATGCCAAGGGCAAGCCCATCCCGGACAACCAGCTCGCTCGAATCAAGGCGACACCCGAACAAGAGACCAACGACTACGCGGCTCCCTTTGAGATGCTCATTCCACTGAAGACGCCGTTCCAACACAAATAATTCACACGCACCCTAAAATCACTCACTATGTCCTGGTTTAAAGAAAACAAGTTCCTCGGCGGATTGCTGACAATCACGATCCTGCTGGCTGCGGTCATCATCTTCCTTGGGATGAAGGCCGGCACCAGCCTGGAGGAAGTCCAGCAGCAGGTCGCGGCAAAGGAAGCCACCGTTAAGAAAGACAAGAGTCTCAATCCATACCCAACCCGCGAGAACGCGATGGACAAGGAAAAGAGCCTCAAGGATGTCATTGCGAAAGCAAATGAGGTTCGCGAGAAGCTCCTGGCCTTCCGTCCCGAGAAAATGGAGGACATCTCCGGTAAGGACTTTGCCGCCAAACTCACGGAGACCGTGGAAAAGGTGACAGCACTCTTCCCCGGCGAGAAAGCCATTCCCAATGGGTTCCATCTTGGATTTCAGAAGTATCGCGGCAGCCTCCCCCGTCCGGAGGCCACCGGTATTCTGAACTATCAACTCGATGCGATCGAATATCTCATGACCGAGGCTTCAGGAGCCGGAGTGAAGCAGATTGAAAGCCTCGTTCGCGAGCCTCTTCCCCAGGAAGAAGGATACGGTTGGCCCGGCACTCGCGAGGCGAAGAAAGAGCCCCGTAAGACGCGCCCCGCGAAGCGTGATCCCAATGAGGTTCGTCCTCCAAAGTTCGAAAAACTCCCGACCATCGCCCGCCGTATGCCGGTTGAGCTCACTTTTAAGGCTCCCGAGCCTGTCGTGCGTGAGTTTTTAAAGCGTATTTGCAACTCCGATCAGTATTTCTACGAGATCCGCCTTGCCCGGGTTTTGAATCCCGCAAGCATTCCAAGCGCCGGGAAGGCTGCCTCCACTGAAAAGAAGAGTGAAGGGGCCTTTGGTGATGTGGAAATCGTGGGTGATGAGCCAGCCGAGGACGAGCCTGTCGAATCTGTCAAGATTCTCGACAAGGTGTCCGGTGGCGAAGAACTTATTGTCTATCTCCGTGCCGACCTCCTTCTCTTCATCGAGGAGGAGAACCTCCCAGAACTCAAATAAAACACCTACGAAAACATGTCCTGGATTAAAGAAAACTACCACATCGCAGCCCTTGGCGGCGGAGCCCTCGTTCTCGCGGGGCTCGGCTACCTCGGATACAGCGGTAACCAAGCCGTGAACGCTACGTTCAACGCGCCCAACCCCAACCCGGGGAAAGATACCACCTCTGCCGGTGGTGAAATTGCCGCCTCAGTAAGCAAGATGCTCACCGAGGAGGATGCCGTCATACAGCAAAAGACCTCCTCCGGGCGTCCGGTCGATCTCTTCACGAGTGTCGATCTTTACACCAAGGATGGTGACAAGATGAAGCTCCTCGATCTCCTGAAGATTGAACCTGTCCACCCGCCGATTGATAACCAGTGGTGGGTCGATAAGCGCATTGATCCTTCCTATTCGGACTCTCCGATGAGAGATCAGGACTCCGACGGTTTCACCAACAAGGAGGAATACCTTGCAAAGACCGATCCCAACGATCCCGATGATTATGGGGCTCTCATTGACAAGCTTGAGGTCGTCAAAGTGGAGAGCGACACCTGGCGTCTCCTCTTCAAGACCGTCCTCGGACAGGGTTTTCAGTTTGATTACGCCTTCATCCCCTTCGGGCAGAAGCGTCCGGCGACGAACCGGATTCCCGCTTCGGAAGCGATCGCAATTGGGGATACCTTCTTCTCGGAAGATCCGGGGAAGGATCGTTTCAAGTTGCTTGAGGTCGTTCAGCGTCCGGAGCAGGGGCCTGCCGGCGAGCGAATGCGCGATTGGGCCAAGATTGAAGACCAGCATCCCAGCAAGAATAAGAACGTTTTCGAGCTGCCGTTCAATGCGGATGCCAAACAGTTGAGGGATATCACCTTCTATGATCACCGTGTCACCCTTCGCCTCAACGCGATCGGCGAAGAGGGGAATAACTTCACTCTTGAGGAGAACGGAACCTTTGCGCTTCCTTTTAGTGGCGCTGAGAAGATCTACAAGCTCATCGAGGTGAAGCTCGATGCCGACCGTAAGCCTGAAGCAGTCGTTGTTGAATACAAGGTCGGCGAAGAGGTTAAAACCGTTGAAATTCCGGTGCCTGCCCAATAAATCCAAGTCACCAAATCATCTTAAAACTCAAGCCCGGGGAAGGGGAGGAAGCAGGAAACTTTAGCGTTTTCGAAAAAAGAGCTTCCACCCCCCCCACAAATCAACAATAAATCAACCAGATCATGCAGAAGAGACAAACACACCTAACTCATCGCACCATGTTTGCCCTTGCGGCACTCGTGATCGCGCCGCTCTCAGTCGAGACCGGATACGGTCAAAACGAGAGTGACCTGCTCGCGCAAGAAATGATTCGTCGTCAGCAGGACGTGGCCAAGGCCGATGAACTCCTTAACGAAGGTCGTGAGGCCTACGCCGAGGGCGAATACGAAACCGCAGTTCAAAAATATCGTGAGGCCCTGAACACCCTCCCGTATGGAACCGCGACCAGCGATCGTCGTGCCTTCATCACGAAGAGCCTCGAAGAGGGTTCCGTTGCCCTGACCCAGAAATACCGCCGCCAGGGCAAGTATCAGGAAGCCCGCGACCTCCTCGAGGAGATCGACAAGAACAATCCTGGTAACATGGCCTCCAAGAAAGGCCTAGAGTATCTCGACGACCCGATTCGCACCGAGGCCGGACTGACCTACGAACATACCAAAAATGTCGATCAGGTCCGCCGCTTCCTCTACAAGGGTGAGAGCTATTACAACCTTGGTCTCTACGACAAGGCTGAAGAAGAATTCAAGCAGGTCCTTCGCATCGACCCCTACAACAAGGCAGCCCGCCGTTGGATGGAGCGTTGCTCGGCCATTAAGTCGGACTACTACCGCGCCGCCTACGATCAGACCCGTGCCGAGATGCTCATGCAGGTCGACCGTGCGTGGGAACTTGCCGTTCCTCCTCTCGGCGAGCGTGTCAACCAGGGACCCGATCTCAACCCGGATCGCGACCGCGAGCGTTCGATCATTGCGAAGCTCAATCAAATCATCATTCCCGAGGTGAAGTTGAACAACATCACGGTGGAAGAGGCTGTTGAATTCCTCCGCCTCCGTTCCATTGAGTTGGACAACACCGTGATCGACGAAAGTCAGAAGGGGATTAACTTCGTGGTTCGCACTCCGAAGACTCTTGATGCGGCCGGAGATGCGGCCGGCGATGACGAAGCTCTCGACGGCGGATTTGGTGATGCCACCGACCCCAACGCCATCCTGATCAAGAACCTCGAGCTGAGACAGGTTCCTCTTCGTGTAGCCCTGCAATACATTTGTGACGAGGCCAAGCTTCGCTACAAGGTTGACGAGTTCGCGGTCACCCTTCTTCCTATCACTGAAGGTGCCGACGCCGACATCGTGCAGCGTCGCTGGACTGTTCCTCCCACCTTTGAGACTTTCATTACCACCAGTGGTGGTGACGGTGGTGCCGGTGGTGGTGGCGATCCCGATCCTTTTGCTGCAGCAGACGATAACGGCCCTGCCGGTATCGAGCCCCGCAAGGACATCGTGACTCTCCTCAAGGAGAATGGAGTTTCCTTCCCGGCAAATTCCTCGGCCAGTTTCCTGAAGAGTTCCAGCACTCTCATCGTGCGGAACACTCCAACCAACCTCGAGTTGATCGATGGTATCGTTCAGGCGGCCATCAATGACACTCCCCGCCAGATCCGCGTGACCACCAAGTTTGTGGAGGTTTCCCAGGAGAATGGTGAAGAGCTCGGATTTGACTGGATTGCGACTCCGTTTGGATTCGGCAGTAACTACTTCCTCGGTGGTGGCACCGTTGGTAGCGGAACTGCCCGCAGCAACCAGGACTTTATTGGCACGGTGGATCGGGTGAACATTCCCGGAATCCCGGCTTCTCCCCAGGAGAATGTCTCCAATATCGTAACCTCCGGTCTCCGAAGTGGTTCGGCGGCAATCAATCGCAACAGCATTGATGCCATCTTGAACAATCCAACGCGGACGGCCCAGGCCAACAGCGTTGCTCCCGGTATCCTCTCCATGACCGGTCTGTTCAGCAGCGGTCAGATCCAGATGATCATGCGTGGACTTTCCCAGAAGAAGGGGGCGGACATCATGACCGCGCCAAGCGTTGTTGCCCTTCCCGGACAGAGTGCCACGATCGAGATCATTCGTGAGTTTATCTATCCTACCGAATACGAACCACCCGAGCTTCCCAACCAGGTTGGTGGCGGCATCGGCGGCCAGCAAGGTGGTATTGGCGGTGGTGGTGGTGGAGCCGGTTTCCCGGTGACTCCCGCAACTCCTTCGGCATTCGATACCAAGAACACAGGCGTGACTCTTGAGGTGGAAGCCCAGATCGATGCCAATGACAGCATCATTGAGCTTCGCTTCACTCCGACCATCGTCGAGTTCGAGGGATTCATCAACTATGGTAGCCCGATCACTGCTCCGGCAACGGACGCACTCGGCAACCCTGTGCAGATTGTCATCACCGAGAACCGCATCGAGATGCCTGTCTTCTCGATCCGTAGTGTGAAGACCGGTCTGACCATCTATGACGGCTACACGGTGGCTGTTGGTGGTCTGATGCGCGAGGATGTCCAAAGTGTCGAAGACAAGGTGCCCATTCTTGGTGACCTGCCCTTCGTCGGACGTCTCTTCCAGACCAAAGCTCAAAACCACATCAAGAGTAACCTCATCATCTTCGTGACTGCTGAGATCATTGATGCCACTGGTAAGCGGGTGAATGGCGGTGATGATCCGACCTCTTCTCCAATTTCGGTTGGAGGTGGAGCTGCAAATACGGCGCTTCCAAGTCTCCCCGGAGATTAATCCGACCCAATCATTTCAAAGCGGGATCTGCAGTGCAGGTCCCGCTTTTTTGTTTTTGGAGCAAGAGCTGGTGTTTTGGAATGATCCGGGAGATTTTATTGCGATGAGAACATTTGCTCTGACCGGTGGCATCGCGACGGGGAAGTCGACAGCGGGGAAGCTGATGCAACGTTTGTTGCCAACGATGGCATATTTTGACTGTGATGAATCGGTGCAGGGTTTGTTAAAGAAGGGCCGGGTCCTTAAAGAGATCTCGGAGGCTTTGGGGCAGTCGGTGATTTTGCCTGATGGAAGCCTGGATCGAGCGGGTTTGCGGGCCTTGGTTTTTGAAAACGAGGATCAGCGGTCAAGATTGGAGGCGGTGTTGCATCCAAAAGTGCGAAAGGAATGTCTTGAGAAACGCGAGATTTCTTCTACAAACCCCTCAACGACGCTGTTTGTCGCTGATGTGCCGCTTCTTTTTGAGAGCGGATTTGACTTTGATCAGGAGCTTAATCTGGTCGTGGCAACTTCCGAAGCCACGCAACGAACCCGCCTCAAGGCTCGGAGTCACTTCGAAGACAGGATGATTTCATCAATCCTCAAAGCACAGCTTCCCATTATGGAGAAGGTGGCACGAGGGGATGTCGTTTTTTGGAATGAGGGTTGTCCTGCCGTTTTGGAGAGGCAACTCGCACGATTCCTGAAAACCCTTTCTATTCCATGACTGACGAGCAAGAGCCTATCGAGCCAACCGAAGAATTAGCTGCCAAACCCACGGTTAAAAAAGCGGCTAAGAAGGCTGCCAAAAAGGCAGCGAAGAAAGCGACCAAAAAGGCAGCCAAGAAGGCGGCGAAGAAAGTCGCCAAAAAAGCCGTTCAGAAAACGGCCAGGAAAGCGGCTAAAAAGGCCGTAGCCAGGAAGGTCGGAATTGAGGAATCTCCGGAGCTGGCGCTCGGGATTGAGGAGATGAAAGAGGTGATCCCGGACGAGGAGGAGACTGCCATGGCAGAGGCCGCTGCCGCTGAATTGGCGGCTGCAAAAGCTGCGGAAGCTGCAGCGAAGGCTGCCGAGGTTGCCCGTTTGGCGGCCGAGAAGGCGGCAAAAGCAGCTCTTGAGGCAAAGAAAAAGGCTGCAGCCAAAAAGGTTTCCAGAAAGGCCGTTGAACCCAAGGTCCGCAAGGAGGCTGGGCATTCGGACGAGAAGGCCGCCGCGGAAGCTCCCGGGGAGGAGGGGATCGCGGTGGTGGAAGAAGGGGAAGTTAAAGAAACTCCGGAAAATAAAGAGAAGTCTGAAGAAAAGGCTCCGAAGAAGGTAGAGACCCCTCCGCCGCCCCCACCCGAGGTGCCGGACGAAATTAACTTGAATGAATTTCGAAATGAGCCGCTAAGTGATCTTTATGATGAGGTTGAGCGTCTTCCGGTCCGAATTCCCAATCAGGTGACCCGCGCCCAGTTGGCTTTTACCATTCTCTCTTGTTACGCAACTCACGGGACGCGAATTGAAGGGGAGGGTGTTCTGGAATTCACGGGTGGAAACTACGCCATGATCAGGGATGAAGCCCGAAGCTTCCGGAGTTCTCCCGATGACATCTATGTGCCCGCGCAAATGTTGCAGGAGCACGGTCTGCGGGAAGGGCAGCGATTGAAGGTTTCAATTCGCGAGCCCAAGCATCGGGACAAGTTTTTATCGGCCCTTGAGATTCTCGAGATCGAAGGGGTGGCCTTGGCTGATTACGAACAACCGACTCATTTCGATTCACTGACGTCCCTTTTCCCGGAGGAGCGCTTTGTTCTCGAGGGGGCCGACGATGGTGCCGGGCTCGCAACACGGGTGGTGGATCTCGTCGCTCCACTCGGAAAGGGGCAGCGTGGTTTGATTGTGGCGCCTCCCCGCGGAGGAAAAACCATTCTTCTCAAGCAGATTGCGAAATCGATCCAGATGAATTCGCCGGGCACGGAGTTGGTGATCCTGCTTTTGGATGAGCGTCCGGAGGAGGTGACCGATTTTGAGGAAGTGGTGGGGCAAAACGTTTTTGCGTCGACTTTCGACGAACCATCCAAGAGGCACGCCGATGTGGCCAATCTTGTCCTCGAGCGTTCCCGTCGGCTGGTGGAGCAGGGAAAGGATGTCGTGATTTTGCTGGATAGCTTAACCCGACTGGCGCGTGGCTACAATAATGCCTCGCGGGGTGGTCCGATTGGTTCGGGCGGGGTCAGCCCCAAGGCGATCACGGAAACCCGGAAGTTTTTTGGAGCGGCCCGGAATGTTGAAGAGGGTGGAAGCCTGACGATTTTAGCAACTTGCTTGATTGAGACCGAGAACCGCATGGACGATGTCATTTTTGAGGAGTTGAAGGGAACCGGTAACATGGAGGTCCGCCTTGACCGTGAATTGGCCGAGCAACGGATTTATCCGGCCATTCATATTCCTCAAAGTGGCACCCGAAACGATGATCGGCTCTATCATCCTGATGAATTACCAAGAGTTCAGGAAATCCGCCGCCATCTCGCCAGCCTGCCCATTGGAGAGGCCATCGAGACTCTCTTGCGCAATTTGGCACGGACAAAATCGAACACAGAACTCCTTTTGCAGGGGATGCGTTAATTTTGCGCGGATTTTGCGCTTGTCGGCTTTCGTCCCAGCCAGCTAGTCTCCAACGAAGCACTATTAGGCGCTTGGGCTCACTGAATTGATCGAAAAAATTGATAACGACAGTTTTTCGTTTGATTGGGTTCTCAAACACATGTAAATGCATTGCAAACACCTTCGAAAATGAATATCGCAAAATCCACGGCCCTGCTTGCGGGTGCCTTTTCACTGACGGCCTCTTTGGCCCAGGCACAGTTTGTTGACACCCTTGATCTCACGTTTCGGGACACGAAAACCTTCAAGATGATCGGGCCGGATGATTCCAGATACCAAGGCGGCACTTGGTTTGTTCGCGTTTTCGATGGGAATGCGGTTGTTCTCGGATGTGCGGCGAATTTCGGCTTTTTATACACACCGCCAAACATCACTTGTCCGAGTGGAACCACGGGCCTGGTTACCCAAGGTGACTTTGATGGTGATGGAGTACGTGATGTCGGGGTTTATGTTTCGGTGAGCCAGCCGATTCCCGCGCGCAGTATTGAGCCCTTCCAGACCGGACTCGTGGAGTTATTTTCAGCTCCTCCTTCCGATCTACCCCGTCCCCTTAGCGGATTCAACTGGATTGATAACAGCACGGTTGTTTTCTACGACCTGATTAACGATCCTGTGAATGGAGTCGGGTATGAATTTACCGACTATGAGTCGACCCGTTTTTACCTTCCAAACGAACTTGAGCGCCATCGTGATGAAATCGTTCCCGGAAGCTATATTTTCAAGTTCCCCGCGCTTGGTTCGGACGAAAACAATCCGGCAAATTTCTTCATGAATGCCGCCCACCGTGAGATGGTGGAAGCAGTCCCCGGGCCGGGAGGCCGCAATGTCGTGAGCGGGGGTATCGGCGTTGGAAATGATTTCCGCCTCACCAATGACGATCGCTGGAATGGCGAGGTGATGGAGTTTGATCCACGAATCGTCTTCGACTTCCAATGGGAAGGGTTTAATTCCCAGACCTTCCTCGCAGGGGATCGCGTTTTCTTCTCCGTTCGGGACCGTGAGACGCGGAAGATCTTCTTCCCGCCGATTCCCAACCCGAATCCTCCAGGGCCAAACCCACCCAACCCCGAGCTTCCCCAGCTCATCGGTAGCAGCGATCTCGGGATTCCAACCGGATATGAACTCGGTCCCGACTTTTTTGGACCCAACCGGCAGCTTTTGGTGGAGCTTGAATTCGTTCGCGAGCAGCCCGTCGGAGATACGGTCGATCGATCGGTGAGGGTTTTCCAGTGGGATATTGATCTTATCGATACCTACGCAGGTTTCGTGATTGTGACCTTCCCGGCCGGGAGTCCTGATGCTCTAATCGCCCCCGATGCTGATTTCGATGGAGATGGATTTACCAACCTGGAAGAGTTTGGCCTCCAGACCGATCCGCTTGATCCAGCTTCGGTTCCCAACCCAACTCCGACTTTGATCGGAAACGATCAGTGCTATCTGGAGATTGCCAAGCGCCCTGCCGTAGGTTCCCGCTTGGATTACATCATCCAATACTCTGTTGATCTGGAGACTTGGATTACCATCGAGCAGGGAGATCCGAACTGGTTCATCGTGTTCGATAACGACCAGCGGGTCAGTGTGCTGAGCCGTGAGCCCTATAACGTCAATCCTTGCTTCCTTCGTGTTCAGTTCCAGCAGAACTAAGATCGGTCTTGCTTGTCACCCACCACTTCAATTTTCACCTCGATTTTCCATGAAAAAGTCATCAATGACCCTCCTCTCACTCATCGCGCTGTCCGGCAGCTCGTTTGGTGATTCCGCGGCCTCCATCGTCAGCGGACAAGCCGGCTCGTCTGGCACCCATCAGTTCTCACAGGGCGGGCTGATCAACAATCTCACCCTCTGCACCTACGAACTCTGCCATCTCGATGAGTCAGGAAGGCTGAAGATCACGCCGGTTGCGGCGGGTTCTACTTCCGCGATCGTGTCGCAGGCGTCCGAGCCCGGTGCCGAGAAGTATTTGGTCTTTTATCCGGTTGGTGAGCAGCGCAACCCGAATGCCCGCCGCATTCTCCGCACCCGCTATATCGTAAAGCTTGCCGATGGAGCAAATGTGCAAGAGGTGCAGCAGCGTTGCGGAATCGGCTCGATGAAATTGGTTCGTGAGGGATCCAATCTTGCGATTTGCGAAGAGGATTCGGCAGGGAAAGTGCTTGCCCAGCTTGCGCGTGTTACCGCCGATCCGGAAGTGATTTCCGCAGAGCCTGTTTTTTCCAAGAAGAGATTCAAGCGGGCAATTCCGACTGATCCTTTTTACGATACCATTGACAACCCTCGTGCCGACGGAGCCTACCAGTGGAGCCTGAATAACATTGGTGTCAACGGTGGTGTTGCCAGTGTTGATATCAAATTCGAAGCGGCTTTGGATCGGGCGACCGGCCAGGGCGTGACCGTTGCGGTCATCGACGATGGTCTGTCCATCGATCACGCCGATCTTGCGGCGAACGCGACCGGCCCCCATCTGAATCTTCTTGATGGCGCCGACGACGATCCCACGACTTTTGATGCGGCTTTGACCCACGGAACGAGCGTTGCATCTTTAATTGCTGCTGCTTTTAATAACGGCGAGGGAATGTCCGGAGTTGCTCCAAACGCCACCCTCTCAGGCATCCGGCTCTTTGGCGGAGACGGCTTGACCAATGATGTCGACGAGGCTGCCGCCCTTTCTTTCCAAAATGACACGGTCGATATCTACAACGCAAGTTGGGGTCCCGATGATACGACTCTTGATCTTGAGGGGCCGGGATCTTTGACCCGGGCCGCTCTTGAAAACGGCGTTTTGTTCGGTCGTTCCGGTCCGGCTACCCCGGGAAATCAAAATCCACGTGGTCTTGGAAATATTTTCGTCTGGGCTGCCGGTGATGGCGGGCTGATTGGCGATAACTCCAACTATGACGGCTATGCGAATTCACGTTTCACCATTGCGGTTGGATCTGTCGATGATGCCGGAAGGCGTGCCGCTTATTCTGAAAGAGGGGCCAACCTCGTGGTGGTCGCTCCTTCGGACGGTGGTGCCCAGGATTTGCTCGCTGCATCCTATGGTTTGGATGTGGACGAAGATGACAACCCAATCCGGACCACGGAATATATTAATGATTTCGGAGGGACTTCAGCCTCGGCTGCTCTCGTCTCAGGTGTCGTGGCCTTGATGCTTGAGGAGAACGAAGATCTTTCCTGGCGTGACGTTCAGGACATTCTGATCCGCACCGCCTTCAAGGTGGATGCTGATAACGCCGAGTGGGAGACCAATGCGGCTGGATTTGACTTCAACCACAACTACGGTGCCGGACTCGTTGATGCTGCAGCTGCGGTTCAAGAGGCCTTCAGGGTAAATAGTACAAACGCATTCCTCGGGGAGGCTGTTGAGCACTCTCGTTCAGCTTTCTTCACGAGTAATCCTGTTGGAACTCCCGAGGAGCCAACGGGTGTCATTCCTGACAATACCGGAAATTCACTCCTCGCGTCCTTTGATATGACCCAAGGTCGTGATGGCACTCCTTTTGAAAACCTGCGAGTCGAGCACGTGGAGTTCAATGCGACGATCATTACTCCAAACCGCGCTGATCTTGAAGTCGTTCTGATTTCTCCAAACGGCACACAAAGTATTTTGTCGGAAGTGGATACCGATCATGTGGAAGACAGTATCTTCTTCTGGAACTTCATGACGGTTCGTAACTGGGGTGAAGGTTCTGCCGGAACGTGGGTTGTCCGTGTGACCGATCGTGTCACCGGGAACCAGGCGGTCTTGAACAACGCGACTTTGACCATTCACGGTAGTGCCGACCCTGATGCCCCGGTGAACCAAATCCCTATTTTGACCAGTTCACGCGTGATCGACGTCAACCAGGGAGCATCCTTCGTTTATACTCTGGAGACCTCTGGAGCCACTCAGATTCAGGTCACCGATCTCCCTCCGGGCGTCGCTTACAATCCAAATACCCGGATCATTTCCGGAACTCCATCCGATCCCGGCTTGTATACCATCGGG
This sequence comes from Verrucomicrobiia bacterium, assembly GCA_030432565.1. GTDB lineage: Bacteria > Verrucomicrobiota > Verrucomicrobiia > Verrucomicrobiales > Akkermansiaceae > SW10. Next base: position 36,199 of record JAUIGV010000025.1, on the reverse strand, counting down.
GTTGTGTTGACAGATGCTGATGGAAATGAAGGTAACTTCTCCATTAACGTTGTGGTTCGTCCAACTGCCGTAGCCTTGGGTGATGCGGTCGGATTGCCCGATTTTCCTGCTATTTTCGAGGGTGATGCGCCCTGGGACTTTGAGCTCACGGACACCAATGACGGCGATGTGGACGAGCCACGCTCGGCGCGGAGTGCAGTTGGCCTCTCTGACAATCAAACTTCGATTTTTGGTTTCAATGGTTTGGGCGCCGGCGTCTTGCTCTTTGATTGGAAGACATCCTCCGAGGAAGGTTCCGATCGTCTCTGGGTCAACCGCGGTGGCAGTGTTCCCCAGACTTGGGACGCCTTCATCAGCGGAGAACGTTCATGGGGTCGCTCTGCCATCGTGTTGCCCGAAGCCAGCAATAATGTCCGTTGGATTTATACCAAGGATGGAGCTGGGACCTCCGGCGAGGATCGTGGTTTGGTCGATAACGTCGAACTCGTTCCAATGGACAAGTTCATGGCGGACATCAGAAGTGCAGCAAACATCGAAGGGTTTGATTTCGAATTGGATAGCCGGGCCTTGTTCCTGCCAACGACTCTTGATGGGATCAGTCCTCCGCCGGAAGGTGGGAGTCCAAGTGCTCTGGTCACGCCTTCAATCGGCAATGGCCAAACTGCTTCCATCTCGGGTTGGGTCAACGGACCGGGAACATTCTCGTTCATCGCGGTGAACCTTGCGGAGCCTGCCGATGTGCTGGAATTCCTCGTTGACGGAGTTGTTCTTGCCACTGGTCCCGGAGTTGGTTCCGCAGGTGGTCTGGTCGACTTTTTCTCTCCGGGTGCTGCGGGGATCATTCCTCCCGGGCGTCACCGTGTTCAGATTCGTTTCCGCAAGGACTTCTCTGGATCTGATGCCGCGATCCGGACCAGCACCGGCCTTCCTTTTGATGGAGCCTTGCTTGATGACATCAAGTTTGTCCCCGACAATAATTTCGATAACTTTGTCTCGCAGTATGGTGCCGGATTTGATCCAAGCCCTGAGGCTGATGCCGACGGTGATGGATACTCAAATCATCAGGAGTATGCCTTCGGTGGCAACGTCCTGGTGGCCGATATTCCGTCCTACCTTCCCCAGTTGGTGGTGGACGGGGCTCTCAGTTACATCGAATACGGGATCGACCCAAGTCGTCCGGATCTCAATTACACGGCTCAACAGTCCGTCGATTTGGAGAACTGGCAGGCGGTCGAGCTGGCCAGCCTTCATCGGGTCGAGGGTAACTACGAGATCTACCGGATCCCGGTGATTGCCGCCCAAGGACGCCGTCATCTCTACTATCGGGTGGTTGCCAGTGCCAAGTAATTTTGGACACCCTACCGTCGATCATTTGACTCTCTTGGGATTATTCATTTAACTTCAAAGGAACAGGGATCATCCCTGTTCCTTTTTTTTATTTCATGGCAGCAGATCACTATATAAGCGTCGAAGAACTAATGGGGAATCTTCCTCCCGGCGATGGCAAGGTTGGCTTGGATTTGGAAGCCGACAGCCTTTACCGATATGCGGAGCGAATTTGTCTCGTTCAGGTCTGCTACGGTGAGGAAGTTGAACTAATCGATCCTTTGGCGGAGGAGTCATTGGACCCTTTGGTGAAATGGTTGGGTTCCGCCCGGATCTGGATGCATGGCGCGGATTATGACATGACGCTCATGCTGCGGGAGTGGAAGATGGTTCCACCGATGCTCTACGATACCCAGATTGCAGCGCAGCTTTTGGGGCATCAGCGATTTGGCTACGCAAGTTTGGTCGAGCAGTATTTCGGCATTGAACTCTCGAAAAGTTCTCAGAAGGCGGACTGGGGAAAGAGACCGCTTAGTCCAAAGATGCTTGAATACGCCTGCAATGACGTCCGATATCTTCTTCCCTTGGCGCACGAGGTTGAGACCAAGCTCAAGGAGCTGGGGCGCTACGAGTGGTTTCTGGAGTCCTGCGAATCAGCTCAAACCCGCGTGAAGGGGCGGGAAGGGGAGGACAAGGAATCGTGGAGAATTGCCGGGAGTGGCCGATTGCAGCCTGCCGGGTTGAGGTTTTTACAGGCGCTTTGGAACTGGCGGGACGGAGAGGCGGCCTCCTGGAATCGTCCAAGTTTCATGGTGGCAACCAATAAGCAATTGATTGCGTGGGCGACTGATCTGGCCGAAGGAAGGAAGATTCATCTGCCCCCCAAGCTGCGTCCTGATCGCCGTCAACGGCTCGAGGCGGCAATTAATGAGTCACGGGGAATCCCCGAATCCGAGTGGCCGGTGAGGCCGAAACGGTTGCGTCAGCGTTTCGATGAGTCTTTTGAGCAAAGGTTAAAGGAGGTGATGGAGGGGCGAAACAAGGTTGCGGAGGACCTCGGGATCGACCCTTCGGTGATTGCCTCACGAGGCGTGCTTGAGCAAATCATTTCCGGTCGTGCCCGGCCCGAGGAGATCCTGCTCAAGTGGCAGCTTTCTTTGCTCGACTTGTAGGGATGGACTTGAAGTGAATTTAGTGAGATTCTGAAGGTGATGAGCAACAAGGACAATGGAGTGATTCAATTCACCTGTGAGCATTGTGAAATCTCCCTGACGATTGATGAATCTCTGGCCGGGGTTTCCGGTCCATGTCCTTCATGCGGGAAACCGACCAAGTCTCCCGACCAGAAACTAAGAGCGGGTTTGAGGAGTGGTTTGAGGGACGAGAGACCGCGGCAGGAGCCTGCCCGGAGTCCCGTCGACCAAGGGGGCGGGAGGGGGCGGGAATTCCCCAGGGAACGCCCCAAAAAAACCGCCCGGCGGGTGGTTTCGGAGACCCGTCAGGAGCGCGAAGAGGTCGCAGCGGTGATCAGGTTGTTGGGGCTTGGATTGATTCTTTTGTTGCTGGTTTTGCTGGCGGTTTACTTCGGATATCAGGCATTCGGATCGTGACGAATTCTCTCCGGGAGATTCTTTGAAAAAAACACTTAAAATTTACGAAACAACCTTGCCGCAACCCCTGAAATTTCGGAGAATTTGGGCCTAATGGCAGAGGAAAAACCGGAAGAGGAAATCGACGATGTCGGAGTCTCTGGTGACCAGGAATATGGTGCCGGGCAAATTGATAAACTTGAAGGTCTGGACGCCGTTCGAAAGCGCCCGGGGATGTATATCGGAGATCCCGATGAGCGGGGTCTTCATCACTGTGTTTTTGAGGTTCTCGACAACTCGATCGACGAGCATCTCGCCGGTTACTGTAAGACAATTGATATTTCCATTAATGAGGATGGGTCCTGCAGCGTCAGCGATGACGGTCGGGGTATTCCGGTGGACATGCACCCCAAGTTTGGTATTCCCGCCATTGAGCTGGTTTTGACCAGCCTTCACGCCGGTGGTAAGTTTGGTCAGGGCGCCTACAAATATTCAGGTGGTCTCCACGGGGTGGGTGCCAAGTGCGTGAACGCGCTTTCCGATTGGTTTGTTGCCCAGGTTTCCCGTGAAGAGAAGCTGCACGAAATCACCTTCAAACGGGGAAAGACGGACAAAGAGCTAGCGGTAGTTGGGACGGTTCCCAAAGGAGTGACCGGTACCAAAATCACGTTCTTCCCGGACGCGACCATTTTCACTGATACGACCTCATTCAAGTTTGACCGCCTTTCGAAGCGTCTGCGCGAACTTGCTTTCCTGAATCCGGGGCTGACGATCAACCTCGAAGACACCCGGGCTGAGTCTGCGGAGAAGGAAACCTTTTACTACGCCCGCGGAATCGTGGAGTTTGTCGAGCAGCTCGGAGAAAATAAAACCCTTGTTCACGACGACCCTGTCACTCTCAAAGGCAAGCGTAAGATCGAAATTGATTACGATGGCAAGATCATGGAGGACGACGTCTACGTGGATGTGGTCTTTCAGTATAACGATTCCTATAACGACCAGATTCTTTGTTTCGCCAACTCGATTCCCAACGCGGACGGAGGAACCCACCTAACCGGTTTCCGCGGTTCCTTGACGAGATCGATCAACCAATATGCCAAGGCCAACAAGATTCTCAAAGACAAGGATCCGGCGCTGAGTGGTGACGACGTTCGCGAAGGCATCGTCTGTGTGATCAGTGTCAAAATGCCCAACCCGCGCTTTAGCTCGCAGACCAAGGATAAACTCGTCAACGCGGAGATTGAGGGAGTTGTGAGCTCGGTGGTCTACGAAGGACTCCAAAACTATTTCGAAGAGAATCCCAATCTTGCCAAAACGATTATCGACAAGGCGGTGAATGCCGCCCGTGCCCGTGAGGCTGCCCGTAAGGCGCGTGAAACGGTGCGGAAATCGGTCATGTCGGGCGGGGGCCTGCCTGGAAAGCTGGCTGACTGCTCGGAGCGTGATCCGGCCAAGTCCGAGATCTATATTGTCGAGGGTGACTCCGCAGGTGGTTCGGCCAAGTCTGGCCGTGACCGGACGACCCAGGCAATCCTACCCTTGCGGGGCAAGGTCATCAACGTCGAGAAGGCGCGACTTCACCGGGCCCTCCAGAACAAGGAAATCCAGGCCATGATTACCGCGATCGGTGCCGGGATTGGAGATGGAGACCAGGAGGGGGCTTTTGATATCGAAAAAGTTCGCTACCACAAGGTGATCATTATGACGGATGCCGACGTTGACGGTGCTCACATTCGGACCCTTTTGCTGACCTTCTTTTGCCGTCACATGCCTGAGCTTGTGAGGGCCGGTTATCTCTATATTGCCCAGCCTCCCTTGTATAAAATCACCCGGAAGAAGCGTGAGGAATACGTCGCGGACGATAACGCCATGAACAAGATCCTCATCGAGTTGGGATCGGATGATGTGATCCTGCGGCAACCTGGAACAAAGGAAACGGTCGATTCCGATCTTCTGCAGAGCGTTCTCGCGACCCTCGCCAAGCTGCAAACTTTTGTGCGCACGCTGGAAGGGCACGGAGGGGACTTCAAGGACCTGCTGGCTGCTCGTGATGGGAACGTGTTGCCGACTTACATGATCCGGGTTCGCACCGGAAACGAGGAGGCCGTGCACTATTTCAAGAGTGAAAACGACGTCCGTGAATTCGCCGAACAGAACCGGGACCTGCGACTCTTCGGAGAGGAAATCAGCGAAGAGGAAGAAGCTGCCAACAAGGAGAAGTTCGAAGGCAAGATGCGCCGCGCGGTGCGTCGTGAGCTTGGCGAAGCGATTGGGATTTCCAAACTCCTTGAGCGACTGAGCGAGTTCGGGGTGAAGAGCGAGCCTTTTTTCTCGGACGACCAGCCCATTTACGAACTTGTTGAGGGGGAAGGGGACAACGAAGTCATCACTCCCGTTTTCAGCCTTTTCGAAATTCTCGGACGGGTGCTTGAAATCGGCAAGAAGGGGATGCGAATTCAGCGATTCAAGGGACTTGGTGAGATGAATGCCAAGGAACTCTATTCCACCACGATGGACATGGAGACCCGCCAACTCTTGCGCGTTCAATTCGACGATGAAAACAAGCTGGAAGCCGAGACGATGTTTGATGTCCTGATGGGCGATGTCGTCGAGCCCCGCAAACGTTTCATCGAAGACAACGCGCTAAACGTGCAGAACCTCGACGTTTAATCGAACCCACTCATTTTCCATGCCTGACGACACTCCAGACCCTATCCCGCCACGCGATTACGTTGAGTCGATCAACGTTGCCGACGAGATGTCGAAGTCTTTTTTGGACTATTCGATGTCCGTCATCATTTCCCGGGCCCTGCCCGATGCGCGTGATGGCTTGAAGCCATCGCAGAGACGATTGCTCTATGCGATGCATCATGACCTTTCCCTTTCCGCGACCAAGGCTCACCTCAAGTGTGCCCGTATCGTGGGTGAGACAATGGGTAAATATCATCCGCACGGCGATGGTGCCATTTATCCCACTCTCGTGAATATGGCCCAGCCATGGACGATGCGTGAAACCCTGGTCAACGGTCAGGGTAACTTCGGCTCGGTCGAAGGGGATGCTCCCGCCGCCATGCGTTATACCGAGGCCCGCCTCACTCACATGGGCTCGGCGATGATGACGGATCTTGAAAAAGATACCGTCGACCACCAGACGACGTACGATGAAAATAGTACCGAGCCTGTTGTCATGCCGGCTGCCATCCCGAATCTGCTCATTAACGGAGGAACCGGAATCGCCGTGGGTATGGCCACCAACATCCCGGCCCACAACATGGGCGAGGTGATTGATGGAGTTTGCGCTCGTATCGACAATCCCTACATCACCGTTGATGAGATGAAGGAATTCATCAAGGGTCCCGACTTCGCATCACCGTGCGAAATTCGCGGCTACAAGGGCATCGACAGTTATTTTCGAACCGGTCGTGGCAGTATTAAGATGCGCGGGGTCATGGAGGTGACCGAGAGTAAAACCGGTGCCTCTCAAATCATCATCCGGCAGGTCCCCCATGGCGTGAACCGGGCAACTCTCCAGATTCGGATTGCCGAATTGGTTCGCGAGAAGGTCCTTCTCGATATCTCGGGAATGCGTGATCTCTCCGCAGATGACACCTGCATTGAAATTACCCTGAAGCGTGACGCCCGCCCGCAGGTCGTGGTGAACCAGATCTTCAAGTTGACGGCGATGGAGACTTCCTTCGGCGTCAACATGCTCGCGATTCACGAGCGACGTCCCAAGCAGTTGGGACTTCTCGACGCTCTTGATTGCTTTATTGAGCACCGCCGTGAGGTGGTGATCCGCCGGACTCGTTTCCTCCTGAATAAGGCCGAGGAACGGGCTGAAAACCTGGAAGCTTATTTGCTCGCACTGGGCCATCTTGATGACTTCATCAAGATGATCCGGGATTCCAGGAACCGCGACGAAGCTCGTCAGAAACTCAAAGCCTATCACTTTGAACTATCCGCAGCCGAGATTCTGGGCGTCCTGATCCGTGGTCAGGCCAGTGTCGTGGGTGACAAGTATATTTTCACTGATCGCCAGGTAAATGCCATCCTTGAACTCCGTCTCTATCAGCTGACTGCGATGGAGCAGGATAAGATCAAGGGGGAATACGATGCCATCATTGCAGAGATCAAGGACCTTCTCGATATCCTCGCCCGTGAAGAGCGCGTGCTTGCCATAATCAAGGAGGAGCTTTTGGAGATTAAGGAGAAGCACGCCACACCGCGTCGCTGCCCGATCCTTCCGGACGAGGGGGAGATCGCCATCGAGGATTTAATTTCCAACGACGGCATGATCGTGACCTTGAGTAACCGCGGGTACATCAAGCGGACGGCTGCCAGTGAATACCGGGTGCAGGCTCGCGGAGGAAAAGGGGTGAAGGGCATGGTGACCCAGAAGGCTGCCGATGATGAGGAAAACGACTTTGTCGAGCAGCTCTTCACGGCTCAGGCTCATGACTACCTTATGTTCTTCACCAACACCGGACGTGTCTATGTGGAGCGGGTTTATGGATTGCCGGAAGGCTCCCGTGCCTCGAAAGGGCGGAGCATTAAGAACGTGCTTGATTTACAACCGGAGGAAACCATCGCGGCCGTTCTGCGTCTCGAATACACGACTGACGAGGAAAGCGGTGCCGACATCACCTTCCGTGAGGATGCCGGTAATGTTTTCTTTGCAACCCGCTCGGGCAAGGTGAAGAAAACGAGCCTCTACGACTTTAAGAACTACCGGAAAGCGGGGACGATTGCGATCAAGCTGGATGAAGGAAACGAACTCATCGGAGTCCGTCTGACATCGGGCAAAGACGACGTTATGCTGGTGACCCACCGGGGCATGAGTATCCGCTTCAACGAAGAGCAAGCCCGGACGATGGGCCGAAACTCGGCCGGGGTCCGTGGAATCAAGCCCCGCGAAGGTGACTTCGTCGTCGGATTGGCGGTGGTGACTGACGATGCCCGCCTCCTGGTGGCCTCGGAGAATGGCCTCGGGAAACGGACTCCGTTTGGCGACTACATGGCCAAGAATCGAGGCGGAATCGGAATGCTTACGATGAAGTGTACCGAAAAAACCGGCCCGGTGGTCGGTAGCTTGGCGGTTGAGGAAGCGGACGAGGTGATGCTCATGACCGATGGCGGTCAAAGTATCAGGATCCGCGTTTCGGATGTGCGGGAGACCGGTCGAAACGCCCAGGGCGTCAAGTTGGTAACCCTGAATCAGGGGGAAAAACTTCAGGCCGTGGCTCGTGTGATGCCGGATGATGAATCTGATGCAGAGCCAGAGGAGAGTGAATCCGAGGCAGCCGAAGATCCGGGAACCGATTCATAGAATCGAGCGTTCGATTAATTTAAAGGGCGGGGGGAGTCATTTCCTCCGCCCTTTTTTCGTCCTCCTGGGCGCAAATGAAATGAGGCAATCTCATTTGCAATATTTGTATGTGCTATGTAATGTCGGCCAGTTGTGGAGCTTACTTTGACAAGCCGTTCGCGCGGAATGGATTCGATTGGAATCCGTTCCGGGTTTGTCTTGATCTCCGCTCTCATCCTTTTGTCGCTTTTAACCTTGGTGGCGGTGGCCTTTTTGAGTCTTGCGACGGTGCAGGTTCGAAATGCCCGGGGAGACCGTTTCGAGGAGGAGGCGCGTGCCAATGCCCGCCTGGCGCTTATGATTGCGATCGGAGAATTGCAACGTGAGCTTGGTCCGGATCAACGGGTGACGGCGACCTCTTCCTTGGGTTCGCCATCGGGACAGCGGCAGCAATATTGGACAGCGGTTTATCGAACAACCCGGCGGAATGGAGAGCCCTTCCTGACTCGCGATGACCTGAACGGGGGACTCCGGGATCTGCGGGTGGAGGAGGCCGGTTGGGATGAGCCCGTCAATTATTTGGTCAGTGGGAACGAAGGCGGGCTGCGAACCAATTCGACGATCCCGTATCGCCCCGGATCTGTCGGTCGGAACGATGGCGTCCTCATGGTGGGTGATGGATCCACCAACGGCGACTCCGATGATCAGGTTTTTGTTCCCAAGGTCGGCCTGTATGAAGATCAGGAACTAAAAGGGGGGTATGGATTTTGGGTGGGAGATTTGGGGGTGAAAGCAAATGTCACGGTGACGAATCCTCACGATAGGGATCGTTCTCCCGAGAAATTTTTACCCCTTCTCGGGGGAGTCGGCCCGGAGGCCGCGGGTGTCGAGAGTGAGGCTGGCAACCGGATTCGTTTTAATGAGCCGACCAAGTCCCGTCTTGTCTCCGATCTTACCGTGGATCTTGCCCACAGCCAGGGAGAGGAATGGCGTCGTTCCGGATTTCATGACGTTACGATTCATTCCCAAGGCGTGTTGGCCAATGTTCGCGATGGTGGTCTGCAGCGGAACCTCACCGTGTTTTTGAACCGCGAGACCGATGTGGAGCCCATTCGTCGCGATGGGCGGATCCTTAGTCCGGGGCTTTCGGTGGATGATAATTTGGTGGGGCCCCCGAATGCGGAAGCCGCGGCGCGGCAAGGGTTGGATTGGCAGGAGACCCGCCATATTGAGACCTCGCCCAAATTCGGGCTCCTTCGCAATTGGGCCCGCCTCGGCGATCGCGTGACTTTGCAAGGCAATCAAGTGGAGGCGCTTCTCCCGAAGACCGAAAAGAATTTGGCAATCCCGGACGAGCTGCAAGGGAGTTCGCAAAATCTCAATCCGGCCGCACTTACTGACGTCGACCAGGCCAGTCTCACCCCGATTTTGGTGGAAGGCTCGATGTTTAATACCTTCAGCACCCATCGCAATCCGGCGGGGAGTCGTTTTCCCTTTAACATCCGAAGCCACGATTTCCCGAAAGTGGTTCTGTGGAATCCTTACAGTGTTCCGATCTCACTTCCTGCGACGATTGCCATGTTGCAAGTGAACGGTCGTCGGGGTTTTAGAACGGATGCCTGGCAGCCGACTCCGGACGGGGGGGAGCGCTTTCTGGGATTCGCGACCTGGCTGAGCTTTGGAGGCCGGACGAGGCCGGATGGCCCGGTGGTCGGGAGTCAGGCTTACGATGACGCCTACACCGGAAGCTATTATTTTCATCTGGAGGAGACTACATTTCAACCTGGAGAGTGCCTCGTTTTCCTGCCCAACAAGGCGGCCGAGTACGACGGGCAGAACGTTTTGAATAACACCTTGACCGCGACTGCCGATTACGATTTTGCCAACAACTATTATCATTCCGCTTCCGAGTTTGATGAAGAAAATCCCGGTGAGGTTGGCGGGATGGCCTGGTATCCCAAGCGTTTTTGGTATAGCCCGTCGGATGCCTTTTTTGGGGGCGAAGGTCAGCTAACCCAGAGTGACGACAGCCAGATGATTCTAAAGAAGGTGGATAGCCGATCGCAAGTCGCGCCGCCGGATTTCGATACCCTTCCCCAGATTGCCTCGGTCTCTTGTTCGCTGCAATTCGGGGCAGGAAGGGAGCCGCCCGAAGCCTGGTATCACGATCCTTCCGATCCAAACAGCGGGGTTCAGATTGAATTTCTCGATATGGTCAACCCGGTTGTGACCATGCCTCCCGACCGTCGAACCCGGCAGGGATACCGGATGCGGTGGCTCACCGAGCACGCTTCCAATTTGGGAATCGGAGGCAACGAATTGTCAGATCAACCGGAAGTTTGGGAGGAAGCTTATCTCGCGAATTGGAACCTGCGTGCGGCTTATTCCTCGCGGTCGCCCTTCGAGAATTTGATTGGCAACGTAGGCGATGGGGTTGCGAGCGGGCCTTGGTTTTTTGGAATCTACACGCGCGACCTTTATGATGAGTCCGTGAGCTGGGGGGCGCAAACTCCGGTGCGCGGTTCCGATAACCGGAACCGCGGCAATCCCTTTGGTTTGCCGATCGCGGGGGCAAAAAGGAATATTCTTTTCGACGTGCCAAGGCGCGAACTTGGGATTGTTTCGCTGGCCCAATTCCAGCACGCCAAGATTTCGGAATACGTCTGGCATCCGTCTTATGCCATTGGCAATTCCCTCGCGGATCCCAAGTTCGGTCTCGACGGGCTGGTCCGGACAGCGCCTCTCCTGCAGGGGGACGAGCGGGAGTCCAATGGTTTCTCGGCCGGGAAAATCGGGTGGTCCGACAATTCCGAGCGTGGCACTTCACGCGACACTTGGGCCGAGCATGGCAAGGGATTGTTTCTCGACGTCCCGGAGACCTCCAATGTCGTTTATGATCTTTCCTATGAGGTGAATCATACCCTTTGGGATGATTACTTTCTGAGCTCCGGATCGGAGAGCCAACTCCGTCAGGCTGCGCAGAACGGGGTGGCGGGACAACTTCCAAATCCGCGCATGCGCCCGGTCCGGGGAGCGGACCACGACCAAATTTACAATTTCCATCGGGCCGGCCTGGCTCTCATGAATGACGGCGCCTTCAACGTCAACTCGACGAGCATCGAGGCCTGGAAAGCGATTCTTTCGGCGAATCGCCGGGAAAACGGGGAGACTCCGTTTCCGAGGATTATCGGCGGGGGGAGGGAGGAATGGACTTCGGAAGACGCGGTGACGATGGACCAAACCTGGGATGGCACGAGAGTTCTGAATGACGATGAAATTGATCGACTTGCCCGCGCCATCGTTGAGGAGGTTCATGAACGGGGGCCGTTTCTTTCGCTGGCTGATTTTGTCAATCGTCGCCTGAGCGATGATTTAGCAGGTGAGAAAGGGGCTCTCGAGGCTGCCATTGAACGGGCCGGCATTAATCAGCCGCTCAATCAGGAGCCACGATTTCTCCTCACCAATGAGCGCTCGCTGGCTGACTACAATCATCCGGACAATATTGAGGACTCCACTCTCCTTGAGCAAACCTTGAAGCCTGAGAGTAAAGCGTGGGGGGCGCCGGTTTACCTGACCCAGGCCGATGTTCTGCAAGCGATTGGCCCGGGCTTGTCGGCCCGTTCGGATACTTTTGTCATCAGGGGCTATGGTGAGGCCGTGGTCAATGGGAAGATCAAGGCCAGAGCCTGGTGTGAGGCTGTGGTGCAAAGGTTGCCCGAGCCGCTCAGGCCGGATGCGGCCGGGTTGAATCCGCAGCAGGGGGGAGGACTTCCGGATTTTGGGCGTCGGTTTAGAGTGAAAAGCTTCCGGTGGCTGAATCGAAACGAGGTTTAAGGGCCGTGCGACCGAAAAATCGGCGAAACCTTTCGCTGGAGGCCGGTTTTGAAATATGCTAACCTTGGTGATCCTATGAAACGCATTCTTCTTACCGCACTTGGTTTTTGTGCCCTGGCTTCCGCCGCCAGTGCCCAGGACAATCCTCCAAAACACATTCGTTTTCTTCCCTTGGGCGAGCTCCCTGCCTGGAAGGAGGAATTGAGGGACGGGGTTCGCAAAGGCCTCAAGCCACCTCCGGGCTCGGTTCCGCCCGAAGACACGGCTCTCCTCTCCGGAGATCAGGCCATTCCTTTTGACATGACCCTGCGTGCTTTTACGAAGATGCTCACGATGGCGCCAACCACTCCGAAGCTGGAAATTCGCAAGGGGAAAGAGACCGCCGCGACTCCATGGCTCTCCACGTCGAGACCGCCTGCGGCTCCGTTGAGTCTCGGTGTTCTGTTCCGGGACCCTGCCACGATGAGTTGGGACAATCCCAAGATGCTTCTTCTTCCGGATGATCCTTCGTCTTTCAAGGCGGGGGAAATTCGTTTCGTCAATGTTTCTGATAAAACGGTGCTGGTGAAATTGGGAAGATCCGCTTTTGGGATTGCACCCGGCAAAACTGCGAGCAAGCCGATCAAGGAGGGGAAAACACCAATTCTGGTGGGATATCTCGAGGGGCAAGCCCAGAAGGAGATTTGGCAGAACGAGATCAAAGTTTTGAGCAACCAACGGGTACAGTGTTTTTTCTACAAGGCTCAAAACCCCAATGCAACCGGAGCGGTGAGATTCCATTTTGCGCCGGAGCCCATGCCAAAGCTGCCGAAGGCTCCCCGCTCGCGATAGCTTTTCTAAAACCCTGATTTTCGACGGACCAATTTCCCGACGGGGAGGTTGGTCCGTTTTTTTGGCCTGATCGGAATTCTTACAAAGCTTTTGCTGGCAGGCGGGTTTGAAGCCTGACAAGCTGGCCCAATCCATGAAAGCAATCGCCGTCGTCATCCTGTGTTTCAGCGCCTTTTTGGCAATGGCTCCATTTGCCCGGGCCCAAAAGAATCCCCCCAAGCATATTCGTTTCCTGGCTTTGGGTGAACTTTGGACGTGGAGCGAGACCTTGGACAAAAAGACGCGAAAAGGAGAACCCCCGCCTCCCGGTGCCAATCCTCCTGAAGCAACTGCATTGGTTTCCGGTGATCAGGCTGTTCCATTTCGATTCAATCTGCGCTCCTTCACAAAGCTCCTGACTATGGCCGGGTCGACCCCGAAGCTGGAGATTAAGGCGGGAACGAAGGAGTCTGGCGAGACTTGGCTGAGTTCGCCAATGCCAGCCGCGCCGCTAAGCCTTGGCGTGGTCTATCGTGACCCGGCCACCATGTTGTGGAATAATCCAAAATTCCTCCTTCTCAAGGACGACAAGGATTCCTTCAAGCCGGGTCAAATTCGTTTTGTGAATGTCTCGAATAAGGTCGCTCTGGTGAAGCTTGGGAATGATGGCTTTAAATTGCCGCCCGGCAAATCGGTGATCAAACCGATTAAAGTGGGCTCGACTCGTCTCATGTTGGGATACCAGAACGGAGGGGAACAGGTCGTTCTGGAACAAAATACCACCCGGGTTTTGACTAACCAAAGGGTGCAGGTCTTCTTTTTCCAGGCTCGTGATCCCGAGTCATCGACTGGTCCCGTCAGGACCCGCCAAATGTTCGAAACCGTTCCCAAATTACCAAAGGCACCTAAAGCACCTTGAACTTGCGGACGATTTTTGACACCCGCAACCAATGAACGCGGGAACTCTCATCCTCTCGGACTTCAGGGCGGTGTTGGCGATGACTCTCGGCCACAAGATCCGGTAACGATCCGTTTTATTGCCGAAGCAATGAAGCAACGGCTTTTCGGGCAAACCTTTCGCTGGCAGTCTCATGGTTTATGTATTAACTTTGTAAAACATGATGAGACCGTCTCTGCTTGCCATTCTTGGTTTTTGTTCGCTGGCTTTGCTTGCCAAGGCCCAGGAAAATCCACCGAAACATATTCGTTTCCTCACCTTGGGAGAGCGAGCTCCCTGGCGGGAGGAACTGGTTGACGGGATTCGCAAGGGGCTGAAACCACCTCCGGGTTCGGAACCTCCCGAGGTGACTTCTTTGGTTTCGGGCGATCAGGCCCTCCCGTTCAAAATGGTGCTTCGTGCCTTCACTCCGGTTCTGACGATGGCGGGATCGACCGAGAATTTGGAAATTCGAACCGGGGAAGGGGCGGGTGCGGCTCCCTGGCTCACCAGGCCCAAGCCGGCGGCCCCCTTGAGTCTGGGAGTTCTTTACCGTGATTCGACGAGTATGAGCTGGAACAATCCCCAAATGCTCCTTTTGAAAGATGATGAGGCGTCCTTCAGGCCGGGGCAGATGCGTTTTGTCAACGTTTCAGAGAAACTTCTGGAGATCCGGCTGGCTCCGGTTCCTGCCGACCCGACCGAGAGACCCCAGTTTGAAACATTTGCGGTAGAGCCCGGAAAGGTGGTCATCAAGCCCATCGAGGAGGGTTTGAATCGGATTATGGTCAATTACGTCGAGCAGGGATTGGAAGGAGGCAAACGGCTGGTTTGGGATAACCAGTTTCGGGTTTTGAGCAGCCAGCGCGTCAATTGCTTCTTTTACAAGGCCCAGGATGCCAAGGCGACCGGTCCGGTGAGGTATCGTTATGCCCCCGAGCCCATGCCAAAAATCCCCAGGCCGCCCAAGCCTTCGCAATAGGGGATCTCGCCCGTCATCTCCCTTTCACCCTGATATCGCGCGGAATTCATCCGGCCTGAATCATTTCGCGTGAACCTTGACGGGGAAGGGCTTCCCTGCATAATGCCGCCGTTTTCCTGCCAGACAGGTTGGGAGGACGACCAACCCTAATATTCCTAGGAAAGACCCATGGCAAATTACGCAATTAATGGATTCGGCCGCATTGGCCGGATGGTGCTTCGTTCAATGACTGATGACGAACTTAAGAAAGTCGTCGCGATCAACGACCTCACCGACAACAAGACCCTCGCCCACCTCCTCAAGTATGACTCCTCGCAGGGGCAATTCGCTCGCGAAGTGAGCTATGACGACGACCACATCATCGTGGACGGTCACAAGATTCACGCCACCGCCGAGCGCGATCCCGCCAACCTTCCCTGGGGTGAGTGGAATGCCGATGTGATCCTCGAATCCACCGGTTTCTTCTGCAGCCGCGAAGGAGCTTCCAAGCACATCTCCGCCGGAGCCAAGAAGGTTCTCATCTCTGCTCCCGCGTCTGATCCCGATCTCACCATGTGCCTCGGAATCAACGACAGCGAGTATGATGCCGCCAACCACCACATTGTTTCCAACGCATCCTGCACCACCAACTGCCTGGCTCCTCTGGCCAAGGTTCTCAATGACAAGTGGGGTCTCAAGCGTGGCTTCATGAGCACCATTCACAGCTACACCGGCGACCAGCGTCTTCTTGATGCTCCTCACAGCGATCTTCGTCGCGCCCGTTCCGCTGCTGAAAACATCGTGCCCTCTTCGACCGGTGCCGCCCGCGCCATTGGCCTCGTCATTCCCGAGTTGAATGGCAAGCTCAACGGAGGGGCTTTCCGTGTTCCAACCCCGACCGGTTCCCTCACCGACCTCGTTGCCGAGCTTGGTGCTGATGTCACCGCCGAGGAAGTGAACGCGGCCTTCAAGGAAGCGGCCGAAGGTCCTCTCAAGGGTATCCTCCACTACAGCGAGATGCCCCTCGTCCTTCAGGACATCGTGGGTGACCCGCACAGCTCCATCTTCGACAGCGGACTGACCACCGTCATGGACGGAAATCTGGTGAAAGTCTGCTCGTGGTATGACAATGAGTGGGGTTACTCCAACCGCGCCGCTGACGCCATGAAGATGCTTGGTGACTCCCTCTAGGATTCGCTCGAACGTCAAAAAAATTCAAAGGCCCGGCTGTTTATTCAGCCGGGTCTTTTTGTTGGTTGGGGAGTTCGGGTGGAGTGACGGGAAAACTGTTGAACTTCATCATCAAAGTTTCTCTCTGGGACGGCGTGAAGCGGCCCACCTTTATAAGGGTTTCTGCGGCTTGGCTTCGGATTTCAGGAGGAAGCCGCCAAGTTGTTTCCCGGCCATCCAGCTGCCAAATTCTTTCAGAAACGGTTGGGTGTTTCATCTGAACGAGGTGGCTCGCGACTTTCATTCGTTCCGTAGGATCCGCCATTGCGAGCAGGCTCCCGTAATCCTCGTGTGTGCGTGCGAGGCCTGAAATCAAAGAGATCAAGTCTGGTTCTTTCTCGAATCGCCTTTCGTGAATCATTCCGAGCGCCAGCTCCGGATTACGCGCGGCCCACCCTTCTTGGTTAAAGTCAGGCTCACCGATGGTCTGCATTTCCGAAGTCAAAGGCCTGGATTGGCTAGCGTGAAATTGCGGAACTGTGCGATTAGGATTGTTGAGGATATAGTCGATGGAATTTCTGTTGATGGAAGCCGTTCCAGAGAGGACGCCGTCCCTATTTGCGATCGCGCAGAGCTGCGTCTGAATCCCGAAATTCCACATTGAGCCTCTAGAGACAATTTCCACGGCAGTTTTTTTGACATCTTCGTGATTTTCCTCGGCCCAGAGTTCGAAAATTTGGCGAGCGGCGCGGGTGATGGATTGGTGGGCCGGAGTTTTGGAACCCAAGTTAAAGTCCATCGTCAACTCCTGATAGTTCTCCTGCAGGATATGATCTTTTTCCAAAAGACTCCGGGCGGCTGCCTCGGGATCGCTGAGGGCCCAGCCCCCGGCCACTGCCATGCGGGCTTGAATCCAGGCCGCTTCCTTGTCTGTTTGGTCAAGTTGATCGAGAAAATCCAAAGTGCCGGGGCCATCTCTTTTCCCTAGTTCGCGGAGCGTTCGGATGAATTTCACGACCCGTGGGTCGCGGGCGGGGAGACCGGATTCAATCTCCGGCCATTGACTTAGGATTTGCTCTTCGAGATCTTTTGTCGTGGCATTCTGGAGACCGGAAGAGGTGGAATGCCCTCCCGATCGACGTCGTTCCGTCGATGGCCGCTGGACGCTTGCCGACTTTTGTTTCGTGGACGAAATGGGAGAACGTGCCTCATCTTTTGGCCAAAAGACAAACAAGCCGATTGTCAGGATCAGTAATGCCGTCCATTTCATCCGCCTTCCAAGGTGAGTGAAAATGTCGCCCAATACGATCTTGAAGCTTTTTTTATTGGACAGAACCGTGCTGCGGCGATAATTCCCCGCGCAACGGCAGCGTAGCTCAGGGGTAGAGCAGAGGACTCATAAGCCTTTTGTCGGCGGTTCAAATCCGCCCGCTGCTACCATTTTCACGAAAGCCCTCCCACCGGACCTGGTGTGGGGGCTTTTTTGGGCCACGCTAGAAAAAGTTACCGCCACCTTCCTCCCATTGGCGTCGTTTGCGTTTGGTGAGACGGCCCTGGTCGCCTTCCTTGCGCCGTTGGCGGTTCTCTTTGTTGGCTAATCGCCGGCGTTCCGCTTCGGCGAGAATCTCGCCCGGCGTGTGATCAAGGTAGCCTTCGCGCGCCAGAGGGGCGCTGACTCTTTTTTCGATGAGTTGAAGCACTTCGATGTTGCGCTTGTAGGTGTTGTCCGGCGAGGGGACCTCGAGCTTGTCGCCAAGCTTGAGCGCTGCGCTGGGCTTGAGGGTTTTCCCGTCACGCTTGACCTTGCCGGCCGAGCAGTCGTGAGAAGCCTGGCTGCGCGTTTTGTAAAGTCGAACCGACCAGAGCCACTTATCAACGCGCATTTTCCCGGGGAGGTGGAGGAATAAGGAGGACGATTTCACCTCTCACCTTTCGTTCTGAAAAATAAGCCGCGATTTCGCCGCTGGTGCCGTGGTGCAGGGACTCGAAAGCCTTGGTGAGCTCGCGAGCGACACAGACGGGGTGTTCCGGAGCCAGGTCGCTGATGATTTCGAGAGTGGAGGGCAGGCGGTGGGGGGACTCGAAGAACAGGGTGGTTTCGGCGCTTTCGAGAGCAGCCTGAAGCTGTTTGCCGCGCTTTCCTTTTTTGACGTGAAGGAAGCCGTGGAAGGAAAATGGGTGGGGTGGAAATCCCGAGGCAACAAGCGCGGTTGTGATTGCAGACGGGCCCGGCAAGACCGTGAATTCGATTTCCTCATCACGGCAGGCTTTGAGGAAGCGGTGACCGGGGTCGGAGAGGCAGGGGGTGCCGGCGTCCGAGATGACGGCAATGGTCTCGCCCTTACGGGCGCGCTCGATCAGCTCGGGGATGCGTTGCTGTTCGTTGTGGTCATGCAGGGAAATGAGTGGCCTCGAAATTTCGAGGTGGTTGAGCAGGCGCAGGGAATGCCGGGTGTCTTCGCAGGCAATGAGGTCCGCTTCCCGGAGGGTCTCGATGGCACGAAGAGTGATGTCGCCAAGGTTCCCGATAGGAGTCGGGACGAAGGTAACCACGGGGACCCGGGGAGTGTCTTTAGATGCCATCGGCGAGGCGGGCGATAATTGATTGGGTGGCGCGCTGCAGCGCGTCGGGGAGGGCGTTCACGCGGGCGGTCTGGAGGTTGTCATCTACGAAAAGGCGTGATCTTCCGGCTTCAGATCCTTCGTCGAGGACGACTCCGGGGCGCGTGTTGTCGATCAACTGATAGGAGACGGTCACGTTGATCTGGAGTTCCTCCGAACGGAGAACATCGACCGTGGAGGAACGAGCCTGGACGTAGTCGAGTTTTTCGAGAGTGATCACGAGTGTGGCATCCGCGCCACTGCTGGTGGCAAGACGATAGGTGCCGTCACCCACGAGGGCATCCACCATGCAGTTGGTCGCCAGAGCTTCCACACGGGGGAAAACGACCCGGCTTTTCGCGAGCGGGACCGAGATCGATTGAATCCCGTCCAGGTGCTCGGGCTTGTTGCCTCCAAAGCGGTATCCTGCACATGAGGTCAGGAGGCCGAGGCTGAGTGCCAGAAGGACGAAGTGCTTCATGGGCTACTGGGCGGAAAGCTTTTTGATCCAAGCTTGGGCGTTTGTGCGAAGAGGGCCGGGCTTGGAGCGGTTGACGGCATCACGGTAGTAAAAAAGGGCCGAGGGGATTTGATCTTTTTTACGGTAGAATTCTGCAATTTCATAGGAGCGTTGGATATCGCCGGAAGCAAGTTTTTGGATCTGGGCCCTGGCCAATTTTGCCTGCCTGGAATCGGGGTAGCGAATGAGGACGTCTTCGAAGGCCCGCTTGGCCCGATCCAGGTTCGCGCTGTCCTGGTTACCCTTCCTCGATTCGGCCAGCAGGATTTCTCCGATGCGGTATTGGGCATCCGGAGCATACTTGGAGTCCGGGAAATCGCGGGTTAATTCGCGGAAGGCTGAAATGGCCCGGATGGTGTCGGTGGTCCCTGAGCCGCGGGACTGGTAAATCCGGCCGATGGTGTATTGGGCTTTCTCGGCCGAAGGAGCCCGCGGGGCGTTTTGGCGGACTTTCGAGAGCAATTCGGCGCTCTTCTTAAGTTCGATAGGGGTCTTGAACCCGATCAGGGATTTGGTGATTTGGCCTTCGGCAACCTGGGTGGCGATCACCTCCTGGCGTTTCATCGCTTCGGCGTAGTGAGGGGAGGCGGGATATCTGGTGAGAATGGCGTCGTAGGCATCAAAGGCTTCGATTGGTTCGCGGTCTCTTTCCAAAAGCTTGCCCCACCGGAAGGCGGACTCGGGGGCGACGGGGCAGAGCGGGTGCCGGAGGACGATTTTCTCGTATAAGTTTGTGGCCTTGCCAAGTTTCCCGGCTTTCTCGGCCGCGACAGCTGAATTATAAAGCCCTTGGGCGACTTTCTCGGATGCCCGGCTTTCGCTGGCAAGTCGGGCGGATTCGACTTCCCCGCCGCAGGAAATGAGAAGGAGGCTGGCTGCGAGGAGGGGAATCGCATGCTTGAAAAGGTTCATGGGTGAAAAAATAGTGGGTTGGGTGAAAAAGGAAAGGGAGCATTTGCAGCCATCATGAGGGCTTGGCCGGGTTGCCGCGATTGTGATAGCGTTGAGCCATGCGACCGACGCAGTTTTTGGAATGGAATCTTCGTATCGCGTTGGCGGTCTTTTTTTTGTGGAGTGGTTCTGAGAAGCTTGATGATCTCTCGGCGTTTACCAGATCGGTCGGGAATTTTCAGTTCGAGTGGCAGATGCCATGGTCCGATGAGGAGCGCAATTTCTTTGACGCACCGACTGATGCTTTTATTGCCTATCTTGTCCCCTGGTTTGAAATCATCGCGGCGGTGGCCCTTTTAATCCCGTATTCCAAGGTGGGTGGGGCGGTCATTCTGATCGGGATGTTGATTTCCTTCAATGTGGCTCTCGCATACGCGTGGAACCTTGGGATTACGGATTTGCTGTGCGGATGCCACGGTGTCTCGGACACTCCAACGAACTATCCGCTGAAAATTGCTTCAAATTTTGGGCTGATTTATGTGGCCTCCCTGATTCTTTGGTTGATCTGGTATCATCGACGACTTGTCAGCGGGACGGAGGCGCCTAAGGTTGAACCATGACCTACGCCGAACGTCTGAAGTCCCGACTGGAAACGACCGGATCCGCCCTGTGCGTGGGACTCGATCCGAGGCCCGATATGACGGAAGGTGGCGTCGAGGCGATCCCGGATTTTTTGCGCCGCGTGATCGGCGAGACCGCGGAGTTCGCGGCGGCTTTTAAGCCAAATATCGCTTACTTCGAGGCGATGGGTTTGCGCGGGTTGGAAATGTTGGATCAACTGCTGGGAGAAATGCCCAAAGAGGTTCCGGTGATTCTCGATGCCAAACGGAGTGATATTGGCGAGACGCAAAAGTATTATGCCCGCAGCTACTTCGAGAACTGGGGCGTGGATGCCGTGACTCTCAATCCGTTTTTGGGATACGACACCCTTGAGCCATTTTTGGATTGGGAAGGAAAGGGCGTTTATCTTCTTGCGGTGACCTCAAATCCGGGGAGCGTCGATTTTCAACGGCGGGACTGTGAAGGGAAGAAGCTCTTCGAGCGCGTCGGTGAGCTTTGCGAGCGTGCACGGTCCGAGGGCCGGAAAACAACTGCCGGACTGGTGGTCGGTTTGACGAATGCCGATGGTGATGTGCTTGCGAACCTTCCGGATGTCCCGCTTTTGGTGCCGGGCTTGGGCGCGCAGGGAGGGTCGCTTGATTCTTTGGCGGGGAGTGGGCGGAAGGCCGCGAGCGTCATCAACGTCTCGCGCGGAATTACCTACGCCGAGGGAAATGCCGATTACGCCGGATTGGCCAAGTATTGGGCCGACAAGATTGCGGACAGCCTATCGTAAGTGAGAGATGGAACAGGAGAAGCGAAATTCAGGTTTAAAGCCCAGGCGCGGCTGGCCGGGTCGGAATTACACCTTCTGGCGGCATCGCCTGCTGCCCCAGCTCTTGAAGAAGCGGGCCGGGGAAACCCAACCCGCAATTCTGACCCCGCCGGAGGAAGGGGTGATCCGCGCAACCTGGATCGGGCATGCTTCTTTTCTGGTTCAGTTTGGCACTCATGCCATTATTTTTGATCCCAACTGGGCCAACTTCCACGGGCCGGTGAAACGGCAAACCGAGCCGGGATTGCACCTCGAAAATCTACCTGATTTGGATCTCGTTTTGGTGTCGCACGCTCACTTCGATCATCTTCACAAAAGATCACTCCGTGCGATTGAAGCTCGCGAGGGCATTGTGGTGCCGCAACGGAGCGGAGGCCTGGTCAAGCGACTGGGGTTCAAGAATGTCACGGAGATGAAGGTTTGGGAGGAACGTGAGTTTGCCGGGATGCGGGTGGTGCACACTCCGAGCCACCACTGGGGGGCCAGATATGGGGCGGATGTGAAACGCGATTACGGCGGGTTTTTGGTCGGCTCGGGAACACGAAGTGTTTTTCACTGCGGTGACAGCGCTTATTTTCCGGGATTCAAGGAGATCGGGGCGCGCGAGAATATCTGCCTCGCACTGCTCCCCATCGGGGCCTATGACGCGCCGAGTGGCCGGGACGTTCACATGAACCCGGAAGAGGCGCTGCAAGCATTTGAGGATCTGGGAGCCCAGTTGATGGTGCCGATGCATTACGGGACTTTCCCTCTTGGAAACGAGCCGCCTGAGGAACCCATTGAAAGGCTGCTGGAGGAGGCCCGGAAACGAGGCCTGGAAGACCGTGTCATTGTGCCGGAAGCAGGGAAGGCGATTGAGGTTTGAGTCCGGTGGTGACGGAAGAGTCACGGCTTGTCTTGGCGAAGGATCGCGGATTTTGTTAGAAGCCCGCTGTGAGAGAGGTTCTTGTTTTTGATTTTGACGGAACGTTGGCGGACACCCTGGAGGCGGGGAGGTCGATTTTTAATCGGCTCGCACCTGACTATGGATATGAAACGATCAGCCCCGAAAGAATCCCGGAACTGCGTCACCTGAATTTGCGCGGGCTGCTGAAAACATTGGGGGTCCGACAGCGATCTCTGCCGGGCCTCATGAAGAAAGGAAAGGCGATGTTGCGAGACCAGCTCGATGAACTCAGTCCGTGCCCCGGAGTGTTTGAAGCTCTTCCGGCAATGCGTGGGAGTGCCGTCAAATGTGGTGTGCTGACCTCAAACTCGGAGGGAAATGTGGATCTCTTTTTAAAAAGGCACGGCGTGCGACATCACTTCGATTTCATCACAAGCTGTCGCAGATTGCAGGGGAAGGCAAAGTATCTCAAAGCGATTGCCCGGGAGTGTGCGGTGAAACCCGAAGAGCTTTTTTACGTGGGTGATGAGGTTCGCGACGTCAAAGCGTGCCGGAAAGCAGGAGTACCGGTGGTCGGGGTGACCTGGGGATTCAATAGCAGGGAGGCGTTGGAGAAAAGCGGCCCCGGTTTGGTTGTCGATCATCCTGAGGAATTGCTTGCAGCCATTAATAATCGCGGCACGCTCCACCTCCCCCATCACGAAGGCGAAGAAAAATGAGTTTTCTGCATCCGGCACGGTGAGGTGATCGTTGTTTCAAACGAAAGATCGACTCCGAGCCATGAAAAAATTCCTACTCCCGCTTCTTCTTCTTCAATCCTCACCGGGGCTCCAGGTCCGGTCCTACAGCGCCTCCCTGCACGATCGCTTTCTGGATTTTCCATCCGCGCCCACCGCGAATCCGGATTTCATCTATGGTGATGTCGATCTCACCGGTGTCGGTTGGTATATTGCGCCATCAAACACCGCGGTGGAACGCCGCCGCCAGTTTACTTTGATCTCGCCGAAGCATTTTGTGGGAGCCTACCACTTCCGCCCGTCTGCCAATGGAAGTTTGAGTTTCCTTTCAGAAGATGGGGTTGTCCGGACCTATGCCATCGAATCGCTCAGTGCCATTTTGAATTCAGACGGTGACCCGAGCGATCTTGTTCTGGGAACCTTGGAAACTGAAGTGGCGCCGGATGACGGGATCAATTTTCAACCTTTTCTGAGCCTTCCCGAGGCGGGTTACACCGGGCAGGAGTTGATTTTTATGGGACATCGTCGCCCGGGGACTCCGACCTTGCGGGCAGGCCGCGCGGTCTTTCAGGCTCGTTCGCAGTTCGGTGAAGGGACTGCAATTGGAGCCAATACCGGGATCAAACGGACGGAGGTCTTTTCGTGGACCTATCAGGAGAACTCGCTTCTTTTCACCGGGAACCCGAATGATTCTTATACCGAGGGGGGCGACTCCGGGAGCCCTTCATTGGCTGCTATCGATGGGCAGGGAGCGATCGTAGGGATTCACACCGCGGCGGGAACAGCCAGTGTCCTCATATCAAACCAGAATATCAGCTATGATACTTTCGTTCCGTTTTACGTGGATCAGGTGAACGAAAAAATTGCGGAATCGGGTTATCACATGACGCGCGCGGTTCCGGGGGCCAACAAGCCATCGACAACGCTTGCGGTGAGCATCAATGCTCCGTCGATCATTCGCGCCGGCTATCCGGTTGACCTTGGTGTGGTGGTGTCAAACACCGGTGTCTCGGAAGATGCCAATAACCTTAGAGTATCCCAGTCTCTTCCCCTGGCCTCCGGTCAGACGGGCTCCGGCACGCTCTGGGTTTCCTCCTTTGATTCCGAAGGAATGACCGCTCGCAAAGGAGGGCTTGAAGTTGGCGAAAGCTCGGAGCTAACCGTGAGTTTGACTCCCTCAACTCCGGGTGTCTTCACCTCCGAGGTCACTTTTTCGGCGGATGAATTTGCGGAAAGTAGCGAAGAGGTCGTGCTGAATATTATCGAATCCTACCGCTCGTGGTCAGCTGGTCTTGCCGACTCGTCCGTGAATGCTGATCTCGACGGTGACGGTGTTTCGAATCTTCAGGAATATGCCTTCGGAGGTGATCCGGAGATGGCCTCAATCGTCCAGGAAGGAAGCGGCGAGCGGCTGCTGCCGTTTCTGGAATCCGAGTCCGCAGGCAGGGTGTTCACTTTCCTGAGGCGAACGGATGCCTCTGGTCGTGCGCTTAGCTACGAGGTCGAATCTTCTCCTGATTTGACTGGAGAAAATTGGGAGACGATCCCGGGCGGGATGACTGCCGATAGCCCGATTTCGTTGGGCAATGGATTCGAGCGGGTGAGGATGGAATTTCCAGAGCCGTCCGCTGATCGCTTTTTTCGGCTCAAGGTTTCTCTCAACGAATGATTTCGGTTGCGAGTCGGGCGGGGGATGTTTATCTCCCACTCATCATGGCTCGCATCAACGAAAACTTCCAGAAGCTTAAAGCAGGTTATCTCTTCCCGGAGATCGCCCGCCGTGTCAACGCCTACACCGAGGCCGAGCCTGAGAAGGCCAAGCGGCTGATTCGTTGCGGCATTGGTGACGTCACCGAGCCCGTTCCGGTTGCCGCTCGCGAGGCCATGAAAAAAGCCGTCGATGAACTCGGCGATCGCGGCACCTTCCGCGGCTACGGTCCCGAGCAAGGTTACCCTTTCCTTCGTGAGTCCATCGCCCGAAATGCCTACGCCGGACTTGGGATCGATCCGGGTGATATTTACGTCTCCGACGGCTCCAAGTGTGATTCCGGTAACATCCTCGATATCTTCGGCCAGGGAAACAAGATCGCGGTGACTGATCCCGTGTATCCCGTTTATGTGGACACCAATGTGATGGCCGGCAACACCGGCGAGGCCAATGAGGCCGGAGAATATGAAGGTTTGATTTACCTCAAGTGCACTCCTGAAAACGGGTTTGTTCCGGCGATTCCCGAGGAGAAAGTTGACCTCATTTATCTTTGCTATCCGAACAACCCCACCGGAACCACCGCCACCCGCGAGCAGCTCGAGGCCTGGGTGGCCTACGCGCTTAAGAATGATGCCGTCATTCTTTATGACGCCGCCTACGAGGCCTTTGTTCAGGACGATTCCATCCCGCGCTCAATTTTTGAGATCGAAGGGGCGCATCGGTGCGCGATCGAATTCCGCTCCTTCTCGAAGAACGGAGGATTCACCGGCGTGCGCTGCGCCTACACCGTTATCCCGGAAAGCGTCACCGGCTCGACGGCATCGGGTGAGCGCGTCCCCCTGAAACAGCTTTGGGGACGTCGTCATTCCACCAAGTTCAACGGAGCCAGCTATCCTGTCCAGCGGGGTGCCGAGGCCATTTATTCCGATGCCGGAAAAGCCGAGGTTGCCGGGTTGGTCGAGCATTATATGACGAATGCAAAGCTTCTTCGCGAAGCTTGCGAAGGTCTCGGTCTCAAAGTGTGGGGTGGTGAAAATGCTCCTTACGTTTGGGTGGGATGTCCCGAGGGGGTCACCAGTTGGGGGATGTTTGACAAGATGCTCGAAGGGGCCCAGGTGGTCGTGACTCCGGGAGCTGGATTCGGTGCCGCCGGCGAAGGATTTTTCCGGATCTCCGCCTTCAACTCGCGTGAAAATGTCGAGGAGGTTTGCCGTCGCCTTGCGGCCATGGTTTAGGGATTGAGCTAAATTTCATTCCAGACGGGTCGAAACTCCGCAGTCTTTTGCGGAGCCGGAGTAGTGTAATCTCTTTACGAGTTTTTTACACAAATGCTGTTTCCCTGGGAGCGGGGGCCGCTATCACATTAGGGCCCGCAGGTCTTTTCTCCGGCTCTCCCCTGGAAAATGAAACTACCAATCCACAAGCCTCTCATTCAGTTCCCGGCTCCCAGGCTCATGGGGGTGGTATTGGCTTTTTGGCTCACCGCGTGTCACGACGAGAAGGATGCCGCTCTTAGATTGATCGAAGAAAAAGGAACGGAGGCGAACGCGGACGCGCTTGCCGAAGCTCTTCGCAAAGGGAATCTCGAGCTTGCCAAGGCCATGCTTGTTTTGGAGGTGGATCCGAATGCCAGGGGCCCTGAAGGCGAGACCCCTCTGATCCTGGCTGCCGGAGGAGACGCTTCACACCTGGTTCCGCTTCTTTTGGAAAAAGGTGCAGACATGGGCGCGGTTGATGAGGCGGGTAAGACCGCACTCGCCCACGCTATTGAGAACGGTAATTTGGACGCTGTGGTCAGGTTGCTCGACGCCGGAGCTTCGCCCTGGGGGCAGCATGGTTACGAGGGAAGTCTGGTCGCGCAGGCTATGAAGGACGGCCGGGTTGCGGCTGCCGGTTTGTTGCTCGAGGCCGGAGCGTTTCCTGATTCGAAAGACGGGGAAGGGAAAAGTCTTGTTCGAATTTCCATTGAGAAAAACCAGGGGGCTCTTTTTGAGGATCTGTTGGAGAAGGGCGCGAATCTTCAAGAGGGGCGCCGTCCCGGGGTGGGCGATCTTGTCGATCTCCCGCACGTCGCCCTGGAGCACGGCCGGGACGAAATGCTGGCGGCCTTGCTCGAGAAAGGAATGAACGTCAATGCGGTGAATCATGCCGGGGAGTCGCTCGTGATTTCAGCGGTGAAGTCCGGGAGGGTTCAGCTCTTGAAAGTGTTGAAGAAGTTCGACGTTGATTTTGGCGCGGTCGATTCAAGAGCGCGCTCGGCGATCCGCCTCGCGGTGGAGGCGCGCGACAAAAAGATGCTGCGGGAATTGCTGGCATCCGGTGCCCCGGTCGATGGCTTTGCCTCCGACGGATTGACTCCGCTTCTCGCGGCGGTCCGGACTTATGATGGGGATCTTGTCCGTGCTTTGGTCGAGAAGGGAGCTGCGGTGAACCTGGCTTCGCGGCACGAAGAGAAGGCCATGACACCGGTCTCCCTGGCGCTCCGGCAACGATGTCTGCCAATGGCCGCTTTCCTTCTTGAGAAGGGCGCAAAACCGCATGATGAACTTTACCGTGCCGCCAAGGTTGGCGGGGACGAAGGCTTGAAACTCGTCAAGATTCTCCTTGAAGGCGGAGCGTCCCACTCTCCGGACCGGGGAGGGGAGAAAGACTCCCCTCTCGCCCTGGCAGTCCGATCCGGCGATGTTGGTATTGCGAAAGCCCTGTTGGCCGCTGGCGCCGCCGTTGGGGCCGTCGATCCCTGCGGGCAGGGTTTACTGCAGGTCGCGGTGGCCCGGGGAGATGTCACGATGGCCAAGGTGCTGCTCGAAAATGGCGCTGATCCCAACAAGCCCTTCAACGTCGAGTTGAGCGAAGAGTTTCTTAAATCGATTGAGACCAAAGGGGTGATTCGATGGGCTTTGAAAAATTCCAAGTCGATCTCGCCCCTCATGATGGCTTCTGATTCCGGAAATGTGAAGATGGCGCAGGCGCTCGTGGCGCATGGTGCCAGCACCAGAAAGTCGACGGTCATCGATAAGATCAGGTGGTGGCCCCTGACCTTTGCCACTCGTCGTGTCGATAACGACATGATGCAGGTGATGCTGGGTCGGAAGCCGGGGAAGACCGATCTCTGGATCAGGGTGGATCTTTCGGAGCAGCGGGCCTACGTTTTCCAGGGCGAGAAGGAGATTTACAAGACGCGTGTGTCCACTGGCAAGAAGTCAAACCCAACGCGGAAGGGGAAGTTTGTCATCACGAACAAATACCGCGAGTGGGAGTCGACCATCTACGAATCATCGATGCCGTTTTTCCAGCGCCTGAGTGCGAGCGATTTCGGCTTCCATGTGGGATACGTTCCCAATTACCCGGCGTCCCACGGATGTATCCGGATGCCGGATCACGCGGCCCGCAAGCTTTTCACGATGACCCGCGTGGGCGACTACGTCGAGATCGTACCTTAACCGAAAACCTGAATACCCGATGAAACCCTCCCGATTCCTAATTCCCATTCTTTGTCTTCTCGCCCATCCCTTGTCCGCCCAGGTGGCACACCGGGTTGAGATCAAAAAAATCGTCACCGAAGTCCAACAGACTCCGCAGTTTCAAGTGGTTGGTCCCAAGGAAAAGAGGGTCATTCCACGTTACTGGCTTGAGATGGAAGCCGAGTTGGAAGTCGATACCACCGATCCGTCGGAATTTATTCCGGAGCTCACCGCGAGCTGGTTCGCCGTCGTTCAGGTGGAAGAAAACGGCAAGGAAGTCTCGACTCTCCTGAGCGGCAACTGCGTCTTTCAAAATATCAGAACGGCGGACAAGAAAGCCATTTTGAGTGCCTACATCGGGCCCGATACCCTGGAACGTCTGACTGGCGAAACCAAGCCTTCCAGCGGTGATTTTGACTCGATTGCTTTGACCATTTCCGGGCCGGGGGTTCTCACAAACGGCCGTTATGAAAAGGGGCTTTTTAAGGCAACCAAGAAAGAGTCCGCAAAGTGGTGGGTCAATTGGAAGGGAAAAAGCGTTCCCGACACGATCATGCCGAAGAGTAAAACTCCCTTTGCCTGGTTGTGGACAGACCGGTATCCGGTTGAAAAGCGCAAAGAGTAGCCTTGTTGGGATGTGGATTCCTGAAAGATCCGGCATTGCGCTCGGGACCATCTGCGAGTAACTAGCAAGCATGAGCGGTTGCGGTAGCGGCAGAAATTTTGGTCCCCGAATGAAGATGGATTCCTCCCTCCATCTCGATAAGAAGCCTGACTGGATTAAGGTCCGGCTTCCGAACAATCCCGTGTTCTGGGATACCAAGTCCATGATCAAGGACTTGAGCCTGGTCACGGTTTGCGAAGAAGCCCAGTGCCCGAACCGTTGGGAATGTTGGGGGCAGGGGACTGCCACCTTTATGATCGCGGGAGAGAAGTGTACGCGCGCCTGTGGATTTTGTGCGGTGAAGACCGCCAAGCCGGATGCTCTCGAGGCCGACGAGCCCCAGCGGGTCGCCGAGGCCACCAAACGCATGAATCTCAATCACGTCGTCATCACCGCGGTCGCTCGTGATGACCTTAAGGACGGAGGTGCGGAGCACTTTCAAAAGACCATTGAGGCTGTTCGCGAAACCAATCCCGGAATCATCATCGAGGTGCTCGTGCCGGACTTTAATGACAAGGACTGGGCTCTTGATCTGGTGATGAAAGCCCGACCTCATATTTTCAATCATAACCTGGAGACGGTTGAGCGCCTGACTCCTTTGGTGCGAAGCCGGGCCAAATATGAGCGCTCGCTTGTCGTCCTCAAGAAGGCCAAGGAGATGGCCGCGGGCAAGGTCGCAACCAAGAGCGGAATCATGCTCGGCCTCGGCGAGAAACCCGAGGAAATCGAACAAGCCATGGATGATCTCCGCGCAGCGGATGTGACCGTTCTCACCCTGGGGCAGTATCTCCGCCCAACTCCGATGCACCTCCCGGTAGTTGAGTATGTCACTCCCGAAAAATTCGAGGAATGGAAGGAAGTGGCTCTTTCAAAGGGCTTTCGCCATGTCGCGAGCGGCCCGCTGGTGCGGAGTTCGTACCATGCCGCCGACTTCCACCCGGAAGACGATGTCCTTGAAGCGATCGAGTCCGATCTGGCTGCCGCTAAACAAGCGCAGACGGCCTAGCGCGCCGAGCTCTAGTTCTCCGGAGTGCGGGCCACCCGGAAGTATTTTTTAGCCCCCTCGAGGCCAATCGTGGTGGCTGTTTCGAAAGAGTCGCCGAAGCCAATGGTGCTATTTCCGCTCGTCATCGCTGATTGCGGAACCGGTGACCAGTTTTCGAGATCTTCCGACCACTCGATGGCGACATCGCCCAGAGCAAAGTCACCCGAGGTTTCCAGGGTCACACCGGCAGGCGAGACCGTGAAGAGCTGGGATGGAACGGCGGACTCATCGTGTCCAAGTGCGAAGAAAAAGTAATTTGGGACGGAAGGGTCGAGATCAAACCCACTCTGGCTGTCAGGGGCGACCCCCGTTTCTCCAGCCCATGATTCATAGTCGGGAATATCCAGAAAGGTTTCTCCCACTGCTTTGATGGTGCCCGAAATGTCGCCGTTGACCTGGAGATCGGGGATCTCGACATCTTCCAGCTCGATTTCTTGCACGATGCTGATGGGCAGCTCTACCAAGACATCAAAGTATTGCCTGATTCCTTCCCGGCGGCCCGGGGTGACCGTAACGGTCCCGGTGCCTGCCCCTGCTCCCGTGAAGGGCGCTTCCGCAAAGTCATACATCACTGCGATTTCTTCAGTGGCAAGACTATCGGCTGAACCGTCAAGCAATCCACGGTTGACCGTGACCGAGTGGTCGCTCGCATCAAATTCCCCGGTTTCCACGTCCACCGGCCCCGGAGGAGTTGTGGTCTCTGCGGTGAAGCCCAATCCGGTCCCGGTAAAGTCATACTCCGCCACTACGGTGAAAAGGACACGCTCCCGGGCTGAGAGTTGGATGTCACTCCCCTGGACATCGGCAGACAGAATCGTAAACTCATCAGTAGTGGCAGTGCCGGGGTTAATATTTAACTCCACGTCGATCGTGCCGGTAAGGTCGGAGGTGTCGTCTGACTTCAGGTTGATGGCGCCGAGAGAGATTTCCACCTCGATGTCAACTTCATTGGCTCCGTCCTCGTCCACCAGCGTGAGTGTGGCTTGATTCGCGATCTGCGAAAAAATGGGCATCGGGAGAAATGCCAGCAAGACAAGAGCGAAAAACTTCATGTCGAAGTTCTATCACGAAAGCAGTCCCTTGCGAATGAATTCTGAGCGTCGACATTCCAGTGAATGACCGACCTTCCTGATCCCTCCTTGTGCAAGATGCGGCGGCTGGCCACAGGGCTCCTCGTCTTCATGGCCGTTCTCTATGTGTTGGCGAGGTCCCTCGAAGGTTCCGGGGCGTTTTGGCCCTGGCTTAAGGCTTTTTCCGAGGCCGCCATGGTTGGCGCGTTGGCGGATTGGTTTGCGGTGACCGCCCTGTTTCGCCATCCACTGGGACTTCCCATCCCTCACACTGCCATTGTTAAAAAAGAAAAAGCGCGTATCGGAGCGGCGGTCGCTTCTTTCGTCCGGAAGAGTTTTTTGATGCCCGAGGAAGTGACCCGGCAATGGATGGAGTGGAAACCGGCACGGCAGCTCGCCAAACATCTTTCCAGCCGGGAAAACGCCACGATACGGCTGCAGTGGCTGGTCACGCGGCTGCCCGGCTTGGTGAAGAAATCGGATCGCAAAAATCTCGCGCGATTGGGGGCATCCGGAATTCGACACGGGGCCGGCACCGTTCCCATGGCGCGGATGGTGACGATTCTCTTGAAGGGTTTTTTAAGGAGTCCGGGAAGGCGGGATTTAATCGCACCCATCATCGGGCGAATTGGGAAAAGCGTGTCCGACAATCGTGACTGGGTCATGGAGGAGGCGGGCAAGGCGACCACGCCCAAGAAGCTCAAGGTGGTTGATTTCCTGAGCAAGGCCGCCGCTTCCGCGGTCTCCGGAAAGGCCGTCGAAAAATTCGCGACCCAAATGGCGGCTGCCAGCGCGGATCCGCAGCACCCTCTCTATGATAAAATCGAGGAGGCCTTGCGCGAAACCGCCAACGAATTGGAAGCAGGAGGCGTTGACCGGTGGGAAGTCATCAAAGCCCGCGTGATCAATGATCCCGAGACGATAAAGACCGTTGAGGAAGTTGTCGATCAAGGTTTGCGTCTCCTTCTGGAGAGCGCCGAATCATTGCATGAGAATGGCACGATTGATCGCTGGAGTGAGGTGCTTTCGGAAGCTGCGACGCGACTCTTGAATGATGAAAAGCGGATGGCGGAGATCGAGGATCGGGCCGCCGAAATGGCATCGCGATTTTTCGGCCGGTATGGTGATAGTGCCGAGAAGCTCGTGAACCGAACGGTCGATAGCTGGGAGGCAAACGAGTTGATCGCAAGGATCGAGAACCAAGTAGGCGCGGACCTCCAATTCATCCGCGTCAACGGCACCCTCATCGGGGGCCTCGTGGGGCTTCTACTTCACGGAGCAGGTCTGCTGGTTTGGGGAAGCTGAGAAGAACTCACTCTTCGCTTGCCCGCAGGGCGAGATATTCTTCCACCGCCCGAGTGGGGTCATCATGCCGCATGAGGGTTTCGCCGATGAGAATGGCGTTGGCGCCGGCATCGAGAGCGCGTTGGGCATCGGTGGTGTCCTTGAGCCCGGACTCGGAAACCAAAATGACATCATCCGGCACCTCGTCAGCCAGCTTTTCGGTCGTCATCAGATCGGTGGTGAAGGTCTGCAGGTTCCGGTTGTTGATGCCTATCAGATCGGCTCCGAGCTCGAGGGCCCGGTCCATTTCAGGGAGATCGTGCACCTCCACCAAAACGTCCAGTTGGACGTCCCGGGCGGCATCATAAAGCTCGCGGAGTTCGTCGTCATTCAGCGCGGCCACAATCAGCAAAATGGCATCCGCTCCGGAGACACTGGCTTCGTAAATCTGGCACGGGTGGACCGTGAAGTCCTTTCTTAAAAGCGGGATGGGGGAGATCTTTGAAATCTCCATCAGATAGGACAGGTGCCCCTGGAAGTATTTCTCATCGGTCAGGATCGACATGCAGGTGGCTCCGCCATCGATGTAGCGCTTGGCCTGGCGCACGGGGTCGAAATTCGGATCGATAATCCCGGCGGAGGGCGACGCCTTCTTCACCTCCGCGATCACCCCAAGCTTGTCCGGCCCCTGATCAAGAGCCGCTCGAAATCCCGCGAAGTCATTACGCATCAGCGCGGAAGCCCGTAATTTCTTGGTGAGGGGGAGGAGAGATTCAATCTCCTTCTTCTTGTAGGCGATGATTTCGTCCAGCTTGTTCATGGGTGACGCCCATCCAATACGCGAAGCCTTCGAAAATGAAAGCGCTCAATTCCACTCTTGTCCTGAGGTCTCAAAGAGGGAAAGCTCCCCGCCCCGTGAAAGTTCTCCTCCTCATCCTCTTTCTGCTGCCACTCTGCTCGTCGGGGCAGGTGGCCAAGTCCAGTTCGATTGATGGACGCCTCACCATTCTGGGCGGGAGTTCCAGCCTGCGCGTCGCGATGATTCAGGATGCCGACTCCCTGATCGCCGATCTCGATCGCCTGGTGGGGGAGGTTCCCGGAAAACCCTACCCGATTTACCTGGAACTTTTCCCCTTTGAAAAAGACAAGCCCTCCCGAATTTCTTTGGAGTTTTTAAAGCCCGAAGGCGGCGCTCCCTATCGCCTGCAGATTTACCTTCGCCTGGGGCGGGGGAATTCCTTTGATCAAAAAAAATACGAGCGGGTCCTCCTGCAAATGCTCGTCATGGAGCGAAGCCTGCGGGCCCTTCCCGAGGGGGAATCCGCCGACCGGGTGGAAGTCAGGCCATGGCTTTTGGATGGGCTCGCCGAGGCCATCCGGTGGGAAAATGGCAGGGGAGACCGACGTATGTATTCCTCCTTGATGGAGAGCGGCGGCTGGGTGGAAGTGGAGGAATTGGTTGATCGCACCACAGTTGCCGAACTTGATGTCCTGAGCCGTGAGCTCTTTCGCGCCTCGTCCGGCGCCCTCGTGATGGCCCTCCTCGCCCAGAGCCAGGGAGCCCGGAGTCTCTCCAAATTCCTGGACAAGGTCGCCGTCTTCCAGGGGGAGCAAATGACGCTTCTGAGAACGCACTTTCCGCAGGCCAACCTCGGGCCCAAAGGCCTGGAACGTTGGTGGATGCTGCAGGTGGCCGCCCTCTCCGAAAAGAAGTTGTCCGAGGCCATGACCATTCCCGAAACCAATGAACGCCTCGGCAAAATCCTGGAACTTCATCTCAAGGACGAAAACGGAATCGACTTCCGGGTTGGGCTGGAATCATGGCGTCAGGTCGCGATGCTGGAGTCCAAGGACGAACGGATTGAATCAGTGAGACCTGCCAACGATCTCCTCGCGCACCTCAGTTTTCGCTGCTTCCCGACCTTCCGTCCGGTCATCGCCGGATACCTCAAAATCCTTTCTGATATCGCTGATGGAAAAACAGACGAGGTTGAGGAAATGATCGGAAACCTCGAGCAGTTCCGGACAGCGGAATTGGAACGTCACCGCAAACTCGTTGACCTCATGGACTGGTATCACTTGTCCAGCGTCAAGAAAGAGAGCGGGGAGTTTGAGGACTACTTGAAGATGCAGGAAAACCTCCGTGAGGGGAACGAGTCACATGACGACCCGCTGCACCAATACCTCGACAAAGTTCAGAAGGTCTTTGAAAAAACAGAGTAGGCCAGCCCCCAGGATCCGGTAGCCAAGCCACCAGGCCAAAATCGCGTGGGGCGCAGCCCTTTACGCGACCCACCCGCCCAAGCCAGGCAGTTCAAGCCATCACCCGATCCAGCGGACTCACCACGCCCAATCCATTCGCCCCCACCGCCACGTGGAGATAAATCTCAGTCGTCGTAATATCCTCGTGCCCCAAAAGCTCCTGAATGGTTCGTAGATCCGCGCCATTTTCCAAAAGACCGGTCGCGAAGCTGTGGCGCAAAGCGTGGCTTGTCACCCGTTTATCGGTTCCAACCCGGGCGGCAGATCTCTTGATCGCCTTGCCGTAAACGTCGCCATGGAGATGATGTCTCCGTGTGATCCCGGACTCAGGGTCGCGAGAAACCTTCGGTGCCGGGAATAGCCAAAACCACGCAAACTCCTTTGCCGCTCTTCGAAACTTCCTGGCCAGAGCCCCCGGCAAGTAAACTCCCGGCTGATCTTCCCCCCGGTCACTTTCCCAGACCTTGCGCACCTTCTCAATTTGAAACGCCAAAGCTTCCCTCAATGACTTTGGCAGGACCGTCACCCGATCTTTGTCACCTTTGCCTTGTCTCACGGTCAAAGTCCCGCGATCAAGATCGACGTCTTTGATTCGCAGGCCCATCAGCTCAGAAAGTCGCAAGCCAGCGCCATACTGCAACTCAGCGGCGAGCGAGTAGCGCCCTTCGGATTCCTTCATGTCATGCAAAAGCTCACCCATTTCTCTTTTCGATAACACCACCGGAACACGCTGCTCGGTTTTCCTGAGCTTTACCCCAAACACCGGGTCCTCAATCCCGCACACCTGCTTAAAGAAGAAGGCGAGTGCATTGAGTGCCTGCTTCTGGGTGGAATAGGCACACTCTTCTTGTGCCACAATTGATTGCAGAAAAGCTGTTGCGGTTTCAACCTTCATCATACTCTTTGCCGATTCAGCGAAGCCAGCATATCGGCCGACCCAACCTGAATAGCATTGGATCGTGCGTCGGGCTAATCCTCGTCGTGCGCCTGCCGAAGCAACGGCTGCCCGCGCCCGCTCAATCGTGCTGCGATGATCCTTCCCGGCCAACTGGCAAGCCTCCAACCATGCCAAATACCACCGGATCGCCTCAGACCACTGCTTCAATTGCCAGTCTTCGCGCTCAAATCCATCACGCTTCACTTCACTCACCCAGAATACCTTGGCAGCCTCACGACCAGCAGCCAGAGAATAGCGGAGACGGAAATTTTCAAACCACTCGAGGCAGATCAGGAAGCCAGATCGTTCAAAATGACTCAGGCCACGAAAATCCTGAAGATCCGTCCTCCAGCAGCAATTCATCAGTTTTTTGGTCATGATCAAGATCTGCCAGAAATTGGTGGGAACAGGCAAGTGAAAAATGTTCAAAAGAACACTATTAATGTTAAGCGGACCAAAAAATCCAGTCAGGCCACCTGTGATATCAGTGGAATTCTCCAGAGGAGACGCTTCCTGCACCAAACCCCCTGATATCACCGCTTTTCCCGTCAATTCCCCTTGATCCAGAAGGAAGAAAGGCCAAACTGCGGATCCAGTCCTGAGCAGATATCGCTCTTAAAAGGGCTACGAATAAACACTGTTGTGCTAAAATATCAGGAGATATTAAAAGGTTCTCGATAACGGTGGAGCGAACGACTGTTTTTCGGTTTGCGTCCTCATTTGATACTTGTTCAAAGTAACAGTATCAAGACGACGGTCAACA
>JAUIGV010000065.1 GCA_030432565.1 Verrucomicrobiia bacterium | reverse complement strand
GCTCCGGCAGCCCTTCCTCAGCAAGGGAAGAACCAAAAAACCAAGCCGCTACGGTGTCCTCGTAAATGAGGCAATGGAGCGCTCATCCAGTCACCGTATGGTGTCCTCCTTTAATGAGGCAACAGGCTCCAGACTGCTGCCGGTGGCTTGCATTGTCTCAACAACAGTTGTGGAGGGTGGGGCATAAGGATTGTTGGCCATCGTGTCAGTGGTCAGCCCGGGCACACTGGAAGCAAGGGCCCATTGTTCCATTCCTTCTGTCCAAACCAAGGTGCTTTGAGGGAGGCCCTCCTTAAAGCGCTGCTGCAGCATGCCAAAGGTAATGGGGCCTTTTTTTTCGTTATGTTCGGCGTAGAACCAGGAGCTGTTGGGGGAGGTGTTCATAACTTATAATGGGCTAGAGTTTTTCTGCGGCTTCGACGACAAGGCGCTCGGTGGTTTCCCAGTCGATGCACTGATCGGTGATGGATTGGCCATAGGCGAGTTGATCGAGAGGCTGGGGGAATTTTTGGCTTCCGGAGTGGAGGTGGCTTTCGAGCATGGCACCGACAATCGAGGTGTCTCCGGCAGCTCTTTGGCGGACGATCTCTTCAAAAACGGCGGGCATTTGCTCACACTTCTTTCCACAGTTGGCGTGCGAGGCATCGACCATGATGGCGGGTGGGAGTCCGTGTGTGAGTAGGGTGTCGCGGGTGCTCTTGATTGAATCCGGACTGAAGTTCGGGCCATTTTCTCCTCCGCGGAGGATGAGATGGCAGTGGGGATTTCCGGCGGTCGAGACGGCCGATGCGACTCCTTCCTCGGAGACGCCGAGGAAGGTCTGCGGTTGCGAGGCGGCCTTGATGGCGTTGATCGCGGGCGTGATGGCCCCTGAAGTCGTATTTTTGAAACCGAGAGGCATGGAAAGCCCCGAGGCCATTTGGCGGTGGGTTTGGCTTTCGCTGGTGCGGGCTCCGATGGCGGACCATGAAATGAGGTCGGCGATGTATTGGGGTGTGATGGGATCCAGGAGTTCGGTGGCGGTGGGGAGGCCGAGTGAAAGGACTTCGGTTAGGAACTGTCGGGCAAGGGTGAGGCCTTGGTGGATATTGTCCGAGCCGTCGAGATCTGGGTCCATGATGAGGCCCTTCCAGCCGACGGTCGTGCGGGGTTTCTCGAAATAGACCCGCATCACGATGTTCATTTTTTCTCTCACCTCGTCGGCGAGTATCGCAAGCTTTTCAGCGTAAATGCGGCAGGCCTCGGTGTCGTGGACCGAGCAGGGGCCGACGATGAGGAGGAATCGGGAATCGGGAACGAAGAGAGAATCACAGATGGCCTTGCGAGAGGAGGAAACCAATTGGGCTTGTTCGGTGGTCCGGGGCACATCCTGCATCAAAATGGCGGGAGAGGGGAGCGGAGCGTTACTGAGGACGTTGAGATTGGAAGTATTTTCCATAAAGCGCAGAGTCTTGAGTTTTCGGATTCAAGTATCAAGCCCGTCTTGCTAGAGATCTGTCATGCAAGCCAAAGGCCTTCAATTACTCGAATCTCTCACACAAGCTCACAGTGTCCCCGGATACGAAGACGAGGTGAGGGATATTTTTCTCAAGGAACTCGATGGATACGGAGAGTTTGGCGCGGACAAAAATGGGTCGGTTTTCTGCAGTAAAGGGGGCAGTGGGCCCAAGGTCATGGTCGAAGGTCACATGGATGAGATTGGTTTCCGAGTTCAGAGCATCCTTCCCAATGGCTATTTGAAGATGGTTCCGGTGGGTGGTTGGTGGGGGCACACCCTTTTGTCGCAACGGGTTGAATTGAAGAATCAGGCCGGGGTGAAGATTGTGGGCACAATCGCCTCGAAGCCTCCTCACTTTCTGAGTGAATCGGAACGGAACAGTGTGATCGGTGTTCCAAATATGTTTGTCGACATCGGGGCCCGTTCACGCGTGGAGGCTGAGGACTGGGGGGTCCAGTTGGGCGATCCCATTGCTCCGTGGAGTCCCTGGACCGCGATGCACCAGCCGGATTGGTATATGACCAAGGCCTTTGACAACCGCGTCGGCATGGCCGGGGCCATTCAAGTGGGGCAGGAAGCACAAGCGGCGAACTGTCAACTCATCACGGCGGGCTCGGTGCAGGAAGAGCTCGGGCTTAGAGGAGCAAAGTCGCTCGCTCATGTGGCCAAGCCGGACCTTGCCATCGTTTTGGAGGGGCCGCCGGCTGATGATACTCCCGGAATGCCCATGAGTGAGGCCCAGGGTGTGTTGGGAGGAGGGGTGCAAATCCGCCTTCATGATCCAAGCGCCATCATGAATCCCCGCTTAG
Source organism: Verrucomicrobiia bacterium (assembly GCA_030432565.1). Classification (GTDB taxonomy): domain Bacteria; phylum Verrucomicrobiota; class Verrucomicrobiia; order Verrucomicrobiales; family Akkermansiaceae; genus SW10. The sequence continues at coordinate 9,866 of JAUIGV010000065.1, read as the reverse complement.
CCCGATTTGCGATCGAAACGGCTCGCAGCGAGGGGATTCCTCATCAAATTACTGTTCGCTCGAGTGGTGGAACGGATGCCGGATCCTTTACTTTGGCCAATGAGGGGATTCCGAGTGTTGTTCTTGGAACTCCGGCACGATATATTCATTCACACAACGCCATTATTTGTGTCTCGGATTATCATGCCATGGTTGCGCTTAGCATCGCCATGGTGAATCATCTCGACGATGATACTGTGAAAAGCTTTACGAGCTTTCTCTAGGTGCTTCCAAATTAGGATATGAATTATAATAGGTTCAAAAAACAAATTCTGCTTTTCTTGGCACCGTGAAAGAGATTTGGGAACAGGCAACAATCGGCTACAACATGCCGCTCACCATCCTTTTAGGGTTGGTGCTCCTGTTTTGGACCGTGAGCTTGCTTGGAATTGGTGACTTCGATGCCGATTTGGATGTCGATGTCGATCTGGACGTCGACGGCGGGGCCGAGGGGCAGGCTGAAGGAGCCTTCGGATTCTTGCTCCGGGTTGTCAACGCGCAGGATATTCCCTTGATGCTGGTTTTGAGCCTCCTGACTCTTTTTATGTGGGCTATTGCCATTGCCTCTAATTTTTATTTTAACCCGGAGCAGAGCACCTCTCTCGCTTTGGTGTTCTTGCTGGCCAATTTTTTCGCCAGTGTCTTACTTGTGAAGATAGTGACCCAGCCGCTGCGCAAGTTCTTCCGAACGATGAAGAACGACAAGGAGCATCAAGAGCCTTTGATCGGCTCGGCAGGACATGTCAAAAGCAGGGTGCTCGACTCCAGCTTCGGACAGTGTGAGGTCATCCGCCCGAAGGGGGCTCCGGCTCTTTTGAATTGTCGATTGGCCGAGGGCGAGGATTCGCTTGTCCGTGGTGACCAAATTCTCGTGATCGGCTTCGACGAAGAAACTCAGAAATTTATTATCAAACCCAATCAATCCAAAGAAACCAACTAATATGAAGATACACGAATTCTTACCACTGAACATCGGTGGCAGTCTGATAATCACCATTGTCGTGATCGCGGTCCTGGTGATCGGAGCCGCTGCGTTCCTCATCATGACTTTCTACCGGAAGGTGGAAAAAGGAACCGCTTTGGTCCGAACGGGTTTTGGGGGAACCAAGGTCTACTTTAACGGCGGTGTCGTCTATCCCATTCTTCACCGAATCGACCATATTGATATCTCGTTGAAGAGGATCGAGATTGATCGGACTGGTAAGAACGGGCTTATCTGCAAGGATAACTTGCGAGCGGATATCAAGGTTGCCTTTTTTGTGCGGGTGAATAACGCCGCTGAAGACGTATTGCGTGTGGCTGAATCGATCGGTTGTGACCGGGCCTCTTCGCAGGATGAAATTTGTGTTCTCTTCGATGCCAAGTTTTCCGAAGCCCTCAAGACAGTCGGCAAGCGATTTGATTTTATCCAGCTTTATGAAGACCGGGATACCTTCCGTGATGAAATTTTAAAGGTCATTGGAACCGACTTGAACGGCTTCGTTCTCGATGACGCGGCGATTGACTTTCTGGAGCAGACTCCGCTTACGATGCTGGACCCGGACAATATTCTCGATGCCGAGGGTATCAAGAAGATCACGGAATTGACGGCCGGGCAGGCCAAGCTCGCGAACAACATTCAGCGGGACAAGGAGAAGGTCATCAAACAGCAGGACGTGGAGGCCCGTGAGGCCATCCTTGAGCTTGAGCGTCAGCTCAAGGAGACGGAAGCGAAGCAGAAGCGCGAGGTCGAAACGGTGCAGTTCCGTGAGGAAGCTGAAGCCCTCAAGATCAAAGAGGAGGAGCGCCAAAAGGCCGAGCAAGCCCGGATCGCGGCAGAGGAGGAGATTGAGATCGCGGAAGAGAATAAGCAGCGGCAGGTGCTTGTGGCCCAGAGAAACAAAGAGCGGACCGATGGGGTCGAACTCGAGCGGGTTGAACGCGAGCGAATGTTGGAGGAAATCGAGCGTAAGCGGGTTACCGAACTGAAGTCGATCGAAGCCGAGAAAGCGGTTGAGATTGAGAAGAAGGAAATTCAGGAAGTCATCCGTGAACGGGTGGCCGTTGAAAAAGGGGTCGTTGAGGAGCAGCAGCGGATCAAGGACACCGAGGAATTTGCTACGGCAGATCGTTATAAGCAGGTTACCGTTACCACCGCTGAAGCAAATGCCCAGGAAGCCCTGATTCAGAAGATCAAGGAAGCCGAAGCTCGCAAAGAGGCGGCCCAATTGAAAGCAGATGAAGAAGCCTACACGGTATTGAAGGAGGCCGAGGCTGCCAAGATTGCTGCCGAGATGCGGGCGGAAGAGCGAGTAATCCAAGCCGAGGCAGAGCAAAGTGCTTCGGAAAAAGAATCGGCCGCCAAGAAAATGATGGCCGAGGCGATTGTCAAGGAGTCCGCCGCTCAGGGAATGGGTGAAGCTGATGTTCTTCGTGCCAAAGGGCAGGCTGATGCCGAGGTTGTAAGAGCCAAGGGTGAAGCCGATGCCAATGCGATCGAGCTGAAGGCTGCGGCGATGAAGCTCTTTGAAGAGGCCGGACAGGAGCACGAAGAATTTAAACTCAACCTTGAGAAAGCGAAAGACGTCGAGCTGGCCGAGATTGATGTTCAGCGTCAAATCGCAGAGCAGCAGGCTATCGTTGTAGGAGAGGCCCTCAGGTCGGCCAATATTGATATCGTCGGTGGCGAGACCGAGTTCTTTGATCGAATCACCAAAGCAATCACCACCGGTAAGGTCGTTGATCGGACTATTGGAAACAGCCAGGTGCTCGATGATGTGAAGGAGACGTTCTTTAACGGAGACCCCGACTATTTCAAAAGCCAGCTTGCGACCTGGATTGATGACTTCGGGATTAAGACCGAGGATCTTAAAAACCTAAGCATCTCGGCTCTTCTGGGCAACTTGGTCGGAACGGCGAAAGGCGAAGAACGCTCCAAATTGGTCGGCATGCTCGGTGCAGCCGAGAGATTCGGGGTCGGTGAGATGAAAGCCGCTGACCTGCTCAAAAAGCTCGGCTAATACAAAAAAGCAGGAAGCGCGGAAGACCCTAAATGATACCGGCAAATACTAAGATGGGGCTGTCGGCAGTTTCCGAGCCAGAGATAGAAGTTAACGACGAAGGTAAACCCCTACGAAAAACTCTTAAGATCGATATCGTGTGCTTTGGTAAAGCTATCTTTGAAATTGCCACCGGTCTTCTGGGGTCGGGTTGGGAGGGTTTGCGAAGTCCGGACACTTTTCCCAGGTTGAAATCGGGTGGGATTTCCTAACCCTAAAGCGATCCTCGACTGGTGGTTATCCGCCGCCCCTCCAATGAATTCCGCGTCTTCAGTGTATTCCGTGGTTTGTCAATTAGCCGCCTAACCAATCAAAATGTCTGAACAAGAAAAGCAACAGCTCGAAGGCGGTGCCTACGAGGTTATTCGTGCCCGGCTTGAGAAAGGTGGGTCGGAGCTTCAGGACCGCCTGACCAGTCTCAATGCCCGGCGCCAAGAGGTTTTTGGGGCGGTGGAGACCGAGTTGGTTTCGACCGAACGGGTTTCGACCGAGCACAATTGCGTCCCTCGTGACTTGGTCGCGATCGGACACAATCGCTTCATCTTTGGCTACAATATTCAGTTTGGACTCAAGACGACGACTGCCATTGAGGATGTTTTCTCGGTCTATGATTACGCCCCCGAAGACCACAGTTTCCATTTGGTCGAACCATCGGAGGTGTTTTCGGACAGTTCTTTCGCCGACGACTTCAAATATCTTTTCAAATACTACCGCGAGGCGGTCTTTGTGAAATTCATGGTGATTGGACCGCATCTCTTCATGGCGATGCGGATTGGAAAATCGATCACCGACCTTAAGACTTTCAAGTGGCTCATCAAAGGCGATGGTTCTCTTGACTACATCGGCAATCGATTTGATCACGAATACCAGTTCCCGCCGCAACAGGAGTTCGAGTGGAAACGGGCTCACCGCGATATGCAGCGGTCGGGCGAACATCCTCACGTCTCGATTGAGGACCGGGTTTTTGTCGAGACGGTCGGAGGTGATCTGACGATCAAGGTCGAGGACAACACCGCGAGTGGTGCCGGGATCTATGCCGAGCCGGTGACTGAGTTGGATCAAACGCTTGATGATGCCGAAATTCTCTATGCCACTGTTGGACCTCTGATTTTGCTGAAGATCCTGCCATACCGGGAAGAGCTTCATCGTTATCTGGTTTACAATGAAAAGACACAAACGGTTCACCGAATTGACGCGATCGGACACTCCTGTGTGCTATTGCCCGATGAACAGGGCCTGATTTTCTCGAATGGTTATCTTCTTTTGACCGGCGAATCAAAGGTCTTTGAGACTGGCCTCACTGACATGCGTTTTGAGCGCCGGGTGGCGAGTGCGAACGGAGAGGATACACTTTATGTTTTCTACAACCGGCTGAGTGGGGACTATGTCTTGTTGTCCTACAATATGATTTCCCAGTCGGTGGACACTCCCGTGAATTGCAGCGGGTATTCTCTGTTCCCTGACGGGCGTATGCTTGTTTTTCGTAATGAGGAGGAGCCATCCAAGCATCACGCTTTACAAATATGGCAGACCTCGTACTTGAGTGATGAGGTTGCGGCGACCCAGGCTTCGAACAGTGACTCTCTTCTGTTTAAGATCGGGAATGCCGAGTTGGTTCGGGGGATGTCGGAGTGCCGGGAAGTGATGGCTCTTCTTCGGAAGGATGATTCCTATGGGGACCTCTATCTTGATCTTTCCAAGAAGACCGGAGATATCATCGATTCCTACTTCTGGCTGGGCCAGGAGGAGGTCGGGAATTTGTCCGGGCCTCTAAAGGATATCCGAGGTGCGGCAACGGCTGCCATTGATGAATTTGAAAAGGTTCAAGGTCTTCGGAAGTCGACCGGTGAGCGGACCCAGCTGGTCCGTGATTCTGCAACCGGGCTTTTAAAGGCGGTGAGACACTCTCCGCCGGATGATATTTTCGGGTTTGTGCATCATCTGGCTGAGCTTCGCAAGAGCCGGGGCGAAATCATCGGGCTGCGGGATCTTCGTTATGTTGATGAGGTTTTGGTCGATGAACTTGAGAAGGAAATTATTGAGGCGACCGAGAAGACGGCAGGGAAGACCGTTGATTTTCTGTTGAGGCCCGAGGCGTTGGATCCATACCGGCGATCGGTCGAAGATCAGGAGGCAAGTGTGCCGAAGCTGACCAAGGTGGTTGACGCGGATGCGGTTGCCGATGGATTGGATAAAGCGGGTAGCGAACTGGAGATGCTCATCGATATCGTAGGGAACCTTAAAATTGAAGACGCCACCCAAACCACCGCGATCATCGATAGTATTTCGGCGATTTATTCGACTCTCAATGGAGTCCGGGCGGGGCTGAAGAACAAGCGTCAGGATCTCGCGAAGGGCGAAGGGATCGCACAGTTTGGCGCGCAGATGAAGCTGTTGAGTCAGGCCGTGGTCAACTACCTCGATCTCTGCGACACGCCCAAGAAGTGTGAAGAATATCTCACAAAGGTGATGGTCCAGCTCGAGGAACTGGAAGGGAAGTTCGCCGAGTTCGATGACTATGTTGAGGAACTTTCAGCGAAGCGTGAGGAAATCTACGAGGCGTTCGAAAGTCGCAAGCAGTCGCTCCTTGAGAAGAGGAATCGCCGAAGCAATCGCCTGGTGAAATCGGCCGAGCGAATCCTTTCGGGGATCAAGAATCGCCTCGAAGGATTCTCCGAGATCAACGAGATCAATGGCTACTTCGCCAGCGATCTCATGATTGAGAAGGTTCGCGATATAATCGAGGAACTCACTGAGTTGGGCGATGCCGTGAAAGGGGATGATATTCAGACGCGCCTCAACACGACCCGTGATGATGCCGTACGAGCGCTAAAGGACCGGAAGGAACTCTTTGTCGATGGGAAGGCGATCATTAAGTTTGGCAAGCATCAGTTCTCGGTCAATGAGCAGGAGCTTGAGCTGAGCATCGTCCCTCGTGAAGGAGAGATGTGTTTTCACCTTAGCGGGACCAATTTTTTTGAGCCGGTGAAGGACGAAGCCTTTTTGGCGACCGAGGCGGTCTGGGATCAAGAGGTGATTTCGGAGACCAATGAGGTCTATCGGGCGGAGTGGCTCGCTTATCAGTTTATCAGGGAAGGGGGCGAGCTGACCTTGGAACAGTTCATGCAGCCGCGCTACAATGAGGGGTATCTCAAAGGGGTTCATGATCTGGATGCCCACAAGATCGTTGAAGTGCTTCGCCCGATGGAAGAGAACTCCGGGTTGATGCGCTACTCCCCAACATTGCGGTCGGAAGCGATTCTGTTTTGGCTGTCCTGGGAGGACTGTCCGGAGAAAAGGCGTCTTGCCATTATGCTCGAGGCGAGCGGAAAGCGGGGCGGGGATGAGAAAGTGCCTGCCAGGTATATTGCAGGCCTTGAGGCGCGGATGGATTCGATCAAGCCTGACCGGCGGGAGCGTGCCGCATTTTACCTGGCCGAGGAATTATCAACAGGTGGTAAATTTGTGATTTCGGCCGAGGCTGATGCGCTCCTTAAAAAGTTTAAACGCTCCAGGGATCTCAGTGATGTCTTAACGTCTCTCGAAGATCATATTCCAAGCCAGTATGACGTTCTCTATGACTATCTCGGAAACGAGGAGGCGGCGGTTCATTACCTGTTGGGCGAATACTCACCGACGCAGGTGAAACATGTCGAACTGACGGCTGAGGTTGTCGGGCTGAAAGGAAATCATGCCCGGATTGAGGACGGAAAGCTGATGATCGATTATCACGAGTTCGTGGACCGGCTGGGGGACTTTGCCCGCAATCAGGTTCCGACCTTCCGGGCCTACTTGCACACCAAGCAAGAGCTCGTGGACCATAAGCGTGAGGAGATGCGCCTTGAAGAATTCAAGCCAAGAGTGATGTCGGCTTTTGTGCGGAACCGGCTCATCAATGAAGTTTACCTGCCCATGGTTGGTGACAATCTGGCCAAGCAGATGGGAACCGCGGGGAGCGATACCCGGACCGACCGGATGGGTTTGTTGCTTCTAATTTCTCCGCCGGGTTACGGAAAGACGACCTTGATGGAGTATATCGGCAATCGTCTTGGACTGACCTTTATGAAGATCAACGGTCCGGCTTTGGGGCACAATGTGACTTCACTTGACCCCAACGATGCTCCGAATGCTTCGGCAGCGGAGGAGGTGGAAAAATTGAATCTCGCTCTTGAGATGGGGGACAATGTCATGATCTATCTTGATGACATCCAGCACACCCACCCCGAGTTTTTGCAAAAGTTCATCAGCTTGTGTGACGGGCAACGAAAGATCGAAGGTGTCTACAATGGCAAAGCAAAGACCTATGATCTTCGCGGTAAAAAAGTGGCGGTGGTAATGGCGGGAAACCCCTACACCGAGTCGGGTGGCAAGTTTCAAATTCCCGATATGCTCGCGAACCGGGCCGACACCTACAATCTGGGTGATATTTTGGGAGACCACGAGGAGGCCTTTAAGGTGAGCTTTGTGGAGAATTGTCTCACTTCAAACAGTGTTCTCAGCAAGCTGGCCAGTAAGAGCCAGAAGGATGTTTATGCCGCTCTGGCCATCGCAGAGACAGGCAGCAGCGATGGGGTTGATTTCGAAGGCAACTACACCCCGGCCGAGATTGAAGAATTTGCCCAAACGTTAAAGAGGCTGCTTCGGGTGCGTGATACCATTCTGCGCGTGAATATGGAATACATCCGCAGCGCGGCTCAAGAAGATGCCTATCGCATTGAACCTCCGTTCAAATTGCAGGGATCCTATCGAAACATGGCGCGGATCGCGGAAAAGGTTCTGCCTCTAATGACGATGGAAGAAGTGGAGGCATTGGTCATTGACCACTACGAGAACGAGTCACAAACCCTGACAACCGGAGCTGAATCCAACCTCCTGAAATTCAAGGAAATGGAAGGCATCCTGACCGAGGAAGAAGCGGCCAGGTGGACTCAGATTAAGAAAGACTTTGGAAAGCAGAAGCTTCTTGGCGCTGGTGGTGAGAACGATCCAGTGGCACGCGTGGTGGCACAAATGAGTCAGTTCAATGACGGTCTGGATGCGATTAGCGAGGGAATCAGCCGGCCTCCGGCACTTGCGGAAGGTTCAATTGCGCAGCTTCAAAAAATCATCGAAGGCCTTCGCGCTGTTCCGGTGCAGGTCGATATCAATGTGGTCCCGGTTCAAGATGACGACGATCGTATTGAGAGTATTTCTAAAAAACCAAAGCAAGCACCGATCGATATCGAACCAGAGGTGAGGCAGGGAGAAGATCTGAAATAAATGACCTTTCAGGATAAAAGGAACAAAGGCTTGCGGCGACTTCAGGCTATAGCTTTGTTGCTTGTCCCTTTAACTTTTCTTCTGAGTATCCAGTGGGGCCAGAGACTTGGTCTTTCGGTATTGGTGATCGGGATCATTGCGCTTGGAGTCAAGAGCCGCAAGCTTTCGAAATGTCCCCATTGTGGTGCAAATTCATACCGACCGTATCCGGGAGGCTTGCTTGCCAAATGGCACGTTCTGACTTTCTGCTCAGTCTGTGGTCGGGATTTCAATCTTCCGGTGGAGAAGAACCGGCAGGGGCGTATTAGCGGGCGATCTGAAAAGGCTTAACCTTGCCATTCTCAAGGGATCCTCCGAGCCAGGCGAGAAGTTGATTCATCTCAAGGTGGTCGTTGCGAAGTGACTGGAGCGATTCCCAGCCGCAATGGGTGCGGCGTTTTGCGGGGACGATTTTCTCGACATGAAGCCGCCCCATGAGCGCTTCGGTTTCACGATCAATGGCATTTTTAATCTGCGCAGGGTGGGGGAGATCATCCAGATGGCTTGGCGAAAGCCCGAAGCTGACTACGCCGATCCCTAACTCGCTTGCCAGAGCCCGAACCTGGTCTCCGAGTGATTCATCGGAAATGCTATTGGCAAGGTAAAGAATACCTTCGTTGGCCCACATGGAGGCGCTCATGGTTTGGAACAAGTCTTCGCGAAAGTTGTCGTGACTCGTTTCCACCCGCATCCGAACGGAGCTGAGATGGTAAGGAGGAAGCCCAAGTGTCTGCTTGAGTGCGAGATGGGCGGAATCGAGTGCGAGTCCGTCCTCATCAAATTGACCGTGCTCCCAGTCGATGAGAACAATCTCGGGGAATTTCCAAAGGTTTCCGAGAGGAGCCCCGGCGGACAGACACTCGCGAAATTCAAAGGTGAAGATGCTTTTGGTCTCGGCGTATTTTTGAACGATTGCCCGAAACTTGCTGAGTCGCAGCATGGCTTGATCCACTGACGAGCTGTCATCAAGATCATCGAGTCTGCCCTGGGTCATTGCAAGGAGCCCCTTGGCGCTGGAGAGGGCCGGGACTGCTGCTCCGCGTTTGTAGTAGCCTTGTCCCTTTTCGACCTTGGCGATGGGTGAATTAGGGTCGCATGACATCACCGAGAAGTGATACCGCAGCGAGGCGTCGGAGTATTCGCCATTGAGGTTCATCCGAAGCAGGCGAATCAATTCCGTTCCTTTGATCGAGTCCTTCGGATTGGAAGGGAGGATTTCGGCAAGGAGGTCGGAAAGTTGATTGCGGAGACTCATAAGATCGTTGTGACAGGTCGGCTTGGTGTGTCTCCAGATGCAACGGGATGATGCGTGGTTTGGGCAAGCTCCAAGTCATTCAAAACTACAAAAAAATCGAGAAATAGGTGTGGCCTGACCCCGGAAAATTGGACAATTCAAAAATGTAGATTTGGTGGTAGAAGCAAATCGAAAAAATGAAGAGAAGTCGCTTTAGCGAAGAACAGAAGGTCCGCATCCTGGAAGAACTCAGGGGC
>JAUIGV010000001.1 GCA_030432565.1 Verrucomicrobiia bacterium | reverse complement strand
GGACCATATCCGCTGTCATTCATGGTTTCGATACTGTAACGTTGCTCTCGTGTCAGGCGGTTGTAAGTGGGCATTTTGGATTAACTTGGTCGTTAAGCCGGAAGCCTCTTACAGCTCCTGGCCATTGCCCACCCTCCGTTGCGCTAGCCACTTGAATCCGCCTATTTAATCTTAATGAGAAGTTAAGAACTTGGATCGCTTCGAAAGATTCGACCTTTGAGCCAGAATGAGACATGCACGAGCCCGATCAGCGCCGGGACTTCGACCAACGGTCCAACGACTGCCGCGAACGCGACACCGGAATCGATTCCAAAGACAGCGATGGCAACAGCGATGGCCAACTCAAAATTGTTTCCTGATGAAGTGAAAGCGATGCTGGCCGACCGAGGGTAGTCGGCCCCCAATTTTGCCGCCATCAGAAAACTTACCAGGAACATCGCCGCAAAGTAAATCAGGAGCGGCAGAGCAATTCGAAGAACATCAAGCGGCAAACTCACAATAGCGTCCCCCTTGTAGGTGAACATGACTACGATCGTAAATAAGAGTGCCGCCAGGGTAAGAGGCGAAATCCTTGGGATGAAAACCTGCTCATACCACTCGAGGCTTTTCACGCGAACCAGGATCAAGCGGCTTAAAATTCCCGCGGCAAACGGAATTCCGAGGTAGGTCAGGACGCTTTGAAAAATATCGGCCATCGCCACATCAACCACGACCCCTTCCAGGCCGACATACTCTGGAAGCACCGTAACGAAGAGCCAGGCGTACGCACTGTAGAGAAGGATCTGAGCGATGCTATTCAACGCAACGAGTCCCGCCGCATACTCGCTACTTCCTTTGGCAAGGTCATTCCACACCAGAACCATCGCAATGCATCTTGCGAGTCCCACCAGAATCAATCCCACCATGTATTCCGGTTGGTCGCGCAGAAGAAGGACCGCCAACACCCACATCAGAATGGGTCCGATCACCCAGTTTTGAAAGAGAGACAGACTCAAAATCCGCGTGTTGGAAAACACCTTGGGGAGTTCGCCATACCTCACCTTGGCCAGTGGAGGATACATCATCAGAATGAGGCCAAACGCAATGGGAAGATTAGTCGTCCCGACAGTTAACGGTGCAAAGAAGGACGAAGGATCGGGAATGACCAGGCTCCCAAGTGCAACACCCAAAAGCATCGCTACAAAAATCCAGACGGTAAGATACCGATCCAGGAATGACATATTTTTAGAGATCGTATTCATGGTATTAACAACATCCTTTTTCGTGAGAACAGCAATCTTCAGACTTTTGCGCTTTGGCAGGAATTGCGGGCAATCCGCACAATTCAGGAGCAAGGCACTCAGTGTGTTTATGGGCCAGTTGCAGGACCACAGAGTCATTTGAAATTTCTGTCCCCTGGATCGTATATTGGGAAATCACATTCCTTTCATATTCGATTTCAACGGGAATGGATTCGTCCGGGAGATACGGTTTGGCGATCTCAAGAATCGAGGCCATTTTTCCTGTCTCGATCCGGTGATCATAATCTTCCCCCACCCACACTTGAAGCTGGCAGGTAACCCGTTCGCGCAGCTTTCCGCCACAGTCGAGAAAGGTCTTTTGAATACGTCCGACCTCTGTCACGTGAAAGGACACTGGCACGGTGGCTCCATCCGGAAGTGCGATTCGGAAATTTTTCTCGGAATTCTCAGCAAGAAGCATCTTAAGCTCAGATAATTTCATGAGGTTATCCTAGGTTTGGATTTCTTACGGGAAGTGAGTTTTCTAGGTCCCGGGCAGCAACTTCCCTCCCGTTCCGCGAGACGGCGCTCCGCTCTCTTGGCATCATCCTTCCAGGCCGGGTCTTCCGTTCCGGCGAAAAATAACTCCATTGAACGGATCAACTTGAGATACCGTCTTTCAATTCGGAAATAGGTCCATTTTTCGCATTTTTCGCTCTCCAGCAGACCTGCTTTTCGAATGATTTGAACATGGCTGGAAATGGTGGATTGCGGCATCTCGAGGATGTCTGATAGCTCGCAAGCGCAAAGAGCCTTATCGGTGACGAGAGACACAATTCGCCACCGTGTAGGGTCGGCCAAAGCCCGGTTGAACAAAACGACGTTGGTCATTACGGTGATTATCGTTACGAATAAAGTCGTTTTGTAAAGATCGAGTTTGAATATTATTTTAGGAGGGTCGGTCCGCCCCCCGAATCGATCGAGGTCACCGGGAACCAAGGAGGACGCTCACTTCGGCAACAGCTGGTCCGCGGGTTCTCGACGATCACCGGCACGCGCGAACCCAACTCCGTGCCTCTTTAGAATGTTCACATTATTTGGTAAAATCTCCGGGCTTCCCGGGAGTTATTTCGTCAGTGCCCCAGCGGTCTCCGGGTCCAAAGACCGGATTACGAAATTCACCTCTTTCTGGAGTGACTCCATTTTTCAAAACGAACTTTCAAACCGTTCCTTGATCCATGCTCAATCCCCGGCAGGGAGCGATCTGATCACAGTAGATGTCGTTCATTTCTGTTAAGAGACCATCCCCCTCGGCCTGCCATGATTGCAGTTTTGTCCCTTTCTCCATCTCCGCTCCGGACCAAAGGACGACGTCTCAGGCATTCCCGGCAAAAAATCCCGGCTGTCCACCGCTGACTATTTACCGGTGACCTGGCGTAACACGGCATACTTCCCCTTGTTCCAGCCGTGGACCAGGAGAACGAGCTCTTTTTTCCCATTGTCTCCGGGGATTTCATGCGGCCAAACGTGGTGGATGTTCTTCAGCACAGGGATGCCCAACTCGCCAGGGATGATAGTGGAAACGAGCTTCTTTCCCGAGTGAGCAAAGATTGCAGCAGTCTTGTTGCCAGCGACCGGACTCAGGGCATTGAAGAAAAAATGCTCTCTGAGATACGAGACGTTGCAAATTAGGTTACCCGCCGGGATCTCGGCGAGAAGCTTGACGAACTTGCCATCTTTGGTGAAGTGCACAACCTGGTGGGCAGCGCGATTGGCCACGTAGATGTCACCTTTGTGCGCAAAAATTCCGTGGGCCGTACTAAACTGTCCGGGCTGCTTCCCACGACCTCCCCATGCGAGAGTCCCCCAGCCCCAATTCCCATCACTTTCAGTAAGAGTCAGGACGAAATCACCTGGTGAATAGCCAGTGACAGCGTAGAGAACTCCATCAAGATAAGTGACATCGGTCACCGCAAAGTTGGGCTTCTCGCCCGCATAATAGGTTTTCGCAGGCTCGAAAACAAAGGTCTCGCCAGTCGGGCAGCCAATCTCCTGGAGCACCTCGCCTTGCAGATCTGTGATCAATATTCGCTTGTCGCTCGGCTGCGCAAGGGCGAGGAGCTTCTTCCCCTTGTGAACGAAGAATACCTGTCCGTGGATCGTTCCTTTGAGCCGCGGATCGCTACCAAGTTTTTTCCACGTCTTCAGGTCTTGGCTGATTGAGCAGAGGCCGTAGCCCGGGATCCCGGTGTATATCGTACCATCCGCATCCTCGGTAAATCCACCATGCATGCGTGGCTCAAACGGTTTCGCATCCTCCGGAAAGTTCTTGGTCAAGGCCTCGTCCCATTCAAAGATAAAATCACCCTGGCCAGTCGTTGCAACAACGACAGCCGTGTCCGAGGTGGTGATTGTATGGGTGTGATCCGCGCTTCCATTTTTCACCTCGTGGGCGAAAGCGGGCAGGCATGCGCAGGCCAAGCAAGTTGCAGCTGTCGTAAAAATTGACGTTTTCATTGGTTCGTTTTTCGTTGGGTTGCTTTTCTGGATGGGATTGATCTTCGCTTTACGATTCATCCCGGTTTCCCGGGTTCACACGCATCTAACTTTCATGAAGAGCCGCATTCTGAGTCAAAAGGAGCAAGGAGCCAGCCCAAAGATCGTTAACGTGGGGCAATCGCGTGTTGCCTCACAAAAGAGGACACCATGGCGCAAGCCACCTGGAACATGCCAGCGGGGTAAAAAAGAAAATTCACCCCCGCAGTTGGCAAGGCCCTCAGGCCCCTTTGGTAGGCGATGGAACACCCCTGCGGCAAGCGCGTGCGCGACAAGATTCCACTCCGGTTCAAGGATCTCAAAGACATCCCTCAAAACACCCGCGAATCGATCCTGAAAATGAGACCCGCCACCACATTGATCGTTGACTGGCTCCCCGCAAAGTAGACGGCCCGAAGAAACGCCTTCCCCCTCGGAGCGAAAACGCGATCAAAAACCTCGTCGCAATCCGCGCCGAAAGTTGGGATGAAAAAGAACCCGGATGGACCGAGATCGACACCGTGGGCAATACACTACCCTGCAAGGGATGGATGCCATCACAGCGAATCAACCCTTCGACCTCATAGGCATCGACAGCGACAACGGAGGCGAATTTTGCGACCAGCACCTCTACCGTTGGGCCATCCCCTGACTGGCGAATAAGTCATCCGATCAAGCCGGTCGAAGAAGGAGCAGGTTGGCAATTGGTGTCAGCTTGGCCTGATCGGTAGAATTGCTGAAGAATTCGATCACCGCCCTGCAGAGCCTCTCGTTTCGTGCCTGATCGTCCCCCCATTGCGAGGCACTGCCCCCCGGCGCGAAGCACTCCCATCGCGCGTCCTTCATGCTCATGGCGACCTTTCCCAGGATGGTATGGGTGTCTTGAACGGGCGCACCGTGAAGATCACGGCCAAATTGCAGGACGGTCGCGGCCCTTCGAAATGAGTTCGAAGAAGCTGATGCGGTGAAAGATTGCGGCATGGAGAATCAGCCTTCCTTATTTTCCTCCCTGCTCAATTTGTGTACTATTCACGAGTAATCATGATTTCGCGACGCCTATTCTTCTTGAGCGCTTTAACGGCAGGCCTTGGCAGCCTGGTAATTGCGGATGAACTTCAGCATCCGGCTTGCCTTGCCGACGAGCGGAATTTTTTCACCGATGAAGTTTGGGGCAAAGTCGTCGGGCGAACGTGCCTGAAATGCCATAAGGCGGGTGGCGATGCGGAAGACAGCGAGCTCACCCTGCTCGACCCCTCGCTCGATGGAGCGCTCGAAAAGAATCGTGAACGGTTGACGAAATTTGCGAAGCGACGCGATCCAAAATCAGGCAAGTCGCGGGTACTGCTGAAGGTCATTGGCGAACTCGATCACGGTGGTGAGGATGTCTTGACAAAAGGCTCGACGCGCTACCGAATCCTGGAGGATTTCGTCCGCCGCGCGAATGGAGAAAGACCGGCCCCGCTGGCGTTGGCAAATAAGAAGCCATTTTTTGAAGGAGTGCGAATGATCGATGACCGGAAATTGCTTCGGCGACTGACTCTGCAACTTGGCGCGCGTCTCCCGGCACCGGAGGAATACGCAACGGTGCAGGAGCGCGGGCTGCCTGCGATTTCTCTCGTACTTGATGACCTCATGAACGAGGAGGCGTTCTACGATCGCCTCGCCGAGGGATTCAACGACATTTTCCTGACGCCGGGAATCGATGACGTGGCGGAGAACGTTCTCTCCTACGAGCACTTCGACAAGACTCGCCATTGGTATCAGAAGGAGGATTTCAGCCACATTAAAGACGAGCAGAAGCGCAAGGAGGCCGGTTGGGAGCTGGCTCGTCACTACCGTGAATCGATCCAGCGCGAACCGATGGAGTTGGTGAAATTCATCGTGCGCAACAAGCGTCCGTTTACCGAGCTCATCACGGCCGACTACATCATGGTCTCGCCGTATTCAGCGCGTGGCTATGGCATCTACGAGGAAGTGAAGGATCGTTTCAAAGACATTGGCAACCGCTTTGAATACATCCCGGTCCGTCTCAAGGCCCTGAAGGGGCGAAGCGAGAAAACCAATCAGGAATCGGCGACAGGATTCTACCCGCATGCCGGATTGCTCAGCACCTTTCAATACCTGAAGCGCTACCCGACCACCGAGACGAATCGCAATCGGCTGCGCGTGCGCATGTATTTCCAGCACTTCCTCGGCATCGACATCATGCAGCTCGCTCCGCGTGGAAACGATGCCGCCGCCATCACGGCCAAGTATGAGGTGCCGACCATGCAGGCGACCGATTGCGTGGTGTGCCACAAGGTCATCGATCCGGTGGCGGGAGTGTTTCAGGACTTCTACGCGCTGGATGGCAAAGGGGTTTATCAACCGCGCGCTGAAGGTTGGTTCGACGACATGTTTCCGCCGGGGCACGAGGGTGAGGCCTTGCCTGAATCGGAACGCTGGCGTGGGCTTCAATGGCTCGGCGAACGCACCGCAAAGGATCCCCGTTTCGCGATCGCGATGGTCGAGCACGTCTGGTACATACTCAATGGTCGCAAGGCCTTGCGTCCGCCGGAGGACATCGATCATCCGCTGTTTGCGGCCAGGCAGAGAGCGTATTCCGGGCAACGCCGGGAGATCGAACTGATCGCAAAACAATTCGCAAGCGACAATTTCAACCTGAAGAGCGTGTTCCGGGCTCTCGCTCTCTCGAAATTCTACCGGGCCGATGGACTCGCCACGGTTGCAGACTATCCGGCGCGTATGGCTGAACTCGGCGATCTCGGAGTAGTACGCCTGCTGTCGCCCGAGCAGATCGAGCGGAAGTTGAAGGCGATCTTTGGCAGTGATTGGGGGCCTTTAAATGATCAGTTTAATATTCTCTATGGAGGGATCGATAGCAAGGAAGTCACCGAGCGGATCGCTGATCCAAGCGGTGCGATGGGGGCGATTCAGCGCATGATGGCCAACGAAATCGCCTGTCGGCAGGTGCCGACTGATTTCGCACGGAAGCCGGAAGAACGGTTATTGTTTCCGGGCATCGAGCCGGATGTAGTCCCCTCTTCCGGGAACGAGGCGAAGCTTCGCGAAGTGATCGTACATCTCCACCAGCGATTGCTCGGGCGTTTTGACAAGGGTGATTCGGCGGAGGTCGATCGAACCTACGAGCTCTTCGCCGGGATCATTGAGGAGGCGAACGAGCGCGGGCAATTTGAGCCGCGTGAGATCTATTCCTGCCGGGTCCAGGGGGAGGGAGAAAAACGCGTCGAGGATCCGCACTACACCATGCGCGCATGGCGGGCGGTGGTGACCTACCTGTTACGCCAACATGAATTTCTTTATGAGTAAGCAACTACTATGAGACGTGATTTTATAAAACTTTGTGGGTTGGCAGGGCTCGGCGTGGCCGCGCCGGTCAGTGGGGTGCGGGCTGCCACAAAGGAACCCGATGCCTACGAGGGACCCTACTTCGCAGTCTTCAATGCGTCCGGTGGTTGGGACACGACCTACCTGATGGATCCAAAAGGAGTTGGCGAGACCAACCGGCTCTACAAGCAGGGCGACATTCTCACCGAGGGCGCAATCAATTTTGCCCCAAATGCGGCGCATATCGATCGAGCCAAGGAGGGCAACCTGAGCAACGAGGATTTCTTCAAACGCTACGCCAGCGAGTTGCTCGTTCTCAACGGCCTCGACTATTCGGTCAACAACCACGCGCCGTGCTCGCGCTACATGGCGACCGGGAAGCTCGACAGCCTGGCGTATCCTACTTTTGCGGCGCTCGCGGCGGCGGCGAAAGGTCCCGAGTGCCCCCTCGCTTTCCTCACTTTCGGCAACTACTCGAACACCGGAAACATCGTTCCGATGGCGCGCGTGCCCTACTTGCCGACTCTCGGTCGTATTGCCAATGCCGATTGTGTTGAAGGAAATCCACGTAGCCCCTACCACGAGGATTTCGTCAACGATCGCATCGAAGCCGCGCTGCGGAGACAGAGCGATGTGCGCGCATCACAGGTGCGGTTACCGCGGGTCGAGCACGCCCACAGCATGCTCTACGCCGCCCAGCTGAATGCAAAAGCCCTGCAGCGCGTGACGCCCTTTATCAATCAAAAGCCCCCACGGGAACGGCTCGCACAACAGGCGGAAATCGCACTCGCTTCGTTCAAGGCAGGGGTGTGTGTCTCGGCGAACCTATCCATCGGGCAGTTCGACAGTCACGCGAACAATGATCGCGACCAGATGAAGCTCATCCCGGAGCTGCTCGGAGGGATTGATTACATGTTGCGCCGTGCCGAAGAGCTGGGGATCCGCGACAGGCTCGTCATCGTCATGCAGAGCGAGATGGGGCGGACGCCGAACTACAACAAGGGCGAGGGCAAGGACCACTGGTCGATTGGCTCGATGATGTTTCTCGGGCCCGGGATCAAAGGGAATCGGGTCATTGGATCAACCGATGAGGGTCAGTTTTTGAATCCTATCGATGCGAAGACCCTGGCGATCGCGAAAGATCCCGACAAAGGGCTGCGCGTGCGACCGGAGAATGTCCACCAATCGCTGCGCGATTTCGCAGGCATCGCCGAACACGAGGCGAGCCTGAAATTTCCGTTCGTGATCCCCGAGGGGAAGAGGCTGCGTGGTTCGCTGTTTGGCTAGCGCGGGAGCGTAGGAGTGACTCTTCACACCACCATACCGGAAAGGGACTGCACTCCCTACAGTGAGTTGAAGAGGGTTTGGGGTAAAGTGTCCTGCAGACAAAGCGACTCCCCGCAAAAATCCCCTCGAACACTACCATCAAGGCTGTCATCTCCCGCTCCAGACGCCACTAAAAATTCGAATCCCAAAGGAGCTTCCCGCCACTCTTTCCCCCGCAACCCCCTTTCTCCCCCATGTATGACGCCAGTCCCCGGTTTCCGCGACCTTTCCGACAAAAGCAAATTCCTAGCAGCTCCGCCTACCTACCCCCCGGATATTGCGGATCGGTCAACACGACCCCTTTCCGCACCGCGTAAACGTAGACCTGCGTCATATCGTCCTTGGTGAATCCCCGAACCGTCACAAACATCACTTTCGGAGACTCTCCAATCGAGACATAGCACTCCACCCGGGTTGCGCCCGAACCCACGACATAAAACATCACGACCTCTTGTTTCTCAAAATCGATCTCCTTCTTCAACTTCTCGAAGTAGTCTTTTTGAAAAGCCTTTGCCGCCTCTTCGGCCGACTTGAAGCGATACTCTCCGTGTCGTTTGGTTGATCCAAGTCCCTGCAGGTCCTGAATGATTTCATGCGTATTGTGACGCCAATGCCCCAAAGCAATCGCCGCCGGTATTTCCTTCTCCCCCTCGTTCTCGTGACCAGGCAAGGGCGACAGCGAGAACATCATTAAAAAACACAGGGCAAACTTCTTCATCTTTCTTCGGGTCTTCATATCAGACACGACCCCCTTCCGCCGACTTTATTGGGTTTTTTCTCAAGAAAACCGCGACCATCCCTCACCAGCCCACCTCAAAGCTCCGCAAAACTCAACCCGAACTTGGCCAGAAACTTCCGCACCCGGTCGGAGTCATTCGGATTCGCCTTCTTCCTACGGGATTCCGAAAACAACTTTCGCACGGCCTCGCTCAAGGTCTTCGACTCCCGGCACACCTTCACCACATGGGCAAGCTGCACCCGGTCAAAGGTATCGAGCTTGCCCTCGATCAAACCCTCCAAGCCGTCGTCTTCCCCACCCGGCTCCCAGGACCTCCGCAACCGCTCGACCTCCTGCCCCACCTCCTCTTTCCGGAGTCTCCCCCCGGTGCCAGCGTTCCCATCCTTAGGATCGCCGCATTGAGGTCGCGAAAATTGCCACGCCAATCCGTCGAGGGATCGCGGGCAAAGGACAGGAAGAGCTCCCGCGCCTCCTTGTTGAAACCGACCGCATTTCCTTCCCGCTCCGCAAAGCGCTCCAGCTCATACTCCAGATTCGGCTCGATGTCCTCCCGCCGGTCCTTCAACCCCGGGAGCTCGAAGGTCCAGAGGTTGATCCGCGCGAAAAGGTCCTCCCGAAAACGCCCTTTGGCAACCTCCTCCCTGAGGTCTCGATTGGTTCCCGCAATCAATTGGAAGCGACTCTTGACCACCCCCCTTTCTCCCCCATGTATGACGCCAGTCCCCGGTTTCCGCGACCTTTCCGACAAAAGCCAATTCCTAGCAGCCAATTCCTAGCAGCTAAGACTGGCGCTCCCGAGAGGAATCGAACCTCTATCTAAGGTTTAGGAAACCCTTGTTCTATCCGTTGAACTACGGGAGCGGGACGTTTTGATCAATCCAGTGAACACCGCGTGTTACAGGTCGACGGACGGAACCTACCCGAGTGCTGAGGGGGGCGGCAAGATCATTCGCGGATCACAGGCCATGGGATTGACATTCGGGGGCAACCGGAATGAGGTCTGATCAGCGAGATCGTTGAAATGACAGAACGGGCTACTCGATCCTCGTCACCTTTTTTGTCTCCAGATTGAGAACGTAGATTCTTCCCTTTTCATCAGACAGGATGATCAGCTTGTGACTCCGATCAAACGAGAGACTCTTGATGAAGACATGCTGCACATCCTTCTCCAATGATTTGTCTTCAGGGGTCTTATAAACCTCAATTCTCCACAAAAGCTCTTTGGTCTCCGGATCATGGGCTTCGAGCACTCCCCCGTTTTGGGTCCGTGCGCCTTCCGCAAAATGAGGGACCGAGATGATCGCATTTTCAGTGATCACGGGCGGAACCTTTTCCGGAGCCATCCGCTTGGCCAACGCGGTGGAGGCGACAATCAAAACGACTGCCACTGTTTGAATTGCTGCTTTCATCACCTCTCATGACACAAAACAGGCGAAACCCTTGGATGATTCCGAAATATTTTAGAAACGCCAACCGGGATCCCGGAGAATGAATGGCAAGGCATTCATTCCGAAGGTCATCACAATAAACCTTGGCATTTGCGCCTGTTTTGAACAAGCATCCGCCCGCCATGGCAGGTTTTTTCAAGAAACTCTTCAACAAGGTCACGAACAAGGCCGAGATCGATTGGGATGATCTCGAGGCTGATCTCATTTCCGGCGACCTAGGCGTGCGACTATCGCTCGAAATTGTCGACGAACTCAAAGACCTCGGCCGCAAGATCTCCGCTGATGATGTGGTGGAAACCACGCGCAACAAACTTTCCGGCCTTTTCCCCGAGGACGCCCCGGCCCTCGCGCCGCGAACCGACGGCAATCCGGCCGTCCTGCTCATTGTCGGAGTCAACGGGACCGGCAAAACCACCTCCACTGCCAAACTGGGTCACCTCCTGAAAAGCCAGGGCTACTCCGTCCTGATGGCTGCCGCCGATACCTTCCGCGCCGCCGCCGTCGAGCAATTGCTGCGTTGGGGCGAGCGCCTGGACCTCCCCGTCGTAACCGGAGCCCACGAAGCCGACCCGTCATCAGTTTGCTATCAGGCCCACCAAAAAGCCATCGCCGAAAACTACGACTTCCTTCTCTGCGACACCGCCGGACGCCTTCACACGAGAAACAATCTCATGGACGAACTGTCCAAGATCAAGCGCACCATTGGCAAACAGGACGAAACCGCGCCACACGAAACCTTTCTCGTCGTGGACGCGTCCACCGGTGGAAATGCCCTCAACCAGGCTCGCGAATTTCAAAAGGCCGTCCCCCTCGATGGCCTCATTCTTACCAAGCTCGATGGCTCGGGCAAAGGCGGGGTTGCAGCTGCCATTCAAAAAGAACTCGGCATCACTCCGCGCTTCATTGGCACCGGCGAAGAACCTGATCGATTCGAGCGCTTCGAGCGAAAGCGCTTTGTGGAAAACATCCTTTAGAACCCTATCGGGTCTAATACTTTTTCCACAGTCGGCGGCTGAATAGCACCAGCACCGCCACGTATTCCAGCCTTCCTAAAATCATGAGCATTGAGAGAACCAGCGCCCCGGTTGGTTCCACATGAGCGAAATTATCGCGCGGCCCAAATTCAGCAAAGGCCGGCCCGACGTTGCACAAGCAGCTCAACACAGCCGACAATGAGCCAATAAAACTTGTCTTCGGTTCGAGCGAGCTCATCACCAAGGTTCCCCCGATCAAAAAGAACCCAAACATTGCCACCACCAAAAACAACTGCCCCTGCCCGGCCACGTCCATAAACTTCCCCCCCAAACGCACCTTCTTCAATTCCTGGGGCCGAAATGACGCCCGTAGCTCTGCGATCACAAATCTCGCCGTTAGAACGACTCTCCCCACCTTCAGGCCCCCCGCCGTCGATCCCGAACATCCTCCCACGATCATGAGAACCACCAGAACCGATTTACCAAAGTGCCCCCAGTGATCGTAATTGCCTGAAACATATCCCGTTGTCGTGGCCACTGACACCGTATCGAACACCACCTCAAGGATCGAATCACCTGTCTCCGTCGCCAGGTGGAAAATCACCACCGAGATCACCCCTGCTCCGAGAATCCCAAAAAACCACCATACTTCCTCAAAACGTCGCCGCTTATCCCGCCACGACATCCGGAACATCGATAGATAGAGAGGAAAGCTCACCCCGCAAATCAGCATGAAGCCAATCATCACCAATTTCACTCCCGTTCCAAAACTCGTCACACTATCATTCTCCGTCCCGAAGCCCGCCGTCGAGACCACCGTCAAGGCGTGATTCACTGCTTGAAAAGGCGTCAATCCTGTTGCCCACAAGGATAGCGCGCAGATAATCGTAAACCCGAGATACAATTTCCACATCTTCCTCATGGTCTGACGCAAACTCGCCAGATCAGATCCCGCCAACGACGACTCCGTCCCCACCAACATACGCCCACTCGTTCCGGTCCCGGAAAGCACCACCACGAAAATTGCCAGAATCCCCATCCCACCCAACCACTGCGTCACAGAACGCCACATCAAGATTGATTTCGGCAAGGCCTCCACATCCGCAAAAATGGTTGCTCCGGTCGTAGTCAATCCGGACGTCGCCTCAAAAAGTGCCACGTGCACCGCGGCATTCGGCTCGCAAAACAAATAGGGAAATGCTGTCACCAAGCTACAAACCAACCAACCAACCCCCACCAGAGCCATCGCCTCTCTTCGCCTCATTAGGTTTCCCCGCTTAATTTTCTTCGCCAATCGCGCCGATGCAAAAAAGAAGGCTCCGCTCATGAAAAGCGTAAGCCCCAGGGAGATGGCCCAGCCCTGCAAATCAAGATCGGTGTCGTGAGACACTCCTGCCGGGACCACCGCAGACAAGCCAACCGACCCAACCATCATCCCCCCAAATAGGAGAACCATGATTCCGAGAGAACGCAATAGGATAGAAAAGTTCACAGCTCAATGACCTCAGGGATGATCAGGTTTCCTCCCCCCCGAAGGGTACCCACCCACTTCTATTTCTCCATCTAAAAAAAAACTCGGTTCTCGACGCAGCCGCTACGATTTTTCAATCTGGCCCCATGTTATCCAAATCCCTTTCCTTTCTGGCTCTTGCCACCATTGGCCTGAGTGCCGCTGAAGTCGACTTGGTCAAGCTCGGAAAAGAAACCTTCAACGCCGTCGGTTGCGCGGAATGCCATTCCGAAATTAAGAACGACACTTCGGTCAAAACCGGTCCCGGACTCTACGGTCTCTTTCCATCCACCGCCCGCCAACGCGACATCATCGAGGCCGCTGAAAATCACAAGCACACCATCACGGCCAACTACGACTACTTCAAAACGTCGCTTCGTTCCCCGGCCACTGAAATCGCCATTTCCGAGGTCGCTCCCACCAAAGGCACGGCATTTCTTCCGGTCATGCCAGCCTATCCCGAGGCCTTTCTCAACGAGCAAAAGGCCAAAGCCATCTTCCATTACCTTCAAACGCTCAACGACGACGGCCTCCGCGGACCCAGCAAGGTCATGGCAGAACTCGAGGAGGGAACCGTGGTCAAAGACATCCACCAGGACCCCACCGAAATCCTTGTGACCGACCGCACCCGCATTTTCCGCGCCCGCATCCCCGGATCCTCGGCCCGCGCCGTCTACGTAGGACACCCGAGCGGACTCAACTACGCCTTCGATCCCCGCAATATGACCATCAGCAAAGTCTGGTGGGGCGGATTCCTCAATCTTAAGAACGAGATGTCCGGACGGGGCAACAACCCGTCAACTTTGGGAAACCAGGCCCGTGAAATTAGCCTCTCCAATCCACCTAAACTTCACGACAAGCCCGTCGATCTCTCTTTCAAATCACCTCTCATCAACGACGGCAAAACCATCGAGGAAAACCTCTGGGGAGATGCCGACTTCCTCGACCAGCTGAAAAAAGCGGACGCCCAATTCATCGGTTACGACTACCCGTCCGACCCCAAGGGCCACCCCACCTTCCACTACCGTATTGGCAAGGACACGTATTCCCTGACATTCAAGATCCAACCCGATGGCCTGGCCGTCACCCGGTCAACCAAGAACGGCAAGACCTCGGAGCATGTTACCAACACCGACAAGCCAGGCGAGGTCTGGCGCCCCAATCCCATTCCATCGA
Source organism: Verrucomicrobiia bacterium (assembly GCA_030432565.1). GTDB lineage: Bacteria > Verrucomicrobiota > Verrucomicrobiia > Verrucomicrobiales > Akkermansiaceae > SW10. The sequence continues at coordinate 330,662 of JAUIGV010000001.1, read as the reverse complement.
CCTTGACCCAACAAGTCGCGCTCACCCCCATGGATGGTGTCGTTCTCCTGCCCGGCTACTCCGCCGAACGCGTTCCGGCTCCCACCGACCCCCACGGTCGCCCGCAACTCTTCGAGCCCCTCGGCATGGCTCTTGATCCAGAAGACGGCTCCATCGTGGTCACCACCCGCACCGCCGGGGTCTGGCGCTTTAAGGAAAACACCTGGACCATGATCGCCGACGGCCTCCTCGACGCTCTTGGCGTGATCATTGAAAAAGACCGGCTCGTTGTCGGCCAAAAGGCAGAACTCACCGCCCTTTACGATAAAAATGGCGATGGATTCTACGAGACCTTCCGTACTTTAAGCGATAATTTTCTCTTCACCGCCAACTACCACGGTTACCTCCACGGCCCTGCCAAGGACAAAGCCGGAAACTACTACTTCACCCTGAACCTCGACCATCGCAATGGTCGCCAAATCCACAAGGCCAATGGCAAGTTCATGGGTTCGCAAGGCGGTTATCGTGGCTGGGCTCTCCAGGTCACTCCTGAAGGAAAAACCATCCCCTTCGCCATGGGCCTTCGCAGCCCTGCCGGAGTTTCAGCCAGCCCCGACGGTGACATTTACTATACCGAAAACCAAGGTGAATACAACGGCACCTCCAAGATGCACCTGCTTAAGAAAGGAAACTACTACGGCCATCCTTCCGGCCTCGTGGACCTTCCCGGCATGAAGCCCGACTCTCCGGAAATCGCTTGGGACAAGTGGGCTCCGAAGCGTGCCGTCTCGGTCGCGCTCTTCCCGCACGCCCGCATCGCAAATGCCCCCGGCAGCCCGACCTGGGACACCACCGGCGGGAAATTCGGACCTTTCGCCGGAGACATTTACTGTGGGGACCAAACTCTCTCGACGCTCTTCCGCATCGCCCTCAAGCCTAAGAACGAAGCTGCTCTCATTCACTTTGCGGACAACTTCCCGTCAGGCCTCATGAGACAGACCTTCGACAATAAGGGAGCGATGTATGTCGGCCAAACCGGTCGCGGGTGGCGCGCCCGCGGAGGAAGCCAGCATGCTCTTGTCAAGCTCACCTACACCAAGGATGAGTCACCACAACTAAAGGACATCACCCGCGACGGCGAGACCTTCACCCTGCACTTCACCGGCAATACGAAGGACCTTCCCGAAGCCACCGACCTTGCCATCGAGTCTTGGTATTATCATGACAAGCCTGACTACGGCTCCCCTTCCAACAACAAATTGAAAGAGACCATCGCCAGTCAAAAACTTGATCGTGAGAAAGGAACCATCACGGTCAAGCTCGCACCAAATGACAAGCGTCAGGCCGGAAGCCGGGTCTTTTATTTCTCCTCCAAAATCCTCCCTAAAAATCGCAAGGATTCCCTGCAGGCTTATTACACCATCTCTCGATGAGATTTGCTTTCCTGCTACTTTTTGCCACCTCGCTCCTCAAGGCCCAAATCCCCGGATCCTTCACGCAAATCGATATCGATTGCGGCGGATGGTTCACCGGCATTCAGCAACATCAGTCCGGAAGGCTTTACGGACGGACTGATGTCGGCGGAGTTTACCGAAGCGATGACCTTGGCAATTCGTGGACCTTCCTGAGCGGCGACTTCCCCACCCCGGGCGGACTTTGTGTGCAGGGAATCGCCATCTCGAATGACAATCCAGCCGTCGTTTATCAAGCCTGCGGGGTCTCCTACTTTCCCGACGACCCAAACCGGGGGATCTGGAAAAGCAAGGATGCCGGCCAAACCTGGCAACAGGTCAAAGCGAACATCAATTTCTCCGGAAATGACAAGGCCCGTCACGGAGGAGAATGCCTCATTGTTCACCCGGCGAATGATCAGGAAATCTGGGCCGGCTCGAATAAAAACGGCCTCTGGCAATCAGTTGATGCCGGCGCAAGCTGGCAGGAAATCTCACCTGAAATTTTTGGCCAGGTCGTCGTCACCGGCATCACCATTCACGCGAATTTCCCGGACCAAATCTGGGTCTCCGGTGAAGGTGGGCTTTGGATCAGCCCGGACCGTGGAGCGAGCTGGGAGCAAACGATCAAATCCGGCATCGTCTTCCGGACAGCCCGACGCGCCGACGGCTCCGGTTTTGCCATCGGCGGAAAATACGATCCAAGCTCGCCAACCGACACCAAACTCTGGCATCTCACCAAGGATGACTGGAACAAACCCGGCGCGCCAAATTTAATCGACCGCTGGCCCAACTACGTCGCGGCCTTCAAAAAAGCGAAAGGCTACGAGCCAGTCGATCAAGCCGCCGCCCTCGGGCTTCTGCGCGACGACTCACTCGTCACAGCGGGATTTTTTCGGGCACCCGCCATCAGCAGCGACAACGGAAAAACCTTCAAAATCCTCCCAACCCAATCCGAGGGCAAGCTTCCCGTTTGGGCCATCCCTGACCGGGGCAATCACCAGGGCGGATGGAACCAAATCATTCAAGACGTCAAAACAGACGCTACTTGGTTCACCACCGGCGGTTACGGACCGGGCCGGAGCGACAATTCCGGCAAGACCTGGAAATACATCACAAACGGAATCGGCGAAGTCGTCACCTGGCGCCCTCAATTCCACCCCACTGATCGAAACACCATTCTCATTCCCAGCGCAGATCATGGTCTCGTGATGGCGAGATACGATGGAAAAACAGGCCAGGCCTGGAACACCATTTCCAAATACTACCCCTACCCCGAAGACATCCTCACATACGTTCACTCCACCTATGCGATGGAGAAAGAGATTATTGCTCTTGGTGGTGCTCCGATTTCCGGTGAAGCCCGCATCTGGAGATCCGACTCAGCGGGAGCGGACTGGAAAAAACTCCCTGCCAAAGGTTACCCTCAAAAACACGGCCACATGTGGGTCGAGATGAGCAGTTCCTCTCGCGAAATCATCGCCCTCATGGGCGGCGAAATCGGCCCGGACAAGGGTGGCATTTATCGCTCCACCGACCTCGGCTCCAGCTTCGAGCAAATCACCCTGCCCGTCGAAACTCTTGGCAAAAATGCCGGCAACGAATTCGTCTGGCACACCCGTCTCCGCGCCGACGGCGGAGACCCCTCCCGACACTATCTCAGCATCAGGGACTGCGGAATTTTCCGAAGCATCGACAAAGGACTCACTTGGGCAAAAGTCCGACAGGAAGGTCTCCCCACCACCCACGGCTACCTTGGCGTCGATCACAGAACAAAACACTGCCTCTGGTTCGCCAGTGACAAGGGTCTTCATCGTAGCGACGACAGCGGCGATTCCTGGCTTAATTTTGAAGGCTTCGAATCATCCACCGATGTCGAAGCCGTCGCCGGTCGTGTCGCCGTCATCGGAAAACTCAAAGGTGACGATTTCAAGAAAATCTACTACTCCGGCGACAACGGAAAAACCTGGCGTGAAATCACCCGCAAAGGATACCGCTTCGGCAACATGACCGCCGTCGCAGTCGATCCCTATCGCCCCGGACAAGTCTGGATCAGCACCAGCGGACGCTCCACCGCCGTCTTTACTCCAACCCGGTAGACAATCATTCTTCGATCTTACCATGGGCCTTCTTTCATCATTCAACACCGGCCGCCAGAACTTCGACGTCAATGCTGCCGACAGCAGGCTTTCTGTTGACCTCACCAAGTTCGTGGTAGGCTCGACACCTCTCGGAAAAGAACCTTGGGACGGCGACTCTTTTGCAAGTCACTTTGAGAAACACACAACTCTGAAACCGGAACAGTATGGTTACGAACTCGGAGTAGAGGAAGGTGTTCTTGATTACGCCTTCCTTACCCTCGAAAACTTCCGGGGCATCTTCCTCGTTGATGGGAAATCAACACCCCTTTCGACCTCCACTACCAAGGAAGATATCTTCTCCATTTTCGGCGAACCTTATTGGAGCGATCTCGACGATGGCGAGATCATCCTCTTTTACGAATACCTGGAAGGCACCATCGAGCTTCAGTTCGAATTTCCGGATGGCGAACATCTTGAATTCATCACCCTGATGAAAGACGGAGTCCTCTCGAAGCAAAAGCAGCGCGAAAGCTACGGCGTCAACAAACCCTGGCCTCCCGGTAAAAAAGAATAACCACCTTGTAACGCAAACTGTCTGACCGGCGTCTTCCAAAGCCGAACACAAACCCAATTCAGACAGCCATGTTACGAAAACTGCCCACCACCTTTGCCCTCCTCTTTCTCTGGCTCTTCGGCCCCGCCTTTGCGCAAACCGATGACAACAACCTCACCACTTCGCCCTGCCCCACCCTTCTGGCCAGCGACGTTTCCGCTCCGACTGACAGTCATCGCGTCAGCCTCGTCTTCCCGCTTTTGAGTAACATCGACCCGTCCACCCTTGGCGACGGAGATCTCATTCTTTACGGAGCCAACGGCGCCGAGGAGCGAGCCCATTTCGAAGGCTTCTCCCGGGAACACATTCCGGTTCAGCCCAACGAAGCATTCGCAGATCTCCGCCTCCCCGAGCCAAGGCTCATTGCCAGTTACACCTTCAACGGTCCCGGTGGCAATTGGGACCTCGAAGACAATGGCCTTTACCGGGTTCGACTTGCCGAACACGCCATCGCAAATCGCGACGGACGGGCATTCCCCTCCAAGTTCCTTGGAGGATTGCGTTGTGCCATCGAAGAAGTGGCACCCCAAAACATTCAACCTACCGAGACCCGGATCACTTTCCACCGCACCCTCGTTGGAGATGAAATCCAATACCTCGCCGACGTCACCCTCACCTTCAACACGCCTCATGTTCGCCTCGACTGGGGATCGCTCGCAAATGACGGAACCACCTTCATTGCAGACATCACGGCTCAGCGAATCCCAATTCCTTTCGTTCCAGTCGAAATCCTCACCGCAGATGAGATCGCCTCGAATGTCCGTCCGCCTGGTGGAATTCTCCCCCCTCTCCAACCCGGCTTCACCCACACCTACCGCCTTGGAGCCCTTGAACCCGGCACCTATCACCTTCTAGCCTCGGTCAACGAGATTAGGGAAGGTCGTGATTCGTTCACCATCCCGACAGATCCACCCGTCGACACCGAAGCTCCCGAAGCGCAACTCGCAAGCCGGACCATCACCGGGCCTTCCGACCGCCCGCACCAATTCACCGTCACTTACGCCGATCCTTCAGGAGTTGCCATCAACACTCTCGACAGCCGGGACCTCCTGGTCTTCAGCCCTTGCGTTAACCACCCCGTGCTGGCGAACGACGAATGCACCAGCGACTGGAAAGCCCAGCGCGCAAGACTGGTGAATGTTCTCCCGCTGGATCGCCGCCTCACCAAAGTACGAGCCACCTACGAGATCGAGCCTCCCACCGGGGGATGGAGCGCTCGCAGCAACGGCTTTTACCCTGTCGTCTTGCAGGCCGGTCAGGTTTGCGATCAACTCGAAAACTGCAATCGCTCCCAGCGCCTTGGCGGATTCGAAGTCGCCATTGATATCGTCGGACCTCCTATTGAAGCTCGAACCGAGATGCGCATCGACGCCTCCAATCCCGCCAAAGTCGTCGCCAAAGTTCACGTGCACTTTGCCCTCCCCTACCAAATCACCGGACAGAACATCCGCCGCGACGGCAACCGCATCTACCTCACCGCAAGTGCCGAACTGGATCCACTCATCTATCCTATTCGACCTTTCGCTACCACTCAGGAAAACCTCACTTACGCAATCGGACCACTTCGCCGGGGCGAATATTTCGCGGGCTTCTTCATCAACGGCCAACTCTTTGAGCGCCAAACCTTCGAAGTTGCTCCAGCCCCTCCCATCCCGGCTGAGGTCCGACTTTCGGTCAACTCAGACGATCCTGAGAACGTCACCGCTCGAGTTGAGATTCAATTCCTCACCCCACACCGCGTGAGCCAAGACGATGTCATCCGGCAAGGAACCCGTGTCATCCTTCCGGCAAAGGCTGAGCCACTCCCGATTCCCGTGGATGCTGCGGTTAATCCGCCTGTTCCCACTCCCATCGTCCTCGAATACGAGATCGGCGCGCTTGAACCTGGCGGATACCTCGCCGGATTTGTGATGAACGAATTCCCATATGCGACCGAGGACTTCGTCCTCGAAGATCCCGGCCCACCCATCGACGCCCGCGTCGAACTAGGTGTATATCAAACTCAAAATGGTCTCACCACCGGAGTCGCTCAAATTACCTTTGCCACTCCCCACCTCATCGTGGAGCGCGACATTCACCGCGTCGGCCACCGCTTCATCTTCGAAGCTTCCGCGCGCCCCATCACCGATCCGGCAATTCGCGCCACCAATCAGGTGACCTTGCGCTTCCCTCTCGGCGAACTCCCTGCCGGCGACTACTCCGCCACCTTCGTGATGAATGGCTACCCCTATGCCAATACTGAATGGGTGGAAGTCGACGCGCCTTTCGAAGCCCGTGTAGATGTCGACGTCGAAATGGGCGATGACGGAATCTGGATTGCGCACGCTCGCATTAAGTTTGAAAACCCACAGGTCCGCATCACCGATCCTGGCGAAGTTGTCATCAATGGCGACGTCATCATGATCAACGCCACTGCTGCAATCACCGACGCGCTGGACGTTCCGGATGTCTTCGAGTTCCGATACGATCTCGGACAACTCTCCGCCGGACCCAAGTGGCTCAAGTTCTTCATCAACGAACACCAGGAAGACCAGGTCGACTTCGTTGCCCCCGCCGTGCCTGCTCGGGTTGACCTTGCATTTGACACCGAAACCCAGCCGTCCACCGCCACGGTGACCATTCAATTCCGCGATCACTATCGCGTCGTCAATCCACGCATCCGTCGCTTTGGAAACTTTATTATCCTTCTGGCCGACTCGGAAGGCCCCCTTCCAATCCTTGCGCCGCTGCCACCAACTCCCATCACCCTGACCTATGATCTCGGTGAGCTTGATCCCGGAAACTACCTCGGTGCCTTTGTCATGGATGGCCATCTGTACGAATACGATTTCTTCTCAGTCGTCGAAGAAACCTTCGATGCGGAAGTCTCCCTCAAAGCGGAGATCGAGGAGACCGTCACGGTCACTGCCAAGGTTGATTTCAAAGATCCATTCGTGCTCATCACCGACCCCGGAGAGCCTCGCATCGTTGGCAACTTGATTCACATCAATGCCACCGCCGAGCGCGTGACCTTCATCCGCCCTCCCTCCGGCGACCCGCAAGTGCTCGAGTATGATCTCGGTCGCCTGCGCCCTGGCCGCTACCAGGTGGTTTACACCATCAACAATGAATTCGGGGCACGCTCTCACTTCGCAGTTGATGAAGTTTGTGAACCCATCCCGCATCTCGCAGGAATCCGAACCGACAAAGAGGAAGGTCAGTGGTTCTCCAAGGTCGCCCTTGCTTTGAATCCAAGACAACAAGTTCTTGATTGGGGAACAGTTCGCCGCAGCGGGAATGAATTCCACGTCAACGTGACTGTTGTTTGTCAGGACTCACCTGTCCTTCCCGTTCCGGTCGATCCAGTCCCGGCAGACGAAATGCCCGAAGGCTTTCTCATCGATGCCGAGGGTCGACCAAACATTGGCGGCGCTCCCATTCGACTTGTCTCGAACCTCTACCGCCTCGGCGAGCTCGAGGGAGGTCACTACAAGTTCTGTGTTCACTCGCGTGGTCAGACCTTGGGCTGTCACCGATTCCGCGTCGCCGGCGATCCACCGCGCGTTGAACTGAACGTCGCCGCCATCACGGAGGAGAAAGACGAGCACCGTTTTGGCATCACCTTCCACGACCCAACCGGACTTGATCACGATTCCATTCAAGACGCAAAAGTCTGGATCGCGGGACCGGACAACTATCGCGAGGAAGCCACTCTGCTCAGCTATGGTAGCACCGACGACGACCCCAGCACCGGCGGCTTTGCCCGCTACGCCGTCAATGGCCCGGGCGGATCATGGGATCGCCCTGACAATGGCGGCTACCGTGTCTTCATCGAGGCAGGCAAGGTCAAAGACCTGCAAGGAAACGCAATTGAAGAAGGCCTACTTGGAGGCTTCCGGGTTCGCATCCTGCCCCCGCCCACTCCCGGAGTCACCGTTGCCTTCCGCCGCAGTGAAGAAGGAAACTGGTTTGCTGATGTCGAGATCATCTCCGAACCCGGCCAACAAGTTGTCGTGGAAAACTGGGGACCGCTTGTCCTCCACGGACACAGCTTCGTCGCCCTCGCCACCGTCCATCTTGAAGCGACCAACGGACCCGTTGAGCCACTTGCTCACAGCTATGACCTTGGTCAACTTCAGCCCGGCTACTATGTCTTCGCCTTCAAGTCCAACCTCGCCCATTGTGGCACCGGAGACATTACCGTTCCCGGAGTGGAAGGACCACCAATCGCACGATGGTCTGCCATCGCCGTTGAACCAGGCACTGTTGAAAATCGTATTCAGCGTTACTTCTTCGCCGCTTCAAATCCCGATCTCAACGCGACCCTCATCCGCGGCGAAGACGCCAAGTCTCACCTCGGGCTCCGCTTCCGCCGCCTCACCGGTGCGGAAGGAGTCACCCAGCGGGTGCAAGCCTCCTCAAACCTCGGAGAATGGGATGACGTCACCGATTCAATCGACCTCGTCGAGCGAATTCTGGACATTGACGGAACCGAAATCGTCATCCTCTGCCTCCGCGAAAGCACGGAGACCAGCAATTACCGCTACCTCCGGATCTCGCTCGAGGAAACCGAATAACCCCTTCTGCACGCAACCCATCCAAGCTATCGCTCCGTTCCCCGGGGCGATGGTTTGTTGTGTCTCAAGTCTCAATTCGATTTCGCCACCGCCCCGGTTCTTCGCTCTGGTGATTCACTGCCACCACTTGCCAAGTATCATCGCCAAGTGGTCGATAAATAATTCCATAGGGGAAGCGGTCAATAAGCCTTCTTCGACACCCTCCACCGGCCCTCCCCCAAAACTCAGGCCAGTCCTTGATATCCCTTTCAGCCCGCTCGAACTCCTGATAAAACTCGGCTGCTAACCCAGTTTCGCATGAGTGGTAGTAGCGGACAGCTTCGAGGACATCCTCACGCGCCTCAGGCAGATACACCAAACGCATTAACTGGAAAGGATCTTCTGAATATCCCGATGCACTTCTTCGCTGCTAACGTTCTCCGTTTCCCCAGCTTCATAAGCAGCGACCCTTTCAGCAATCTCCTTCCTCCAAGCCGGTGAAATTTCCGCCTGCTTTTCCATGCTTCCCAAGATTTTCGAAACGATCCAAGTGCGATCGCTCTCGGGAAACTCGAGAACATTTGCGACAACTTCGGCAGGTGTTTGCATGGTCAGAGATTAACATCTAGAGATTTCGTTTTCAACCTCGATTCACAGACGCTCCTTCTACCAAACTCCCGACTTGTCCGAAGCACTAAAAGTGAACCTCGCCCCGCTTCTGCTCCAGCGTCCCCTTTGTCACACCGAGTCTCTCAATTGCGCCCAGTTTCCGCACCAAATCCTGGGCCTCACCTTTTCCGTTCAAGAAATTTTGATACCAACCGACCAACCTGGCCGCTTGCTTCGCATCCTCCTCAAGCAACTCCACACGAAACTTCCTCAAGCCCAGTGAGATAAACTCGTCGACACTTCCCGCTCCCGTTTGCGCCCGCCCGTTAAAGAGGGTGTTCCGGCAACCCACATCAGCCTTCAAAATGTGCAATTGCCCCACCCGGTCACGAAGCTGAACACTATGGCGATCACATGGTTTGCCACAGTTCTTGATACTCGTCCCCTCGCTTAGGAAGGTGCAGAAGACACAGTGCTCCATATGAAACATCGGCATGTGCTGATGCACTGTCAGCTCAAACCACTCCGGGGGTGCGCTTTCCAGCAACTCAACAACCTGTCCTTCATTCAAATCATAGGACACCGTAAGATTCTCGAAATTCCCGTGCTTCATCAGCAAGGCTGCCGAAACCGGATTCGCCACGTTCAATGAAAAATCCGCAATCGTCTTCACCCCTCGCTCTTTGAAAAACGAAACACCCCCGAGATTACGAACCAACACTCCATCAGGCTCAGCCTTCTCCACCAGCTTAAAGAAGCCAACCTCGGTCGGCTTCTGAATTCTCGGCGTTGCTAAAAACACCTTCATCCCACCTTCCCGGGCCATCTTCACAGCCTCGCGATACTCCTTCAAATCTTCAAAATCACAGTAAATAAACTTCGCCCCCGCCTGCGCACATCCTTCGACTTGTTCCAGTGAACGACACAGCACCCGCAACTCTGGCAAACTCTCATCCACCGCCACACGCTCCGGCATCAACCGGGCCAAAGTAGCCCTGCCATCTTTCACCACCGGTTCTTCCTTCAATTCCTCCACCAAACGCCGACGCACCCGGTTCAGCTCACCCAGCGGAATCATCACTTCGCCTTCCAGCGAATTCTGCACCAAGCCCAACTGAAAACCCGTCCCTCCCAATCTCCCCAGCTGACCCGCCAAAACTTCCTTCGTAAGCGGCCTCTTCTCCGCCTCCTCCAACATGACTTCACTCGCCACTTTCTTCCCCCGACACTCCACCACCAAGGGCTCACCCGCCTTCCCCGAAACCTGCACCATCAGGGAATCACCCTTCTCTTCCAAACGCCCGCCTTTCCAACTCTTCTTCACCTCCTTTTCCAGGCCCGGATCACTCGTCTTCCACAAACCTTGTCCCGCATGAACCCGATTCCAATTGATACCCGAACGTCGATCAAAAAACAACTTCCGCCCCTCGACTTTCCAAACCATTCCACCCTGCTCGTCATTACGATCTTCACCGGCATCAAAGACAAAACCATCGCCCGGATTTAATGAAACCCCGCTTGTCTCCAACTCCACCCAGCCTTCTCCTTTTGCCACGACTTCCCCCGCCCAGGCTCCGCGCTTCTTCCCCCACTTCCCGTGAGTCAAACGCGGGTGATTCGTCCCCTCCAGCCAACCGCTCGAAAGCCCGCGCGAAAACATCATTTCCAGTGTGTAACGATCCTTCTCGGTGATCTCCACCTCATCCAGAGCCTTGCGATAAACCCGCGTGACCGCCGCGACATACTCGGGCGATTTCAAGCGCCCCTCGATCTTATAGCTCGTCACCCCTGCCTTCACCAAATCCGGGATCACATCGACTGCCGCCAAATCCTGGGGACTTAAAAGATACCTCACCTCTCCCATCGGCACCGTCTCTCCATCCACCACCAACTCATAAGGCATGCGACATGCCTGCGCGCACTCGCCGCGATTCGCCGACCTCTGCCCAAGGCTTTCCGAGGTCAAACACTGCCCCGAATACGCCACGCAAAGCGCCCCGTGCACAAATACCTCCAATGGAACCGACCCATTCTTCCGCACCCGCGCAATCTCCTCCACCGACATCTCCCGCGCCAGCACCGCACGATCCAGATCCAAAAACCCATCCACAAAAGCCATCCCCTCCGGCGAGGTAATCGTCATCTGGGTCGAAGCATGCAACTCCATCTCCGGGGCAATCTCCTGCACCAACTTGGCTGCCCCTAAATCCTGCACGATGACCGCATCCACTCCCGCCCGCGCCATTACCTCAATCTGCTCCACCGCCCCTTCCAGCTCCGATGGAAAAACGAGCGTATTGAAAGCGACAAATCCCTTCACTCCATACCGATGGAGAAACTCCATCAACTTCGGCAGGTCCTCCTCCGTAAAATTGTCCGCCCGCATTCGCGCGTTGAACTTTGGCAGCCCGAAGTAAATCGCATCCGCCCCGTTCGCCACCGCCGCACGCGCACAATCCCAATTTCCCGCCGGAGCCAGTAGTTCAGTCACATCACAGTCCTAATCCCCCAACCTGCCGGAAGCAACACTAAGCCTCACCTCCACGACTGGGTCCGGGAGTTCAAAATCTTATCAATCTTCTGTCGGGTCTCCTTGCCCATCGGGGTTTTCTCAATCACCGAAGTCAGCGAATCAAAATCCTTCGCGGCAAAGCCCTCCTTTCCAGTGAGCAATCTAAAATCAATCTCCCCAATTGAAGTCACTGCATGAACGGCATCAACTTTTTTCGGATCCGCCAATTCGTCCAGAAGAGGCAAATGTTTTGAATCTGCGGCGACCAATGCAACAAACAACCAACTCTTCTTCTCTCCGCCGATCCGGTCATCTTTTAATGCCAGGATCACTTCATCGGGTCGGTCGCGAGCCATCGCCCAAAGGGTATCATTCCGACTCCAACCACTCTTTTCTTCCTGACTAAAAATTTCCAAATAGCCAGTCGTCCAATCTCGCTTGCAAAGTCTGGTAGCGAAGGAATCAGGATCTCCATTCTCATCTTTCCCTCCATACTTTCGATCCACCTCCTCCTTCACCCTATCGAAAAAGCCAGCCCAGTCTTCCCGGGGAATCTCCGCAAGCAGACTCCCCACCACCTCATTCGGATCGAATGCCCACACTCCCGTCCCCGCTTCCAACAATTCCTTGGCCCTCGCAAAGTCAGACCGGGCCAACTTGCGAAACCCATCACGGAGCACTTCCTCCATCGCAAAAAATTCCGGGAACTTAATGTACATTAAAAAGCCCTGATTTACGACCGGCCAATCTTCCTCCTCGTTTTGACGCGACTCCACCAAACGTGAAATCGCCTCATCGGGATCCACCGAAACCCAGCCGGCAAAGCAAGCAAGCCGAATTCTCATCTCCACAAACTGGATCTGCTCGTCCAAAGAAAATTCTCCCCATTTGGACATCGTCTCCTCCCACTTTTGCAACTCACCCACGACCTCTCTCAATCCCAACTCCCGATCTCTTTTGCCCAGCTCTCTCGCCAGAGAAATCGCCAACCGAGGCTGTTCGAAATCCTCCTCTCCTCCATTTTTCTCCAACCAATCTTCGAAACTCTTTTCCAACTCCTGCCACAATTCCTCATCACTCAAACCCGCCGCATACCTCTCCATCTCCCCAATCGTCATTTCCCCTTCAGGCAAAGCCCGCCATCTCCCATCCAGCACCCGCCTCGACGACTCCGTCATCTCATTCGAGGTCGCAGTCTCACCACCAAAAAGCATCCAGAGCCACAGCACTCCGATCAAAAGCACAGTCCCAACCAACCATTTCACACTTCAAAACTAACAATCCTTTTCACATTTCCAATAGCCATCTTCCCTTCTCTGTGCCTCAGCGTCTCTGCGTGAGGCCCAATTGAGCATATGATTTTTCTGTGGCGAAGATCGGATTCTCGGGCCAAAATCCCCCCAAGACGACCAAACAACGTCCATTGAACCGATTCTAAATACCATGAAAACACTTAGCCTTCTCATTCTCGCCATCGCCAGCGTCGCTCTCACTTCTTGCAACACCATCTCCGGTGCAGGCCAGGACATCAAAAGAGGCGGGCAAGCTGTGAGCGACGCAGCAAGACGAGCTGTCAACTAGACACCTTTCCTGATTTATTTCCCAACCTTCGCTCTCTCCCGGGAGCGAAGGTTTTTTACACCCTCACTTCTCCGCCACGAACAAAGTATGCGTGAACTTCTTCGCCTTCGGATACGCCTTTGCCGGCACGGCCTCCACTCGGGAAAAAACCTTCCTCAAAAGCCTCACAAAACCCGGGTCCTCGTGCGCCGACCAATAAACCACCCGGCCCTTTGACTTCAAAGCCGCCTTCGCGATCTCCAGCCCCCTTCTTTGATAAAGTCGTCCGTTTCCCTTCTGCACCAGCGGATCGGGACTATTATCAACGTCCAGCAAAATGGCGTCATAATATCCGCCTGATTGCATGATTTTAAAAACATCCTTCTTCAAAACCTCCACCCTCGCATCATCCAAAAGCGCCCCGTTCACCTCCCGCAAATGTTCCCGATTCCAATCGATGATCACCTGCAGCAACTCCGCCACCTCCACCTCTGAATCGTCCGAAACCAACTCCAGCACCTTCCTCAGGGTAAAACCAAACCCCAGCCCCCCGATCAAAACCCGCTGCTTTCGTGTCCGCCCCCCGCAGGCCAACTCTGCCATCGTTTGCTCGGATGAACACATCGTCGTGCTCATGAGCGGTACGCCACCCACCTTTAAGAAATATTCCCCGTCATGCTCCTGTAGAAGCAGGGTTTCACCGTCGGGGGAAGTGCTGGTGGCAAGATTGGTCGTCGGCTTCACGGAGACAGCGTAGTATTCCATCGACACATTGAAAGGCTTTCGAGACACTGGCGGTAAGCAATCACCACTCGCTCAATGACCAAGAAACGAATCATCTTCATTGTTTTCGTTCTCCTGCTCCTGCTTCATCAAGACTGCTGGAACTGGGACAACGCCAACCTCGTCTTCGGCTTCATGCCCGTCGGACTTTTCTACCACGCCTGCTACTCCCTCATCGCGGCCCTCTTCTGGGGACTCGTCATGAAATTTGCCTGGCCCACCGAGCTCGAAGAATGGGCTGAAGGGGGACCCGACTCATCGGAAGGAGGTGCAAAATGACCACCGTCGTTGTCATCGCGATTTATCTGGGCCTGCTCCTCGCCCTCGCTCTCTTTTCAAAAACCCTCTTCCGGGGAACTTCGAAGGATTACTTCGTCGCCAGCCACTCCATCGGTCCCTTCATGTTGCTGATGTCGGTCTTTGGCACCACCATGACCGCCTTTGCCCTTGTCGGCTCAACCGGCAAGGCCTTTGAGCGGGGCATCGGAACCTATGGCCTAATGGCTTCGTCCTCCGGCCTCATCCACGCCGCCTGTTTTTTGCTTATCGGCATCAAACTCTGGGCCATTGGCAAACGCTACGGCTACGTCACGCAGATTCAGTACTTCCGTGCCCGCTTTGAGACCAAGGCCTTCGGATACCTCCTCTTCCCCATCCTCGTCCTCCTCGTCATTCCCTACCTTCTCATTGGAATCATCGGAGCCGGCAAGACAATCGCCGGAGTCACTGGAGCCAAGTTGAAACCCAACGGCGATGTCATCGCTCCCGGCGTCTTCCCCGAATGGACTGACAACGGAGCCATCCCACCTTGGTTTACCGGCCTCGTGATCAGTGCGGTCGTCCTCACCTATATCTTCGCAGGTGGCTCGCGTGCCGCGGCTTGGGCCAACACCTTCCAAACCCTCGTTTTCATGGTCATGGGCATCCTGGCCTTTTACCTCATCTCCGACCGGCTCGGCGGACTCGAAGCTGCCATCGACCAAGCCAAGGACACCCACAAGGTCCGCACCCTCTCCGAAGGAGGCGAAGTCGGAACCTCGAAATGGACCTTCTTTTCCTATATGTTCATCCCGCTCAGTGTCGGGATGTTCCCCCACCTCTTCCAGCACTGGCTCACCGCCAAAAGCGCCAAGAGCTTCAAGCTCACCGTCGTAGCCCACCCCATCTGCATCATGATCGTCTGGGTTCCCTGCGTCCTCATCGGCACCTGGGCCACCGGACTCTTCCCTTCGGACATCCCCAGCGGAGCCATTCTGGCAAAAACGGTGGGCAAACTGGTTGGTAATCCCATCATTGTCGGACTCGTTACCGCCGGGATTCTTGCTGCCATCATGTCCTCGCTCGATTCCCAATTCCTCTGCCTCGGCACAATGTTCACCAACGACATCGTCCTCCACCGGGCCAAAAAGGAATACACCGACAAACAAACCCTCTTCATGGCCCGCAGTTTCATCGTGGCCATCGTGCTCATCACCTACGTCTGCGCTCTTCTTCTCTATGAAAAGAGTGTCTTCGACCTCGCCATCTGGTGCTTCTCAGGATTTGCCGCCCTCACTCCGCTCGTCATTGCAGCCCTCTACTGGAAGCGGGCCACCAAGATGGGGGCCTACGCCTGCGTCATTGCCGTCACCCTCAGCTGGCTGACCTTCTTCGCGATGTCCGGCTTCGGAGGGGAGTACTTCGTCTTGGGAGGCATCGTCCCCGCCGCCATCATGTGGCTCATCGGTGCCGCCGCCATGATCATCGGCTCGCTTCTTTCCTCCCCACCCAGCGGAAAGACCCTCGCCAAGTTCTTCTAGCAAACGGTCACTTTTGCCCTTTTGGGTTTCAGGCTTTTCGCCATCCCAACGGGAAAAGCCACCCAACCCCGGGCATCGCCCGGGGTTTTTCGTTTAGCCCCCATGGACTCCCAACTTGGCAACAATTCCAAGTTCCATCCTTCCCCTCCGACGATCAAAACGCTATCTGCCTGACTCACCTACTGATTCATGACCGCTGACAAGACCTCCCCAGCCAAGACCGCTGCCTACATTGCAGATATCCGTGAACGAGTCGGACGAATCGTCGTCGGTCAGGACGTCGTCGTCGAGCGCACCCTCATTGCCCTCCTCACCTCCGGCCACCTCCTCCTCGAAGGAATGCCCGGTCTCGCCAAGACCCTCCTCGTCAACACGATATCAAAAGCCCTCCACCTCGATTTCAAGCGGGTCCAGTTCACCATCGATCTACTTCCCTCTGACATCCTCGGCACCGAGATCCTTGATGAGAAATCCGGCGAATTCCGTACGCACAAAGGCCCCATCTTTACCAACCTTCTCCTCACCGACGAAATCAACCGCGCCGCCCCCAAAGTCCAGGGAGCCCTCCTCGAATCGATGCAGGAACGCAAAGTCACCCTCGGCGCTGAAACCTTTTCACTCCCCACCCCTTTCCTTGTCATCGCGACCCAGAACCCAATCGAGCAATCCGGGACCTTCGAACTTCCCGAAGCCCAACTCGACCGCTTCATGCTTTGCCACCGACTCAGCTACCCCACTCCGGAAGATGAAGAAGAAATCCTCCGCCGAAACCTCAAGCTCGGCGTTGAAAAGAAAGGGGAAGGCGCCGTGGCCCGCACCGAGTTCGACCTCGTCACCGATGACGCCGTCGGCACGCCCCAGGATCTTGTCAACGCCATGGAAGCCACTCATGACATCCATGTGAGCGAGGTCTTCCTAAAACATGTCGTCGACATCGTCGAGCGCACCCGCAGGCACCCCGATCTCGAAATGGGGTGCTCCCCCCGCGCCGGAATTTCGCTCCTCAAAGCCTCCCGCGCCCGCGCCCTCATCCACGGTCGCGACTACGCCGTTCCCGAGGACCTCTTTGCCCTCGCCGAAGACGTTTGCCTCCACCGTATCCGCCTCTCTTACGAGGCCCTCGCCGAAGGCAAAACACCCCAGGCCGTCCTTCAGCAAATCCTCAATGACTCCATCTCCTGAGGAGAACGGGCGGTCCGGCCCGGCTTACGGCTCTCATTCAATCCATGAAACAAAAACGCTTTTTTTTCATATCCTGCCTTTTATCCATCGCTTGTTTCATCTTCGGTCTCAAGTCACTCATACGACTTCATGACCAAGCCCAACGCGATGCAATTTTCCGCGAGAATCGCATTGAAGAAGACCCTTTCGGTTTTCCACCGCAGCCCACCGCAGAACCAACAAAAATAACTTCTGAAGCTGTCAGAGAAATAACATCTGAAATGTCCGCCAGAATCGAGGATGACAAGGACACACAATTTCTTTTCTGGTCGGTTCTATTGGGTTTCGCAGGATTCCTGGCAGTCATCTGCATCCAGTCGAAATACTCTCAACCATCCGCTGAAAATCTCCCCGGATAGTTCCCTACCACGATTACTCTTTCTTCAAATTTCAAATGCCCCGCCTCACCGACCAGCAGACCAAGCCTCTCGACTCCCGACAGTTCTTCCTGGCGGTCAAACGACTGGCCGACTCCTTGTCGTATGGCACGGACCGCTCGCCATTTCTCGGTCAGGGACTGGAGTATGTTCAATCGCGCCAGTATGTTCCCGGCGACCCTGTCAAAGCCATTGACTGGCGCATCACCGCCCGCACCGGCAAGGTTCACGTCAAGGAATACGAATCGCCAAAATCGCTTCCCGTCTGGTTCATTGTCGACACCTCCGCTTCAATGGCTTTGTCATCCACCAAAGTTTCCAAATACCAAATCGCCACGCAAATTGCCGGAGGCCTCGCCTTGGCTTCCATCGACCGCGTCTCGCCCGTTGGCATCCTCGGGGCCGGCTCGCGCGATCTCAACGTAAAGCCTTCGCTCTCCCGGGAAACCATTCTCCAGTGGCTTCACGAACTCCGAACCTACCAATTCAACGAGCCCACCCGCCTCGGTGAAAAACTCCTCGCCCTCAACCCATCACTAGGTGAAAGCTCACTAATTTTCGTACTTTCCGACCTTCATGACCCCAGTGCTCTCCCCGCCCTCAAACTCCTCGGCCACCGTCACGACCTTGTCGTGATCCCGCTCCGCGACCCGGCCGAAGACGCCCTCCCCGGAGCCGGCTTTATCCGCGGCCGCGAAGTCGAAACCGGACGCGAGGCCACCCTCTCGGCCAAGAAGCAATTCACCTCGCTTGAGGATCTCACCACCGCTCTGAAAAAAGCCTCTCTCGACCACTTCCCCGTTCGTACCGACCGGCCTTTCCTCGCTTCCCTCCGCCTCTTCCTTCAATCCCGAAACCTCCTCTCGCGATGATAAAAGCTCTCCTTTTCTTGCTCCTCGCGACACTCTCTCCCTTCGCCCAAACAAGGGCGCCTCTCGGCTTTCCGACAAAGGTCACCGACCTATACATTCCGGGCTCAAAAATCGAAATCATTCCACGCACGAACAACGAGTCCTCCCTCGTCATTCGGATGCTCGAAATCAAACCCGCAGCCGACGGCTTTCGCTACGACCTCGAAATCTACGCGCTCGATCCCGGCACCCACCGGATCGCGGATTTCCTCCGCTACGCTGATGATCGCACTCCGGTCAAGAACGTGGACGCCACTTTCGAAGTCACCACCATCCACCCGCTCGACACTCTCCCAAAACCTTCCGATCCCGAGCCCGTCGAACCCGCAAAGCTCGGAGGCTACAAAACCGTCATCATCCTACTCGGAATCCTCTGGGCCCTGGTTTTTCTCGCAATCCTATTTTACCGGAAAAAACAAGTGGCCGACTTCGTCGCCGAAAACCCTCCTCCAACCCTTCACGAAAAACTCCAGGTTCTTGTTTCCGCCGCCTCGCAGGGTGAATTAACAGACCAAGAGCAAGCCAATCTCGAACGCCTCATTCTCGGCCACTGGAAACGGAAAATCCCTGAAATTGGTTCTCTCCCCCCCGCCCGGGCTCTCGTTGAACTTCGCAACCACCCGGAAGCGTCCCCGCTGATTCTTAAACTCGAGGAATGGCTCCACGCCCCCAATCCGGATCTGTCACGGGAAGAGATCCTTCCACTCCTGAGGCCTTACGCGGAAGACTCGTAGATTAAATCTCAAACCTCAAATCCCAATTGTCCTTCGCCCACCCCATCGTTCTCATCGCGCTTGCCATTCCGGTCTTCTTGATCGTGTTTCAATGGATCACGCGTACGCGACCACTACCTCTGCCATTCGACCACCAAAAGATGGCCGACCGCAAATGGCTGGGCGTGATTCTCAACCTGGTCAACACCCTGCCACATCTCGTCCTGGCGACCCTCATCCTCATCGCCGCCGGACCACGCTCCTTCGAGAGGCCCAAGTCAGAACGCGAACTCACCAACATCCTTTTTTGCCTCGATGTCTCCGGTTCCATGGTAGCCAAGTTCGGCGCGGGTGATCGTTATGACGCAGCCATGGAATCACTCAATGAATTCCTCGACTACCGCGAGGGTGACGCCTTTTCGCTCATGGTATTTGGCGGCGACAATCTCCGCTGGGTTCCTCTCACCACTGATGTTTCCGCCTTCCGAAATGCCCCCGCCTTCCTTCACCCCGGCAAACTCCCCCCTTGGTTCAACGGAGGAACCTTCATCGGCAAAGCCCTCAAGCAAGGGCAGAGAGAACTCCTCGCTTCCGAGAGCGGAGATCGCATGATCATTCTGCTTTCGGACGGCGCCAGCTTTGACCTTTCGAATGGCAACGATGTTAAAATCGCACGCGAGCTCGAAGAAAACAATATCACCGTTTACGCCATTCACATCGGAGGCGGCGCTCCTCCCGCCGAGGTTTCCGTGGTCGCCTCAATCACCGGAGGTGAGACTTTCGCCGCGGGGGATCCCGATGCCTTGAAGGCCGTGTTCCAGAGAATCGACGAAATGGCACAAGCCTCCATGGTTCGCCTCACGCCCGATCCCGTCGACAATTTCAAACCCTACGTGATCACCGCGCTCTCCCTCGCCGGAGTCTATCTCCTCACCCTCTTCGGACTTCGCTACACTCCCTGGTAATGTTCGTTCCTATTCTCGTCGCCGCCACCACCGCCGTCCTCGCGACTGGCGCGGAAGTCCTCCATTTCCTTCGGGTCAAAAAGGTTCGTCACCTCGCGTTTGGACCCTCCGGGAGCTTTTCAGCACTCACCTTTCTCGCGCCCATTCTTAAAGTCCTTTTCCTCGGCGGCCTCGCCTGGGCCCTGACCACACTCTACTTGCTGGAGCCAAAAGCTCATCGCTCCGAGATTAAAGAAGTTGAAGCCAAGGAACGACGTCATCTTCTCTTGGTCCTCGATGTTTCCCCTTCGATGAAGCTGAAGGACTCCGGTGAAGATTCCGGCCTGACCCGGACCCAACGCGCATCCAAACTCGTTCAATCGCTTTTAAAGCGAACCACCGACGACAAGCTCCACATCACCATGGTGGCCGTTTACAATGGAGCCAAACCGGTGGTGCAAGAAAGCCGCGATCTCGAAGTCATCCTGAACTTTCTCGACGGCATGGATATGTCCTCGGTCTTCCCGGTTGGCAAAACCCGCCTCTTCGATGGTCTTGAAGAAGCCGCAAAAATCGCACGCGACTGGCCGCCAAACTCTGCAACTCTTCTACTGGTCAGCGATGGCGACACCGTCCCGGCCACCGGGATGCCCAGGATGCCCCCCTCCATCGGAGGCGTCCTCGTTATGGGAGTCGGGAACCCGACCAAAGGCTCCATGATCGATGGCCGGCAATCGCGGCAAGACGTGGGAGCCCTCCAGCAAATTGCTTCTCGTCTCGGAGGACAGTATCATGATGGCAACATGCGTCACGTCCCCAGCTCCGTTCTCAGTGATTTGGGCTCGTTAAAGGCCGACGACGAGGGGCTCAAGCTCACTCTCCGCGAATACGCTCTCATTACCGGAGTGACCTCCGCGCTCGGACTGGCGTTGATTTCCGTCTTGCTCTACTTCTTTGCGAGCCCGTTCAAACCAGGCCAATCGCAGCGAGACCAAGCTCCGGATCACTCGGGAAACTTCACTTTCTGATTCGGCTTTAACAATCCCTCGGGAGCCGGGTGATCATCATCAAACACAAAGAGGGTCTTCGGATCAATCAGCTCCACTTTTGACTCGTCCGCACGCTTCCGGTCCAACTTAAAATGCTCCGCGACAAAATCGTAAAGAGCCATCCTCTTCGACTTCCCATAGTCATGCTTTTCCTCCGGCAGGTGAACATTCCGAACCTTTTCCCCGGCCCCATACAATTCGTAAATCTTCCGAAGAAAGGGATACTCCAGAGCCGGAGTGTGTTTTGTCCAGTCGTCGCCATTTGAGACCAATAACTGGGGTCTTGGTGCAAACAATGCCGCAATCTCGGCATTGTTTGTCACGTGGCTTTCCCGAATATGAATGGGGAGACCACTCTCGCATCGACATCCGCCAAAAAAGTGGCAGGACACCATGACACACGGCGCCGACAGCGTGACGCGATCGTCCAAGGCTGCGATGAGAAAGGACTGCGTCCCGCCGCCCGAAGCACCGGTAACCCCGACCCTCTTCACGTCGACTCCCGGCAAGCCTGTAACATAGTCCAGAGCTCTCACCGAATTCCACGTTTGCAGCGCCATGACTTGCGCATCCCAGCGGTGCTCCCACCCCATCTTTTTGGAATCACCATAGCCAACCATTTCATAAGCAAAAACCCCGCACCCCATCCGGGCCAGAGCGCCACAGCGATATTGCATCTCGTCACGATGCCTTCCATGATGATGCAAATCGTCCTGCGACCAATGACCGTGGGGACAAAGAAAAACCGGCATTTCTCCAACATCTGTATTCGGCAAATAAAGATTACCGCATAGAAAATACCCCGGGATCGTTTCAATCCCCACATTCTCCACGGTGTATCCATCTCGCTCAACTTTGGAATGCCGGACAATCCGCATCTTCGTTTTCTTCGGCCAGGTCTTGAAACCCAATCCCTCCCGAACCCCCTTTTTCACCAAATCGCGCCGACCTTCCCAGCCCTCGCGATCCTTGGCCTCTTTTAGGATCACTTCCAACTCCTTCCGCCCCTCTTCCGGAGTCCGAAACTGGCCCACCCGGAGCCCTCCCCACAACAAACCGACCAAACAAAAAGTAATTCCCAGGAGTTTCATTCCCCGCACGCTAGCAACTCCCTCACCCCAGATCGATCAGATTTCCCATCGATCCCATTTAAGCGGGCCAGACGAATCGAATCGGTGCCCGGAAAGCCCAACGACCCGTTTATGACAAGATCGATCAACACCGCCAACCTCAGGTTTTTCCTTGCGGCAACAAAGAAGAATCGTTTCACTCATTGCCCGAATTGGTCTCTTCCCCGGATCATAAACACACAAAGACACCATCCTGACATGAACAAAAAACTTTCAAACCAACTCTTCATCACCCTCGCTGCCGCCACGCAGATGAGTTCGGCCCAAATTTCCTACGTGCAAATCACAAGCGATGCCGATTCCGGAATCAGCTCCGACATGACCTTCACTCATGCCATCGATTTCGGCACGAGCGGGGTTGCCACCGTCAACGGCGTGCTTTTCGCCAATGATGTCAATCAGACTGCCGATGGCCGCGCCAATTCCGGCTCCCGCACCTATTCCCCCAATAATCCCCACCCCGGAAACACCCCGCCAGCCGTGTCTGGCAACATCGCCAGCGTCTTTCAAGATATGCGTTACAACGGCCCCGACCTTGGCTCCGTGGAACTCACCGGTCTGACCCCGGGCGAGTTTTATGAACTCCGTCTTTACGAACGCGCCTGGGACGCCAATGCCATTCGCACCTTCTCCCTCGACTTCGATATCGGAGCCAACGGATCAATTGAAGCCTCCACTCCCGAGATCAACCAAAACAACCCAACCCTTCCCACACCGGGGTTCGCGGCCAATGTATCCTACGCCCTCGTTTACAAATACCAGGCCGATGACAGTGGCTCACTTCGGATCACTGTCGACCTCGCCGACGGAAGCACCGGCACCTACCATCTTTATGGCCTCACCAATGCGGTCGATCCGGATGGCTCGGCCGCTTATCTCGTTTCTCTGGACAACAACATCTTTAGCACAGGCGGAGCTCAAGGCACCCTCGTCGGCAGTCTCGCCGGGAGTCTCGAAGGAAACCCCGACCCGTCCACCTTCACCCTCGTGGCAGGCAACGGCGACACCGATAACGGAAAGTTCCAGATCAATGGCGACCGCCTTGAAATCGGCAACTTCGACTTCAGCGGAGCAGAGTTCACCGATGGCCAGCAATTTTCGATCCGGATTCAGGGCGTTGGAAGCAGCACCACCGAACGCGTGCTCCTCCTGACCCTTCTCCGTGACGATGACAACGACAGACTCAATGACGACTGGGAACTCCAATGGGCCACCGACCTCACAATCCTCTCCGGAGAAACCGGCGAAGAAGACCTCGATCAAGACGGCCTCACCAACCTCGAGGAATTTAGAATCAGCCGTGGGAACTTTGGCAGTGGAGTGCCCGCCTACCCAAACATCGATCCCACTGATGACGATAGTGATGACGATACCCTGAGCGACGATGAAGAAATCAATCCTGTCGGTCCCCGCCTTCAGACCAACCCCACCGCCGAAGACACCGATGGCGATGAATTGAGCGATGCCGTTGAATCAAACAGCGGCACCTTTACCGACGCGAACGACACCGGAACAGATCCAACCCTTTGCGACACGGACGGAGACTACTCCATCGATAGCTGGGAGGTCACCCACAACTCCGACCCGGTTGACGTTAATTCCTATCCCAATCCCGTGGGCCCGGTTGCCATTGTCCCTATGACCGACGATGCCAGCACCGGACTGGATCCAGCCAAGACTTACACCCACCTTGTCAGCGGCGGTCAGCCATCCACCGTCAATGGGGTCACTTTCGAGACGCTGAGCCCCACCATCTCACCTGCGAATGTCATCTGGGATTCCATGGGACGCTCCATGAATCAGGTCATCGCCAACAATGGTGACTGGGATCCAGTCGCGGCGGGCGTGAGCGCCAACGTGGAAACCCTTTTGGGTTCCTTCACCTATTCCGGAAATGGCCCCAATCCCGGAGACACCCAGCGATTCACCCTCACCGGCCTGTCGCCCGGAGCTTCTTACGACCTCCGGATTTACAGCCGCCAATGGGACACTGAAGGCTCGGGCCGCCCCAGCGACCTTGTCTTCACCAACGGCGACGAAACGGTTCGCCCCTTCGGTTTCCTGCCGCTGGATCGCCCGGGCATCCTCACCCGCTCGGGAATTCAGACCGACGCCTACTATCTCACTTACCAGTACACCGCACAAACCACCGAACTCATCGTTGATGCGACTGTTCCCCTGTGCGCGCCTCCAAATAGCGGAAGCTTCCACATGTACGCTCTGAGCAACGAAATCGCCTCCGGTGCTCCGCTTGGACAAATCCTGATCACCAACCAGATTCTCTTGAGCGATGGTCGCTTTGCCATCGCGTTTCAGGGCAAACCGCAAACGACTTATCAAGTGACCAAATCGGCAAACCTCGTCGGCAACTTTCTCCCGCTTGATCCCCCTCTTACCGCCACCACCGATATTAACGGCGAGGGTCAGGCTGTCATCTCTGCGGGCGAAACAAGCGAAGCTAAAAAGTTCTTCCGTATCGAGGAATGATGAACTGATTTGAAGCCTGCTTTGCATTCGTGGGACCAGCAAACCAGGAGCCTAAAAGCTGCCACGGAGACCGGCTTAACAGTCTGCCAAGCTCAGTGAGATTCGAGCAAAACGTTATAGAAATTGAGATGAATCCGTGCTGACTGACCTGCATGTGTAGGAACGCTTGAAGGGAGTTCGGTGGTTCTTCGAAACCCACTGCCAAGCAGAGCCAGGTATCTGGCGTTTCAAGGCGAGCGACGGGGCTCGGGGTGGTTGCACCATCGCCTGACATCTTGACATCAGCGGTTCTCGTTTGCCGCTGGTAATCCACACTGCATACCTTGTTCTGCATGACTTGTTTCAGAATTCCTCAGATGTCATTCAACGTGCCTCAATACGCACACCCGATTGATATTGAATTTTTCCTGTCAGGTTGCGGGGGCACGACAATAATGAAAGTTCTATGTAACGATTTGGAGAAGCTGGTCGTTATCGCTTCCATCTTACGACTGGAGATGAATGAGCAGACCTTTGGTCCCCGCGGTTGTCCAGCTCCGGAGACTTGGGGATCCGCGTTTTCGTCTCAAGACGAGTTTCCAGAATCGGGCGACTTCAACGGAGATGGTCTCGATGACATCATCACCTTTACCAAAGCGAGTACGATAGCAGTCTGAATGGAGATGCGTTCGTTGCGCTCAATCCGGGAAGATACTTTTTGAGGTCAACAAACGGCCTGAACGCAGCGGAGTTTGTCCGGAGCTTTTGGCCTGGCAAATCGGAACACGGAGCTGGAAGCCGAATCCACTCCCCTTGCCTCCCGCTCGATCCCGGCCCAAAGGTGGCTTCAGGCCCCTCCTTCCAAAAGCGTATTTCCCCGGCAGCAAGCCGGGCGTTTTAGCTTGCCAAACAACGGTTTCTTGTGATCTAGATCCAAACCTGCACCTTATTAAAACAAATAATTTTCTTCATGAATAAAAACTCGATTCTGATCGCCGGTTTCGCCCTTTCCTCTTCACTCGTTTCCGGAACGGTCCTTTTTCAGGACAATTTCAATGCACCGGATATCAACAACCTGGATCAGTCCGATCAAACCGGCCGTCGATCCGGCCTTGTTCCGGGGATTCAAGTTCGCTCTTCCCGGATCCAGCATGGAATCGTCTCAAACCAGCTGAACTTCCTCAACAACCGAACCGGTCGGATTCGTTTCCATGATGATTCCGACAATGATACCGGGACGGCCGGCATCTGGTACGACTGGGCCTCGGGCATTACCGGCTCCACCATTCTCGGAACTCAAAATCTCCGCATCGCGTTCGACTGGAACGTGACCGACAACTCAACAAACAACTGGGTCTCCGTCAATTTCGGCATCAGCGGGCCGGGAGTTCCGGAACCCGGCTTCCGGGTGAACCATCCGGAAACTGATATCGGAATGCTCCTGCGCTTTAACGGCGAAACCCAGCTTTTCGACAACGGCGCCGACTTAACCGCACAAGGTTCTTTTTCTCCAACCATCGGCACCCGCCGGGTCACCTTCGACTACACGCTCGATTCCTTTGCAGACGGAACAAACGTCGGCCTGATCGCGAACGTCGATGGCACCGAGGTCTATAATGGAAACCCCTTCACACTGGATAACAATGGCGGCGAGCTTTATTTCGAAATCGGCAACTTGCAGAACACCTTGCTCGATAATGTGACAATCTCATCCATCCCCGAGCCTTCGGTTGTGCTCATGTCATTACTAGGCCTTGCGGGTCTTGTCCGGCGCCGTCGCTCAAACTGAATGGTCGCTACCCTTTTCTGCCTCCCCCCAAAACAAACACACCAGTATGAAAACCGCTCTCGGAATTCTCATGGGCTGCTCCTGCCTCGCCGGAGCCCAGACCCTCCTCTTGCAAGACACCTTCGATGCCCCGGACACCGGGAATCTCGACCAATCGGACCAAACCGGTCGTCGTAGCGGGGTGGCTTCCGACATCCAGATTCGCTCGTCACGGATCCAACATGGCATCGCTGGAAACCAGCTCAACTTCCTGAACAACAGGACGGGTAGAATTCGTTTCCACCAGGATCCCGACAATGACACCACAACTCCGGGAGTCTGGCACAATTGGGCTTCCCCTTCCACAGGCCCGCTCATTCTTTCCGATGGTGGGATTCGCGTCGAATTCGACTGGATCGCAGGAAACAGCGACTCCAACAACTGGGTGTCGGTCAATATGGGTATCAGTGGACCAGGGACAGGTGAACCGGGCTTCCGGGTGAATGAACCTGAAACTGATGTGGGGTTGCTTTTTCGCTTCAACGGCGGAACCCAGGTCTTTGACAATGGCACCGGACTGGGCGCGCAGGGTTCATTCACTCCGACGATCGGAACCCGCCATGTCGTGGTTGATTTCAGCTTCAGCACCTTTGATGATGGTGGCAATATCGACGTCGTAGCCACCGTCGATGGCACGGAAGTCTATAACGGTACGGGATTCACCTGGGATAATAATTCGGGAGAACTCTATTTCGAAATCGGGAACCTGGAGAGTACTCTTCTGGACAATGTGGCAATCTCAACCATCACGCAGAGCGACTATCGATTTGAGCTCAGCGGAAATTCCTTTGCTTCCGGAGCACCGCAGGGAAGCCTCATCGGAGACCTTTCCGCGACCTTCCAGGAAAACCCCGACACCTCAACCTTTACCTTGGTGGCCGGAGATGGGGACACCGACAATGATAAATTCCAAATCACCGGCGGTCGCCTCGAGATCGGAAATTTTGATTTCACCGGAGGAAATTCCGTGGACGGCCAGTTATACTCCATCCGCGTCCAAGGCACCGGGACTGAATCTTTGGAACGAATTCTCACCCTAAGTCTCAACAAGGACGACGACTTCGACAATCTCACGGATGACTGGGAACAACGCTGGGCCGGAAATCTCACCGATCTCTCCGCCGTCACCGGCAACGAGGACTTCGACTCCGACGGACTCAGCGATGCCGAAGAACTGGAAGCCAGCCTGCTGTATCCCGACATCGACCCCACCGAGAGCGACACCGATAACGACAACCTGAGCGACAACGAGGAAATCAATCCCTCCGGGAGCCGCCCGACGACCGATCCAACCAACCCCGATACTGACCTCGATGGACTCAGCGACGAAGTCGAAACCAACACCGGCACCCTAGTTGACATGAACGACACCGGCACAGATCCGACCCTCTGTGATACCGATGGCGATTATGCCATCGACAGCTGGGAAATCACCTACAGCTCAAGCCCGTTTGATGCCAACGACCTCCCCGGACCCGTGGGACCGGTCGCCATTGTCCCTATCACCGATGCCGCCAGCAGTGGAATCGATTCCTCGAAAACCTACACTCATCTCGTGAGCGGAGGGCAAACTGCCACCGTCAATGGAGTTTCCTTTGATCCGCTCGACCCCAACATCCAGCCGGCCAACTTTCTGTGGGATACCAATGGAACCAACTTCAGTGCCATCGTCAATAATCCGGGTGACTGGCTTCCACTCGAAGCTGGAGCCGATACTGAGATTGAATCCCTACTCAACTCCTTCACCTACTCCGGCACTGGAGCCGCCCCCGGTAACAGCCAGACCTTTACGCTGTCCGGATTAACCCCAGGCACCACCTATGATCTCAGGATCTACAGCCGCCTCTGGGACACGGAAGGAGCCGGGCGCCCTATCGACGTGATCTTCACCAACGGCTCGGAAATCGTTCAGCCATTCAGCTCCATGCCACTGGACCGTCCGGGCATTTTGACCGGCTCCGGAAATCTCCATGATGCCTACTACCTGACCTACCAATACACCGCCCAGGGGACCGAACTCGTCATCGCCGCAAACACCCAACCTTGCGGCCCCGCAGTCAGCGGTAGCTTCCACATGTATGCACTCAGTAATGAAGTAGCGACCGGAGTCCCTCCCGGCCAGATTCTCATCACCAACCAAATTCTCCTTGCAGACGGACGGTTCGCCATCGGATTTCGAGGCAGGCCCCAGACAACATATCAGGTGACCAAATCGCCCAACCTGATCGGCAACTTCCTTCCATTGGATCCGCCACTCTCGGTGACAACCGACGTCGCAGGCGGTGGTCAGGCCATCATTCCCGCCTTCGAGACCAGTGACCTGAAGGAATTTTACCGCATCGAGGAGTAATCTTCTTCGAAACGATTTCCCTTCTTTACGAATCACGGGCGGCCCTCAGAATGGAGGGCCGCCCGCTTCCTTTCCACACGTATGAAAAAAACACTCCTCTTTCTCGCACTGGTGCAATCATTAAATGCTTCCGACAGCGTAGTGACCTTCAACGAAATCAACTACAACCCGCAAGGAGCGTCCGAAGATCTTGAGTGGATTGAGGTCCACAACCAGATGGCCATCAACGTCGACTTTTCCGGCTGGAAGATCACGGGCGGAGTCAATTTCACCATCCCCGAGGGAACAATCATTCCCGGCGGCGGCTACTTTCTGATTGCCAGAGATCCTTCCAACCCGGCTCTCGCCGGTCTCGATGTTGCAGGACCATTCACCGGCAGCCTCGCCAATGGCGGAGAAACCATCAGGCTCAGAAGCCGCTCGGAAAGACTCATGGACGAGGTCGACTACTCCGACTCCGGCCAATGGCCCGTCGGCCCGGATGGGTCGGGAGCCACGCTTGCCAAAATTGAAAATTCCCTTCTATCGGGGAAGAGCTCCTCGTGGAGAAGCAGCTCGCAAATCGGGGGCACTCCGGGAGCCGCAAACTTCCCGCAGGCCGGCAGCCCGATCCCCTACGTCTTCGTCGCAAATGACGCTCCGTGGAAATTCGATGACTCCGGAAACAACCCACCTCCAGAATGGAACACCTCCGGCTTTGACGACTCCAGCTGGACTTCCGGCGAAACCCTTTTTGGCACGGACGCAGGCGGCGGCCCGGCTTCGCTCACCGTGACCGACCACCTCGTCGAACGCTTCCGCGCCAGCGACCTCACTCTCAGCAACGGTCAGACTGTCTCTTCCTGGCCCGACACCGCCACGGCCGACGGACAAACGCAAACTGCCACCGCCACCGGCAATCCCAGCTTCGCAACCAATGCCACCCCATCGGGAGAACCCGCAGTCCGATTTGATGGCAACGATGCCCTTCGTACTTCCGTCGCGCCGGGAATCGGAGGAACCTCCGGCTTCGTCTTCTTTGCCGTCGTGAAAGCCAACTCCACTCCCGGAAACGGCGGGATCACCAATGGAAGCGGACCCTACATTTGGGATCGGGAGACTGCCGGCGGCGGGAACCCGCTCACATCGCTCAAATCAGATGGCGGACGCTTTACCTTTCAAAAACGCTATGACAACGGCTCCGGGCTGGGTGGCCCCATCTCGTCGACCTCCATCTCCACCAGTGACTATCAAATCGTCGCGATTCGACGCAACCGGACTTCCGACCAATTCGAACTCTGGATCGATGGCGTGCTCGAATCCACCGATGGTGATACCGGAGCCGCGCTCAATCCCCAACCCATCGTGATTGGAAATCACTTCGGCGGAAGCGGTGGATTCGACGGAGATATCGCCGAACTTCTTATTTACGAAGACGAGCTGACACCGACCGAGTTCGAAGCGGTCGGTGCTTATCTCGAATCGAGATATGGCCTCGACACCGCTTTCCCCGGCTCGGCCGTGACCACTCCGATCAACGACAACGGAGCCACCTCTTACTTCCGCCAAACGTTCAATTTCACCGGGAATCCCGCCAACACCTCGGTCCGTTTGAACCAACTCGTCGCCGACGGAGCAGTCGTGTATCTCAATGGAACTGAAATCCAGCGCATCAATATGCCAGCCGGAGCGATCTCCCACTCGAGCAAAGCCCTGAGTGATGTATCATCCCCGTCCACTTCGGGCTTCGTCACCATCCCCGGGGCCGCACTTCAAAGCGGTCCCAACGTCCTCGCGATCTCCCTGCACCCGGCTTCCGGCAACACCTCGACTTCATTTGCAGCCACGCTTGAGGGAACCGAAACCCCGGAGGATCCAAACACCATTAATGAACTCGCCCTCAACGAAATCCCCGCTGCCGGGTCGGCCGACTTTTTCGTCGAAGTGATCAACCCCGGCACTTCCCCCATCACCACGAACGGTTACTCCGTTCAAATTGAAGGCTCCAGCACCACTTTGATCCCGCTCCCCTCGACCACTCTGAATCCCGGCGGAATTCTTCTCCTCGATCAAAACGCCCTTGGTGTCATCCCGATCGCCGGGGACAAGGTCTTTCTGCTCTCATCAAACGGCAATGCCCTGGCCGACGGACAGGAAATCACCAACCGCCTTCGCGGCCTCAGCCCACAATATCCCGGACAGTGGATTTTTCCGAACGTAAAGACTCCAGGCTCGGCCAATTCCTTCGAGTTCGAAACCGACATTGTCATCAACGAGATCTGCTACAACCCACCCATTCTCGATTCCGATCCCGGCGTGCCCCCGACCATCGAAAGTAGCTCGCTCGTCACCTCGGGAGCAACGTGGCGCTACAATGAAAGTGGCGATTCACTCGCTTCCGACTGGGCCGCCAACAATCACCCGGTAGGCGGCAATTGGCAATCAGGAGCAACCTTCCTCGCCTACGATACCGGGCTAAACACTGCAACCCTATCCAACCCCGCCGGTAATTTCCCTCGAGTGGTGACCTATTATTTCGAAACTGATTTCACCCTCACCGCCCAAGAGGCCGGTGATCTCGAAACACTAAACCTGAGACATCGTATCGACGATGGCGCTATCTTTTATCTCAACGGAGTGGAATTGGACCGCTTCCAAATGCCTGAGGGCGATGTCGATTCTTCCACTCTCGCCAGTGGCTCTGTGGGAGATGCCGAATGGTCTGAATTCTCCCCAATCCCCGTGCCTCCGGGCACCGCTGTCGCCGGAACAAATCGCATCTCGGTCGAGGTTCACCAACGCACCATTGGAAGCAGTGACATCGCTTTTGATCTTGAAGCAGAAGCCCAATTCATCCTCGACCCCGGCCTTCCCCCACTCCCATCCCGCCCCGGCAACACCCAGTGGATTGAGCTCTACAACCGCGGAAGCGAAAGCGTCGACCTTTCATCTTGGGACTTCGGCGAGGGTATTAACTTCACCTTTCCGGAAAACACCACCCTCGCTGCCGGGGCCTTCCTCGTCATCGCGAACGACCCCGCCACCCTTGCCACCCAGCATCCGGGCATTACGGCTCTCGGACCATTTGAGGGGAGCCTGAGCCGCCGCAGCGAAACGATCACCCTGCGAGACCGAAACAACAATCCAGTCGACACTCTTCGCTACTTCGACGGGGGCAGATGGCCCGACAAAGCCGATGCCCTGGGCTCGACCATCGAACTCATTGATCCGGACGCCGACAACTCCATGCCCGCCGCCTGGGCCGCCAGTGATGAACTTTCAAGAACCTCATGGCAAACCTACACCTTCCGCGCCACCGCATCCTCCAGTCCCGTCGGAAACGATGGCCAATGGCGCGAGTTCATCTTTGGTATGCTCGAAGAAGGAGAGATCCTACTCGATGACCTCACCGTCACCGAAAACCCGGATGGCGCTGCCGTAGCCATGATTAGCAACGGAACCTTTGACAACCTCAACTCCTGGAGGGCACTTGGAAACCACCGTGATGTCGAAATCGTCCCCGACCCCGATGGAGGAGGAAACGTCCTCTACCTCAAAGCCATCGGCTCGACGGAACACCAGCACAACCATGTTGAAGCCACCCTCGCCAATAATCGCAGCGTCAGCAACGGACGGGAATACGAAGTTTCCTTCCGCGCCCGTTGGTTGAGCGGAAGCCACCTTCTTCACACCCGCCTCTACTTCAATCGTATTCCACACACCTTCCACCTCGAGAGACCGGAGATCTTCGGCACTCCGGGCGCACCCAATTCCACACTCGTCACAAACGCCGGACCGACGTCGGAAAACCTCACCCATTCACCTGTTGTCCCTGCACCCGGAGAAAGTGTCACCGTGAGCGCTGATGTATTCGATGCCGACGGTGTGGGTTCTCTGATTCTAAACTACCGGATCGAAGGAGGTGCGTTCACCAATGTGGCCATGTCCCGGATTGGCACCACCTCAAAGTGGGAGGGAACAATTCCCGGCCAAAGTACAGGGAATGTCGTACAATTTTATCTAACAGCCACCGATGACCTCGGAGCCAGCACCTTCATTCCGGCCGGCGGACCGGACTCCCGGGCCATGTATGAGGTCGAAGACGGCCGTGCCGCCACCACCGGCTGCATCAACAACATCCGCATCGTGATGGACCCCGCCGATCTCACCTGGATGTTCACCCCCCGAAATCTCATGAGCAACGGACGGGTTCCCTGCACCGTCATCGACCGCGAAAACAAGCCCTATTACGATGCCGGGGTCCGCATCAAGGGTTCTCAGCGAGCCCGCGGTCAAGTAAACCGGGTTGGCTTCAACCTTGGATTCCCCTCTGACCAGCTCTTTCGCAACGTTCACCGAAGCGTGGCCATCGACCGGTCGGAAGGCCAGGTCGTGGGGCAACGCGAAATCCTCTTTGACCTCATGGCCACCTCATCGGGCGGTGTGCCGGGGGAGTTTAACGACCTCGCCTATGTCATTTCACCAAATCCCATCCACACCAGCGCCGCAGTGCTGCAAATGGCCCGCTTTGGCTCCGTCTTTTTGGAAGATCAGTTTGAAGACGGCAGCGATGGCACCGTATACGAATACGAGCTTGTTTACTATCCTACCACGACAGACGCTGGCGGTTACAAAGTTCCCCAACCCGATAACGTTCTTGGCAGGGACATCAACAACATGGGCGATGACCCCGAGGCTTATCGCTGGACCTACCTCATCAAGAACAACCAGGAATTTGATGACTACCTGCCTGCGATGACGCTCGGCAAGCAGTTTAGCAAATCAAGTGCTGACTTTAACGCAAGCGTGGCCGACGTCCTCGACGTTGATCAATGGCTGCGGGCGCTCGCCTACTCTTGCGCCACTGGAGCGGGAGATTCCTTCTATTCTAACTCCAGACACAACGGTCAATTTTATGGTCGCCCCGATGGCAAAATCCTCTACTTCCCACACGATCTTGATTTCGCTTTCAGTGCCACCCGCAACATTTTCGAAAACCGGGAGCTCAACCGCATTGTTGCGAATCAAAGCTACCGGCGTGCCTACCTCGCCCACCTCCATGAGATCTGCACAACCGTTTACAACCAGTCGTGGATGGCCCCGTGGACAAGCCACTTCGATGAGTGTGTTCCCGGAGGCAATGTCTTTTCTGACGACCTGGGCTACATCAACAGTCGCTCAAATTACATCTTGAGCCAAGTTAACTCGCAAGTTCCCCAGGTCTCGTTCGCCATCACCACCAACGGCGGAAACAATCTGACCACCTCGGACAGCCCTGTCATTTTGGAGGGTACAGGCTGGGTAAACGTGAACGAGATCCGCCTCTCAAACGGCACCGTCCTGGACACGACGTGGAAAACCACCGATGACTGGGAGATTCCTCTCACCCTGGGGATTGGCAGCAATGCCATCACTCTCGAAGCCTTCGACAGCCGGGGCAACCCTGTCGGAACTGATAGCATCACTGTCACACGCACGGGCGGACCTGACACCCCCGGCCCCGATAAACTCGTCGTCTCGGAACTCTTCTACAACCCGGCCGGTCAGGTTGAAGACACTGAATTCATCGAACTCCTTAATGTGGGAGCCAGCTCGCTCGACCTCAGCGGGACCCGCTTCACCGATGGCATTGACTTCACTTTCCCTGGTGCCACCACCCTGGCACCGGGCGAGCACATCCTCGTTGTGGCAAACCGGGTGGCCTTCGAAGCCCGCTATGGCACCGGCCTCCCGATTGCCGGCGAATTCGAAAACGGCACGGTCTTGAGCAACGGAGGTGAACTCATCACCTTGCAAAACAACACTGGCATCATCATTCAATCCTTCACCTACGGTGATAGTTCCCCGTGGCCGGAAGAAGCCGATGGCGATGACTTTAGCCTCGTTCTGGTGAGTCCGGAATCACTCCCGGATCACAACCTCGCTTCAAGCTGGAGAGCAAGCGCATTGCGTGGGGGCAACCCCGGCACCAATGATGTCTGCCCGGCCTTCGTTGGCGATGCCACTGCTGACGCCGACCTCGATGGAGTTCCCGCGTTGATTGAGTATTATTTGGGCACCTCGGACGGGACCTTTGGAGACACACAACCCAATCTCGAATATGGAACAATGGTTGAGCTCGGGCAAATCTTCCCCACCTACACCGTCACCCACAAGGTAGGGACGGACGAGGTCGAAGCCAGCGCTCAAGTATCTCTCGATTTGGAAAACTGGTCCAACCTCGCCGCAGACATCGTCCTTCATCAACGGGTTTCAAATGGTGATGGGACAGCGACCTCCATCTGGCGAAGCACGAGACCTTTTTCAACAACACCCCGTCAATTCTTCCGGCTGCGGGTTCTCATTGAATAGCCCTGAACGCACTCGATGGCCGTTGCTCCCCTCCCTTGGATCAAACTGACAGAGCGATTTGTAATTCGACAACTCCGTTCACGCAAAAAGTCAAACTTGCCTCCTGTTCAATCAGCCCGAGGTTCCGCCATGATCATTTCAACAGCGGACCTGGAGGCCATGGATAAACTTCCCCGCGTCCAACTTGCCACCACTCTTCCAGGCCCCAAACCAATCTGCCTCGTCGGCACCCGTTCCGCCACCGGACACTCGAATCTCGCACCATTCTCGAGTGTCACGCACCTTGGTTCCAATCCTGTTTTGCTCGGAATGGTCACCCGCCCCGACACCGTGGATCGGCACACTTTGAAGAACATTCTCGATACGCAGGAATGGAGCCTTAATCACATCACCGCCGGGATCTTAAAACATGCCCACCAATGCTCGGCCCGCTACCCATCCACCATCTCTGAATTCGAAGCGACGGGCCTTACGGAATTTCATCACACCGGCTTTGAATCACCATTCGTAAAGGAAAGCCCACTCCGCATCGGACTCGCCCTCGAGGAAATCATCGATATCCCATCAAACGATACAAAGCTCATAATAGGGCGCGTCAAACTCATCGATCTTCCCGAACACACCATCAAAAAAGACGGCTCGCTCGATCTCACAGAGCTTGGCACCGTAGCCTCCACCGCTCTCGACACCTATTTCTCGATCACTGAAATTGCCCGCCTTCCCTATGCGAAACCAAATCCCCAATTCAAGGAACAACAAGCAACCAAAACGAGCGGGGTTGGGAAGACACCATAGAGAAACCCCAAGCAGTCGAAAGGCATGAGTGTCCCCCGGCTACTCACCACGAGAATGAATTAGGTGGGAATTTCAATAATCACTTGTAGATCCGCCAGCGTATTCAAGACTACCAGCGATGACGTATTTATTGACCACCCTTCAATTATTAGTCGCGGGGGGCTTGATCAACGTCTGGGTTCTTCGTTTTAACAAAGGCACCAATTATCGGGGCAAGTCCGCAAAGAATATGCGAGAGGAATTTGCCGCTTACGGACTTCCGGGGTGGTTCATGTGGCTGGTGGGCGCCCTGAAACTTACCAGCGCGGCAGCTCTCATCTTCGGGATTTGGCAACCCGAAGTAATCTTCCCGTCGGCCGTGGGTCTCGTGGTGCTCATGGCGGGAGCGATCACCATGCACCTTAGGGCTGGGGATCCTTTCGTCAAATTTGTGCCCGCCCTGATCATGCTTTTGCTCTCTGTCATCATCGCGATTCTTTCACTGCCTTAATAGGCCGGAGAAAAGATAGGCGTTGAGGACACAGTAAAAAGTGGCCGGCAGGGTTTGAAGCAAACTATCTCCGATGGCAATGCGGACGCCAACCCCCATCAGCATCTGCAGGGCGAGTCCGCCGGAAGCCACCAGGCCGACAACAGGAAAGTGCAATCCTGCCACCAGACCGACTGAACCTGCAAGTTGTGTCACCCCTACAATGACCCGATGCCGGGCGAGCCCGAAGCGTTCGAACTCCGCACGCATGCGCCCGGTGAAAACGCATCCCAGACCGTAACCCAGAAAGGACACGGCTGATAACCATAGTAGGGGAACGAACATTGGGTGGGACAGACTTTGCCACTTAACCATGGATTCTGGTCACCGCTGGAGATAAGTTCGGAAACCGATGAAAAAGCGAACCAAATGACTGTTCGAAAAGTCATTCGGTAGGTTTCCGTGGGTTCTTTTCCTTTTTCTCTCAACAGGCGGCGCCACGGCACAGCAAGCCGGTGGTTTACCCGACGACTCTCTCCGAACAAAACATTCGGGAACAGGGAATCCAAAATGATATTTTTGAGACACCGAATCCTTCGAGCCAAAAAAAACGACCGCCCCGGTGATGGAGCGGTCGTTGTAAAATCGGATCGGTCGCGAGTTACTTGACCTTGGCGAGATGCTTCTTCGGATCAGCTTCGACCTTCTTTTTGCAGCCGCCGCAGCAAACGCCAACAGCAGCGGTGGACTTTTTGGAAGCCTTAACCGGCTTGCCACTGATCGGGCACTTGCCGTCCTCGGTGGCGGCAAACTTCTTCAGTCCAGCCAACACGTCGGCATCGAACTTAGACTTACATTTGTCACAGCAGAAGGTGACCTCGACGCTGGCAGTTTTGCTCTTGGCATCGACTGCCTTGCCTTTCACGGGGCACTCGGTGTTGACGGGGTCTGCGGCGAAAGCGCTGGAGAAGCCGAAAACCAAGCTTAAGGAGAGAAGGGAGAGGAATTTTTTCATGATTGATTTTTACTTTGGTCTTAAATTTAGACCCCTATCAAGTAGTATAGGATCTCCACACCGTCAAGCAGAAATCCCGGAAGCTCACGACTCAGCTCATGTTGCAAAAAGCGGCCTTTTTTCGTGGCGTAAAAAGTGCTAGATGGACCGCAGAACTCCTTTAACTCTATGAGAATCATCCTAGCCACCCTTTGGCTCCTCGTGCCCCTCGGCTTTGCCGCTTACCACTACGGTCCAGGACAGGAACAAGTAAAACTTGACGAAACCGAAGCTCTTCTCACCGAGGCTCGATCCGCTGTCAAAGAGGAAAACTGGACCTCCGCCATTGAAACCTATCAAAAGGCGCTCGCCAAACTCCCCAAAGAAAACAAGGAGGTCTCCATGAGGATCCAGCTCGAGATTGCAAAAGCCAAGATGCAAAATTCAGGCCTTCCCGAAGCCCGGGAAGATCTTGCCGAGCTCGTCTCTCAACTCAACGACGACACCTCCATTTCACCCGGTCTCAAGGAAGAAGCCCTCTCCGCCCTCGCGAATGCCCGTTACTATATGACGTACCTCATGAAGCTAGAGGGTCTTCCCGCCGAAGAATGGGAGCCTGAAATTGAAGCCGCCCGACAGGAATACAAGCTCCTCGCACAAACCGGCTCCGACCAGAAAAAGCATCTCGCCGATCTTGAATCAGCCATTCGTCTGGCCCGCGCCGAGCCGACCGAACTCTACGGCCTGCCGATTCCCAGCCAATGACAGGGCTGCAGCTCGGGCGGTCGCCCGAATCCAAAAGCCAAGCCAGGAAAGAAGCCACAGGACTCCCGTGGCGCAGGCTCCGGACCACCGGCGGATGGCTCCGGCTCCTAGCCATCCCATCGTTCACCTCACGATCCCAACCTCATGAAATTTAGGAATCTCCTACCGCTTTCGCTTACCCTCATCTCAGCGTCAGCTCAAAGTTCCCGGCGGCTCACCATCGAGGAAAGCACCCTGCCTCCCGAGATCCTGATGAGGCTTGAACAAGAAGCAGGCCGTCCAACCACGTCCGCGGTCGCCAATTCATCCCGCCCGTCAAGGCCACCGCAGACACCCGAGCAGCAACGGACAAAACTGCTTCAGGGCCTCAAAATCGATCGCACCACTTCCGGGATTCTCGCCACCCGCCTGGCCGAGAAAAATCAGGAAGGAAAGCCTCCCGCAGCGGTTCCCGATGTCCCAAAAGATCCTGAAGTGGGCCCCCCGGAGAATCCACAGGTAACAAAGCAGCGGGAAGAGCAGGCAAAACTTGCGGCCTTCAAGAACGACTTCGACAAGTTTACCCGCGACGTCACCCTGGGACGATGGGGCGAAGTCAAAACCTACCTTGCCGCTCTTCCGGCCGGTGACGCCACTCTGGCCTTCCGTCAAATTGTCACCCAGCTGAATGCGCCGGTCACCGTCCGCCCGCGCAAGGAACTGACCAGCCTCGGCGCCAAGCAACACCAACAAGAGCAGTATCTCCGGCCCGAAGAATTTCTAGCCCTTACCGATGCTTCGCAAAAAGCTCCCGACAAGACCATCCTCCCTCAACTCGCGGGCTTGATCAAAGGCGACCGCAAGCCCCCAAGTGACTTCTTCGCCG
This sequence comes from Verrucomicrobiia bacterium, assembly GCA_030432565.1. Classification (GTDB taxonomy): domain Bacteria; phylum Verrucomicrobiota; class Verrucomicrobiia; order Verrucomicrobiales; family Akkermansiaceae; genus SW10. Next base: position 291,533 of record JAUIGV010000001.1, on the reverse strand, counting down.
TCCTCGCCAAAGGAACCCGCTACTTCGGGCTCGGCGATGAAGAAACCAAGGCTCGCACTGCACGGCTCTTGATCGAAGCCGGCCACCTCGACGAGACCGAACCGTTTCTCCCGGCTATCAAGGAAGCCGAAGAGACAAAAAACTATCCCGCCCTCAACCTCCTCGGTCGCTACCATGCCGAATCCCACTCCGCTGATCGTGGTGGAGGGCATCTTGAAAATGCCTGGAAAATTTCCCTTGGGATCATTAGCGAAAAACAGGCACCGCTCAGCGAGCGGGCCGAGGCTCTCTACCGGGCCCTCGCTCTTGTTCCCGACCTCGAAGACGGCACCGGGAGCGACTGGCTCGTGAAGACCTTTGCCAACGCATCCACCGAGGGTTTTGAAATCCTCGCAACCGTCGGAACCCTGGCTTCCCAGGTTCGCGAACACCGCTCGGCGGATTTCCGCCTCGAGCAACTCAAGCTCCAGACCGCAGCGGTCGCCGCCCTCACATCGAACGCGAAAATTGACCTCAAGCCCTGGCAGGAAATCCTTACTCTTTACGTTCGCAACTGGAACGCAGAGGCCGAACGATCCTATCGCCTTGACACCTCCAACTCGATGCGCCCGCAAGCGCAGGTCGATCCCTTTGGTAATCTATTCTACTCACGCTACCAGCCCCCCGTCCGGCAGACCAACTCACGCACCATTCCAGCCATTCCCTCCGGGGATCTGCTCCGCACCCGCCCGGATGAGCAGTGGCTCGCGCAAATTGATTCCCCGGTGCGACTTGAGAACATCGCACTCTCCGCGAAGCTATTCCTCAAGGTCAAGGAGGAGGAGAAAGCCTTCCCGATTCTCAAAAAGCTCGCAAAAGTAAAGCCGGAGGAAACCAAGGAGCTGGTTCGCGAAATGATCCGGGTTTGGGCCGAAAACAATAACCCAAACCAACAGAGTCGCTACCGCTCCAGCTACTCTTATTACTACGGCTACAATCAGCGCGCCGAAACCATCCCGCTCACACGCTCCAAGCAGGAACGTAATCTCAAGCTTCTTGCCAATATGGTGGCCGAGGTGAAGGCCCTCGGACTCGATGAGAACTTTCAGGAGGAGTTCGCCGACGCCTTCATCCAGGCCCACTCGCAAGCCGAGGTCTGGCGGGTCGAGGCACTCACTGCGGTCTTTGGAGAAACTTCCAAGCTCGACTCCGGCACCATCGCCTCCCTCCTCCGCCGCATGCGGCAAAACCTCGCCCTTCTCTGGCCCAATCCGAAGCTGCAAGAGCAGGCCAAAACCAACCGCAAGGACAAGGAACTTGAGGCCCAAATCTTCAAAGGTTATTTCGCGGCCAAAAACCTTTGTCTCGACGCACTGGACCAGCACCCCGATGACTGGGCTCTCAAGGTCCAACTCGCTTCGATCAAATACGAGGAGTCAAACTACAAGGCCGGAATCGCCTCGCACCCCGAGCACTCGACCACCAAGTCCTTTGCCCTCGAAGACCTCGCAGAGGCCGCCTCGGCTTACATCTCCACCCTCCCGCTCGAAGACGAAAAGGAAGAGTCAACAGAAGCTTTCACCACCTGGTTTTATGCCGCACTTGGCTCGCCGGATCTCGCCGCCCTCAAGGCCGAACACCAACCCATTCCGGCTGAGTATCCAAAGATTAAGGCCGCGCTCGCAAGCATCCCGGAAGCTGCGAGATCGCGTCACCTCGACGACTTTGCCAAGACCCTCAATTCACGCCTCGCCAACGTCAAAGCGGATCTGAAATACCGATTCCTTGAGGCCGCCCTTCAGATCACCGGCAAGCACGAACGAATCGAGGAAGCGGCCCGCGTTTTCGAATACTATCAAGACCTCGTCACCGAGATCGAACTCGATGTCCACCTCGACGGTCCCGACCAAATCGACGCCAGCAAGCCTTTCGGTCTCTTCGTCAATCTCCGCCACACCAAGGAGATCGAACGCGAGTCTGGTGGCTTCCAACGCTACCTGATCAATCAGACCAATTCACCATACTCTTACAATTACGGGCGCCCCACCGAGGACTACCGCGACAAGTTCGAGAAAGGCGCACGAAGTGTTCTCGAGGAACATTTTGAGATCGTCTCGCTCACCTTTCACAACTCAAAAGTCGCAAGCCGGACCGACGCGCAGGACGGCTGGACCGTCACTCCCTACGTATACTTCCTTCTCAAGCCGAAGGGACCTGAAATCGACGCCATTCCACCACTCAAAATCGATCTCGATTTCCTCGACACCTCCGGCTACGTCGTCCTCCCCATTGCCTCCGCCGCCATCCCGATCGATGCCAGTGGCGACGCTCCGACACGCCCATACCGCGATCTCTCCCTCGCCATGATCCTTGACCAACGCGAGACGGAAAAAGAAGGCAAGGTCACTCTGGAAATCCGGGCTTCCGGGCACGGACTGGTTCCCCCGCTTGAGGAATTGATCGAACTTCCCATCGACGGTTTTGAAATCACCTCCACCGACGACCGGGAATTGCAAGTCGATGAACTCGATGCCGGCACCGATGATGGAGCCCCGATCTCGACTCACGAATGGCGCCTGATTCTGGAGCCAAAATCCGACAAGCTTCCCGGGAACTTCACCTTCCCCGAAGTTCTTGCCAAGCTTTCAACCGAAGAGGGGGAAGGCCTCACCCTGCAGAAATATGAAGATGTCGATCTCGTCGCAGTCGAGCAAACAACCGCAATTCAGGGTGGCTCTTCCAAGTCCCCTCCCTACCTCCTCTTTATCGCCCTGCTGATACCGGCAATCGGCGTCGCCACCTACTTCCTATTCTTTAAAAAGAAGGAAGAGCCTGTCGTTCAAACCGGCCCGGAACTCCCCGGAACCCTCACTCCGGTCAGCCTCTTGGCCTTTCTCGAAGGTCTGCAACGAGACACCCAAATCCCCAAAGAAGCTCGCAGCAAGATCCAGAAATCCATTCAATCCCTGAAGGACCGTTCTTTCGGCCCTGGCACCGATGTTCCGGATATCGAGGAACTCAGGAAAATTGCTGCGGATTCCATCGAACCACTGCAGGCCGCCGGATAAAATTTCTAAAAAACCTGCCCTTTCTTTGGTTGAGTTGGAAATATAGTGGCTTTTTCTAAAGTTTTCTTGTACGTGTACTGAGTGCAAAGACATCTAAGCATTCAAAGATGGGCAACATCTGGTCTTTTTTTGGGAACAATTGCGGGATCCCAGCTCTGCCGCGCGGGGGAAGGTCTTCGTAATCTTCCGACCTCGGCCCAAAGCCAGGGAATGGTGGGATCGAACCTCGCTCTGAGCCGGGACCCTTCGGTAGCGCGACTCAATCCCGCCAACATGTTGGATCTCGACCGGTCTTCGATACAGTTCACCCTGAACGGGCTCTATGGCCAAACTGATTTCGATTCCCCCGGCAGAAATGACTCCATGAAAAGTGAGTGGATTCCCATCCCCTCCTTCCACTTCGTCCACCGCCCTTCGAGCGACTCCAAGTGGGCGTTTGGCATCGGAGCCAATGCTCCCTTTGGACTCGCCCTGGAATGGCCTCGCGAAGGTGCCTTCCAATTCACCGCCCCTTACGAGTCTGACCTGAAGTATATCACCTTGAATCCCGCGGTTGCTTATCAAGCGAGCGATGCCGTCTCGATTGGCTTTGGCTTGGACATCGCCTACTCGAGCCTGAATTTCAAACAAGACTATCCCTGGGGGCTTGCGACCATGGACCCGACCACCCCGGGAGGTGGCGCTGAATTCGACGGCGATGGCTGGGGACTCGGCGCTTACCTCGGGATCAACATTCAGCTGGCTGAAAAGCACCGCATGTCTGTCATTGCAAGGCTTCCGGTCGAAATCGAATACTCCGGTGATTACAGCGTCGGGAACATCCCACCCGCCCTTGGGGGAGCATTTTCACCTGAAAGCGATTTTGAGACCGACCTAACCTACCCGGGCAGCGTCGCTCTGGCCTATCGATATGATGTCAACGAAGACGTTCGCCTCGGCTTCCAATACGAGTGGATTGGTAATTCCAGTCACGATGACATCCCGATCAACGTGGGCATAAACCAGCCCCTCTATGCCGGAAACGAGCGCCTCATCCTCGATTGGCGGGATTCTTTTAGCATCGGCCTTGGAGGCGAATGGGACGTCAACGACAAGTTTACCCTTCGAGCAGGTTACCTCTTTTCCGAGTCACCCATCGGTGGCAACACCTTTTCTCCGGCCATTCCTCTCACTGATCGCCACATGTTCAGCGTTGGAGGAACCTACCATCTTAATGACAGCGTCAGCCTCAGTGTTGCCTATATCAACACAATCTTCAAAGACGCCAACATTGATCGAAACATTCAGCCCGCATTTCTGGGCGACTACGAGATCAATTGGCAATCCGTCACGACATCCCTTACCTATCGGTGGTAGACGGCTGTGAAAATCGATTGTTAGACCCCGCTCGCATTTTGCGTAAACAGGGTTACACTCGACAAATTCATGGCGCAACTGATTCGTATTATCCTCCCCCTTGCTGTCCTGGCGGCGGGGTATTTTGCGTTCCAACAACTGGCCGACGAGAAAAAAAAGCCACCTCCCCGCCGCGCGGAACGCAGACTCATCGAGGCCGAAGCCACAATCCTCCAGCGAACCGACTACCAGGTCATCCTCCAGTCCCAGGGTCTCGTTCAACCCCACAACCAGACCTCCCTGACTCCCCGGGTCAGCGGCCAGGTGCGCAAAATCTCGCCAAACTTCGAGAGTGGATCATTTTTCAAAAAAGGGGAAACTCTCCTCGAAATCGACCCCACAGACTTCCAGACCGCCAAGACGGCCGCTCTGGCCCGCTTGGCCCGGGCGGAAGCCAGCCTCGCCCAGGAAGAGGCCCGGGCAAAGCAGGCCCTCCTCGATTGGAATGATCTGGGCTACACCGAGCCTCCGACCGACCTCGTCCTTCGAAAACCCCAACTCAAGGAGGCCAGAGCCAACGTCAAGGCTGCCCAAGCAGATCTCGATGACTCCGTTCGCAATCTTGAACGAACCAAAGTTGTTGCACCCTATGCCGGCAGGGTGAGGGAGCGAATGGTCGGGCTGGGCCAGTCCGTGAGTTCAGGGACTGTTCTTGGTGAAATTTTTTCCACCGACTTTGCTGAAGTTCGCCTATCCCTCTCGGCGCGGGAACTGAAGCACGTGACACTCCCGAACAATCCCGAGGACCCTCCGGTCGACGTCACCTTGGTCGATGCCCTCACCGAGAAATCAGGCCAGACCTGGAAAGGCCAAATCGTTCGCACCGAAGGCATTCTCGACGAGGGATCGCGCAAACTCTTTGTCATCGCCCGGGTGGATGATCCTTTTGGCTTGATGCAACCCAAGGGCAAAAACAAGCCCAACCCCCTCCGGATTGGACAACCGGTGAGAGCGATCCTCGAGGGAGCCACCATTGAAAATGTCTTCGTCATCCCTCGCGAAACCCTGCGTCGGCCCAATGAAATCCTCACGATTCATCCGACGGAATTCACCCTCAAACGTCAAAAGATCACTCCGATTTGGACCGACCCGGAGAATCTGGTCGTCACCGAAGACCTCATCGAAGATTGGCATCTGGTCACCAACCGACTGGCAACCGCTCCCGAAGGAGCAAAAGTAAAGATTGTTGAGCCTGACGAAGAACCCAAAGCCGCCCTCAAAAAGAAGGATTCGGAGCCAGCTGCCTAAGAGAAGCTTGATCAAGGGGGGCCTGATGAACATCTTCCTTCCTCGTCCATGACCTTTGATCTCGAAGCAATTCCTCCTGGCGATCGCTATCGCATTCTCGCCTCACTCGTCACTCCTCGTCCGATTGCCTGGGTCACGACGCAGGATCACGAAGGAAATCTCAACGCCGCCCCCTACTCCTTCTTCAACGTTTTTGGCTCAAACCCACCGCTTGTCGCTTTTGCCCCCGGTAACAAGGACCGCCGAACCCCCAAGGATACTGCGCGAAACATCCGCGAGACCCGGGAGTTCGTGATCCATATGGTGGACGAACCGCTTGGTGAAGTCATGGTCGCCACTTCCGCGACCCTTCCACATGGTGAAAGCGAAGTCGACCTCCACAATCTCGCCACTCTCCCTTCCCAAAAGATTTCGGTTCCACGAATCGCTGATGCTCCGGTCGCACTGGAATGCATCGAACATTCTACGATTGAAATTGGAACAAATAGACTCGTGGTTGGTATTGTCCGTTTCATTCACGTTCGTGAAGGCCTCATGGACGAAAAAGGCTACCTCCAGCCCGGCCAATATCATCCTTTAGCCCGAATGGCTTCCCCCGACTGGTATTCCCGTACCAGCGATCAATTTGAGATCCCCCGCCCCGACTAAAGCATCAAAATTTCAAATCCTGTCATGCTTCTCTCATACGACACTCTCGGACCGGACTCCGCCGAACCTCTTGTCTTCCTGCACGGCCTCGGCGCTGGAAAAATCCAGACGACTTCCGGACTTCCGAACCTCGAAAACCTCCACCTCATTGCTCCCGACATGCCGGGCCACGGGGATTCCATGGCCTTCGATCCCGAAACCTTCTCTTTCGATTCCTTCGCTGATCACGTCATCGCGCTCATGGATCATCTGGGAATCGAACGTTGCCACCTTGGCGGGCTTTCGATGGGTTCCGGAATCACCCTCAATATCGCACTCCGATATCCCGACCGCCTCAAAAAACTCATCCTACTCCGCCCTTCGTGGCTCGACTCCAAATGCCCCGCCCATCTCAAGCTCGTTGCCGACGCCGGCGAGATGGTGCAGAACGATTTCGAATCGCTCCCTGAATTCCAAACCCTCCTTGTCACCAACGAACCGGTCGCCAAATCCATCACCGCCGTTTACCAGCGCCCTGATAACTCGGTCCTGAGCCGCATGTGGAATTCCCGCCCGTTTTCATCCATCGAAGACCTGAAAACCGTCACGGCCCCCGCTCTTGTCATGTCCAGCCCACGAGACGACCTGCACCCCGAATCTGTTGCTTCCGCGATTGCCAAGGCCCTTCCAAACTCTCAACTTGTCGGCCTTCCCGCCCGCTATCACGAGCCCGAAGCTTATCAAAAATCTCTCAACCAACACATCAACCAATTCCTTAACTCATGATCACAAAACGTCTCACCACCGAACAGATCCTCGCCAACCTGAAGGCCAAGGTCGACGCCCGCATTCCCATCATGATCTCCTCGGCGGGATCGGGCCTCGTCGCCAAGCTTCAGGAAGCCGCCGGCACCGATTGTATCAACACCTTCTCCGGCGCCCGTCTCCGCGCCAACGGCATGGGAACCATGTCCATGATGTGGCCCATTCTCGACTCCAACAAGCAGACCCTGGACTACACCCGCGAGGACATCATGCCGGCTCTCGAAGGAAAGGCCTTCGTCTGCGCCTGCCTGAACGCCAATGATCCCCTCAAGGACATGCGCATGGTACTCCAGCAATGCAAGGATATGGGCGTTCAGTCAGTCTCCAACATCGGGCCATCGGTTTCCTATGTGGATCACGACTCCGAGATCTTCAAAGTGATTACCTCCGCCGGAATCACCATCCAAAACGAAATCGACATGCTCATCCTTGCCAAGGAGGAAATGGACATGGTCTCCGTCGGACTCGCCTTCACCGAGGAAGATTCCTACGCGATCTGTGAGCAGGCCAAGCCTCACATCTTCTGCTATCATGCCGGCACTACCAAGGGCGGCATCAAAGGATACGACAACGGCATGACCATTGAGGAAACCGCCGAGCAGACCGAGAAAGTTTATCAAAAGTGCCGGGAGCTCAGCCCCGACACGATTCTCGTCGCGCACGGCGCCGCCATGGAAACCCCGGACGATGCTCAATATATGCTCAATCACACCAGCGGCCACGGTTTCTGGACCGGCTCATCCACCGAGCGACTCCCCATCGAACGCGCAGTCTCCGCCGCCGCCAACGAGTTTCGGGGACTGACTTTCGACAAGTAAAAGATTCGAGTTTCAAGTCTGGATCATCCCTCAAAAGGCAAAACCCAGGGCAACATCCCCGGGTTTTTTTGCGCTAAAAATCTCCTCCACGACAAATCCTCCATGCGCTAGGGTCGATCCTGTGAATCTACCAATCCTTGCCGCCACGGCCTTGCTGGCTTTGCTTTCGGCCCCTCTTTCCGCCGACAACACGCACACCCCGGCTCCGGCATTTGAACCTTCCCATCCCTGGATCACCGATCTCGACCTGGCCCTTGAGCAATCCCGCAAAACCGGCAAGCCCATCCTCGCGGAATTCCGGTGAGAGACCTGAGCGGATTGCCGCGAATTTGAGGCACGGTTCGTGTCCACCCCAAAAGACGGTCCACTCGGGAAACTACAGGAGAAGTATATCCGCCTCCGCATCACCAACATGGCGGAAGTTGATATCGGAGTCTTCGAAATGGATTTCAATACCACTTTCGGACTCTTTGTCCTCAACCACCGCAAGCAAGTCTACCTCCGCTATGGAGCCCGCAATGACGCCGGGGCCGAAACCTTCCTGTCCATCCCCAGTGTCGCCATCGCCTTGCAGCGGGGGCTCATTCTTCATGAGCGATGGAAGGCCGGAAGCTTCACCCCGCCACCGGCCGGCAAATCCAAGATGTCTCAAACCTTTCCGAACGTCCTGAAGACCGTGCGGGAAAACAAGTGCGTGCACTGCCATCAGGTGGCCGAGGGACAAGCCGTGGAAATCTTTGCCCTCGCTGATTTTGACAAGAAAACCTCCCCCTGGATCTTTCCAGACCCGGCGAAACTCGGCCTAAAACTGAAAGTGGACGATCCCATCGTCGTAGAGCACTCGACCGGTGCCGCCGCCAAGTCCGGAATCAAAAACGGAGAGGAAATCTTAAAAGTCGATGGCAAGACCGTCAGCACCTTCGCCGACATTCAATACGTCCTCCACCACCTTCCCCGTGATCGCAAGGAACTGACCCTGACCACCAATCAAGGCCCGCGAAAAATCGCTCTCCCCTCCCACTGGCGCGTCACCGACCTCAATCGGCGCTCCATTGGCCACAAAATGGAACCATTCCCCGGCTTCTGGGGAAAGCCACTCACGATCGGTGAGAAGAAAAAATTGGGTCTTCCTACCGAAAGCTTTGCCACCCGCGCAACCAAATTCTGGGTCAGCACCCCGGGCAAGCAAGCCGGCATGAGAGAGGGCGACATCGTCATCGCTGTCGATGGAGCCAGCTCCAGCCCCCTTGCCGTAAACGCCCAGGTCTATATTCGCCTCAACTACGAGGCAGGAGACGAGATCACCGTCAAATACCTCCGGGAGGGAAAGACCCGGGAAGCAAAGTATACGCTCAAGGCAAAACCGTGGTAGGCTTGTCGCACTCTCCCTCAAAACCATGACCCGCTCCCTGCCCTCCAAGATTCTCCTTTGCGCAATCACCATGCTGCTACTGGGGGGGCTCGGGGGCTGGTTGACCGCCGGTTCCATCCCCAATTGGTATGCCACCCTGAACCACCCGCCTGGAAAGCCCCCCAACTGGCTTTTCGGCCCGGTCTGGACCGTCCTCTACCTCATGATTGGCACCAGTGCTGCCCTCATCTGGCATCACCATCCCAAACAGGTTGGCAGGACCCGCTCCACCTTCTACTTCAGTCTGCAGTTAATCCTCAACCTCTGCTGGACTCCGGCTTTCTTCGGAGCCCATCAAATCGAGCTCGCCCTCGTGATCATCATCCTGATGTGGCTCGCCATTTTGCTGACCATTCGGGAATTTGGACGTTTCTCCAAACCGGCGGCCTTCCTCCTCATTCCCTATCTTCTGTGGGTCTCCTATGCGACCTATTTGAATGCCGGCTACGCCTGGTTAAACTAATCAGACCACCGAGGATAAATCCGCCTTCCATCAGTCACGATTTTTCGTAAGAGTGGGAGATGAGGATTTTCCTGCTCTGCCTGTTACTCCCTTCTTTTCTCGCTGCAAGACCCAACATCATCATCATTATGGCCGATGATATGGGCTACTCCGACATCGGTTGTTATGGCGGCGAAATCAAAACCCCCAATCTCGATGCTCTTGCCGCCAATGGCCTCCGCTTCACCCAGTTTTACAACACCGCCCGCTGCTGTCCCACCCGTGCCTCCCTTCTGACCGGGCTTTACGCCCACCAAGCCGGTATTGGACACATGACCGGCAACTACGGAATCCCCCAGTATCAGGGCTTTCTGAACAAGGAATGCCTGACCATTGCGGAGGCTCTCAAGCCCGCCGGCTATCGCACCTACATGGCCGGAAAATGGCACGTCACTCCCAAAATTTCAGCCAACGACCCCAAGGACAACTGGCCCCGCCAACGCGGTTTCGATAAATTTTTTGGAACAATCCACGGTGCCGGATCATTCTTCGACCCAAATTCACTCACCCGGGACAACACCCAGATCACCCCCGAAAACGACCCCGAATACAAGCCCGATGGCACATGGTATTACACCGACGCCATCTCGGACAACACCGTCAAGTATCTCAACTCCCATTTCAAAGAACACCCGGACAAACCATTCTTCCACTACGTCGCCTACACCGCCGCCCATTGGCCCATGCACGCTCTCCCCGAGGACATCGCGAAATACGAAGGAAAATATGACAGTGGCTACGCCCCGGTTTATGAGGCACGCCTCAAAAAGATGAAGCAACTCGGCCTCATCGATCCCAAATGGGAAATTCCCGGACCAGTCGGCAATTGGTCCCAGGTCGAGCTGAAGGAATGGGAATCCGCATGCATGGAAGTTTACGCGGCCATGGTCGATAACATGGACCAGGGTATCGGACGCATTGTCCAAACCCTCAAGGATCACGATCAACTCGGCAACACCCTCATCTTTTACCTTCAGGACAACGGTGGCTGCGCCGAAGGCTTTGGCCGTGGAAAAGTTGTCGGACCGCTCGAACGCCCCTCCAAACCTACCCTCAAACCCATGGGCAGGGACGAACTCCAAACCAACATGGTCCCCACCCAATCACGTGATGGCTATCCCCTTCGTCGAGGCAAAGGCGTGATGCCCGGACCACCCGAGACTGAAATCGGATACGGAGAAAATTGGGCCAACGTCTCCAACACCCCCTTCCGCGAATACAAGCACTGGGTCCACGAAGGCGGCATCTCTTCTCCCCTCATCGCCCACTGGCCGAAAGGAATCCAGGCCCCCATGGTCCTCTCCACGAGCCCGACCCTAAACCCCTATTCCCGCAACTCCGACGAGCCGACCCACCTGATCGACCTTATGGCCACCTGCCTCGATCTCGCCAAGGCCACCTACCCGAAAGACAAGATCCCCGTGGAGGGAGCCTCCCTCGTACCCATTCTCAAAGGCGAGCCACTCAAACGCGGCAAGCCGATCTTCTTTGAGCATGAAGGAAACCGTGCCGTCCGGGATGGGAACTGGAAACTTGTCGCGAAAGGAGTCAAGAGTAAGTGGGAACTTTACAACATTCCTGCGGACCGCACCGAGATGAACAACCTCGCTGAAAAGCATCCGGACATCGTCAAAAAAATGGCCACCCAATACAAGCAATGGGCCAAGGAGCGTGGAATCGTCCCCTTTGGTTCCTGGAACAAAAACAAGAAGGCCAAAGCCTCCCCCAAGAAGGTGTTTCACCTAAAAGCCGGAGATCAGTTCACCCGGGAATCCTCTCCCGACATTGCCAATCGCCCCTTCACGGTTTCCGCGGTTCTTGAGAAACTTCCCGCCACCGGAGTCATCGTCGCCCAAGGTGGTTCCAGCCACGGTTGGTCTTTTTACCTCAAGGACGACCGGATTTACTTCACCGTTCGGCAAGGGGGACACACAATCTCCGTCTCCACCCCCGTTCCCCGGAATTCTTCGGGCGCTCTCGAAGCCCGGGTCAGCAAAAAAGGCATTATTCTGCGTGCCGATAACAAACACCTCTGCATAAAAGAGGGCAACTCTCTCCTCATCGGGCATCCAATTGACGTCCTGGAAATAGGGCAAGACACAGGTGGACTCGTCGGTAACTACGGGAACGATTTCAAACTCTCCGTTCCCATGAAATCCGCGACAATCAGTTTCAATTAGTCGACACCTGCGCTCATTTCGATACCGGCCAATACTGCCATCGCAATCTGGGATCTCGATCACTTTTCTCGCGCTCTTGCTCGTTAGCGGACCAAATCTCCACCCGACCATTCGGGCCTAGTTGATAGCCCTGCTCCCTCGCTTGTGGGTCTGACAAATCCACCAACGCGACCTCCCCATCCAGTTCACTCAAATCCTGGGGGTATCGCCCGGTCTTCAGCCTCGCCTTCTCCAAAGCCAGAGCAATTAAAGCGATTCGCTTTGCCGTCTCTATTTGGAACTCGCCCTTGCCGCGTGCAATTCCATCTCAAGAAGATAGTGCCAGTAGTAAATTGGTGACAAGGTAGACCCCTCGAAACGCTGGTGGAATTGCGTGCGGTATTTCGCAAGGCCAGCCCCGGAATCAACCAAGGGAATTAAATCGACGAAGAACTCTATCGTAAAAGCCCTGCGGCGATCATCCCAACCCTGGGGACCACCAACCGCCAGCCACTCCGAGAGCAAATGCGAGCGACCGTCTTGATAGCGCTGGGGTGGCATGCTGCCTTTCAGGTAAGTGTCTAAAATCTCAAGAGTTAAGGCCGCCTCGTACTTGAGAACACTGAGATACTCCTCACGCCAATTGCGCTCACTCAAAATCCCTTCGATCAACTCGAGCTGATCATCCAAACGGCCCTCTCTTGCGTCCTCTATTGCCTTGAGAAAAGCTGGATCCCTCAACAAGTTCTCCTCGTCAGGAATAGGAGCTCCGGCATAGTCCGAACGCAGCAAGAACATGCCAACCTCTTCCGCTCTGGACTGGACTTCCTGCCACTCTCTGGCTCCCCGACGGTTCTCAAAGATCCAGAAGCAGGCAATCAAAGCAAGAGTGACAACAGTCCCCCAGCCAAAAAAGTGTCGTAATCGAGGGCAGCGTTTCATCTCGTAACGGAATCAGAGTGGCTAAAGGGATTCCCAAGAGGCACGGTCATCTTACTCTCCAAACCGATTGACCCGGGGCGGATCTCCGACCTCCGGACCCGATATGGCGGGCAAAAATCATAGACGTTATGGGCCATCGGTCGCTTCCCCGGTCGCGTCGATCCGTTGGGTTTTCAGATAAACTTTTTCGCCAGGCGACTCAGCTTCAGGCCACACCTCCAGTGGCAGGTTTTCACGCCGATCCTGCAGAGTTTTGGTGACACGAGACTTGAGCCCACCCCCATCCAAAGCCAAATCCTCCAGCTTCCCGCTTTTCTGATACCGGGCAACTTCCGCATCAGAAGGCGGATCCGTCCGCTCGTAGAGGATCGAAGTCCGCTCCCCAAACCCATAAAGTTCGGCCTCCAGACTCACCCTCACTCCCGCAAAGGCATTCACGATTTCGCCTCTCTGCATCCCTGAGTATTCCTTACCGATCTCAATCGTCGCGTTTTGTCCGGGAAGAGCGAATATTTTAGGCAGTGATTGCAATTCGCCATCCACTTCATGGGTCAATTCATACCGAATCTGAATCGGTGTGTCCTCCATACTCATTTGCACCAGAGGGTCGATAACCGCGATCGTCCCTTCACTGCCATTCACCTCCAGATGATTGTTTGATTGATTGATCGTGACAGTCTCCCCTTCAAGCAACACTCCAAGTCTCGCCAGCATTTCAGAAAGATCAGCTTTCCCGGGTCGAAAAAGCCTGCCAACCAGAGGCAAATCGGTGAGTGCCTCGGGAACAGCTTCGCCAGTGAAGGGATCAGCATTTTTCGCAGCAATATCCTGACCCGCCAATTCCGCGAGGTAAGTGGAAAAGGTGGGAGGAACCGTCCACGTCCGGGTCCTATGGGGTCCCTCTTCAATTTTTGAGAAAACCAAAACTCCTTCCCGAACCTCACAAGTCATCCGCGCGTGCATCGCGAGCAATTTGCAGCTGTGCAGAAATCGCCCCTTCAAGGCCAGTTGAGGAATCGCTTTGGGATCGCCATTCACCTCCCACCTCAAAGGAAGAATCGTTTCGCCAGTCTCCTCACAAATCTCCCGATACGTCTGAAGCAACCGATTCAACGCTTCCTCCAAAGAAGCATCCTCAAGCTGAATCGCAGGGTGGTAAAAATCTTTAAGATCACTGACCTCATGCGTCTTGTTTGCAACCAACTCTGACACCCTTCTTTTTGATCGCGTGCGAGTTGCCGCCGCAGGAACTTCCTCTTGGCCTCGCATTCCAAATCGGGAAGACCGGGAAACCTCACTTTCCGAATTCCTCCCCGTCAAACTCCTCGGACCAAACCAAATCGCCAGCAACAAAAGCAGGATGCCCCCCGCGATCATCGTTGGTCTCTTTCCAGTCGGAAAATTCACATTCGAAAGCATCGTCGATCCACCCAATCGTCTCCAGCTTAAAAGAGGCTCCCGCTTGTCAGAATCATCGGGAGTTTTACTTTAACGGTGGAATCCCAAGTTGCTCGGGCAGGGCCGTCCGCGGGCGCCAGGTGAGAATCTCAGGATCGCCATTGGTCACCAGAACGGTGTGCTCAAAGTGGCTTGAGGGGCGGCGGTCGGAAGTCGAAACAGTCCAGCCATCATCCAACCAATCGACCGTCCCAACTCCGGCGTTGATCATCGGCTCAATTGCCAAAATCATCCCCGCTTTTAAAATCGGCGACCTGCCACCCGGGTGGTAGTTGGGAACCTGTGGTTCTTCATGCAACTGGCGGCCCACGCCGTGCCCGACCAGATCCTTCACAACGGTAAAACCAAATTTGGTCACGTAGTCTTCCACGGACGCACAGAGATCGTAAAGCGGAGCCCCCGCCCGGGCATGGGAAATGGCTACAAAAAGGGACTCTTCGGTCACGGCCAGAAGACGTTTCTGCTCACCATTGATTTTCCCAACCGGCACGGTGAGCGCGTTGTCACCAATCCAACCCTGCCTCTTGATTCCAACATCAAGCTTCACAAGATCACCGTCCTGAATGACCCGGTCTCCACCGATGCCATGCACCACCTCCTCGTTCATCGAAATGCAGGTGTAGCCCGGGAAATCGCGATACTTGTGGAAGGCACTCTTCACCTTGTGCTCGTCCATGAGTGACAAGGCATACTCGTCAACCTCACGGGTTGTCTTTCCCGCTTGAATGAAGGCAGCAGTCCGCTGCAAGACATCACTGGCCACCTTCCCAGCCTCCCGCATCATTTCGATCTCCTGCTTGGTCTTAATCGGAATCTTGGAACGCTTGGCCATGGAAAAAGGAGTTAAAGACAACTCGCCCCCCGGTCAAGACGTAGAACCTTCACCAGATCAAGTGCCGCCGGAAGGCCCCTCTCCAGAATGCCCGAATTCAATTGCTGACACCCGGGAAGAGCATCACTCCGGCTACCCCTTAACCCTCGCATAAACCTCATCCGGCGACCCCATCCCATTGACGATGCGGGCCCGTTGATGGTCACAATAATAGCTCACTGCAGGAATCACCAAACGACGATATTCCGCCAGACGGTTTTCAAAACTTGCTGAAGCATCATCGGCCCTCGGCTCAAGATCACCCTGGCATTCCGGACATTGCGCCCCCTCACCTTCCCGGGCCACCCGATGACACTCAACACACTCGAGACGGCAGGCCACCCGCCGCCTAAGTTCGTCATCCGGGACATGCAAAATAATTGCCGCAGGTTTCACTTCGAGCAGGGAATCAAGCGCTTCGGCTTGCGGAACGGTCCGGGGAAATCCATCGAGCAACCAACCATCGCTCTGCTCCCCAACCCACTCAAGCACCATCGGAACCATGATCTCATCCGGAACGTATTCGCCACGCTCCAAAAAAGGGCGCGCTTTCCGACCGAGTTCCGTGCCATCGCGAAGGGCGCGCCGTAAAAGCGCGCCCGTCGAAAGATAGGCCAGATTAAGATCCTTGGCCAACCGGCGACCCTGGGTCCCCTTCCCCGACGCCGGAGGGCCGAGGAAGACGAGGTGCCGGGAACTCATTTTACTGGTTAATGAAGAGAGCAACCACTGCAACGATGATGATCATTGCAAGAACGACCCAGAGATAAAGAACCGAAGTACTGGTTGCCTGCTGACCGGAAACCTGACGTTGCTGACGGCCTTTAATCTTTCCTTTGCGAAGGAAGCCGTCGTATTGGCGCTGAAGAAGGTGGGTTTCGATTTGGCGCATCATATCGAGCAACACACCGACCAAAATCAGGAGACTGGTGCCGCCGAAGAAGGAGGTTACGAGACTGTTTGCACCCAGATCAAGAGCCAGTCCGATGAAGAACGGCATCATGAAAATCAGCGTTAGGAAGAGTGCCCCCGCAAAAGTGAGGCGCGTCATGGTGTAATCAAGGAAATCCGAGGTTGGCTTTCCCGGACGGACCCCCGGAATGTAACCACCACCTCTCTTGAGGTTTTCGGCCACTTCCGATGGCTGGAACATGGTCGCAACCCAGAAGAAGCTGAAGAAGAAGATCATGAAGCCGGAAAGGAGGTAGAACCAAGGAAGATTCGGATCAAGGAAGTCACCGACGGTCTGGACCCACTTCGCATCAGTCATTGAGCTCAAAAGCTGGGTTGGGAGCTGAAGAATGGCAGTCGCGAAAATGACGGGCATGACACCAGCATAGTTCACCTTCAAAGGAAGATACTGGGTTCCGCCGGACATCTCACGACGACCCGCGACACGGCGGGCATATTGCACCGCTATCCTTCGTTGCCCCTGGGTAATCGTAATCACTGCAGCAATCACGAAGAGGAAAAGAACAACCATCAACACGATCAGGAGCGGGCTGAAGGGATTGTCACCACGCTCAATCACGAAGGTGTTCCAGATTGTCACGATGACACCAGGAAGAGAGGAAATAATGTTAACCGAGATAATGAGTGAGACACCGTTACCAATTCCGCGCTCGGTGATTTGGTCACCAATCCACATCAGGAAGAGGGTTCCTGCAATGATGATGAGAACGGTCTGTGCCACGAATGAACCACCGGCATTGGCGGCGAAGGCCGGAACGAGATCCTGGCCGGTCGCATCAAGAGCCTTGCCGATACCGCGCAAAAGCGGGTTGCTTTCGGGATTCTCAAGGGACTTGGCGAGGAAGAAACCCTGAACCGCGGCAATCGCGATCGTCACAAAGCGGGTCCATTGGTTGATCTTCTGCTGGCCCCCATCCTCCTTCTTGAGACGGGCCAACTTTGGAACGACCGCGCTGAGGAGCTGCATCATAATCGATGCCGAAATGTAGGGCATGATCCCCAAAGCGAAGAGCCCCATGCTGGTCAAACCTCCCCCTGAGAAAACGTTAAGAATCGCACCGACTCCGCCACCGGCCCCTTCTTCGTTATCCTTTTTGAGAATCTCAAGATACTCGCGGATCACATCCATGTTCACGCCGGGAAGCGGGAGGTGCACACCAAGCCGCACGATCACGATCATGGCCATGGTGAAAAGGATGCGGTCCCGAAGTTCGGGAATTTTCCAGGTATTGGTAAATGCAGAAATCATGGTGATTTAAAGGTCGGAGAAGTTATTCGGATTTCCCCTCTCCAATCAGAGGAGCGGGGTTGTGATGAGTGGTCAGAGCCTTTGCAAGCTCGTGTGTGTTCCTTCCGGAACGGAAAAGATTTTCCTGTGCCTTTTGGAAAGCGGCAGTCGCTTCCAAAAATTCGGTTTGACCGGCTATGCTTGCCCGGTCGGATTCTTCAAGTTTCTTGAGAGAGGCATCGAGTTGGATTTTGAGTTCCTTGAGCTCTTGCCCCAAAGCGGTGAGCTTCATAGCGGCGGAATCTTGGTCGCCGCCATTGGCAACATCTTCGATGACTGCGGTCATCTCCGAAAAAACCCGCGTCTGCTCCTCCATCAGAGAAGCAGGAGACTCCTGGTCCTCACCGCAGGAAGAGAGAGTCAGGAATCCCAATAATGCAAAAAACGCTGCAGCCCGGCGAACCGGGCCCAACGTGAAAATTGCGTGAAAAGGCTTCTTCACCAGAGTGCGGGAGAAGCAACTAGGAGAGCTCGAGGGAGCCACCAGCCTTCTCAATCTTCTCTTTTGCGGAAGCACTTGCTTGATCGACCGTGACTTTGAGAGCCTTGGTGATCTCGCCTTGTCCGAGGACCTTGATCTTGTCGCACTGACCTTTGACCAGCTTGACTTGACGAAGAGTCTCCTCATTCACTTCAGCATCGGCTTCGAAATACTGTTCCAACTGGGAAACGTTAACGATGGCAATGGTGTCGCGGAATTGAAAGTTGGAGAATCCACGCTTGGGGAGGCGACGGGCAAGAGGCATCTGACCACCTTCGAAGCCGGGACGGACGCCGCCGCCGGAGCGGGACTTCTGACCTTTGTGGCCTCGACCGGAGGTCTTACCAAGACCGGAGCTCTCTCCACAACCAAGACGCTTTTTGCGGTGCTTGGCTCCTGGATTGGGCTTGAGATTATGAAGATTCATTTTTTGAAATGTGTTTCGGGGTTCGGGAGGGCCGGATTAGATGGCCTTCTCCTTTTTCTTTCCGCGGAGCGCGTTGATATCGTCCTTGTTGCGGAGCATGGTGAGGGCCTTAATGGTCGCTTTGACCACGTTGGCGTGGTTGTTGGAGCCAATCGACTTGGCGAGCACGTCGTGAATACCAACGGCTTCGCAGACAGCACGGACACCACCACCGGCGATCACTCCGGTTCCGGGTGAAGCTGGCTTTAAGAGAACCTTTCCACCACCATATTCAGCATAGACTTCGTGAGGGATGGTTGGACCGTTGAGCTTCACCTTCTCGAGGCTCTTGCTTGCAACGCCGGAAGCTTTCTTGATGCACTCGGCGACCTCATTGGCTTTTCCGAAACCGACGCCAACAGCACCTTTTTCGTTACCAGAAACAACGAGAGCGGAAAAACTGAAGCGACGTCCACCTTTCACCACCTTGGAACAGCGGTTAATGAAGACAACTTTCTCGGTGAGTTCATTACCCTCGGAGTCGGTAGGAGCTGCTTCGCGCTGGCGTCCACCGAAACCACCGCGGTTTCCACCACCCTGGCCGGGACCGCCACCGCGGTTGTTCCCGCCGCCACGGTTATCTCCGCCACGGTTGTTTGAATTGTTGTCAGCTGGTTTTTGATCAGCGGCTTTTGCTTCCGCTGGCTTTGCCGCTGCGTCGGCAGCCGGCTTGGAGTCTTCGTTATTTGCCATTTTATCGTTCGGAGCAAGGATTAGAATTTAAGACCACCTTCGCGGGCGGCATCGGCAAGGGCTTTGACCTTACCTGTGAAGAAAAAGCCGCCACGGTCGAAGACAACAGCCTCGATCTTGGCGTCAGCGGCGCGCTGGGCAACCAGCTTACCAACGGCCTCGGCAGTTTCCTTGCTGGCTCCGGTCTTCTCGATGGATGAATCGAGAGTGGAGGCGGCACAAAGAGTCTTGCCGGCGATATCGTCGATGACTTGGGCGTATACGTTTTTATTGGAGAAGTGAACAGCAAGGCGCGGACGCTCGGCAGTTCCGGAAACTTTCTTCCGGATGCGGCGGTGGACCTTGCGGCGAAGTTCCTTTCGATTGAGAGTGCTCATTTGAAATATGAAGTTCTGGGTTTTCGTCAGGATTTACTTAACGGACTTACCGGCCTTACGGCGGACATATTCGCCAACGTAGCGGACACCCTTGCCCTTGTAGGGCTCGGGGGGGTAATAGTTGCGCACTTCAGCGGCGAACTGGCCGACGAGTTGCTTGTCGATTCCCTCCACTTTGATCTTCGTGTTGTCAGTGACAGTCACAGTGAGACCTTCGGGGATGGGGTGGAGAATGGGGTGTGATTTTCCGAGGCTGAGATCAAGGTCCTTGCCTTTGACAGCCGAACGGAAACCGACGCCCTGAATTTCGAGTTCCTTCACGAAGCCTTCACTGACACCTACAATAAGGTTTTGCACAAGACTGCGGAAGGTGCCGTGGAGAGCACGCACGTGACGCTGCTCGGAAGCACGGTTGACATTGATCTCCTCGTCGCCCACCTCAACGGTGATGCCTTCGGGAAGATCGAGTGAAAGTTTGCCTTTGGGTCCCTCGACATTGACGGTGCTTCCATCAATTTTGATGGTCACTTTGTCGACTGCTGGGATGGGCTTGAGTCCTACTCTTGACATGGTTCTGTTTTCTGGGTCAGGGGTTTACTACCAGACGAAGGCGATGATCTCTCCGCCAACCTTGTCCTTTTTGGCTTGGTGCCCGGTCATGAGACCTTTGGAGGTCGACATGATGGAAATACCCATCCCGTTGAGAACGCGTGGGATGTCCTGGGAACCGGAATACTTCCGTCGTCCGCACTTTGAGACCCGCTTGAGGTCGGTGAGTGCGGGGACGCCGTCAACGAACTTTGTCTTTACGACCAGCTCAGGGAACTTTCCGGAGGTATCGACCTCGTAGTTCCAGATGTAGCCTTCCTCCTTGAGGATACGGGCGATTTCCACCTTCATTTTTGAATGTGGAGCCTTGAATGAATCATTACCGGCGCGTGAAGCATTCTTCAAACGAATGAGAAAGTCAGCGATAGGATCTGTGAGAGTTGCCATGGTTTTAGTTTTTCCAGGTCGTAAAATTAAGCGGCGTTCTCCTCCGTTTTGACATTGTCACGGAAGGGCATACCGAGGGCTTTGAGCATCGCTTTGGCTTGCGCATCGGTCTTCGCGGAGGTCACGAAGATGAAGTCGAAACCAATCTGGCGCTTGATCTGATCAAGCTCGATCTCAGGGAAAATGGATTGATCGGAGAATCCAACGGCGTAGTTTCCACGTCCATCGAAGGACTTGAAAGGAAGACCGCGGAAGTCACGGATGTTCGGGCAGGTGATTGCGATGAAGCGCTCCAGGAATTCCCACATGCGGGCACCCCGAAGGGTAACGCGGGCACCAACGGCCTCGCCCTCACGCACCTTAAAGTTCGCGACAGACTTCTTGGCAAAAACGACAGAAGCTTTTTGACCGGTAATCTTCCCGATTTCATCAACCGCATCTTCAACAGCCGCCTTACGCTCATTAACGTAGTGGCCGACGTGGGAATTGATCGAAATTTTTTCGAGGCGCGGAACCTCGTTAACGTTTGTAAGGCCTAATTCTTCCTGAAGAGCTTTGACAAGCTTCTCCTCGTAGAGGCGCTGGAGTGTTGGTTTCATTGTATTGGTGGCGGGTCAGCTTGGTTAAAGGTGCTTAAGCGCGCGGGGTGCTCCCCTTCCCGATCTGTTCGAGTGGTTGGAGCGGGCCGGGTTCCTGACACAGTCAGGCGTTCCGGGCTAGACTTTTTTTACGTTGGAGATGTGAATCGGGCCATCGACTTCTTCGATACCACCATCTTGATTCTCCTCGGAGCGGCGAATGGCCTTTTTCATAATACGGACACCTTCCACGACAACCTGCTCTTTCGCAGCGTTGACGGAGAGGACAGTGCCCTGTTTTCCTTTGTGGTTTCCAGAAATGACGACAACTTCGTCGCCTGGCTTCACGTGGGTTTTAGTTTTCATGGGTCCGGTAAAAGTTGGAATTTAGAGAACCTCGGGAGCGAGGGACACGATCTTCATGAAGTTCTTTTCACGAAGCTCACGGGCGACAGGTCCGAAGATGCGGGATCCCCTTGGGTTGCCGTCCTTGTCGATGATCACGATTGCGTTCTCATCAAAGCGCAGAACGGAACCATCGGCACGGCGGACAGGATAGGCGGTGCGAACAACAACAGCCTTAACCACGGAGCCTTTTTTCACGGCAGCGGTAGGGATGGACTCACGGATGTGAGCAGTAATGATGTCGCCGACGCGAGCAGACTTGGTCCGCTTGCCGATGACGCCAATCATTTTGGCTTGGCGAGCACCGGTGTTATCGGCGACCGCGACTTTTGATTCCATTTGAAGCATGGCGAAATAAGTATCGTTAGAGAGTTTTGTTGAGTGGCTGCGAGAGCCGGGCTTGTTTTAGTGGCTGAGAACTTTGACAAGCTTCCAGCGCTTGAGCTTGGAGATCGGTGTGGTCTCCTCGATGCGGACCTTGTCACCCACAGCGGCTTCACCAGCTTCGTCGTGAGCGTAGAACTTCTTGGACTGCTTGATGATCTTCTTGAACTTGGGGTGAGGAACGCGGTTGGTGTATTCCACGACGATGGTCTTCTCCATGCCGGTGGACTTCACGATTCCTACGCGTGTTTTCTTGTTCGCGACTGGCCCCTCGGATGGGACAAAGTCTTTCTTGGGAGCTGCTTCCTGATTTTCGGACATCTTTTTAAAAAACGGGTTAAAAGTTGGTTTCGGTCAGGGTTCCTTAGGAGGACTTACGCTGATTGATGGCGGTCATCACCTGTGCGATTTCGCGACGGACGATGCGGCGGCGGGCGGTGTTTTCGAGTTGTCCGGTGGCCTGCTGGAGGCGGAGGTTGAGAGCCTCCTCCTTAAGGTCACGAAGACGGGTTGAGAGTTCTTCAACTCTCAGTTCGGAAACTTCGGAAAATTTTACTTTGGGCATGACGTGATTCCTTTCGGTCAGTTCGGTGGTTTAAGCTTGATAAAATCAGGCTCAGTGGTTGTTGCGGGAGACGAAACGGGTTTCGAATCCAAGCTTATAAGATGCGAGGCGCATTGCTTCGCGGGCTTGGGATTCAGGGACGCCACCGACTTCGAAAAGCATGGTGCCAGGACGAATCACGGCAACCCATGCATCAACGGAGCCCTTACCCTTACCCATACGGGTTTCAGGTGGACGGCGGGTGATGGATTTGTGAGGAAAAACCCGGATCCAGGTCTTACCTTTACGCTTGAGGAAGCGGTTGATGGAAATACGGCAGGCTTCGATCTGGCGGTTGGTCATCCATCCGCGTCCGAGTGCTTGCAGTCCGAAGTCACCGAAGCTGACATCGGTGCCACGCTGGGCGTTACCACCCCGGTTGCCGCGGTGCGACTTCCGGAACTTGGTTCTTTTGGGCATTAAAGGCATGATTCTATCCTCCTAAATTTTTGGGTTTAAAATGGGTGCTTGTTTAGGAAGCGGCTGGTTTGCTTCCGCCCTCAGCGGGCTTGTCTTGATTATTGTCGGGGCGGCCTCCGCCACCTCCGCGGCGATCACCACCGCGGTTATCTCCTCCACGTCCGCCTCCGGGACCACCGCGACCGCCACGACGTGGACGATCATGACCCGGAGGGCGGGATCCCTTGTCCGAATCTTCATTCTTATTGATCCAGCACTTCACACCGATGATTCCATAAACGGTCTTTGCCTCGGCAAATCCATAGTCGATGGGGACACGAAGGGTCTGAAGAGGGACCTTGCCTTCGCGATACCACTCGGCGCGGGCGATATCAGCTCCACCAAGGCGGCCGGCGCAGCGGATCCGAATCCCGTTGGCTCCGAAATCCATGGCGGTTTGGACGGCACGCTTCATGGCGCGACGGAAAGCAATCCGGCGCTCAAGCTGGATACAAACCTGCTCACAGACGCACTGTGCATCGAGTTCAGGCTTACGGATCTCAACGATATCAATCTTAACCTGCGAACCTCCGGCAATCTTGGAGATTGCGTTGGTCATAATCTCGATTTCGGATCCCTTGCGCCCAATAACCAGTCCCGGACGGGAGGTGTGAAGAGTGACCCGAACACTGTTCCAGGCACGCTCGATGATAACTTTGGCGAGGGCAGCTGCTTGAAGGTGACCGGCGATGTATTTGCGGATCTTGAGATCTTCGTGAAGCTTGTTGGTGTAGTCCTTGCCTTCGGCATACCACTTGGAGCGCCAGTCTTTGTTGACGGCGAGGCGGAAACCGATTGGATTAACTTTTTGTCCCATGATTCTTTAAAGGTAAATTGTTCAGTTTGGCTTATTCAGCAGTCTCTTCGGTAGATTCGGTCTCTTCGACATCCTCGACGGGAGCCTCTTCTGCCGGAGCTTCTTCCTTCTTGGCAGCTGGCTTTGCACCCGCTCCAAAGAGGGATTTGATGGTGTCGCGCTTTTTGGGCTTGCCGGACCGTTGCTTCTCCTCAGGAGCTTCGAACTCGTCGGTCAAGGTGATGAAGATATGACTGGTGCGCTTGCGGATAGCCCCGGCGGAACCGCGGGCACGCGGCTTGAAACGCTTCAGAGTGGGTCCTTCCCCAACGACTGCTTCCTTGACGATGAGCTCATCGGCAGAAAGTTCGTGGTTGTTCTCGGCATTGGCGATGGCGCTTTTAAGCGTCTTACCAATGAGGTGAGCGGATTTCTTGGGAGTATAGGTCAACGCGTCGAGGGCATCGGAGACAGGAAGCCCCTGAATTTCGCGAACAACGTGGCGTGCTTTCTTCGGAGAAATCCGAGCGTATTTTGTGGTCGAACGAACTAACATCAGTTTGTCGGGTGAGAATTTATTGAGTGATGATTTTTGCGAGGTCACCGGGTTGAACCGGGACTTCAGGATTGATGAGGGGTAGCAGGAGGAGCCCGCTGACGTCAGCCCTGACAAGGCCAACGGTGGAGTCGCAAATGTGAGTACCAGAGCGCTCGATTCGGAATCGCATCCCAATTCCAACTTCGGCATCGGATCCAGCATTGATCACAACGAGTCCGGAATCGGAGTCGATGGTGACAACGCGGGCTTCGCGGGCAGTCCCCTTCTCGACCTTGCGCCTGGGCTGCTGACGCTGGCCAAGAGCAACCTCGAGTTCGCGGAGCTTCACTTCCAACTCCTTGCGGGATTCCGGATTCGAAGCAACCGCTGTGCGGAGATAGTTTTTAATGATTGGAAGCAGGCTGACAACGGAATCCTCAAGCTGAATGAGGTTTTCGCGGGCGACCTGATAGTCGGAAACGGCGTTGAGTAATTTCGTGTCGCGATCCTCGAAGAGGTCCTTGCCCCGAAGAGCTAGGTATTCGCGAATTTCCTTGAGGGCCTTCGTTTTGCCATCCTCCCTTTCGAGAGTTTCGGCCAGGCTCTTATTTACGTTCGCGAGTTGAAGTTTCAACTGACGATTCTCGCGCTCGAGCTTCTGAACCTCGGTTTCCTGGGCACCCGCCACTGCAGCACCAAGCGCAAGGAGCCCGGTGAGAAGTGAGTTGGTGAATGGGAAACGCATAACGAAGGATTCTTGTGAAAGGTTATTTCTTACCGATACCACCGTGAGCCTTAAAGATGCGGGTAGGAGAAAACTCACCCAGCTTGTGGCCCACCATGTTCTCGGAAACGAAAACAGGAACGAAGGTTTTTCCGTTGTGAACGGCGAAGTTGTGACCGACGAAGTCAGGAGTGATCATGGAGCGGCGGCTCCAGGTCTTGATGGGCTTTTTATTGCCCGACTCGACTGCGGCGTCGATTTTGAGCAGAAGCTTCTGATCGACGTACGGGCCTTTTTTCAATGAACGTGCCATAATGAAATTTTGTTAAGTGACTAGCAGGTTGGATTACTTGCGCTTGGACTTGCGACGGTCCTCGACAATAAAGGTTGAGTTCTTGTGCTTGCGGCGGGTCTTCTGTCCCTTGGTGTGACCCCAGGGAGACTTGAGGTGCTGACGACCACCACCGGACTTTGATTTACCCTCACCACCACCGTTGGGGTGATCGACAGGGTTCATGCACATTCCGCGAACGGAGGGGCGCTTGCCCTGCCAGCGGGTGCGTCCAGCCTTGCCGGAGACCTCATTCATGTGATCGCGGTTCCCAACGGTGCCAATCGTTGCGTAGCTCTCTTCGTGGAATTTACGAAGCTCACCGGATGGCATTTTAATGAAGGCGTAACCTTCGTCACGTGAAGCGAGAACGGCGTGCTGTCCTGCGGCACGGGCGACCTTGCCACCGGATCCGGGACGGATCTCGATATTGTGGATCGCGGTCCCAAGAGGAACATTTTTCAAAGGCATGGCGTTGCCAACCTTGGGCTCGACGTTTTCACCGGCTTCCACTTTGTGGCCATCGGTAAGGCCGGATGGAGCAAGAATGTACGATTTGGTTCCATCCCCATACTCAAGAAGAGCAATGCGACAAGTCCGGTTCGGATCGTATTCGATTCCAATCACGGTTGCGACCTCGTCGCGCTTGGTCCGCTTGAAGTCGATGAGACGATATTTCTTCTTATGACCACCGCCGATGTGGCGCATGGTGATGCGGCCCTGGTTGTTACGACCGCCGGAGCGTTTCTTAACTTCGAGGAGGCTTTTTTCAGGCTTGGACTTGGTGATTTCGTCGAAGGTCGGGAGCTGCTTGTAGCGGTTCGCGGGAGTGACGGGCTTAAAACTTTTCAGAGGCATTGGAATGATCCTTTCTGAGTGAGGTTACGAAAAATGAATTTTAGAGAAGGTCGAGGGAATCACCGTCCTTGAGTCGGACGATGGCTTTCTTCCAGGCGGGGGTGCGTCCGGCATCAGCACGGCGACGGCGCTTGGCCTTGCCTGCGTAGTTGGCGGTGCGAACATCGAGAACCTTCACTTTGAAGAACTTCTCAACGGCGTTTTTGATCTCAATCTTGTTGGCGCGACGATCAACCTTGAAAGTGTAGGTGTTTTCGTTCTCCTGAAGAAGAGCTGCCTTCTCAGACATGCGGACGGTATCGATAATGCTGTAAATATCTCTCATGGCTTGCTGAGTGGTTTAGGCGGTGCGCGAAGCGAGGGTTTCGAGAGCGTCATCGACAATGATGACATCGCCCCAGAAGAGAAGCTCTTCCACGTTGACGTTCTCGGCGGTTTGGAGGAGGCCCCACGTGAGATTGCGCTCGGCGCGATAGGTCTCTTCGGTAAAAGATTTACCAATGATAATCACACGAGCGGCGTCGGTAACTTCACGGATGGCCTTGACGATGTCTTTGGTCTTACCCGAAGCAACCTCGAAGGAACTCACGCTGTGAACAACTCCTTGGTTGATCTTTTCTCCGAGAACACGGCGCAGGGCGAGAGTGCGGACTTTCTTGGAAACGGTCTTGGCGTAGGAACGGTTCCGGGGACCGAAGGCAACACCACCACCGACGAAGATCGGAGCTTTGCGGTCACCGTGGCGTGCGCCACCGGTGCCCTTCTGGCGATACATCTTCTTGCCGGTTCCGCGGACTTCACCACGGGTTTTACACTGAGCGGTTCCGGATCGACGGTTGGCTTGGTATGCGACGACGAGGTCGTGCACGGCCTGGCCACCTTTTGAGCCATCGGCGATAAGCTGGATGTTGGCTTTTTCGGCGTCTTGAATTGTGAATGCTGACATGGATCAGGTTCTTTCTAAAACTGGGGTTTACTTGGTTGCGGATTTTTTGAGAGCCGGACGAACAGTGACGTAAGCACCGTTGTGGCCCGGAACCGAACCGGAGATGAGGAGGACTCCGTCTTCCTGACGGACTTGGACGATTTTGAGATTCTGCGTGGTGCGACGGACGGTGCCATCGTGTCCGGGCATCTTCTGGTTTTTCCAAACGCGGGCGGGAGTCGAGCCTGCACCAATGGCACCAGTTCTGCGGTGCATCATGTGACCGTGACCGTCGGGCTGACCATTATGGCCGTGACGCTTCACGTTACCCTGGAAGCCCTTACCCTTGGTTGTGCCGATAACGTCGACCCACTGGCCGTCTTCGAAGAGAGCGGCACCGGGATGCCCTTCCTCCTTGTTCGGAAGATCGGCATCGCTGTCGAAGCGGAACTCCTTGATCAGCTTTTTGGCACCGGTGGCACCTTGCTTGGCCTGGTGAGTCCGCTCAGGGAGATTGACACGGCGCTCCTTCTGGTCGTCATAGGCGACCTGAATGGCTGAGTAGCCGTCAGTCTCCGTAGTCTTTACCTGAAGAAATTCGTTTCCGTTCACGTCGACGACAGTGACGGGGATCATGCAGCCTGCCTCTGCGTCAAAGACGCGGGTCATACCGACTTTTTTACCGAGGATTCCGAGTGACATGGGTCTGGGTTCCGTTTGGAAAGTTTAAGTTAAAAGGGAAGGATTAGATGTGGATCTGAATATCAACACCAGCGGGAAGATTGAGCTTCTTGAGCTCGTCCACGGTGCGTGCGGTAGGATCAACGATATCGAGGAGACGCTTGTGTGTGCGGACCTCAAACTGGTCGGCGGACTTTTTATTCACGTGAACCGAGCTGTTGACGGAGAATTTTTCGATCCGTGTTGGCAGAGGGACGGGGCCGGCGACTTTGGCTCCAGTGCGCTTGGCAGTCTCGACAATCTCGACAGTGGAGCGGTCGATGGCCCGATGGTCAAATGCGCGAAGGCGGATGCGGATTTTCTGATTCATGATGGAAAGTTATCTGGTGGGATGATTGTGATTTGAGAGCAGGCTTAATATCCGCCACCGCGTTCGGCGACGAGTTTATCGACTACGTTGCGAGGCACTTCCTCGAAGCATTTTGGCTCCATCGAATAGGAAGCACGACCTGATGAAAGGGTGCGGACGTCCGTGGAATATCCGAACATTTCGGAGAGCGGGACGGTTGCGGAAACATTGGCGACGGTGCCTTTGGTCTCGATCTCCTGGATCTGACCGCGACGGCGGTTGAGGTCACCCATGATATCTCCCTGAAATTCATCGGGAGTCGCGATTTCGACATCCATGATGGGCTCAAGAAGAACGGGGGAAGCTGCTTTGAGAGCTTCTTTAATCGCGAAAATGGCCGCGATCTTGAAGGCGTTGTCGTTGGAATCGACCTCGTGGAAAGAGCCGCCGGTGACACAGGCATGCACATCAACAACGGGGAATCCAGCCACCAAGCCATTGGTGAGCGCTTCTTCGATGCCCTTCATGACAGCTGGAATGTATTCCTTCGGAAAATCACTTGCGGAAGCCTTGTCCTCAGTGGTCACCCCTTCCCCTTGCTTGTTAGGCGAGAGACTGAGAATAACATGACCGTAGGCGGCCTTGCCTCCGAGGGCGCCATCGCGGATGAATTTGCCATCACCCTCGGCAGTCGTGGAGACTGTTTCACGATAGGCGATCTGTGGTTTGCCAACGTTGGCTTGAACTCCGAACTCACGCTTAAGACGGTCAATGATGACTTCCAGATGAAGTTCGCCCATTCCGGCGATGATCGTTTGTCCGGTTTCTTCGTCGGTCTTGACTACAAAAGTCGGGTCCTCGTCGGAGAGACGATCAAGTCCAACAGCCATCTTGTCGGAATCAGCCTTGGTGCGGGGCTCCACAGCCATCGAGATGACCGGCTCCGGGAACGTTGGTGGCTCCAAGAGCACACCGGCCAGCTGGTGGGAAAGAGTATCGCCGGTTTGAACATTTTTGAGACCGACGAGTGCGGCGATGTCCCCGGCAAAGCAGGTTTCAATTTCTTCATGCTTGTCGGCCTGAACCTGAATCAAACGACCCACCCGCTCTTTGGATTGAGTGCGTGGGTTGTAGACCATGTCCCCCTTCGAGACGGTTCCGCTGTAAACACGAAAGAAAATGAGTTTGCCGAAATATTTGTCAGCCCACAACTTAAAGGCAAGAGCGCAGAACTTGGCTTCGTCAGTCGTTTCAACTTTGACGATTTTGCTTTCGTCCTTGGGATCGAGACCTTCCGCAGCCGGAATTTCCAGCGGACTCGGAAGATAATCAACCACGGCGTCGAGGAGATATTGGACCCCCTTGTTCTTAAAAGCGGATCCGCCGGCAATTGGGACCAACTCGTTGGCGATGGTCGCACGACGAAGGGCTGCCTTCAGATCCAGGACGGTGATCTCCTCCTCCATGAGATACTTCTCGCCGATCTCCTCGTCCACATCAGCGACAGCCTCGAGAAGCTCGGAGTAGGCTTCTTCAGCGAGGGCCAGTTGATCGGAATCAAGATCGGCGATATCGTAGGTCGAACCGAGAATGTCATCGTCTTTGTAGAGGACAGCCTTCCTGTTGAGAACATCGATTTGGCCCTTTAGATTTTCCTCGGAACCGATCGGGATCAAAATACGGACGGTGCGAGCACCCAGCTTCTCCTGAACCTCCTTGACCGTCGCGTCGAAATCAGCACCTACGCGGTCCATCTTGTTAACGAACACGATACGTGGAACGTTGTAGGTGGTTGCCTGGCGCCAAACCGTTTCAGACTGTGGCTGCACTCCGGCGACACCACAGAAGACAACAATCGCCCCGTCCAAAACACGGAGCGATCTTTCGACTTCGGCAGTAAAATCAACGTGGCCCGGAGTATCAATGATGTTGATACGCTGGTTGTCACCGGTGAAAAGTTTCGAAATCCCCTCCTCCTTTTGCTGCATCCACTGGCAAGTGACGGCAGCTGAAGTAATGGTGATTCCGCGCTCACGCTCTTGCTCCATATGATCGGTGGTGGTGGCACCATCGTGCACCTCGCCGATCCTGTGGATCATTCCGGTGTAAAAGAGAATCCTCTCGGTGAGCGTGGTCTTTCCCGCATCGATGTGCGCAGCAATCCCAATGTTCCGTGTCCTCTCAAGAGGAACGGGACGGGTTGGGGCTTGTGCGACTTTGCTCATCGATTTGATTGGGTTAAGCGGAAAAGAGATTCTTGGCTGGGAACAAGGGAATTAGAAACGGAAGTGGGCGAAGGCACGGTTT
Organism: Verrucomicrobiia bacterium; assembly: GCA_030432565.1. GTDB lineage: Bacteria > Verrucomicrobiota > Verrucomicrobiia > Verrucomicrobiales > Akkermansiaceae > SW10. The sequence goes on along the minus strand of JAUIGV010000001.1, from coordinate 261,018 downwards.
GCCTGGGCCATTTTGTGAACATCGTCGCGCTTACGGACGGAGTTGCCGGTGTTATTGGCAGCATCCTTGATCTCGTTGGCGAGAGCGACGTGCATGGGAGTGCCCTTCTTGGCACGGGCAAAGTTGATGATCCAGCGCATGCCGAGAGACTCGGAGCGGCTGGCGTCCACCTCCAAAGGAACCTGATAGGTGGCTCCGCCGACACGGCGTGACTTCACCTCGACGCGGGGCTTGGCGTTTTCAATGGCGCGGTTGACAATCTCGAGCGGGTCGATGGTGTCAGTGCCCTCGTTGGCGCGGTCGATGGCGGCATAGACGATACGCTCAGCGAGGGAGCGCTTGCCGTCTTTCATCACCTTGGAGATCAAGCGACCGACAACCTGGCTGTCAAACTTGGGATCTTTATAAACTTTAGCTGGGTAGACTCTTTTTCTGCGTGCCATGGAATTGGTTGGTCAGAGATTAAAATGGAAATAACTTATTCTTTGGGCTTCTTGGCACCATACTTGGAGCGACCCTGCTTACGACCATCGACCCCGAGGGTATCGAGCGATCCACGGACGATGTGGTAACGCACACCTGGCAAATCCTTCACCCGACCACCACGGATCAGAACGATGGAGTGCTCCTGGAGATTGTGGCCCTCACCTCCGATGTAGGCGATGACTTCATATCCATTGGTGAGGCGAACCTTGGCGACCTTACGAAGCGCGGAGTTCGGCTTCTTGGGCGTGCGGGTGTAAACTTGGAGACAAACGCCGCGGCGTTGTGGGCAGTTGTTCAGAGCCGGTGACTTCGACTTGGTGACTGCTTTTTTACGACCTTTTCGGACGAGTTGGTTGATGGTGGGCATAATGCGATCGTTTTGGGATGGCGGTTAAGCGGGTTTGTAGAATTGAGGAATATTGAAATCTTTGCTTTTGCTGGTTCTCAACCGGAAAGGGTCACCGGGAGGTCCAGCGAGATTCCTCGCAAGAGCCATTTTTCCGGTGAGCACCCGATAGTTAATTACCTGATATGGGGCCTGAAACGTTGTATTCTCAAGGAATTCGTAATGTCAGGCCCGATTTGGGGGCCGCGACTCTAGGAATAAAAAGGCATCTGGCAAGGCGTTTCTGAAATATTTCTCAAAAAAAGTCCCAAACAGACCGAATAGACACCTCCAAGAAGGCCATTTGTTGGATTTCAGAGGAATTCCAGCCAACCGATTCCGTCTGTCACTAATCAACCAATCTTAACTACTTGGCGAAAAGCCCCTCAAATTTGGAAGTACCCGCCAAAATCTGGAATCTCGATCTCCTATGGTCATTTTGATTCACGGGGTTTGTTCTGACAACGCCTGGCTAATCCAAGACCCCAAGGTGGATTGGCGGTCGAAAGAAAGCGCCCGACTGGATGGTCCAGCCGGGCGCTCAAAGGTTCGTCAAATATCAGCAAATGCAGACTACTCTGTCGCGGGGGGCTCCTCCCCGGTATCCTTGAGGTCATAAAGAGCCTCAATCTCTTCGGTAATCTTTTTCATCTCCTGGTCAGCATTAATCTTCCCCATGACTTCACCAATTGCCTCGGCATCAGCGCTCTCGGCCATCATTTTCATCAAATTGCCCAGCATCACTTCTCCTTTTTTGTCTGAGGCATCCTTGAGAGCTTGAACGGCGGCTTTTTCTTCAGCGGTGGGAGGATCAAGCTCCTTGGCAGCCTTCAAAAGAGCTGAAAGAGAGGCCTTCTGCTCTTCAAGGCTAGCCACAAATTCTTCGGCCGACTTCTTATCGCTGATCGAGGACATCCCCTCCATCAAGCTGTCCATGATGGCACCCACTTCTTTACCGATCTGGGTGTGATCTTTCGGAGCGGAGGCTTCTGGACCGGAGCCTCCCTGCTCTTCTTTCTTCTCTTCTTTCTTTGACTCGTCTCCACAGGAGACCAAGGAAAGCGGAAGCGCAAGGGCGGCGGCGAATGGAAATAGGTTTTTTAGTTTCATTATAATTTGGTTTGGTTCGTCGCCAGCTTGACCTTATTTCAAAGCTCAAGGCGATGATAAAAATGGTTGGATTTCGGAATCGCGAATCGAGTCGGCCGCGGGATACTCCTGTCCCGTCTCACACCACCGGATGCATGATTCATGCACCACGGCGGTTCACCCAAAAGATTTCTCCCCGGGAAAGCCCACGCATTCCTGGCAATTTCCCAACCGTGCTCGCTCAAAAGATTGCAGTCGCAAGACCCGGCTCACCGGGACTTGGTCACACCGGGCTCGGCCAGCACCCGGCAATTCAAAAACATCCACCTTAATCGACATGAGCTAAAACAGGTGAGCAGAGTCTCTTCACTTGCCGTTCTTCAATTCACGAGTATTTCCCTATCGACCAAAGCCCCCTCCCTCGTTGCCAAATAACGCCATCCAAAGCTACCTCTCAAAGCGCTTCAGAATTCTTCTTTCCGGAGACCCTGATGGCATCCCGCCGTGGCTCAAGGATGTCGAAGCCAGCGACACCCCCGGCCTCTACCTGCCCGACGAAGCTCCCTGGGTGGCACACGCCGATCTTGCCACTCTCGTTGGCGGAATTCGCGCTCTCCTCATGCAGGCTCTCCATCCCGGAAGCCTCACGGGCGTTGCCAACCACTCCCGCTACAAAGCCGATCCCCTCGGCCGGCTCTCGGGCACGATTCGATGGCTCACCGTCACCACTTTTGCCTCGACCACTTCCGTCTCGACCGAAGCCGATCGCGTCAACCAAATGCACAAACGGGTCAAGGGGACCTACAAAACCTCCTCTGGCGAAAGCAAAAACTACCGTGCCGCTGATCCCGATCTGCTTCGCTGGGTTCACATCGCCTTCATGGAATCCTTCCTCCGCTGCCATCAACTTTACTCAAGCCGACCGCTCCCCGGAGGAGCCGATGCCTACATCAGACTTTGGTCCAAATCCGTTCTTCCCCTCGGTCTCACCGAAGTCCCCATGTCCGAGGCCGAACTACTCGAAGAGCTCAAACGCTACCAGCCCGAACTCATCGTCAACGACACCACCCGCGAAGTCATTCGCTGGATCAAAAACCCACCACTCCCCAAAACCTCCCTTCCCGCCTACCGCTTCCTCTTCAAAGCGGCCCTCGCCTCGCTTCCCCGCAACTACCAGGACATGATCGGCCTGGGCCACCCGCCCCTCAGGATCATGCGACCCGTCACCCGCGGCCTCCTTCGTCTGATTAAGCTGTCCATTGGACCTGAAAGCCCGATCGAGGAAGCCGCCATTGCCCGCCTCCACCGCGCGGGACTCATGAAAGACGGCAAAGTCATCCGCCGCCCCTAAGAAAACTCACCTTCGGATGTAACCAATTTTGCCCCAGGCTCATAAGCCTTCCATGAAAAAACTGATTCTCCTGACTCTCCTCGCCGCCCCACTGGCCGTCGCGGGAGCGTTCCAGCCCCAAAACATCCCAATCGAAGCCCAGTGGTATCTGCACGGAGATCTGACCGGACTCCGCAAAACAAATGCCGGTGGATTCATTCTCAATCAAATCCGCCAAGACGAAGCTGATAAAATCGCCGACATCAAAGCCCTCTTTGGCTTCGACCTCCTCGAAGATCTGACCGACGCCACTCTTTTTGGGACCGGCAAGGCGGACGAAATCGCCATCACTCTCTCCGGTAGCTTTAACCGGGCCCGCTTTGAGAAAGTTATCGCTCAGGCGGATGCCTACAAACTCACAACGCACGGAGCCGCATCCATTCACCAATGGGAGGACAAGGGCAACACCCAGCACGCCGGATTCCACGGCGACAACACCGTCATTATCTCCCAACAAAAAGAACTCCTGAAACTGGCACTTGACGTCCTCGCCCGGAGAAAGCCCGGAATCAAAGCGAATCTCACCCTCCCATCTCAAAACCCCGTCGTCATCGCCTACGCCAACATCCGTAAAATCGAAATACCACTGGACGAAGGCTCCCGCCTTGTCCGGAAAGCCGACTCCATTCTCATGACTCTCGGTGAGAATCAAAATCGACTCGTCGCTGACATGATCGTTACTACTGATTCCTCAAGAATGGCCAAGCGCATGATGCATGTCCTTGAGGGTCTCGTCTCTCTCGGAGAATTGGCCGACGAAACCATTCAGATGCTCGACATCCAACACAATGGCCAAACCTCCGGGAAAACCATGACCATGACGATGAGTCTCCCCGCCGCAAACGCTCTCGCCCTGATCTCAAAACTGAAGTAGGCTCACGCCTGATGTCCGAACGTTCTGACACCGAACTTGTCCTCACCGCTCTTGCGGATGGGGACGATGCCATGTCGGCGCGCGACGAAATCATCCATCGCTACCATCAAAAAGTTTACGGATTTCTCCACCAACTGACTGGCCGCAAAGAAGACGCCGAAGACCTCACCCAGGACACTTTCCTCCTCGCTCTCCGCAAACTAAAAACCTTCAAAGCCGATCGCGACCTTCTCCCCTGGCTCTTCACCATCGCCCGCCGCACCGCTATTTCCCAGTGGCGCAAAAGCAAACCGACCTCTCCGCTCTTTGACTCGGATCACCCCTCCATCGAAAGCAACAAGCCACACGACGCCGTCGCTCTCTGGAAGATTGCCAAGGACAAACTCAAACCCGACGAATTCACCGCCCTCTGGATGCACTATCAGGAAGATCTGCCCCTCAAGGAAGTGGCCCGTGTCCTTCACAAATCGACCACCCATGCCAAAGTGATCGTCTACCGCGCCCGCAAGCGCCTCGGCAAGGAGCTCACTCTCACCAAAGACGCCTGGCTTCCCGGCCAGCAAGTCAACCTCACCTCATCATGACCACCCAGACTCTCGAAACCCGCCTTCGTGAAAAGATCGTCACCGAGACTCCCCGTCCCGGATTCGAAACACGTATTCAGGCCATGGCCCGCGAGCCCTTTGCTCCCGAGAAGAAAGGCTTCATCCGCCGATTTGCCGTGCCCGCGATGGCCGTTCTTGCAATCTTTGTGGTCATTGCACCCGGGGGCAAACCATCAGGGGAAGCTGTCACTGTAGCACCGATAGCCGTGGAGCCGACGAATGTGGCAATCACCGAATCCATCAATGAAGCCCCGGTCCAACGCGAGATCCGAGGCCTCAAAAACGATGCCCGACGAACCATGAGTCTCTTCCAGAAAGCCCTCCCGTCGTTTCCCATCAGCAAGAAGCAACAAGAAGAGTAACCTCTGGCACAGGCGCCCCGCAGGTCTCTCACCTTCCGCCACATAGAGCAGATACCCCCCCGCAAAAAGCCTCCACCCGGTCATCGAGTGGAGGCTTTGTTTGAATTGATTCCCTTTTTAGCTCAGTGCCTTTACGATGCCCGCAGCATTGATGCCGAGTTCGTCCATAACGACATTTCCGGGAGCTGACATCCCGAAACGGTCGATTCCGACCACCTTGCCTTCAAGGCCGACGTATTTATACCAAAGCCCGCTCACACCGGCTTCAATTGCCACCCGCTTGGTGCAAGAGGCCGGCAAAACCTCTTCCTGATACCCGGCAGATTGACGATCAAATCGCTCGAGGCAAGGAGCGGAAACCACGCGTGCTCCGGCCCCGAGTTCCCTGGCCGCTTCGATGGCATGTCCCACTTCCGATCCAGTCGCAAGAATGATGCACTCGAGGTCACCTTCTTCTTTTTTAAGAATGTAAGCACCTTTGGCAACACCATCGCGACGGGTCTCAACCGAAGCGAGATCGTTGAGAGACACCACCTTTTGGCGACTGAAAATCAGGGCAGTTGGTCCATCAAGACGCTCCATCGCACAGATAAAGGCACCGGCCACTTCCTCCTGATCACCAGGGCGGATCACATCGAGATTTGGAATGACCCGCAGACCACTGACAGTCTCCACCGGTTGGTGGGTCGGGCCGTCTTCACCCACGCCCACGGAGTCATGGGTAAAGATGTAAGTCACGGGAAGCTTGGCAAGACCGGCGATGCGGATGGACGGACGTAGGTAATCAGCAAAGACACAGAAGGTCGCCCCACTGATGCGGAAGAGCCCGTCATACGCTACGCCATTGCAAATCGCACCCATGCCGTGCTCACGAATTCCAAACCAAATATTGCGCCCGGTTGGATTTGCAGCGGAGAAGTCTCCTTCGTCCTTAAGGTAATTTTTGGTCGATCCAAAGAGGTCAGCCGATCCGGTGATCACCGAAGGCATGGCCTTGGCAACCGCATTGATGACAACCCCACCGGACCCGCGGGTGGCATCGGCGTAGTCATCAGCAAAGGCGGGAATCTGATCGGAAAGATCGGTCGGAACCACTTTTCCTACACTATCTTCAAGCTCGCTTGCGAGATCCTGATTGGCAGCTGCCCAGGAATCATAGGTCGCCTGCCACTCGTTGAAGGCATCTGCCTTGGCTTCTGCCTGGGCGGCGAAGTAGGCCTTGGTTTCATCGGAGACAAAGAAGGTTTGCGCGGGCAGGCCAAGTCCCTTACGGGCTTCCTCGGCGAACTTGGCGCCACCTTCACCGTGGGCGCCAGCTGTTCCGGCCACCTCGGGAATCCCCTTTCCGATCAAAGTCTTCGCAATAATCACCGTGGGCTTCCCGCTACTGGCTTTGGCCGCATTGAAAGCCTCAAGAAAAGCATCCATGTCGTGACCATCGACGGTGACCGCATCCCAGTTGAGAGACTTGAAATACTGCTCGGCATCCCAACCCTGGGTCCTGTCAGCCATCGCATCGAGGGTGACGTCATTTGAATCATAAATGAGAATCAAGTTGTCCAACTGGTTGTGACCGGCGAAAGCGATTGCTTCCTGGGCCACACCCTCCTGGAGACATCCGTCACCGGCCAACGCGACGACATGGTGATCAAAGATGGTGTGATCGGCCGTATTATAACGAGCCGCCGCACGCTTTCCGGAAAGAGCGTAACCGACCGCATTGCCCACGCCCTGGCCAAGAGGTCCGGTGGTGGCCTCGACTCCCTCGGTCTCGTCAAACTCGGGGTGGCCCGGGGTGATCGAGTTCAGCTTGCGGAAATCTGCCACGTCCTGACCGGTCACCTTGAAACCGGCGAGATGAAGCCAGCTGTAAATGAACATCGATCCGTGACCAGCCGAGAGGATGAAACGATCGCGGTTCAGCCACTTTGGAGCAGCGGGATTAAAACGAAGGCCTTCGCCGAAAAGGACCGCGCCCATATCGGCGCAACCAAGAGGAAGACCAAGATGGCCGGAGGAGCAGGCATGGACGGCATCGATGGCCAATCCGCGGGCCTCGGCCGCAGCTCTGGAAAGTGCTTCTTTATTCATGAGCGGAGAACCTCCCTAAATCAGGCCCCATGATCAAGCCGTAATACAGATTGACCGCGACAACTTTGCCCCAAGCCCGCTCACTATTCCCGAATCCCCGAATCAAAGTCTTCACTCTTTCCGCTTCATCATTCAATCTTCTCCGGTGAACACGCAGCCGGCTCTTCCAGAACTCCGACAGAAGCTCCTTCTCGCCGATCCGTCCCTTCGCGACGGCACATTTAACAAGTCCGTCGTGCTTCTCGCCGAGCACACTCCCGCAGAAGGAGCCTTCGGATTGATCCTAAACCAACCCTCCGGCAGAACGGTGGGCGATCTCATTAGTGACCCCGATTTCCTCGAACTCTGGCAACTCCCCGTTCACCTCGGCGGCCCCGTCGCACGGGACCAACTCACCTTCTCGGCCTTTTGGGAACGGGATTCCAAATTCGGTTTCGCCACCCGCATCGCCATGGATGAGGCCAAAAGCTACCTCGACCAGCCCAACACTCTCGTCAAAGCCTTTGCCGGATACTCGGGATGGTCCGAGGGCCAGCTCGAAGAGGAAATCTCACAGGACGCCTGGACCATCACCGACCCTAAAACCAACCTCCTCAGCCTGCCCCACGATCTCACCCTTTGGAAAACCATCATGCGCGAGATCTCGCCCTATCACCGCATCCTCGCCGACGCGCCCGACGAGATCCTCTCGAACTAGCTCATCCGGGGCCCGACTCTCCTGATCCCGGCACTTTTGCTGAAAACAGCTCTTTCTCCACCTCTCTGCAACGAGAGCGTTTTCCTTCCTTGGCACTCCTTCGTGTCCCGATTAGCCTCTAAAACTGTATGAGAAATAGTTACATGCAATTACTCGCCCTCCCTCTGGCGGGCCTTTCATTTGCTTCCACCAAGCCTCTCGCTCCGGAACTTGTCTTTGAGGAAAAAAACGGAGTCGTGGCAATTGAAGCCGAACATTTCGTTTCCCAGAACAAGTCGGATGTCCGGGCCTGGCACATCATCTCCACCGAAAACACACCCGATATCAAGCCGGACGGCGACCCGAATCACGCCAGCTCGGCCTCGGGTGGAGCCTACCTCGAAATTCTCCCCGACACCCGTCGCTCGCATGGAGACAAACTCATCAAAGGAGAGAACTTTACGGACGAGGGCGGAAAGATGGCCATCCTCACCTATCCCGTCCATTTCAACACTCCCGGCCGTTACTACTGCTGGGTTCGTACTTTCTCCACCAACACCGAAGACAACGGCGTCCACCTTGGACTCAACGGCAGCTGGCCCGACTCGGGAGCTAAAATGCAATGGACTGCCAAAAATAAATGGTCCTGGGATTCCAAGCAACGCACCAAGACCGTTCACACCGGCGTCTTTGGCCAGATCTGGATCGATATCCCCAAGCCCGGACTTCACAAAATTCAGTTTTCCATGCGCGAGGATGGCTTCGAGTTCGACAAGTTCATCCTCACGACCGCCAAGCCGGATCAAAATTCCCCGCCCAAAGGGAATGGACCCGCCACCCTCGTAAAAGAAGGCGAGCTCCCCGCCCCTTTCAAAACCAGACCGATCAGCCGTTTTCCAAAACACTGGGGTGATCCACCCAAGATCGAAACCCGCGACCTCGTCAAACTTCCCGAACCCTATGGCAAGGGTTCCTCCACCCTCCGTGAGTGGATCCTCGAAAACCAAAAGAAGGACCCCGCCAAGCCAATCTCGCGTTTTCCAAAACACTGGGGTGATCCACCCAAGATCGAAACCCGCGACCTCGTCAAACTTCCCGAACCTTATGGCAAGGGTTCCTCCACCCTCCGCAAGTGGATCCTCGAAAACCAAAAGAAAGACGCCGCGAAGCAAGGTGCCAACGCGGGTCCACGCCTCCGCCTCCCCGCCTCCAAAATTCCCGCAAAGGGCGGCTTCTATCTCGACCAAGGCAAATGGCTCGCCATCAATCCCGATAAAAACAAGGCGGCTGAAACCACCTTCTCTTTTCCCTATCCCAGCGGTAATTATCATCTCACCCTCGTTGGAGTCGGCGAGAACGATGGGGAGGCGGAGCACGAGATCTTCCTCAACGGCAAGTCCATCCTGAAATTCCAAATCCCGCTCGCCAACGACACCTACGAAACCGGGCGCAAGTTCAATAAAACTGTTCGCAACCTCGTCTTCGGCACCGGAGAGGATCTCAAAATCAAATCCAAGGTCGCCTCCGCCGACGGCAAGGAATACTCCCGCGCACGTCTCGCCGCCCTCGTTTTCATCCCCGCCGATGCGGAAACCCGAAAGCTGGCGGCATCCATTAAGCAAGAAACCCATTCGACACCTCAACCTGCGCTTGAAAAACTCCCCGACCTCCAGCAGCCGCGCAAAGACCACGGCGACGGAGCCATCGCCATCTCCGGCGACACCCAGTGGCAGCCCGTCACCCTCACTCTCGACGGCCCCTTCGCTTACGAACTCGATCAAAAGCCCAATCCTTTCCGCGACTACTCCCTCGTCGTAACCTTCACCCATCGCTCGGGAGAGTTCGAATACCACGTCCCCGGCTACTTTGCGGCCGATGGAAACGCCGGAGAAACTTCCGCCAAGTCCGGCACCAAATGGCGTGCCCATTTCTCGCCCGACAAACCGGGCGAGTGGACCTACAGCACCACCTTCCTCACCGGAGAAGACGTCGCCCTCATGCCGACCAACAAGTTCCCCGAGAAAGCCGTCGAGACTCTCAAAAAATACAACAAGTCCGGCAAGATCACAATTAAGCCGACACCCAAGGAAGCCCCCGGATTCTACGCCGAAGGACGACTCAGTTACGTCGGCAAACCCTACCTTCAGTTCGCCGGTTCCAAGCGCTACTTCCTCAAAGCGGGAGCCGACGCGCCCGAAACCCTCCTCGGCTACGCCGACTTTGACGACACCACCGTCTCTACCAAGAAGGTCCCGCTCAAGCACTACAAGCCCCACCTCAAGGACTGGAAGGAAGGCGACCCGACCTGGAGAAATGGCAAAGGAAAAGGCCTCATTGGAGCGCTCAATTACCTCTCCGGAAAAGGCATGAACGCATTTTCCTTCCTCCCCTACAATGCCGGCGGCGACGGGGACAATGTCTGGCCCTTCGTCTCACGAAACCAGAAGTTCAACTACGATTGCTCGAAGCTCGACCAGTGGAATGTCGTCTTCACCCACGCCCAGGCCAAGGGGCTCTTTCTCCACTTCAAACTGCAGGAAACCGAGATGGACGACAACAACCGGGGCGGCCACAACGGTGACAGAATGCAAAACGTCCCCACCTCACTCGATGGCGGTGACCTTGGCCCCGAGCGCAAACTTTACTGCCGGGAACTTGTGGCCCGCTTTGCCCACCATCTTGCCCTCAACTGGAACCTCGGCGAAGAAAACACCCAGACCACCAAGCAGCAGGTCGAGATGGCCCGCCGTCTCCGCGACCTCGATCCCTACGATCACCACCTCGTCGTCCACACCTTTCCCAACATGCAGGACAAGGTTTACAAACCACTCCTCGGCGTGGAGGACTTCACCGGAGTCTCCCTGCAAAACTCCCACCTCAAGGACGTCCACTGGCAAACCGTGAAATGGAACCGCTTGTCCCGCGATGCAAAGCACCCCTGGTGCGTCGCCTTTGACGAACCCGGCGATGCCACCTACGGCATGCCTCCCGATGCCGGTTACCCCGGGATGCCCAAAAACTACAAAGGGCCCTCGGTCGAACAAACCCGCAAGTGGGTCCTCTGGGGCAACCTCCTCGGCGGTGGCTGGGGCGTCGAATACTACTTCGGCTACAAGCTCCCGCAAAACGATCTCGTCTGCGAAGACTGGCGTTCCCGCGATCAATCGTGGACGTATGCCAAGTATGCTCTCGACTTCTTCCACGACCAAAAAGTCCCCTTCTGGAAAATGACCCCGCAACCCGAGCTAGTCGGAAACCCTGAAAAAGGAAACGGCACCTACTGCCTCGCCGGAGATGACCTCTACGTTCTTGCCTTCCCCGATGGCGGCTCGTGCAAGCTCGCGCTGCCGCGGAGCAAATCACTCGATACCATCCAGTGGTTCAACCCGCGCACCGGTGAATCCCAAAAGGCCGCCCCGCTTACCTCCACTGAGATCAGCTGTCCGGACACAAGCAACTGGGTCGCCATCGTCCGCACCAAGGACAAAAGGTAGCAGAAAGCTCCTGCTTTCTGACCCCGTCGTCTCCAAAAGGCCACCCCTCCGGGTGGCCTTTTTCTTTGCTTATTTGGAAGGCAGCTCGACAGCCTCCGATCTCACTTCACCACTCCAGATCTCCTCCTTCTTCACCTCCAAGGTTGAAGTCTCCGAGAGCTTCAACTTGAAATCCTCGTTCGCTTCATTGGCGTATTTCATCACCAACTTGATTCCCTCCAAGGTCTTCAGCTTGCAGCCGTGATAGTTCCCCAGAGCATCAGTCCAACTCAAAAACCATTTTCCCTCCTTCTCATAAGCCCGCATCCCGAAGTTGAAAATCACTCCGCCTCCCGACCTCAACATATGAAAATCGGATAGCCCCGCCTCCCTCGTGCCATCCGCCCCCCAAAGCTCCGTCGCGACTTCTTCCCCGTCCTTCTTCACCACCATCAACTGCAAGCCCTTGTCGCCCCTCACCATCTTTTGCCTGAACCAGTTGTAGGTCAGGGTCACCTTGAGCCGATATCCCGGCGTGCCTTCCGGCCCCCGATCATGCTTCTCAAGCTCCAACCCGCAAATCAACTTCTTCTTTTCCCGCTGATCCTCCTGCCCCTGCAACACCCCGCTCAACACCAACAAACAGACCAGAATACTCTTCATTTCTTCTTCAACGCTTGAATCCGCAAAACTCTTAGGTTCTCGCCCCCCTTGTTTCCTTGTCACCTTGGGAGCGGAAACCTAGTCTCCCCTCCACGGTCGGTTTCCGGCCTCACACAACCAAAACAAACTTCAAGGCATGCTCACTGTCATCTCCTTCCTTCTCTTCACCGCCGCCGCTTCCGCGCTCACCATTTGGATCACCCGAAAGGACGAGCGGGATAGCTCCGACGGCTTCTTTCTCGGTGGTCGCAGCCTTACCTTCCCCATCATCGCCGGCTCCCTCCTCCTTACCAACCTCTCGACCGAACAGATGGTCGGATTGAATGGAGCAGCCTTTAAGGATGGCCTCAGCGTCATGGCCTGGGAAGTCAATGCCGTCATTGCCCTCATCATCATGGCGCTCTTTTTCCTGCCGCGCTTTCTCCGCACCGGGATTACCACCGTTCCGCAATTCCTTGAGCAACGCTACAACACAACAACCCAGAGTATCGCCAACACCATCTTCCTCCTGGCTTATGCCCTCATTCTCATCCCCCTGATCCTCTACTCAGGGGCCCGCGGTCTCATCGACATGATGGATCTTTCCTCTCTTACCGGGATCGAAAGTGACACCACCCTTCTGCGCCTTACCACGATCATCATCGGCATCGGCGGCCTCCTCTACGCGCGATTTGGCGGGCTCCGCACCCTCGCCGTCCTCGACACCATCAACGGCGTCGGCCTCCTCATCGGGGGCTTTACCATTGCCTGGCTTTCCATCAATGCCGTCGGTGGCAACAACGGCATAGGAGAGGGCTGGAAAACCCTCAACGAAGTCCATCCCGAGCGACTCGACTCCACCGGCGACAAAGACTTTGGCCTCCCCTTTGGCACCCTCTTCACCGGCGTCGCCCTTCTCAACCTCTTTTATTGGTGCACCAACCAACAGATCATTCAGCGCACCTTCGGAGCCAGCAGCCTTGCCGAAGGCCAAAAAGGAGTCCTCCTCACCGGCGGCCTCAAACTCCTCGGGCCGCTCTACCTCGTTCTCCCCGGCATCGTCGCCTACCACCTTTATGCCAGCGATGGCATTAGTAACGATCAGGCCTATGGAACCCTCGTTCGCAATCTTCTCCCCGACCACCTCACCGGATTCTTCGCCGCCGTTATGGTCGGTGCCATCCTGAGTTCCTTCAATGCAGCACTCAATTCGACCTCGGCCCTCTTTTCACTTGGACTCTACAAGCACCGGATCAACCCCGAGGGCACCGAGGAGCAAACCGTCAAGGCCGCCAAACTCTTTGTCGTTGTGATTGCCATCGCGGCCATGATCGGAGCGCCCTTCCTCGCCGCCAATGAGTCCATCTTCGCCTACCTCCAGGACATGAATTCCATTTACTTCATTCCTATCTTCTCGGTCGTTGCGGTGGGAATGCTCAACCGCAACGTCCCGGGCAAGGCCGCCAGCATCGCCATGATCGCCGGAGTCGCCCTGCTCTGCATCGGCCTCTTCGGACTCATCGAGGACGGCGAAATCCTCGGAATGCATAAATTCCACTTCATGGGCGTCGTTTTCGCAGCCCTCGTCATTTACCTCCTCGTCATGTCCAGGGTCTCTCCCCGCTCCGAACCATGGACCATTGAGACCAACACCTCCATCGACATGACCCCATGGAAGGGTGCCAAGTGGGCAGCGCTCATTTTGGCCGCCATCGTGGTCATCATCTACGTCAGTTTCTCAAAGTAGCGCAAACCCACCCCATGTTCCCAAAAAGCCCCGCCACCTCATGTGCGGGGCATTTTGATCCCATCTTCTTTCCCGCTTTCCCACGAACCGCTACCGAGACAGCACACAAACGACATGCTTGAATCGAATATCGCCCTTTCCGAACTCGCCTCAGAGGCGAGGACGGAATTGAAATCGACCTTCGGGGTGGAATCCACCTTCGTCGCCGCAGCCCCGGGGCGGGTCAACCTGATCGGCGAACACATTGACTACTGCGACGGATTTGTTCTCCCCCTCGCAATCGAACGTTACGTTGTTGTCGCCGCGCGGCCCAACGATTCCCAAACCGCCCGCATTGTCACCACCGGCGAAGCCCCTGTTGAGATCAATCTCGCAAACGAACAAAAGGTGGGGGAACCCAAATGGTCAAACTATCTGCGGGGTATTATCCGCGGATTTCAGGACCTGCACTATCGCCTCCCCGGATTCGATGCCGCTATTATTTCCTCCGTCCCGCTGGGCGCTGGCCTCTCCTCATCCGCCGCTCTCGAATGCGCCTTCGCAACCCTCCTGGAAGGACTGGTCGACACCGTCCTTCCCACCGCAGACAAAGCCCTCCTTGCCCAAAAAGCCGAACATGACTTTGCCGGAGTTCCCTGCGGAATCATGGATCAATTTGCCTCCGCCTTCGGAATGAAGGACCAACTCATCCTCATCGACTGCCGCACCGGCGAGCCTGAAATGGTGCCCTTTTCCGATCCCAGCCTCTCCATCATCGTCGCCAACACCAACGTCTCACACGACCTCTCGGATGGAGGATACGGCGCCCGCCGCAAGGACACCAAAGACGGACTCGCTCTTACCGGAAAAGAAAGCTGGCGCGACGTCACCATGAAGGACGTCTATGCCGCACAGGAAAAAATGGGTGACCGTATCTTTCGCCGCTCCCGCCACGTCGTCACCGAGATCGCCCGAACCATCGAAGCCGTCGAGGCCTTCAAATCCGGAGATTTTTCCAACATCGGCGCCCTCATGGAAGGATCCCATCGTTCCCTGCGCGATGACTTTGAAGTCTCCTGTGACGAGCTCGACCTCATGGTCGCCCTCGCACAGGAAATCGGCTTCGAAGGAGGCGTCCTTGGAGCCCGCATGACCGGTGGCGGCTTCGGAGGATCCACCGTCACCCTTTGCCGCTCTGTCGATGCCGAAGACATCGCGAGGCGCATGCACGAACGCTACCTGGCCGAAACAGATATAGAACCCCTTCTCTTCATCACCCGCCCCGCCGCCGGCGCTCACCTTGCTTAGTCGGGCGTCCTAACTCGCAGCCGATATCTTGGCTTTTGATCACGTCGCCACCGGAGTCAAAAGGAGGAGCGTCTGGCTATTTTCCACACGCTCGCTCGAAGCGCGGAACGATTTGGATGGAGAACAATAGTGGCGTGATCTTCAATCAAATCCGGTCACTCCTGAGCAGCCCAAAGCAAATTCCCGGCAGTCGGTAAGGATTAAACTCTCAGCCCGCCAGGGTTTGGCTCCAGATTTCAAGTATTCGATTTCTCAATTCTTTGGCTTTCGGCCAATTCTCGAATGGCCATGTCCTATGCGGATCATCGCGGATCACGCGAATCCTGTTTAAGGCCTTTGCATTGCCAGTAATTCCTCCGTCGGCAAGTTCGACCGTGAAAGCTCCATCGTCCCAAGTAGAAATTCGGAGCAATGGTACGGATTCGGAGAGGTTAAATAAAACAAGCCTGCCATCTCCTAGGAGGAACCACGCAAAGTTGGGATTTGGACAAAAATCGAGAAACCGACTAAAGGGTTCACTCCCGAGCCATTTGGAATCAGTTTGAATTGAACTGATGATATTTTGTGTGTCGGCAGACATGAAATGATAGACTCGGCCACCAACATGATAGACGCTGAGATGAGGATGGCGAAAGGTGCCCATGGAGGAAAGATCCTTGCCTCCGATTCTCGGAATCTCTGGAACCCCTGTTTCTGCAAAACGATTCGTCTGGAAAGAGTATCCGATCAGCGATCCTTGTTTTGAAAGCCATGAAAGAGAGTTGCGTTTTTTGGTTATTGTCAATGATGTCGATGGATGAGGCCTGAAAGCCTCCGGGACTTCGGTGATTTGTTTATTCTCATCGATACTCCAGAGGACGAAGTTGTCTTCTTGGACTTCCCGTAGAATGAATCTGCCGTCGGACGAGAAGATATTTTGATGCCCGACGCTCCAAGGTATGTCAGCAATTGCACCTGGAGGGTCACTATTGAGATCAAAAAATTTTATGTTTGAGTTTTTCCTAATCACAGCTCGATTTGCGCTGATTGGGTCAATATTAAAATCGTTGTTGAAGCGATACTTGGAATCCAGTTGATCTTGCAAATCGATGATTCGGATTGATTCGCTTGAGAATACTCGGAGTTGGCTATTATTTGTTGCCTGCAGAGTAGCGTGTAGCGGGGTTTTGAATTCCAAAATAGAGAATGATAACTCCTCTCCGAATTGAAAATGGCGGGTGATGCCTTCGTCGTCACTCCAGAAGAGATCCTTCCCATTCGGGCTAAGGCTTGCTGGGATCGGACTTGGCCACATATCATAGAGTGTCGGTTTTCCGAAAGTTACGAGATGCTCAAAGCCCTGAGTTTTGGTGAGCGAAATTCCGTCGAAAGAAGAAGTAGCGAGAAGGGAGCCGTCCGGGGAAACGGATGCGGAAAATGGTTCCGTAGGAAAGGGCTGGGAAGTCAGCGTGTTGTCGTTGAGCAGAGATTGAAGCGAGAGTTTTTTGCCTCTCCAAGTGATGAACTGTGCGGGATCGATAATTGCGGAGGCTGACGCTCCTCCCCAAGGAAAGGATCTAGCAATAGGTTCCTCAGTATCTCGAAGGAGCTGAATGCTATGGTAGCCGTCAAATGCATGAATGACTACTCCGGCAAAGTTAGGGCTTCCGTAGGCGTGGTAGAACGGCTTTGAGCCAATTGAACTTTTGTGGGTTCTTATTCTTTTAAGAGAATCGCGATCAAGAAGCACGATATCCCGGTTGTGCATGACCACGTAAACGATGCTGTCTGGTCCCTGAATGAGATGGCGAGGAAAGTGCTCTTTATCTGGGTTTTCCCACCTGTGAGTGATTGCGTCAGAAGCCCTATCGAGGAGGCAAACGGTGTTATCCTTGAGGTAGAGAAGGCGGTCTTCATCGATGAATTGAAGATCTCCGACTGGCTCCTCCCACGTCGTCTTGAAAGAGGATGTTTCGATAAGGTAGGAATTTACAGACCCCGCAAGCGCAATTGCTTGAGTGGAAGGCGAGAAAGAGATGTGTTCGGGCCGCCCCGAAGTCAGCCGCTTGGTCGAAATTCTGGTGGCCGTTTTGAGATCCCAAAGTGAAAGGCCGCCGCCGAGATCAGCTGTCGCAAGTAGTTCGCTATCGGATGACCATGCAAACTCTTGGGGCAAGGTCGTGAAAAACTGCAACTCGAGTCTTTCGGCAACGAGCGATTTGGTAAGTAACAAGCTTGTAAGAAAGAAGCGGAGCATAAGTCGCAGCAAACAAACGATAATCCTTCTTTCACAGCACGCCAAAAAACCCAGGAGGTGAACTGGGTTTAATGCCCGAATTGCTGATCTATCATTTAGAAATGGTTCCGACGAAAGGCTGATTGCACAGCTGACACAGATTCACCCTGCCCGGAATACTTGGGGCAGCAAACCGTCCGCTATTACAGACTCTTCACCTGAGAAAAATAACATCTGATGCAACAGGACCTCGAAACCCAAAAAATCGGAGGAAGAGAATGCAGATACAAGCAACCTGAATCTTGGCGACATCCTTTGAGATCCCTCACACATCCTCGAGACGAGAGATCCCCGCCACAAAACGCTGAAGAACAACCGCCATACAATCGGCCACTCTCCAATAACCAATGCACGAACGCCATCAGACTGAATCCGGGATCGAACCCTTTCTCTTCATCACCCGCCCCACAGGCGGTGCGCATCTGCTTTAGATTTCTGGCCCGAAGCCACCCCTAATTCTCCCCGGAAAGAAACTCTTCTTTCCCCCCGTATGGTTCTTATTAAGCCAAACACGCACCATGCTCACAATTTCAGGATCCAAAGGTGAAACCTTCTGCGACGGTATGACCCGCCGGGGTTTCCTTCGCATTGGCGGCCTCGGCCTCGGCGGCGCCTCCCTCCCCCAGCTTCTGCAAGCCGAAGCCTCCTCCCCCAAAAAGCTCGATCACAAGGCAGTCATCATGATCTTCCTCGCCGGTGGCCCTCCGCACCAGGACATGTGGGACATCAAAACGGAAGCTCCCTCCGGCATTCGCGGTGAATTTAACCCCATCTCCACCAACGTCCCGGGAATCCAGATCGGCGAACTCTTCCCGAAAATGGCCCGCATGATGGACAAGTTTTCGGTCATTCGCTCCATGGTCGGTGCCGGAGGCGGACACGATGCCGTTCAATGCCTCACCGGCCGCAAACCCCAGGGCCCCCAGCCTCCCGGAGGTTGGCCCTCCATCGGCTCCGTCCTGTCCAAACTCCAGGGACAGGTCACCCCCGGCGTCCCGTCCTTCCTCGGACTGTCCCCCAAATGCGGACACGACCAATGGGGTGACCCCGGTAAACCCGGCTTCCTCGGACCCTCGCACGCCGCCTTCGCCCCTTTCCGCGGCGGTGGCAAAGATGACATGATCCTCAAGGACATCTCCATCGAACGACTCGCCGACCGCAAGGCCCTCCTCAGGTCCTTCGATACCTTCCGCCGCGACGTCGATGCCTCCGGATCCATGGCCGGAATGGACACCTTCACCGAACAAGCCTTCGGCGTCCTGACTTCCTCCCGCCTCGCCGAAGCTTTCGACCTCTCCAAGGAAGATCCCAAAATCGTCGAACGTTACGGCAAAGGCACCGAGAAACTCACCGCCGACGGCCCCTGGAAACGGCTCGATCAATTCCTCATGGCGCGCCGCCTCGTCGAAGCCGGCGCCCGCTGTGTCACTCTCGGCTTTTCCCGCTGGGACTGGCATGGCAACAACTTTGGCCGCGCCCGCACCGACTTCCCTCTTCTCGACCAAGGCATCACCGCCCTCGTTCAGGACCTCCACGACCGCGGTCTCTCAGATGACGTCTCGGTCGTCGTCTGGGGCGAATTCGGCCGCACTCCCAAAATCAATGCCCAGGGCGGTCGCGATCATTGGCCCAAAGTCTCCACCGCCTTGCTCGCCGGCGGCGGCATGAATCATGGCCAGGTCATCGGATCCACCACCCGCGACGGCGGCGAAGCCGACGACCGGCCCGTCGAATTCCAGGAGGTCTTTTCCACGCTCTACCACAACCTTGGCATCGACGCCCGACGCACCACCATCGATGACCTGTCCGGCCGACCCCGCTTCCTTGTCGACTCCCAATACGCGCCCATGAGCGAACTCGTCGGATAAGCGCACACCACCCCGATCGAGCCCATGCCCACCTTCACCATCATCGCGGCATTTGCCCTCCTCGCCTCGTCGACCTTTGCCTCAAAACTCTCCTTCCAAACCGACTCTCCCCTTTCCCTCACCCACCTGCACGACAGCCACCAACTGGTCCTCACTGCGGAAGATCGAACTCCAACCGACCTCACCCACACCGCAACCTACACCAGCGACCCTCCCAACGTCATTGCGATCTCCGACACCGGACTCATCACTGTCCTCGCGCCGGGCGAAACCACCCTCACCGCCACCCATGGCGAGCTCAGCACCTCAAAAGCAGTCAAGGTCACCTCGGCCGAAGCCGCTCCCATTTCGTTCACCAACGACTTCGTCCCCATCCTCTCCAAATACGGTTGCAATGGCGGAGGCTGCCACGGAAAAGCCGACGGCCAAAACGGTTTCAAGCTTTCCCTCTTCGGCTATGAACCCTGGAACGATCACGATTACCTCGTTCGTGATTCCCGCGGTCGCCGCATCTTCCGCGCAGCGCCGGAACACTCGCTCCTCCTCCTCAAAGCCACTGGAGAAATCCCCCACCAGGGAGGATCCCGTTTAAAAAAAAGCTCTGCCGACTACCAAACCATTGTCCGGTGGATCAAACAGGGGCTCCCAAACGACCCCAAGGAGTTCCCAAAAGCCACCTCGATCTCAGTTTACCCCAAGGAACGTCTGACCCAGGCGCACGCAAAACAACAACTTCGCGTCACCGCCCATTTCTCGGACAACACAACACGCGACATCACCCACCTCGCGCAGTACGAATCCAACGATGAAGAACGCGCCCACGTCAGCATGGCCGGCCACGTGACCATGGGCGACACTCCCGGCTCCGCTTCCATCATGATACGCTTCCAGGAACACGTCGACGTCTTCCGCGCCATCCTCCCCCTCGGTGCACCCGTCGAAAATCTTCCGCCGGCGGCCAACTTCATCGACCAGCAAATCTTTGCCCAACTCAAGACCCTCGGCCTGCCTCCGTCCGAAAACAGCGATGATGCCACCTTCCTCCGACGCGTCACCATCGACATCGCCGGACGACTTCCCGGTATCGACGAGACCAATTCCTTCCTCTCCAACAACGCCCCCGACAAACGGGCGCGGAAAATCGAGCAGCTCCTCGCCTCGTCCGATCACGCCGACTACTTCGCCGGAAAGTGGGCCGCCATTCTTCGCAACAAACGCGCCAAACCCGAACACGCCCGCGGATCCGTCGCCTTCCACCAATGGCTTCGCGATGCCATCCACCGCAACCGCCCTTACAACGAGATCGCCCGCGACTTCCTCACCGCCTCGGGGGAAACCGGCACCAATCCACCCGTCGTCTGGTATCGCACCGTTCGGGACAGCAAGGACCAACTCGAAAACGTCGCCCAGGTCTTCCTCGGCGTCCGCATGCAATGCGCCCAGTGCCACCACCATCCCTACGAAAAGTGGAGTGAGGACGACTACTACGGCCTGCAGGCCTTCTTCTCAAGAATCACCCGCAAGACCGGTCTCCAACCCGGAGAAGAAATCGTTCTTCACAATCGCGGCCAGGCCACTTCGAGAAACCCCCGCACCGGAAGAACGCTCAAACCCAAAAACCTAGGTGGAGAAGAACTCAGTATCCCTTCCCACGAAGATCCCCGCGAGCACCTCGCCGACTGGATGGTCGACCCCAAAAATCCCTTCTTCGCCAGGATGCTCGTCAACCGATACTGGAAACACTTTTTCGGGCGCGGACTCGTTGAACCCGAGGATGACCTGCGCGTCACCAACCCCGCCACTCATCCCGAGTTATTGGAAAAACTCGCCTCAGATTTCATTACCAGCGGATACGACCTCAAACACCTCATCCGCACCATCACCAATTCCCGCACCTACCAATTATCCGCCATACCCAATCAACACAACGCCCTCGATACCCAAAACTACTCCCGCTTCTACCCTCGACGACTCCCCGCCGAAATTCTCCTCGATGGCATCAACACCAT
The DNA here is from genome assembly GCA_030432565.1 of Verrucomicrobiia bacterium. Taxonomy (GTDB): domain Bacteria; phylum Verrucomicrobiota; class Verrucomicrobiia; order Verrucomicrobiales; family Akkermansiaceae; genus SW10. Next base: position 239,759 of record JAUIGV010000001.1, on the reverse strand, counting down.
TACCGGATCAAAGGAATCATTCGTCGGTCAACCGGCCGGCACCCGCGCGATCCAACTCCCCGATGACACCTTTTCCAAGTCATCCTATTTCCTCTCCGTCTTCGGACGACCGGACATGAACAGCGCCTGCGAATGCGAACGCAGTGCCGACGTCAATCTCGCGCAGGCTCTCCACCTCGTGAACTCGAACAACATTCGCCTCAAGCTTTCCTCCGACCAATCGCGGCCGGCTCATCTCGCCAAACAAAAAGAGGCCAGGCCCGAAGACCTCCTCACCCAACTTTACCTCCACGCCCTTTCCCGCCCGCCCCGGGCCGAAGAACTCGCCACCGCTCTCGATTATCTACAGGGGAAACAAAACCAGCCCCCCCCGACACCCGCTCCCCTGAAAGAAGGCGAGCAGGCCAAACCCGTCGACCCACTTCTCCCGACCCGCCAAGCCTACGAAGATTTCATCTGGGCCCTCCTCAATACCAAGGAGTTTCTCTTCAACCACTGAAGCCACCACCGGTGTCACCTTTCCGCTTCTGCACCCTCTTTACGTTCACGATCGCGTGTTCGTCCATCCTGCATGCCCAACTCCCCAAACCGGACCTGAAGACCATCTTTCCCCAGGGAATCCAGGCGGGCACCTCCATTGAAGCTACCATCGGCGGAACCGAACTTGAGGAAACCACCAATCTTCGTTTCTCCCACCCGGGCCTCACCGCCGAGCCCGTCACTCTTCCTGCGACCGATTACGTCCCTGCTAAAGCCAACCCTCTCCGCTTCCGCATCACTGCCACCTCCGAGATCCCCCCCGGCATTTATGAGGTCTCAGCCCAAGCCCGCCTCGGCCTCACCGCTCCCCGGGCCTTCGTGGTCAGTCACCTTCCCGAAAAACAACACGGGGCCAACCACTCTCCCGAAACCGCTGAAGACCTCCCCCTCGACACCATCATCAATGGCCATGCCGACAACGCTGCCATCGACCACTACAAGCTCACCCTCGCTCAGGATCAAACCATCCACCTTCACTGCCAGGCCCAAGCCATCGACTCGCGCCTCGACCCGACACTCGTCCTTCTTTCCCCCGATGGTGCCGAACTCGCACGGGCCCACGACCTCTCTTCCCTCGACCGCGACGCCGCACTCACTTTCAAAGCCCCCGCACCCGGCACTTACCTCCTTAAAGTCCACGACTTCACCTTCACCGGCGGCGGCGAACATCCCTACCGCCTCATCGCTTCCACCAAAGCCATTCCACCGAACTCCGCCCCGCTCCTTCCCGTTCAGGAACGCCCGGAAGACATCCCACTCACTCTTTCCAAATCTCCCACCTACCATTCCTTCGAAGCCAAAAAAGATCAACCGCTCTGGATCGAACTCCTGTCGGCCCGCCTCGGTAATCCTTCCGACTCCCTCCTGATCATCGAGCAAGTCACCAACGATCAAAACGGCACTCCGCAATACAAAGAGATCGCCGCCAACGATGACTTTCCTCTTCCCAACGGCGGTCGCCACTTCCCCGCGCGCACCGCAGACTCCGCCATCCGCTTCTACCCGCCCGCCGACGGTCCATACCGCCTCACCCTCCTCAATCAATTCAGTCATCCCTCCCCGGCCAAGCTCCGCGTTCAACCTCCGGCTTCCGGCTACCGGCTCATCGCCGTCCCCTGGCACTCGCATCAAAAGGATAAAACCCTCCCCCGCCAAACGACCATCATCCGCCAGGGCGGCACCGCCCGCATCCAGCTCTTTGTCATCCGGGAATCCGGCCTCGACGAAGCCATCACTCTCGCCATCGAAAACCTCCCTCCCGGCATCGACTTCCAACCCAAAACCATCGCCCCTCACGAAACCAGCGTCACTCTCATTCTCACCTCGCAAGCGGACACCCCACCCGCGCATACCTTCCTCACCATCAAAGGCACCACCAAGGGAAAGCAAACCGTCGCACAACCCGCAACCTCATCGTGGCATGTCGGAAACTGGGACGTCGAACGCCACCACACCCGCCTTGCCCAACTCCTCCCTCTCACTATCACCCACGCGGAAAAAGCCCCCCTCGTTCTCACCCCCGCCGCCACTTCCTTCACCCACAAAGTCGGAGAAACCCTCGAGATCCCCTTTACCCTCGCCAAAAACGCCCAAATCAAAGGCGACCTCACGGTCACTCTGACCAATTTCCCTCATACCAAACCACCCCAACTCAAAATCAAACCCGACGCCACTGAAGGAAAATTCACCCTCGCCCTCACACCTTCCAACGAACTCAAGATCGCCCCAAATCAAACCCACTCCTTCTCCCTTCAGGCCAACTTCACCCTCACTCACCAAAACAACCTCCCTGCCCTCGAACGCGCCAAGGCCGACCTCAAACGACTCGAAGATCTCGAAAAATCACTCAAGGCCGAATCCAAACCCATCCCTCCCGCTCTCACAGAAGCCAAAAAGAAAGCCGCCGACCACCTCCGCCAACAAACCGAGCGTTCCAAACCGCGCGACCTCACCCACTCGTTTCATTCCCCCTACCTCACGCTCACCATCGCGCCATGAGATTGCTCCTCCTCGCATTCTTTCCCACCTTGCTTCAAGCCGCTCTCCCGGTGGCCGAACTGCAACGAAACACCCAGGTCGACTTTGCAAAAGAGATTGTCCCCTTTCTCAAACAGAACTGCCTCGCCTGCCACAATGCCAAAAAGGCCAAAGCCGACCTCAACCTCGAATCTCCCCAGGACATGATCGCCGGTGGCGACTCCGGTCCCTCCCTCGTTCCCGGCAAGCCCGAGGAAAGCCTCGTCTTTACCTACGCCGCCCACCTCGAGGAAGACCCCATGCCGCCTGCGAAAAATAAGTCCAACGCCCGCAATCTCACGCCCTCAGAGCTCGCTCTGCTTAAACTTTGGATCACCCAGGGCGCGCAAGGCTCGTCAGCCACCCTGTCCAGCCCCACCGAATGGTCCAACCTCGACGGGGTCCCATCCAGCTACGCCACCGCGATCACTCCCGAGGCCCGCTTTGCCGCCGTCTCCCGCGGAAGCCGCCTCTTTGTCTACGACCTCCATCGCGGCAAGCTCGATGCCGAACTCATCGACCCCGCCCTCACCCACTCCGCCCATCGTGACTTCGTCCACACCCTCGCCTTCAATCAATATCAACTCCTCGCCTCCGGAGGTTATCGCTCCCTCAAACTCTGGCATCGCCACCTCCCGCCCGGCAGCAAAACCGACACTCCCTTTCCCGAGATTCCGCCAATCGACCCAGCCTCTCCCCCGGTTCCCCTTCAGGGGCTCAAGGAACCCATCACCACACTCGTCCTTCATCAGGAAACCCAACGAATCGCTACCGGCCACCCCAACGGCCACACCCGGATCTGGAGTGCCCGGGATGGCAAACTCCTCCTCGAAATCACAAACGACCCCGCGATTGTCCGCGAAACCAAACAGCTCCAATTCAAACGCAACCTCGCCCGGAAAGTCCACGACCAAGCCAAAAGCAAACTAGCGAACGCCGAAAAACAATGGACCGACCTATCCAATAAAACGAAGAGTGACGCCCAGGCCCTTGCGAAAGCCCGGACTGGCCTCGATCAAAAGGAGCACGCTCTCCAAATTCAACAGCAAGCTCTCGACTCCGCCCAAGCCTCAAAAAAAGCCGCGGCCGAGATCACAAAAATCTCTGAAGCTCTTTCCAATCTTCGCAAGGACCGCGATACCGCCCGCACCCAACTCCGTGACGCACGTCACACCAGTCAGCTCACCCTCAAAGACGGCACAGTTGCCGCCAGCAATCTCCTCTCCATCCAGGCCCGCGTCTCCGAAACTGAAGCCCGGTTCCTCGCTGCTGAAGAAGCCCTCAAAGCCCAGCAAAACAAAACGGCTGCGACCAAACTCCCGTCCATCAAGGCCCTTGCCTTTTCACCAGACGGCAACACTCTCGCCATCGCAAGCGAAACCGGCCCCCTCCGCCTTTGGAATGCCCACACCGGAAAAGACCTCGACACCCTGAACACGCCAAACACCCCCACCGGTCTCACCTTTTCGAACGACACCACCCTCCTCGCCCTCCTTCCCGATAGCTCCGTTTTCACCTTCCCCACCACTCCCACCTGGAGCATCAAACGCCAATGGGGCGACCACCAAAAAGCCACCCCCTTCCCCGACCGCGTTCTTGCCCTAGCCTTTCATCCGAACGGTCAGCAACTTGCCGCAGCCTCCGGCATCCCTTCCCGACACGCCCTCATCCAACTGCTGTCCCTAGACAGCGACACACCCACAACCACCCTTCCCAAGGCCCATCTCGACACCATCACCGCCCTCAGCTACTCGCCCGACGGCACCCGCCTGGCTTCGGCCTCCACCGACCGCACCATCAAGATCCATCACCTCGACCCTCCCTCTCTCGAGCACACACTCGAGGGCCATAACCACCACATTCTCTCCCTCGCCTGGAGTCCCGACGACTCCACCCTTGCGTCCGCCGGAGCCGACCGCCTCTACAAACTCTGGAACCCAGAAACCGGGAAGGAAACGAAGTCGCAGGGCGGCTTCCCCGACGAACTGGCCACAATTTCCTTCCTGGGCCACAGCAACCAACTCCTCACCGCCTCCGCCCGGGATCTCAAAGCGAACAACCAAAACCTTCCCGGCATCGAGGACAGCATCCTCTCCGCCTCCTCAACTCCCGACGGATCCCTCATCATCGCCGCCGGCGAGTCGGGAACCCTCCGCATCTGGACCGCCCACGACCGAAAAGTCGTCCACACCTTCCCCAAATAATCCGTCCTTGATCGACGACAGAGTCCATCTCCTGATCAAAATGCGGAAGTCTGGTCGGAATTCCATCGATAACACCACACTTTGCTACATGTCGGACGAACCACGTTGGTTGCTTGACCGATTAAGGTAAGTCGAACGACTGGAGCACCCTCGCCATCACATGGCGCCCGGTAACTCAAGGCGCAGGATTGGGACCTGCTCGAAACGGTGGGAAGTTGGTCAGTTGGATCCGGAAGGGGTCCAGACTTTATCGACACGGATGCTAAAGGAACTCTTCTTTCCGCTCGAAGCCTCGACGCCCTCCCCGTGCCAAAAAAGTTGCTCGCCTTCTTTGCGATACCAATCCTCCAGTTGGATTGACTCTTTCCGGTATCCCTTTTCCACCGCCTGATCTCTCACCCACACCTCCAGATCGGAGGCATTCCAAATGTCCTCCTTGGTGGTGCAGGAAGCCACGAGAAAGGCCATGATCAATCCGAGAATGGTTGGGGTCGCGCGCATACTTCTTTAGGTGCAGATGGGTTGGTCGATCGAACTTGTAGGATCAGCGGATGCCCGCGTTATAGCCGGCTTCATATCCGCGTAAGAAGTCTGTGCGGTCCGCTTGGGAGTAGAGATAGCCATAGCGGGCAGGGGTGCGGGACAGTCCGCCCTCCCCATCTTCCCTGCCCTTTTGGTAGCCCAGGTCGTAGCCGGCGGGAGTGCCTGCTGCCGACCCCGTGTTGGTGTTGGATTCAGGGACCTCAACAACGGCGCAGCCGCTGAAAAGAACTGGAAGAGCAACTGCAAGGATGGTGGAAAGACGTCTCGATTTGGCGTTCATGATAAAGAGATTTTTGGAGGAGGTTCGTCGGCCGAGAATTTTCAGCCGGAAGGATTCAAAAATAGAGCAAAGGTTAACAAGGGCCAAATTATTTTTTTGGACACGCAGATGCAGAGTCTGCAAACAGGCTGGCTCTCTCGAAACGTGTTAGGCTACGTCAGGAAAGCCTTAATTCCTGAGAGAATAAACTGTACCCCCATTGCGATGACAATCACCCCCATATAACTGGAAATCATCCTTTTTGCCATTGAGGGCTTTTGGGTATTTTTAGAGAATCTCGCACACAGAACCAAAACAATCCCCAGAACCATTGAAGTTGTAAGAACGCCTAGAATTGCAGGAATTGGTAACAGCTGATGGCCGTGAAACGCTGATACAGTGATCACTCCTGTGATTGTCCCCGGACTCGCACCAAACAAGATCAAGGGAGCTAATGAGACCGTCTTGCTTTTGGTTTGCCCGGACGACGATTCGGGCTCCTTCTGTGCCGAATTGATCATGCTGGCTCCAATCCATACAAGGATTCCGCCACCCGCGCAGGAAAACGCATTCAGAGAAATTCCAAAGATGTTTAGAACGGAGATTCCAGCGACCGCAGCGAGAAGTAAAATGAAACTAATCGCAACGACAGACTTTATGGCTGCCGCAGTTCTTTGTTCTTTCGGAATGCCTTCAACGCACTTGGAGAACATCTGTGCGCAGATCGCTGGATTCACCAGCGCAACAATTGTTACAAACGCTTGTATGTATTCGTTCATCCTTAATTGTTCGTTTATACCTGAATGTCATAGGTGATCCGCCTGAGACCAAGGTCGCCGGGGACTCTCGTTTGCGAAAGGCGGGGCCGCGTCAACTCCGCGTTGGGACTCTGCTTGGTGTCTTCCTCCTGGTTATCCGTAGCCTGGGTTGCGCTCTGGGTCACGAGGCCAAGAAGAAATCCCAGAACTGCTCCCAGCGGCGGAGCCCAGTGTTTCTCCAGTCTCGCCTGCGGTGCGATATCCTGGAAGATGAGGTAGAGAATTCCGCCGGCGCTAAAAACCATGATTGCGGAGAGCGCCGTCTCGTGTGACGACAAGAAAAAGTAGCCCGCAAAGCCACACACCGGCCCTAATAACGCCAAACAGAGAAAGGACAGCACGATACTTCGCGGTCGGTAGTTCGAAGACGCCGCAAGTTCCCGGAAAGCGTTGAAACCTTCAGGTAAATTCTGCAGACAGATCATTGATGCGAGGAGGGGAGCGAGGGATGGCTGGGTAGTAAACACCGCGCCGAGGGCAAGAGCCTCGGGCACGAAGTCGGCCAACATCGCAGCGGCTTGTCCGGCCGGACGACGGGCGGCGTTGAGAAGCATGTCTATTCCCATAAAGACAAGGCCTCCCAGGGTGAAACAGACTGCAGTCACTCCGATCGAGAGATTTTTGCCCCCCTCCGGAATTAGAACAAGCGCAACCGCTGCCAGAAGAATCCCACCGCCAAAAGCAGTTAGAAAGTGCCGGAACTCCTCTTCCAGCCATGCCGGTCTGATCCGTTCGAAACACGCAAACGCAGCTCCGATCGGCATCGCTATTCCTGCGATGAGCGTCCACAGCGCGATTGTTGCAAGCTCACTCACAGTTCGGGTGGGTCGATTCGCTCATTTCTTGTTCGGACTTTAAAGTTTGCCCAAGAACCCGACAAGGACGAATAACGTGGGCTTGTTGTTTGGGTGCATCCCGGAAACGCAGTTGCGAAGACCAATCATATTGGTTTTCAGTTCGATCTTATCAACCCGCTTAGAAGAATCGTTGAAGGGACTTGCTCCATTTTCCAATCAAAAATCAAAAGGGCTTAAAAAAGATCCACGAATGAGACCGGGTGACAGATCGACTATCCAGAGCGTGCCGCTTCCTTCTGTGAGAGTGGAAAGTCCGAAGCTCTTTTAACCCGAAAACCTATGAAACCAAGATCGTTACCAACAACAAGCAGACTGAAAGCAGTTGTCTTGGGCGGAGCCGCCCTTTGTCTTATTTTCCCTTTTTCCGCCGCCGATGAGATTTCCGGATCTCTCGTCAGGGAATGGAAAAGTGAAAATGGAAACTATTCCATTGAGGCCTCATTCAGTTCCTTCAACCCAAACACCAAGCGAGTCACTCTCAAGAAACAGGACTTAACGATCGTCGAAGTGCCGCTCGCAAAATTGAGCGCAGCCGATCAAGCTTTCGTCAAAGAGCAGGCGCCAAAGTTCTCCCCGAAAAGAGACTCCGGCCAAGCAGTCAAGCTCTACGGGATCACCTGGCAGCCCGAGGTGGAAGATGCCTTAACACTCGCGTCAGGGAAGGCCACACCAATCGATGACCGCCCCGTGATGTGGTTCCGCGTCCTCGGCAAATTGGACGGCGGCATGTGAAGTGCGGGTCACACCATGAGAACCGTGTCGTTCTCAAATAATGACGTTCGCAGGCTTCTAAAAAAAGACTTCGTAAATACCTTTTCCAATACCACCGGTGACCCGACTGCCGGGAAGTCGATCTGGCATGATCCCGATGACTTGCCCGGAAGTTGCGCCCGTGGAGTCGGTGGTCAGAATGTCCAGACCCTGTTTATGACGCCCAAGGGGGAAATTTTTCATGCGGCCAATGGTTTTCTATCTCCGGACGACCTCCTCGAGGAAATACAGTTTGCCAGAGATCTCTTTGCCGAAATGGGAAACTCTGCGGGGGCGGTCAATGAAGTCGTCCGCCGCGCTCACCGTAACCGTCTCAAAGAGCTTGGATATGACAACAGCCAAATCGAAGCTGCGGTATCCGATCGCCCTTTGGGAACGTTTGGGATGATGACGGAAATCGAGCCGGGAGACATTTTTGCGGGCAAAACCAAGAGAGAGATCCTGATGGGGAATGCCTTTTCGATCAAGCACCCGATGATGGACTACCGAAAGTTTGAAAAAGATCCAACCCCATTGGTTGGCAAGGGAAAATCAGCCTTTGTCTCAACGCGATCCGATGGCGTCACCCCTGAAAGACGATCGACAAATCAGGATGACTCTCCTGATGGCAAGGAGTCTGACAACAGGGCATTGGACCTGCCTCGCGGCATTCCAATTCTTCCGGATGGATTCCCAAAGAATCAATAATCTGTTATCAGGGACGGCAGCTTGCGATGCAAAGTGAAAGCGTTCTGCCTTGCCGCCACCACTCCTTCAAACTTCTGTTAGCCGGGGCCAACTTCACATACCTATGAATACCGAGGGTCTATGGTCTTCCTGGATCGCTGAAAACGGCGAAGCCTTTTTCCTCTACGCCAGACAAAAAACCCGTTCAGAATCTGATGCCAAGGATGTTTTACAGGATGCACTCACCGAAGCCTGGAGAAGGACCAGCGAGGGTCTTCCCGAACGATCGCTCGTTTTTGCCACGATCCGGCGGCGCGCCATTGACTGTGGCCGCAGCATTGACCGCCGATCCAAGCGCGAAATTAAGTTTGCCGACGACAGCCCGAATTGGTTCGTTCCTGACTTCTCGGCAAACGATGTTAGGCATCAATTGGCCTCTGCCATCGAGACTCTCCCTGAGACTCTCAGCGAGGTTCTCTTTCTCAAAATTTGGGGAGACCTTACTTTTCCGGCAATCTCCAAACTCATCAATATTCCCGTAGCCACCGCAACCTCCCGATACCGTTATGCACTCGAACGCCTCCGTGAGTGCACCACCCTCACCGAACTCATGCCATGAATGACAACGATCTTGAAAACCTGATCCGCAGCCTTAAACCGAGCCCCCTTCCTGGGGATCTGAAAGCACGGATGTCCGCTGAACCCATGCGGCCCAAAGTGACCGGAGCTCGTCGGCAGCTTTTTATTGCGGCAGCTGCCGCAGTTCTTGTCGGCGTGATTACGGTAACCACTTTTATGCGACCCGACCGCTCTGCGGAGACTGTTTCCTCCGACCTGGAGTCCCCTGTGAGCGTTATCAAAAAAGATTCCACCCTCTTAAATAGCCGCACGCTCGCAATCAAAGAACACAATGGCCAATTGTGGGAGGTCTCCGAAGAGGAGTGGCAGGATGACACCCTGGCTCTTTGCTCCGTAGGTCCGACCAAACTAAACTCAACGGTCATCCGGCGGGAAGTCGTCTGTTCTCCCGTCGAATTTCAATAGCAGCCGCCGTAAATATCCAACCTACCATATTCAATGAACTCCTATTCCCTGACATTTGTCATCACCCTTTTGTTGCTGATGACCTGGTCCCCGTGTGAAGCCCAGAAATTGATTCCTGATCCCGATGCCCCGGCTGCGGAAACCCATTCATCCAACCGGAAAGAGTCAGTAACGATTACTTCGGATGGCAAGACAACGGTGAAACGTATTGTGACCGTCATCGATGGCGTTGAAAGCGTCGTCACCGAAACGACTGATGAGAACGGAAAAATCACCCGCCAGAAAAGCGGTGGTACAATCGAAGAAAAATCTCCACATCCCTGGATTGGGATTCGGGTGAAGGAGATTTCCAAAGTCTTGCGAGATCATCTCAATCTCGCCGAGGACGAGGGATTATTGGTTGAATTGGTGGCTGGCGATGGACCGGCCGAGAAGGCCGGAATTCGGGCCGGCGATCTTCTCCTGGCTCTTGCTGAAAAACACCTAGCGACCTCCAGGGAGCTTTCAACGGTGCTCCGTTCCCGGAAAGTCGGGGATACGGTCAACGCGACGATCATGCGAAAGGGTAAGCGTGGCACCGTCGGCATCAAATTGGGAGAACCTCCTTCACAAAAAGAAGGAGACGTTCCCGATAATCTCACCGAGGGCTTTGGAAACAATTCCGTAAAGAGCGTGGATGTCTCAGCGAACGGGGCTGAAATCAGCTCGGCTTTCAAAGCCGTCCTTGATGCTCCCAATCTTCCGGCTGATTTTAAGAAGTCGGTTCTCGATATGCAAAAAATGCTTCGTGAATTTGAGCAGAGTGGAAAAGGAAAGAAGTAAGGAAGCCGGATCAACCCACTAATGGCTTCCGGACTTTCGTAAAGAGACGGTTGGGTAGTCCCAAATTCCTATCCCTTGGACGGCCTGGCTATGCTGGCATCAATTCATGCCCGCAAGGTTTGTCTCGTAGACCGTGACCCACCGACGCTTTTGCCGCCGGACCCGCGCGAGTGGGTGCGCGGGGACGAACTGGCCCAATTCGTGACCGAAGCGGTGCGGACCGGGATTTTCGGTAATGAAAAAAGCTAATGGATTCTTCACAAACTTAGACTGAAGATCCCGGGGGAAGAGAGAGTATCAGGGAGTGCGATGATCAATCGACATCAAATCAAAATCCAACTTTTCCTCGCAACCCTGGTGACGGTGTCGATCGCGATTTTTGCGGCGAAGGCGGAACCGGACACTCGGAAAAAAGTGCCAACGAAGGAGCATTTCGACCCCATCATTCGTGAGATCGAGGGTTGGAAAGTCCATATCGACCCGAAGATACTTCATGGCGAACACGCCAAGGAGGGAGGAAGAGCTCTACAGATGCTGGCAAGCCACTTGCAGAGAATCGCGATTATGGTGCCGGAAGACCGGCTTAAACAATTACAGACTCTCGAGATCTGGATTGAACACGATCATCCGGAGATTAATGTCGAACCGGGTCCCTACCACCCCGGGGTCGGTTGGCTCACGGAACGGGGTTACGACCCTCGTCTCGCCAAAAAAGTTCACATCACCCGCGCCGCATCGCTTCTCGATCGCAAGCAACTGGCGAAGCACCCCTCGGTCATCTTCCACGAATTGAGCCACGCCTATCACGATCAAATTCTTGGCGGCTATGACGAACCGCGCATTCTCGCTGCCTATGAGAATGCCATGAAAGCCGGCCTCTACGATCGGGTTCTCACCCATACCGGCCGAAAGGCGCAAGCCTACGCGGCCACCACTCCCATGGAATATTTCGCGGAAGGAACAGAAGCCTACTTCGATCGCAACGATTTCTTCCCATTCGTCCGGGCGGAACTCAAGGAACACGATCCGGTGCTTCACGATCTCCTCGAGGAGATCTGGGGGATCAAGAAATAATCCCAGTAATGTCTGACTGTCTTCGACTGAAACCAGCGCGAACCCTGACGATCGTGGCGCTCGCGGCTACCCTCCTTCCGGCGTTTTCGGAAGAACCTTTGCCGGAGGCCAATCTCGCCGGGTTCGAGGATTTTGTGGCGCCACTCTTTGCAAAGTCCTGCCTCGATTGCCATGGCCCGAAAAAATCAAAAGGAGGATTTCGGGCAGATGAACTTGATCCGAATCTTCTAACCGGGGGAGATGTGGATCGATGGGTCGAAGTTTATGACGTGCTTAGTCAGAGCGAAATGCCACCGGATGACGAGCCGGACTACCACCTCAACGAAGAGGACCGGGGCAGGATTGTTGAATGGCTGGGTGGTGAAATGGAGAAGGCCAGCCTCGTTCGCCGAAATGCGGGCGGTCATGGCTCGTTTCGTCGCATGGCGAACTACGAGTATAACCACGCCCTCCAGGACCTGCTCGGTCTCAATCTGAATTTTGCCGACTCGCTGCCGCCTGACAACGTTTCGGAGGATGGTTTTAAAAACAGCTCCAAGTTCCTGCAGATGTCGACCATGCAGTTCGAGAACTACCGTGAGACTGCAATCGATGCTTTACAAAAGGCCACCGTCGAAGGCGATCGTCCCGCGGTGGTGACCTGGCAGATCCCCATGCAGGAGGCCATGGACAAGGCCGCGACCTTAAAACCCAAGGCCATCAATCGAGACGATTCCGATTATGAGGGCAAGAGCCGCAACACCCATATTTTCAACAAAGAAACCGGCGAGGGCTTACTTTACCGATGGACTTACTACGTCGTTCTGGATCGCGCCCACTACGGCATCTGGAATCTTGGACCGGACAGGGAGATCACACCGACGCCTCCGGTTTCGGAGGTCGTAGCGGTCCTTCCTCCATCGCGCATGATTCGTCTGGATCTGGGAAACTCCGTTCCCGACGAAGGGATCATGCGGGTGCGGGTGCGGGCTGGATCCAGCGCCCGCAAAGAAGGTCAGTCGGCAAGCCTCAGGCTGGTCTTCGGTTTTCAAACCAACAATGAAGGAAAGATGTCGGCCCGCATCAACCAACGGGACGTCGAAGTGACCGCCTCCGCCACCGAGCCGGAATTCTACACCTTTGAAGTGCCCCTCAATGAAATTCCGCGAAACCCCTTCCGGAGAAAACACGAAGTGGGAGAAGCACCCAACTGCACCGAGTATCTTGAAATCCACAACATTTCCTCGACCGTAAAACGGGGAGAAGGAGATCCGGTGAATCTTGAGATCGACTACGTTGAGGTCGAAGCCGGCCTTTACGAGAGCTGGCCTCCGGAATCCCATACCGCGATCTTCTTCGAGAGTCCGAATCAAAATAATGAAGACGAGTATTGCCGCGAGATCCTGCAACGGTTCATGCAGCGGGCCTGGCGCCGCCCCATCGAAGAAGAGGATTTGGCACCCTATTTCGAACTTTTCAAAAAATACCGCCCGGGCTTTCCCGGATTTCAAGAAACCGTGATCGAAGTCCTCGCCACCGTGCTGGCCTCACCGGAGTTCCTCTATCTCATTCAAACCGAGTCCGAACCAACCCCGGACTCCAACGCGATCAGCAATCTCGAACTGGCAAACCGGCTGTCCTTCTTTCTATGGTCCAGCATCCCGGACGCACCATTGCTCGATCTTGCCTTTGCAGGAAAGCTACGATCACCGCAAGTTCTGGATACTCAAATTGCGCGCATGCTGGCCGATCCGAGGTCGCAGCGATTCACCCGGCACTTTGTCGAACAATGGCTGGGGCTCGACGCAATCAAAAACCTCGTCGTCGATCAAAAAAAATTCCCAAACTATGACGAAAGTCTTCAGGAAGTTCTCTTTGAGGAGCCTCTCGCCTTTTTCGATCACGTGTTGAAGACCAATTCCAGCATCATGGATTTCCTTGATTCCGACTATCTTGTCATCAACGAAAGTTTGGCCCGACATTACGGAATCCCCGGCGTCCACGGCCCGGACTTTCGAAAAGTAAATGTCGGCCCGGAGGCCAATCGGGGAGGTCTTTTCACCACCGCTGCCGTCCTGACAATGAACTCGAACGGCGTCGATTCCAATCCCCTCAAACGTGGTGTTTGGCTTTTGGAAAACATGCTCCACGACCCTCCGCCACCACCACCGCCCAACGTTCCGGAAGTGGACCTGACCGATCCCCGGATTCTCAAGATGACTCCAAAAGAAAGAATGGCTGATCATCGCAATCAGGCCGCCTGCCGGTCCTGCCACGCCAAGATCGACCCTTGGGGACTCGCCCTGGAAAACTACGATGCGATAGGCCGCTTTCGGACAAGCCTCAAGGACAGGCCAATCGATGCCACCGCTATTTTATACAACAAGCAAAGCCTCAATGGCGCTGGCGGCTTGAAGGATTACCTCATGACCAAAAGGCAGGATCAATTCGCCAAGGCAATGGTGCACAAGATGAGCTCCTATGCGCTTGGTCGCCCGATGTCCTTTGCCGACCGGGGTGAGATTGAAAAAACGGCGAAGGAGCTGAGAAAACAGGGGGACGGATTGAGGGACCTCGTTTCCATCATCATTCACGGCAAACTGTTCAGCACAAAAATACGGAAGGAAAACGAAGATGACTAAACGCACTCCAATGATAAAACGACGGAACTTTCTTCGGTGCGCCGGCATCGGGCTCGCCTTGCCCTGGATGGAAACCTTTGCCGCCAGAGACGAAGCTCGGGAAAAAATGGCCCGCTTTGTAAGCATCTACCATCCGGACGGAGTCGGCCTGCCTCGGCGGGATGATCCGGCATGGGAAGACTGGAGCTGGTTCCCCCAGGGAGGTGAAAGGGACTTTCGCCTCAGCAAGGTTCTCGATGTGCTCGAACCACTGCGCGGTGACATTACCATCTACTCCGGCCTCTCGCACCCGGCTGTCCGAAAGGTCATCGGACATGCCAATGCCGATCAATACCTCACCGGAGCCGATACCGGCAGCAGCGGGCCTTACAAGAACTCCGTCTCTCTCGACCAGGTGATCGCTGCTCACGTGGGCCGGCACACCCGCCACTCCTCGCTGGTCATGTCCACCAATGCCGGAACCGGAGCACCCCGGGCCACCCACACCTCCTCCTTCGACCACCAAGGCCGTCCGATTCCTTCGTTGAACCGGCCTAAAAAAATCTTCGATCTCCTCTTTGTCACCCAAGGCCGGGAAACCCGCGACAAACTCGCCCGGAGCAAGAGCGCCCTCGATCTCCTCGTTGGTAATGTCCGCTCGCTCAATCGCAAGCTCTCCCGCCACGACCGGGAGACCCTCGAGCAATACCTCGACGCGGTTCGCGATACCGAAGTCAAGTTGCTCAAGGCCGAACAATGGATCGATGCCCCGCTTCCCAAGGTCGATTCCAGCCACTTGAATCTCGATGTCACCGTCCGTGACAGCCGTGCCTACATCCAGACCATCTACGAACTGACCTATCTCGCCTTCCTCAGCGATTCCACCCGCGTAGCCACCTACATGATGGGCCGCGAAAACACAGGCGGCCCCCAGGACCTCCTAGCCCGGGCCGTCGGGCTAAACAATGCCCACAGCCTCACTCACGACGTCAAGAAGCCCAACGGCTGGCGGAATCTCGGAACCTACAACCGCTTTCAAGCGGAGGAGTTTGGGCGCTTCATCCAAAAGCTCAAGGACACCCGCGAGCCCAACGGCAGCGGCAGCCTTCTCGACAACACCTTCGCCATGCACGGCTCCGCTTCGAGCAGCTTCCACCTCTCACGAAACTACCCCATCATCTCTGCCGGCGGCAAAAATCTCGGCTTTCAAAATGGCCGCTATCTCAAGTTCGGCAAAGGAAATGAAGACAACCAGGCTCACGCTGGTATCGCGAGCGACGTCGGCTGGCGAAGCGACCCCGAACACCAGGAGCTCCCCCTCGCCCACCTCTTCGTCACTATTTTAAAAAGACTTGGAGTCGAAACAGACGAGTTCGCCGGCCACCAAGGCGGCCTCGCGAGGGTGTAGTTTTGAGGGCATAGAACTTTGGTCTGCAAAGGCCATTCGAGACGAAAACCCTGTAGCTTTATACAGATCAATCCAATGGTTCGTGCGTGCGTGTGACTGGCTTCACCTACCCCGTCGCTGTCGAGCGTTCCACTCCGCCTTTCCAGTTCACCCTGCCTCGCCCGTCTTTGTCTGGGAGTTCAACCCCGGATGTTTTGGCTGCCTCCGAGCGCATCGACGAGCAAACCGGGCAACTGTTCCCAAGGCTTCCCGCTTTGGATAACCCGGAATTTTTCAAGCCACTCGTCCTCTGACTTCACAAATCGGCGGCTGGAATCCATTTCCTTCGGTTTTCACCGTGCTCCTCGATTCGCTTATCTCGCTGGCCGCCAGGAGGGCCCGCCAGGGCAGGGAATCGCTCTGGCCATCGGATAAAAAAGAGACGATCCTTCGCACGAAATGACCAACCAATGGAACCGGATCATCTATGCCTTTTGGGCGCCGATCTATGACCGGATGGTGGCGATGGCACCCTTCGGGGCCGCCCGGAGGCGCACCATTGAAGCCCTGAAACTCAAACCGGGTCAGAAGGTTCTCCTGATTGGGGTTGGAACAGGAGCAGATCTACCTCTGGTGCCTGAAGGAGTGGAGATTGCCGGAATCGACCTGAGTGATGCCATGCTTTCCCGAGCCCGAAGAACGGCCGGGCAACTTGGCAAGGTTGCCAATCTGCGACAAGGCGATGCGCGGTCGCTGCCCTTCGCTGACAGGCAGTTCGATGCGGTGATTCTCACTCTCATTCTCAGCGTCGTGCCCGAGCCTCGACGCTGTCTTGCGGAAGCCCTGCGGGTCTTACGGCCTGGCGGTCACGTCGCTGTCTTTGATAAATTTCTGCCCGCCGGTAAAAGACGGCCTTCCTGCCTCCGCCGGATTCTAAACATCCTCACGCGCGTCTTCGGAACCGACATCAACCGAAGCTTTGAGGAGATTGCAGGCGGACAAAAGTACGAGGTCCTATCGGACGAGCCAACTCCCTTTTCATCGTCTTATCGGATCATCCTCTTGTGTGTGCCAAAAGCAAGCGAATGCCCGGCGTAGGTCGTTCCGATTGGGTCGGGCGGGCATTCACGTCGGAAAAGATATCCTTCCCGTTTGTGGCAGGAAATGGCAGAGAAAGTGATGATGATCAGGTTGATCTTTTCCTTCGCAGCCGGAGGGCTGTTGGCTTTCGCCCAACATCAAACCGCCACCTTTAATCCCCCCTTGTTGGTGGCTCCATCCCGTATTCCGTCGACATTCGCGAAGTCTCTTTTGCTCCGGCCGAATTGCCCAATATTCACTCGGTGGCTGCGGGAGAGTGGGATGGGCATTGGATCTTTCTTGCCGGAAGGACCAATGGCTTGCACGGAATGACCGGCCGGGGAGCCTTTGACCCTCTTTTTGAAAACCGCGAAGTCTGGGTGGTTGACCCGATCGGTAAGAAGTCGTGGCACAAATCTCTCGAGAGCTCCAACGCCAGCGGTCTCACCCGGGACCAGGTGGACAGTCTCTCTTCAGTCAACTGCCAGTTTCACCAGGACGGAGCAACACTACTGGTCGTTGGCGGATATGGTTACAAAAGATCAGTAGGCGATCACCGCACCTACGACACCTTGACGGCGATTCATCTTCCGGAACTCATTCAGTGGGTCAAGCAACCCCCGGGGAGCGAAACCAGTCTGGCAAGCACGCACATCAAGCAAATCCGAGATCCCTATTTTCAAGTAACCGGAGGGAGCCTCGAAAAGATCGGCGACGAATACCAACTGATCTTCGGGCAAGATTACGAAGGCCGCTACCGCCCCAACTTTAACGGAGTCTACACCCGTCAGGTGAGACGTTTCCAGGTGAACTTCAGTCCCGAAGGAACTCCCGTGGTTCCGGCTGCCTCCAAGCTCTCGACCGCCCGGAACGATGCTTTCCGTCGCCGGGATCTGAATGTGCTCCCGCTGGTGGAACGGACCGGGCTCAACCAATTTGAAGAAAAAGCGGTGGTGCTCTCAGGCGTGTTTACGCCTGAGAACGGGGTGTGGACCGTCCCCGTCATGATCGAAAGCGGGGGGAGGATTTCGATGGATGCGCCACTCGCCGGTGACACTCTTAAGCAAGGCTTTCAGGTCTATCACTCTGCCAAGGCTTCACTTCATAATCGTGTCACCGACGAAAGCCACTTCCTCCTCTTTGGCGGAATTACGATTCTCGAACGGGACTCCGCCAGCGGAGATTTTATCCGTGACGACCAGGCTCCCTTCACCAACCAATGCTCGCTGGTGGTGCGGGATGCCACGGGAAAGTTCCGCCAGTATTGGCTACCGACCCGATTCCCGCTACTCCAATCAAACGGACGAGAGTTGCGCTTTGGCACCAATGCGGAATTCTACCCTTCCGCTCAAATCCCCCAACTTGCCCACAAGGTGCTCGATCTCGCTATCGTCACCCGGGAGATGGTCATCGGACACATCTTTGGCGGAATCGTGGCCGATGCCGGCAATCATGGGAACACCGGAGCATCAGGGCGCGTTTTTGAGGTAATACTCAATCCCCTGTCCCGCGCGCCGGTCCTTGTACTCGATGATCAAACCCTGTCATGGAAACCGGGCCTCCCGGGATCAACCTATCTCCTTGAAGACTCAGCCGATCTGCAAACCTGGCAGGAGAAAGATAACGGCCTAACCGGGACAACTCTGCCCCTCTCACCCGGTCCTTACGCTAAGCGATTCTTCCGTGTCCTGGGTTCAAGCGCCACCACGCCATAGCCAAAATCTCACAGTCTCGTGGAGATTAAATGGCTACCCTGTTCCGGACTTGGGCTCAGCTGAGTTTTTCGTGCACAATAAATCTTTGTTGGTTTAGCAATTCTACAGCTAAAGTTCCGGAAGGTTCACGATCAACCGGCTCAAATCCACCCAAACGCTCCAACTCCACGTGAAAACCAAGCTCTCAACCATCCTTGTACTAATCACACTTGCTCTCGCACCCATCCCGGCCGACGAGCCCCTAACGAACCTTCCACTTGTCTTCAGCGAAGACTTCGAAAAGGGATTCAAACGTTGGGAACTCACCGACCCTAAGGGCTGGACTCATCGGGAAGTGGATAAGAACCACGTCTTCGGAATCAACTCCCGCAAGAATAACTACAGGCCAAAAGTTCGCAGCCCCTTCCACATTGCCTTAATCAAGGATATTAAACTCAGTGACTTCATCCTCATTTTCCGTGTTCGTAGTACGAAGGATACCGGAAACCATCGCGACTGCTGCGTCTTCTTCAATCATCAGGATTCAACTCACTTCTACTACGTCCATCTCGGAGCACGCCCCGACCCCCACAGCGGCCAGATCATGATCGTCAATGACGCACCACGAAAGGCACTCACCGAAAATAAAAATAAGATTCCATGGGACAACGAATGGCACCAGGTCAAGGTCCGGCGCGATTCCACAAAGGGAACGATCGAGATCTTCTTCGATGACATGAAGAAGCCGGTGATGACGACTACCGACAAGACCTTTGGGAATGGCCGGATCGGCATTGGCTCGTTCGACGACATGAACGATTTTGACGACGTCAAGCTTTGGGGCAAGTAAGAGAGAAGATGTCAGAACGCCTACTCAGGGCCGAGATTCACCGTGACCTTTCCATGGTCTGCGTCTAGAATGGTTTCGTGAAAAGAATCCTGCGACTTTTTCTGATTTCACTCACTTTGGCCTCGCTCAACGCTAAAACCATTTTCGTTGACGCCAATGCAAGTTCCGCAACTCCGGATGGAAACTCATGGACCCGGGCTTTCGTTACCTTGCAAGACGCTCTCGCCATCGCCACCACCGGCGATGAAATCCGTGTCGCACGAGGCGCATACTATCCCGACGAGGGTGCAGGGCAGAAAAACAACAACCGCAACTCCACCTTCAGGCTAATCGAAGGGATCACCATTAATGGAGGTTACCCAGTCGGAGGGGGGCCCCGTGACCCGTTCACAAATCCCACAATCTTGTCCGGAGATCTGCGACAAAACGACCAGGCTGACTTCATCAAAAATACCGACAACGCCTTCAATGTCCTCTTCGCCGATGGCACCTCGACAGCCGTCACAACAGCCACCGTTCTTGACGGACTCATCATCAAGGGGGGGAATGCAAACAGTGATTTCCCCAATGAAAGAGGAGGAGGCATGCGCTGCAACTCAGCATCACCCACTCTCAACAACTGCACCTTCCAGGGTAATTCCGCCAACTTTGGCGGCGGAATTTACAGTTCATCCTCCTCGCCCACTCTCAACAACTGCTCCTTCAAGGGAAACAATGCCAGCCTGGGAGGCGGGATCTACAGTTCCTCCTCCTCACTTACTCTCCACAACTGCTCTTTCCGGGACAATTTCGCTGACTCCAGTGGCGGCACAATTTACAACACCTCCTCCTCGCCCACTCTTAGCGAATGTTCCTTCCTGACCAATTACGCCGGCTTTCTTGGCGGTGCAATTTACAACACCTCAAATTCCTCGCCCGCACTAAACAACTGCACCTTCGAGGGCAATAGTACGAGCGACGTCGGAGGCGCAATTTACAATACGTCGAATTCGTCTCCTACTCTCAGCAACTGCTCTTTCCGTGGCAATAGCGCCAACA
Organism: Verrucomicrobiia bacterium; assembly: GCA_030432565.1. Classification (GTDB taxonomy): domain Bacteria; phylum Verrucomicrobiota; class Verrucomicrobiia; order Verrucomicrobiales; family Akkermansiaceae; genus SW10. Next base: position 219,496 of record JAUIGV010000001.1, on the reverse strand, counting down.
GTGGCGGGGGAATCTACAATTTCTCCTTCTCTTCACCCACTCTCAACAACTGCTCTTTCCAGGGGAATAGCGCTAGCTTTGGCGGCGGGATTTTTAACACCTTCTCTTCACCCACTTTGAATAATTGCTCCTTCCAGGGTAATAACGCCGACTTGAACGGTGGCGGAATCTTCAACACAGCAGCCTCCCCTATTCTCAACAACTGCATCATCTGGAACAACCGGGACAGCTCTGGCACCACCACCGAGGATTCCTCAATCTTCAATGATAATAGTAATCCCACTTACAGCTATTGCCTCATTGCAAACCTTTCGAAGGCAAGTCTCGACTCCGACCCCAGCCCCAAAACCAACTTTGATCCTTCCGATCCTCTATTTACCAGCGAAATCGATCCAGCTTCCGCGCCCACCATTGGAGGGAACCTGAGGCTCCTTACCGGATCACCCGCACTCAATGTCGGCGATAACAACTCCAACTCTTCAGCGACTGATCTGGCTGGCAATCCTCGAAAAATAGGCACCATTGACCTCGGTGCCTACGAAGGCGGCTTTGTCACTTTTACCTCCCTTGGCTTCACCAATCCAAGTGGCGACGACAACAACAACGGCGTCACCAACTACGGAGACTATGCCGCTGGCGGTGACCCCACCGCTCCAAATGACCCGTCGCTACTCCCCAAAATCAACGATCACACCCTGACCCTCTCTTTCCGAAATAACGCTGCGGATGTTTCTGTGGAATTTCAAACATCAACGGACCTTCTCAACTGGTCACAAATGATCGAAGGCACCGACTACAACACCTCAAATTCGGGTTCCAGCACCACAGGAGTCCGAACAACCCTCACCCTGGAACTCCTCTCCGGTTCTACCTCCCCGCCCCTCCGATTCTATCGCACGAACTATTTCTCGGGTGGGTGACCCTCGCCTTTTGGAGCTCGATCAAAGAAAAGGTTCCAAATTGGATTTTCCGATCCACACCAGAGCTTGATCGGCGATCGGAACGGTAAAGAAACTTTGGCGTCGACCAGACATTCGGGCAAGCTCTGGTGCCTAAAGAGGACGACCATGCTTCAGGTCAAAGATCCCACAAGTAGGATTCCAGCAAGGATCGCTCTTTTTGCGACAGTGCCTTGTAAGCTTTCACAGAACCTCCCGCTTCTCCCCCGTGCCAAAGGATTGCTTCTGCGAGACTACGGGCACGGCCATCGTGAAGGAGCTGAATGGGATTTTGGTTGGCGGCCTTCTGCGTATCGAGATAGGTCACCTGAATGTCTCCGGAGCGGAACCTGCCTACCTGATCGTCGGCAGCATGACGTTTGTTCTTAAGCGCCCAAAGCGGCGCCGTCCGCCACTTGCTGGCGAGCGGCGAAGAACTCCCGTCACTTAAGCCCTCACCCATGTCGTGAAGTAACAGATCAGTAAAGGGGTGAATTGTTTGCTCGCTCAGCTCGGGAAATCTGGATTTCCCGGTCCGCAAGCTTGGCGAGTGACATTGCTGGCAATTGAGATCGAAGAAAATCTTCTCGCCCAGAACGACATCAGGCCGCCTGGGATTGGTGCGCGGCGGCACACCCAGCAAAGAAACGTAAGCTTCTAGCTCGACCATTGCTGAAGGCCCCAGTTTTACGACTCCCATATCTTCAAGAAGGGCGCTCCTGTTTTGATCATTCACAGTAGGCTGCCCCGCCTTCCAGCCAAATCGACCAATTTTATTTCCAACGCGGCGAATTTCGCCGGATGAGAATTTCGCCAATCCCACAATGGTTTCATCGGGGACCGCTTCGAGCAAACCAGCTCCGATAATAGCCGGCGGAGTCCGGGGTGAAACCTCAACCGCCCGGGCACCAGCAATCAAAAAAATTGGCTTGGAGAGTTCGACCGCTGTTCCATCTTCAAGCGTCACTTCATGTGTTTCATACCTGCCAATCGTCACTGTGCCTTCGCGACCCGACCCATCGGTTTGCAGCTGCTTGCCGTGCGGCGAATCCGGATCGGCAAGCCTTAGTACGGTTGTGTGAACAGGTTCACCAAGAGCCGGCAAAAGTGCTCCGGCATTATGGATGTGGCAGCTATTACACGACCAGGTATTATAGGCTTCTCCGGCCAGCCCCTTCCTCGCAGCCTGCATTTCATCAAAGAAGATCGAGGGCTTGTCATCTGCCGGATCGCTCAGGTGTTTACCACTCACCATGTCGGTGTGAAACCAAGCCCGCCCGCTGAGGAAGGCCTGCGCATTCTCCGGCTTTAAGTTCAGCGCGTGCTGTTGCAAGGCAGCCCAAGGCTCAACCCGAACGGTGGGGATGGTGGTTCGCCCACCGGCATAACTCTTGGCCGATGCAGGATCGGTTGGTGATTCAAAATTGTCGATCAGCAGACCCGGCTCACCAATTTTAATGCGAAAGAACTCAGAGTAATAAGCGAAGAGATTGTGCGGGTTGTGCTTCTTCTGCTTCGCCCAACCCGGATGCGATTCGGTATTGAAAAATCGAAACTCAAAAGTCAGTTGCTTTCCCACTTTCAAGTCTTCCGGATTTTGGCGAAACGAAAGTTCCCCGAGTTCCTGCTCGAAATGAGTGAAGCCACCAAGATGGCGCATGCGGGTGTTCATCGCAAACTTGCTTCGCCCGGTCTCGTCACCGAGTGGATCCCCCTTATAAATCGCCGAAAAGTCAGCCCCTCGATTAGGGGTGTAATCCTGAGGCCACTCCGTGCGAAGCGTGAAGACCATCTTCTTCTCACCACGCGGTGTATAGTCTTCCACCTTGAACCACGCCCTTCTGCCCTCCCAATAAAACGGATTGTATTTCGAGAAATCCATATCGTTCTCATGCCGTCGACGAACCCGGATCACTCCTTCGGTGATCGCCACACCATCCACCACGCGGGCATTCACCTGATCTCCGATTTCATCACCTCTCAATGCTGTCAGGAGAGCTGTTGACAGCAGAATCAAGAGCGTGATCAGAGTGGCAAACCTGCAATTCATTGCATCAAATTCCACAAAAGATCCTCCCAGACAATCACCAAGTTATGCTCAAGGCCCATTTGGCGAGCATCGTCGCGTTTCATAAACACGGATTTTACTTCTATCGAGATGACAGATTGACATGATCGGAGGATGGTTCGCGCTTTTCTTGCCACTGCTTGCTTCAGTTTGCTCTCTCTGGCAAATGCCAGCGAGCCAAGCTGGAACCGAATCACGCTCCCTGTCAAAAAAGATTCCGTTCCCACACACCTTTGGTTGCGTTGTTTTTTTCAAGTCCCGGATCGGCTGGTCAACTCAGCAGGAGATGAACGTGATCTGTGGCGAAGCTCAACGGTCTTCGCGATCTCAAATATTCCAGGACAGTTTGAGATTTTTCTAAATGGTCAAAGTATCATCAATTCCACCGGAGTGCCCTTTGGCAAAGAGCAGCGCTTTAAGGTGCCCAAAGGTGTTCTCGAAAAAACAAAGTTCAACAACCTGGTCATCCGGATTGGCAGTGAAGTCGACGGGGAGATGATGAGTTCATCTCCAGTTCTACTCGACTACTTCCACGAGTTGACTCTGGGAAGTGAATGGGAATCAACGACCACGAAGCCCACGGCAATCGAACTTCAACCCCGAGCTGAAAAGCCTGCCTTCGCCGCATACCCGGCAAGTCAGTTTAAACTCTCAAGCCGCCCTCTGGCCCGCACCATTGAACCCATTCGTGGAAAGCAGGTTCCACCTGGTGAGGACCTCGTCTTGTTGAAAACCGATGATGATCTCGTCATCGATGCCTTGCTCAGCGAACCGAAAATCGCACAGCCCACTCACTTCAGTTTTGACACCCGGGGACGACTGTGGGTCGCCCAATATCGCCAGTATCCCTATCCCGCCGGACTCAGAATGATTGGGCGGGACCAATACTATCGCTCGAAGTATGATCGTATTCCTCCGGCTCCACCGGATCATGAACAGGGAGCCGATATCATTAGCGTTCATGAAGATCTCGATGGAGACGGCACCTACGAGACGAGCAAGAATGTCCTGGAGGGATTGAATATGGCAAACTCCGTCGTCCATGGCTGGGGCGGCATTTGGGTCATGCACACTCCCTATCTTCTTTTTTACAGGGACGACGACGGTGACGACATTCCCGAAGGAGATCCTGAAATTCGACTCGCCGGCTTCGGCCTCGAAGACACCCATAGTGTTGCCAACGGACTGACATGGGGTCCGGATGGCTGGCTTTATGGAGGACAGGGAAGCACGACAACCAGCCGGGTGACCCGGCCGGGTTTTGATGATGCGCCCATCTACAACGAGGGCCCCATTGTTTGGCGCTACCACCCACTCAGAAAAGAATTCGAGGTCTTTGCCGATGGCGGAGGAAACACCTTCGGCCTTGGTTTTGATGCCGAGGGAAGGCTCTTCAGCGGGCACAATGGGGGCAATACCCGGGGCTTTCACTTTGTGCAAAATGGACAGTATCTCAAGCAGGGGAAAAACCCTGGAAAATTTGGCCCGCCCCCAAATCCCTTCTCATTTGGTGAGCTCTCAATGATGGCGACCACCAATCCCATTTCCCGCTTTTCCCATTTTGGAATTTGCGTGAATGCCACAGCCCTGCCGCCGCGGCTTCAGGGGCAACTTTTGAGTGTCGATCCCTTGCATCACTATCTCGTTTCCTCAACCCGGACCGCGACTGGCAGCAGCTTCAAAACCTCTGACACCGGATTTCCCCTTCGCAGCGATGACCTCACTTTCCGACCGGTCTATTTGGCCCATGCTCCATGCGGAGGTGTGATCTTGTCCGATTTCCGCGAACAATACATCGCCCACGGACAGAACTACCAAGGGCAAATCGATCCCGACAGCGGGCGGATTTATCGGCTTCGGGGAAGAGAGGCATCCTTGATCAAGGATCGTAATTTGGAGACAAAATCCTCGCGGGAACTCATCGCGCTCCTCAGTCACGACAACCTTTGGCAGCGGCAAACCGCAGTTCGTTTGTTAGCCCAGAGGGCGGACTCAACACTCGTGCCTGAGATCAAGAATCTCCTCAGAAAGGCAGGTTCTCACCCGGCCCTTGAAGCGCTTTGGGTCCTCCATCAGCTGGATAAACTAGATCCCGAAACCGCTCTTCGAACACTCGCTCACCCGGCGCCGATGGTTCGTGCCTGGACCATCAGACTCTCCGGTGACAAGAAAAACCTTGGGCCGGAAATTTTTGAACAAATCAAAAAACGGGCCAATCGGGAGACAGCAGAAGTCCAATGCCAGATTCTCTCCACCGCATGTCGCCTGAAGCACGAGCAAAGTCTCGCTCTGGTCAGGGAAATTATCTGGCGTCCCGAGCACCTTCACGACCCTTTCATTCCCCTGATGGCCTGGCATGCCGTGGAAGCACATTGTGAAAACAACGCGGAAGCAGTGCTCGCCATGTTTGATGACACCAGGCTTTGGTCATCTGCATTCTTTTTGAAACACATCGCCCCGCGTCTTATGAGACGGTTCGCGGAAGCAGGATCTCTTAGCAATTTCCTAGATTGCGCCCGCCTATTGAAGCTCGCGCCGAATGACGCTGGCCGCGCCGCCCTGATGAAGGGATTTGAAAAGGCTTTCGAGGGGAGAATTATCCCACCCCTGCCGGATGAACTATCGAGCAAGTTGGACCATTCCTCTCTCTCCATGCGGATTCGAAGAGGCGATCCCCTAGCTCTCACTGAAGGTCTGACACTACTCTCCGACCCCAAAGCAAATCCGGCTGATCGACTTGCGGCCATCAGGGCTTTCGGAAGTCATCAAGGCGAAGCCAAAGTCAGGACAAAGCTTCTTGATCTCGCGACTTCGGGAACAAATATCGAATTAAGCCGGGCCGCGATCATTTCGCTCCAGAGATACGACGACGAGACCATCGGAGAATCACTTGTAAAATCCTACCCAAAGCTTTCCGCCACTCTGCAAGCCTCCATTCGTAATCTCCTCGCCTCGCGCGCCATCTGGAGCAAGACCCTCCTGGAGAACATCGGCCCTGACACAATTCCACCCGATGACATTGATCAGGATCTCATCGCTCGAATCGCACTTCACGGGGATGACACGATCCATTCACTTCTCGCCAAATATTTTCCCGGTGAGGAAAAAAAGACACCTTCACTCCGAGCAGATGTTTTGCGAAAAATTCTCGCAAATCGTCCCGGCGACCCATACGCGGGCGAGAGCATCTTTACCGCACGATGCGCCAGCTGCCACAAACTCTTCTTTAAAGGTGGCGACGTCGGGCCGGATCTCACACGCTACCAACGGGACGATCTCGGAACCATGTTAGTGAGTATTCTGGACCCTAGTGCCGAGATCCGGGAGGGGTATGAAAACGTCGTAGTCACAACCACCGACAAGCAAATTTTAAGCGGCTTTCTTTCCGATGAACACCAAAACAGCATCGTCATTCGGGGCTTCGATGGTGCCGACATCACGGTTTCACGAAAAGACATCAAGCTCATCAAGCCGGCGGGCCGCAGCCTCATGCCGGCCGGCCTCCTCAATGGGCTCAACGACACCGAACTTCAAAATCTCTTCGCTTATCTTCGAATCTCCCAACCCATTACCAAATGAAAAAACTCCTCATTCTCTTCTCCTCGCTGCTGGGACTCTCATCCCTCACCGCAAAAGACCCTATTCGTATTGGCATGATTGGACTGGATACCTCTCATGTCACAGCCTTCACCAAAATCATCAATGACCCTAAATCAAAGAATCATGTTTCAGGAGCCAAAGTCGTTGCGGCCTTTAAAGGAGGAAGCCCTGACATCGAAACGAGTATTTCTAGAGTAGATGATTATACCAAGACCCTGAAAGAAGACTTCGGCGTCGAGATTTGTGAAACCATCGAAGACCTCTGCAGCAAGGTCGACGCAGTCATGATTGAAAGTGTCGACGGCCGGCCCCATCTCTCACAAGCAAAGCCAGTGATCGCGGCAGGCCTGCCCCTTTTTCTCGACAAGCCTGTCGCCGGCAGCCTGAGCGACGCGCTTGAAATCTACAAGCTTGCCAAGGAAGCAGGTGTTCCCGTTTTTTCATCGTCATCACTCCGCTATGGCAAAAGCACCCAGGCCGTCCGGGGAGGATCGATTGGTAAAGTCACCTACGCTCTGTGTTCCAGTCCCGCAAAAATCGAGCCCCACCACCCTGATCTCTATTGGTATGGCGTGCACGGTTGCGAGTCACTCATCACCGTCATGGGAACCGGATGCCAGTCCGTCATCCGGAGAACGACCTCAGACGGCTTGATCGAGGTGGAAGGCACCTGGGAAGATGGACGAACCGGAATTTTCAGAGAAGGCAAAGGCTACTCAGGCATCGCCCGCAATGCAAAGGGGGAAGAGGTCGCCGTCGGAGCCTATGACGGATACGCCCCTTTGGTTGTGGAAGTCGTTAAGTTTTTTCAGACCAAAAGCCCGCCTGTCTCAGCGACTGAGACCATCGAATTGTTCACCTTCATGGAAGCCGCCGACGAAAGTAAACGCCGTGGAGGCAAACCCGTGACACTCAAGGAGGTTCTCGCCAAGGCTATGGCAAAATAGACGCGCAGCATGACCGCTCCAATCGAATGATTTCCCGCCCTCATCGTCACCAGATCATCTGTCAATCCACCCTCGTGAGATTCACTTCGACGATCTCACAACATCACCCGGCAGCACTCAATTTGATTGCCTCATTCTCAAACCCTTCCAAAATTTATCATCCCATGATTCGCGTTCTCCTTTTTTTCTTCGCCGGCTCTATTCTTCACGCGGAAGAACTCTCTCTTTTTCCTTCCAACTCCCTTGATGATTGGACCTCGAAAGGGAGTGCCAAATGGTCTTATCAGAAGGGTGTCCTTTCCGGTGGTCAGGACGGCGACCCCAAGCGCTCGGGCCTCCTCTTGTCAAAAGCGACGTTTCAGGACTTTGAAGTCATCTTGGACTTTAAGATCGACGAACACGGCAAATACAATAGCGGCATCTATCTTCGCTACCATCCGGAACAGAAGGGCGATCGTCTTCAAGTTAATATCGGTCGTGGAGCTGCCGGGGAACCGGTCGGACTCTATCTCAGCGACTGGCTCGACAAGGGAGATGCCAAGGACCAATTCCGTAAGCCCAAGGTCTGGAATTCCCTCCGGATCAGAGCAATCGGCCCTCATATCCAGGTCTGGCTCAACGGCCAAAAAATTGTCGACTACCAGGACGCCAGACGCCTCGCAAAGCACCTTGCTCCCGGCCACCTCGCCATCCAGACCTACGGCGCCGAAGGCCACGCCGGTTGGGTGAAGTTCCGCAAAATGCGGATCAAGCCACTTCATCGGCAAAACTAATTATCGTCTGTGAAAGCGAGGGAGATTCCCCTCCCCCAACCACCCCATTGCGAAAAGCACTCCATTCACCGGCTTTCATCGTCGGTTTTTGATTCTAAATCCCGCTCGTCTCGACTAACCCTCCCGCGTGCTCGCAGTCAAAAACCTCCGTGTGGAATTCGGACCCCGTGTCATTTTCAAAGACCTTACCTTTTCCGTAGGAGAGAAGGAGCGCATTGCCTTCGCCGGACACAATGGAGCCGGCAAGTCCACTCTCATGAAGTGTATCGGCGGCGTTCTCGAACCCAACGCCGGCGAAATCACCAAACCAAAGCATCACCGTATCGGCTACCTTCCCCAGGAAGGGATCCATATCAAGGGCATCTCGCTTTATGATGAAGTCGAGTCCGCCTTTGCTGAAACCAAGGCCATCCAGGAAGACATCGACCGCTACTCCGCCGAGCTCGAAAAACTCGACCCTCGCTCCGCCCCCTTCTCCGACCTCCTCAATAAAATCGGCGAACTCGAACTCCGGCTCGACGGCCACGACCCAGCCCGCATGCGACCGAAAATCCAAGCGGTCCTCACCGGACTTGGCTTCAAGCACGACGACTTTGATCGCGATTGCGGCGAATTCTCCGGCGGCTGGCAAATGCGCATCGCCATGGCCAAGCTCTTCCTCGCCGAGCCCGAAGTCCTCCTCTTGGATGAACCCACCAACCACCTCGACATTAACGCGCAACGCTTCATGGAATCCTACCTCCACGGCTACAAGGGCGCCATCATTCTCATCTCTCACGACCGCTCCATGATGGACGGTCTCACCACCCGCACCATCGCCTTCCACCACGGCCGCGCCGAGGAATTCACCGGCAACTACTCTTCCTACGAAACCCAGCTCAAGGAGCGCCAGGACAACCTCCGCAAACAAAAGATCAACCAGGACCGCGAGATCGCCAAAACCGAACAATTTATCAACCGCTTCCGCGCCCAGGCCAACAAAGCCTCGCAAGTCCAGTCGCGCATCAAACAACTCGCCAAAATCGAACGCATCGAGATCGACGCAGAGGATTCGGTGATGTCTTTCCGTTTTCCCGACCCTCCCGCCTCCACCCATCTTGTTGCGAAGCTCGAAAACGCCGCCCAACAATACGGCGACCTCACCGTCTTTCGGGACCTCGACCTCGAAATCACCCGTGGTGAAAAAATCGCCATCGTCGGCCCCAACGGCGCCGGCAAGTCCACCTTCTGCCGCATGATCACCGGGGAAGAGGCCCCTTTCACCGGCGACCACGAACTCGGCCCCAAAACCCTCCCCTCCTTCTTCAATCAAAACCATGCCGACGAACTCGACCCCACCCTGACGGTTCTCGAAACCGTCGAACAAATCCAAACCCGCGGCTCCACCATGTCCGCGCGCGATGTCCTCGGCTGCTTCCTCTTCAGAGGGGACGATGTCTTCAAAAAAATCGGCGTCCTAAGTGGTGGCGAACGTTCCCGCGTCGCCCTTGTTCGCATGCTCGTCCGCCCCGCCAACTTCCTCATTCTCGACGAGCCCACCAACCACCTCGACATGCAATCGCAGGACATCCTGCAAAAAGCACTCATCGACTACCCCGGCACCCTCCTCATCGTTTCGCACAACCGAAACTTTCTCGACCCCATCGTCCAAAAAACAATGGAGTTCCGCCCGGATGAAGACCCGCGCATGTTCGCCGGCAACCTGACCTACTACCTCGATAAAATCGAAGAAGAGGAAAGCAACACAAGCACGCAGGCTGAACCATCTTCTCCAAAACGCCCCCAACCGACCCCGAGCCAACCCCAACTCTCCTCAAAAGAACGCCGTAAGCGCGACGCCGCCATCCGCGAAAAGCGCAACAAGGTTCTCAAACCTCTCCAGAGCGAATTCACCTCCGTCGAGAAGGCCATCGCCGAGCTTGAATCAGCGCAAGCCACGCTCACCACCCATCTCGAATCGCCTGAAGTGGTAAGCGATGCCGAAAAACTCCGCGAGACCACCAACGCTTACGAGGCCATCTCCCAAAAGCTCGAAACTGCCTATTCAAAATGGGAGGAACTCAGCACTCAAATCGAAAATCTGGAAGCCGAACTCGCCCAGTGATCAAATCCCTCTTTGGAAACGCCCGCGTCGACGAAGAAACGTTTGCCCTGACGAAACTCTCCCGCCCTCGGGCCGGGAAAGAAATCATGGACGAAATGAGCCGGAGCGGGGACGTCTGCGGCGACGTCCATTGGCCCCTTATCTTCCAATAAGCAAAGTCGCGTTACTCTTCGGAGGTTGTCGATTCCTGCACGCCGGGCGATTGATATTCGCTGTGCAGATGGCTCACGAACTCAAAAAGATCGTGGCGACGATCATTCATTGGCGTCACCGAACCACTTGCGCGCGAGCGGTAAAGATCCGAAATATTCAAATCGGTCACCAGCAGGGTCTCAATGTTGGGGTCGGCTTCGGCCTGAATTCCATCCCGTGCAAACTCAAAGTCCGACGGAGTGTAAACCGCAGCCCGCCCGTAGTGAATATCCATCGCTGGAACGTCGGGAAGGTTTCCCACCACGCCAGCCGTTGCGACATAAATCTGGTTTTCAATCGCCCGCGCCGCCGCGCAAGTATTGACCCGTAGATAGCCCTGACGGTTGTCGGTGCAATAAGGCACAATCAGAATTTCAACCCCCTGGTCAGCAAGATACCTTGCCGCTTCGGGAAACTCCACGTCGTAACAAATGAGAACCCCGATCCTGGCTTTTGGAGTTTGCACCACGATCAAGGAATCCCCCCCGGTGATGCCCCACCAGGTCCGCTCGCTCGGGGTGATGTGCAACTTGGGCTGACTCACATAGGATCCATCGGGGCGAAAAATCATGGCAACGTTGTGAAGGGAACCATCCTCCTGGGCCACCGGATGTGATCCCGCAATCAGGTAAAGCCCCTGCTCCTTGGCCAGCGATGCCATCAACTCAACAAATTGCCCGGTAAACCCGGATAGCTTGCGAATCCCCTCGCGCGATCCCATCGGCTCAAGCGCGGAAAGTAACTGGACCGAAAGAAATTCAGGGAACACAACAAACTCGGCCCCGTAGTCTTCCCCGGCCGTTTCCGCAAAATAGCGAACTTGCGCCGCGAACTCATCAAAATCAGCGATCCGTCGCATCTGATACTGCACACAGGCCACCCTGACATTGCGCTCCTCATCAGGGTCGACCTGGTAGTCGGGATTCAGCCACTCGATCAAAGAAGCATGATTGCAGCTCTTGGGATCGCGAATGTAATTCTTCATGATTCCCCGCACCACAAAACCCTCCCGCAGCTGGAACCCAAGCACCGGATCAGCGATTTCGCCCTCTTTCACCTGCGCGACATATTCCTGCGGAGTCAGGAGATCGACATACTCGGAATACCGCCATAGACGTCCCCCTCCGAGAATCCGACGCAGATTCAGGCGGCGGCATAAGTCCCGCCGCACCTGGTAAAGCAGCCTCCCGAGCCCCTTTCCCTGAAACGCTGGATCAACATAAACATCAGCCCCGTAAAGGGTGTCGCCCTCCGGGTCGTGGTTGTAAAAATAACCATCGTCCGTCACTCCATAGTAGGTGTGATGGCGGAGTGGATTTTGACCAAGATCGACGATCAGGCTGGAAGCAACCGCCACCACCTGCCCCTCCACTTCCAGCACCACCTGCCCTTCGGGAAAAACCTCAAGATGACTCAAAAGCTGATCCTCGCGCCACGCTTCATCCGACTCCATCATGGCCGGAAAGCACCGCCGATGGAGCGCGATCATCCCCGGGATGTCAGACTCGACAACATTGCGGATCATCACCTCAATCCCCGAGGTTTGGATTACCTGAAGTTCAACCATGGCCCGCGCAGTCTCAGGTGCGCCCGGAAAAACGCAAGGCGGATCGACGGAACCGCCCCTTCAGCGAACAGGTTCAATCTTCCATTTTCAAATCAGGCAGAATGTCGCCACTGAAATCATCTTTGCCCATGCGCTCATTTTCTCGCCCCACCCTTGCATTCCCCAACCACAACATCCACTCTCCTCCCGTTCCAGTATGCCCTCTTCCCTCTTTCAACCCTTCACCATCGGGCAAGAAACCTTTGCTCTGATGGATCTCACCCACCCACGGGTGGAGAAAGAAATCATGGACGAAATGAGCTCCGGGGTGGAAGTCTACTACGACGTCCGCTGGGACATCACCGAAGTCCTCACCGGCTGGTTGTCCAAAAACATCGAACTCTTCAAAGACAAACGCGTCTTGATCCTCGGAGCCGGTGTCGGAGCTGAAACCCTCATCCTGGGCCGTCATGCCAGGCACATTTGGATCAATGACCTCTCCCCCACCGCCCTTGCCCTCTGCCGGGAGCAACTTGCCTGGAATGACATTCAAAATTTCACCTCATTGGCCGGCCGTTACGAACAACTTGACCTTCCCGAAGTCGATCTCATCATCGCAAGCTTCCTCGTCTATAATGACGACACCTATCATGCCATGAATGCCTTCATGGACGAGCATCAGGGCGATATTATCCTGGTCAACGAACCTCTCGATCCCTTCCCGAAATTTCTCGCGAAGAGATCACACCAGATCCTTTTCAAAGAAGGATCCGCCATCGGAGTCCTTTTTTAACTAGGAGCGTGGACATTGCTGTTTCACTTCTCCGGCTCCCAATATCCGGGTGCCCAACGGATCGCCTGGGGCGGAATTCGGTCACTTTCTTTTTTGCCCTCTGAGAGTCGAAAAACCTGCCCCATCGGATTCCGCCCCGGTCTCGCCCCTCCGGTGTATCGGCTGTGTCCCCAGTGATCACCAATCACCAGGGTGTCAAACTTCGTCAACCGCCCTTCCTTCACCGCAATCACGCCCTCAATCTTTCCCTGATATCCCATCTTTCCATCGCCGGACTCAATCAAGAAGTTGCCCGTCACAATCCCCCTTCCATCAACCTTTAAGGAACATCCACGAACTTCGTCTTTCTTCCAGTCGCGCGGCTCCCCCCTCGTATTGTCCCGAAGATGAAATCTTGCGATTCGCAGCGAAAGGTCTTTTGAAATCTCCCCCCCTCCCGATTCGATCAGTCCTTCCAGTTTCATGATCTCTTCCTTGCGCAACCACAAGTGATCCACTGCGGAAAGGTTTCCAATTTTTTCCGCCGACAGCTTTTGCAAGCGACCTTCTCTTTCCTCCAGGCAGCGCGTGAAAACCTTCACGATTTGCCCGCCTTCCGGAAGTTCACGATGAAATCCCTCGTCATTCTTTCCAGGTGCGGGAACCACCATCGTCCTCTCGCTTACGGGGAGCTCCTCCCACGCAGTGAGCGCATCCCTCATCATCTTCAACCGCCTCTCAGGCCCCCTGTTATTATTGAACCCTAGCAGTTTTCCGGTTGCGGTAAAAACATAGTGCCCCTGCTTGGTGTGATTCCCTTTCCTTGGACTCTGATCGACCACTTTCGCAAAGAACTCGCCAACCCTGTCCTTTCGCCGCCGCTGATACCAGTCATCCGCAGCCACCGGGACGAACTTTTCCTTCAGGAGTTCTTGCACTTCCTCGTTTGCAAAGACCAACAACCTGTCGGCCACTCCGTTGTTTCAGACGCATCCGAGCGGATGCCCGTCCATCTCCCAAAGATAAATCGGTTTACCACTTTGAGCCGCTTCCTTCCGCGCCTCCCAAAGATCCGTTTTCCAATCGATTTCCAGCCATGCCGACTCCTCTTTTGAAGGCAGAATTTCCCGAATCACCGACTCATCGGCAAAGGTCGCACCCACCATTCCTGCACCAAAAAGAACAATTCGATTCAAGATATTCACGAAGGAATACTAACGGAGTTTTCCCACCACAACAGTGTAAAATCCAAAACAAAAGGCCCCCTCAGCGAGGAATTTTTAATTTTACATGAAATAAATCCGGACCCATCGTATGCTCGAGCGAGGAAATGATACGGAAACTCACTGCTGCACTTTTACTTTGGATGATGTCCATGACTGTCGTCATGGCCCAGCCAGGTCTGCGGTATTGCCTCTGTGCCCATGAAATCTACCTCGGTGAGTGCTGGTGTTCCAAACCAGATTCGACGAATCCCACCCCACCCTCATGCTCTTGCGAATGCGGAGAGTGCGAATCATCGCAGCCTCCCGGGCCGGGGCATGAAGCCTGCGCTCTGTCGAGAGGGTGTTCCGTCGACTTATTTCTCCACTTGGATGAATTCTCAATTCCTTCCCCTTCAGAATCGTCAAATAAATCGGAAAACACTCTTAATCCGCCTGCGCAACTACCCAGGGCCTCGCTGCCCCCCTCAAAAGTAGTTCGGGATTTTGATCATGATGTTCGAGGCCCCCCGCCTCCACTCCGAATTGGGCCTTCAATGCCTCTATTCCTGAGGCACTCGGCCTTTCTCCTTTGATTGGTAGACCTGGGCATGAGCGCACCTTTTGCGACCATGCCGACTGACGTCGATCCCACACTCTGGAAGTGGTGATCCGTTTTGCTCATGAATTCTCCATCCGGGAACTCGTGCTTGTCTCCGAACTCAAAGAATCCAACCTCAATGTCTCTCGACGACCTTAGAACTTCATCTTCTGAAAGCAGCCCCCCCTCTCGAAAAAAACAGTCCCTCTCCTGGCTTCTCCCGACAGGCCTGATTTCGGGCTTCCTGCTCATTTTCGGACTTCTTTTTGGTCCACGTTTGATCCCGGCCCTCGCTGTTGAAACCGCTCCGGTCATTACAATTCGGTCAGGCGAATCAGACGCGCCGACCAAGAAAACACTGCCAGCTTCAAATTCACCGAAAGATGACAAAGGTCCCCTTGTTTTCCAGGCCTCCGGATGGATTGAGCCGGATCCCTTCATCACCTACGTGCCAACCCTGATCAATGGCGTGATCGAAGAGGTCCATGCCCTTGAAGGTCAGACCGTCAAACAAGGGGACCTTCTTGCCACCCTCGTCGATGAAGACGAACTGCTCGACCTCCAGACTGCCGAGCGAAACTTCGAAAGCCTCCAGAAACAAATCATCGCTCATTGTACCGGATTCAAACTCATCGAGGCGGACATCACCTCAAGTCGGAAAAAGATTGCAGCTCTTGCCACCCTCGTGGCCGAAACCGAAGACACCCTTTCGCGGCTTAAAGAACTCAGCAGCGGAACCGTCTCGCAACAAGAAATTGTGCAGGCCCGCCTCGCCCACGAACGCCAGCAAGCCAAACTTGCAGAAGCAGAAGCAGAGATCCCGCGACTCTTGGCCCGGAAAGCTCAACTCTCTGCCGGAAAAGACGCCATGGAAGCCCAACTCGCCGTTCTTGAAACCGATCGCGACCGCGCCCAACTGGCTCTTGACCGCACCCGTATCAGCGCTCCCATCGACGGCGTCGTCCTCCACCTGCACGCTGCCCCGGGCAAAAAGCGCATGCTTAACATGGACGACCCAAAATCAGCAACGATCGTCGAACTTTACGCCCCCGAAAAACTTCAGGCCCGCATCGATGTCCCTCTGAATGAAGCTGCCTCGCTCTCTGTCGGACAAGCCGTCGAGCTCGTTTCCGACCTCCTTCCCGACCGAACTTTCACCGGTAAAGTCACCCGCATCACCGGGCAGGCCGACCTTCAGCGAAACACCCTTCAAGCCAAAGTCGAAATCGCAAACCCCGACCCACGTCTCCGGCCCGAAATGCTCGTCCGCGCCAAATTCTTCGCCTCCGGCACATCCCAAAACTCAACCTCCACCGCCTCCGGCCGGCTCTCCCTCTACGTTCCCGAGTCCGCCCTCGTCAACGAAAGCGAGGTTTGGGTCGTCTCGTCCGACTCACGAGCCCAAAAACGCAGTATCACACTCGGCAAAGCAACCCGCGAGGACCATCGCCTCGTCCTCGAAGGACTTCGCTCCGGCGAATCCGTCATCCTCCCACCACACGACCAACTCGAAGAAGGCACACGCGTTGAAGTCAGCAACCCCAGCCAATAATTTCCCATGAGCAATCTCATCTCCATCAAGTCTGTCACCAAAACCTTCACCAAGGGAAAGACCACCATCAAGCCCCTCGAAGACCTCTCACTCGAAGTCCCGCGTGGCGAATTCCTCTCCCTCATGGGCCCCTCCGGCTCCGGAAAAACCACCCTGCTCAACCTCATCGCCGGGATCGACACTCCCACTTCGGGTGAAATCGTCATCGACGGACAAGACATCTCAAAGCTTTCCCGCGCCCAGCTCACCAAGTGGCGCTCGGTCCACGTCGGATACATCTTCCAGCTCTACCACCTCGTCCCCATTTTATCGGCCTATGAAAATATCGAACTCCCACTCCTGTTGGGCAAATTCAGCAAGGCCGAGCGCAAGAAAAAAATCCATGCCGCCCTCGATCTCGTTGGCCTTTCCGACCGCGCAGATCACCGGCCGTCCGAACTCTCGGGCGGACAAGAACAACGCGTAGCGATCGCCCGCGCCATCGTCCACGACCCCGAACTCCTCGTCGCCGATGAACCCACCGGCGACCTTGATCGCGAATCTGCCGACTCCATCCTCAGTCTGCTCAACTCCCTCGCAAGCGACCACGGGAAGACCATCATCATGGTTACCCACGACCCAAAGGCTTCCGCTGCCGCCCACCGCGCCCTGCAACTTGAGAAAGGCCGCTTCACCGAAGAAGGCCACCTTCTTACCCACCAATCCCCGTCATGAAGCTCGCCATTCTTGCTCTCAAAAACCTCACCCGTAACCGGCTGCGCTCACTCCTCACCATCCTCGGAGTGGCCGCCGGAATGTTCCTCTACTCGGCGGTCCAAACGATGCAGCACTCGCTTTCGCGAGCCACCGAATCGAGCGCCGCCGATACCACCCTGGTCGTATACCGGGAGAACCGCTTCTGCCCCTCAACCTCCCGCCTTCCCGAACACTACCTTCCCACAATCGAACGGATCAAAGGGGTACGCGAAGTCATCCCCATCCAGATCGCTGTCAACAACTGCGGTGCTTCGCTTGACGTCATCACCTTCCGCGGTGTCCCTGCGGAGACGCTTCAAAAATACAACCCAAATATCAAAGTCGTAGAAGGCTCGTACGAAGACTTTCTCGCTCGCAACGATGCCGCTCTCGTCGGGCAACACTTCGCCGAACGTCGATCTCTTTCTCCCGGCGACAAGTTCGAAGCCGTCGGTGTCAATGTCACCGTCGCCGGCATCATTTCATCCGACTCCCCCCAGGATGAAAACGTGGCCTACGTCCACCTCCCTTTTCTTCAACAAGCCTCGCGCATCGGTCTCGGCGTCGTCACTCAATTCAATGTCAAAGTCGAAAGCGCCGACCAACTCCAGCGTGTCGCCGACCAGATCGATGAAACCTTCAAATCCGACCAACAACCCACCAACACGAGGCCGGAAAAAGCCTTCTTCGCTGAAACCGCCAAGCAGATGATCGAGCTCATTGGTTTCACCCGTTGGCTTGGACTGGGAGCCGTGTTTGCGGTTCTCGGACTCGTTGCCAATGCCGTCCTACTCATCGTCCGCGGACGCGTAAAGGAAACCGCAATCTTTCAGACCCTTGGATACTCCCGCCTTGCCATTGGCACCATGGTCGTTTTCGAAGGCATCCTTCTTGGACTGATCGGGGGCCTTCTGGGAGTTTTTGGAGCAATGACCTTTTTCCACCTCAAGTCCTTCACACTGGGCAATGAGGGCCTGACCCTTGCCCTCACCCCCTCGCTCAGCGTCACCCTCACCGGCCTTGGGGTGGCGGTGGCCCTCGGCCTCCTCGCCTCCCTTTATCCCGCCTGGAAGGCAACCTCCCGCCCGCTGGTGCAATCTCTCAATGCTTAAATCATGCTCCCTTTTTCCTACGCTCTCCGAAACCTCTTTCGCGACCCGTCCCGCCTCATCCAAACCGTGGGGGGCTCGGCTCTGGTGGTCCTCCTTCTCATCGCCGCAGTCGCTTTGAATCAAGGAATGGACCGGGTTCTTTCGAGCTCCGGATCTCCAAACAATGTCATCCTCGTCGGCAAAGGGTCGGAAGAATCCATCGAACGATCCGAGGTCAAAATCGCCGCCGAATCTGCGGCGGCTACTTCCATCTACGGAATCAAAACTCCTCTCGGCGTTGCCGCGATTTCCGGCGAAATCATCTACCAGGCTCCCATCCGCACCGCCTCCGGAAATGCCGAGCCTTCCCTCTTGCGAGGCGTTCTGGAACAAGCGCTTCTCGTCCACACCACCGTCCGCCTCCTCGAAGGAACCTTTCCCGGTCCCGGCGAAGTCATGGTCGGACATCTTGCCCATCGCAAACTCGGAGTTGGGATTGAGGAACTCGGACTCGGAAAGAAACTCTACTTCGGAGACTCCCCATTCATCATTTCCGGTCGCTTTTCCGCCCCCGGAACAGTTCTGGAATCAGAGATTTGGTTCGACCGGAACGACCTCGCCTCACTCACCCAGCGCGACTCTCTTTCGGCCATCGTCTTGAGGATGAAAGAGGCCAATGTCGAGGAAGCCGAGCTCTTCGCCTTTCAACGCAACGACCTCGAACTCGCCGCCATCCGGGAAGACCGGTATTACGAAAAACTCAGCATTTTTTACCAACCCATCCAGATCATGACCTGGGTCACCGCCGCCTTGGTAGGTGCCGGGGCCATCTTCGGAGGACTCAACACCCTCTACGCCGCCTTTGCAGCCCGCATCAAGGAAATGGGAACCCTGCAATCCATCGGCTACACCCGCACTGCCCTTTTCATCTCCATTATTCAGGAAAGCCTCCTTGCCACGCTCACCGGGACGCTCATCGCATTCTTCCTCGCCTACCTCCTGCTCGACGGCCGCACCGTCCCCTTCTCGATTGGAACCTTCACCCTGACTCTCACTCCCTCTGTCATTCTGGCCGGACTCGTGACCGGGATCCTCCTTGGCTCCCTTGGGACTCTGCCTCCCGCCCTCCGATGCCTCCTACCTTCACTCCCAAAAGCTCTCCGCTCCTCCTGAAAATCTCAAACCAAAAAAACAGAATGAAAAAAACAATACTCCTCCCCCTTGGACTCGCCTTCGTCATGGCAGCGTGCTCGGATGACAAAGAAACCAGGAAACAAGACAGCACGCCGAAAGGCCCGCTTGAACAAGTCGTTCTCGACGCCGCTCCGGCCAATCCCATCCAAATATCGGAGCTTCGGAAATCAGCAAAACCCGGCGACACCGTGACCTTCACCGGCGAAGTCATCGGGAGCTACGACGTCTTCATGGACGGACGCGCCGTCATGATCATGGGCGACCCTCACAAAATCACTCCCTGCAATCGCATCCCGGGAGACGAATGCGAAACCCCTTGGGACGTTTGCTGCGACGACCCCGATGTCATCACCGCCTCCATCGTCACCGTTCAAGTCGTCGACGAATCCGGCAAGCCGCTCAAGTCCGGCCTCAAGGGGATTGGCGGCGTTGCCGAACTCAGTGCCGTCACCGTCACCGGAAAAGTCGCCAAGTCATCGAACGATAAAAACATGATCATCAACGCCACCGGCCTCTTCGTTCACCCAGGCGGACCGCCCGCCAAACCTGCTGGCAGTGACACTCCCTCTCCGGAAGAGTCAGGCGAGGCTGAAACAAAAACCAAGGTCTGATTCATGATCAAATCAGTTGTCGTCATCGCTCTCGCAGCCGCCATCTTCGCGTCATGCTCGAACACCCCGCCATCGACCGACCCGGCCGCGCCACAGGCCTTCGCGGAGAAGCGTGCTAATCTGCCATGGTGGCGACAACTGAACGATCCCGCCCTGAATCAAGACATCACTACCGCTCTCGCAGCCAACCCCGGCCTGCGCAGCGTCGCTCTTCGGATTCAAAAAGCCGACGCTTCGGTCGCCCAAGCCCGCGCCTCGCTTCTCCCCCGTCTGAACCTCGGAATCGGCCCCCGTACCGGCCGCCGAAGAGAATTCGATGTCGGCCCCTATGACCTTCCCACCTGGCAAAGTAGTGCCGGTCTTTCGTGGGAGATTGACGTCACCGGAAAACTTCGTGCGGCAAAGAACTCCGCCAACGAAAGCCGAAACGCCGCCGTCTGGGATTACCACGCCGCACGACTTCTCCTTGCCAGTCGCCTCGCTTCGACACGAATGAACCTCTATCGTTTCAATGCCGAAATCGCGAACCTCAATGAAGCCCTCGCCGCCAACCAAGGCACTCTCAATTCCCTCACCGAGCGCTCCAATGCCGGACTCATCCCCGATGCCACCCTCGACAAACAACGCGCCGAAGACGAAAGACTTCACCGAACCAAACTTGACCTCGAACGACTCCGCGACCTCACCCTCGTCCAACTCCGCACCCTCCGCGGAGGCGGCAATCCCGCCCAAGCTGATCGCGAAACCTTCCCAACTCCCTCCTCACTTTCCGCCCGCCCGCTTGATCAGCTTCTTGCCTCCCACCCCGAACTTCTCGCCGCCGAAGCCCGCGTCCGTTCAGCCTTCCAACTTGCCACCTCCGCCCGGCTCGACCTTCTTCCCTCGTTCCAAATCAATCTTCTCGCCAACGGAGCGCAGAAAAACCTCTCCGACCGCTTCCGCGTCTGGGCCGCCCAGGCCGGGCCATCGCTCAACATTCCGATCTATGACCCCACCCGCATCGCGGCTTTAAAATCACGCCAAGCCCAGGCCAGGATCGCCTCCGCAAACTATCGCCAAACCGTCCTCGATGTCCTGGCCGAAATTGACCGCGCCCGCATCAACCTCGCCAGCCGGCAAGCCCAACTCGCCACCGCAAAACGCGAAACTTCCGCCCTCGCCCGCACCCGCAAAAATGCTCGCGAACAATTTAGCGCTGGTCTCACCTCACAAATCGAACTGCTGGATACCGAGCGCCAATGGCTCGCCGCCAAACGCAGCCAGGCCTCTCTTCGCCAAGCCATGCTCTCCGCCCGCATTAACCTCATCAAAGCCACAGGCGGTGGCCGGCTTTAGGATATTCTCCGAAGTTCACCTTGGCCCAGTGGATCACATGAGGTCGGATAAATTTTTTTGGAAACAATCGTAGCCTCTCTGTCATTACTAATGATGGGTGAATACGACGATGATGATGGAGCTCCTGATGCGACCGAGAGTGTTCAGTTGCTTTTTGTTCGTCACGAGAACTCGATCCGGGCTTTTGTGAGATCCCTGCAACCTTCTCTCGCTGATGCCGACGATGTCATGCAGGAGACTTTCCTGACGATTTCTCGAAAGTCCTCCACCTTCGAGCCGGGCTCCAATTTTCTAGCCTGGGCCTGTGGAATTGCCCGCTTCAAGGTCCTGGAAAATTTTCGTCAACGGAAGCGCGCCAATATCCTCAGTGAAGCCGCCATCATCGCACTCACCGAGGACGCACCCTCACCGGAATCTCTGCGCGAGAAGGAAAACGCTCTCGAAGGATGCCTTGAAAAGCTGACTCCAAAAGTGCGCGACCTCCTTTGGCGGCGCTACTCGCGGCGGCAAAGTTCGACCGAAATGGCGGCTGCCGCCGGGATGACCTCAACCGCTGTCCGGGTCGCTCTCACCAAGGCTCGGAAGACCCTCCGCGATTGCATCAACACTCACCTTCAGCAAACACAGCCATGATCGAAAAGAGTAAGCTCAGTGAACTCGACGCCCTGATTGACGCCTGTTTGGACAGCCGTTTGAGCGAAGCCGAGGCCGAAAGGTTGAGCCAATGGATCGAAGAATCTCGCGAAGCCCGTCGACGCTACTGGGAGGTAGCCTCGGTCCACGGAATGATCGAGCAGTCGATGCAGAACGCCTCTTTGAAAGCAGTGACCGGGGAAGAATTCGTGGCACCGAAGAGCCAATTGAGAAGAATTCTCTCATGGCCGAAAATCACCGAGATGGCCGCCGGGATCGCCATTGGAATTCTGAGCGCCTCACTTGTGTGGGCCTACAAGGCTCCTTCCAACAAGCAGTCGAAGCGCGAAACGACTGAGATCCTTTTTGAGAGCTTTGAAGATCCTTCCGTTGAATACCCCGCCCGATTCCCCAAAGAGGCCGGGGTCTGGTGTGGGGACATGAAGACGGTGCCTCCAAGCAAGGGTGTCCAACCAATGCGCGGAGATTTTGTCGCCCGGATGTTGCCGGTTCCCGAACGCAAGTTTTCCTATGCGCGCCGAATTTTGGACTTACGCAGCCTGCCCCCTGCCCGGGAAGGAAAGCGTCGCGAGGTCGAGGTCCAGGCTTCATTCTTCTCCTTAGACACCGATCGCCCGACCAAATATCAAATCCGACTGGCTGTCTTCAGTGAAGAACCAGAGGACGTCCGACCCATTTGGAATGATGAGTCGGTCCTTTTTGATCGCGTCCTGCGCCACGTGGGCAAAAACCACATCACAGAATCCTCCGAAAACGATTGGCATAAACTGCGTGCCTCGGTCGAGATCCCTCCCGGCGCACGAAGCGTCGTGGTTTCTCTGGCCGTCGCAGATGTTGGCCGCGATTCCACGAACTCCGAACACTACCTTGACGCCATCCGCTTCCGCTTGGTCGAAAGCCCGGCCACCAGCGAATAAACTCATTGCTTCAATGACCTTGAACCTCTTCAAAAGCACCCGGACTGCCTCTGCTACGGCAGTCGCCGTACTTCTTCTCTCCCCGCTTTCTGCCTTGGCAGGGGAATGGGTCGATCTCTTCAACGGCAAAAACCTTGATGGCTGGGCCGAACGCAACAAGAGCGGCTCATTTCGCGTCAAAAACGGCACCATCATCGGAACCGCCAAAGAAGGCCTCGGAACCACCTTCCTCTGCACGAACACGGAGTATGACGACTTCGAACTCGAGTTCGAGACCAAGCTGATCGACCCGGAACTCAACAGCGGGGTCCAGATTCGCTCGGCAAACCGAAAGCCAAAAGGCAAACAAAAAGTCGGCCCCGTGGAGGGCCCTCAAGTCGAATTCGCCGCTAAGAATCCGACCAGAGGAACCCGCTCCGGCAATCTTTACGGTCAGGGTTGGGGAGGATGGCTCACTCCGAAGAATGAGATTCGAAGCCATACCTTCGTCAAAGGCGGAGAATGGAATCACTTTCGAGTCCTCGCACAAGGTGACCAGGTCACGACTTGGATCAACGGCAACAAGATCATCACGACCACGATCCCGGCCGACCGTCACGCAACTCATTCGAGCGGGTTCATCGGGCTGCAAATCCATGGCATCAAAGACGGAACGGGGCCCTTCGAAGTGGCATGGCGGAAGATTCGCCTTCGACGACTCACGACAGAGAAAGCCCCTGCCAAGCCATCCGAAAGCAAGGCCCCTTCAAAGAAGATTTTCTTAAAACACCAAGGCCCCGAAAAACCCTTCCGGGCCCTCCCGAAGTTTGCGGACCATAAGCTGAGCTTCTTCGCGATGGCACCGGAAATCAATTGCCCGGTATCCGTCGTCGCGGAGCCAAGTGGAGCGGTCTATGCCCTGTGCGACGGAAATGCCGGCTTGGGGCGTCTGCCAAACCAGGGATCGGTCTGGAGATTGATCGATGAAGATGATGACGGGAAAGCGGATTTTGCCACGGCCTATCTTCCCAACATCGACACGCCACGCGGCGGGCAGTTTCTCAACAACACGCTCTACCTTGCTCATCCGCCCTTCATCTCCGCCTGTCGTGATACCGACGGGGACGGCATCGCCGATGAACGGAAGGTGCTGGCAAGTGGGTTTGCCCACGATCTGACTTGGAAGCGAGGCGGTGATCATTCCACAAATGATCTCAAGATTGGTATCGACGGCTGGATCTACATTGCCGTCGGTGATTTTGGTGCGAGTGCCGTGGGATCCGATGGCTCGACCGCCACCCTCATGACCGGCGGAGTGATTCGGATGCGCCTCGATGGCAGTGATCTCGAGGTCTATGCCCGGGGGACACGGAATACCTATGATCTCGCCATCAATCATCGTCTCGACATCATCGCGATGGATAACACCAACGACGGCGATGGCTGGGATATGCGTCTGCATCATCTCACGCCTCTCGCTCACATGGGATATCCAATTCTTTACAAGAATTTTAGCGAGGATGCCATGCCACCGCTCTTCACCTACGGAGGTGGTTCCGGCTGCGGGGCTCTCTACCTGGAAGAGCCCGGTTTCCCGGATTGGTTCAATCACCGCATCCACACGATCAGCTGGGGAAAGTTATACACCCATAACCTCGAGCCGCACGAAGCCACCTTGGTGAACTCGGACAAGGTGAACCTGTCGATCAACAAGCTGGTCGATCTCGACGTGGATGGCAGTTCCCGGCTCTACTTCGCCAACTTTGAAGGCGGCGGTGCGCGGATCGAACCCGGAGCGGTTGTGGGACACATCGTCCAGGCCAAGCCTAAGGGATGGACCGATCGGCCATTCCCCAAAATGGAGAGCGCGAGCGTGGATGAGCTGATTGGACACCTGGACGCGGGTTCGGCGGTTCTTCGACAACAGGCCCAATGGACACTGATCGAATCCGGGGCTCAGGGAATTGGAGAGAAGTTGCAGGCAGCGGTGAAGAATGAGGCGGCGTCTCTGGAGTCACGCATTGCGGCTCTCTACGCGATCAATTTGCGAGAGGGAGCCAACAGCACGGCGTGGCTCAAGGAAGGGTTGGATGATCCGCAACTGGCGGAGTATGCCCTGCGCGCGCTCCTCGATCGCGAAGACCGGGAGCAACTCGGACTTGGATCGGTCATCGAATCGTTTCTCGATCACGAAAATCCTCGCGTGCGATTGCAGGCCGTCGTGGGAGCGGCTCGTCTTGGCATGGCGGGCGTGACGGACTCGCTCTTGAAGCTTTCGATCGAAGAAGAACGCAAGCCTCTGATTCAGAATGTGGCTCATGTTCACGAAGCCATTCCCCATACTGCCCGGCGAGCCTTGATCACGATGGCTCCGTTAAAGGAACTCCATGCCTCCCTCGCGAATCCTGATCTTCGGGAGTCGGCGCTTGCGGCTCTGCGCCAGATTCATTCCTCCGGGAATGTCGCGGCCATGATTGCAGCTCTCGAGGAAACAGAAAAAAAGGACGAGGCACTAGACCTCGTGGCCGCGCTGTTGCGGCTTTACCATCGTGAGAAGGAATGGGACGGCGAGTCGTTTTGGGGCACCCGGCCGAACAGTGCCGGCCCCTACTACCAGGGAGTAAGTTGGGAGGAATCCGGGAACATTGCGAAAGCACTGCGATCCGCTGTGGAAACGATGAGCGAAGCAGCGCAGAAGGAAACCCTGTTCCAGGTGCGGCGTCACAATCTTTCCCTGGAGGAATTGAATCTGCCCATCGAAGTCGACCCGCTCGAGCAGTTGCTGGAGCAGCCGAGTCATACCTTCGAGCAACAGGCCGACCTCCTCTCGATCGTGACGGATCCCGCTCGGCCAAAGCCGATCCGGATCGATGCCTTTCGGGCAGCGCTTGAGGTGACGGGATTCACCTATGCGGAATGGTGTGTGGAAAACTTGAAGGCCCTCGCTGCGATCGAAGCGGAGACCGAGCTGCATGAAGTGTTGAGTCGTGACTTCGTTCGGAGCCCCTCGCATCGCTTCTCCATGATCCAGCGCGTCCCAAAGGCGGAATCAAAGATGAAGAAACTGAAGCCAGCTCAGAAGGCGCTCTTCTATGACATGGTCTGCAGCCTTGTTCAGAGCCCGCTAACCTCGGTTGCAGACCGTAGCAAGCTGTTGAAAGGAATGAGCACTCCATCCGAGGAGTTGCTCGAAAGCATCAAGAATCATCGGACCACCGCATTCGCGCCTCTCCTCAAGAAAGCGGCAAAGGACCCCAAGTTCAAAGAGCACGCCGAAGCCATCCTCGCTTCCTTCAAGCAAGACCCGAACAAAAAACTCGTCGGAGAGATGAGCGTCAAGGAAGCCTCGGCCGCCGTCCTGAGAATGGATGGCGACGCAGCCCTCGGAAAAAAACTCTTCACCCGTCAAAGCTGCAACGCCTGTCACTCCATCTTTCCCGATGAACCTCAGAAAGGCCCCTACCTCGGTTCAGTGGGAAACCTATTCAACCGCGAGCAATTGATCAAACACGTCATCGACCCCGGCGCTGAAGTCGCGCAAGGGTTTCAGACCTACACCTTCCAACTCAAAGACGGCACCGCTACCTCGGGCTTCGTCACCGCTCGCGATGAAAGAACCATCGAACTCAGAAATGTCGCCGGCGCAATTCAAAAGCTCAGCGCTGCCGACTTAACCAAGGAGGAGGTTCTGAAAACCAGCATGATGCCTCCCGGTCTCGTCAATTCACTGACTGTTCAAGAATTCGCCTCCCTCATCGATTACCTCCAAAGCCTGCATTGATCGACATGAAAGCCTTCCTCTCATTTTCTGCCGCCTTCATTTTTGGCCTGTCGTCGACGACTGCTGATACCAAACCAAACGTCCTTTTCCTCGCCGTCGATGACATGAACGACTGGATCGGTTGTCTTGCGGGATCGGCTCCGGGCGAGGGACCGCGCGCGATTACCCCGAATCTCGACAAGCTCGCCGCACGCGGGGTAAATTTCACCAACGCCCACACCGCAGGCGTCTTTTGTGCGCCGAGCCGGGCGGCGATCTTTTCGGGACAGTTTGCCTCAACGACCGGTTGCTACGATTCCGCCAACTACTTTGTCAATCGGCCGGAAATCGAAAGCCTGCAAACCAGCTTTGCCAAAGCCGGCTACACCACGCTTGGAACAGGAAAACTCTACCATCATCCGGTAGGCGCGATCGATCAGCGCGGGTGGACGGAGTTCTTTCTGCGTAACAGGGCTCAACGCGAGAACGGTTGGGCGCTCGATTCATGGAGTAAAGGGACACCCTTTCCAAAACCGTTTCCGGCCAGCCTTTACAACAAAGGACAGCAGATCACTGGCGGAATGTTTCTCGAATGGGCCGCTCTTCCCAACGAGCGGGAAGAGGAAATGGCAGACACCCGGCGTGTCAATTGGGCGGTCGAACAACTCAAGAAGAAGCACGATAAACCATTCTTCCTCGCCTGCGGAATCTACGCGCCGCATTACCCGCATTACTGTCCGCAAAAATACTTCGATCTCTACGACGCGGCCGAGATTGAGCTCCCGAAATACAAGTTCGATGACCTAACCGACCTCCCTCCGAGGATCGAGAAGTCACAAACAAACCGGCTGAAGATCCGCCGAAAGCTGGAAGACATCGAAGCCTTGGACGACTCCATTCACGGATACCTCGCCTGCATTAGTTATGCCGACGCGATGATGGGCCGCGTGCTCGACGCGTTGGAATCGAGCCCTCACGCCGACAACACCATTGTCGTCCTCTGGAGCGATCACGGCTATCATCTCGGCGAGAAAAACTGGGGCAAGCATACCCTGTGGGAAAGAACCTCGAACGTGCCCTTTATCTGGGCCGGCCCGGGTGTGGCCCAAGACGCTAAGACCGACGTGACAGTGAGCTTAATCGACATGTATCCCACTTTTGTTGAAATGTGCGGCCTGCCGCAACCCCGGCAAAAACTCGAGGGTAGATCGATCGCTGCAACACTGAAAAACCCGGCCCAAGCGAGTGACCGGAACGTGTTTCTGCCCCACATGAAGCCCGGTGAATTTGCCGTGATCAACCGCGACTGGCGCTACATTTGCTACGGTGAAGACGGAGAAGAGCTCTACGACGTTCAGAACGATCCGCACGAGTGGAACAACCTGGCCGCCCGCTCCGAGCACGAGGCGCGCATGGCGCAACTTCGCGACTTTGCACCAAAGACCTTCGCCCAGCCGGAACCACGCTTCAATTCGCGGAGAGATCTCGTAATCGAGGGAGAAAGCTACCGCTGGGAAAAGGGAGCCGGAAACTACACGCCGCCGCCGAAGTATCTCCCCTACACCAATCCTCCTGAACCTGAGAAAGCCCGGCCGAAACTCAAGCCGGGAGCAAATTTGATTCGAAACGGATCATTCGAAGAAGATGATCAAACAGTCTGGAAACTTCAGAAAGGAAACTACGAAATCGTTTCCAGTGAAAAGGCAAATGGAAAACGTGCACTTCGCTCGAAACAAGGACTGGAGCGCGGAAAAGCCGTCCGCCAACAAATCACAATCGAACCCGAAACGAAGTACGAAGCGTCCTATCGAATCTACTTCGCCCCCGGATCACAAGGCCGGGTGGTTTTTGACACGCTCGACAGATTTGACGACACCGCTCAGGTCGTCATGGATGCATCTCAGGATGGAGAATGGTTGAGCTACTCGAAGCGATTTCACAGCGGAAAACACAAAGACGTGACCCTCCGCTTTTTTCCCGGAGAGGGATTTAAAGGTCAGTTTTTGGTGGATGACGTCGCCCTCCGTGCACTCTCGGCAAAGACTTCGCTTTCTCCCATTCAACGCAACAAATAAGCCGAGCTCATGAACCCGCTGAAAACGATCACCCTTCTTCTTGCCTTTCTGCTCGCGCCGTTCACCAAGGCCACGGAAAGGCCCCACATCGTGTTGGTCATGGCGGACGACCAAGGCTGGGGCCAGATGGGATACATGAATCATCCCTACCTCAAGGGCCGCATGCCCAACCTTGATGCTATGGCCAAGGCGGGCCTTCGCTTCAACCGCTTCTATGCCGCCGCTCCGGTTTGCTCACCAACGCGGGCCTCGGTCTTGACCGGAAGAATCCCCGCCCGCACCGGAGTGCCCGGTCTCCACAAACGACTTTGCCTTCAGGAGAAAACCCTCCCGCAAGCTCTCAAGAAGGCAGGCTATGCCACCGCCCATTTCGGAAAGTGGCACCTCAATGGCGTCAAGGGACCCGGCATGCCCATTCTTCCGGACGACCCCAATCACCCCGGACACTATGGCTTCGATTTCTGGCTCTCGATGACCAATTTCTTCGAAATGGATCCCATCCTCAGCCGCATGGGGAAATTCGAATACACCAAAGGAGAGTCCTCCGAACTCATGGTGCATGAGGCCTTGAAATTCATCACGGAACACAAAGAGAAACCCACCTTCACTGTCATCTGGTATGGCTCCCCCCACTTCCCGTTCCGATGCGCCCCTGCCGATCGGAAAGGATTCCCCGAAGGAAAGCATGGCGACCACCTTGGAGAGATCGTGGCCATGGATCGAAGCGTGGGCCAATTGCGAAAAGGCCTCAGAGATCTGGGTATCGAAAAGGAAACCCTCATTTGGTACACCAGCGACAACGGCGGACTTTCCACCGATCCCGATTCCACCGGTCACTTGCAAGGATTCAAGGGAAGCCTGCACGAAGGAGGAATCCGGGTCCCGGCCATCATCGAATGGCCCGCAAAAATCAAACCTGCAATCACCGACTTTCCCGCCTCGACCATGGACATCATGCCCACCCTCGTGGATCTACTCGATCTTCCTGACGATTCCATGTTGCCACTCGTCGATGGCGAAAGCATCACCGCCCTCTTTGACGGGAAGACTCCCAAACGTGCCCACCCCATTCCTTTCACCATGAAAGGAACCGCCTTTATCGACGGGAATCTCAAACTCCTCAAAACCGGAA
Organism: Verrucomicrobiia bacterium; assembly: GCA_030432565.1. Classification (GTDB taxonomy): domain Bacteria; phylum Verrucomicrobiota; class Verrucomicrobiia; order Verrucomicrobiales; family Akkermansiaceae; genus SW10. The sequence goes on along the minus strand of JAUIGV010000001.1, from coordinate 189,718 downwards.
GAGGAAAAGGCGCCAAGTGGGCCCTCTTCGATCTCGCGAAAGACCCCGGTGAAACAAAGGACATTTCCGGCGATCATCCTGAAAAATTCGAAGCCCTCAAAGCTGCGGCAGACAAGGTGACCGCCTCCGTCGATGCCAGCGCGGAAGGAAAAGACTACCCGGAAGGAAAAGTCATCCAACCCCAGAGAGGCAAACCCTGGATGGACATGCCGGAATATCAGAAACTCTACCCCACTTTCCAAAAACTGAAACCGACGTGGAAACCACCCGGCAAAGGCAAAAAGTAAATCCTCAAAATGACGATCTCCCGGAACATCCTGCAGGGCTGCCTTTTCGCGCTCCTCGCTCACACATCACTCCACGCTGCACCCAAGGACTCAAAACCCAACATTGTGCTTTTCTTTATCGATGACTGGGCCTGGAACGGGTCTCCGGTTGCGATGAACGACTCGATGCCAAATTCGCGCATGCCGGTCCTGCAGATGCCGAACGTCGAGCGGCTCGCCCGCGAAGGAATGAAGTTCACCAACGCCTACGCGTCACCGCAGTGCTCTCCCTCGCGAGTCTGCCTGCAGACCGGGCAATCCTCGCCGCGCAACGGCTTTACCGTGTTCATGAATGATCGCGGTCAGGATTACTACGATGAAAAGGGCTACCCCGACTTTCCGGTCATCCCGTGCGTTTCCGACATGACAATCGATCCCAAGGCCGTGACGATCCCGGAAGCCCTGAAACCGCTTGGCTATGCCAGCGCTCACATTGGCAAGTGGCACATGCGTGGTAACCCCGGCGACGAGGGTTATCTCCTGCACGACGGCGACACCAGTAACAAACCCGGCAACACGCTTCCGCCCGGAGCAAACCAACGGCTCCCTGACCATCTCACCGATCCCAAGCTAATGTTCAGCGTCACGGAAAAGGCGCTAGGCTTCATGAGTGAACAGGCCAAAGCCAAGAAACCATTCTATCTCCAGATTTCCCACTATGCCATGCACGAAGGCCGTGAATGTCTCCCGGCGACGCGCGAGAAATACGTAAAGCATCCTCTCGTGCAGGCCTACTACCGAAAGACCGGGAAAACTGCCGATACCGTAAAACGCAAGGACGATCCCGCAATCTGGTTGGGCATGGGTGAAGATCTCGACGGACGCATTGGCGCCGTGCTCGACCGAATCCAGGAGCTGGGAATTGCAAACAACACCTATGTCATTCTGGTTTCGGATAACGGCTACCGGCACAAAGAACTCGAACTCACGAAGGGGCTCAAGCAACCACACCATGCGAGCAAGTGGTGGGTCTGGCAGGGTGGCATTCGCGTTCCCATGATCGTCAGAGGACCTGGCATCAAGGCGGGCTCCGTCTTCAATGGCAATGTCGTCAACTACGACTTCCTACCGACCTTCGTCGACTGGGCCGGCGGCGATCCAGGTCAACTGAAAGACATCGATGGGGTCAGTCTCGCCGGGTACCTGAACGGAAAATCACCGACCGACGCCTTTCTCAAACGGAATCTCTATTTCCACTACCCGCATTACCGCACGACCATGCCGCACTCCGCAGTGGTCTCGGGCGATCTCAAGTTGTTGCATTTCTATGAACGCCCGGACCTCCCCATGCTCTTCGACCTCTCAGTGGACCGGGGCGAGGTTGAGAACATTGCCTCAAAGCGGCCTGATGATCACAAACGACTCTTTGACGAAATGATGCACTACTTCAAACAGGTGAACGCTCGCCTTCCCAAGAAAAACCCCAACTACGATTCCGAAAAATACAAGGCTGCCAAAGAATATGAGAAACGGAAGGCCTGGGGCCCTTTCCAGGCACGTCGCTCACTCGGTGAAGATGAAGAGTTGCCAACACAAAAGTAAGTCAAAGCGATGAAAATTTCCCGAAAAATCCTACAAGCCTGCTTCTTCGCAATCCTGGCTCACACGAGCCTCCACGCGGCTCCAGAAGGATCCAAGCCTAATATCATTGTCATGCTGACCGACGACCAGGGTTACGGTGACCTCGGCTGCTTTGGCGCAAAGAATATTTCCACGCCAAACATCGATCGCCTTTGCAAGGAAGGCATGAAGTTCACCAGCTTCTATGTCACCAACCGCTGCTCGCCAACGCGGCTTGCCTTCATGACCGGCTCCCTGCCCGAGCGGGCGGGTTGGTCAAAAGTCATCTACCGTCACAGCCTGGTGGGGATTCATCCGAACGAAGTCACGGTGCCGGAACTGATGAAAAAGGCCGGATACACCACGGGTATGGTGGGCAAATGGCACCTCGGCGAGTTTCAAAAGTTCAACCCGGTCAAACATGGCTTTGATTCTTTCTTCGGCTTTCTCCAATGCGGAGGCGAGGACGGGGAAAACGAGGGCATCAAAGGACTCTTTCGCAACACCGGGTTTCTGGAAAAGTCAGCGGGCAAGACTCATGGCCAATACTCGCCCAGACTGCGACAAGCCGGCATCGACTTCATCCGGAAAAACAAGGACCGCCCCTTCTTTCTCTACTACGCCTCCCCACTGCCACACGTGAAATGGATCCCGAACGAGCAATTCAAAGGCAGCTCAAAGCAGGGAACCTACGGGGATGTCATCCAGGAAATCGACTGGCAGGTCGGTGGACTGATGGACACCCTCGATGAGCTCGGCTTGACCCAGAATACCCTGGTGGTCTTCGCTTCCGACAACGGCCCTCAGCTCAATGTCGAAGGCCATGGAAATTCCGGCCCCTTGCGCGATGGCAAGTGGACCAACTTCGAAGGCGGCATCCGCTCGCCCACCATCATGCGCTGGCCCGCCGTCATTTCCGCCGGCTCCACCAATGACGAGATCACCAGCATCATGGATCTCCTCCCGACCTTCTGTGAACTCGCCGGAGTCGAGCCGCCCAGCGACCGGCTTCTCGACGAGCGGAGTATCCTGCCCTACCTGGAAGGAAAAAAATTGCCTGAACCGATCCACAACACCTTCATCGTCCCGGGCTCCACAATCCGGCAGGGTGATTGGAAGCTCCTCGTAAAAGGCCAAACTCCGGGCGGCAGCAAGGCCGATCAATTCGGCAAAACCGACCGGGTTCCCGCCGCAGCCGGCTCGCTCTTCAATCTCAAAGAGGATGTGGGTGAAACCACCGACATCTCCAAGAAGCACCCCGAAAAAGTCGCAGAGCTCACAAATCTCAAGAAGACCTTCCAGCAGGAACTCCATCAGAACAAGCGATCTATTGGTCGCATCACCGTGGTCCCCGCCGACGTGCGTAAAAGACGTGAAAAGACCAAAAAGAAGAACCGCTGAGGTCCAGCGTGACTACTTGAGCTGGTCCACCTTCGGCAAAAATTTCGCCTCGTCTTCTTCCGACAACTGGGCGGACTCAATCAGAGTACTCGCCTCCGCCCTCGAGAAGCCCCTCCACCCCCCAAAGTCCTGAAAAACAACCTCAAGAATCGAAAGCCTGGTCGAGGAGTCCTTCGTCAGCGAGAGCAAGCGTTGGAAATCCTCCGTGCCAGAATCGTGGATCAATCGATTCGCAAGCGTGATGACCCGCTCGTCAGTCACCACCTCCTCATCACGGTTCTGCTCAAACCATTCGATAAGTCGGCCTTGATCTTGGATCGACTGAATCACGTCACCTTCGTTCAGATGATCGTCCGCACCGTTCGCCTCGACCTCCTCAAATCCCCACCTCAAGGCAGCGTCCAGATCCCACCGGGTCCACCCCTTGAGGACCGCGGTGACCACCCCATCGTGTCCGGTGAACGCCGTTGGGGGAGTCTTCCAATCCACCAACTCCTGCAGCTCATTTCGAAAGGCCATCCAGTCGGTGTCTTCACCCATCCCCTGGCCGAAGGCTTCCAGGTGCGGGGAGTCAGGCGGCAAAAGACCTTCACGGAAGATTTCCAATCCGCGAACTGGATCCGCCGTGGCCACTGCACTCAAGACCGTGCGCTGCATGATCTCGTAGCTATAGCTCCCTTTCTTTTCCCGTCCCCAAAATTGCAGCCCCTGCCAGGCCATGGTCTTGTGGCCGTCCTCGTCCAAGACCTCGCTCTCCAGAATTTCGGTAAACCCGGCAATCGCTGCGGACGGGTCAGCACTCAACCAGCCCTCAAACACCACCCCCATCGCCGAGAACGGATCGTCTATGAGCATCTCGCCATCATAGCGCTTAAGGACTTCAGCAATGGCTTCTCCCCCCATCAAGACCCCGAGCTGACGCAAGAGCGCTTCCGCCCGGAGCCACTCCGCGGTCGTCGCCTCCGGAGAGTGCCTGCTAAATTTCTCCGGCAATTGCTCGAGAATTTCCGCCACTGTGAAATCCGTCACATCCCTCTCCAGATTGACCCGCAAGGCCCGACGAGCCTCTATACCACTCAAGCGCACGGGATCGATGACCCGCTTGGATTGGGTCGGCACGCCTTCGTCCGGGCCAAATTCTTTCGACGGCTTTAAAACCCCGATCAACCCAAACGCCGCCAGAAGGGGAAGGGCAATTGCCAGTCGTAAAATGATCATGTTGGAAACCTTAGCCATGCTTGCCCATCGTTGTGTAATCTCTCTGTAAATTCTCCATTGCACCCACTCCCTGCAACCATTTTCACGACCTCAAAATCCCGGCAATCGGATCGAAATACGTGAGCCCATTCTCTTGTATAAAGACAAACCATGTTCCGCCTTCAGCTTCTGGAACTGGGTGCAACAAGCCTGCCCGCTGCCACTCCAGCTTCAAAAGGAAACAAGTAGCATTCACCAAATTTTCAGCAACCGATCTCATTTTATGCAAAAATCACACCTCCTCATGCATGCCTGCCTCATCGGCATCCTCGCCCTGGGCGCACAGCCCGCCCTTGCCAAAGAACGCATGAATGTCCTGCTGCTCATCGCCGATGACCTCAACACCTGGATTCTCGAAAAGCCAGAACGCTACTCCGGCAAGGTGGTTGCTCCCAACCTGCAAAAGCTGGGCGAAAGCGGCCTCGTCTTTTCCAACGCCTACTCAGCCTCGCCATTCTGCGTACCCTCACGCACTTCCATATTTTCCGGAATCAGCCCGCACAAATCCGGCGTCTACCACAACCAGAGCAACGTCGCTGCCAGCGCGCCATTGAAAGAAGCCGAGTCCCTCTTCGAGACCTTCTCGAAATCGGGCTACTCCATGTATGGTTACGGCAAGATCACCCACGGTTGGCGCGGCAAGGATGTCTGGGATGACAAGCAAGGCCACAAGCGCGACCCGCGCCCTCCCGGCGCCCCCGTGCAATCCGTCGGCAAAGGGGAACAGGATTGGGGACCCATCCATCTCTCCGAAGCCGAGATGAACGACACCTTGGGCGCGGACAGAACCATCGCCATCCTCGAGCAGAAGCACGATCAACCCTTCTTCCTCACCTATGGCACCTTCAACCCGCACATGGCGTGGTTTGTCCCGCAGAAGTATTTCGACATGTTCCCCCTCGACGAAGTCAAGGTCCCTGAGCTCAATCCGACTGACTTCGATGACATCCCTCCCCTTGGCGATCAAGTCGTCGGAGGAAAGCGGAAGTTCACGCAAGCCGTTCTCAAGGCCGGCCTCCACAAATCAGCAGTGCAGGCCTACCTCGCCACCACCGCTTACGTCGATGCGCAGCACGGCCGCATTCTCGAGGCCTTGGCCAAAAGCCCCTACAAGGACAACACCATCGTCATCTTCATCTCCGACCACGGATTTCACCTCGCCGAAAAAGACCACTGGCAAAAAGGCACCCTCTGGGAGGAGGCCACCAATTCCATGCTCATGTGTCGCGTCCCCGGCATGACCAAGCCCGGCAGCTCCACCAAGCGCTGCGTGTCCCTGCAGGACCTCTACCCCACTCTTCTCAACCTTTGCCAAATCCCCAAGCCAGACCATGTCGATGGCAAATCATTGGCTCCCCTTCTCAAAAACCCGCAAGCCAACTGGGAAAGCACCGCCATCAGCTACCTCTACGATCGATACGCCAGCATCCGCACCGAGCAATTCCGTTACATCCGCTATCAAGACGGCCAACAAGAACTCTACGACCACAAAAAGGATCCTCACGAGTGGAAGAACGAAGCCGACAACCCTGAATACACAGAGACTCTTGAAGCTCTCAAAAGGCGACTACCGGCACTCGAGCATATGGCCTCGCAGCTGGTCAGGAACCGGAAAAAATAGCAAGATTACTAGCACAATTCTGTCACCGCCTAGTTAAGTCAGGACCACATTATAGCGAACGCTCGCGATGGATATCACATAGCTCCTTTCCTTCGGCTCCGACTTGCCAGATTCCCAACTGGGGGCCAAGCTCCCCGCATGGCTCACCTCAATGTCCTCGGAGAAGATCTCGCTACTTGCTCCACCGACCCCATGACCGGCTTCTTCCGCGATGGCTGCTGCCGCACCGGGGCCGGCGACCGCGGGCTTCATTGTGTCTGCGCCGTCATGACCCGGGAATTCCTCGAGTTCAGCCGAAATCAGGGAAACGATCTCATGACTCCTCGCCCTGAATTTTCCTTCCCCGGACTCAAGCCCGGCGATCAATGGTGCCTCTGTGTTCTGCGCTGGAAAGAAGCCCTCGACCACGGCTGCGCGCCCAAAGTCGACCTCAACGCCACCTCGGTCGTCGCCCTTGAATTCGTCGATCTTTTGGACCTCAGAAAACACTCGGTTTAATGAAAGAAGAGTATCACCAAACTCAATTCGTCACCGTTCTTGAGGGCGCCAGTGCTCCCAATCACTTCTTCATCGTCACGGCCCACAATCCCTGCGGAGAGATTGCCCCTGACCAGGAGAATATCGAAAACAATGCACGTCTTCTTGAAGTCATTCAAGCTTCCAGGTGGCATTGCTTCCCCGTCACCGGCCAATGTGAAGATCATGCCGAAGCCGGCTTTGGAATCGAGTGCTCCCGCTCCGAAGCGATCGCCCTCGGAAAGAAATTTCGACAAGACGCGATTTACGAAATCCGCGACGATCAGGTCATCCTTGTCGATTGCAATGAAACCGAAACCGATGAAATCGTTGGCAGCTGGTCCAAACTTCAAGCATCCGTTTTATGAGCAAACACCCTCTCGTTGCCGCTGCCGACGATCTCCGCAAACAACTACGAGGCCTGAAGTTCCCTGCCCCCGTCGCATACACATACAACCCGCTCGAATACGCCTGGGATCGACATTGCGACTACTTGAAAAACTTCGGAAGTGGAGCCAAGAAGGTCCTCTTTCTCGGTATGAACCCCGGACCGTATGGCATGGCTCAGACCGGCGTTCCTTTCGGTGAAATCCCACACGTGCGAGACTGGATGGGCATCTCCGGCCCGGTGGAAAAGCCAAACCCCGAACACCCCAAGCGCCCCGTCTCCGGCTTCGACTGCGAACGCTCCGAAGTTTCCGGCCGCAGACTTTGGGGCCTCTTTGCGGAACTTTTCGGTTCGGCCGAAGCCTTCTTCGAGAATCATTTCGTCGCCAACTTCTGCCCTCTCGTTTGGATGAAAGACACCGGCGCCAACATCACACCCGACAAGCTCCCGCGCGACTGCATGGAACCGGTCGAGAAAGCCTGCCGCGAACACCTCGCCCGCATCGTCGAAGCCCTCCAGCCGGAAAAATTGATTGGAGTTGGAGCCTTCGCCGAGAAACAACTCGCCTCTATCAAAACCGCCGAACACCAACTGGGAAAAATCCTTCACCCATCGCCCGCTTCCCCCGCAGCAAACCGAGACTTCGCCGGCACCGCGATCGGTCAACTCAGCGAACTGGGCATCATCACTCCGGCATAGGGGCAACTTCTTTTGCAAAGAGCTCGCGGAAGAAAGCGATGCGGTGAGGCATAATCTTGTGGACCGCTTTTTCCACTTCTTCTCGAAGACGACTCGGATGCTTCAGTACCGTGTATGCGAAAAGAGCGGACACTGGGAGATCCTCCTTGAGGGGAAGTCGCCCGGCAAACTTGGTGATAAAATCACCATCCTTCTTCTCAGCCTCCAGCCATTTTTGACTCTTGGCGTGATCCTTCTCCAGAGTCGCGTGGATCGACTCGTGGAAAATAGTCTCCTCCAAGTCATGAGTCTTCACCCGCTTGCGGATATTTTCCGAATAAAGAACAAAGAAGTGCCCTTCCTCTTCACCAAAAGCAACCTCATCCCCTTTGTGAAGCACCACGTGTGAGAGCTTGCTTCGCATCATCGCAGGAAGTTTCCCGAGACCATTCCCAACCAGAGAAATCAACTCCTTTAATTCCTCTTCACTGTCAAATGACTGGTGTGCCCAAATCTCGGTCATGACCTTATCCTTAAAGGTCACCTTGAAAGCGTAGGCCCTGGGATCGAACAATTCATCACTTCACTTGTCCGGCATCTCCTTCCTCTTCCTGCCGAGAAAGCCCGCCGACTCAAACGGAGAAGGACCATCCGTGCGAATGAAATCCAGATCATTCGAAGCAATGGAATTCACGAAGAGAGGCTCCGCACCGTGATTGAGAGCGAGAACGAACGGAAGAAGAATCGGAGCAACTCTCATCCCTCGAATCTACAACCGCCGACGGCGAATCAAAAATAAGCCGGCAAGACCGCCAAGAAGCGCGCTTGAAGGCTCGGGAACGGTTGAGCCAATACGAACATAGTCGAACTCAAATGGTTTGTCGCGCTGGCCACCGGCCACAGTCCCCGCAATTGGGTCAAGTCGGAGGTGAGTCAGGGTTCCGTCCCAGCCGGCGGTTCCGGTCATATCGACCTGATAAACACGGAAGTTTCCCTCGTCTCCATTTCCAAAGCCGGCCGAAGTCCAGGTCGGAATCGCAGTGGCGTCAATTTGCACACGGCGAGCTCCCGCAAATCCCGGAGTGAGATTCGTGCCCCAAAAGACATCAATTCTGGGACTGTTTACCACGGTCGCCCCATCTCCAATCTTGAGACGAAACTCGATGACGTCATTGTCTCCAGACGTCAGATCCAACGCGAGAGTTGGCGAGATCGAAATAAACGGATCAACCGCAGCAAGGTTACCCGCCGGCGAAGCCGAAATCCCGGTCAAGACGCCTGCCGAAACAGTTGGACTCGCAACATTGGAAGTTGCCCACGATTCAAAATCCCCATCGGTATCCCATTCAGCCTGGCTGGATGACGTGACCAGCGATGTGAATCCGCTGTCGAAATCCCACGATGTTGTAGCGGCACCGAGGGAACCAATGCTTGAGATCGGCCCAAAAGCCAAGGCGAGGATGTGTAGTCGTTGCATGAAGATATGGGGTGCGTTGAGGCGGCATTTTCGCCACGTGAATCGATTCTTGTCAAAGGAAAGGACAAGATCAAGGGCGAATGAACCAAGACTTTCTCGCTAATTTACCTTAAACTTCCGCACCTTGCCCAACGCCGACACGGCCGCTGAAAGGAACAACTCATTAAGACCGGGGTGAATGTAAATCATGTTCACCAATTCACGAACATCGTTCTTGAGGTGCATCAACATCAAAACCTGGTGCATCAAGGTGGAAGCTTCCGGGCCAATAAGATGACATCCTAGAATGGAATAATCATGCGGCGAAACCAGCAATTTGATCCGCGGGTAGTCCAGCCGACTTGCCATGGCCCGCGCGCTGGCGAGCCAATCCTGATGAACTGAAACGTAATCGGGCCCCGCCGCCTTTAAGTCATCCTCGGTGAAACCCACTGAGGCCACTTCGGGATGCGAGAAGATGGCATGAGCGATGGTGCGTTCGTCGATTGGCTCTGTTTTCCCCTTCAGCAACTTTTCACGAAGATACTGTATTTCATAGGAAGCAGCGTGCTGAAGCATGTAGCGTCCATTGACATCGCCTGCGGCATAAATTCCCGGAACACTGGTTTCGAGCTCATCATTGACGGGAAGGAATCCCCTCTCATTAGCCGCAAGCCCGGTTGCTTTGAGATTCAGATTGTCGGTGTTTGGTCGACGACCAATCGCAAAGAGCACCTTGTCGGCGGCGTGAACCTCTTGTCGCCCGTTGATTTCAAAAGTTGCACAAAAACGAGATCCCTCGTACTTCAAATCGAGCAAAGAAGCACCAGTGTGTGTTTCCACCTCCTTGGCAAATTCCTTTGAAAAAGTAGCCTCAATGTCACTGTCAGCCCGCCCAAGCAGTCGGGCCCCGCGAGCAAACAACTTCGTTTCAATTCCAATCCCTGAAAAGAAGGCGCTCATCTCGGTGCCAATAAAACCACTCCCGATTACGATCAGACTCTTGGGCGGATCTTCCTTGAGAGGAAAAAGGTCGTCACTGGTCCAAACCGGAAGTTCCGCAAAAGGCGGTGGGGTCGGATGGGAACCAGTCGCAACGACGATCTTATCGGCGGTCAAAGTGCGACCTCCGGCCTGAACGGTCTTCTCTCCAACAAATCGTCCTTCGCCACGGATGAGAGTTGCTCCGGATGCCTCGACCCGACCTTCATAGCGGCCATCGACTCCGGCAATCCACTCGTTGACGCTTTCAAAGACTGCCTTCGCATCTGTGCCGCGATAAGTGGCATCGGTGAAATGACGATCCGCATGCCTGACATTGCGGGCCGCTTCTGCGAATCCAATGAGCAGCTTGGAGGGAACACAGCCCCGGTTGGGACACGCCCCACCGAGTTTATCCTTCTCGATCAAAGCCACTTTCTGACCAGCTTTTGCAGCCGCAATTGCCAGTGCCGAAGCTCTTCCTCCACCAAGGACGATGAGATCAAATTGCTCACTCATCAGGGTTTAGAAGGTGTTGGAAGGTTTTACGGAACTTGGCGATCTTGGGCGAAATGACAGCCTGACAGTAGCCTTGGTTTGGATTGCGATTGTAATAGTTATCGTGATCTGCGGGCGCCGGATAGAATTTCTCAAAGGCCTTTACATCGGTCACGATGTCAGACTCGAAGGTATCCGAAAGCTCCTCTAATAGCTTCTCGGCGACTTGGCGTTCCTGCTCCGACCGATAAAGAATCGTACTGCGATACTGGGTGCCGACGTCGGCTCCCTGCGCATTCAAGGTGGTTGGATCGTGAGTTCCCATGTGAACGCGCAAGAGTTCCCCGTAGCTCACCACTTCCGGATCGTAAGTGATTTGCACGACTTCCGCATGACCTGTTTGCCCGCTGCAGACCTCCTTGTAAGTCGGATCCACCACTTCTCCATCACTGAAGCCACTCTCGACCGAGATCACTCCTTTAACGCTTCGGAAGACGGCCTCGGTGCACCAGTAACATCCTCCCCCAAAGGTCGCGATCGCTTCGGTATCATCGACCTTCTTGAGCGCAACCGCATTCATGCAGTAACGCAGCCCGCTGGGGGCCGGACCGTCTGGAAAAACATGACCAAGGTGCGCGTCGCAGGTGTTGCAAAGGGTCTCAACCCGGGTCATTCCCATCGAGTTGTCACCATGATAAGAAATCGCGTTTTCCTTGGCCGGTTGCGTGAAGGAGGGCCAACCTGTTCCGCTGTCGAACTTCTCGCCCGCATCAAAAAGCAAAGTGTCGCAGCACACGCAGGCATACTTGCCCGGCTCGAAGAGTTCGCACATTCCCGAACTGAAAGGGCGCTCGGTTCCGTGCTGGCGCGCGACGTAAAATTGCTCTTCGGTCAATTGCTCGCGCCATTCATCGTCCGACTTCCGGACTTCACGGTCGGGCTCGGGATTTCCATTGGCAGCAAATTCTAAAATATCGGTCCAGGTTAACATGTTCGTGTTTGTTTGAGTCTTGGGAAGGAATCCTATTCCCCCGAAAATGCAAGATCACCGACGCTTACGGGCCAGCAGAATGCAATGGCGTGATCGTTTCGACTTTTCATGAGGCTTGGAGGCAAATTCCTCCACCTGAAATCCCGCCTTGATCAGCATCTTCTTGAATCGTGGTGCCGGCTCGGAAAGCCAATAGGCGAGACATCCTTTTCCGGTGATGACATTACGCAACTTGTCGAGAAAACCAGGTGAGTAGAGCCGTGAGTTGCCCGAAGTGATGAGATCGTCCGGCGTATTGTCAATATCGAGGAGAAGAGCATCGTAAGAACCCGGCTTCGCGTCCGAGATAATATCGTAAAGATCACCTTGAATAATATGGGTCCGGGGATCTTCCAAAAGCGGCCCGTTATGCTCCACCAAGTGAGTGCTATTCCACTCGATCAGCGGAGGCATCAACTCGGCAACATCCACCGTCGCGGGACTCCCCACCAACTCCAGGGTTCGCTTCAAGGTAAAACCCAGTCCCAGCCCGCCGATCAAAATTCTGGGATGATCCGGTCGCGACCCCTTCCCCTCCTTCAAAGCCTGACAACCGTAATCCGCCAACATCTGTTCGGAGTAGGTGAGCGCGGTGCTCATCAACTCGAAGCCATTATATTTGAGGTAGATTTTTCCGTCGTGCTTGTGGAGCGAATAGATCGTGCCGTCCGGCATGGTGGACTCGGCAAGCTTCACGTAGGGTTTCATTGCAGAGACCTTCTCCAATGGAGACCGATGAGCAAGGCAAACCCTACCGATTCAAGGCGCGAACCATATCACGGCCCAGAGCCTCACCGATCAGGAAGTAACTTTCAGCGTTTCCAAACCAATGGTGGCCGTGACTTGTATTGGGAGAAAGTTCCGGCGGACGGGCAAAATTGCTGGTTCTCGTAAACCAAGCTCTCTCGATTCTTTCCACTCCTTCTTTTTGCGCGTTGCGAAATTTTTCCATTCCCGACCCTACCTTGGCTTTGCCGCCATTGCCGAGTTCGCCCACGACAAACTCAGCCCATGGAAATCGAAATTCCTCCCTCAAATCGGCAGCCAGATTCACGAGATTTTCGGCATATTCCTCTGTCGCTTCTTTTGAGACCATGTCGTTCCAACCCTGCATCCAAACAAATCCTTTCAACTCATAACTTCCGGGGGGCAGTTCCTCGAGTCCGGCGCGAATCTCCTCAACCATCCTGGTATAATACTCACCGGTTTCACCATCCGAACTTGGGGGCCGGAAGTCCTTGTGAAGACTCTTCCCGCCCCATGCGGTTTTGATGAGGAGTACTTCACGATCCTTGAAGTGTTCGCCCACCACAAAACCAAACTGCAACTCGGGGCCGATATGACTCGAGCCTCCATACCCCGTGTAGCCGATCGTCAACGGACCACTCCGAACCTTATCCTTCTGCTTAAATCTGATTCGCACATTACCTGGCCCAAGCCAATTTCCATCGGCATCCCTCAGGTGCTTCATCTTCTCTTTGCTTTGAGAGTGCTCCATCGACCAAACAAGATTTCCCTTCCCTCCATTGTAGTGCTTTTCGTGATCCATCGAAACGACCCCTTGACCCTGCATGTTTGATTGACCCGCGAGCACGAAAACAACGGTCTTCTTTTTCGCCAACTCCTTCGTCAACCAAGGCCCCACCTTTTCAGCCCAGGCCCAGCCGTGAGCCCTCAGACCTTTGCCGCTGAAATGCACGCCCTTGCCCCCACGATCACGATAATCACCCGTCAGCAAATCGGTATCCGGCCCCTCCAAAGCCACTCCTGACTCCCATAGTGCTTTTTGCGCCGCCCGAATGTCTTCCGAACCCGTGTCGTCGGGATTGTGATAACTCGCTTGAGCGACAAACCACGGGCAATCCCAGCCCAGGTCCTTCCGGGTCGCTTTGATTAACTTTGTCAGATACTTCTGATACAACTCACCCGGCAAAGTCCGGCTCTCGTCCTTCTGATTGGCATCCGACTCCCCCTGATGCCAAAGCACCGCGCGAAATCCATACCGGCCGAGCGACTTCGTCCGCTCAATAAAATTGCGATAGACCTCCCCCTTGCTCATCCATCCTCCTTCGGGATGATTGGCCACTTTGTTCGTGATCGTGGGAGGGTTGGGAAAGCGCTCACTTCCCGGCAACCATTCCCGCACGCTCGTCGCACCGACCCCGGTCGAAACAATTCCAATCGGAACCCCAAACTTCTTCAGCATTTCATTTGCAAATGGCGGAATAAAACTACCTCCACGACCACTGGCACCCGGTTGCGGATCGTCTGCAACCCGCCATGTCTTTCCGTCGAAAGTCGAAACAGCTCGACTGTTTACCTTCTGTTTTTCCTCACCGTGATTCGCCGAATTTGACTGACCGGCAATCACGAAAACGTCTCCGATTCCAACATGCTCGACAATCGCCTCGCCTACGATTTTTTCACCCGCTACCGCCCGGACATCCAACCGATACCACCCTCCCTCGCTCCACCGCAACTTCACCCTAAATTGCGACTCTCCATTCTCGATCACCCCCAAGGTGTGAAAGCCACCCTCCCAGGTCTGTTGACGATAACCATACTTCGCCTGAATCTTCGTGAGCCCGACCGAGGGTTCGCTTAGCTGCCCTTCAATAATTAAATCCCCTGAGCTTTGGGTGTTCCGCTGAAAAACCTGATAGTCCACCGGCGAACCAAGGGTCATCCCCGTAGCTCCCGCACACAAAGAAACGAGACAGCCCAAGAATCCGAAAACAAATGCCATGAATTTCATTACGGCCACTCTCGCAGCAAAGTCGTCCCGGACTAAGCCCAAAGGACGAAAACTTACTTCCCTTGAATCTGCAAAACAGGATTTCCCATCGCATAGACCAAAGCCATCGCCGCAGTAAGATGCAAACGCGATGACATGTAGTAACCCTTATCGTACATGTCCCGGCCCGGAAGAGAAACAAAGGATCCATCGTGACAACGCGCCATGTTGAGCCACGCCAAATTGTAGTCCATCATCTCCCGAATTGTCTTTTCGTCGCCGGAAACATTGCTCCCGAGCAAGCCCCAGCACACCGAGAGAATATTGTCGGCATGAGCATCATTGAGATACTTTTTGGAACGAATCAAACCACCGGAAACCAGATTGATATATTCATCGTTCACTTTACTGTCACCCGCCAGGTCATGAGCGATCAATGCCAGCCCCTGGCGCCCCGCGGCCGAGTATGCCCCGCGCTTGGTGTGGTAGCCAATATACCCTGTCTCGTCCGTGCTTTTGCGCAAATAGTCAAAGCCCAGCTCGACTTTCGCCTGATCCACTTCCGCGCCACACTTCTTGGCCAACTCCCAAGCAGCCAAGGCCAGTGCCGTGGTAATATTCATGGTGCCATAACCACCGACATTGGTATTGTGGCCGAATCCGCCCGTCCGGAATTTATGCCCCACATTCCCCATCTTTCCATGAGTCCGATCCTTGTAGTTCACCATATCCTCAACCTGCGCCGTCTCCAGCTTGGCTGCCAAGGCCTGAATCGTTTTGAGAACCTTTTCATCCTTCGAGAGCAGGTAATATTCGGATAGAAAAATGCACTGATAGCTCACTGGCCACACCCAGATTCCATCCCGCGGAGCTTGCAGCCACGAATGGGCCAACTCCGTTGCCTGGTCCATTTGACCCGAAGCCAATAGAGCAAGACCACTCATGCATTTGGCATGGCATTGCTCCTTCTGGATGAAGGGATGATTGGTGAGATACTTCGCAGCCCGCTCGGCAAGAAGCTGCGACTTCTTGCACTTGAAAGGATGGGTCTTGGCAAAGCGCCCGATCGCCTCCAACCGGATCACCACCTCCTGCTGCTTCCCGTCACGGGTCACCATCAAAATCAACCTGCCATCCCCTCCCTCGGATTCCTCAATGGCATTTCCAAAGTCCATCAAAGGCCCTTCGTATCCAATCTCCGGAAATTTCTTCATTCGGGTCAGGTGATGACCAAAGGTGTGCGCCACTTCGAACTTGCGACCATTCACTCCGGTGATGACGTCATCGATCTCCAGCTTCCCAACCGCCGGCGAGTTCTCAAAAATATACTTCACCGTAAACGACTTGCTCTCCAGTGTCCCGCGCGCGCCAGTCGGCCCCAGGTTAATCAAATATCCTGGCACATCCTTATCCGGCCCCTTCTTGATCGGCTTTTCCCAACGCCCCCGGTTGTCCTTTTCAATAGCCCCAAGGGGCAGGATCAAACAACCAACACCTGCCAATAAGCAGAGTGCCACTAATCTCATCGATAGATTCATCGCCGCGGTCTTATTCACTATGGGATCCCAAGGCCACTCCAAAACAGAATCCGCCCTACCCGTTCCAGAGCACCTCGATTCATGACTTGCTGAATCGTCAAAAACTGGTCTAAAGGTCAAAGTCAAATTGGCCCGTTGCCCCGGGTCCAATCAAAGCATTCCTCCTCCAAACTCTCGTCATGAAAGTGATCAAAGCCATCCTCCCCTTCCTAATTCTCTGCCTTTCAGTCCCGGCAGAGGAAAATCCAAACCTCCCCCTCCCCTTTAGCACTCCGGAAGAGGTAGGAATGTCAGCTGAGATTCTCGCGAAAATTGATCCCGCTATCGAAGAGCTTATCGAGAAGAGAAAGCTCGCCGGCGGATCGGTCCTTGTCTTGAGGAAAGGTAAAATCGTTTACCAAAAGCAATTCGGCTTCGCCAATCGCACCTCGAAGGTCCCAATGAAAAAGGACACCATCTTCCGGATCTACTCCATGACCAAGGCGATCACCTCGGCTGCCGTCCTCATGCTTTACGAGGATAAGAAACTCAATCTCGACGACCCCATCACGAGGTTTCTTCCGGAATTCGCCCTTTTAAATGTTTGGCAGAGAAGAGGAGATCCTATTCCGGCTGATCCCATGCCCACGATCCGCGACCTTCTTCGCCACACCGCAGGTTTTTCCTACGGCTGGGGCGGACATCCCGTTGACCGCTATTACCGAAGATTCAAACCACTCGACAGGGACAAAACGCTGGAGGAAATGTCCCGCTCAATTTCCGGCGCCCCCCTCCTTTTCCAACCCGGAACAAAATGGAACTACGGGATAAGCACCGACCTTCTTGGGCGGGTCGTCGAAGTCGCCTCCGGTGAGACTTTTGATAACTTTTTGAGTAAGCGCCTCTTCACTCCTCTCGGCATGGTGGACACCGGATTCTTTGTCCCTGCCGGGAAGGCAAACCGGCTTGCTGATGTTTTCCAAAAAAAAGGCATTTTCCTCACCAATTCGGAGCCCGCCAAAGACTCCCCCTTCCTCAAAAAACCAGCCAACCTTTCCGGTGGCGGAGGGCTTGTTTCCACCATCACCGACTACGCCCGCTTCCTTCAAATGATCGCCAACGGCGGAACCTTTCAGGGAAAGCAATATCTCAAAGAGGAAACGGTCAAACTCATGACCACCAATCAACTTCCCGACCAAATCCCTGCCATCTCCCTTGGCCAAACCCGTCACGGGACTGGCTTCGGACTCGGCTTCAATGTCCGCATCTCCCGCGATCAACGTTGGGACAAACACGCCCCAATCGGGGAATTCGGCTGGGGCGGCATGGCCTCCACCCACTACTGGGTCTCCCCGAAAGACGAATTGGTTGTCGTGACCATGGAACAAACAATCCCTTTCAACTGGAACCTCGAACGCCTCATCAAACCCATCGTTTACGAAGCCATCGCAGACTGAGCTTCAATCGAACAGAGCCCGTCTCCAGACTACCTGACATCAATTTCTTTTCACGCCAAACTTTCTCATGAAAATCTTCCTCGCCCTCACTTTCCTTTTCTCACTTCCCGCTCTCGCGCAAATCACCTACGAGGGCACTTCCGGTCCCGGCAAGGGAAAGCACATCGTCTTTGTTGCCTCCGATCACGAATACCGGGCCGAGGAAACCTGCCCCGCCCTCGCCCGCATCCTTGCCAAACATCACGGCTTCAAAACGACCGTTCTCTTCGGAGTCAACGAGAAGGGCGAAATCACGGCCGGCGCCTCCAACATCAAGGGCCTCGAAGCTCTCAAGGACGCTGACCTCATGTTCATTTTCGCGCGCTTCCTCGATCTCCCCGACGACCAAATGGTCCATATCGACGAATACTTGCAGCGCGGCGGACCCGTCGTCGGACTCCGCACCTCGTCGCACGCTTTCAAAATCCCGGCCGGAAAAAAATTCTCCCGCTACGACTTCCAATACAAAGGAAAGGAATTCGAAAAGGGCTTTGGCCACCAAATCCTCGGCAACACCTGGGTCGGCCATTACGGACGCAATCACAAGCAAGCCACCCGCATACAAATCATCCCCGAAAACAAGGAGCACATCATTCTCACCGGAGTTGGCAACAATGCCCACACCATCGCCGGAGCCTACACCGGCATCCCCGACGACACCTTCACCGTCCTCACCGAATCCCAGCCTCTCAATGGGATGGAGAAAGGTTCCCGGGCCGACAAAACCAAAAAGCCCTCTCCCTCGACCTGGACTCGCCACTACACCAGCAAGAGCGGCAAAAAAGCCCGCGTCTTTCACTCCACCCAGGGCGCATCCGAGGACTTCCTCGATGCTGATTACCGACGTCTCATCATCAACGGAACCTACTGGGCCGTTGGCCTCGAAAAGCAAATCAAAGCCAACTCCAATGTTGATCTAGTCGGACCTTACAAGCCCACCACCTTCCGAAACGGCGGCCACGTTCGCGGACTGAAGCCCGAGGTTTACCAGGACCTCAATTCCCCCATCCCCGGCAAAGGCACTCCGCCTCCCGCCAATGACCGCCGTAAGAAGCCTGCCAAGAAAACCACCCCCAAGAAGAAAGACGCCAAGAATTCAACCCTCGACCGGAAAGCACCGCCCAAAGATCCCGACCTCGCCAAATACTACATTAACCTCAAAACCTCACCGCGCCCGCCCAAAGCCCAACCCATCGAAACCAAGCTTCCCCTCGACATCGCCCCCGGCACCCGCATCGCTCTCATCGGCAACCTCCTGCTCGATGCCGAACGCCGCTACGGCCACCTCGAAACCCTCCTCCACCAGCACCACCCCAAGCACAAACTCACCGTCCGCAACCTCGCCTGGCCTGCCGACGAGGTCGACCTCATGCCCCGCCCCGACAACTTCGGCGACCTCGACCAACACCTCCACTACTTCAAAGCCGACCTCATCATCGCTGCTTACGGTTACAACGAATCCTTCGCTGGAGAAGAAGGACTCCCCGCTTTCAAAGAACGGCTCGACAAGTTTCTGACCCACCTCAAATCACACGCTTACAATGGTCAATCCGCGCCGCAAATCGTTCTCCTGTCACCTGCAGCCAGTGAAAACATCGCCGCTGTCAACGCCGCTGATCGAAATAACGAAAACCTCACCAATTACACCCGGGCCCTTGCCGAAAGTGCGAAAAAGCATTCCATCGGCTTTGCCAATGTCTTCGATGGAACCAAAGCTGAAATCTACGTCAGCAAGCGCGCTCAGCGGACCATCGACGGCCACCAAAACAACCTCCAAGGCCACCAGCGTTTCGCAAACGTCGCCTTCAAAGCCCTCTTCGACAAAGACCCAACCGCCATCAACGAAGACCTCCGCCAACTCGTCGTCGATAAAGCCACCCAATTCCACTACCGCTACCGACCACTCAATACCTTCTACTACACCGGCGGTCGCAACAAATCCTATGGCTACCTCGACTTCCTCCCCGCCATGCGGAACTTCGACCTCATGGTTGCCAATCGCGACACCGCCATTCACCAAACCGTCGCCACCGGTAAGCTCGCCAAACCCGACGACTCCAATCTCCCCAAGCTTGACGACGTCCTCCTCTCGCGCGGAGCCAACAAATTCCTCTCCCCCGCCGACGAACTGAAGGCCTTCAAAATCGACCCGCGCTTCGAAGTCAACTGCTTCGCCTCCGAAGAAGACTTCCCCGAAATGGCCTGCCCCATTCAAATGCGCTGGGACAAGCACGGCCGCCTCTGGGTCTCCACCTCCGTCACCTACCCACACATCTACCCCGGCCAAAAGCCTTGCGACAAAATCATCATCCTCGAAGACACCGACCAAGACGGCAAAGCAGACAAATGTATTACCTGGGCCGATGACCTCCACATCCCTCTCTCCTTCGTTCTCGATGGCAACGGCGGCGTCTTCTGCTCGGAAGAGCCCCATCTCACCCACCTCACCGACACCGATGGCGACGGCAAAATGGACCACCGCGAAATCGTCTTCACTGGCTTTGGCTGCGAGGACTCCCACCATGCGCTCCACGACTTCACCTGGACCCCTGGCGGCGACCTCCTCTTTCGCGAATCCATCTTCCACAATTCCCAAACCGAGACCGCTTACGGGCCCATCCGCGCCAAAAACTCTTCCTGGTTCCTCTACCATCCTTCCACTCGAAAGCTCACCGCATTCGGAGCCTATCCCAACACCAACCCCTGGGGCGTCACCTTCGACCCTTATGGAAACCACGTGGCCTCCCACCCCGTCTTCGCCTCTACCTTCCACGCCACCAACCCCGACTACCCCACTCAGCATCCCAGCGCCAAAGGCATGCAGGCCTACTCAGGCGTCTGCGGTCAGGACTTTGTTTCCCACGACTTCTGGCCCAAGGAAATGCAGGGCGGCTTTATCAAAGTCCGCTACAAGCCCACCAACCGCGTCGAATTCCACCAATGGAACGAGCAGTCCGACCACTTCTCCGAGAAGTATCAACTCGACCTTATCTTCTCTACCAACCTCTCCTTCATCCCCGTCGATTTCAAATTCGGACCTCGGGGAGCAGCCTACGTTTGCGACTGGTACAATCCCGTCAAAGGCCACGCCCAATACTCCCTCCGCGATCCACGGCGGGACCGCAAGGCCGGCCGCATCTGGCGCATCGTTCCCAAGGGAGCCAAACTCGCCGACGCTCCGAAGATCGCCAAAGCCTCGTTCCAAGAACTCTTCGAGCACCTCAAGTCGCCCCACTACCGCACCCGCTACCGGGCCAAACGCGAACTCCGCGCCCGAGCCGACGTCTCGACGGATCCTTTCGAAAAATCAGTCCACCCACGTGGGGCTATCCTCAAAACGCTCTCGGAATGGGCTTCCAAACAAAGTAATCCTCTCCACCTCCTCGAGGCCCTCTGGCTCCACCAAGCCTTCGACCAGCCCAACGCAGACCTTCTGGAGAAGCTCATCCACTCCGACAACCACCTCGTCGCCGCCTCCGCCTTCGGCCCGCTCCGTTTCTGGGCCGCAAAACTCCCGCCCGAAAAATCCCTCGCCCTCCTCAAGTACGGCATCGCTCATACTTCCCAACACGTCCGCCGCGAAGCCATCATCTGCGCGTCCTACCTCCTCCCCTCCCACAGCAATCGCACGGAATCACCCATTCCTCCCTCATCACTGATAGAGACCGTAGCAACAGTCCTCGAGAAACCAGCCGACACCCACCTCGCCTACGCCATCAGCACCGCGCTCAACTCCTCAACCCTCAAACCTCATTGGCAGGGCTCAGCACACGCTCCCGCCATCACCAGGGCTCTCGCGGATTTCAAAAAATCGAACCGTCTGAAGCCCACCACCAAAAACGCCACCGAAGCCTCCTTCGACGCTCAAAAAGGCCTTCAAACCATCGAGATCTCCTGCATCCCCGAACGACTTCTCTTCACCAAGGAAAAGTTCACCGTCAAAGCAGGCAAGCCCGTCCGACTCCATTTCTCAAACCCCGACGTCACCGAGCACAACCTCCTCATTCTCGACCAAGGCACTTCCGTCCAGGAAATCGGGGAAGCAGCCAACCGCATGGCCGCCGACCCAGAGGCCGCCAAAAAAGGATTCATCCCCGATGACAAACGTATCCTTCACGCCACCAAGCTTCTTAAGAAGGATACCATTGAATCCCTGCGCTTCATCGCCCCCAAGAAGCCCGGCAAGTATCCCTTTCTCTGCTCCTATCCCGGCCACTGGACCATCATGAGGGGTGTCATGATCGTAGAGTGACACGCGGCAAAATCACTTCAACTCCTTCCGCGCCCACGCCATCGTCTTCTTGGTCATTGGGTCACCGGAGGGCTCCTCTCCCTCGATTTTTCGAGTCAACTCAGCTTGAAAAAGATACGCGAAGATCTCGTTGGGATGGTCGTGTCCGACTCGGATCGGAAATTGATTTTTCCAATCTGAGATGACAGCCGGATCGACAAGTTGAGGCTTCTTTTCCTCCTTCTTCAAAACCGCCCGAAAAGTGTCGTTGACTTTTTGCAATGGCATGACCGCTTCTCGAAAGGAAGCCGGCATCCTTGCGGGATCGTCCTCCTCATCGAGGATCGTCTTCAACCAATAATGATTCCCCTCGTGCTCCACGATCCAGCGGTTTCCCTCCAGACCATCTGGGTTCTGAATTTCGTTCCGTTCCACCCACTCATCCCGCTCCACCTCGCCATCGATCAATCCGTAAACCCCGGTATAGAGACTGGCAAACTTTCGGGGATAGCATCGCTGGAGCACGTGAATTTGCTCGTGAACAATAATTGTCCCAGCGTCTGCCAACGCCTCTTTGCTTTTTCCATGACGTTCAAAGTCCTCGATCATGCGTCCCAAGGCTCTCTCGGCAATCACCACCGAGAGCCCGCGCGTGTGGCAAAAGCCCGCGCAGTGATCACCTTTCACCTTGATCACCTGCCACGGCTGATTGGCTAAAAGCGGAAACTCTTCCACCAGCAGTTTACGATACTCGCCGACCATCCACAGAACCACCTCTCGTTCCTTCGGGGTAAAGTCCACCACCGCACCTCCGAACCGCCGCCGGGCTTCTTTTTCCAACGTCTCTCCCGCCAAGTCCTTTGCCACCGCCTGGCCCGTCATCGCCTCAACCTCCCGCCGGTTCAACTCGCTGTAATAGGCTTCAAAATTCTCCCCGAGATAAGCAAGCTTTGCCTCCTTCCCCTGAAGGCACTTCACCGTCTCGCGCACGAGGGGACTCTTGAGAATGGTGGCAGCCTGGTGTCTCGTGATTCCGTCTTCCCGAATTCGGTCCAAAAAGTCGCCATCACCCATCACATTGGGAATGTCCGACGGAACCTCGGCATCGTCCACAGTGTGAGCCAGTCCCAAATTATGGGTCACCTCGTGCACGACCACGAAGGCATCCTGCCCCGGTGGCGGATCATCTCCCTGCGCGAAAAAAGTCACCCATCCCGGTTGCTGACCGAGACCATTGGGAGCGACCTTACCATTGATCTTCTTGGCAAAAAACATGTTCGCAATCCTGCCCGGCTGCCGAAAGATCTCCTCCTTCGTCGCCGCCTTCACAATCACATCGACATCCACCTCACCGTCCCGGAATTCCCGGCGCGACCACACGATCGGTTCAAGGATCTGGAAATCGAGATCCCATCGGTGAAAGGGCAGATCAATGAGTTCTGCGGGCAGGTTCGCCTTGGCCGCGCCATCGCCTGAATCGTCAGCCAAGACGATCGGCTGAAGCAAGACGGTGTGTCCGGTCAACTCGTGACCAGACACCGGCCGGGCAAACGAAAGCCCGGTCAGGATCAAGCCACGAATCATACTGGCTTCTTAATGTGCATCCAGGCATGCACGTGTGGCTTACCGCGGAAGTAGCAGACCATGCCCGGTCCCTCCAGCTGCCAGACATCCCAGATCTCATCATTGCCGATATTTTCTTCCTTGTAGAAGGCCATATGAATGTTGTCCAGGCCTCCGGCTTCAACCAATTTCAACGCTTCCTTGGAATCCTTCTCGCGGAAAGGAGCCATCAAATCTGCGAGAACCTTGCGCACGTGCCCCTTTTGGTCCCCGCTCATGTCACCCACCCGGATGCCATCGAGTCCTTTCTTCTTCCCAGTCAACTTCACCGTCGCCCGGCCTTTTTCACCCCGGCTTTTCCCGCAAAGAGCGACCTCGCGCTGTTTACCATCAAGCATTTGATAAACCTCGTTGGCTCGAACGGCTTGATACCAATAGGCGTTCCCCTTGTGATCGGGTTTCTCGTTAAAACTGTCGGCTGCATGTCCGTAAAACAAAGGACCGCCAAAAGCCGTTCCTTCATTCGAGTCTCCATCACAACGACGGGTGCAATGACGGCCGGTCAGGACAAACTCAAACTTTCCGGTCCCCGGAGTTCCAAAAATTGCCACCGATGACCCGCCCTCAAACCCATCAAGGCCGCTGTCCCACTCCACCTGATCGTAAACTTTTTGGGCATACTCTTCGCTGTGAATCCCCATGAAGATTTCCTTGATCATGGCTTGTTGATCCTTGGAATAATCCTCCACCAGCTTCTTGGTGATGAGCCAGTTGTTTTCGATCTTTAACCGAAGCTTATGGTCAAAGGGAAAGCACATCGCCTTCTTCTCTTCCTCGCTTAGTGAGTCATAAAAGGTCTTCACCAAGGTCTCCGCTTCGGGCTTCTTTTTCTCCTTCTCAGCTCCAATGATGGGTATGGCTCCAATTCCCAAACCGGCTGCGGCGACAGACGATTGGCGGAGAAAGGAACGGCGGTCAACAACGAATGAGTGCTTTTCTGGCTTCATGGAATTTTGAAATACTCCCGGTAAGTTAGCAACTCCGGTCCGCTGTGCCATGAAATTCTTGGAAACCGGCTCCCGCGTATTCCCGTTCCTTTTTCAGATATCGAAGGATCATCTTGTCGTCCGGCTGGAAACCTCATAGTACTGCAGCATATGAACAGTGACTCCGTCTGCCCCCAATGCGGAGCAGAAAACAAAACGACTGAGGGAGCCTACTGCCCCACCTGCTATCTTCTTGTGGGACTGGAAGGAATCGACCCGCCGGATGAGGAATTCTCAAATGAGGTCGCTGAAAAACCAGGCGACAAGGTCGGCCGGTTCGAGCTTCTTGAAGAGATTGGCGAAGGTGGGTTCGGAGTCGTTTTTCGAGCCCGTCAGGATAAACCCGTTCAGCGAACTCTGGCCGTCAAGGTCATCAAACCGGGGATGGATTCACGCGAAATCGTGGCCCGCTTTGAGGCTGAAAGACAGGCTCTCGCCTTGATGAACCACCCAAACATCGCAAAGGTCTATGATGCGGGCACCACTGCTCTTGGCCGGCCTTTCTTTGCGATGGAGTTGGTGGAAGGACTCCCTCTCACCAAATTCTGTGACCAGAACCAGCTTCCCATCAATCGAAGACTTGAGCTCTTCAAAAAGATTTGCGACGGAGTTCAACACGCCCATCAAAAAGGCATTGTTCACCGGGATCTCAAACCCGGCAATATTCTCGTCCACGCCGATGACAACGGAACGCCCTGCCCCAAAATCATCGACTTTGGAGTGGCCAAAGCCATTGGCATCGAACTCACCGAACAAACCTTCTTTACCCTCTTTGGCCGCTTGGTCGGGACCCCGGAGTACATGAGTCCGGAGCAAGCCGGACTCAACGCGCTCGATATCGACACCCGCAGCGACATCTACTCACTTGGTGTGGTCCTCCATGAACTCCTGGCAGGATGTGTCCCTCTAGGCCGGGATCAACTCACCAAACAGGGCTATGACGACATGCGAAGGATGATACTGGAGCTAGAGCCTCCCAGAGCCTCCGCCCGATTTACGGCCCTCGGTAAAGACGAACAGGAACAGATCGCCAAACAACGAAACTCGGACGCGCAGCACCTCGCACGCGAGCTTCGAAACGACCTTGATTGGGTCGTCATGAAAGCCATTGAAAAAGATCGCACTCGACGATACGAAACCGCGCAAGAACTCGGTCAGGACGTGGGACGCTATCTTAGTGACCTTCCGGTCTATGCCGGCCCGCCCAGCAAGGTCTACCGCCTCGGCAAGTTCGTGCAACGGCACCGTCTTGGAGTCGTCGGGGCCAGCCTGATTCTCCTGACTTTGATTGGCGGCATCATTGCCCAACAGTTGTCCTCGCTTGAAGCCAAGGAACTCAAGGAAGATGCGCAACGGGAAGCCGAGGAGAGTCGAATTGAGCTCCGAGAAAAACTGGTTCTATCGGCCACCAAGAATAGGGAGGCTCAAGGCGAGAGATGGCGCTCGGACGCTCTGAGCGACATTGGCAAAGCATCAAAGATTTGGATTGGTGAGGATCTTCGTAACGAGGCGCTCGCGATCCTGGCCGGCTCCGACATGGAGAAAAGTGATCTTGGTTTCCTTTTGAATGACCCGCAGACGCCTGTGGCATTCTCATCGGATCACAAGCTCGTCGCCATCGGCCGTGACCGGAAGCAAATTGAGATTCTACACCTCGACACCAAAGAACCTGCCCGAGCCACGATTTCGACCAAACTTTCGATTAAAAATTGTCAGCTGGCCTTTGGGGGAAAAGACCATCGCTATCTGATCATTGCTTCGGAGGTTCCGAGTAGTTTACAAATTGAGATCTTCGATCTTGAGACGAGCTCAGCTGCTTTTCCGGTTACCGAGGTGAGTCACCTGGAGTTTGCCCTCCTTTCCGATGATCAGGGGATCGCCCTGCTCCAATCCAACTCGGTCGTCTTCCTCGATTGGAACGGCGCCCCGCTCCGGGACCCTCTGCTTCTTTCCGGCCAACCGATCTCCCTCTCGCTGAACTCAAAGGCCGACAAGTTGGCGGTTGGCATTCAAAGTCCCACCGGGGACGTCCGCGGCGGACGGCTTGAGATCTTCGAATTGTCTTCCGGAAAAAAACTCCCCGAGGGACGTTCCGGATTTGAACCATGGAAGCTCTCCTGGAGTCCGTCGGGCACATACCTGGCCATGGCAGATAACGACAGGGCTTTGGTCGCCTTTGAACCCGGGGTCATCAACTCCGACCACCCTCTCTCCGGCCACTCAACCGCCATTCAAAAAATTGTCTGGAGCCCCGACGAACGACTCCTAGCCACCACAACCACCTCCGATCGGGAGATCCAACTTTGGGACGCCTGCCATTGGAGCCAACTTTCGTCCCATGGGGCCCTCGCCACCGATTTCTCTTTTTCACCGGACGGACAACAACTCGGCCCCGTCATTTCGAAGGGGAAGCTATACAGCCTTAGGGTCCTGAAATCCAATGTCTGTTACCATGCCATAGGCCATCGCGGAAGCGGACGCATCGTCGCGTCGGCCTGGGACTCGCGCGTCTCCCCGAAAAGCAAGAACCCCAAGAACAACCGTTACAGCCTCGCCTTTGCCACCGCAGGCCAGGATTCCGTCATCATTTGGGGCCGAAAAGGGCAGAATTTCGCCAGCTTCAATGATGTGACAAAACCGGCTGGCCTCGCCTTCTCCGAATCGTGGTTTTACATGGCAGGAGAGGAAGGAATCGTCCGCCGGGAACTCTCCATCATTCCCATGGAGCCCTTCGGGCCATTTCTCGACACGCCATTCACTCCCTGCACCATGCATTTCGCAGAACCCAGAAGATTCAGCGATCTGACCCATTGCCGGCAACTTGCCGTCACTCCCGACGAACGATTGCTCATTGCGGCAAGTAGCTCCGGGGTGTGGCTGATCGACACGAGCGACGGATCAAAAACACTCATCCAAAATTCCCATCCCGATCCCCGCTTTGATTCCAGAGCCCCCATCGGCAAATGGTTCGATATCGACCCTCAAGGTAGATGGCTCGCAATTGGAAACAACAACGTAAATCCAGACAGTACAAACAAAGTAAAGATCTACAAGCTACCGGCAAAGGGTGAATCACCCGTCAGCCATCCAAGTCCGGCCAAGGAACTGGACACCAGGGGAGTCACCACAGTCGCTTTTTCAGAAGAGCTCGATGACAACGGCCGCGTGCTTCTCGCAACCGGCAATTCATTGCGCTACCAATTCTGGAGCGTCAATGATGACTGGGCCGAACAGAAACACCTGGAGATTACCACCGGTGAAAAACAAACCACCAGCCGGGTGGTCTTTAGCCCCCGAAGCACCGCCCTGGCCGTCTCCTATGCCCACGACAAGCTCAAAGTGCTGGACCCGCGCAACATGGAGGTTTTGATCAAACCCGGCTTTGACAGTCAATGGCCGCTTGCGATTAGCGAAGACGGAGCTCTGATCGGGACTGAAGATCATCGGGGTCGACTCTTCCTATGGGACTTGAAAGCAGTTCGGGATGAATTCGAAGAGCTGGGTATTGATTGGCCACACCTGACCGGTTTCGTCACCCCCATCGATCTCCACATTCTGGTCAACGCCACCGCCGCGCCTTCAGCGGGAGAAGAGGGAAAGTAAATAGCGCAACTCCTCTTCAGGATCCTCTCCCTCCGCGAGCGTATCGCGCAAAGCGGATAGAAGGCACTCCCGGTAACGCTGACGGAATCGATGAACCGCCACCTTCACCGCACCAGCGGTCAGGCCAAGCTTTTCGGCCAATTCGGAATATCCGCCCCGCTCGCCCTGCGGGCTGATCGTCGGTTCGAGGTCTTCAAACAATCCGGCTTTCCCGGCAAGTTGGTAATCTTCCTTCAGACGGCGGCGTGCCTCGTCCAGCAAGTCCAGGGCCCACCTCCGGTCAAAGGCTCGTTCAGGTTCCACCCCGTCCCGATCCACGTCCATAATCTGCCCTTCCACCGAGGGGCCATCGATATCAACCACCACCTGACCACCCCCCCGTTTTTGGGCCATCCGCCGGTGATAGTCGTCCGCTAAAAAGCGCTTTAAGACCACACAGATAAACGACCTAAGACGCCCCAACCGGGGGCCCTGCACGCCCTGCAGGAATTCGCCATCAATCAGGCGATAAAAAAACTCCTGGGTGAGATCCTCCGTCTCCTGGGGTGAATTCCCCCTCTGCCGGACAAATAGATAAACCGGCCGCCAGTAGATTCGACAAAGCTCTGCGAGTGCCTCACCCTGCTCAACACCCGGAGCGTCCCGGGCAGCCACCACCATGGTCCAGCGGGTCTGGGGAAAGAACCCACCGCCGGAGTTCTCGGGGTGCTCTGATGAATTCGGACTCAAGGGATGAGACTGAACCAATCTCCTGAAAATTTGGAGCGAAAAGAGAGCAAATCATCAAACTCTTTTTTCTGTAACCTTTGCGACCGTTTTCAAAGCGAGGGGATGGAACCTCGTGACACACGCAGAATCACATCCCTTCCAATTGTGATATTCTTGCCGCCCCCATTTTCCTGACCATCCTCTTCTTCACGGTCAGCGGTCGGATTTTCTCCCGGAGGAACCTGCTCCCGGAACAGAGTCATGCCCCTTTCAGGCCGGGCATCGGGATGCTCGTCGCATGAACCCAAGAGCTCCAACTCATCGCGCTCTCCCGAAAAACAAAGTGGCCTGAAGACAAAAAAATCCGCACGGGGAATTCCGCGCGGATTTTTCAGGCGAGAGACAATCAGGCGGCCTGTCTCCGGCGGCGGGTGAACATTATCAACGAGGCGCTCAGAACAAGCAAACTGCTCGAAGGTTCCGGCACCCCGATGGCTTGGGCCGCATTCGCGGCGAAGATTTCGTGAACCGGATCGGTGGGATGAACCCCGTCCCAATAGGCAAAAGTATCGGCGTTGGCCTCATTTCCGGTCAGCGACGCGGGAATGGTCACGTTTGTGAAGCCAAAGGTGCCGGGACTGGCCACAATCTCTTCGTTCAGGGCATACACGTCCAATTCAAAAATATTGATTCCCAGGGTTGCCCTCTGGGTGGCAATTTCTCCAGCAAGCAAGGCGTTGAACCCATTGACCAGTGCCGACATGCCACCGATGGTAGGCTGACCGAGCGTCTGAATATCGGGAGTTTTCCCAAGGTCGGGCAAATTGAGAACCAGAATATTCTCGGCCCCCACGCCACCCAGAAGCCCAATTGCCGTGCCGATATTTCCAGCCGAAACGGAAGGATCGGTCTGGCCGAAGAAGAAGTCATTGGCTCCCGCCCAAATGGTGACTAGATCCGTGGAGGAGAATGTGCCCCCGGCGCCAATATACTGATTGATTTGGCCGACAACGGTCGGCACCGCTCCGCCTCCGTCCGTCCAAGCTCCCCCCCAGGCATGATTTGTCCCTCCTGCGAGGGAGTTGCTAAGCGCAGGGAGCCCGAGATGATCAGTGGCGAGCTTTTCAACCCACGTCGGACCATTTCCGAAGCGTCCGGGAAGGCCCAAGGGATTATCAGGTTGGGTTCCTCCCGTAGCCATAAAGACATTCCCTGAATCGGTCAGACTATCCCCGAAGGCATGGACGGAAGTGTATAGGGAAGCTGCGTTTGCAGAGAGACATAAGGTCAGGCCAATTGAGACATGAATAAGTGATCGTCGATGGTTTTTCATTACTTCTGGTTTTGGGTTCACCCCTTTCAGAGGGGGCTCAACCTATCCATCCGCAACCACATTGGCAGGTTACGTGATTTCTCAAAAAAAATCATTTTCCTACGGAAGATGAACACTATCCCCGTATTGGCTGATCCTCTTCTCCCGGTTCACAGAGTCGACCGGGGCGAAGATCACCGGCTTTCCTGTTCTGACTTGAACTGGAAAGTGGAAACGACAGCGGCGTGATCACTGGGCCAGGCTACCCGCCCCACACCACTGTGACTCATCGCCGCTTCCTGGGTCCAATCGAGATGTGAAGGAGCATTAAAGTCACCGGTCAAAAACACGGGCACCGAGTCGGCCTTACAAAAGGCAGACGCGATTACGAAGGACAATTCGCTGCCGTAACCCTGGCTTCCGATCTAATTGGCAAGAGAAAAGCCGGGAGCAAAGGAGCACCCGGCTTTCGACGTGGACCGATACAAATCAGGATCAATCGAGATCTTCGGATTCAACCCCGGTCACCCGTAGGAACAGTTTTGGTCCGTTCGGCAAGAGCTGGGTCGTCTCGAAAGGCCCCTCCGGGCGCATCACCATCTCTCCAAGATCGAACCAACTTCCTCGCTTTAAGCTGGGAGATCCCTGGATCCGGAGCCCCTGGTAGAATGACTTGAGCGGAGCCCCCTCCAAACTTAATTCGTCAATTGCCAACTCCACCTGCATCCCTCCATCAGCCGAGCCTCCCGGCACAAGGCGATGGGACCGGATTACCGGAGTCGGACGAAACTCAAGACCCGCCACCCGGTCTTCCACGACGACCGAGCTTTGGAAAGCCGGACCGGAAGACTCCACTTCGTAAACGAGGTGATTCATTGAGGTCGCCTGACCGACCGGGTGAATGGCCGCACGAAAAACTCCTTCTTCGTAGGTCATCTCCGCTGAAAATTTGAAGTCAAAGGCAAGGAAGACTGTCTCTGTTCCATCATTTCGAAAGCGAACCGGGGTGGATTCGGAATACTCCTGAATGGCCGGCAAGAGCAGAGCGGCATCTTCCTCAATCGTAAAATCGAGATAGCTCCCGGCCGGATCTCCCATGAGAGCACTGACTTGGGCCCTGGCGCGGGTGCTCCCTCTCCCGATTTGCGCGCTGGCATTCACCAGCTCTCCGCTGTCGAGGGTGAGTCCCGATAAGTCGAGTCCAACTTCCTCTCCGGGAGCAATCTCCCAAGCTCCGGTCAAGCTCCAGCAAACGGGCAGGGAAGCCCCGCCCGGAGCATCCGGCGCCCAACTCACAAGATCAATTGAAGATCCCGCCTTGGGGCCGCGACCGTCGTAATTGCCAAGCTGGATTCCCTGCAATTTGTTGTCGCCGGCAAACCATGGCCCGGGATCAACCGGAGGCGAAATCATGTTTCCAGGGCCTTCCTGCGACACACTGCATTGAGCAAGGACCAACCCGATCAACTCGGCCAGTTGGCTTCGTGAAGCTACTCCTGAACCCCAACCAAAGCCGTTGGCAAAGACAAGACTGTTGGAATTCGCGGTGGGGCGGGCATAGGCCACTGCCGTCCTGCCTGCGCCCGGAGTGCCACCGGGCTTACCACCCACAATCCGGGGTTCCAGTTGCTGCATTGTTTTGAGCCATTGATAGGAGGCATTCACCTGCACCGATTGAAATTGTCCCGGTGCTCCGTCTGGCATCATCTTATCGACGAGAAAATCCCGCCTTCCCGAAATCTCAGCGTAGAGTGAATTCTCCATCGCTTCCCTGCTCAGCAACCACATGTCGTATGCCGTGGAAAAAGCGTCGCCGGCATCCACCCCCGCCGGATTGGTAAAGGTGGTATCGGTCATGCCAATGGTCTGCGCCCGCTCGTTCATGAGATTAACAAATCCCGGAGCAGTGCCATTGAATCCCGCCCAAGTGTCGACATCACCAAACATGCGATCTGCGATGGCATATGAGACATCGTTTCCAGAAGGTGGAAAAAGAATGCGAAGAAGCTCGTTGAAGGTGAAGGTCTCCGGAGGCTGATTATTGGGAAGAGGCGTGAAGAGAAACATGGAGGAACTACTCGTCGACGGAAACGCCTGATACATCCAAGGCTCGATGGCATAGATTTCATCGAGGCCGACCCGAAGGGGATCGTTCTGAGGTCGTTGGGTCGCCTCACAACCCAGCAAAAGCGTCATGATCTTGGTCGTACTTGCAATTCGAAGTTGCTCAAAAGGCCGAAGGGCATAAGAAATTTCGCCTCCGCAGTTTACCGCAAACGCCGAGCGACACGAGGGGCGGAAAAGTTGGCGCCATGGAGCAATATCATAAACCTGTCCCCGCCCGCCTTCAGCCAGAGGAGCACCTACCACGATGCTGTTAACCGGGGCATTGGAAGTTCTCCCCACCGCGACCGACTTTCCAAACCAACCTGTTTGAAGATCCCCCCCATCATAGGATGAATTCAAATGGCGGCTCCCGCTTCCCTGATTGGTCCCCGCAGCCGATCCCTTAAAAAGATGCACCGCCCCGGCCGATACCTGGTCGGGCACTTGAAAGCTCACCCCCGGCTGACCCACGACAAGGTCATCATACTGATCACCATCGGTTTCCCCGATTGCCAGGGACGATCCGAAATCATTGTTGGCCTGATCACTCCCGCCAACTGCCCGGAGCGGGCTAAGCCATGAAAGCGAATTGACTCCGCCCGTGGCGACGAGAACGCGTCCTCCCACTTCCATTCCGGGAGCCCCGACCACCAGATCCAGCAGACTTCCATTCCCTCTCAGATCACCTGCCGCCAACGCGGCTCCAAAGCGGGCTAATTCAGTTTCAGGAAAACCCAGACTCCCCGGGGCATACTCACGGGTATTGGCCTCACTGGTGGAGATCCCCTGCGCCGTTCCCATGGCAAGGTAAACCCTGCCCGTATTGGCAGCCCCGCCCGGATCTTCGGCAAAGGGCGCTCCCACCAGCAGTTCGTCATAGGTCGACCCCATGACGTCTGCAATGAGAATGGCCCGGCCGAAGCGGTCGCCCTCCCTGCCGTTGGTTCCCAAATCATCGGCAAGAAGGGTCTGCTTGGTCGTATTGGAAAGACCCAGCGGACCGCCATGAATGATAAAAACCGCCCCTCGTTCACCATTTTCTCCGGGAGAACCAATCACGAGATCGTCGTAGTTTCCGCCTCCCAATCGACCCGCACCAAGAGCCCATCCGAATTGATCCCCCGTTTCAAGAGCGGCGGAAAAATTTCCCTGATGAATCAATTGAGGGGCCTCCGAAAGACCATTGGGGTTTCCATAGAAAATCAAAACTCCTCCCGCCGCACTGGTCCCGCCAACCTCCAGAGTGGGCAGACCAACGGCCAGATCATCACAGCCATTTCCGTCGAAATCTCCCGCCGCAAGGGCCCATCCCATGTTGGCCTGAGCGGACACCGGCAAACCGGCGTCCAGAAGATCAAGACTCTGCGCTCCTTCCCAGCTCAAACCCCTCGCGCTTCCCCAATTCACTCCGACATGTCCGGATTGATGGTTGGAAGGTTCTTTTTTCTCCGAAGGAGCCCCGCTGGCCAGATCATCAAATCCATCGCCATTAAAGTCCGCCAGGACCACGGCACTTCCATATTGATCCCCGACCTCGGCTTCCTCCACCGACTCCCTGCCCTGCCTCACCAGAGCCAATTGTCCGTTTGCCGATGGCCCCAGCAGGACTGCTCCCAGCAACCCCATCTCCAATATTTTTTTCTTTTTTCTCATCATCATTGGAACTTCTTCGTTCACTGGGCATTGGCACCGAAGCGGGCAAAAAAGGGCCAAATTTTTCTCAAAAAAAACTCTTTGCAATTTCCGTCACTTTTTTGGCCCTTTTCGGAAAAAGATCGGGCTTAATAGAGTGCAAGGAAACTTGTCGACCACCATGGCAGACCCGCAGACTCCAGACACCATCCGTGAGACCTTTGACCGGGCACTCCAACTGAAAGGGAATGAGCGCTCCGCTTATCTTGACCAGATTTGTCGTGATCAGCCTGATTTGAGATCCGAAATCGAGTCCCTCCTTACAGCCTTTGAAGAGGCCGGTGATTTCCTCAAAGATCCCTCCATCGACAGCACCGATGCTTTCACCGCTGCGGTCGAATTGAACGAGGGTGACATCATCGACCAATACCGCGTCCTCGAACAAATTGGAGAAGGAAACAATGCCGTCGTCTTCATGGTGGAGCAAATTGAAACCATCCGCCGCAGGGCCGCCATGAAGGTGATCCGTCTCGGCATGGACACCCGGGAAGTCATCGCGCGGTTCGAAGCGGAACGGCAGGCACTGGCCATGATGGATCACCCCAACATTGCCAAAGTGCTGGATGCAGGCGCCACCCAAAGCGGGCGTCCTTATTTCGTGATGGAATTGGTGAAGGGCATTCCCATCACGGACTACTGCGACCGCAACCATCTTCCCAATCGCGAGAGACTTGAGTTGTTCGTGCAAGTTTGTCTCGCTCTTCAGCACGCCCACCTCAAAGGAATCATCCATCGCGACGTGAAGCCATCCAACGTCCTCGTCACTCTTCACGATGGTGTTCCAGTCCCAAAGGTCATTGACTTTGGGATCTCCAAGGCAACAGAAACACGCCTCACTGATAAAACCCTCTTCACAAGATTTCATCAGTTCATCGGGACCCCGGCCTACATGAGCCCGGAACAAGCCGAGATGTCCGGCCTCGATATCGATACCCGTAGTGACATCTACTCCCTCGGTGTTCTTCTCTACGAACTCCTCAGCGGCTCAACTCCCTTCGACGGTCGTGAGTTGATCGAATCCGGCTATGCCGGGATTCAGCGGACCATCCGGGAAGAGATCCCCGATGCACCCTCCACCAGACTGGCGACACTGAGAGGCGAAGGGCTCACTGCGGTTTCCAAGAACCGCAGTATTGAGCCGGGAGATCTTAAAAAGGGCATCCGGGGAGATCTCGACTGGATCGTGATGAAGGCCCTCGAAAAGGATCGCACACGTCGCTACGAGTCCGCCACCGAACTCGCCAATGACATTCGTCGCCACCTTAACGATGAACCGGTTAAGGCGAGCCCGCCGTCAAAGCTCTACCGACTAAGAAAGTTCGTGAAGCGCCACCGCGCTGCAACCCTGGGAGGCTGCGCGGTTTTGACCTCGCTCATTGCCGGCCTTCTCGTCGCCGGGACGATGTGGAAGAGGTCGCTTGACGATGCCGCCGAAGCAAAACGCCAGGCCGAGAAAGCCCGCACCGTGACCAGCCTTTTGGACAGCATGTTCCAGTCCGCGGGGCCCGAAGCCGCCAAGGGCGATGACTTCACTGTCCGGGAACTCCTTAATGACTACAGCAAGGAGTTTGCAGAACGGGACGACCTCGACCCCGAGGTTGAAATGACCATCCGTCATACCGTTGCGAAAGCTTATGATGGACTGGGTGACTACATCCAGGCCGAGATTCATGCGCGCAGAGCTCATCGCCTGGCCCTCGAAGTGTTCGGAGCCAATTCTCCGGAAGCAATGCAAACGCTCTCGCACTTCGGGTGGCTTCTCTACCAACTTGAAGCTCACGAAAAGGGCCTGAAAAAGATCAAAACCGCCCACCAATGGCAAAGCAACCAATTCGCCCCCGAGGACCCGAGATTTCATCTCACCCAGTGCTATCTCGCAGAAATCCACCTCGCCGATGGAAACCTCGGGAAGGCCGAGGAACTGGCAAGGCAGATCCATTCCCTCACTATTCCTACCGCTGACAATCCTCCCCGCCCCACCCATCTATGGGCCACCAAAAACCTGGCCGACATTTATGAAAAACAGGGGAAAACCAATGAAGCCCAGGAACTCTTGCAACAATTTATTGAAAATAGTGCCAGTCGCGCCCCCGAACTCGGGCGCCATCCCCGCACCATCGAAGCGATGCATACGGCATCCCGGCTTCAGATCACCCTGGGGTATCTTGAAAGCGCGGAAAAGCTGGCCCGGCGCGGACATGAGACCGCGCTTCAGGCCTTGGGTGAGTTTCACCGGATCACCCTCCTTCTTGCCAGCGACCTTGCGGAGATCGACTTTCTCTCTGGAAAACTGGAGGAGGCCGGAAAGCGATGGAATACGATTTTGGCCGAACAGCGTCGCACCCTCGGGGCACAGCATCAGGACACCATAGCTACCATGCTGTCCCTCGCCGCCCTGGAGGCGAAACAAAACAATCCTTCCATCTCCGAGAGTCTCGCCCGCACAGCTTACACGAATGCTTCCAGCACCTTTGGTTCAAAGCATGCCAAAACGATCAAGAGCCTTGTCGCCATTGCAAACGCGAACACCGAGCAAGGTCGCTTCGTGGAAGGAAGACAGATTCTGAAACAAGCCTATAAAATCTCGAGAGAGTCTCTTGGTGAAGAGAGTAAAACCACCCTCTATTGCCGGGAAAACCTCGCTCGTTTCGAAGCCAACTATGGTGATTTAAAAATTGCAGACCGCCTTTTTCTAGGCATCCACACCTACTATCAAAACGGACCGACTCCCGACTCGCTCGCCGCCTTTTCCGCCGCTCTCACCTATATCGAATTTCTCCGACAGTCCGGTCGCTACGCCGAGGCACTCGATTTGGCACATGAGACACTTGCGAGACGAGACAAGCTTTCCGACAGCTCTCCCACCCAGAAAATCAAGCTCCTCCGCGAACTCGCCCGGATACAGAAACTTCGTCAAATCGAATTCGAATCGTTCCGCTACCTCGATCAGGCCCTCGAACTCTCAATCACCCGCGGACTCCAAATCGACATCCTGCTCGAACGGGCCGAAGTCAGCCGACAGAGTGACTCGCCCGAGGAAGCTGCCGCGACTCTGAAGAGAGCATTAACCCTCGCCCGGGAAACACAACCGCAAGACGACGCCATGGTTTCCGACATTGAAGAGTTGATCGAAACCATCCAAAAAGTCATTAATTCCAAAAACAATTCGGTTGCCGAGGCCGGGAAGCGCTATGCGCAAGCACTCAAAAAATATGGTGAAAAATCACCCTACATGTTTGGAGAGCGCAACCGGATGATCGATCTTTTGAATCAAATTCCCGGGCGGGATGACGAGGCCAAAGAATTGATCAAAGACAACTTCAAACTGCGCAACAAGTCACTGGATCCAGCCGGGATTCAGCTGCTCCGGGCCATGCACCTTCGTGCCCGAAATGCCGAGATGCGGAGGGATCACGATCTTGCGAATTCGTATTTCGAGGAGATGGTTGAATCCCACTACAACTTGGGCCTGGTCGACCATCAGCGAATGCACACGAGTCTCTACGTCTGGGGGGAATATCTCACCCAGCAGAACAAGCTTTCCAAGTCAGATGAAGTCATGGACAGGTGGCAGGACAAGTTGACAAACTCCGACTGGCCCGAGGAGAAAACGGTCGAACTTATCCCCAGGCGCTCGCGATGGAGTTATCGCCGATTCCTCAAGAGCCAGACAACCGAATGGCGCACGGCACCGACCGGTGAACTCCCTTCGACGTGGAACACCGGACTCGCGCCTTTCGGTTACGGCATCCGGGGAATCGGGACCATGCCTTTGGCTGATGGCGATAAAAGATCGTATTACACCACCTGCTTTCACCGTGAGTTTGAGGTCGACGATCCGGCTGAGTTTGAGCAGATCAAAGTCCGCCTGCGACGCGAAGATGGAGCCGCCGTTTTTATAAACGGACATGGAGTCGCCCGAAGTAATCTTCATCAAACTTCGGTGGGTGGAAACACGGCGCTCACCCCAAGTTTTGCCGTTTCCCGGAATGCCTTCTACGTCTATCTCGTTCCACCAGGCGTTCTCAAAAAAGGTCGCAACATCATCTCCGCCGAACTGCACCAAGCGTGGGCCATGGGATCCTTCATGGCCTTCGATCTCGGATTGGAAGCACTCAAAAAAGAATTGCAGGAATAAAGTTCCCCGAACCGTTCACATGGATTCACCAAATCATCAACCGACCCAGGAGCATCTTGTCACCCGGCTTCTTCGCCTCACCAAAGACGGAGAGGCGGATGCGAGGGAGCAGCTCATAAACCACGTTTACGACCAACTCCATCGCATTGCGCAGAGTCGATTGTCACGCGAAAGACATGACCACACACTTCAACCCACGGAATTGGTTCACGAAGCTTACGTCAGGATGTCAGACTACATTGAAGGACAGGACTGGAGTTGTCGCGCTCAATTCTATGGCGCCGCGGCGGAAGCGATGCGGCGAATCCTGATCAATTATGCCCGCTCGCGAAACACCGCGAAACGGGGAGGAGGAAAGGCTCCGGAGGTTCTCAATGTTCTCGAACTCGCGCAGGAGCAAAACCCCGATCATATACTCGCCCTCAATGAAGCCATCGAAAGCCTTCAGGAGTTTGACCCCATCCTGGGGCAATTGGTCCAACTACGCTTTTTTGCCGGGCTGTCGATCGAAGAAACAGCAGACGCGATGAATATCTCCCGGAGAACGGTCGTCCGGCACTGGAAGTTTACCCGCGCCTGGCTTGCCCGTAGGCTCAACCAACAGAACCGCTAGCTCCGTTACTCTCGGGTTGCAAAAGCAAGAACCAACAAGACAACCACTGTCATGGCCAGGTATCTTCCCCATCGATACCACCCAAAGAAGAATCGACAACTAAACAAGCGCTTCATGGCCTTGAGGGTCTTTGCCATCTCAATTGCCTTTGGGTCAGCCATCGCTGATCCACAAACTCAAAATCGATCGACCCCACTGAAGGCGATATCCAGATGTCAGACGTCCAAAAACGATCAACCATTGTAAAAAATCCACCCTTGGTGTCCGAAACCTCCGTAGGTTTCAGACTGTGCAAGCCCCCTCCGCCTGTGAGAGAGTCCCGGCGATATGCCGAAACTGGTTCACGGACTCGCTTTTCTTTCGCTCGCCCTCCACTCTCTTGGAGATCCCCTCCCGGCGGATCACGCCGGACGCATGAAAGCAGGCACGGCACTCTTTCAAAAGACCATCCGTCCCGCTCTCATTGAACATTGCTTGAAGTGCCACGGCGATGAAAAGGTCCGCTCCGGACTCGATCTCTCCACACGCGACCTCCTCCTGGAGGGAGGTGAAACCGATGACGCCATCAATCTTGAAGATCCCGAAAAAAGCTACCTCCTCACGCTTATCCGGCACCAGGAGGAACCCGAAATGCCCCCAAAAAAGGACCGGCTTCCGGACTCTCTCATCGCTGATTTTAAAAAATGGATCGCCCTCGGCGCGCCCTACGACAAGCCTCTCCTCGAAAAAGGCCGCAACAAAAGCACCGCCATGCAGGTCACGGAAAGCGACCGCAACTTTTGGTCCTTCAAGCCCCTCGGCAATCCCGTCCCTCCCAAGATCGACCATCCCTGGATCAGGTCCGACCTCGACCGCTTCATCCTCACCAAACTCTCTGAGAATCAGCTCACCCCAAATCGCCCTGCTTCAGACGAGATGCGCATCCGCCGCGCCTACCTATCCGTCATCGGCCTCCCTCCTACTCCCAAACAACTGAAGGATGCCCTCTCAAAATCACACGCCGGACTCATCGACGAACTCCTTGCGAGCCCACACTACGGTGAACGTTGGGCGCGTCACTGGCTCGACGCCGCACGCTTTGCCGAAAGCCATGGCTTCGAGCAAGACTACGATCGCAAGCATGCTTATCACTACCGCGATTTCGTCATCAAGGCCCTCAATTCCAACATGCCCTGGGACCGGTTTATCCGCTGGCAGCTCGCAGGCGACGAATTTGCACCCGATAATCCTCTCGCCATGATGGCAACCGGCTTCCTCGGAGCCGGCGTTTTCCCGACCCAGCTCACCGAGAAGGAATTCGAAAGCGCCCGCTACGATGAACTCGATGACATGGCTGCCACCACCGGCACCGCCATGCTCGGCCTCACCATCGGTTGCGCCCGCTGCCACGATCATAAATTCGACCCCATCCCGGTGAAGGATTACTACCGGTTGGTTTCAGTGTTCACCTCCACGATTCGGAGTGAAATCGACATCCCGCTCGATTCCGACGACTATCGTACTTCGCTCCGAAAATGGGAGAAGTCGCATCAGGCTACTCAGGCGGCCCTCGCTTCCTATGAACAAGACCCGGACACTATTCTGACTTTCCACCAGTGGCTCAAAAGCAATACCCCGGCCAGGCTCTCGGCAAGTGACTGGAACATTTTGAGCTTCTCCGGGATGGCCTCGAGTCAAACCGCAACCACCCTGACAACACAACCAGACGGCGCCATTCTCGCTTCAGGGGACGCTCCTGCAAAGGAGACCTACACCCTCACGACCAAGCCCGGCGCGCAAACCATCCGGTCCATCCGCATTGAAGCTCTTACCCACCCGTCGATGAAACGAAATGGGCCCGGGCGGGCGGCCAACGGCAACTTTTCACTCAGCGACCTTAAGATCATCACCACCTTACCGGGACAAACCGGCAAGCCCGTCAAACTCACCTCGGCCAAAGCCACCCATCAACAAAACGAGAGCAACTTGTCCGCAGCCTCATCCTTCGATTCCGACCCCAATTCTTCCGGCTGGGCTGTCGATTCCGGAGGAATTGGCAAAGACCAGGCCGCTGTCTTCGAACTAGCCGAACCACTCCAAATCAACAACGAAACTTCTCTCGAGTTTCACCTTCGATTCTTTACCAATACCCAGCATAGTCTCGGCAAATTCCGTATCTCGACCAGCGATAAGACAGCTCCCCCCGTAATAGTCGGGGGCGGAAAAGACCTTCACCTTGACCAAGCCATCCGTGCTCTTTTGACGGGGCGCCTCACCAAAGAACATCGAAAGCCCCTCTTCGATCTCTTCAAGCAAGGCGATCCCGACTGGCAGAGGTTCAATGCTGACCTTCAAAAATCACTGACCTCCAAACCCCGGCCTGCAATCGCGAAAGTTCAGGTC
Organism: Verrucomicrobiia bacterium; assembly: GCA_030432565.1. Taxonomy (GTDB): domain Bacteria; phylum Verrucomicrobiota; class Verrucomicrobiia; order Verrucomicrobiales; family Akkermansiaceae; genus SW10. Next base: position 148,865 of record JAUIGV010000001.1, on the reverse strand, counting down.
ACCAGCGAAGGGTTCCCTCCCACGAAGCATCACGCCGATGGACGCGGCTTCCCTCATTTCTATCCCGAAACCTATTTCCTTGGCCGTGGCGACCCCAACCAAAAGAAGGGAATCGCCAAACCTGGCTACCTTCAAGTCCTCATGCGCAATGGTAAAACAAGCGACCACTGGAAAGAAGAACCACCCGCCGCCTGGAACCGCACCAGCTACCGCCGACGCAACCTTGCGAACTGGATCACCGATCCAAAAAACGGAGCCGGCCACCTTGTCGCCCGAGTTGCCGTCAACCGGATCTGGCACCACCACTTTGGAAAAGGAATCGTCGCCACCCCCAACGACTTCGGCCTGCAAGGAGCTCTCCCAACCCATCCCGAGCTCCTCGACTTCCTTGCCCAAAAGCTCATCACCAGCGGCTGGGACCTCAAAGCCCTGCACCGTGAAATTCTCCTCAGCGCCACTTGGCTCCAAAGCAGCGAACCCTCCGCCGGGAAAACCGCTGTTGATCCAAAAAACCAGTTCCTCTGGCGCTTCTCCCCTCGCCGCCTCGAGGCCGAGGTGATCCGTGATTCCATGCTCGCTGCTTCAGGCCAACTCGACACCACCATGTTCGGGCCCGGCACCCTCGACGAAAGCCATCGCCGCCGCAGCATCTACTTCATGATCAAACGCAGCCGTCTCATTCCCATCATGCAGGTCTTCGACCAACCCGAACCCCTCGTCAGCCAAGGCAGCCGACCCAGCACCACCATCGCACCCCAGGCCCTCCTTTTCATGAACAATCCCCAAGTCGCGAATTGGGCCCGCTCTCTCGCCAAAACACTCGATGCAAGCCAACCCGACCTCGCCATCCGCGAGCTCTACCTTCGCACCCTGACCCGCGAACCCACCGCGAACGAACTCGCCGTCAACCGCTCTTTCTTTGATTCCCAATCCGCCTCCTATGCCGAAAGCAAAAACGCCCCCCAACTCGCTCTGGCCGATCTTTGCCAGGTCATGTTTAGCCTCAACGAATTCATTTACCTCCCATGAACTCCTCTGATTTTTACACCCGACGTCATTGGCTTCAAAATGCCGGCGCAGGCCTCGGCGGCCTCGGTCTTGCCTCGCTCCTCGCGGACGAAGGACTCCTTGGGTCCGGCGATCCCCTTGCTCCCAAGATCGCCCACTTTCCGGGCAAGGCCAAGTCGGTCATCTGGCTCTTCATCAATGGAGGCCCCAGCCAGGTTGACACCTGGGATTACAAGCCGGAGCTCGAAAAAATGGACGGCAAGGAACTCAAGGGATTCGATAAAAATACCGGCTTTTTCGCCAACGCGGTCGGTCCGCTCATGAAGTCACCCTTCAAGTTCACCCCACGGGGACAGTGCGGGAAAATGGTCTCGTCCATCTTTCCCAAACTCGGTGAACATGTCGATAAAATGGCCTTCATTCATTCCGGCTATACCGAATCAAACAACCACAGCCCGGCCCTTTTCATGATGAACTCCGGCCTCCCCCGCATGGGGAATCCTTGTGTCGGCTCGTGGGTCACATATGGCCTGGGAAGCGAAAGCCGTGACCTCCCCGCCTTCGTCGTGATGTCGGACCCCCTCAATCGCGGACTGCCAAAGGGGCACGCCGCCAATTGGGGCGCGGGCTTTCTTCCGAGCGTTTATCAAGGCACCTGGCTCAAGCCCAAAGGCGACCCCATTGACAACCTCCATCGTCCGGCGCACATGAACGACGCACAACAGACCCGACAATTGGCCTTACTCAAAAAACTCAACGTCGGACATCTTGAAACCCGCCCCGGCGACTCCGAACTTGAGGCCCGGATCAAGAGCTTCGAACTCGCCTACCGCATGCAGACCGCCGCGCCACAGGCCTTTGATATCGAGAACGAACCCGATCACATCAAGAAACTTTACGGCGTCGGAGAGAAACGCTGCGACCACGTCGCCCGCCAATGCCTCACTGCCCGCCGAATGGTCGAGCGGGGGGTCCGCTTCGTGCAGATCTACTCCGGCGGAATGGAAAACCAACGCAGCTGGGACGGCCATAATGACATTGCTGGAAACCACAGCCAATTCGCCGGCGAGACCGACACCCCCATCGCGGGGCTCCTCACCGACCTTGAACAACGTGGCCTCCTAAAAGACACGCTCGTCATCTGGGGTGGCGAATTCGGTCGACTCCCGCTGTCCCAAAAATCAGCAAAACCCGGCCGCGATCACAATCCGCATTGCTTCACCACCTGGATGGCGGGAGGCGGAATCAAAGGAGGAGTGAGCTACGGCGAGTCCGACGAAATCGGCCACCACGCCGCTGTGGACAGAGCCCACGTCAACGACATCCACGCCACCATTCTCCACCAACTCGGCTTCAATCACGAAAAGCTCACCTACACCCACAACGGTCGCCGCTTCCGCCTCACCGACGTCGGCGGAAATGTCATCAAGCCAATTTTGGCGTAACTCAAGCAGCTAAGGCTCTTTGATCGTGTGAACCTTTCCAGCCGAGAGCCCTCCCAGGGGTGTCTTCGCCCCACTTGGCCAGGTGATCTCAATTTCCTCGACCGTTCCCGATTCACCCAAGCCAAAGTAGAGCGGGATGAGACTGTGGGAGAGATAACCCGAGACACCATCATTCACCTGCACCAATGTCTTCCCTCCTGCAGCCACTTTGACAACCGCTCCCAGGCCGTCGCGATTTGATTTCGTTCCCTCCAGCTTGATCCCAATCCAATTTAAATTGTCGTCCAACTTCTCACTGAGGTTGGACCGGAGCACCATCGGTCCATCGTGGAATTCATTGGTAATGACGTCGAGATCTCCATCGTTGTCGAAATCAAAAACAGCCGAACTGCGACTTCCGAGAGCACCCCAAATTTCAGTGGGCCCGGTAAGCTTTAGCTCTTCAACAAACTTGTTTCCCTTGTCCTCACCTTGAGGATCCAACTTGAACCAAGGCTTGGCGGTTCGACCACCCCGGCGCGGTTCGACTCCAAGGACAAATTCACAGTCCGCGAAGCGCTTTCCTTTAACATTCAGCAAGAGGCTGTTGACCCCATAACGAAAGGGAAAGTTCATACTCGAAGTGATGAAGACATCGGTGAACCCGTCGGCATTGAAGTCACCCGCGCTCAGACCCCACGGCCAGTAATTTTCAGCTCCGATCTCATCAGAAATTTCCTCAAACCTCCCCTCGCCCAGCGAACGATAAAAGGCATTGCCGAAAATGCTCGTTCCTCCGGTCAGCAACATCTCTTCCCCCCATTGTATTTCAGCTTTCTCCTTTTCTTTGTTCGGCCCGACGCTCTGACTCATGTCGGAATGCATGTCGGTCACAAAAACATCCTGGCGACCGTCATTGTCGAAATCAAAAATTTGAATCCCCATCGATCCCCATGAGGTCCGGGGAAAGATCTGGCGGCTGACTTTTTCAAACCGCTCTCCTGCGACGTTCCGGTATATTTCATCGTGCCCCTGCATCGACAACACGTAGAGATCGGTCCAGCCATCTCCATCGTAATCAAAGGGCGCGGCATCACCGGACCAACTCTCGTCGACGAGACCGGTCTTCCCCGAAACATCTTCGAAACGATTCCCTCCCTGGTTGCGGTAGAGGATACTACGCTCCTTTCGTTCTTTCCCCTCCTTATGTCCCTCGAAGGCATCTGTGAATCCCACGCAATATCCTCCCGCTCCTTTTTCATCCGTGGTGTATTTCCCCACATTACAAAGAAACAAGTCGAGCAAGCCATCTTTGTCGTAATCGAAAAAGACTCCACTCGAAGAATGCCCCACATACCCCAAACCTGATGATTCCGTTTCATCCACAAATCTGCCCTGACCTTCATTTCGGAAGAAATGATTCCCGCCCCTGACGGTGGTCACAAAGAGATCGGGGTCCCCGTCATTGTCGGTGTCCGCGAAGGAGGCGGTCACCCCAATCTTATTGGCAATTTCAAGCGCAGGAGTCGTGATATTTTCAAAAGCCCCATTGCCGAGATTCCGCCAGAGTTCGTTCGATCCGATCTGGGTCGAAAAATACAAATCCAGCAAGCCATCGCCATCGACATCCGCCACCGCGAGACCATTGCCATGATCGTAATGGACCGCTTTATAAAGCTTTCCCGCATCGTCAACGATCCGGTTTTTAAAAGTGATCCCCGTCAATCCGGCAATGTCCGTGTATTCAAAATCGTGGAAAGCTTCCAGACGCCGCGCACTCGCTTTCTGCAAAAGCTCGCGACTCTTCATCCAGGGGGAAGTTTCGATCTCCGCCGGATGATAGACCCTCTCATGCTCTTTTTTACTTTTTGAAGCCACCTTTGACTCCTCGCCCAAAAGTCTTTTCAAATCGACCAGCAAACCACTTCTACCCTCTTCACCAAGGCTATCATAAACACCCCGCACACGGCCTTCGCGATCAACGAGGGCGAAATCCGAACTATGGAGAATCGGCATCCCGGAATTTTTCGCATCTTCGGCGACATCAAATTTGAATCCATTCGCGCTCAAATTCCAGAGATCTCCACGGCGTCCGGTGAGAAATTTCCAAAGTGCTGGATCCGCGCCATGCTTCCTTCCATAGTCGGCAAGCACCTCCGGGGTGTCGTATTCGGGGTCGACGGTGAAGGTCACCAAACGGAAATCATCGAAGCTCTCGAAACGCTTCTGGAGCTTCGCCTTTTCACCCGTCTGCTCCGGACAGGTCGAGGGGCATCGCGTAAAGATGAAGTCGGCCACCCACACCTTGCCCTTCATCTCCCGCGAGTCAAAGACCGTCCCGCTTTGATCCGTCAGTAAAAACTCCGGCAGAGCCGAAATCACGGGAAGAGAGTTTCCCCCGGCACCATTGACGGGACCACCTGCATCCTTTTTGGGCGGGACCTCCGCCGACTCCCGACAAGCGGAAAGGAAAAACGACAGGAGACCAGCCAGCGCTGCCGGGATCATAAAACGACGATGCATGGCCGAACCATAGAGGAATCGCTGGCCACTACAGGCTTTTTCTATGGACAAGGGCAACCCTGATCCGTTTACTGGAGACTCTAACAACTTAAACAGGGTTACTCCAATGAAATTCATCAAGACCATCCTGGCTGCGGCCGCCGTGACGATTGCCGCTGAAGGCGCCGTGATCACTGGCTCTGTCTCCACTTTTTCCGGGCCCGACGACCTCCTCCTCGATCCTTCCACAAACGTCATCGCAGTTGATATCGGCGGCGACACCTCGGGGAACATCGTGAACGGGGTTTCATTCCTCAACGACGGAACTGGCATCACGGGCTCCGTTTCCAATGGAGCTGTTGCCGTTTCCTCCGCAGCCGGCTTTTCCATTAACGGATGGACCACCGCTCCGAGCTATGTTGGTGGAACTCCGGGGTCATCGGCAGCACTTTCTAATATCATGCATGATATCCGGTGGTCCCTTGCGACAAGCGCCACTCCAAACATCTCACTTGATATCACAGGGCTCACCCCGGGTTCGATCTACAATGTCCAGCTTCTCTTCAGCGAGAATGGCTCCGTATCCGACCGCCACTGGGACATCGGTGTCGATGGTGCTCTGGTTGTGGATGATTACAATACCAACGGAACCTCTGCCTCCATCGGCTCGGCCTACTCCGGCGACTTTGACCCAGGTGCCGACGGAGCTCTTAACATCGTGATGGGATTCGAGCCTCTCCCCGGAGACCCCAACAACACGGCCGCCGCGGGTGCCGACAATAACCCCATCCTTCACGCGGTCATTGTTCATGAGGTCATTCCGGAACCCGGCAGCCTTGCCCTGCTGGGACTCGGACTTTCGACCTTCTTCCTGCGAAGGAAACGAATCTAAACCTTTAAAACCGAATTTTTCTTAAAACAAGAAAGTCGCAAAGAACTTGCGGCTTTCTTTGGTTTTATGACCTGATATTACCTTGCGCGATGCACAAAGGCCTCCAAGCTTTCATCGCAACTACCGTTGCCTTCATCTCACTCTCATGCAAGTCGGATGAAGCCACCACCCGGGAAGAGCGGGCCTCATCGCAAACGGGAGAAAGCCGGTCCTCATCGGAGCCACAGGCACCTCTCGCAGCCATCGACCTTGAATCCATCGGCTTGGTTGATTCATTTCTTCACAAGGAACCATCCAAGGACGGTTGGCAGGGCGAAGTTTTCAATGAGCAAGCCTCCGCCCAACTCAAAGAACTTGGCTTGATCTTGCAGGACTCCACGCAGCTCACCGAAGAAGACCTGGAAGGAATCATCGCCCCTGATAGTCTCACCTTCCCCCTTGTTCCTTCCGATCTCACCACGGTTTTTGATGATGGCCACTACCTGGTTCGCCGTGGTAACGCCCCCCCGGACCCAGGTCGAAAAACCGCCCTTGTCGCCGCCCTTGCAGAGTTCCGCTCACCCTTGCTGCCCGGTGACGATTTCCGAAGCAAATTTAAAATCTTTACGGTCGAACTCAAAGACGGTCAACCGGAGTGCGAAGCATTGGTGCAAATCAACGGAAAGGCAAAAGAAGGAGAGGATTACCTCACCCGTCACGCCCGCTGGCGGTGCCTCTGGCATTGGCCCGACCCGGCCGATCCGCCCCTTCTGAAGTCGATTCAAAGTTCGGAGTTCGAAGAGACCGAAGCCAGACCCCTATTCGCCGACAACTCCGCAGCCGTTTTCAAGAACTCCGCCGCGTTGAAAAAGCAATTTCTACACGGCACCGAACACTGGGCAGGCCGCATCGAAAGCCGCTACGGAATCGGCATCTCGGGATGGCACGGCATGGCCTTGGGCGACGTCAATGGGGATGGTCTCGACGACCTCTATCTCTGCGAGCCCGGAGGCCTCCCCAATCGGCTCCTCCTCGCACAGCCCGATGGCACCGTGGTCGATGCCTCCGCCGCTTCCGGCACCGATTTCCGACTGCAATCCCAGGCAGCTCTCTTTGTCGATCTCGATAACGACGGCCACCAGGACCTCGTCATCGCCACCACTCTGGGAGTAATTTTCATGCAAAATGACACGCATGGAAACTTCATTGTCAAAGAGAACAGGCTTGTCCCCGAAGCCCCTCCCGTCGCTCTCGCCGCTGCTGATATCGACCTCGATGGTGACCTCGATATTTACACGGCCTGCTACTCATTGCGTAGCTCAAATTCCCAAGACAAAGAGGGCGACGCCGCCCAACTCGGCCGCCCCATCCCCTACCACGATGCCAATAACGGGGGCCGGAATGTTCTTTTCCGCAACGATACCAACTGGCGCTTCACCGATGCCACCATCGAGCTGGGCCTCGATCAGAACAACCGCCGCTATTCCTTCGCGCCGACCTGGGAGGACTACGACGATGATGGCGACCCTGATCTTTACGTCGCCAATGATTACGGTCGAAACAATCTCTACCGGAATGACCGTGATGAATTTGGAAATGTCCACTTCACCGACGTCGCCGCAGAAGCTGGAGTCGAAGATATTTCCGCCGGGATGTCTGCAAGTTGGGGAGATGCCGATGGTGATGGTGACCGCGACCTTTATGTCAGCAACATGTGGTCGAGCGCAGGCAACCGCATCGCTTACCAAAGGAATTTTCAAACCTCCATCAACGACGCCGTGCGGGGTGAATTTCAACGCCACGCCCGGGGAAATTCCCTTTTCCTCAACAATGGCGACGGCACCTTCCGGGACGCCAGCGAGGAAACCGGCGTCACCATGGGCCGCTGGGCCTGGGGCTCGCGGTTCGTCGACCTGAACAACGACAGCAAACAGGATATCATCGTCTCGAACGGCTTTCTCACCCAATCCGACAGCGGAGATTTGTGAAGTTTTTACTGGCGCCAGGTCGTGGCGCAATCCCCAGCCAAACTCGACAAGGCTGATTCGCTCGAGGGCTATCTCAAAAACTGGGATGCCCTGTCCTCCATGCTCACCCGCGGTCGCTCCTTCAGCGGACGCGAACGCAACTGCGCCTTCCTCAATCTCGGGTCCGAAGGCGGCTCTTTGAAACGCTTTGCCGACGTCTCGGCCGTCAGCGGGCTCGATTTCATTGATGATGGCCGTGCTGTCATCGCGACCGATTGGGACCAGGACGGCGACCTCGATTTTTGGCAAACCAACCGCGAAGGCCCGCGCCTCCGCTTCGTCAAAAACAATCTCAACCCGGGCAGGAATTGGGTCGCTTTTGAGCTCACCGGAACCTCCAGTAACCGCGATGGCATCGGGGCGGTGCTAAACCTGGAGATGGGCGATAAAATCATCACCCGCACCCTGACCGCTGGCGATGGCTTCATGAGCCAATCCGGAAAACGCCTCCACTTTGGGCTGGGCGAACCGAAGGGCCTACCGATCTCTGTCGTCGTGCGTTGGCCCGGCGCAGCTCCGGAAACCTTCACGCAAATCACGCCCGGAAAAGCTTATCAACTGATTCAAAACTCGGGTGCAGCCCGGGTCATCGAACGAAGAAAGTCCGCCATCCCTGACGACGAAAACGAACTCATTCCCCCGGTTCCAACCGAGCAAGCCCGCATCATTCTCAGCCACCGCATCCCATCGCCTCCTCTCGACTATGTCGACTTCAAAGGCGAGCTTCAGAAGCACCATCCCGACACCAGTGGATCAGGCAGCCCCACCCTGATTACCGTCTGGGCCAGCTGGTGCCCCAACTGCTGCAGCGAGCTGGCCGACCTTAAGAAACGCTACGGCGAGCTTTCCAAAAAAGGACTCGAAATCCTGGCCCTTACCGTCGAGGGAGTCCCGCAGGGCGATGTCAAACCTGACGTCACCGGAGCGAAGGATCTCGTCGCCAAATCAAACTTTCCCTTTCAGATTGGTGCCACCGATCAGAAAGGCCTGCGCCTGCTGACTGTTCTCCACAACCGTGTCATCGTCCGCCAACGCCCACTCCCACTTCCTTCTAGCTTCCTGATCGATCAATGGGGACGTCTTGCCGCAATCTACAAAGGCCCCGTGAGCGCGGACCAACTGCTGGCCGACCTGAACCTCCTTGAAGCCGATGCCAAAACCCTCGCCCAACACGCCTTTCCCTTCCCCGGCCGCGATGGCACCAGTCTCTTCCCCCTCGGGCACCTTGATTTTGCCAAAGCCTACCAAGCCGGCGGCGATCCCGAATCCGCCAGACGTGAAGCTCATAAGGTCACCGAAGCCCCCCTCACCGCCAATGCCGAGGCGGACCTCGCAAGACGAGCCCAAGCCTGGTATTTCATCGGCACACTCGAGCAAGGGCTTCGTCATTGGCAGGCCGCTGCCGAAGCCTACCAAAGCGCTTTGGACTTCGCCCCAGAGAATGTCGTCCTCAAGATCCCGCTAGGGGTCTCGCTCTGGCAAGCCGGTGAAAGAGATGAAGCCCGACAGGTTTTGGACGAAGTCTCCACAGCTGGCGAAAAAAACGCCGGACTCTCAAATGCCCTTGGCAAGGCCTACTTGCAAATCAAGCAATATGACTCCGCCGTGAGGGCATTTGAAAAAGCGATCGCGCTGGAGCCAAAGCAGTCGGGCTACCAACTCTCACTCGCCCTCGCACACCAGACCGGAGGCGACCCCGCCAAAGCGATCGGCATTTACGATCAACTCCTCAAAGCCCAACCGACTTCCGCGAATATCAAAAACAATCTCGCCCTGCTTCTTGCCACTACGCCTGCCGACGAATTTCGTGATGGCAAACGAGCGCTGGAACTTGCCAATGAAGTGATCGCCCGGGCCGGAGAAAGCCACCCCTCGCCGCTCGACTCCCTGGGTGTCGCGCTCGCTGAAACCGGAGATTTTGAGGGAGCCATCATCGCCACTCGCAAGGCCATCGCCGCCGCTCGCGCCATCGGACGAAATGATCTGTTCCCAAAGCTCCAGGCAAAGATTGCCCTGTATCAAACCGGCAAACCCTACCGATCCGAACAGTAAACCCGGCCAAAGCATTCCCCACAAATTCACTGATTAGGTACTTTACCTGATAGGCGGTTTTGCGGCTTAATGCCGTGTTCACCCTCGTATCATGAAGTACCTTCGATTTCTTTCCGCACTCCTCCTCATTCAAGGGGCAACAGCCACAAATATGATCGAGGGAACTTCGGTGGAATTCACCGGCCCGGATGATCTTATCCTCGACCCCACGCTCAGTGTCATTGCCGTGGACGTGAACGGCAATTCCGGTCCACTCACCGTAAACGGAGTCAATTTCCAATCCGATGTGGCTGGTCCTGTCACCGAAGGTGGCGTTACTGTAACGACCAGCGCAACCAATCAAATCGATGGCTGGCAAACCGCTCCCAGCTACACCGGGATCGATGGCGCTTCGACCAACAACCTCGAACTCATCATGCATGATATTCGCTGGTCCCTCGCACCTTCCACGATTGACGTCGATATTTCCGGACTCGAAGAAGGGATTCTCTACAACGTGCAACTTCTCTTTGGCGAAAATGGTTCGGTCAGCGACCGCCATTGGGATATTGGGATCGAGGACAAACTCGTTGTCGATGACTGGACCTCGATTGGCCCCACTGGCGGAGGGGGAGTTTCTTCACCAACCACCGGCTACGCCTACACAGGAGTCTTTGCGCCGGGAAGCGACGGCGTTCTCAATATTACCATGGGACGCGAACCCTTCCCGGTCGACCCGAACAATACCCCCTTCGCAGGAGCGGACAACAACCCCATCCTTCAGGCTGTCATTGTCCACCTCAACGCGCTTCCGCTCCCTCCGGATGCCATCACCTTGTCCCCAAACATTTTCCCTTCAGGTCTGGCAAGTGGTGCCACCATCGGTACTTTTTCGTCATCCGATCCCAACGGCGGATTCCACACCTATTCACTCGTCGCCGGTGCCGGCGACACCGACAACGACAAGTTCCAAATTGCCGATGGCGAACTGATTTCCGACTTCGATTTCTCCGCACTTTCGGGTTCAACACTTTCGGTCCGAATCCAAAGCACCGACGAGGGTGGGCGCTCTTTTTCAACCCCGATTCAAGTCGTTGTCGCATCGGATAGCGACAATGACGGCCTCGAAGATTCCTGGGAACTGGGTTTTGGAAACATCGCTGACTTCACCGGCCTCGCGAGCGGCCCGGGACCTGGTGCGGGCACCGGCGACTTTGATGGCGACGGATCGTCCGATGCCGATGAATTCACCGCCGGAACAGACCCCACCGATGAGGACAGCGATAATGATGGCTCGACCGATGGACAGGAAGCCACGGCGGGCACCGACCCCCTCGATGAAGACTCCGATCAGGACGGCCTCAATGACGGGGACGAAGCCATTAACATGACAGACCCTCTTTCCGGAGACAGCGATGGCGACACCCTCTCCGATGGAGACGAAGTAGCGGCGGGAACGAATCCAACGAAAAGGGATTCTGACGACGACGGGGTGGACGACAACTTGGATCCAGCTCCGACCGATCCCGGTATCAATTCCTTCACCGAAATTCTCGTTGGCGACATCATCGAATTTTCCGGACCGGATGATCTCAATCTCGATCCCGCTTCCGTGGTAATCGCGGTGAACTCTTTCGGAGATTTCGACCGTGATGTCAACGGGGTCACCTTCCTGGAAGATACCAGTGGAGCCGGAGTGGTCACAAACGACGGAGTGACCGTAACGACCATCGCGCCCAATCAGATTCGCGACTGGGCCACGCCTGCAACCAACGGTGTCTCCCCTGAATACAGCGGAGCTGACGCCACCTCTACCGACAACCTCGAATCAATCATGGAGAGCATCCGTTGGAACGCAGCCCCCAACCCCGTGACCATCGACATCTCCGGGCTTAATCCGGGAGCGAACTACGAAATCAAACTTCTGACCAACGAAGGAAGATCCACCAACATCCGCCACTGGGATATCGCAGTTGAGAACGAACTCGTTGTCGATAACTACACCTCGTCCGGACGTGAATCGGTGGATGCCTGGACCGCAAATAATGGTTTTGCCTATGTCGGAGAATTCGAAGCTCCGGCAGACGGGATTCTTAACATTGTCATGCAACAACAGATAGGTGGGATTGAAGCACGTGGAAGGGACAATAATCCCATTCTTCAGGCCGTGATTGTCACAGAGGCTGGTGCTGCCACTCCCCTTCAAATTACCAACTTGAATTATAACCCGGACACAGGGACTTCAATCCTCACCTGGAACTCCAGACCCGGAGCGTCTTACATCCTCGAATTCTCGACAAACCTTCAGAGCCCTTGGATTGAAATTGAGGATGGCATTGCGAGCCAGGGAGAAACAACGACCCATCAGGACCCCCTGCCGCAAACCGGACCGGTGGGATTCTACCGCGTGCGAGTTGCCGAATAAAACTACAGCTGGAACTGGCTGATCCCAACGGGTAGCCTTCTCCAACCATGATCTCCATGCTTCACCTTGCCATCGCGCTTCTGGTTTTCCTATCAGTGGCCCTGCCTGCGACAGCAGAAACCATAATAAACGTTGGCGAGATTCGTGAGTTCACCGGGCCCGATGACCTGGAACTCGATCCAGCGAGGGTCGTGGTTGCCATTGATGTTTTTGGAGACAGTGACCGCACCGTCAACGGCGTTCTCTTCGAGACCGATAGAAGCCCTCCCGCCAATGTCACGGTCTCCGCTGTCAACTCGATCAACGACTGGGCCAGCCGGCCATCCTACACCGGGGCCGACCAAGCATCCGCCGACAACCTTGAACTCATCATGCAGGACATCCGCTGGACTCCTGCTCCGGGCAGTCTTTCCCTCCAGGTGACCGGGCTTAACCCGGGTGTGGAATATGAATTGCAAATGCTCTTCAATGAAGGCCGGAATAACAACCGCCGGTGGGACATCGGCATCGAAGGCGAACTCGCGGTCGATGATTTTTCCTCTCAAGGACAAGGAGCGTGGAACGGCAATAACGGCTTCGCCTATATCGCACCCTTCAACCTCGCACCCGGAGACACCACTCTCAATGTCGAACTCAATGTCAACCTCGGTGGACAACCCGCGATGGGGTCGGACAACAATCCCATCCTGCAGGCGTTCACCGTCACCGAGGTCACCGTCCCGCCGACGCCCGAGTCACTGGAGCTTTCGCCAAAGGAATTCTTTGCAGCCCAATCCGAGCCTGTCGGCCTCCTCACCACCGTCGATCTCAAACGCAACTCCACCCACCTCTACTCACTCGCACCCGGTGGCGCTGATAATGATAAATTTGAAATCGTCGATGATCAATTGGCCCCGTCCCCCGTTTATGATTTCACTGCTCACGCACCGGGCGAAACATTTGCTGTTCGCGTTCGCACCACCGATGCCGATGACCCGGCCCGCTTTTTAGACGCCGATTTCGCCCTCACACTGGGCGACCCCGTCGCTCCAGGCGACCTTGGCCTGAGCGCCACCTCCATCAGCTCGGGAGCAATCATCGGAACCCCGGTCGGTAAGCTCACGACATCCGACATCAACTCCATTGACGGTCACATCTACGAATTGATTCCAGGAGAAGGGAGTGACGACAACGCGCTCTTCTCGATTGATGGTGACACCTTGGAAGTCGCAGCTTCCATACCGGAAATCCTACCCTCCCTTTCCTTCCGGATCCGCACCATTGACCGCTCGGGCCTCACCTTTGAAAAAAGCTTTACGCTCACCGTCACCGAACCTTCCCTCAGAATTAACGAGCTGGTGGCCAGCAATGGCAGCACCCTTCTCGATGAAGATGGTTCGGCCAGCGATTGGATTGAAATTTTCAACGAACAAGCCGGAGCTGCAAACCTCAATGGCTGGCATCTGAGCGATGATCCGGACAACCTGACCAAATGGACCTTCCCCGCGATCACGGTGGGACCCAATGAATTCCTGATCGTCTTTGCTTCCGCAAAAGACCGGCGACCAATCGATGGAGGCAACCTGCACACCAATTTCCAGCTCTCGGGATCGGGCGAAACCCTCTACCTCGTCAAACCGGATGGCTTTACCATCGCCAGCCAAATCAAATATCCCGAGGTCTATCCGGACGTCTCGTTCGGTCAGGATGGAAACCTCAGCGAACTCGGTTTCCTCCAAAGCGCCACTCCGGGCGCCGCCAACAGCAGCATTGCCGCGAACGTCAGAAATGAAGTCACCTTCTCGGTCGAGCGCGGTCTTTACAACGAAGCGTTCCAACTTGAACTCACCCCCACCATTCCCGGCTCAACCATTCGCTACACCACCAACGGACAAAAACCCACCGCCGGCTCTGGAATCATTTATACCGGTCCCTTCACGGTATCGCCCGAGACCGGTAGCACCACCCGCGGCACCCGGAGAATCCGCGCCATAGCCGTCCATCCCGGAGCCGCGATCTCACCGGTTTCCACTCATACCTATCTTTGGGTCGGCGGTGTCGCCAACGAAGACACCGATGGCATCCTTGGCCAGTCCGTCTTTCGATCCGTCATCACGGACCACCCCACTTACGGATCCGAAATGGAAGATGGCCTTCTCGCTCTCCCTGTGGTTTCCATAGTGAAATCCGGGAGTGTCAGCTCGAGTGAAACCGAGATGTCCATGGAGCTCATCAGTAATGATGGCAGCGAGCCGGGCTTTCAAATTGATGCCGGAATCAAGATCGTCGGAGGGGCCAGCGTAGGGTCTGCAAAAAACAACTGGCGACTCTATTTCCGCAGCGAATACGGCGAGTCAAAACTCCGCTATCCCGTTTTTGCCAAGGAACCTTATAGCACCGAAACAGACAATGATGAGTTCGACCTCTTGCAACTCCGCGGCGGTTCCCACGACAACTTTTACTGGATGGCGATTCCGACCAACCAATCCAACGGGGCCTACCGTCCCGGCGATGCCCTCTACGTTCGCAATCGCTGGGTGAGCGACATGGAAATGATCATGGGCCACACCTCGCTGCATGGTCGCTACGTCCACTGCTATATCAATGGCACTTATCACGGTCTTTATCACCTTCACGAGCGCCCCATGCATCACTACATGGACAAATACTTCGGAGGGGACGCCGAGGACTATCATTACACCAATTCCGGCCGCACCGGCAGCGATCACGATAACGGAGACACCTGGAGCACCGCATGGAACGCCGTAAAAACAGCCGCGTCCACCGGCGGACAAGCCTCGAAAGACTGGATCAATTGGGAGAGCCTCGCCGACAACCAACTCCTTTACTACTACTGCGGCAACGATTGGGACTGGACCACCCAGCACAACTGGATGGCTGCCGGACCAAAAAACCCCGGCGAAGGTGGCTGGCAGTTCTTCTCGTGGGACTGCGACGTCATGCTCTACGATGTCAACGCAAACAATCTCGACCAAAACGCGCCCGACGGAGTCTTTCGGACCCTGATGAACGACCGCGATTTCCGGGTCTACTTCCGTGATCGTATTTACAAACACTTCTTCCACGACGGACTCCTGACTCCCGGAGGCGCCACCCCGTCCTTCGATTACCGTATGAACGAAATCAGCAAAGCCCTCGTTCCCGAGACCGCCCGTTGGCAACCTTCCCGCGCGATCAGCCCCCCGTGGGACCGTGATGGAGAATGGCAAAACGAATGGAACTACGTCACCGACACCTACTTCGCGCAGCGAACCGGAATCCTTCTCAATCAACTTCGGGCACAAGGTTGGTATCCCGTGGAAGCTCCCGAATTCGAACCACATGGCGGCGAGGTGACCGCTGGTTTTTCACCTTCGCTCACCGCCGGACCTGGCACCGTTTACGTCACTACAGATGGCAGCGACCCGCGCCTCCCTGGCGGAGCGATCAATCCAAACGCCATCGCCGTGAACGGCAGCGAGGTCTCCGCCACTTTAATCGCGAAAGAATCGACATGGTCTTATCTCGACAATGGTTCCGATCAAGGGACGGCCTGGCAAGCCGTTGGATTTGACGACTCGGCATGGTCCACCGGCCAGGCCGAGCTTGGCTATGGCGACGGTCCCGGCGGAGCAGAAGGAACCCAGGTCGGCTTCGGCGGAGATATAAGCAACAAATTCATCACCACTTACTTCCGAAAATCCTTCACCGTTGACAACGCAGCGAACATCACCGGGCTCCAGCTCGGATTGCGCAGGGATGACGGAGCCGTCGTTTATCTCAACGGCACTGAAATTTGGCGCAATGGCATGCCTGCCACCGGTCCCATCACCTACACCACGCTTGCCACCAATAGCGCAGGTGGAGCCGATGAATCCATCTTCCATCAGAAGAACGACGTTCCGGTCAACCTGCTCCTTGAGGGCGAAAATGTCATCTCCGTGGAAGTCCACCAAAACAGCGCCACCAGCTCCGACATCAGCTTCGACCTTGAACTCAACGCCACCAGCCCAAGTGATCCCTCGCAACTCACTCTCAATGACAGCGCCGTCGTTCGCGCCCGACTTCTCTCCGGGAACGAATGGTCGCCGGTCAACTCGGTGCGCTACCTCGTGGGCGCTCCGGCGACTGCCGAAAATCTCGTGGTGAGTGAGTTGAGCTATCGCCCCGCAAGGCCAAGCCCGGCAGAAGATCCCGAAGGAATTTACAGCCGAACTGATTTCGAATTCATCGAGTTCACCAACATCTCCAACGGACCGATTCACCTCGACGGTGTCCGACTCACCGACGGTGTAGAATTTGATTTTACAGACGCCAACAATTTCAGCATCCCGGCTGGCGAAAGCCTTCTCTTGGTTGAGGATCAACACGCGTTCCTGGCCCGATATCCGGCCATCGATCCGACCGGAATTGCTGGCGAATATCGTGGCAATCTGAGTAACGACGGTGAACGGATTGAGATCATTGCACGTGACGGCAGCCTCATCAAAGCCTTCACCTATAATGATCAAAGGCCCTGGCCCACTGCCGCCGATGGCGAGGGGTTCACCCTCCAACTGAAGCTACCTTCCAACAACCCGAATCACAACGACGGCAACAACTGGATCGCTTCGCGTGGAATTCACGGCAACCCAATGGAGACCATCTCCACAATGAATTTCATCGAATGGCAGAACTGGACCTTCGGAACGAACGATCTTGCCGATCCGGCCATCTCGGGCCCTGATGCCGATCCCGACAATGATGGCTGGAGTAATTTCGCCGAATTCGCCCTGGGCATGCACCCGGAAGATGCAAGCGATCTGCCAAACCAAATTCGGGGTGGGTTTCAGGAAATCGAAGGAGTGACCCACTTGAGCATCGAGTTTGAATCCTGGCCCGGAGCTCTTGGCGTTACCTACTTCATGGAAGTTAGCCAAGACCTGAAAACCTGGTCCGAAAACACCATGGAGATGATGCCATCTCCACCCCATGCGGACGGCTCTATCACTAGGATGTTCCGATCAATATCACCGGCATCATCATCCAATACCGACTTTGCCCGACTCAAGATCCGTGCGGAGTAGTCGATCAGTCCGCAGTCTTCACCCGGAGAAACTCCGTACTTAGACCCCGGGAAGTGCTCAGCGAACCCATCCCGTCACCCAGATCCGTAAACTCGGCCTCTAAATTGACGGCCCAACTCTCAAGATCCGAACTCTTCTCCAGCTGATAGCTTTTCCCCGCCAGCATCCTGAACTCGACCGAAACAAGTTCAGGCCCGACATTAATCTTCCTCACCTCGACTGATGAATCCTTCACCGTGGGATCAGTTCCTTCCTCCAGCTCAAGGGCATTATTTCTTCCGTCACCATCAAAATCCAGATCCCCGGGCTGATCGAGATTCCCGAAAAAAACAGCCTCAATCGGATCGGGCATTCCGTCCTGATCGACATCCGGGCGGTCATCCGATTCGTAATTATCCAAGACGAAGTCAAGAATACCTGATGGCTGACCGGCATTTCCAAAAAGTCCTGCAGTGCCATCCTGATAGGTCTCATCTTCCCCCTCGGCCGAAACAAGAGGACTCGTCAAATCATTCACATCAAAGACTTCAACGAGGAAACGTCCCTCATATCCATGAAAAACAAGCCGGTAATCCCTGTCCGGATCCAATGGCAAATCAGCGTCTCCCACTCCGGAGGGCTCTTCCGAATCAATGCGCGAAATAAAAACCCGCTCCTCATCGACATCAAAAGTCGCGGAATAGCCATTCAACGTTCCTAATCCCGGAGTCGTCACCCGTGCCAAAATCCCAATATCCTGCTCAATGGCCGGATCAAACGACACCAAATCGACCGAAATGCGAAACGCAGAGTAGCTTGCGTCGCTTCGCAACGCCCCCATCCGACTCTGGCCCAAGGCATCCGGATTCGGAGACGCCGTAGCCTGCATTCGATAACTCACGCCATCTGGAAACGAGTAGGTCGCAAGCACGCCAAAGCTGGAAAGGGGATTCAGCCGAGTCCACCCGGCATCATCGCCGTCATTAAAATCATCCGAAATCTGACCCGACACCACACTGGGATAGAGAACGAGAGAAAGGAAAAGCGATAGGACGAGAGGGATTTGCATATTCGAGAATCAGTTCTCGAGTAAGACCGTTTCGAATTCATGAGTCAAACTCATTAAGTTCCACGCAATTGATCCACCTACCCAAAATCGGGTCAACATGTCGCCCCCTTCTGCTTTGACATCAGCCCTTCATCTGTAACCTTCAAAGCAATGAAAGAGCGTCTCCTCGCGGCCCTTGCCCTTGTTGCATCACCCTTGCTAAACGCACAGCTTGCCCCGCCCACTTCCGTGCCGGTCGACATGACCAAAACCTCCCTTCTTTCGAAAAGTGTCGATCGGTTGGGCCAGCATGATCCCCGGACCAACTTTCGCTTTTTCCTGAACTACTCGGCGAAGACAAACTTCACCGTCAAATTTGGCGACCATCCCGTTGAGCTTCCGGCAGGCGAAAACGCCACCGCCGAATTCACCTTCGAACACCTTCCCAATTCCCCCGCACTTATCCACTTGTCCACTTCCGGCGATCCCACCACCAAACGCATTGAAATCCCCGGCACTCTGGTCACCGACGGCAACACCGCCTTCAAGCCCCTTCCCGGAAAAGACTTCCCGATGGATGAAGCCTTCACCCTGATGGTTCGCTTCAAAACCACGACCAAAATAGGCACTCTCGCGGCCCTCGCTCCCGCAAAAGGCAAATGGGCCCCCGGAGGAAAAACCCTCTTCATTCAAGGGGGGAGACTTCACTACGATGTCGGTTGGGAAGGTGCGATCGACGGAGGCAAACGCATCAACGACGGCCGGGAACACCTCGCGACCTTGGTCGGCGATGACAAAGGCGGCGTCCGGATTTTCTTGGATGGCAAAGAAGTAGCCTCAAGCAAGGAGCTGACATCGGAGGATCAAAAGGATCACGTTTTCAAAGTCGGCACCACCTCTCCGGACTTCGGGGGCGATTTCAAAGACGGCTCCATCGACCAGGTCCTCTTCTGGAAACGCTCGCTCACTGCCGGGGAAATCGCCACCGCTGCAAAAAAGAAAGTCGATGAACTCAACACCCCCGACTTTCATTGGAAAAAGCCCGAAGCCTCTCAAGGAAAGCTACCTGACCTGGTCGAAACCGGGGTTCATCCCGGCTTCGGCACCACTCTCTCAATCGGGAGCTCCGATGGACTGACTCTCCACGAAGCCTGGATCCAACCACTCGAAACCTCCAATCATCGCGAGATCGTAAAGGCATGGAATAAGGACTCGCTCAAACGCGGCCGGGAAATCTACAACCAACTTTGCATCACCTGTCACGGCACCGAAAAACAGGAAGGCTCCATCCCCATCGCCCTGAAGTTCCACGAAGGAAAATTCAAAAATGGCAACGATCCCTACCGCATGTATCAGACCCTCACCAAGGGCTACGGCATGATGATGCCCATGCCGCAATTCTCCACCCGTCAGAAGTACGACGTCATCCACTACATCCGCGAAGAGTATCTTAAAAAACACAATGAGTCGCAGCTCAGCAAGATCGACGAAAGCTACCTCGCCTCTCTCCCGCGCGGCATGTCACAGATCGAAGAGAAGGAATCAAAAAAGACGCCGCCACCATACAAACAAATGGACTTTGGTAACGTCCTATTCTGGACCTATCAAATCGAGCCCGGCCCGCTTGATACGAACGTCAACATTGCCCAAAAAGGGATCGCCATCCGCCTTGACGAAGGACCCGGTGGAATCTCGAAAGGAAAAGCCTGGGCGGTTTACGATCACGACACCATGCGCCTCGCCGCCATTTACACCGGCGATGAATTCGTCGACTGGAAAGGTATCGCCTTCGACGGTTCCCACGGAACCCACACCTCCATCGTCGGCAAACGCATCCTCGTCAACGACGACAAACCCGGCTGGGCCCATCCTGTGACTGGATCGTGGAATCCTATCCGTGTCAAAGGGAAGGATGGCCGCCTCTTTGGTCCGCTCCCGAAGGATTGGGTTAAGTTTGAAGGAGTTTACTTCAAGGAGGGGTGGCCCGTCGTAATCTATCGAGTTGGAAACACACGAGTGACTGAAACCTTTGTCGATTACGACGAAAATGCCTATTATCGCCTGATCTCCGTCGGCGACTGCGAGTCTCCTTTGAAAATGAGAGTATCTCGAGGTGATCAGAAGCTCCCAAATGACAACTACTTGATCGAAGACGGGGCTCTCTGCCGGGTTTTCAATTCAGGATCCAAGGCCCTCTTGCTCCACCTAAGCGATGGCACCATCATTGAGAAAGATGCCACCTCTGCTCACTTCCACCTGACCCCGGGACTCCCGGCACCCACCATCGTCACCACCCAGATCCAACGAGGCGACGAATCGGGTCCCTTCGCGGTCGACACCCTCACCGTGCCCGAGCAAAATCTCAACCCCCACCAATCGTGGATGCGCACCAGCGGCTTTGATTTTTACCCCGATGGCAAACGCGCCGCTGTCTGCACCTGGATGGGCGACGTCTGGATTGTGGAGGGTATCGATCAACTGGAAGGGACCCTCACCTGGAAGCGCATCTGCTCCGGCCTCTTCCAGCCGCTTGGCCTTAAAATCATCAACGATAAAATCCACGTCACCTGCCGCGACCAACTTGCTCGCCTCCACGACTACAACGACGACGAAACAATCGACTACATCGAGTGCCTCAACAACGACCATCAGGTCACCGAGCACTTCCACGAATTCGCGATGGGCTTGCAGACCGACGACAAAGGAAACTTCTACTACGCCAAGTCGGCCCGGCACGCCAAGGACTCGCTCGTCCCCCATCACGGCACCCTCCTCCGCGTGAGTGCCGATGGTTCCAAAACCGATATCCTCGCCACGGGTTTCCGGGCCGCCAATGGGGTCTGCCTCAATCCCGATGGCACTTTCATCGTCACCGATCAGGAAGGCCACTGGAATCCCAAGAACCGCATCAACTGGGTCAATGGCGACGGCCCCACCGAGTTCTTCGGCAACGTCTACGGTTACTCGCCGGTCACAGACACCAGCGACGAGGCCATGAAGAATCCCCTCTGCTGGATCACCAATGCCTTCGACCGCTCCCCCTCGGAACTGCTCTGGGTCCCCAAAGATGCCAGGTGGGGAAGCCTCAACGGCCAGCTCCTCAACCTCAGCTACGGTTACGGAAAAATCTACGTTGTGCCCCACGAGACGATCAACAGCGAACGCCAGGGCGGGATGTGCGAGCTTCCCTTGAAGCAATTCCCCACCGGTATCATGCGCGGTCGCTTTCACCCCGGTGACGGCCAGCTTTACGGCTGTGGCATGTTCGCCTGGGCCGGCACCCAACGCAAAGCCGGCGGCTTTTACCGCATCCGCAAGACCGAAAAACCTGCTAACCTTCCGACCAAAATCGAAGCCAGCAAATCCGGCGTCACTCTCACCCTCTCCGATGAAATCGATCCTGCCTCGGTCAAGCCCGAGAGCTTCCGCATCAAGGCCTGGGACCTCAAGCGCACCAAAAACTACGGTTCCAAACACTTCAATGAGCGCGAGTGGAAGGTCACCAAAGCCACCATCTCCGGTGATCAAATCACTCTCATCATTCCCGATCTTAAACCCACCTGGGGAATGTCCATCGAGATGAAACTCACCGGAAGCGACGGCGAAAAATTCACCCGCCTCGTCCACAATTCCATCTTCGAGCTGCCCGATTAAGCAAACCAGCACAAGCCGAAGCAACCCCTCCGGGTTTGTTCTCCCACTGAGGGGCAGCTCGCACAAAGGGAGACATTACCATCGCCGCCCTTACCTCAACAGGGTAGGTGTCATGCAAAGTGACTTTGAACAATCTTTGTTCTTTTGAGAATTTTGTGCGAAAGATCAGGAGGTTTCCGGCCCGTTCATTTTATGAAAATTCTTCGCTCTTCCCTCATCTCTTCAATTGTCCTGGGTGTTTGCTTCTCTGGCCACGCTCAGGACAAAGCAAAGCTAGTCAAAGATCCCGACACCGGCATCACCCTGCGCGAAGGCTTTGACGCCGAACTTCTTTATGACATCCCCAAGGAACAGGGCTCCTGGGTCGCGATGACCTTTGATCCGAAGGGACGCTTGGTGGTCTCCGATCAGGACGACAAGGGCGTCTATCGAGTTACTCTTCCGGGCGATATCACCCCGATCAAGGTAGAGCCTTTGAAGGGATTCCCTTACGAGCCCATCAACTGGGGAAAACGCAAGGTTGGCGGAGCGCTCGGATTTCTTCACGCCTTCGACAGCCTCTACATGGTCACCATGACCGGCCTTTACCGTTGTCAGGACACGGACGGGGACGACAGCTACGATAAGTTCGAACTCCTTAAAAAACTCCGCATGGGATACGAGCACTCGGCTCACAACATCATCAAAACGGAGGATGGAAAGGGCCTCTACCTTGTCAGCGGAAACTACGGCACCATTCCAAAAGGCGTAGACAGTCTCCAGCCTCCTGTCTGGCAAAAGGACTCGCTTCTTGAAGCCATGCCCGACCAGATGGGCCATGCCGTTTCAATCAAAGCACCCGCCGGTTGGGTCTCGCGCATCTCTCCCGATGGCAGCGAGTGGACCATGATCGCGTCCGGCTTCCGCAACCCGGTCGATCTTGCCATCAACCGCGAGGGCGAGCTTTTCACCTTCGATTCCGACCTTGAATTTGATGTCGGCAGCCCGTGGTATCGCCCCACCCGTGTCTGCCATGTCACCTCGGCGAGCGAATTCGGTTGGCGCAATGGTTCCGCGAAATGGCGTGAGTATTTCGCCGACAGCAATGGCCCCGTCCTCAACATCGGCCCCGGTTCGCCAACAGGTGTCAGCTTTGGCCATCACGCCCACTTCCCACCCTACTATCAAGACAAGCTCTTCGTCTGCGATTGGACTTTTGGCACCATCTACACGATCACGCTCGAAGAAGACGGCTCCAGCTACACCGGGACCAAAGAAGAGTTCCTCCACGGCAATCCACTCAACATCACTGCAATGCGCATCGGCCCGGATGGTAATATGTATTTCCTGACTGGCGGCCGTAATACTGACTCCAAGCTTTACCGCATCCGCTACACCCACCCCATACAGGAAGAGCCATCCCGACAGCTCACCCGTAATCAAGGTCTCCGCGATCTCCGGCACGCACTTGAAGCGTTTCATGGCTCCAACAAAGGTGGTGAAGAAGCGATCAATACCGCCTGGAAGCACCTTGGTCATGACGACCGAAGCATCCGCTACGCCGCCCGTCTTGCCATCGAGTGCCAGGATCTTGCACTCTGGCAGAAGCGCGTGCTCACCGAAGAAAATCCTCGTCAGCTGATCTATGGCGCGATTGCTCTAGCCCGACACGGCGGGCCCGAACTCTCCGCAAGGGTCATCGCGAGGCTCAAAGAGATCCCATTCGGCAAACTAGTGGTGGAAGACCAACTCGCCCTCCTGCGCGCCTACTCACTCTGCTTCATCAGATTGGAAAAGCCGTCCGCCACGGAAGTCACCAGCATCATTGCCCAACTCGATCCACACTACCCAGCCAAAGAGGATCGCGTGAATGCCGAGCTCTGCCGCATTCTTTCCTATCTCGACGCACCCTCAGTCGTGGCCAAGACCACCCGACTCATGAAGTCCACCCAAACTGCGACCGTCGCTTATGACAAAAAGATGCTGGAGCGCAGCGAGGAGTATGGTCAGGAAATCCTCAAAATGATGAGCAACACGCCAAACAGTCAAAACATTCACTACACCTACTGTTTGCGACAAGTCCAAAACGGTTGGTCGCTCGATGATCGCAAATACTACTTCGGCTGGCTCAATGAAACCCTCGAAAAAGGCGGCGGCAAAAGCTTCGCCGGATACATCCGCGCGATCCGTCAGGACGCCATTGACCACCTCCCTCCCGAAGCCAAGGCCTCGGTCTCATGGCTCCTCGGTGATATCGCTGGAGTCGACTTGAGTAAACTTCCCATTCCCAAAGGGCCGGCTGTCAACTGGACGATCGACACTGCGATGAAGCTTTTCGAGAGTCCACTTCGCGGACGGGATTTCGAGAATGGGAAAAAGATGTTTTCAGCAGGACGTTGCGTGGCCTGCCACCGGTTCTCGGGCTCCGGTGGATACTCCGGACCCGATCTCGGATCGGTCGGCAACCGTTATTCAATCCGCGACATCCTTGTCGCCATCTGTGAACCCAGCCAATCGATCTCGGAACAATATCAGGCCAGCACGATCACTTTAAAGGATGGCAGCGGACTCTACGGACGCCTGATCTACAGGAACGACAAAGAAATCGCTGTCGCTCCCAACCCATTTAACTTTGGAGACCTGCAAAAAAAGCCCGCCCACCTGGTCGAGAAGATTGAACCTTCGCAAATGTCCATGATGCCCGCCGGGACCATCAATGCCATGAATGATGAGGAACTCAAAGACCTCATCGCATATCTGGTTTCGGGAGGCAACAAGAAGCACGAAGCTTTCCAAAGGAAGTAAACCCAGTCATCCTCCTCCCGATGAAAACCCTGTCCATCTTCCTTTTTCTCGCCATCGCCCTCGCTGCTGATGAGCGCCCGCTTCCCAAAGTGAAGCACATCATCGATACCCATATTCACCTTTACGATCCCAACCGCGAAGACGGCATCCCCTGGCCACCGAAGGACGACAAGGTTCTCTACAAGCCGCATCTTCCAGCTGAGTTTCATAAGGTTTCAAAACCCGCCGGCACCACCGGAGTGATCGTCGTCGAAGCCAGCGATCGCATCGAAGACAATCGCTGGGTTCTCGACCTCGTGAAAGGTGACGACTTTTTCGTGGGATTGGTTGGTAACGTCGACCCGTATTCGGACGACTTTCAATTTGCGATTCGGAAGTTCAAAAAAGATCCCCGTTTTGTTGGAATCCGCTTGCGAAATGGCCAGAGCAAGAAAGCCATCGACTACGCCGATCCAAAGCTCATCGCGAACCTCCGCAAACTGACCACGCTCAAGCTTACAGTCGACATTCTTGTCAATGGCGGCGGGGTGGAGGCCGTGAAGCAAGTCGATCAACTCGCCCGCGCCGTCCCAAATCTCAACCTCGTGGTCGACCATGTCCTTGGTTATGATTTTGATGGCAAGCCCGCTCCGGACGAATGGGTCACGGCAGTTGAAAAGCTGGCCGAGAATAAAAATGTCTGGTGCAAAATTTCGGGACTGTATCAGCGAAGCATTCCGCAACCTGCTCCGCACAAGCTCGATCACTATCGCAGTGTGCTCGATGTCCTTTGGAAAAACCTCGGCCCGGAACGCCTCATCTTTGGCAGCAACTGGCCATGCACCAAGAACAGCGGTGACTACACCAGCTTCGTAAAGCTTGTGAACGAATACTTTTCGGCGAAAGGGCAGGAAGCCTGCGAGCGCTACTTCTGGAAGAACGCCGCCGAAGCCTATCGACTTCCTCTAAAATAAACCTACGCCATCAGCTCGGCAAGCGGCCCGGCAAGATTCAGGTCCTTCAAATTGGAGTCGGTCTGGCCAAACGTTTCCGGTGGTTTGATCCCGGCCGCGTGCATAAATGACAGGTAGAGGTTTCCGATGGTTCGGTGCCCACTTTCGCGATACTTGGGAAACTCAAGATAACGTCCCATCTTGAGTTTTCCGGCCATCCCACCGAGTAGAAGGAAAGGCCAATCCGCCTGGCCACCATGGTGATCGCCGCCCGCACAGGACATGTAAACGATAAGAGTGTTGTCCAGCATCGTGCCATCACCTTCAGGCATTCCATCCAGCTTTTGGGCTAACTCTGCGATCCCCGCGAGATGCAATTTTTCGACCGCAGCCCTCGCCTCATGCCCGGTCATTCCGTTGGTTGCTTTGTTCTCCTGGAGGTGACCCAGCGCGTGCACCGAGTTGCTAATACCTAGTTCGGTGTATTGCACACCCAGCGTGTCAGGCCTGAGTGTAACCACATTGGTGAGGCCGGTGACCAAGGCCGAACCCGCCAATTCAAAGTAGGATTCGATCCGGTGCTTCGGCTTGAGAGAATCGTAATGATTGCTTGGTGTCGGAGCAAATTTCTTGATTTGATCGGCAAGACCCGCCTTCTTTTTCTCGATCTCTTGCAGCGATGCGAAGGACTCCAGATAGAGAGCGAAGCGTTCCCTGTCATCGCCTGAAAGCTTCTTCTCAAGCCGCTTCGCATCCTCGGCCAGAAAATTCATCAAGCTCCCGTTGAGAGCCAATTCCGCCTCCAGTTGATCGGGTGGCGCCACCGAGGCTCCAAATAATTCGGTGAAGGCTTTGCGCGGTGAAGCCTGAAACGGGACCGGCATGCCTGCCTTATAAGCGGAAATATTGGGATAGCAGTAGCTTTCGGAAAGGCCCGCACCGCCTTCGAGAAGACGACCGTTGGTTGACATCCCGTACATCGGATACGGACCGTCGGAGAGATACTGCCCCAGGAGGCAGTCAATGGTCGGAGCGATCGCAACCGTCTCGGAATTGTGACAGGAAAGAGCCCCGTAACCGGAGGTGTGATTTCCGCTGAAACCCTCGCCGGAAAGGCTCTGGATGATGGTGAGACGGTCCTTGAAAGCCTCCAATTGCGAAAGCTTTTCAGGAAGCCTGTGATTCTTAAGCGAGACATCGACAAGAGGGCCGGGACGCCGGGCCCTGTTCCCCAATTTCGCGCCATTGGTTGGACTCACATAATGGTTTTCAAGCCCGTCCGGAACAAGATTGAACTTATCAATCCCGGATGACTTCACCACAAAGACGAAGCGCTTCGGGAGAAGGTCCGGGTTTCCCGAAGCTTGCGCGTGCAAGGAGCGAACGAAGGGAGTCATGGCGAGGGATGCTCCCCCCAGCGAGATTCCCTTGAGAAATTGGCGGCGTCTTTGGATCATGATGATTGAGGTTAGCTTGGCAGATCAGACTTCAACGGCGATAAAGAAAAGAATCAGAGCTGAGAAGAGAAACAATGAGAGCTTTGAAACTCCCGTTATTTTTAAGATAGGCCTGCTCGGCTTCGATGAGGGTTCGGGAGTCGCTCAGCATTTCGTTCCGCCCCATAAAATAGCGGAAAAGGTGACGAATGAAGGACTGTCGCACCCGCTCCGACCGGCCGAGGCGGTGAATCATTTCGATGGCATCTTTCACATCGCCATCGACCGCGGGATCACCGGACCCTCGAATTGCCCCGCTCGCGTTAACAGCGCGCTTGGTCAACTTTCCTTCCTTTAACAATTGCTCAAAGCGGCCATCCCGGCGATTGACGATCTTTCCATCTTCTCCGAAGTAGTGGTGGGTGCGATAGCGCCCCCAATCGTCGAATATTTCAAAGGTCTCGCCCAGGGGATTGATCTTGTGATGACAATTCCAGCATCGTTCCTCGCGCAGGACATCGAGGCGTTCGCGCAGGGTTTTGTGAGGATCGACCGGGACCTTGGCGTCCACATCAGGTGGCACATCCTGTAATTTTCCGGCAAGAAGTTTCTCTCGAATCCAGATTCCACGATGAATGGGGTCGTTTCCATCATTCACCGACCACGCCGCCAGCCAGGCCGGGTGGGTTAGAAGTCCGGCTCGTTGTTCTTTGGGCAATTCAAAAGGTTGCTCGATCGGCCAGCTCCACTTTTGTTTCTCGGCACGGCCTGACTGTGGAAGGTTGTAGGGAGTAATATAAATGAGATCGGCAATTCCCCGCGAACGATTTGAAAAAGGAAAATCGGGATGGGGATTGATCCCTTCCTCCAAAGCGAGGCTGAAAAATTTCAAGGTCCGCTCAGCCTTCTTCTTTTTCTCTTCAATCCACTTTAAACGCTTTTCCTCCCATTCTTCCGGTGAAACGTGACCTGGCTTTTTGCGCTTGGCGTATTCCTCCTTCGCTTTGATCATCTCCCATTCGAGGTATTTTGGATGGGTCACTTCGGCAATTCTCTCGTCGTAAAACTCCCTCGCGAATTCGTTATCGCCCGGATGAGCCACGAAATATTTGTTGGTCGTCAGAAGCTCTGTGATGACATCCTCGTCTTTGCCAAGGATATGGTTAATCAGCATTCTGGCATCGTGAATAAGCATCTGGGTGTTCCACTGGGAGATCCCCTCAAGCCGACGCCGATCGGTGTCCTTGAATACATCACCCGCCCGATCAAATCCAAAATACTGCTCGAAGAATCGCATGATGCGGGGAAGCGCGGGCTGCGACCAACGCCCCGTTCCAAGTTGCTCGTCGAGCAATTGCCGGACGACCCGGGAAACCTCTTCGCGGTTGTTGAGCTCACCTTTTTCGTAGGCCGTCCATAGTAATTTGTTCCGGTCGGGAAGCTCATCAGTGAGTGCGTAGGCGAGCGCGTTAACGATTTCGGTCGGGGAAAGATGGCGACGTCCATGCTCATCTTTCTCTCCAAGGCCAAATTCCATGCGATAGATCGCCTCGGGATTCAGGAAGAGCGCCTTGACCATCGTTTTGAAGCCCTTGAGATTTCCGCCAAGGTCGATATTCCGCTTGAGGAACTGAAGATACTTTTGCTTCTCATCATCCAATGGAGCCCGCCCCACGATGCGACGAAATTCCCTCGTGATCAGGTTTCCAAGCTCTTCTTCCGATGGCATGGTTTTGGCTTCCTCCAGGGCTTTAAATTCCCCTCTCTTCTCACGCTCCTCAAGGAACTGCTCCGCATTGATGAGAATCATCTGCACCGTGCTTTGATCAACCTGCGACATCGCCGCGTAATCGCGAACTCCCTTCTCGGGTGTCACGTAGGTGAAGGGACTGCGGGCTTTGCCGAACCCCCGGCGCTCAAAGATTTCAGGACTCAAGCGCCAAAGACGTGAAGGTGAAAAAGACGGCGCCTTAATCTCACCGGAGAAAAGTTTTTCATGATCAACCCAGTTTCCATATTCCGGAGCGAGCAACTTCTTGCGATACGCCTCTCCCTGGTTGGCTCCCGCCAACTTTGCCTCAATCCAATCGACCATTCGCCGGCGCTCATCCGAACCAGGCTGCTTCTTCTCGTCCTCAGGAGGCATGTCTTCAGCAGTCAGTTGCTCAAGAACTCCGATCCAGCGGTCGGCAGTCTTTGCATCCTGGAAATCCCCACCGAGATCGTGAAGACTGATCTTTCCCTTCTTCTTATCAGTTCCGTGACACTGCACACAGTAGTTTTCCAGAAAAGTCACACCGGTTTCAGCGGCCTTCAAAGCCGGAGCCGACAAAAAGACCAGCCACCCTGCCAGGAAGAAAAATTTCGATGAACCCACAGCGATACAAACGCTCCGGCCAGGCCCATCTTTCGGATTCATTTTATGGAGCACCAGCCACCTTCACCAGATTTTCAAAACCTCTAGGCGATGATCTCGGTGATGGGATCCGCACCTTCAACACCTACAAGTTTTTCGTTCAAGCCGGCGTGGTGGAAGTGGAGGTCGTTGGGATCAAACCCAAGTTGATGAAGAATAGTGGCGTGAAGGTGTTTCACCTCGAGCGGTTTTTCCACGGCGGCGGAACCAAGCTCGTCGGTCTGTCCCACACTCACACCACCTTTGATTCCACCTCCGGCCATCCACATTGTGAAACCGGCTGAGTTGTGATCGCGGCCCGTGCCTTTGGCATATTCCGCAGTAGGCTGACGTCCAAATTCCCCACCCCACACGACGAGAGTTTCGTCAAGAAGACCTCTTTGTTTAAGATCCTTGAGAAGGCCGGCAATGGGCTTGTCGGTATTCCCGGCGTGCTTGTTGTGATTGTTCTCGAGGTCGCCGTGCGCATCCCAATTGTCGTCATTGTGCGCCCCGCCGGAGTAGATTTGAATGAACGGGGTGCCTCGCTCGACAAGTCGACGGGCCAGCAGGCACTTCTTACCAAAATCCTCGGTGCGACTTTCATCAATCCCATAGAGCTTCTTGGTTGCTTCGCTTTCCTGATCGAAGTCGATCGCTTCCGGCGCGGTCGATTGCATTTTGAAAGCCAATTCGTAGCTATCGATGCGGGCCTGCAGATTCGTGTTCCCGTGGCGTTGGGAAAGATGCCCGGCATTGAGTTGATTGAGCGACTCGATGATGCGGTATTGTTCATTTCGCCCCATACCGCGCGAGTGCTTGAGATCAAGGATGGGATCGCCTTTCGATCGAAGAACGGTGCCCTGATAGTTCGCCGGCATGAATCCGGATGACCAATTTTTGGCTCCGGAAATCGGCCCACCCGTCTTATCGAGCATCACGACATAACCCGGAAGGTTTTCGTTAATATTTCCCAAGCCGTAATTCACCCAACTTCCAAGGGAAGGCTTACCGCTGATCAGCGAGCCGGAATTCATCTTTAACATCGCCGAACCATGAATGGGCGACTCAGCAGTGAGTGAGTGCAGGAAAGCAATATCATCGACACACTCCCCCAGATTCGGAAAGAGATCAGAGACCCACTTCCCGCATTGCCCATACTGTTTGAAGTTCCACTTCGGCTCAACAATACGACCCTCGTTCTTTTTACCACCGCGACCAAAGGTTTTCACCTTCACCGTTTTGCCATCCATCCCCTTCATCCCGGGCTTGTAGTCGAAGGTATCGATGTGCGAGGGTCCGCCATACATGAAGAGGAAAATCACGCTCTTGGCCTTGGGCGCAAAGTTGGTTTCCTTCTTCTTGCCCTGTGCCATCATTCCCGCAAGGGCGAGCGAGGTGAAGCCACCTCCCACGGTGGAAATGAACTCACGCCGGTTTGTTTGTCCGCAAAAGTCTTTCATGATTAGTCGAGATAGAGGGTTTCGTTCAGATTGAGGATAAGAAGGCAGATCCGCGACATCAGTTGATCATCGGAAACACCATGTTTTTCCTGCAGGTCCTTGGCCAGGCCAGTGAGTTCGTGGAGTTCGCCGTCGCTGATCTCCCGGCTGGTGGCAAGGCGGAAGGCTACGCGGATTTTCTCTTCCAGCGGACCATTCAAGCGCGCGGCAAATTTGTCCGAAAATTCGTTCATGCGCTCACTGTTTAGCATGGTCAGGGCCTGCGTTGGCACCGTGGTGGCAAAACGCGAGGGGCAGGAAAAGTCACGCTCGGGCGAATCAAAGTTCGCCAGAAGAGGGAGTTTAATGGATCGCTTGGCATGAATATAAACCGCGCGGCGATTCGCGGAGTCCCCGGGTGAAGGACGCCAAACATTGTCGGGACGTGACGATGTCTGAAGAACCGCATCGGGCATTTTGGGCCGAACCGGAGGGCCGCCTAATTCAAACTTCATCTGATTGGTGAGCACGAGATAACTATCCCAGATTTCCTCGGCAGTAAGACGGCGTGAGGAATACTTCCAGTGGAGACGGTTGGTGGGATCCTTGTCGTTCATTCCCTTGGCAGAAAGCTGGTAGGTGGAACTATTGAGCATGAGCCGAAGGATGTGCTTCGTATCCCAGCCCGAATCCACAAGCTCCCCTGCCAGATAATCGAGAAGTTCTTGATTGGAGACTCCTGTGCCGAGCTTGCCAAATTCGTTGGAGCTCTCCACCAGACCGGCCCCAAAGCAATATTGCCAGAGCCGGTTCACCCAAACGCGGGCAGTTGTCGGGTGCTGCGGTGAAGTAATCCATCTGGCCAACTCAAGGCGGTTGCGTTTGGGTTTCAGATCTGCGGAATCAAGGACAGCGGGGAAAGCCACGGGCACCTCGTCGCCTTGGGCGTGTACGCTGCCCCGGGTGTGGATCCTTGGCGCGGCAACCTGCCCTTCCTCATGCACACCATGATAGCGAATCCCTTCAATCGGGCGCTCGAGATCCCGTCGTTTTTCCTGAAGAGGTTTCATGCGGGAACCAAAGTCATCCCCAAAAATCCCATGAATCATCCCGGGGAGGATGAGAGCAAATTGATCAGCATTCAGATCATGCACGGGCTCACGTGTGATTCTAATCTCGGGACGATTGCGACTAAATCTGGTGATGACACCAATGACATTTTTTCCGGTGGTGAGCTCTTCGATCGGAAGCGGCACGAAAATCTCATCGTGGACCTTCTCAATCACACCGTCGTGCACCGGCGCGCCATTGATAAAGATCTCAAGGTGTTGCAAGTCACCCTTGAGATAGATCAAGAACTGCTTGGGAATTTCCTGAAGCCCAAACTCTGACCGGAAAGTCACCATTTTACTGCGAGGCAATTTATCGAGCTTCTTGAAGCCGACGCCATTCGCGTCGAACGAAGGCAGCGACCAACCCGGGTTCTTGGGCACGCCCGGAATGAACATCCAATCAGTTTCGATATCCTGCGGATTCTCCGAACGCTTTAAATAGGGCTCGAGCAACTTCCGGTCGACTTGCTTCCAAAGCTCCTCGATTTGGCCCCGGTTCGCTTGTCTCTCCTCCTCTCGCTCACGAGCCACCCCGGGATCAATCCAGGTATGATTCGGGCTCTTGAAAAGATCCTGTTTGATGCCATCGAAAAACGACATCATGGAGAAGTAGTCTGCCTGGGAGATGGGATCGACCTTGTGGTCGTGGCACTTGGCACATCCCATCGTTGTGCCCATGAAAGCCTCGGAAGTGACATCAACAATATCGCTGATCCGATCCGCGTGAGCCTGGGGTCGATCCGCCGGTTCATCATCCCGCTGCATGAGGGTCATGAATCCGGTTGCGATACAGCTATCGAGGGTTTTGTCCGGAAGTTGGTCGCCCGCCAGCTGCTCCAGAATGAAGCGATCGTAGCGCTTGTTCTCGTTAAATGACTTGATGACATAATCGCGATAACGCCAGATCTCCGGCTTCATGCTATCACGCTCGAAGCCATTGGTCTCGGCATAGCGAACGAGATCAAGCCAATGGGAGGCGAATTTTTCACCAAACCGGGGCGAGGCCAGATAATGATCAACCAACTCCGACCATGACATCTCGTTCGCTTCGGGAGGAAGTCCGGTCAAATCGTAGGAGAGCCGACGACGAAGCCGGGCCTCGTCCGCTCTTTCATTGGGCTTGATCCCGTTTTCTCGAAGCGCGGCGAGAATAAAGGCATCAATCGGGTTGCGAACAAAAGGATCCTCAACCGCAGGAACGGAAACTTTTTGCACAGGCTGGTAGGCCCAATAATTGTCGTCGGTCTTTTGCGCCAACAAAACAGGACTCAAGAGAAGAAAAAATAAAATGGTAGGATGCTTCACAAACGGGATGTTGCCTACCTAAACTCGCTTGGATTTACCAATCTTTCAAGTTTGCAAATCTGGCATGAGAGCTTCAAACACAGGAGGTATTGCACGGACGAAATCGGGAGAAAAGATCAACGGTTTAAATGGTCTTTGCGGTAGACCGTTGGCGAGACTCCTTCAACCCGAATGAAGACCTTGTAAAAGTGATCGGCATTACGAAATCCGGCATCCATCGCAACATCCTTCATGGGAACATCGGTCTCGCTCAAGCGCCTCTTCGCCCGCTCCAATCTCAGACGCGTGATCTCACCGGCAATCGTCCGGCCCAGAGACTCTCGAAATTTCCTTTCGAGACCGCGTCGATTGGTCGCGGCAGCCTGAACGACATCACGCACCTCGATACGACGATGGCTGTTCTCGGCGATGAATCTCAACGCCTTGGAAACAAGCGGATCATCCGCAACATAGAGATCAGTCGAATCACGGGGGACAAGGGCGACCGGACGAATCAATCGCACTTTGGGATCGATCTCCTCCCCGCTCATCAGGCGATCCAACATGGCCGCCGCCTGATAGCCAATCTGTTCGAACCCCATGTCGATACTCGTCAGGCTCGGAGAGGGTGATTCACAAATCAGAGGTTCATTGGCGGTGCTTACAATTGAAACCTCCTGCGAAATATGCAGCCCGCGGGATTGACAAATATCAACGAGATAGCGTGCGAAGAGATCACTGCAGACCAACACTCCGATTGGCAACTCCCAGGTCGCAATCCAATCTTCAATTCCGGAGACAAATTGCTCCCACCCCCCGGCGCTGCGTTCCACTCCCGTTCTTGAAAAATAGTGGGAATTGCAGAAAAAACCCGATTCAGCCAGCTTGGCGCAAAACCCATCATTTTGAGCCCTGGCATCGATGTCGCGCACGAATCCCAAGTGTCCAAAATTGCGCAAGCCTCTTCCCAGGAGATGGTCGGCCCCAATTTCACCCGTCCGGCGATAGTCAGGAAAAACCCCATGAAGCCCTTCGGCCGGCGTGTTGAGCCAAACATTCACCAAAGGAGTTCCCGTCTTTTTCGCGGACCGCGCAAGAGAAGCGGTGGCCCGCGCAATCACCCCATCAAGAGGAGCCACGCCCTTGTTTCGTTCAAGGACCTTATCAACCGCCGGGTGAATCCGACAATCCCATCCCGCCTCGTCTGCATACTTTTGACACCCGGCGTATACTTCCAGGTGCCGCTTGAAGCCCCAATCCATCTCCAGCGAGATGGCCACCCGACGTCGTCGTTCTTTTGAGAATTTCGTCAACACAACCCAAAAGTGACCATGAATCCGCCCGACGACAACAAAAGAAGCCGCAAATGAGAGATTGAAATTCGCAAATAGACTCCTGACCGCTCAGCTTTATCGAAAGATGGTCCTCTATCTCTCCGTCCCCTTGATGTTCAATCGATTTTATCATCATGAAACAGATCACCTTTCCCCGCCTAAAAACCTTTCTTATATGTTCCGCGCTTTTGACCGGTGCCAATGGCCGCACTTGGACCAGCGCCGACGGATCCAAGTCGTTTGACGCCAAGTTCAAGTCATACGATGCCGAAACCGGCGAAGTTGTTGTCACCCTGCGCAACGGGCGGGTGAGGAAATTTAACCAGTCCTTTCTTTCGGCCGATGATATAAGCTTTTTGAAATCCCAGGGAGGCGGTTCATCCTCGTCCGTCGGTGAACTCCCCGAGATCCTTCCGGATCCTGATGGCAAGGACGCTGACATGAGCAAGCCGGTGCAGGTCTATATCCTGTTGGGCCAATCCAATATGCTTGGCTTTGGAAAGGCCGCTACCTTGAAAGGAATCGCCGCAGAAAAGTATCCCTACCTTGTTGACGATGCCGGCGAGTGGACCGTCCGCAAAGATGTCCGCAACACCTTCGTCATGTGCTCCGGCAATTCGCCGGCAAAAGACCAACAAAACAACTGGTTGACCGTCGAACGAAATATTGGTCCGGAAATCGGAATCGGCCACTATCTCGGTGAAGTCACTGATGCTCCCGTCTTGATCTTAAAAAGCTGCATCGGCAACCGCAGCCTCGGCTGGGACCTCCTCCCGCCGGGAAGCGAACCCTACGAATACGATGGCAAGGAGCAGCCCGGGTACCGGGGCACTCCGGACAACCCCGGAGGTGACACAGGTGGCGACATGTCCAAAGGATGGTATGCCGGATGTCAATATGACGGTGACATCGCGGCGGCCAAGAAGGTCCTTGAGAACCTCGACAAATATTACCCTGGCGCCAAGGAATATGAAGTTGCGGGCTTCTTCTGGTGGCAGGGTGACAAGGACATGCGGAATCCCGCCCACTACGAGCGGTATGAGCAAAATCTCATTCAACTCATCAAGGCACTCCGCAAAGACTTCAACGCTCCCCAGGCCAAGTTTGTCACCGCATCTCTGGGCCAGACCAAAAAAGGAAAAGGTGGCGGCGACGGCAGAATCCTCGATGCCATGGAAGCTGTTTCCAAGAGTGACGACCCGGAACTCAAAGGTCAGGTCGGCTTCGTTTACACCAACCCCCTCTCAAAAGGTGGAAGCTCCAGCGGCCACTACAGCGGAAATCCGGAAACCTACATGAACGTGGGTGAAGCCATGGGCAAGGCCATGGTTGAACTGCTTAAAAAGTAACCATCTCCGTGCTGAGATTCGGGATTTTTTCCGAATCAAATGCTCCCCCCAGGAAAAAGGCGGTGCGTCATGCACCGCCTTTTTTGGGGTCCCAAAAAAATCACTTCGGCTTCCCGCCACCGCTTTTTCGCATCTTGTCTCCAAGTCTAACACGCCCGCTGAACCGCCTGTGGAAGCCAAGCTTGCCGTAAAGCTCCAACTTCTCATCCATCAACTTCTGGTCGAATGGCGTCTCCATCAGACGAGCTTCCAAATTTTGCAAAGCCAACCCGAAGAGTTTCTGTTCCTTGAGAACATCATACTCCAACTGTCGAAAATCTTTTGAAGGCTGATCCTCCCAACGCCGAACCTGACGAAGAGCACGACGAGCGCCTTTGATATTCCTGGCCTTGAGGAACATGCGCCCCTCAAAAAGGGCGAGAGCGGCCAACTGCTGACGCCGGGTTGTCATCTCCTTCTGCTTTGATGCCGCTTCTCTTCTCTCCTCCAGCGAGGCCTCCTCAGCTTCAGTTCTTGCCCCAAAGTAGGCCGCCACCTCCTGCGCCTTCAACTGGCTCCGGATTTTTTTAAGGTGAATCTGCAA
The DNA here is from genome assembly GCA_030432565.1 of Verrucomicrobiia bacterium. Classification (GTDB taxonomy): domain Bacteria; phylum Verrucomicrobiota; class Verrucomicrobiia; order Verrucomicrobiales; family Akkermansiaceae; genus SW10. The sequence goes on along the minus strand of JAUIGV010000001.1, from coordinate 112,200 downwards.
AGCCTTCAACCAACCTGTCTTCACCCCATCGGTGGCCAACCGAATCTCAGCAACAGTCAGAAGAAGCTCCACGTTTTTTGGACGTTGCTTCAATAATTCCCCGAGGAGTTCGTCCCTCTTCTTAAGAATTTTCCTATCCTTGGTTTTTTTGTTTGCCTTTAGAAAAGCGAGACCGCGGTTGAAAAGATCATCCTCCAACTCTTCGAGCTGTGACTTCTTTTGATCGAGTGAAACCGGTTCGGCCTTTTGGTTTGCAACCGCTCCAAATTCCTCCCCCGGATTGCACTCGACCCGAATCTCAAGAAGATCAGCCTTATTGCCACTACTCTGCGTCAACTTGAAGCGACCACTGAAGTAGTCCGCTCCTGCATTGTGCTTGGCCATGGAAGCCAGATCCGAACCACCAATCAAGAGAGTGTTGTTTCGCCCGGCCATCAGGCTCAGAGATCCCGCCATGCGCCCTCTCACAACGGCACGATGGTTTTCGAAAAGAGAAAGCTTGCGCGGCTTCTCAAGCTTGACCGAATAGTTGAGCGGACGATTCTCTTCGGCCTTCAGCAATGACCGCTCCGGACTATGGAGCACCCGATAAAAGGTGGTCCTCCCCTTGGGCAGCTCGACCCGCGCGTTGCGGGAATCCCCGCCCACATAAAGTCGTTTTCCGGATTCGTGATAGGCCGTGATCATGGAGCCGGAAACCTCGGCGTCGTAGCGACGACCCGATGAGAGCTCGATTTTGGTAAGCTTGTCGACCGCAACCTCAAAGGTTTGGCGCAGAAGCATGGGCGCAACCGCCTTTCTTTCACGAGGACCGGCGGGAAAAGCGTTCCGCTGATCGGAGGAGAGAAATTCGGTCTTCACGGGCATCTCTGAAAAATGAGCCCGGGTAATCTGACCTTCGCCCGAAACCTCCTCATCACTCGCAGCAATCACTTGAAACGGGACATGCCGGTCGTTGGGATGAAAGACGATTCGCTCCTGCGTTGAAGTCAGCCCGAAGAATTCGAAGTCCACCTCCACCCGCGTCTTACCCACAGAGAAGAACGGCTGGTGAATTGCGAACTCCACCGTTTTCCCTGGCGCCACCGGAACGAGCACTTCTTTCTCTCCACCCGATTCCATACGCAAATAATCGAGGGAATTGTAGGAATAGTAACTGGAGTCAGCGACCAGTGTCACGGTGTGCAGCATCAGGGATCGCGCCAAAGGATCCCCCGAATCACGCCGCAAACGAATCTTCACATGACTGACATTTGCAGGAACCTGAAAGAAGCGGCGGTAGGTTCTGCCGGATTCGATCTCCAGCCCGTATCCACCACGATGCTTCAAATGAGCCCCGGTTTTCTCACCTCGCACGATGGTTATGGGAATCCGGACCAGGGGGCCTGCCCCGGGCGATCCGGGGAGCTTGGCGTGAATTTCCGCATAAAGCGGCTCACCCGGGCGGGACACGGGAATATCAAGTACGGGACGTATCGTAATACTTCCATTGGCAAGACGGGCATACCCCGGGATTTTCACCCATGGTTGGGTTGCCGTAAAAATCAGATCATCTTCAAGGTTGAATTTCTCGGGCGCGGTCACCTTCGCCGGAAACTTCGGAGAAAGATCAAAGCGGACCTCCCTTTTACCCACCGGAATGTCTCCGCGGAGATACAGCCCGGGGCCCGAACCAAAGGTATTCCCCTTGGTCTCAACGTCGTAGAAATGATCCCAGGCGGGCTGCTTTTGATTGGCTTGCAGGTGAGCCCACGCCGGGAGTGCCTGCACGAGCCCGGCACCCTGGGCAAACACTTCAACCCCCTTGACGAAGCGCGCGCTATTCATGAGCGCGGCACGAATACGAGCCGGTGAATAGGGCACATCGCTTTGCTTTGCGGCGCTCACAAGAAGGGCACCCAGTCCGGCGACCGAAGGCGACGACATGGAGGTCCCGTGGTAACGTTGTGATTTACGAATTTCATCGTATGCCAGGGAAGCATGCGCTCCACCCGGCCCCATGACATCCACTCCCAAATCACCATTGCGCGCCGGACCGCGGGCAGAAAACTGGTAGGCGGTATTGGGCCCCTCGATTGTTTGGCTGTAAAGAACCTTCGACATCTCATCGGAGACATAAGCACCCACCCCGATAATGGAACTGGCCTCGCCTCCGGGACTACCAAGCGTGGACAGGGCGGGCCCGCTGTTTCCTGCCGAGACAAAAGCGGTCACCCCGTATTTTTCGGCGAGCAAGTTATACATGCGTGCGGTGTCGTTTTTCCCGTCCTGATATTGACTCGCGCCACCCCAACTGGCGTTCATCAGGTCCGCACCATATTGCGCACAGGCGGCGACCCCTCTCATTTCGCCGAGGCCGGAAGAGCTTCCTCGAAGCCGGGTATCCCCGATCTTAATGGAGAGAATTTTTGCTCCGGGCGCAACACCATCACGATGCGGCTCTTTCGGAAAGTGAGCCGAAGCAATCGACGCAACATGGCTGCCATGCGATCCACTCACGGTGACAATCGAAAGAAGATTCCCCTTCTCATAAACCTGCACCGCAAAGGTGGCTGCTTCCTCCTGACCGAGCCTGCCATACTCCCCTGCAATCCCGAAGGGCCGCAAATCCTTTTCATCGCGAAGGTCCCCATCTTCATCCGTATCAATCAGGACATGGAATTCCCTGCCATCCGACCAGACCACACAGTCGTAAACCGGCCCTGGGTCGGACGAGGCAAACTTGTCTTCAAGTGACTGAAGAATCTTCTCGCGGGCAATTTGATCCCGATCTTTCAAGGTCAAATCAACCTTTGCTTTTTGAAATGCCTTCCTTCCGCCCTTCTCTTCGGAAGCCTCGTTTTTTTTCGCCCGTTGTTCTCTGATACCCGCGAGCTCCCGCTCCCATTTTTCAGCCCGCAGACGGGTGATACGCCGGTTAACTCCGGTGGTGAAGAGATCACTGGCCCGCTTCATTCCCAAATGAAACTTTTTTGAAGGGTTCTTGAGCTTGGCAGGAAGGGTGAGCTTGCGACCGGTAAGGCCTTCCAGCTTCCCATCCTTGTCAACTTCGGCAAGGTGCGAGGTGTCGACATCTCCGGAACCAGTGGCATCGATGACATCGACCAACTTGCGCTCACCCGTCGAGGTCAGTTGTAATCCCGAGGCCGCAGGATCGACACCGGTATCAAAAACCGCGATCACGACTCCGCGTCCATCGAACTCAGGGTGCTTCTTGAGAAACTCCAGCACCCCGGTTTCACGTTTGGGAATGAGCCCTTCCTGAAGAGTCTGAAGGGATGGGGAGTTTTGCCCGTTCACAAGCGCGAGAGAAGAAAGCGAAACAGCAAAGGTGGCGGCAAGACGTCTATTCATGATTACTTTGATGATAATACTCTACGGGCGACTAGAGCAGAGGAATTCCAGTTTACCAACGAATAAGACCTTCCCCACTTGGGATCGCGACGTAAAAAAGCGAGGATTTAACGGAAATAAGAGAGGACTTGTGCGTGCATTCTGCTAGCCTTCAAGACTGATCAACACCAGCGGTTGCTCGGGTTTGATGCCATGCGATACGCCATCGTCTCAGACATTCATGCCAACATCCGGGCGTGGGAAGCAGTGCTTGCGGATATCCGCTCGCAAGAGATCGACGTGATCGTGTGTCTCGGCGATGTTGTGGGATACGGCCCCAAGCCAGCCGAGGTGTTGGAGGCAGTGAGGTCGGTCACTGATCACTTTGTCCTCGGAAACCACGATGCAGCGGCGGTAGGAATGATGGACTATTCCATTTTCAACAACCACGCCCGACAGGCCATCGAGTGGACCATGACGGAGCTTTCACCGGACGCGCAACAGTTCCTGTCGTCAGTTCCGTTGGCAATCGAAGCCGGGGAGATCCTTTTCGTTCACGCGGAAATCGCCGAGCCCGGCCGCTTCGACTACATCGACAACGTCGAGATCGCGAAAGAGAACTTTGCGGCCACCGAACACTTCGTGACCTTTGTGGGGCACACCCACCTTCCAAAGATGTTCGAACTTTCAGCGGACGGATCGGTCCGTGAACTTCTAGATACCAACAGCGCACTCGATCCGGAAAAACGCTATATCATTAACGTGGGTTCGGTTGGAGAACCGAGGAACCCCGATGATCTCAGATCACGCTACGCCGTCTATGATGCCGAAAAACGTGAAATCGATTTTCGGCATGTGGAGTTTGATATTGTAGCCTACCGGCAGGACCTGGAATCAACCACTCTTGCACTCCGCCCATACTTCCTCCGGGTTTACGAACAGGTCGTTGAGGGACGAGAGGTTGTCGTTTCGAATGGCGGCAGCCTGGTCGACATGCAGGTCTCGCACGACTCGGCTGCGCTTGTGGATCTCCGCCAAGTATCCACGATGGTTCAAATGGGACCTCCAGGCTCAATGCTCGCGAGCGCCCGCCCGTCCCGCACCCCCATCTTTGCGCTGGGGGCGGCAGCGATCTTAACTGTAGCGGCCTTGATCTTCTGGTTAACGAGAGAGAATTATCCCTCGCCATCGGAAAACGGCAAAACTGTGATCACGGCCAAAGATGAGCCACCTGCCGGGAAAAAACCAACGCCCGAGCCCAAAAAACGGAGTGAGAGCAAGGTTGACGACCCACGCATGGCCACTTCCACCCCCCCAAAAAAGACCAAACCTCGAAAAGAAACTCCCAAACCCAAGGATCCGGATCCTATTCCGGAAAAGCCAAAGGAAGAGCCTGAGAAACCCGGGCCGAAGATCGCCGAAAAAGACAACAAGGATAAAATGGAATCCGCGTGGTGGCGGATGGACAAGAAGAGCGCCGACAGCGCACTCGTCGATGACTCGGGGCAAATCAAATTACTCCCGCTACGCTCCGGCAAGGGAACACGCCCCGTTGCACCAAACCCGGTCCCACTCAATCAAGCCGAGAACGACTCCGCCTTAATTTTAGGAATCTGGCAGGAGGAGAAAGTTGATAACATCTTTGCCTTGAATGCCGGGAACTCTTTCACTTTCGAGGGTTGGTTCATCGCCGACAGGCTACGCCGCCCCGTCTTTCTCCTCGGCACCAGAACCGGGGAAGGAGAAGATAACCGGGGATGGCACATCGACTTACGCCCACCCGCCCGCGGGAGCAGGAACGAGCAGATGGCCTTCTTTTACGACTCAGGCACCAAACGGGTTCAGGCTCTCGCCGAAGCGGTCAAAGTTGCCGATAAAGAACCCCACCACTTTGCGATTGTCTGGAATCATGAAGCCAGCAAAGACGAGGGAGAAATGAAGCTCTTTCTCGACGGAGCAGAAGTCGCGGCCGCCAAGGTTGCCCACTCGGACATTCCCGGCGAGCAAATCAACCCCCTCCGCCTCGGAGGTCCGGACAATAATACTCCCCTCGCCCTTGATGAACTCCGCTTCACCCGCAAAGCCCTGCAATCCCACGAATTCCTTCTCAAGACTCCCGTCCTTGGAGTCACGATGATCAAGAGCAAAGCCACGGATCGGGACAGCTGGGCCATCCCTGAAAACTGGGAGGGTGGCCAACTTCCGGGACCTGACGACAACGTCATCATCGGTGAAGGCCTGAGCGTGCAAGTTCAGGATTCACCGCCCGAACCCTATTCAGGATCCCTCGTCCTGAAGCGCGACTCCACCCTCACCTTGTGGGCCATCAGAAGCCTGACCGCGCTTCCCAAAGCTCCTTCTTTTTTGGAAATGCATCAGGGTGCCAAGCTCATCCTGCGAAGTGGTGAAGCAAGCTTCGGTCCCATCAACATGGTGGAAGACGCCGCAATTTTTGGTGGCGCGTCGACCAGCGGCCACGGAAGCATTCGCTACTTCAACGGCGAAATCAGAGGCGATGGCAGGCTCACGCTCAATGGGGTGAATCGAAATCAATTTCATCTCAAAGCCGCCAACACTTTCACCGGAGGACTCGTGGCCCACTCCACCCAAAACCAGCCCTTTTTTCTCCTCGCCGCTGCCAACTCGGCATTCGGAACCGGAGATGTTGCCATCAAGGCAAACGCCTCGTTGATCATTGAAGCAAGTTTGGGCGACACCATCGCCGATACCGCCACCTTATCCCTGGAGGGATCCGGCAGCATCAGGGTCAATGGTGGAGGTGCGGACCCGAACACACTCTACAAGCTCGTTCTGAATTCTGACGAGACGGTGGGCAGCTTCATGGTTGATGGACAGGATCAAGGAGAAGGCGAATTCTCAGTGGCCACCCACCCCTTCATCTTCGGCTCCGGCAAGCTTATCGTAAAACGCTCTGATGATCAGTAATCCTCTCAAGAAACACCTGTTGCGAGTCCTGCCATTTTTGTTAGTCGGGATTTCCAATTGCCAGACTAACGAAACAAAGCTGGTCGACACCCACGTTCACCTCTGGCACCTCGACCGACCCGAGGGCATCTACTGGATACCGAAAGACAATAAACATCTCTACCGATCGTTCATGCCGAAGGATCACGAGATCGTCGCCCGGAAAAACGGAGTGGATGGCGTCGTCGTCGTGCAGGCCGGGCAACACCTGCCCGACAACCAATGGAATCTCGATATCACTGCGCACAACAAAGCGCTCTATCGCGGAGTTGTCGGGAACCTTTCCCAGGTGATTGGCACCGAAAAATTCCAACCGCTTTTTGAAAAACTCTGCCAAGATGACCGCTACCTTGGCTATCGCATTTCTGGGCGAACCAAAGAAACTCTCACCGAAGAATTCTACCGGGATCTCAAGGAAACCGCCCTCCGTGGAAAAACCGTCGATATCCTCATTGGCAGCTACACCCTCGAAGAAGCTGCCAGCATCGCAGCCCGCGTTCCCAATCTCAAAGTCATCATCGATCATTTCGGAGGAGTAACCCTCGATGACAAACCACTCGACCCTGCCTGGGTGGAGAAATTCCGTGCGGTGGCGAAACACCCAAATGTCTTTTGCAAAGTGTCTGCTCTTTTCGGGAGGGTAAAATCCCAACCGGCACCTCTCGATCTGGCATTCTATCAACCCATTCTTGATCTCACCTTGGAATGCTTCGGCGAAGACCGGATTGTCTTTGGCAGCGATTGGCCGGTGACCAGGACAACCGCACATTATGCTGCTGTTCTGAAACTCACCCGCGCCTACTTTGACACAAAAGATCCGGCGACTTCCCGCAAACTTTTCTCAGCAAATGCCGCGAAATTTTATGGTCTGGAAAAAATGAGAATTGAACGAGGCAACAAGCAACTCCCCCTCCCCGGAGAGGCCTTCCGCATCAATGGACGGGACGCCTTTGTCATTCTCCCCAAGAGGCAGGAAGGGAAAATCCCGTGGGTTTGGTATGCGCCCACCTTGCCCGGACTTCCTGCGAAGTCGGAAGTCTGGATGTTTGAACGATTCCTCGCCGAGGGCATTGCCATCGCCGGAATTGACGTTGGCGAATCCTACGGAAGTCCCGACGGCCGAAAAGCCTTCAGCGAACTTTACGCGCATCTTACCAGCCAGCGAAACTTTGCGAACAAACCCTGCCTGCTGGCACGCAGCCGTGGAGGACTGATGCTATACAACTGGGCCGCAGAAAACTCCGACAAGGTGGGCGGCGTCGCCGGAATCTATCCCGTTTGTAACATCGAAAGCTATCCCGGCATCGCCCGCGCCGCCGGGGCTTACCACATGACTACGGAGAAATTAAAAGAGGCGCTTCCACGGAACAATCCCATCGAACGCCTCAAGCATCTCGCTGAAGCTCGTGTCCCGATTTTTCATATTCAGGGAGACATCGACAAAGTGGTCCCTCACGAAAAAAACACCGCCCTCCTGATCCAACGCTATCGGGCCCTCGGTGGTCCCGCCGAATTTGAACTGATCAAAGGCCAAGGCCACAACATGTGGCGCGGATGGTTTCAATCTGAAAGCCTGACGCAATTTACGATCGATCGCGCGCTGGGAAAACCACTCCCCGCCAAAAAGTGACTCGTAAATCGCATCTTCTTTTGGGGGCCTGGATGACGGATGACTCGTGCCACCCTCACACTCCAAAAAAACTTACCCCGATTACCGTGAACTTCGTCACCTTCTAATGATGAAGCGATAGGAGGCGCTTGGATTCCTTGATCAGAAAGTCGATGTCCATGAATGGATCGGCCGAAATGTCAGACCAGAGCATGCGCCCCTTGCCATCAAGAACGAAGGTTCCGTGAAGTGGCTGGTCCTCAAAATCGTCATGCGCGGTGTATTGCTTGAAGATGTTCTTGGCGGCATCAGAAACAATGGGAAACGGAATGTCACCCTTGGTGTAGTTGTCCTGAGAGTCCTTAAGATTGGCAACGTTGTCTGTTGATATTGCAAGAATCGGGAGTCCCGCTTTTTCAAAGTCAGAGTAACGATCCGCCATTGCGGTCAGTTGCTCGGTGCAATGAAGACATCCGGCGCCCAGGTAAAAGACGAGAATCACCGGCTTGCCGCGATACCCGGCAAGCGAAACATTTTTCTGATGCTGATCCGGCAGACTAAATCCGGGCGACACCGGCGGCGTCCAATGGAGCGGTCCAAGTTCATCGAGCTGCGGACGCGGCAAAAGATCGTCGGCAGGCTGGTGCGCAATCCGCCAATCAAGCGGATAACCAAGCTCCTTTGCGATTGGGGCAAGCCGGGCAAAAACCGGCGATTCGATCTCCAATTCGGATCCATAATTGCGCAGATCCTCGAAACCGGTCTTCCAGGCGGGATCGTCCCTTTTCGCGTGATAGAGCGCATGGATCGCCTTGGCCAGCGGCAGGGTCCGCTTGTCCTTTTTCTCGATCTGCTTCCTGGCAATCTCAGCCGCCTTCTCGTGATCTCCATACGCCAAATACCGCAGGACCGGGGTTTGCTGCGAGGGTCGCTTTGAGAGAGCCTCTGTTGCAGTTTTGAAGTCCCCGTTCATCGCGGCGAGGTAGCCCTTCAACTCGCCAACAACATTCTCGAATTTCCTGACATTCTTCTGAAATTGATCGTGGGCCTTCTTTTCAGCTGACTTGATCTCCTTCTCATTTTTCTTCTCCTTCCCGGCTTTTTCACGGGCCTTCGTTTTGGCCTGTTCCTGGTCGGCTTTGACCTTCGCCAGATGCGATTCGACCTCCTCGATGGTCTTTCTTAATTCAACTTGCTGCCCAAGATTCGCTTGCGCGACTCCAATGAGCCGCAATCGGGAAAGGTCGTCCTCAGGCTTCGGGAGCACCTCCAACCACGGCGAGCGGGCAGTCTCGAGCGCCTCCTGCCAGAGTTCGGCCTTTTCAAGATAGTCGATCAAAGCAAGACGACCGTATCGCGCGGAGCCCCGTCCGGGATTATTGAGTTTGGGGTGGCGGGGATTCCCTAAGAGGGATTTCGCCATGTCGATGCTGGCCCGCACCATTCCGAGGTGGGAAAAATTCCGCGATAGCCACTCGTTGTTGTGGGCATAGTTGTGAATCTGATCCGGCAACAGAAACCATTTCATCATGTGCTTGTGGTCAACCCGTGCCGACGCCTGCTGCTGCCATACCGCATCCTGATAACGCTTGGCCTTGGAATATATGTGCCCCGGCATGTGCCACATGTGCGCGATGCCCGGAGCAGTTTGCCCCAGTCGCGCCGCTGAATCGAGCGCCTGTTCATGTTTGCGGTTATCCCAAAGGTGGATCGCGTAGTGGTGCGCAGGATGGTTGGGGTTCTTTGCGAAAATCTGCTCCAGAATAGCATCCAGCCCCACATGACTCGTAATGGGAATGCCCTTACGGTTAAACTGCCAACGCCGACAAACCAGCAGGGCCTTGGCCTCGAGATCATCGGGATAATTTAAAATCAGATCCTCATAAGCCCGGATGAAATTTTTCCGGCGCTTGGTGGCATCCTTCTCTTTTTGGTCGTCATGGTAGGCGATTTCCGCATCAAGATAGGCCCGCTCATGCTCGCTGATTTTGAAGTCCTCTTTTTTCAGAAGCCCACCCGCCTTCGCGATGAATTCCTTGGCTCGCTTTTCATTTTCGTAATTGGCCTGAGACAAGCCCCAGTAGGCCATCGCGCAGCCCGGATCGTGAGCGAGAATGGCCCGAAACGATCTTTCGGCTTCGTAATACCAAAACCCATGAAGCTGCCCCAATCCCTGATCAAAATAAGCCTGCCCCTGATCCCAACTGGTAGTAATGGGCAGATGAACATTACCAGTTGTGCCCATCAACGGACCTTCCTGACGCGGACCTTCATTGAAAGCATGGCCATTGTGGGAATGCCCCTCTTTGATATCTTGATTCGGCTCTTGCGCCAACAAATAGGTCGCGAGGAAAGGAAGGGTGAAAAGTCTCTTCATGATCGGTGCTTGTCGATTGAGATTACGTCGGAGATGTGGTGAGCTTTCCAGATGATTCGATTGATTTCACTCTGGATGTGCCTTTTCTGTCTTTCTCAAGCGACGGAAAGGCCCAATATTGTCGTCATTTTCTGCGACGATATGGGCTACGGCGACCTCACTTGCTTTGGGGCGAAGGGCTGGGAAACGCCCCACATCGACTCAATCGCCCGGAACGGAGTTAAATTCACCGATTTTTACGTCGCCCAGCCCGTCTGCTCCGCCTCCCGCACCGCCCTCCTCACCGGCTGCTACCCCAATCGCGTGGGCATCTCCGGCGCCCTCTCTCAACGCAGCACCATCGGCATCAATTCCGGCGAAACCACCCTCGCGGAAATTTGCAAGTCGGCCGGCTACCGCACCGCGATGTATGGGAAATGGCATCTCGGCTACCAGGAAAAATTCCTTCCCGTGAATCACGGCTTCGACGACTACTTCGGCTACCCTTACTCGAACGACATGTGGCCCAGCGGCCCCGTGCGCTTCATGCCCAATTACCCGCTTCTCCCCCTCATCGAGGACAACGAAATCATCGCCCGCGTTCGTGACCAAACCTGGATGACGACCTGGATCACCGAGCGCTCCGTCCGCTTCATCACCGGGAAAAAGGACGAACCCTTCTTTCTCTACCTCGCCCACCCGCAACCACACGTCCCCCTTTTCACCTCGCCCAAACACACCGACTCCTCCGAGCAAGGAAAGTATGGCGACGTCATTCAGGAAATCGATTGGTCCACCGGCCAAGTCCTCGCCGCCCTGGATCAAGCCGGCGTCACCGACAACACCCTCGTCATTTTCACCAGCGATAATGGTCCATGGATGGTTTACGGCAACCACGCCGGAGGAGTCGGCCCGCTTCGCGGCTGCAAAGGCAACTGCTGGGAAGGGGGCGTCCGCGTCCCCTGCGTCATGCAATGGCCCGCCAAGCTCAAACCCGGGTCGGTCGTTCAAACTCCCCTCATGACCATTGACCTCCTCCCCACCATCGCCAAACTTCTCAACGTTCCCCTTCCGGAAAAGCCCATCGATGGCAGGGACGCCTGGCCCGTCATCTCCGGCCAGCAAACCGAACCGGTTCAGGAAGCTTACTACTTTTGGTATAAGCGGAACGACCTCGAAGCCATGCGTATGGGCAAATGGAAACTGCAATTTCCGCACACCTTTCGAAATTCCAAAATCTCACCCGCCAACAACGGCCATTCCGGGAAATACGTCATGCAAAAGTGCGGTCTTGAGCTCTACGACCTTGAAGTTGACATCGCAGAGTCCAACAACCTCGCCGACCAGCACCCCGAAATCGTCGCCAAAATGCAAGCGCTCGCCGATAAGAAGAGAGCCGAACTCGGCGACAACCTTAACAAAGTCAAAGGCGCAAAAAACCGAGAACCCGGCACCGCCCCGATCGCCGACTGGGCTAAAAAGAAGTAGCTCAAGCCTCCTACCTGTGTCCCGTCGCCAACTCACAGGCAAAATGCCTGTGCTACAAGAAACCCGTAGAGACAAAACTCCAGCTACCAACAGCGACCTCTCCGACAAAAAAATGATGAAACGAGTTGAGCGCACACGGGTTGAAGCGATGCATTATGAATGCCCAAGCTTTCATTCTCCTTTGCCACGATCACCACGATCGATGGAGGACGTCTTTCCTACGATTCGGGTCAGAACTCATCCGTAAAACAAGCTCATGAAACGACTCCTCATTTTTTTACTTTTCCCCATTAGCCTCCTCGCGGAGGGACCGGAACCGCTACGGATTCACTTCATCTCCGGCTCCAAGGAATACAAGTCAGCCGAGTCGCTGGAGATATTGAAAACCCACCTCGAGAAAAATCACTCCGTTTCCATCACCACTTCCATGGTGACGGACAAAGCCAAGGATCTCCCGGACGTTGAGAAAATCAAAACTGCGGACGTCCTCGTTGTTTTCGCCAGACGTCTGAACCTGCCGGAAGATCAAATGCAGATCATCCGCAGCCATTGGCAAAATGATAAAGGCGTCGTTGGCATCCGCACCGCCAGTCATGCCTTCTCAAACGAGGACAACAAAGTCTTCGACCTCAGGATTCTCGGAGGAAATTACGACGGCCACTTCGGCGACGAAAAGGTCATGGTCATCGGCGAGTCCAATCATGCTCTTCTACAAGGCCTCGGCGACATGACCTCCGGAAAACTTTACAAGGCGAAGGCACTCGGCAAGCAAACCACCATCCTGCAATCCGGCACCATCACCCTCAACGGCAAGCCTTCCACCCAACCCGTCACCTGGATCAATTCCTACTCTGAAAAAGGCCGCGCCTTTTACACATCACTCGGCGTCCCTTCAGACTTCGAATCCCAGGTCTTTCTCAAGATGCTCACCCGCGCCATCCACTGGAGTGCAAATCGCCCGGTAAAACCGTAACGAATAGTCCGACTCCCGAATTTCTTCCTGTCTCTGTCGCCATGCCCTCCCGCCGACTCTTTCTCACCATCGCTGCCGTCATCGGCTCCGGGCTCCTCGGTTTTATTATCGGAGACCGCCACGACGAACCACCGATCGTCACCCCACCTCCCAAGGTTGCCACCCCGGAACGTCCGCTCATCGGAATCGCCAGTCTCGATCAGGACACATACATTCGCGCCGTCCGCGATCAAGGAGGTATTCCGGTCGTCCTGCCAAACACGGATGGCAGTGTCGAAATGATTGATGATTATCTCGAAGCTCTCGACGGGCTAATCATGCCTGGCGGTCTTGACATTCCTCCTTCCGAATATGGCGAAAAGCCCCACTCCACCGTCTCCGTGCTGAGTGATGATCGATACAAGTTCGAGAAAGCCCTCATCACCAAATGGATTCAAAAATCAGATAAACCGCTTCTGGGAATCTGCCTCGGAAGCCAATGGATCAACGTCGTCCATGGCGGGACACTCATTCAAGACATCCCTTCCGAAGCCGGAGGCAACCATCGCAACGTGAACCATCCGATCTCGCTCGAACCTGATTCCAGGCTCGGCAAAATATTTGGCAGCCGTGGTTTTGAGGTGAACTCCAACCACCATCAAGCGGTGAAGAAACCGGGTGACGGTCTGCGCATCGTCGCGACGAGCCCCGATGGCATTATCGAAGCCACCGAATCAACCGACCCCAATCGATTCCTCATCGGGGTACAATGGCATCCCGAACGGCTCATCGAGACCGACCCCAACCAGGCGAAGCTCTTCAACGCATTCATCGAAGCGGCAAAAAAACGTGCGGCAGTGAATTGAAGGAAGGCCTCGTCCCGGGGATCATCTCGATAATCGTGGCGCCTTGCTTCATTCCACTGATCCCCCTGGATCTTGACTTGGGAAAAATCGGCATCAGGGCCCTTCCGTTTTTCATTGCTCCCCTTCTTTTGATCTGGTTTTCCGAAATCGCCGTAGACTACTTGAGTGCGCAGACCGCCAGAAAGGAGATTCGGCGCTGGGGCGTAACGGGATTGCTTCTCCTTGCTCTCCCCACCGGGATCCTACTCATCTCTCTGAGATAGCCACTCCAACCCAGGGGATCGGGCAGAATACCTGACGGCGCTTTCAATTGACACACATTCTGGCTCACTACGGGAATGAGCAAATCGCATCCACCCTTGGGTCACGATGGCACATCTCATGCACCGTTTCCGGCATGACACCTCAAGTCGGATTCCTCCTCGACATGGACGGAGTGATTTATCGTGGAGACCAACTCATCGAAGGAACCCTGGAGTTTCTTGGACGATTGGACCGTCTCGGAATCCCCTACCTTTTCCTCACTAATAACAGCCAAAGAGCCAGACGTGATATCGTGGCGAAGCTGCTTCGCCTCGGCATCAGGATTCCTCCCGACAGGGTCTTCACCTGCGCCATGGCGACCGCTCGTTTTTTGGCCATGCAAAGCCCAAACGGCACGGCCTATGTTCTCGGAGAAAACGGCCTCACCCAGGCACTGCATCACAACGGCTACACCATTGTCGACGACCAACCCGACTATGTCGTCGTCGGAGAGGGAAGGACGTTCACATTTGAAATGATCGAGAAAGCCGTTCGTATGATTGAGCGCGGAGCCAAGTTGATTGCCACAAACATGGACACAACCTGCCCCACAGATCGAGGGATCCGACCGGGATGTGGAGCCATCGTAGCCATGCTCGAGAAGGCCTCGGGAGCCCAAGCCTTTAGTGTCGGCAAACCGAGCCCCGTGATGATGCGGATGGCGCGCAAGGAACTCGGGCTCACCACCCAGCAGACCATCATGGTCGGCGATACGATGTATACCGATATTCTCGGTGGTGTCCAAATGGGCTATCGAACAGTCCTCGTCCTCAGCGGTCACACCTCACGGCAGGAATGCCAAAGCTTCGCCTACCAACCCGACCTCGTTGTCCCCTGCGCCAATGCCATTCCCGAAGAATGGATTATCGGATCAACCGGGGAAACTCTGATCGCCTCATAGCGGGGTCGGTTGGCCTCACACCAGTCCCCCGACAATCCAGCGAGCACCTCCAAGCTTGGAACGACCGATATTTTTTGTTTTTAGGAAATCGTATTTACCGCGTTTGTTTTCTATAAGGAACTTGCTGACGATGACCTTTGCGTTCTCTCTTTTCTCTTCGTCGTTTCTCACTGCGCAGGAGTCCTGGGTCAGGTACTCACAACGAGAAATCTTCAAAGAAGACGCACTTGGACCCGATCTAAAAAAGACACTCGATCACCTTCTGAAACGGCTATGAACCGGTTGGCTTATTTTCTCATTCTTACGGCCCTTCTAATTTCCTGCCATTCGAATAACACCATGAAACCCGACGACTTTCCTCCTTGTGATCCCGACGGTCCGCATCTCGAAAACGAGCCTATTTACCGGGATCCTCCCCAGCCCGAGGATCCAGGCATGATGACCTTCTGGGGCCTCGAATCTGGCGACGAAGACTACGAGGCGGTCACCGTGCCCTCCGACACCGCGCCCCAGGAGATCATTCGTAAGTACAACGTCGGCTTACAAGCGGGAATCAGCTACGGTTATGACGAAGAAGAAACCTGCGCACTCTTGATTGAGAAAGTGAACGCGATCGCAAGGATCATCCCCTTCCGGGTGATCTTTGCCGATTCGGCGGGCCTCAAGCTCCGTTTCACGCGGCAGATTACCGCCTCCGAGTTGAAAAAAATCGAAGCTCTTTTCCCGGAAGAGGAGGCCATGCAAGCCGGACTTGATGGTTACATTTCCAATTGGAGTGGCGAAGGACCTCTCCTCACTCCCGTACTTGAGGAGAATCTCGTTCATTTCTGGTGGGACTAAATCCGTATCGCCGGTTATTGCTGATAAGCCGGATTCTTCTCGGTCGGAATGGGAGCCTTGGTCTCTTTCTGCCATGCTTCCAGCTCAGCCAGAAGTTCGGTTTTCCTGGCTTCATTTTTTGAAGCCAGGTTGGTTTTCTCCGAAGGATCATTCTTCAAGTTGTAGAGCTCGATCACTCCATCCTCAAAATACTGAATGAGTTTCCAATCTCCCTTCCGGATGACACTGCACGGGGTCGTCCGGAAAAACCTGGAAGCGGAATCCGGGTCCGCCTTGTAGCTCTGCAGGTAGCCCGGAAAATGCCAAAAGAGGGCACGCGATTTCAAATCGCCACTCTTGAAGGCCGGCAAAAGACTCACGCCATCGAGTCCGGCCGGCTCGGTCTGCCCGGCGAGTTCGAGAAAGGTGGGATAGAGATCAATCTGCGCAATCGGTGTCTCGTTTTTGGAACCCGCTTCGACTACTCCGGGAAAGCGCACCAAAAAGGGCTCCCGAATCCCACCTTCATAATACATACCCTTTACTCCGCGCAGCGGCTCGGCCCGCGAAATGCTCCCGTGCGGACCATTGTCCGAAGTAAAGATCACCAGGGTATTTTTCGCGAGTTTCTGCTCATCGAGGGTTTTTAAGATGTGTCCCACCGCCTGATCCATGGCATCGATCATCGCAGCATACTTCGGATTCTTGTGGGAACCATCGGGAGCCTTCTTTTCATACTTTGCGGTCAAATTCTCGGGAGCCTGAATCGGGGTGTGGACCGAATAGAAAGGCAGATAGACAAAGAAAGGCGATTTGGAGTTTTCCTTGATCCAGTTGGCGACATCTCTCCCAAGCCGCTCGGGCAAATGTTCCCCTTTGGGTCCGTCCTTGAGGTAGGGATTTTTGTAAGGCGAAAAATACGACTTGGGATGACCCCAGGTCGTTCCACCAAAGTTGACGTCAAAACCATCTTTGGTGGGATCCTCGCTCAAATGCCACTTCCCTGCCACACAAGTCCGATAGCCTTTCGACTTCAGAGCCTCGGCCATCGTCACAAATTTGGCATCGAGAATTTGCTGATTCTTGATCGGAATGAGCTTTCGGTTCTTCGCCTTGCCACGATCAGAATTCCCCACTGTAAAGACCCCGTGTCGTGGAGTATATTTCCCGGACATCATGCAGGCCCGCGATGGAGCACAATTTGCCGCGCCCGCATAGGCGTTGGTGAAAGTCATCCCTTCCTCCGCGATTCGATCGATATTTGGCGTCTCGTAATACTTCGAACCCTGGCAGGAGAGGTCGGTATAACCCAAATCATCGGCATAAATCAGGACGATATTGGGCTTTTCAGCAACGGCCAAAGCAGCGCCCAAAATGTGAATAAGTGCAAATTTCTTAATCATTCTTAAATGTAACGATTCCCTCGCTTCCAAGGTGGCAAGGAAGCTGGCTGGAATACCCTTGTCTCGAATCGCCCTGTAGAGGAAACTTTTTTTCCAAAAATCATGAACAAGATTTTCACACTTTTGGCCGTGCTCTCGGTCCCCATGCTCTCGCCTCTCTCCGCCCAGGAAAACGTGGACGAGCTTTCCAAAGTTCGAAAGGACCGTGAGCGCCTCATCGACCTTGCCCTCACTCTGGAAGCCGATTTCGGTCGCACCCTGCAGGATTACACCGAGCTTCAGAAGGACTATGCCAGGCTCCTCAAAACAAAGTCGGCTCCCGATCAATCCGCCAAGGTTCAGGATCTCCAAAATAAGCTGAAACAAGCTCTCGCCAAACTTGCAGAAAAGAAGCCTGTCGGCCCGGACCCGCGAACCCAGGCGCTCCTCGAACAAGACATGGTCAATCTGCGCAACGAACTCCACCGCCAGCGCCAGGAACTCCTCGTCGCTCGCGCCCGCCTCGTCCGAGCCGATCAACTTCAGCGTCAACTGGACGACTCAAACAAGGGACGGGATCAGGCGACGAAGGAGCTCAAGCAAATCAAAACGGAGTATGCCAAACTCCTTAATGACCTAAAGACCACCATGGCCAAGCTCGAGAAGGCAGAGCAGGGCCACAAGGGGGCCATCGCGAAGATCGCCTCGCTCCAGAAAGAAAACCTCGATCTGAAGACAAAGATCAAGACCCAGGACGCCGAGATTGCACGACTTCGACCCATCGAAGAGCAGCACAAAAAAGCAATGGCGGCAGCCACCGGGCTCGAAAAGGAACAAGCCCGCCTCTCGGAAATTCTCACCGAACGGGAGAAACAATTAGCCAATCTCAAGTCCCATCTCGCGGCCGAAGTGAAACGGACTCTCGAAATCCCGGTATTGATTCAAGCCAAGAATGAACTCGAGAAGAAACTCAACGACAGCAGCGCCAGCAATGAAGAGCTGAAAAAGAACAACGAGGTCCTGGGGGCCAAGCGACTTGAACTGGAGAAAAAGATCAAGGACGCGGAAAAAAACATCGTGAGCATGCGCGCCCAGCTCGAAAAAAACGAAAAGGCAATGGCTTCAGTCGCCAAGTTGAATACTACCAACAACCGCCTCGTCGCCGAGCAGGCCCTCCTCCAGAACACAGTCGACATGGCCAAGGCCGAACTCGTCAAAGCGAAGGGTCTGCGCAACCGCCTCGAAGCAGAGCTGGCCGAAAGCAAGAAAATGGCAGCGGATGCCGAGGAAATCAAAAACAAGAATGCCGCACTCATGGAAGAGCAAGCCATCATTCGGGATCGCTTGATGGCGACCGAGAAAAGCTTCAAGCTCCTCAAGGCCGACCGTGACAAACTGGAAACCGCTTACCGGGATCTCGAACAAGCGAAAACCAGCTTGACCCAGGAAATCACCAAACGCAACGATGAGCTGCAAAAGCTTCGAACCGAACTTGCGAAGGAACCCAAGGTATCCGGAGACGCTGCCGAACTCGAAAAGGAAAAAGCAGTCCTTGAGGCGCGGCTCAAAAAGCGCGAGGAAGAACTGACAAACACCCGGAAAGAACTCGGCAAACTGCAAATAAACGCCACCGTTCTGGAAAAGCAGCTCGTGTCACTCAAACGGACCACCGCCTCAATCGACCCCGTGCGCTATGCCAAAGGGGAGGCTGACGTCACCATGCAACAAGCACGGGTCTTGAGCGAGGTTCAGCAGGTCCTCAAACTCTTCCCGAGTGCCCGCTTCGAAATCGTAGGCCACACCTGCGATATCGGATCTGCCAACGGCAACCTCAAACTCAGCCAACAACGCGCGAAGTCACTTCATGATTTCCTCCTCTCAAAGGGAATTCAGGCAGCTCGCCTCAAGTTCCGGGGAGTTGGCGAAACCGAACCAGCCGTGCCCAATACCAGCGAAGCCAACCGTCGTCAGAATCGACGAGTTGAAGTTGAAATCCTCGACTAATTCTCCGCTTTGGAAACCACTCCCTACGGGACCACCGACGAAGGTCAAACCGTCCGTCTCTTCACGCTGACGAACTCATCCGGAGTTGAAGTTCGGCTTTGCGAATATGGCGCCATCGTCGCGGCCGTGAACACCCCGGATCGTAACGGCAAGCTTGCCAACATCACGCTCGGGAAGAGCTCGTTCAAGGGCTGGTTGGAAAACCCGGACTACCTCGGCGTCACCGTGGGCCGCTACGGAAACCGCATCGCAAAGGGCAAATTTTCCATCGACGGCACCGACTACAAACTGGCCACCAACAACGACCCCGGCGGTATCCCCTGCCACCTCCATGGTGGCATCAAGGGATTCGGCCAAGTCCACTGGAAGGGGCAACCGGTCATCCGCCCGAAAGCCAGCGGAGTCTGTTTCACCTACTACTCGGATGCCGGTGAAGAAGGATACCCCGGCAATCTCACTGCCATCGTCACCTACTGGCTCACCGAAGACAATGAGCTCATTTTTGAGGCGAAAGCCAAGACCGATGCCCCAACGCCGGTCAATCTCATTAATCACACTTATTGGAACCTTTCCGGCAAACCCACCAAAACCATTCTGGATCACGAACTGCAATTAAATGCTGATCATTTCCTTCCCACCACGCCCGGTTTAATTCCGACCGGCAAAAAAGAAAGCGTTCAAGGAACCCCCATGGACTTCACCAGGCCCACCAGGATCGGAGAACGGCTCAAGAATGACTTTGAGCCTCTTAAATTCGGAAACGGCTACGACCACTGCTGGGTTCTCCGGAAAAGGGCTGCCGGAGAATTAAGTACTGCTGCTATCGTACACGACGAGCAAAGCGGACGTGTCCTTGAAATAATGACAGACCAACCCGGGGTGCAATTCTACACGGGGAACTTCCTCGCCCATAAATACACCGGACTGTGCCTCGAGACCCAGGCGTTCCCCGACTCGCCAAATCAACCTGATTTCCCAAACACTATTTTGAGACCCGGCGAGACCTACTCCCACACCTGCATTTTCAAATTCTCAACGCGGTAAGTTCACTTGGAGGGTTTTGAATGACCCCGATTGCAAGGCCCAGCACTTTCCCTCTTCATTTTCAACGAGGAGCCGGTAGTAGTATTTTGTTCCCGGCTCCAGATTCCCAAGCTGAAAGCGATTGCTCCCTTTTGAAAGTTCTTGAGCTGTTGTCGAGGAGGCCCAGACCCGGTCTTTCGAGAACAACTCTTCACTCGCTCTTCCGCGCTCGGTGCCATGTAATTTCCGGGGGGCAAAAGTGAGGGCATCCGCTTCACCATACCAAACCACTCCTCTCGCCGCTGTCCCCGGAACTTCAAGCTGATAAGAGATCGTCGCAGATTCGGAGTCAGCCGCAATCAACTGGCTCCCACCAATCTTTGCCGGCAGTCGATAGAGGCCCTTCAAGATCTCCGGACGGAGGTAAACCGGAATCTCATGAAGGTGATCAGACTTCACCTCGGCAGGAACTTCGCGGAAATCCAATCCGCCGGTCATCATCCGAAACCAATGATCCTTGCTGATCGCGATTCCATGATTTTGAAAATGGCCTTTGGTCGTCATTCGATCCACTTGAAAAATCTCTCCCGCAGCATCAACGAACCATCCCCTTCGATCCAATACACGTTCGATATCTCCCGTTCGCTCCACTTGAGGCGGCCCCGGAATCTCACAAAACGAGGAAGCCCGGACCGTCGCTTTCGCATTTTTGCGAGGCACCTTGTTCCCCATCGCGTAGAGAATCCACTGCTTCCTCCCTTCATCGAAAAGATAACCATAATAGGTGTGGTAAATCCCGTTCTTCTCGACCCGCAGTGCCTGAATGACCGACCGGGGTCGATGCGCATACGGGACCCAGTTGCGAACCTTCACGCCCGAGCCCTCGTGCCCAAACCCACTGAACTGCGCCCCGGGGTTTCCCGTCGCCAATAGATGGGGCATCTGCTCAAGCTGAGGGAGCTTTTCCTTCGCTCCCCTTTGCGGGAGCGCCCACATTGAAAAATTCACCCCTCCGGCCGCCCGCTGGTCGTCCCCGAAACCAGCCCCGAAGTATCCGAAATTTGTCGTCATTGGACTGTAGCTCGCCCCCTTTGATGAACTCCGGCTTTCAAAAATCCACATCACCGGTTCCGGACATTTCTCCGACCAATACCGGGTATGGACAGCGGCAGGCCGCCACCGGGCCCGCATCAAAGCGATATCTTTCACCTGATCACCCGATAAAGTGAGCGACTTAATCCCAGCCACTCTCTCCGGCTTCCCGCCGCGCTCGATAACCAAGGTCTGCCTGCCCTTTACGACAGGAAGGACGATTTCCTGTTCTCCCACCTTCCCATCGAACTCACGGGAAAACTCCCGCTCCTTGCCCCTCACCGAAACCCACCATCTTTCTCCCTCCCCCATCTTTCCAAATCCATTCCCCGGCTCGATCGTCATCCTCACTTCACCCTCCGTCCCGGACCATAAATACCACCTTGCAGAGGCTCCCCCGGTTCCAGGAACAAACTCAAGTTCAGAAAAGGAAACCTTGATGAACTCCTTCCAGTCATCGTCACCAGCCCGCTGACCTGTTGCCCTGACTTTCCCTTTTTCGAAAAAGCCATTCGTCGCATTCAGAACCAACTTGCCGCCCTCTCCGCGCTGGACTAGATGGAACACTCCATCCTCCGCACCCGCCACCCTCTGAGGAGGACCGCCGAAAAGAGGCAAAGAAACGACAAGCATCATAGAAACGGCAAATTTCATGACCCGACCCTACGGACTTCGACCCCTTCCGCCTATCAAAACCCTCCCGCTTGACGCCCTCCCTCCCGATGTTAAATCTCGCCCATGGCGAAAGTTACCATATACCATTTCAATCATTGAGGTTCATCCACAAATGCCTTGGCGGTCGCCGAGGAACTCGGAGTGGATCACGAAGTCATCCTTTACATCAAGACGCCCCCCGATGAAGCGACACTCACGAAAATCGTCGAAGTTCTCGAAGATCCGGTTGAAGATTTAGTCCGCAAAGACTCCAAGTTTAAAAAACTTGAACTCAACCCCGAAGACTACGTCGACAATCCCAAGGCGGTCGTCGACATCCTCGTGAAGCACAAACAGCTCCTGCAGCGACCTGTTTTGGTCACCAAAGACAAGGCGATCATCGGACGCCCCAAGCAACGGATCATCGACTTCCTCAGCTCGTAAGGGACTGCGGGTGACGGATCAAATTATCAGGATCGTATCTCACCTTGAGCGCCCTGAGCTGAAGCAGGCTTGACCCGTAATAGGCTTCAAGCGGATTCTCCAGAGTAGCATCCGGATAATTGCGGTAGTGCGCCTTCGCTCCAATTGCTTTCCGCAAAGCAGTAACGTTTGCGATCAAGGCCTCCCGCTGACTTTTTCTTTGCCAGTATGCCTGAATCTCGCCCATGAAAGGATACTCGCGGTGAGGATAGGCTGAATCAGGGCCCCGGGTAATGGCTCCTCCCAAGGTATTCACCTGAAAAATCAGCCCCCCTGTCCCCATCACCTTATCCGCAACCTCGCCGGAGGCATGCTCCACATCTTTAAATCCGTGGTAGAATCCTCCGCTGACGTTGTAAAAAGGGAGCGGCCCGGCTTGCCCGTAGTAGCGCGCCAGGGCTTTGGCCGTCGGTGAATTGATCCCACCCTTCGAGCCAAAACCAATTCGCTTCATCGCCGCAGCCGCCTTACGAAAAGCCGGGCCTCCGGTGGTGAAAGAGGTTGTCATCAAAACCGTGATTTGACGGCCGTTGAAGACAAAGCCCGAGAAAATCGGCTCAGGCAACCCGGCGGCGAGCTCAAACCAATCGCGCATCATCGCCACCGCCTTCTTTGCGGAAAATCCCCGCACCACAAACCTTTGGGCTCCGAAGGTCGATCTCACCGCACGGGTTTGAAATTCCATCGAGGTCACCACCCCGAAGTTCCCATTCCCCCCGCCTCGACAAGCCCAGAGTAGCTCCGGATCGTCTTTCGAGTCCATCAATTCTCCCTTCCCATTCACCATCTTTACCCTCTGCATGTGGTCGGAAGTCAGCCCCCATTGCCTCGCGAACAGTCCATACCCGCCCCCGAGGGCCAGCCCGCCCAATCCCACTCCGGCACACGATCCGGCTGGTAAGATCCGCCCCTGGGGCAAAAGAACATCATAGAGCTTCCCCAGTTTCACCCCGGGCCCCGCAATCAACTCCTTGGACTCGGGAAGATAAACCCGCTGCGACATTCCACCCAGATCGATCGACAGGCTGCCATCACTCATCGAGCTTCCGATAAAACAATGCCCGCCCGATTTTACCGAAACCGAGAGATTCTCATTGCGCGCAAAAGTGATCGCCTTGCGAACCTCCTCCTCACTTCGACAGGCCGCAATGTAGGCGGGCTTTGGCGACAGGTCCGAATTGAAAAGCTGGCGTGCCTGGTCGTATCCAGTCTCCCCCGGCTTTAGGTATCCCTCTTCCGCCCTCATTATGAACGGCATACCCGCAAAAATCGAGGTCCCCACAAACTGGCGGCGCTTCATGGCCCGGAAACTGTCACAAAAAAAACAAAAATTTGAGGAATAAATGCTCCGCTTGTGCATTATACTCATTGCGTATGAAAAATATCATTGCCCTCACTTCTCTTCTAGCCTTCGGATCGTTCGCAAGCGCTCAGGAAGCTCCCGCCGCCAAAAAATGCCCCACCAGCAAGTGTGCCGCCAGCAAATGCGAAGCTGGAACCTGTGCTGACGACTGCTGTGGTCCCATGGTGAAGCTCGCTGTCACCGGTCTTGAAAAAGAAGGTGCCGCCGAGACCGCCAAAATCGCTCTTGGAGCCATGGCCGGCATCACCCACTGCTCGACCTGCACCAAGTCCGGCACTGTCATGGTCAAGTATGACGCCGACAAAATGAAGGTCGCCGACATCGAGAAAGCTGTCGCTCAGAACGGAATCAAGGTCACCGGCCACAGAACTTCGGTTAAGGTCAAGGGCCTCGCCTGCCAGTCCTGCAGCAACCATCTCACCACCGTCCTCGCCAAGACCGATGGTGTTGTAAACGTCGACAAAGTCTGCCACATGAGCGGAACCGTAAACGTCACCTTTGACGCCAAGAAGACCGACGCCAAAAAAATCAAGGCAGCCATCAATACCACCAAATACAAGGTCGTGGAAGCCGCCAAGCCAGCTCCTGCTGCAGCGCCCCAAAGCTAGATCCTGATTTCAACTGTTGTTTCTGTTCGGCGGTCACTTCCCTCTGCGGGGAGTGACCGTTCTTTTTGGAACGACAGGGTCATCATCACCCGATAGATCCCAAATCCCCGTCAAGTAGGATTGGAATGATAAAATCTTTCTTTCTGGCCTTCGCACTTGTCACAGGCCCGGCTCTTCTCGCCGAAACCGGATTCACCAGGGATTCGCAGCGTCAGGAAGGCGTTCCGGTGGGTAAGGTCACGCGCCACGAGCATCGCAGTAAGATCTTCGAGGGAACCTTGCGCCAATACTACCTTTACGTTCCCGCCCAATACAAGACCTCCGAACCCGCCGCTGTGATGGTCTTTCAAGATGGCCATGCCTACGTCGATGAAAAAGGCCAGGCCCGCGCCACCATCGTGCTCGATAACCTCATCCACCGTGGCGAAATTCCCGTCACGATCGGGATCTTCATCAACCCCGGCGTCTTTGACAAAAGAATCGACGGCAGACAGGATTGGTCGACCGGAAAAAAAACGAAAACCAGCAACCGCAGTGTCGAATACGACTCCCTCAACGAGGCCTACGCCCGAATGCTTGAGACCGAAGTCCTCCCCGAAGTTGGTAAAAATTTCACCCTCACCAAAAACCCCGAACGCCGCGTTATCTGCGGAGCAAGTTCCGGCGGCATCTGCGCCTTCACCGTCGCTTGGGAGCGGCCCGACCTCTTCCGCAAGGTCATCAGCCACATTGGCAGCTTCACCAATATCCGCGGCGGTCACGTCTATCCCGCTCTCATCCGCAAGGAAAAGAAACGCCCGCTTCGGGTCTGGCTTCAGGACGGACGCAACGACCTGGACAACTCCCACGGTAATTGGTGGCTCTCGAACCAACAAATGGCCAAGTCCCTCGCCTTCGCCAAATACGATTACAAGTTCGTCGCCACCGATGGAGGTCACAGCATCGAGAACGGGGGCAGACTTCTTCCCGACGCCCTCCGCTGGATTTGGCGGAAGTGAGCGTTACTGCATTACACCCCTTGTTCATCCCCGCCGTTTTTCCCGCAGCTGGACCGACTTCCTCACCGGTCCAGATCGAATCACCTGAAGCGAAGGCGGGATTTTACTTTCATCATCCCCCTCAGACTCTCCATTTCTGGTCCCAAATGGAAATTACTTCCGCGGACAGCTGATCATCCCCAACGAAACCCGGACCGGTTTGGATCACAGAACTGTCGGTCAGATGAAGGTCAGCCGCCGCGATAACGGTGGTGGTATCGAAAGGCTCGAAGGCATACTCCAGTACACCGCCCAAGCCGAGGAATGAATTGAGACGGTATTCATAGTCGAGACCAAGGGTGAAGGCGTTTTCGCCGTCCTCGGCGAAGGTCCAGGCCTGAAGAATAGAAAGGTGGTGGGGACTGGTCTTCCAACGTTCGATTTCTTCCGATTCAGAATCTTCTCTCGAAAAGAGGTTCATGGCCTCATCACTTTGGTAGCCGGCGTGAAGAGGGGCAGCAGTCAAAAAAAGGAGTAGAAAAAGCCAGGAAAAGGCTCTGACGTTTTCATTGGTTGAAAGCAACTTCAGCATTTTACAGGGAATAACAATGGCCTCTTTGTTGTCGATCAGAAAGGCCGAAGGAGTCCCGAACAAAACGCTTCAACCGAGATGACAATCCTTCCGAATCGTCTTTGGTCGCCAGAGCATTGAGCAACATTCGCTGTGAACTGATGTTTCAACCGTATCCCCAATCCCTCCCCCCTTTTTTTCTCTTTGATGACTGAAAGTTGACTCTTGCGACATTCATGACCACGGCCGTTCCAGCTGCGCGTTGAGTTTCATCTCCACAGTTGATCAAAGTGGCTTGATCAAAGTGGCGATCTTTTCGATTAGGGCCAGAATTCCAACCTGCTTGGAGTTGGGCAGGCCACGGCAGGCGGGCAAGCCAATTCTATCTGACGATTCTGCACGGCTGGATCCACAAGGATGTTTGCTGTCGTTTTGTTCCCCTCTCTGAATTCCACGCCCGTGAGCGAACTTTTGTGTCTTTGGAAGGACTTGAACATTTCGGTGTATCCATGAGTCAAGGCTGGGGCTGCTGAGGGATTTCGCATCTTGGTCGTTTGATCCACGATGACCTTCAACTCCTTTTGGCTTTGAGCCTTTGCCTCGGTTACTTCAAATCGGATTCAGAGAAATCGAGCCTGTTGCCTCATTGGAAAGGGCTGTGATTTGACGATTGAAGTTCCAGAAATTTCCCGGTCTGAAGCAATTCCGTGGAGCGTGTGAAGGTCTTGGACTGGGGGGCGGCTTCGTCGTTGAATCGCCTGGCGAAACTGGACTTTTGCGGGATGGGCCAAACGGCTGTGGAGGAAAAAGTCTAAACGAACATGTAACCTTGGTTCCCCGAACTCGAGTTTGAAGATGAACCCCCTCGCAAGGGAACTGAGATATGAAAAAAGTTTATTCCCCCACTGCCTTTGTTGCTAGAACCACCCTGTTGGGACTTTTCCTTTTGATCGGAGCCTCCTGCTCGTCAAACGAGGACGTGGCCTTTCAGAATTACGAAAAGCTGCCATCAAAGCCGAGTTCGAAGGTCATGCGATCGGTTCTCAAAACTGTCCCCTATACTAGAAAGCGGGCTTTTTACGGGAACTATGGAGGATCGGGGTGCTCGGGGGGGGAGCCTACTGATAAGATGGACGAGTACTTCCGCAGGCATGACGTGGTCTACACCATGGCCAAATCAACGAGGACGATGAGACTCGCTGATCAGGAGCTTGTGAAAGCTCTCAAGGGGATTGAGGAGAAATCTCTAACAGAGTGTGGCCGGGAGTATCGCAAACGGGCAATCAAGTTCATGGAGTCTTCCGCTTCCGCTGTGATTGGAAAGCCCATCTCAGCAGTGTTCCGGAGAAAAGAGCCCTTGGACAGTTGCTTCAGTCACCCTGATTCAGTGCGTCTGTTCTTCGAATTCTCGCATCCGCGTTTCCCTGGGTCCGAAGAAGCAAGCGTGCTGCCGGTTTCCATAATAGCTGCAGCCGGAGTGAATGAAGTGAGCAAACTCGCGATTCTCAACAACCAATAATCCATAGTCCCATGAATAAGATGAAGTCACCGGTTGGAATTGGGAATGATCAATGTCTCTTGCCCGGGCATTCCTCCAAAATATCTACGAATGCCTGCTGGTTTCTGGCGGCTGGCCTTTCAATTTTTTTGGGAGCTTGTGGAAACCGTTCCGATCGGGCTTTGGCAGCCCGTTCGTTTGTTCCCCAGTCGACCCCAACCGGGGCGGCGACGGTGAAACTTGGTGAGACGGCAATTCGGGCCACGGTGGTGACTACTCTTCGTCAACCATTGACCTCGACCCAGACTGTCATGGCATCCTGTTGGCATCGTACTCGTGGAGTCTTGGTGGGGAACCTCCCAGTGTCGCTGTCCTTGAATCCCAAACCGGAAGCAGCCCCGGGAAGTGTGGCATTCGACCGATTCCTCGACCGTCAAGGTCTCCCGGCGCGCGAGTGGGGACAGGTCAAGTGTCTGGTCGATGGACCGGAGTTCTTCGGTGAATTCGACCGGCAGCTGGCCGCCGCGCAAAAGTCGGTGGATATCCAGGTGTATATCTTTGACAACGACGACATTGGCGTGAGGTATGCCCGCAAGCTCGCGGAGAAATCACACCGGGTGCCGGTAAGTGTCATGTTTGATGACCTGGGATCGAACACCGCGATGATGTCGGCACCACGGACCCCGGCCCGGCCTTCATTTACTCCTCCGAACGACATGAAACAATTTCTTCAACAGGGCTCCCGGGTGGAAGTGAGGCGAACCCTGAATCCAGTGCTGGTGGCGGACCATACCAAATTACTCATTTTTGATGACAAGACTGCCATCCTTGGCGGCATGAACATCGGCCGGGAATACTACTCCGAGTGGCACGACATGATGATTTCGGTCAAGGGCCCGGTCGTCGGCAGCCTCAAGGAAGAGTTTCAGTCGGCGTGGAGCAAGGCGGGGCCATGGGGTGATTTCTCGGTGTTCAGACCGGAGCAAAAGATCCACCGCCCCAAAAGGAGCAAGGGGGATGTCCCGGTTCGAATTTTGCGCACAGATGCGGCCGGGGGGCGCGCCGAGGTTTTGAAAGCATCAATGGCCGCCATTCACGGAAGCCGCAAGAGAGTCTGGATTGAGACGCCCTATTTTTCCTCCGATCAGATGGTCCGGGCTGCACAAGCCGCCGCGCGACGGGGAGTGGATGTCCGGGTAATTTTTCCGGAGAAAAACGATTCCAATCTGATGGAGGATTCCAATCTGGCGACCGCGCGGGAACTCATCCTGGCAGGGGTGAAGGTCTATCATTACCCCGGAATGACCCACTTGAAGGCCATGATCTGTGATGACTGGGCAATGGTGGGATCGGCAAATTTGGATATTCTGAGCATGAGGCTCAACCGGGAGCTGAACCTGGCCTATTCGGACCGGAGCAGCGTGGGAAAACTCCAAGATTCGGTCTTCCTTCCGGACTTTAAGAAATCGCGAAGAATCAAGTTGAAGGATACCAGGTCACCGACATCCAGAATTACGGAATTATTGGCCGATCAGCTCTAGAGATTCTTCGAAAGCCTTCTCCCGCGGACTGGCTGCAAAGGCTGGCACCAAAGAGGCAACAAGGGCAATGCGCCTGTTGCGGTCGAAGTCGGGTGACTACGAGGAAGAGATCCGGAAAAAGAAGAACGCTGCACTCTCGGCTGACGAGTGGCATTCTCCTTTTCTCCCATGCCTTCCAACAAACCGCGGCTTTCATGTCCTTTACGCCAAAAGCAAATTCCCGGCAGCCATTATTCCTTCGGGATTCGCGCGATCAACGAATCGATTTGTTTGGGTGGTTTTTTTGTGATTCGCAGATCTGGCTGCATCGTCGGAATGATCAATGACAAGCGGCCCTGGCCCGTGATACCAGGTTGTAGATGAAAGGATTTCCTTTCCTTAGTCTCAAAATACGTTCTGATCGGGGGAAGCTTGTTTCTCTCAATCCCGAAATGACCCGAACAGGTGTCTCGTTTGCGGACCAAAAAGGCCGATCCCCAATATTCCATGAAGATCCTTGTCACTCTTTTCCTCATCGCACTGGCGACTATTTTTCACGCCCATGCCGCGCTTCATATCACCGAGTTTATGGCGATCAACGGAGGGACTCTTCGAGATGAAGATGGTGATACTTCGGATTGGATCGAGCTCTTCAACTCCGGTCCGGAGAGCGTCAATCTCGATGGATACTTCCTGACAGACGATGAGTCGGCGCGGACAAAATGGCGCTTGCCCGCGACATCGATCGAAAGCGGGGCTTTCCTGCTCGTTTTCGCTTCGGAGAAGGATCGTGCTGTCGTTGGGGCTGAATTGCACACGAATTTCAAGATCGCAGACGGCGACTACCTGGGGCTGATTGCTCCGGATGGCACGACTGTGATCGCGGAGTTCGGGAGCGCGGCAGACCCGCTTCCCGCGCAGTTTGAGGACGTGTCCTACGGTTTGATGCAAAATGGGAATCGCACTCAGTCGGTGCTCATCGGTCCCGGCCCATCCGGAAAGGCGCACGTCCCGGCTGACGGATCACTGGGCGAGACCTGGCAGGAGATCGATTTTGACGACTCCGCCTGGACGTCGGTGCGGGCCGGAATTGGCTACGATGAGTCTCCGACTTACGATAGCCATTTCGGGACGGGGGGCGATCTCGGCAATACGCTCAACAATGTCAATACGAGCGTCTACCTGCGAGTTCCATTTGCGGTGAGCGATCGCAGCACGATCTCGGAGTTGGTCTTGAGAATGAAATACGACGATGGCTTCGCCGCCTTCCTGAACGGAGTCCGGGTGACCGATGCGAATGCACCTGGCGCGTTGAGCTGGGACACCGATGCCTCCGCCCAGCACAGCGATGGCGAAGCGGTGGTGCTGCAGGACTTTGATATCTCGAACCACGTGAACCTGCTGATTGATGGTCCAAACCTTTTGGCGATTCATGGATTAAACGATTCGATCACGAGTTCCGACATGCTCATCTCCCCAGAGCTGCACGCGGTTCGCGTCACCGACCCGTCGATTGGCGGGCCGGGGTTTCTGGGGAGCCCGTCGCCAGGTGGACTGAACGGGGGGACTTTTAGTGGGTTCGTTGCTGACACCAAATTCTCAGTCGACCGGGGGATCTATGATACAGCATTCAATCTGGAAATTTCCACCGCAACGGCTGGCGCTGAGATCCGCTACACCCTCGATGGCTCGCCGCCAGGCCCGACTGCGGGGCAAATCTACACCGGGCCGATCGCGGTCAGCGGGACGACCATCGTAAGGGCGATTGCACATTTGACCGACTTCCGCCCGACCAATATCGACACACACACCTACGTATTTCCGGCGGATGTCGTCGACCAGCCCCGGATGCGAACGGCCATCACCCAGTCCCCAACCTACGGGCCACAGATGATCGATTCGCTCAAGGCGGTTCCGACGATTTCCCTCGTCACCGGGAACACCGGCTTCCTGAACGAGGGGGCGGGGAACATCCGCAGCGAGCACCAGACCTCGGTCGAAATGATGTTCCCGGACGGCTCCCCCGGCTTTCAGGAAGATGGCGGACTCAGCAACTACGGAGGACGCTTTACCAACTTCCGCAAGAAGAGTTTCCGCGTCGCCTTTCGCTCGGAGTTCGGGGCCACGAAATTGAAGTTCCCGATCTTCGATGGCTTTGAGTATGAAAACTTCCCGCCGGCCGATGAATTCGACGTCATCAATCTGCGCAGCGGCTCACACGACATGGCGTCGCGCGGGGCCTACATGTCGAATCGTTTTACCGACGACTCGATGATCGAAATGGGTAACATTGCTCCGCACGGACGCTTCGTGCATGTTTACCTCAACGGGAACTACTGGGGGCAATACCACTTGCGCGAGCGCTGGAGTGCCGACATGGCGCGGAGTTATTATGGTGGCCCCGAGGCCGACTATGAAGCGGTGAATGCGAACGACAACTTCGTGAACGACGAGGAGGTCTATGATGGTCCGGGCGATTTCTGGGAAGAGACCAAGAGCCTGGTTGGCGGCCCGGATTCGTTTGCGAATTCCCGGGACCATCTCGATGTCGCCAATATCATCGACTTCATGCTGCTGTGGGTCAGCGGCAATTCAGAAAGCGAGTTTCGGAGTTTCGGTTCCCGTCAGCAGGAAGTTCCGTTCAAGTTCATGATCAAGGACGCCGATGGCTACCTGCGCGCTCCTGGTGCCGGAAAAGCGAGCCATCCGGGACCGCTTAATGTCATGACGCGCATGAGCAGTGATCCCGAATTTCGGACGCTTCTGGCCGACCGTATTCACAAACACTTTTTCAACAATGGGGCGCTTACTCCGGCGAGAAACATCGCCCGCTTGCAGCGCCGCGTCGACGAAGCTCGGTCAGGTTTCATCTCCGAAGGGGCGCGCTGGGGCGATATTTTCCGGGAACCGGCCTCGTGGGAATCCTACCAAACCAACTTGGTTCAAAATCACTTCCCCGGGTTGGCACAGACCATGATCGGCCGTTTTCGGTCGAACGGAATGTATCCGGATCTCATCGCTCCGGTCTTCAGCCGTCACGGCGGGTCGGTCTCCCGGGATACTCCGCTGACCATGTCGACCGATGCCGACACCATCTACTACACCTTTGACGGCAGTGATCCACGTCTTGTCGGAGGAATGCCGAACCCGGCGGCGACGCAGGCTTCCTTTGGTGGTGGCGGGCCGGGGGAACAGACCCCGGTGACCTACCTGACGACCGGCCACGAGTGGAAGTATCTCGACGATGGATCCAATCAGGGAGCGGCGTGGAGCGAAATCAACTTTGATGATTCGGCATGGCAATCAGGACCGTCGCAGCTCGGCTACGGCGGGGATGGCGAGGCAACCTTGCTCGGTTTCGGGCCTGACAGCTCGAACAAGTTCACCACGACTTACTACCGGACGACGGTCACGATTCCGGATCCCTCGGTGTTTTTGAATTTCCTTCTGCGGGTAAAATATGATGACGGTGCGGCGGTTTACATTAATGGGGTAGAGCAATTCCGACAGAATCTCGCGGTAGGAGCGACCTTTGATTCCTTTGCCAATGGAACGGTCGCCGACGAAGGGGGGTGGAAAGACGCCACCCTGCCGACGACGGCATTCGTCGCGGGGGTCAATACGATCGCGGTGGAGGTTCATCAGGCCAGCGGGAGCAGCTCCGACACCCGCATGGATCTGACCGTCCGCGGCCAAACGACCGAAACCGGAGGCGGAGGAGACAACATTACGGATCCATTCTTCCTCAATGATTCCACCGTGCTGCGGGCCCGAGCCTACAACAGCGCCAGCGGTGAGTGGAGTGCTCTCAACGAAGCGTTCTTTTCCATCGACACGGTACCTGCGAACGAGAGTAATCTCGTGGTCTCAGAGTTCCATTACCGTCCGGCGGACCCGGCGACACCCGGGGAACTTGCCGTGACTTCGGACCGCGATGATTTTGAATTTCTTGAGCTCCTCAACATCGGGGCAAGCGCGTTGCAGATGAATGATGTCCGTTTCGCCGCGGGTATCAACTTTAGCTTCCCCGAAAATGTCGTGCTTGGAGTCGGAGAGCGCGTGTTGCTTGTGCGTGATCGCGCTGCCTTTGAGTCCAGATACGGGGTCGCAACGGGGCTGTCGTTCGAATACACCGGTCGCCTGAGCAACGACGGAGAACAGATCGTCATTCTTGGAAGCGAAGCCGGAGTGATCAAAGATTTCACCTACAACGACCAGGCCCCGTGGCCAACCGAAGCAGATGGAGAAGGGCGGAGTCTCGTGCTCATCGATCCGGCCGGTAACCCCGATCACGGCAATGCCCTCAGCTGGAGAGCCAGCAAGGCCTTGGGAGGATCGCCGGGAACTTCCGAGCCATCGGGTGTCAGCTACAATACCTGGTCGGCGAATTTCGAACTCGGAGGCGGACGATTCGATGATGAGGACAGCGATGGGATCATCAATTTTTTCGAATTTCTATACGGATCGAATCCATTGGATGTCTCCGATGCCCCGGTGCCCAACGCCTCGGTGCAGGCTATCGAGGTCGATGGGGTGACCGACGACTATTTCACTCTTACCTTTCGAGAGAGCACAACAGCGGATGGTCGGCTCTCGGTTGAGGTCTCAAGTGATCTTGCCAACTGGTCGGATGACCCGACGTTGGTCGAGCAAGTGTCGAGCATCGAGCATGGAGATGGCACAAGGACCATCACTGTCCGTCTCACGACTCCCGCAAGTCCGGAACAGGGCAGGATTTTCTTGCGACTGCGGGGGTTCTGATCCGCCGGTGTCCGGTTTAAGAATATGCAAGGGCAGCTTCAAGATCTTCCGGAGTCGTATTCGAGTTATCGATGTCGGTGCTGCTGAACGAAACACCGGAGGCCGCGTGGCCGCGGCTGTCATAAGCGAGCGGTATAGACCGTTTGCCAAAAGAAGTTGCGTCTAAAATGTCGGAAGATTGGAAACGGACCTGATCAATGTCGGGTCATCCAGAAGGTCTCGAATCGAGTCACACGGCTTGTCGCTGAGTTCCTCTCCTTGATTGCTTAGAAAACCGGCCATCCCTTGACCCTTCAGGTATTGCCAGAGCCTTTCGATGGGATTGAAGTCCGGACTGTAGGGATGCAAAAATTACGCTTTCAATGTGGTGCCACTCCAGTCGTTTGGTCGTATGCCAGCTCGCATTATCGAGCACAAGACAGAGCCGTTTTCCTTTCTGCTTTGGAACCTCTTTGGCCATCGTGTCGAGAAAGGCTTGAAAGATCTCGGTGTCACAATGCGGGACGATGAGGCTCACCAGTTGACCAGTGGCCGGGCTCACCGCTCTAATGACATTTTGGCGAACGTGACCACCGTAGTATCCTTGGGTTGGCCGACTCCCTCACTTGATCCACCGCTGTCTGGGACGCGGGTCACCTTCAAAGCCGGCTTCATCTCCAAAGAAAACCTCCGCGTTGGGATCTTCCAATAGCGTTAGGATTTGCGGAACAAACTCTTCACGTTCTTGCTTCCAACGCTCCTTGTCAGGTGGTTCGGGAACGGGCCTTGGGATGCGGCGGGCGTATTGATGTTCGTGGAGATAGCGCACGAGAGACCGGTAATTGATTTCAAGGCCTTGCTGCTCCCTAAGCCATCCGCAGAGTCCCACCGCAGTCCAGTGGTGTCGCCCGGCAGACTTGGGATCGTTGATCACAGGTAGGATTTTTTCACTCACCTCGCTGGGTGGCATGACGCGGGGACGACCGGATTTCGGGCGGTAGGTAATGCCGTCAATACTACTTTCATTGAAGCGTTTGATCCAAAGATGGAGGCAGAGCTCTGAAACAGCGGAGTGCTGCATGGTGAGTTCAAAGCTACCACCACAGAGCAAGAGATGAATGGCGTTGAGACGTCGCTGGGCTTTTTGATCAGGGCAGCAATCTATCGCAACACGCAGCTCTTCGAGGGTGCAATTTTCAGGATTGGGAAGCTGACGAGGACGTTCGATTCCGCATCTTCCGATCTGACGTGAATAAGTACAGATTGAAATTCACTTTTTTACGCACACGCTTTTGGCAAATGGTCTAACGACCGGACTGTTGCCGGGGTTACCGCAGGGACGCCATGATAGCGGTGACGAGTGGTTCGTGAAGCGGGTGTCCCTTCTTTGCCATTTCCTGATCGTACTTTGAGTAAGCAGGATGTTTCTCGTCTTTCTTGAAATACTTCATGACATAAGCATGAAGATCCACGACCGGGACTCCGTGTCGCTTCATGACCTTCGAGGCGATCTCGTTGTATCCGACCTCGGAATTGGCTTCGAATAGGTTCCCTTTAAAGCTGGGAAAAAAATCAACCGTTACCAAAGGAGTAGTGCTCCCCCAGAGAAGCCTGGCACCGGTTT
Organism: Verrucomicrobiia bacterium; assembly: GCA_030432565.1. Taxonomy (GTDB): domain Bacteria; phylum Verrucomicrobiota; class Verrucomicrobiia; order Verrucomicrobiales; family Akkermansiaceae; genus SW10. Next base: position 77,049 of record JAUIGV010000001.1, on the reverse strand, counting down.
TCTTCAGGCGTTGGACAAGCAGGTCGAGGTTCTTTTCATACTGCTCTGGAGTCGAGACGCGCACCCCGCCCGAGTTCTTACTCATCGCGCGGATCTCACGGGTTTTGGGATCTTTGTAAAAGAGATCCCCGATGCCGAAGTTGAAGTAAATGAGGTCCCATTTCTCATCACCGATCAGCTTATCGAGGTTCGCCAGCGCGGAACCACTGTCGTTTGCCGTAAACCCGGCTGACTTGATTTGAACCTGGCCCTGCAATTCTTTTGCCGCGGCTTTCACGATCGCCTGCTGAACCGGTCCACCCAAAAAGAGAACCTTCTTCTCCGCAGCATGAACGGTGGAAAGCAAAGCCAGCAGAGTTCCGCCAAGGATGGAGAGAATTCGGGCAAAAGCATTCACGCCAAAATATCGGTAAGTTCGCCGGTGCTATCCGCAAAGCGGTCAACCGGAACGTCAACCGCATTGAGCATCGTCAGGAAGAGGTTGGCGAGGGGCTTTTTCCGATCCCCTTCGTAGTTATGCAGGAAGCCATGCTTCAGGCCGAGCTTGTTGCCGCCGGCAATTTGAATCGGATAATCCTTGGTGCCATGCGAACCGTGGGGGTGTGCCGACCCCCAGAGAACGACCGTGTTGTCCAGCATGTTGCCGTCGCCTTCCGGCGTGTCACGCAGACGCTTCAGAAAATTTGCATGTCGCTCCGCGCGCCAAACCTCCCACTGACCCGAAAAATCGTCAGGACGTTTATGAGCGATGTCGTGAGTTGCTCCGGTGTAGCCAAGCACCTGGTTGGCGAAGTTCCCAACCATATTCCCGGTCGAATGTTCGCTTTCAGTCATGAAGGTCGCGAAGCGGGTTGAGTCGGTCTGCAAAGCCAGGAAAAGAAGATCATACATGCACCCGATGTATTCCGTCGGCTCCGTGTAACCGACATCCAGATTCAGGCCCTTGGCATCGACCTTCGGGAGCGGCTTGTGAGTCCATTCGCTGGTTCTCTCGACACGTTGCTCAAGAGATCGGACGGATTCCAGATACTCGTCCATTTTCTGACGGTCCTCTGCATCGAGTTTCCCATGGAGTGACTTGTAATTTTCCATCATCAGGTCCAGCACGCTCGCCTCACGTTTGAGGTCGGAGCGGACATCCTTGACGGAGCGGTTCCCGTACGGGTTGAAAAACCGGTTAAAAATGTCCTGCGGGCGATGCAGGGAAGGAATCGGGCGTCCGGGGCCATAGTGTGAGAGGGTTTTGCTCATTCCGTAGGATCCCGTCCCACCTTCCGTGCCCATTACCAGAGATCCGTAACGGGTCTTGTGGCCGTTGGTTTTGGCCGCCAACTGGTCAATTGAGATATTGTTGGTCTTCTCGGGACCGGACATGTCCGCACCGGTCGCGAAAACATCGCCACTGCTGTGACCGCCCAAACCGTAACCGCCCGCGTGATCCAAACCACGGAAGTAGGTGATGTATTTTTCAAGCGACTGGAAAGGCGCGGTGGAATTTTTAAAGGTCAGGGGGCCGGAATCGTGCCTTGGATACCAACTCCACTCGTGAACCTTGCCGTCCTTTGTTGACGGATCGTAAACCCCGTAGGCGATGTAACTGACAATCATGCGCTTCGGACGGCCCGCACCGGTGATCCCGGCCGCGAGGCTCATGCTGTTTAGAAACGGCAGGGCAAGGGTGATGCCTCCTCCGCGCAAGACTTCCCGCCTGCTGAGATGCCATGATTTTTTACTCATTGTTTTTCCGTGGTTTGGGGTGACTTCAGGAAGGTATCACTGATACAGATCGAGACAATCATGTCCTGGAGTGCGAAATCGTCGTCTTTCGCCTTCTTCAGCAGTTCCCCAACGACAAATCGATCGCGATACGTCAGCGAGCGACCGATTCCGTAGCTGAGAAGACGCCGAATGATATTCTCGGCAACATCCTCCACGCGATCCTTCAGAAGGTATTTTTTCAAGTCGGCCATTCCATCGACCTCGGGACCATTGGGAACACGGGCCCGGGCTTCGACCTGAACGGTATTGATTTTCTTCAAGCGTTCCTGATAAGCCTCAAAAGTCTTGTCGGCCTTCGCATTGTATTTTGGCACGCTGGCTCCGGGTCGTGGAATCTTGGTCTGGAACTGGCCGATCGCGTTGTATTCTTCGAAAGGAATACCCCATGGATCGAGTCTGACATGACAGTCGTTACAGCTTTCCTGCTGACGATGTTGCGCGAGCAAATCCTTGATCGTGACAGCCGTGTCCGCGGAATCTCCGGCCGAATCCGAAAGGGCGGGAACCTCCGCCGGCGGTGGCTTGACCTCGTCTCCGAGAATCGCCTCGCGCAGCCAAACCGCCCGGTAAATCGGGTGCGGGGCGGAGCCGGTTCCATTCGCCACGAGAACGGAGCCGTGAGTCATCAAACCACCCAAACGATTTTCGGGTTTGATGGCAACCGGCCGCAGTCTCAGACCTTTCACGCCTTCCACTCCGTAATGAGCCGCGAGCGGTTCGTTGAGGTAAGCGAAATCGGAGTGGACGAAGTTTGAAACACTTGCATTTCTCTTAATCAACTCGGCCACGAACCCCACCGTTTCGTCATGCATGTAATCCCGGATTGTCGGGCGGAAGAGAACTTCCTGCCCGGCCCTTTCCCCGTTGGGAACGGTAAATAGAAACCGCGGGAAGAGCTTGCGGTTGATATTGACCGCCTTCATTTTCTCAATGCTCAACCACTGTGTGGTGAAGTTGTCGACAAAGTCCCGCGACCTCGCGTCAGCCAGAAGCCTTCGGGTCTGCGCCGCGACCATTGATGGATCCTGGAGTTTGCCTTTCGCGGCCAAAGTCAGGAGTTCCTCGTCAGGCATGGTTCCCCAGAGGAAATAGGAAAGCCTTGAGGCCAGTTCGTATCCCGATGTCGTGACGCCGTTTCCAGCATCGGTATGATAAAGAAACTGCGGTGAGATTAAGACCATGGAAAGTGTCTCACGCATGGTCGCTTCAAGCGTCCCAAACCCCGGCTCAAGCATCTGATAGAGCCTTTCAAAACGAGCCAACTCATCCGGATTAACCGGACGACGAAACGCCCGGGTCATGAATCGCTCCAGGACCGCCCGGACGTAAGCCTTTGGATCACTTTCACGGAGCGGAGAATCAAAAAGAATGCAGGTATGATGCTCGGGCGGCCAAGTATCGGTGACCGGCCCCTCGAACTCGATCGAGCGCACCACCGCACGCGGGACGTCGAAGTTCCAGGATCGGTCGAAGTGGTTTGCCCGGTGGTCGTTCAACTGCCCGTTGTCGAAAAGGTTCTGGGGATAGATTTGCATGGTCGTAGGGCCGACTCCCCTCTTTGTCACCTGCCCGACCTGCACCGGATGATTCTCGATGCGCCCGCGAAACTCAAACTCTTGCAAGTTGTCGACATCGTTCTTTAAATAAACGGTTCCGACCGGAGCGTAATCGCCGGTTCCGGCATCGCTCTTGAGAGCCGATCCCATCACGATTCTCAAAGGCACCTCGTCGTAGCCCGGTGGAAGAATCGCAGCGGCCTTGATTTTGATCCGGTATTCTCCGGTCTCCGGCCATTTGTTCAGCGTGACTCCTGCGGAGATCGTTCTGCGCCCGCCGGGATAAACCCCCACCTCGTCCGGTTGTTCTCCGGCGAAGGCCGGCCCTCTGGGCTCGAAGGTCCATTTCTGACGGTGGACCTCCGGCTTTCCGGCGTCGACGATCGCGCTGGCCATCGCACGACGGGCGTTCTCCAGGTAGCGATCCACCTGTTCGGGTCCGAGCAGCATGAACTCGGAGGTGTTGTTAAAATGGTAGGGCTTTTTGGGATCCTCCGGCAGCGCGGTCTTGAGATCCAACTCAAAGCCGAGAAGGTCCCGCATCGTGTTCTGGTATTCGAAATTGGTGAGACGCCGGGCGGTGGGCACTTGAGCCTCTTTGTTGGCTTTCTCAACGTAGTCGCGTAATCCGGAATCAATCCACTGCACGATCGCCTGCACCTCGACACCCTTCGGCTGCTTTTCGTCCTCCGGCGGCATTTCACCAAACTCGAGAACATCAAGAATATCCTCCCAACGCTCCAGCCCCTGACCCGAGGAGAGGTCACCATCGAGAGTATGGAGCGTGAGCTTCCCTTTGCTTTTGTCAGGGCCATGACACTTGATGCAGTAGGTGTCGAAAAACACCTTCACATGCGACTTGTGCCCCTCTGCTCCCGGAGGAATTCCAAGAAGACTTCCACCGGCGTCCTCCGCGGCAGAAGCCGCCTGGAAAGGCAGGTAGCCGAAAACGCCGCCCAATGCAACGCAAGCTCCATAACGCATCGCTCTCAAAATACCACGACCGCCGCCATTCGGGAATAACCCCGGATTGCCGGGAGCAAGTGAAAATAAGGAACTCAAGGGATGCGGAATTTGGACGGTTGAGGATTAGGCTCTGCACCAGTAAGGAAGCAAGAGTGGATTTCTTTCTGACAAACCAAAGAATCCGGCTCTTTACGAGCCGGGAAATTCTTTAATGTCTATCGGCGCAACAAAGTCAGCCCTCCCCTTTGCAGCCACTCTTCACGAAATATCTGCCAGGATTTCTAACCCGAGACTCTTGGCAGCACACAAACAACCAGTTTGATAAGAGAGGATCTCTCTGCTCGCGCGCCAATCGGATCTTCACTAGGCTGGCTCAATGAAACAAATCGTGGTGGTGATTATGGCTGGGTTGCTTCCGATGATGGTTGACGCCCGGGAGCAGCAACCCTGGCCAATGTTGAAGGCGGCCACCGATACGAGTCTCTTGCCTGGAACGGAGATGCTGGACTGGAAAGGCGACCTGGCGGTTCGGATGGTGGATGAAATCGACCGCTGGCTCGATGGCGAAATCAAGGCGAACCGTGAGGCGGGAACCGACCTGGGAGGGACGAGGGAAGAACTGGCGCGCAAGCTTGGGCTGACTATGGACGCCCGGCCGGCCGACAATGCCTTCGTCTACTCGGCCCGACGCAAAGGACCGGTGGGGCACGGGCGTGGATACACCATCCGGCAGGTGCGTTGGCGGGCATTTGGTGAGCTGGATGCGGTGGGCTTGTTGCTTGAGCCCAATGAAGGTCAACCGCGCGCTGATATCATCGCGCTTCCAGACGCGGGACAGCCACCGGAGGAGATTTGCGGGTTGGCACCATTCAGTAATGAGGGTCGGACAACGCCCTTTGCAGGGCGCATGGCAATGAATGGCTGCCGGGTATTGGTTCCGGTCTTGATCGAACGATCCGGAGAACGCCATGGAATGTCGACCCGGGAATGGCTGCATCGTCCGGCATGGGAAATGGGGAGAACTCTGGCAGGTTACGAAGTGCAGATGGTCTTGGCGGGAGTTGATTGTTTCAATTCGGCCGAGGGCGGACCGAGTGCCCGGACTGCGGTGGTGGGTTGGGGCGAAGGCGGACGGGTGGCGCTCTACGCGACGGCTCTTGACGAACGAATTGATGGCACCCTTGTGAGCGGCTACTTCGGACCGAGGGACCGGGTGTGGGATGAACCTGCTGACCGAACCGTCTTCGGTCTTTTGGACGGACATTCCGACGCTGGCATTGCGTCCTTGATTGCGCCGCGCTCTCTGGTCGTGGAGGTTGGTCACTACCCCAGGTATGGCTTCCGCCTTGATGTTGACGGAGTGCCGGAACGACTTGCGAGAGGAGCCGCCAAACATGGGAAACCGGGTAGATTGCTGGAACCATCGCTTGATGCGGTCCGTGGTGAACTTGCGCGGATTAAGACGCCAAAGTGGGAGGCCACATTGCTGGGAACGGAGCAAGCGGTGAACAATGAAAGCTGGCGATCGCTTCTTGCGAAAATCGGAATCAAGGTCCCGGATCCACCGGCCGGGACGCCGACGTGGGATGATGGGGTTGTTCCCGTGCCGCCGGTCCGAACCAAGCAAACGATAGCGCGGCGGCACGACGAATTGGTGGCTGCCCTTGAGCGGCACAATCAATGGGCCCTGACCGATTCGAAACGCTTGCGGGACGAATTCATCAAGGGATTAAATTTTGAAAGTCCGGAAAAATTTACTGAGAGTACGAGGCCACTGCGCGCGTCTTTCAGCCGGGACGTAATCGGCGAATTCGCGAAGCTGCAGAAGCGATCCAGCCCGAGACCGCGATCACGGGCGTTTCAAGAGGGAGAAAAGACCCGCAGTTTTGAAGTCGTGCTCGACGTGCACGAGGGAGTGTTTGCCTACGGGATCCTGACGATCCCCAAGGATCTGAAACTCGACGGGAGTGAACGTCGGCCGGTGGTGGTTTGCCAGCATGGCCTGGAGGGGCGGCCACAGTCGACGGTGGGAGAGCAGGATCATCATTACTACAAGGCCTTTGCGACACGCCTTGCGGAACGGGGCTTCGTCACCTTTGCTCCGCAAAACATCTACATTGGGCATGACCGTTTTCGGATCCTGCAATTCAAGGCGAATACCCTGGGCTGCACCTTGTTTTCGATCATGGTGCCGCAACACCGGCAGATCACGAACTGGCTGGCCGGGCTGCCTTTCGTTGATCAGGAGCGAATTGCATTTTACGGACTGAGCTACGGAGGCAAATCCGCGATGCGGATTCCCCCGCTGGTGGAGCGCTATTGCCTTTCAATCTGCTCGGCCGATTTTAACGAATGGATCTGGAAAAATTCCGCGACTGATTCCCGGTCCCTGCGCTATAGCTACGCCAACAAAGGTGAATACGAAATCTTCGAGTTCAACTTGGGAAACACCTTCAATTACTACGAAATGGCGGCTCTGATCTGTCCGCGCCCATTCATGGTGGAGCGGGGACACTTTGATGGCGTGGCCCCGGACGAAACAGTGGCCTACGAATTCGCAAAGGTGCGGCATCTCTACGCTGCAAAACTGGGTATCGATAAGCAAACCACCATTGAGTGGTTCGTCGGACCTCACACAATCCATGGTGTGGGCACCTACAAATTTCTGCACCAACACCTGGAGTGGCCGGTTCAGTAGGAATCGTTTTGATTTGAATCGTAAATCCCGCACACCTGGGAACTATTCCTTTTCAATAAATCGACCGCGGGCACTCCGCTTCACTGGTGGTGATGAAAAGGGGAGATGACCACGGTCAAGCCGAACCCCGGGGATAAATCGATCATCCAACTGTCTCTCGGCAAAAACCTTCGGGCCACACCTGTGGTCTTCGATAACCAATGCTTCGTCCCTGAAGACGGGCACCCCAATGATGCTGGGAATCAGTGCATCTCCACCGCGCAGGATCCCAGTCCGCCGCGGAAGTAATTGAAGCGCACATCGGGATGGTCGGCGAGGAGTGACATCGGCACCGCGGAGTCGGCAATCCCCTTCGAGATCATAAGGGCGGTGAGGCGCTGTCCGAGTGGATTATCATGGGTCCCGGCCTGCCAGATGGAAACTCTCTCGGCCTGCCAAGTCTCGACCGGCCCGACGGTGACGGCGCGGTTGGGGACCATGGTGATGTTTCCGCCTCCCGAGGTGCGGGCATTCTGCGCCAAGGTCACCGGGTGCAACTCAACAATGCGTCTGGTGAGTCGGCGATACTCCTCCGGCGACGGCGGTGCATCGGCATACCGACCCTCGCGACGGAGCGGATCATTGAAAGCCCATTTTTTCTACGCATAGGGTTTCCCCGGCCGGGTTCCTGAGCACGCCAAGCGGATCAAGAAAACCTCCCCCCCGTTGCGATGAGGCCCGGGAGCGGATTGATCGAATCGAAATTGATGAAATGGAACCCGGCCTCCCGGAATAAGGTGCCTCCTCAATTCCACGAAAGTTATCCGCAAACCAGCGAATGTTCGACGCAAGATTCAGCGGGACACCTTCCAGGTAGCATTTCTGCACCGTCCGAAGCAGGCGGGCGAGCCCATTAGGGCTTGAACTCGCCTGACTTTCTCCCCCATCCGCTCCGATCCAAAGGCGACTTTAGGACCGCCACCACAAGCAAATTCCTGGCAGTGATTCCATTCGCCGCCGCTTCACCGCCACCCGGGGCCACACTCTTTCCGAGATCAACTGTATCGCCTACTCCGCCGCCGAAGCCGCTTACCAACACGTGGAATCCCAGCGACAGGACCTCCTCGCCTACCTCCGCACCACCCGCGACCTCCTGACCGAAACAATCCGCGAAAAGCTCCCCTCCGCCAAAGTCCCCGACATCGAAGCAACCTATCCCGCCTCAACCGCCCATCCCCGATCCGCTGTCCAAACAAGCGCAAAGAAAAATGATAATCTCACGTGGTTTCGCATGAATAACCTTCGACTTTCTTCGCCCTAGTTGGTATGCGCCATGCTCGAACTCTCTTTAAGTGTCTTCATGTCAGGATCTTGGTCTCGTCAATTCTTACTTACATTGACCCTGCTCTGCGGGGTCAGAGATGTTGGGGCCGCTTTGAACACTTTACGGGCGATGGAGTGCGAAAAGCCCCCCAAGATCGACGGAAAACTGGATGAAGAAGTCTGGCTCCGCGCTGATTCGGCCGGAGGACTCACCCAAATTGAGCCCAAGTTGGGACAACCGGCCTCCGAAACAACGCAGGTCAGGATCATTTATGACCAAGCGGCCATTTATGTCGGGGTCACCTGTCGCGATCGCAACCCCGCCGGGATTCTGGCTCGTGGCAGGGAAAGGGATGGATCCGTGCTGAGCGGCGATCACGTGGCCCTCTTCTTCGACACCTTTAATGACAGTCGGAACGGATATATCTTTGCCATCAGCCCCGATGAGGGACGCTGGGATGCCTTAGTCAGCAACCATTCCAACGCGAACACTAATTGGGACGGCCTCTGGGAGGTCAAGGCCGTCACTGGAAAATCGGGATGGACCGCCGAATTGAAGATTCCCTTCAAAAGCATTACCTACTCGCCGGACAGTCAGGTCTGGGGATTCAACTTCTCGCGGACGATCGCCCGGCGCGGCGAAAACGTCCGCTGGAATTCCCCCCGACCTGAGGCCCAGGTCCACTTTGCGGGCGATGCCGGCAAGCTCACCGGACTCCGAAATCTCCCCGAAAACCTCGGGATCGAGGCGGCCCCCTACTTTCTCGGTCGGAGCCGCAAGGTCAAAGGCAGCGACCGTAGTAACGAGTTGGACGCCGGACTGGACATCCGCTGGCGAATCAATTCGGGATTAAGCGCCACCCTGAGCTTCAACACCGACTTCGCGGAAACCGAGGTGGATCAACGCCAAATTAACTTCACCCGTTTCCCTCTCTTCTTCCCTGAAAAGCGCGACTTTTTTCTTGAGGACGCCGGCATTTATCGCTTTGCCGATCTCAACCAAAGCCTGCTCACCCCCTACTTCAGTCGTAAAATCGGGCTTTCCGCCAGTGGACAGCCGGTTCCCATTGAAGCTGCCGGAAAGGTCGCCGGGCGTATTGGGAAATACGAGCTTGGGGTCACAGCGGCGATGCTTGAAGAGGCTAATGGTGTGGATTCCACCCCGGTCTTTGCGGGGCGGATCTCACGCCAGATTTTTGGCGAATCCACCGCCGGGCTGATCGCCACTACGGGCGATCCCCGCTCCAATGGGGACAACGCCATGCTGGGCGTCGATTTCCGCTTTCAAACCTCCAAATGGCTGGGCGACCAAACGCTGATCACCAATCTTTTCTACCTCAATTCGTGGACCGATCCAATGGACGCACCCGAATTTTCCGGTCACGCCTTTGGCCTCGGATTGGAATGGCCCGGAGATAAATTCAGCGTCTCTCTTCAAGCGGCGGAAATCGAGCCAGGGTTTGATCCGGCTCTCGGCTTTATCAGGCGAAATGACGTTCGCTATTACTCGAGTAACTGGCGTTATCTTATGCGTCCTGAAAAGCCCACATGGTTCCAGTGGTCCAGCTTTATCTACGCCAACCAAATCTACACCGATCTGGACAACGAGCCGCTGACAACCAGCCACAGCTTCTTTCCCCTGGTGGTACGCTTCTCCCAAAACGATGAACTGAGTTTCGGCATCACCCATACCTCGGACCTCATCCAATTTCCCTACACCATCCCCGGAGATATCAATATCCCGGCCGCGAACTACGAGGACATGGTCACTTACGAAGTGAAGTGGAAGCTGAATGAAGCGCGATCACTCAGCGGCGAGTTCGGAAGCCGCTGGGGCGACTACTACGGGGGCGACTGGCACTCCGCCTTCGCCAACCTCTGGTATATCCCCGGGAGCCTGACCGCTTGCGGAGTGAGTTACGATTTCAATCATTTCGATTTGCCCGACGGCGAGGTGGACAGCCACCTTCTCAGCCTCTGGCTCGTTCTCCGTTTCACCCCAAACGTCCGCTGGTCCAACCTCGTGCAATACGACACCATCTCGGAAACCATCGGGTTTAACTCCCGCTTCTCCTGGGAATACAAACTGGGGCACCGGCTCAATCTCGTCCTCAGCCAACTTTACTATGACGACTCGACCGGATTCCAGGTCCTCGATACCGAAATGGTCGCCAAGGTTGGAATGCGAATTCGTTTCTGAATCAGCTCATTCTTTTTGATGACTTCGATCACAACGCAAAAATCCGGCCGCCCCGAGGTGGACGGGAAATTTCTCAGGGTCCATGGCAAACGATTTTGGATCAAAGGGATCACCTACGGGAGCTTCAGCCTCAACGAGGAAGGGGAACCCTACCCTGAATTTGATCGCCTGAAGGAAGACTTCGCCCGCATGGCGGATGCCGGTATTAACACCGTCCGCCTCTACAATGCCCCCAGCAAACGCATCGCCGATGCCGCATGGGAAAAGGGCCTTTATCTCATCCCCGAGGTCGGCTGGGGCCCCCGCTTTTGCGAATTGGGCACGGACCGGGAACAATACCTTTATCAATGGGCTGCGGAAAAAGCGAAGGATCTGGCAGACCATCCCGCTATCCTGATGTATTCCATCGGCAACGAAATCCCCCCGCTCATTGTCCGTTGGTATGGCGTCCCGCGGATCAGCCGGTTCCTGCGAAAGCTTGCCAATATCGTCAAAGAGAATTCCGGTGGCGGTCTCGTTACCTACGTCAACCATCCGCCGACGGAATACCTCAATCTTCCAAACTTCGATGTCGTTTCCTTCAATATCTATTTGGAGCGCGAGAAAGACTTCCGAGGGTATCTCGCCCGGCTTCAAAGCCTCGCAGGAGATCGCCCCCTTTTCCTTGGGGAACTGGGACTCGATAGCGCCAAGCACGGGCGGGATGCCCAAGCCGCTTTTCTCGCAAGCTTCATTCGCGCCACCTTCGAAAAAGGCCTCTGCGGCACAACGGTTTACAGCTGGACCGATGAATGGAGCATCTTTGATGAATCCATTGAGGGGTGGTCCTTCGGGATCACGGACTCGGAACGCCGCCCAAAACCAGCCCTCGAAGCCCTCCGAGAGGTTTATGACAAGGATCACTACACCATGGCCGATCACTCCTGGCCACGGGTCACGGTGGTCGTTGCCACCTACAACGGGGCCCGCACCCTCGACGCCTGCCTGCGCTCGCTGGGAAACCTCCATTACCCGAATTATGAAGTGATCGTGGTGGACGACGGCTCATCGCAGCCGATTGAGAAAATCGCCTCGGAATACCCTGTCCGATACCACCGGATCTCGCCCAACGAAGGGCTCAGTAATGCCCGCAACACCGGCATGCGCCTTGCCGAAGGTGAAATCGTGGCCTACATCGACGACGACGCCTTCGCCGACCGTGATTGGTTGTTCTTTATGGTGCAATCTCTCTTGGAGCAGGAAGCCTCTGCCGTCGGGGGGCCCAATCTCTCGCCTACGGATGAGAATTTCACCGCCCAGTGCGTCCATCATTCGCCCGGAAATCCCACCCACGTGCTGCTGGGCGATGAGATCGCGGAACACGTTCCGGGCTGCAACATGGCCTACGTTAAAAAAGACCTCGAAGCCATCGGAGGTTTCGACGTGACCCACCGGGCCGCCGGTGACGATGTCGATGTTTGCTGGAAGTTGCTGGTTCGGGAAAAGAAGATTGCCTTCAGCCCCTCCGGATTTGTCTGGCACCGCCGACGCGATACCGTCTTGGCCTACCTCAAACAACAGCAGGGCTACGGCTTTGCCGAGGCTCATTTGCATGCCGCTTATCCGTCGCGCTTCAATGTGCTGGGGCACAGCGTCTGGAAAGGTAACATCTACGACCCGGTCGTTTCCTCCCCGTTCCACTCCCTGCCGGTTATTTTCCGCCCACGGATTTATCAGGGTCTCTTTGGAGGAGCGATGTTCCAGGCCATGTATCAGCCCCGCATTTCTTCGTGGCTGACGTTTTTCAAAGCGATCGAGTGGCAGATCTTTTCTCTCTGCGTCACCCTTTCGGGGGTGTTGGGAATTCTTTTATCGAGCCATGCCGGCTGGTTCGTCATCCCCGGTCTCATGGGGATTGCCACAACCCTTGCCTCGGGAATCTACTGCGGGCTAGAGGCCTCACGTTTTCGTTCCGACAAATGGTCCCCCGGAAAACGCCTCAAGGGTGCCCTGCTGGTCACCTTCCTTCACTTGGCCCAGCCGTGGTCCCGCTTCAAAGGCCGAATCACCGGAGCGACCCGCGTTCGCAGGGACCGCCGGGATTACCCGACCGACCAACGCCTGTGGGGAAACATGGGCCAACGTGATCAATGGCTCCGCCTCATGTGGAAACACCTGCTGGCCTGCGGGTGGAATTGCGAATCCGGAGGCGAGTGGCTCAGCAGCGATCTCATCGTCAAAGGACCGAGCTTCCATGAAATTCATATCAAGACGGTCTACGAGGAAATTCTCCACAAGGGCTGGCACTGGTTTCGCTTCCGTCTTAAAGCTAAAAAGAAACTCCGCTACCAAGTGGCAAAGCTCCTGACTCTGGCCGCTTTTGCCGGGATCATTTTTGTTCCGGCTCTCCTTCCGATGTTAATTCCGCTGGGATTCTTTACCGCCCTGCTGATACGCTCTGAGCAGCACACCTTAAATGCAATTTCCCAGGCCGCCCTCGAATGCGGCGCGGCGCTCGATATGCCGGAGGTCGATCCCGAGTATCAATTCTAATTTATGCTTAAGCGCTCCCTTTCCTATCTCAACGGCGTCCGTCTTCATGTCGCCGGAGGGATTGCCCTGCTCCTTCTGGCTGCGGTACTCGAAATCACCCTCCCCTGGCCTTTGAAATGGTTAATCGATTCCGTCTTCGGAGATCAACCGCTCCCCGGATTTCTCTCCTGGCTTCCGGGGTTTTCCGCCGACGGCAGCCAACTCACCGCAGTCTTCTCCATCGCGATGATCTCGGTCGTTCTCGGGGTCATTCACAAATCGCTGAACCTCCTGAGCCAATTGTGGATGATTCACGCCGGCAACCGAATGGTTCAAAAACTGCGGATCGAAGCCCTCGATCAGCTTTACCGTCTGCCGCTGGCCTTCCACGACCGCTCGAAAGTCGGAGACCTTCTTCACCGTTCCGCCTATGACAGCTATGCTCTCCAGTCCCTCCTGTCCGGCGTTTTCGCCCCGGTTTTTTCCGGAGTGTGCATCTCAATCGGAGTCATCATCGTCATGCTGCAGATCGACGTCGCCCTGACCTTTATTACGGTTGCGACCGCTCCGCTTCTCTGGCTCAACATTAAAAACTATGAAGGGCGGATCGCCGCGCACTCGAAACGTTTTCACGAGAACGAAAGCGAACTCGCTTCAACCATTCAGGAATCCCTTTCGTCAGTCCGGGTGATTCAAGCATTCACCATGGAGGCCAGGAGCAACAGGCGCTTCACCAAACAGACCGAGGAAAGCGTGCAAGCGAACCTGACGAAATCGGTGGCCGAGCTTTCCTTTGGCTGGGTTATCGGATTGATCATGGCCTTCGGCACCGCCGCCGTCCTCTGGGTGGGAGCTCGCGCGGTCATTTTCGGAACCCTCTATCCCGGCGATATTCTCGTATTCCTCGCCTACCTTGGCATGCTCTACCAACCTCTCAACGCCTTCAGCCAGGGAGCCGGCGTTTATCACTCATCCACCTCCCAGCTCAAACGCGTCTTCGAAATCCTCGACGAACCGGTCACCATAAAGGACGCCCCCGAAGCCCTCGCCCCGAAAACCATCCGGGGCGACATTCGATTCGACCGGGTCTCCTTCTCCTACGTCGCAGATCAACCGACTCTTGACGACGTCTCATTCCACCTCGAAGCCGGACAGGTCCTCGCCTTGGTGGGCCGGACGGGATCCGGAAAGTCCACGACCGCCAGCCTGCTCATGCGCTTTTACGATCCCGCCCACGGCGCGATTTTGATCGACGGGCTGGATTTGCGCTCCCTGAAACTGTCCTGGCTTCGCTCCCGGGTCAGCATCGTCTTTCAAGAGCCCTTCCTCTTTTCCGGAACAATCAGAGAGAACATTGCATTCGGAAGACCCGGGGCCGGCGATGAGGAAATCGAACTCGCCGCTCGTCGTGCCCAAGCCGACGAATTCATTGAAAAACTTAATAACGGTTACGACACCATCCTTGGGGAACGGGGTGTCAATTTATCGGGAGGTCAGCGCCAACGCCTTTCCATCGCACGCGCTTTCCTCAAAGACGCTCCCATCCTCATTCTCGACGAGCCCACCTCCGCGCTTGATCCATCCACCGAGCGAGAACTCCTCGGTGCTCTCGAAGAATTGATGACCGGGCGCACCACCATCATCATCGCCCACCGCTTCTCCACCATTCGCCGGGCCGACCGAATCGGAGTTTTCGAGGAGGGCAAGATGGTGGAGTTCGGCACCCGCGATGAATTGATGGCCAAAAACGGGGCCTTTTTCGAATTGGCCTCCATGCAGGAAGAATCCACTGCGGGAAAAACCCCTCCGGCATCCCCCTGAGGGATTGTCCGGGCTCGGCCTCACCTGTCATTGTCGGTGGCCAATGGTTTCTCCGTGGAGACCGGCATCTCTACTGCATTGGGAATTAGTGCATCTCCACCGCGCAGGATCCCAGTCCGCCGCGGAAGTAATTGAAGCGCACGTTGGGGTGGTCGGCGAGGAGTGACATCGGCACCGCGGAGTCGGCAATCCCCTTCGAGATCATAAGGGCGGTGAGGCGCTGTCCGAGTGGATTATCATGGGTCCCGGCCTGCCAGATGGAAACTTTCTCGGCCTGCCAAGTCTCGACCGGCCCGACGGTGACGGCGCGGTTGGGGACCATGGTGATGTTTCCGCCTCCCGAGGTGCGGGCATTCTGCGCCAAGGTCACCGGGTGCAACTCGACAATGCGTGTGGTGAGTCGGCGATACTCCTCCGGCGACGGCGGTGCATCGGCATACCGACCCTCGCGACGGAGCGGATCATTGAAGGCCCAGTGCTTGATATCCCCCTGCCCTCCCTGCATCACCGCGCAGCGAATCCCGGCCCTCCAGGAAGCGATAAAGGCCCCGGTGTCGGCCTTTGGAAAATGTAGATTCTCCCCGGGAATGGGGTTCTTCAGATGATTGAAGCACAGCTCCCGGTCAGCACGCTCGAAGGACAGCGGGTGATCGAGGGGCACCTCGCGGCCATCCTCGCCGATCCATTCGTCCATCCCCCAGAAATGGGCATGGGAAAGGTCGAGATCGAGTTCGTTGCAAAGGCGGGCCACCAGAGGCAATTGCTCGGTCGGCCCGATGGGCCCGCAGATCCCGACTGGATTGTCAGCCGTAGCCTGCTTCCAGGCATTGATGTATTCGAGCGCCTCACACAGGTAGAATTCCTCGAGGGTGTCATAGAAGACAACCTCGAACCCGGGACGGGAGAGCTGCCGGAGATCGTGCGGAGTCAGGCGGGCGGCGTCCTGGATCAGTTCGTCATCAAGAGTGGTGTAGTCCCACCAGTCGGGAGAGATCTTGGAGTATTTGCGCATCATTAAGAGGTGGTTGTTGAAGGGTAATCCGGATTGATCAGGTAGCGCTCACCGAGAATTTCAGCGAGGGGGTCCTCATCTTTGGCTGAGTATCCCAGGTGCAGGTGACGTCGCCAGCCTTCGGCCTTCGCGAACTTCCCGGAAAGCTGGCCAACCCGCTCTGCCAACGAGTCGAGAACCTGCAGGTAGGAATTCGCCCCCTGGGAATGATCGAGCCAGTCTTGCTGGGAGGCGTGGGCGGCGAGAGCCTTCTGCTGTCGATCAATGACTGTGGAGGTGTCCACAAAGGAGCCCGCGGTGACCGGAACCCGGAGTTGATCGCAGAGGCCATGTGGCATCGAGTGATACACGAAAACATCCTCCGGGTATGTGTCGCGGGAGGGAGGGTCGGTCACGAAGTTTGGCATGCCGCTGGTAAAGGCGGCGGTCACCGCCAGCCGGCAGGCGTTGGCGTGGTCTTCCATGTAATCCTGCGGTGGATGCGTAAGAACGATCGACGGTTTCACCTGCCGCACAACTGCGGCGACCTTGCGGAGAAGAGAGAGATTGTAGAAAATTTCCAGGTCATCGCAGATCGGCGGATGGAAGGTGGCTCCAAGAATAGTGGCGGCATTTTGGGCCTCCGCGAGGCGGACCCGCCGTGTCTCCCCGGCATCCATCTCAATGGATCCGCAGCTCCCGGAGGAGAGATTAAAGTAGTGGATCTCAAAGCCCGCTTCGCGGAGGAGAAGCAGGGTGCCGGCCCCGAAATACTCGATGTCATCGGGATGGGCAAAGATGGCTAGGGCGGTGGTGCGCATGACGATCGTTTTACAGACGGATGGTGCGTCCCTCGGCGGCACTTTGGTCGGCAGCGAAAAGGACCCGGAACGTTTTGAAGGCTTCCTCGTAGCTGGTGAGCGGCATCGTCTCGTCCCGGTCGAGGGCATCGAAGAAGGCCTGGAACTGGTCCTGATAGGGATGGTCTGCAACATCCCCCGAATCGGCGAGAGCCACGGGCAACTCGGTCCATTTTTTATCCCGAAGGTGGAGCTTCGAGGAGTAGAGTTTGTTGTCGAGGATGCTTCCCTCGCTGCCACACAAGTGAGTGTGGAAGTAGTAGGGCTGGAGGCAGTCGATCACGCTCGCGCACTTCCCCACCGCTCCATTCTTGAACTTCACGAGAGTGGTCGTGGTCGTAGGGTATTCGTACTTGGTGAAGACCGCGTTCCGGGACCGGGCATTATAAGCGGTGACCTCTTCCACTTCCGATCCCATGCACAGGAGGAGCGCATCAAGAGCGTGACAACCGGCCGAGAGCAGCGAGCTCCCGCCGTTCTCGCGGGTGGTGTTCCAACGATACTGGCCATACCAGGGACCGATACCGTGATAGTAGTCGACCTCGCCATAGTGGATGTCGCCGATCATACCGTCGTCGAGAAGCGCCTTGATCGTGGTGAGCTGGGAGATGAACCGGAGTTCAAAGCAGACGCAGGATTTTGTGCCGTGTTCTTCAAAGGCTTCTTTGATCGCCCCGGCGTCGGCAAGATTCAGGGTAATCGGTTTTTCGAGGATCACCTGCTTGCCGGCCTTTGCAGCCGCGATTGCTTGCTCCTTGTGCTGGGCCGGATAGGAGGTGATATCGACCACGTCGATGGATTCGTCCTCGAGGAGATCTTCCACCTTGTGGTAGACCTTGATCTCCCCTCCATGTGCCGCGGAAAGGGTGGCAGGATCTAGATCACGGGACGAGTAAACGGCGGTCACCCTGCCCTGGGTGGTATTATTAATGGCCTCGATATGGGCCGTCGCGGCCCAGCCGTAGCCGATCACGCCGACATTGTAAGTTTCACTCATAAAATAACGTCTACGAATTGTGGCGGCAGATTGAAGCCTTTTTTTGTTTCGCCCTTCCGCCCTTACCGGAGGATCAAAGATCGCCGCCAACAAACCACCTAACGATCGTGTCTTTCACGCAATTTGGCCGATCTTTACCTTGAAGCTGCCCAAACTTACGCCATTTGGCTCATTGCTCTCAGCTGATTCATTGACTAATTTTCAAACTCCCCGGAGCACCTTTTCCGCGTTACCCCTTCGTTTTCATGAACACTTCTTCCCTTCCCGGATGGACCGTCGCCAGCCTTATCCGCGCCCACAGTTTCGCTTTCCTGTCCGTATTGTGCCTCTGCGTGCCGATCACCGAAGCTCTCGCCGCACCGGTCATTGTCGAGTTCATGGCTTCCAATGACAAATCGCTTTATGATGAAGATGGAGAATCCTCCGACTGGATGGAGATTTTCAATCCCGATCCCAATCCCGTCGATATTGGAGGCTGGTTTGTCACCAATGATAGAGATGAACTCAACAAGTGGGAACTTCCTCAAAATACAATACTCCCCTCGGGTGGATCACTGATCATCTTCGCCTCCGACAAGGATCGCAAGGGCGGGGAGCTTCACACCAATTTCAAACTCAATAGAGACGCAGGGGGATATCTGGCGCTCGTGGAAACCGATGGCCGAACCATCGCCTTCGAATACCCGAATTACCCCGAACAATTCGACGACTTTTCTTATGGCCTCGCTCAGACCGGAAGCGGCTCGGCAGTCACCCTCATTCCTGAAAACTCGATCTGTAGCCTCCTTGTCCCAAATTCGGACATAGGTGTCATCTGGCGCAATCGACTCTTCGATGATTCTTCCTGGGCCCCTGCCAACACCGGAGTCGGATACGATTATGGCAATCTCATTGGGAGTAATGCCGATGTACAATCCCAGATGGATGAGATCAACGGAAGCGTCTACATCCGTGTTCCTTTTACGGTAGATGACCCGGCAGCGCTCACCTCTCTGACACTCCGCATGAAGTATGACGATGGCTTTGCCGCCTATCTCAACGGAACACTCGTCGCGTCAGCCCAGGCTCCCACGAATCCACAGTGGAACTCCCTGGCGACCGGCGACCACCCGGATAGCAGCGCGCTTGTCTTTGTCGACTTCAACATTACGGCTGACCTCAACCTTCTGGAACCGGGTAGCAACGTGCTTGCCATCCAGGGGCTCAATGGGACTCTGGGGAGCTCGGACCTTCTCATTCTCCCACAGCTTGATGCAACGACCGCCGCTACAAACCCCGGTCTTGGAGGCGCAGACTATTTTCAAATCGCAACCCCGGCCACTACCAACGGCACAAACCAAGGGCTACCAGCCGAGGCGGTCTCCTTCTCAATTCCCGGCCGGGGATTCACCGGCGCCCTTTCCCTCGAGCTGTCCGTCACTTCCCCATCCGCGCAAATTCGTTTCACCACCAATGGAGACGTTCCGACATTATCCTCGCCCCTCTACACAGGCTCTCCAATCAATATCACCTCTTCTCAAATCATTCGAGCCCGCGCCTACGAATCGACTTTGGCCCCGGGCCCCGTTGTGGAGGCTGGTTACATCAAACTCGCTTCCAGCGCCGAGTCATTCACTTCCGATATTCCCGTCGTAATTATGGAGCGCTTTAGCGGAGGCCCCACTGCCAGCAATGGAAAAGCCTACGTCTTTTTTGCCTTCTTCGAACCTGATCCCGGCACCGGAATCACCACCCTGAACAAGCCATATGCTTTGGGCACCCGCGGTGGTTACAAGACCCGCGGGTCTTCTTCCGCGGGCTTCGAAAAGAAGGCCTACAGTATCGAGGCCTGGAACGAGGATAATCGGAACAAGGACATTTCGCCCCTGGGGATGCCGGAGGAGTCCGACTGGATTCTTAATGCCCGATCCACATTTGACCGGTCTCTCATGCGGAACGCCTTCATCTATAATTTAAGCAACCAGACAGGGCGCTACGCCGTCCGCACCCGGTTTGTGGAACTCTTTCTGAACACCAACGGGGGCGACTTAAACTATGGCACGAGCAGCTCGTTTGATTATGATGGAGTCTATACCTTCATGGAGAAAATCACCCGCGATAATGACAGGGTTGACGTCGAGCGACTACCTGACAGCGTCGCCACCGAACCTGGAATTACCGGCGGATACATCATGAAAATCGACCGCCTCGACCCGGGCGATGGTGGATTAAATGCGGGCGGCTTTACCCTCGGCTGGGTTTACCCCAAGGAAGAAGACGCCACTGCAGAACAGGCCGCCTGGGTCCGCAACCATCTCAATTCCATGAGCACCTCGCTGAGTGAAGGCAATTATGAAGAATACATCGATCCTCTGGCCTGGGTGGACCATCACCTGCTCAATGTCCTTGCCCTCAATGCGGACGCCCTGCGACTCAGCACCTACTTCCACAAAAAACGCACCGGCAAAGTCGAATTCGGTCCCATCTGGGACTTCGACAGATCCATGGACTCCACCGACGGGCGGGACGACAACCCAACCACCTGGTCGGGCGGAACCAACTATTACACCTTCAACTGGTGGAACCAGCTCTTTAACCATGAAGACTTTTGGCAACTCTACATCGACCGTTACTTCGAACTTCGCAAGGACGTTTGGACAAATGCCAACGTAGAGCAGATTATCAACACCTACGCCGCTGAACTCAATCAAGCGCAGGTAAGAAACTTTCAGCGCTGGTCAAATCAACCACGCTTCGGAGGATACCAGGGAGAAGTCAATCACCTCCGGAACTGGGTGACAACGCGTCTCAACTGGATGGACGGCCAATTTGTGCCGGAGCCCTCCGCCAATCTGGAAAGTGGAATCTTCCCTGCCGGAACAACGCTGACACTTTCGGGCGACCTCTCCAACGGTCGCTCCATTTGGTATACCTTGGATGGAACGGATCCCCGATTCACCAGCAACACGACCGTGCTAAGCACCGAAACCCTCGTCGACATCACGACCCCGGTCAGGGCCATCGTCCCAACCAGCGACATCGGGACGAACTGGCGCGGAGGGAATGAACCATACGACGATGACACCTGGATCAGCGGCACCAACGGCGTCGGCTTCGACAACGCCACGACTTATGATCCCTATATCGACATCAACTTTGAGGCGCCCAATCCTGTCATGTCCGGAGTCAACACCTCTGCCTTTGTCCGCATTCCCTTCAATGTCGATGCCGCCGAGCTCGCCAACTTCAACTACCTGACCTTGCAAATGCGCTATGATGACGGTTTCGTCGCGTTTCTCAATGGCACCCGGATCGCGGCCGGGAATGCCCCTCAAACACTGGCCTGGAATTCCAGTGCCACGCAGAACAATGACGATGGAATCGCGGTCACATTTCTCGATTTCGAAGCAGATGCCTATGTTGGTGCTCTGCAAGCCGGCGAAAACATCCTTGCCATCCACGGCCTCAATGGAAACAGCACCAGTAGCGACTTCCTCATCCAGGCCCGGCTTTTGGCTGGAGAGAAGCAAGTCGACCAAGGCACCTCCGGCGGCAGGCAATATACCGGTCCCATTACCTTGACTGAAACCGCCCGCGTCTTCGCCCGAATCTCCGATCCACGCGGAGGAAGCAATCCTGGATCTGGTGTTCCGGTCGGCACCGGCTGGGGCGCACCCTTGAAATTGGAGGCTCTGATCAACGAAGTCCCGGCAAGCGCAGCCAATTTTGCGATTCGTGAAATCATGTTCGATCCATATCCCCTCGGTGATGCCCTGACTGACAACAACGCCTTCGAATTTATCGAACTCGAAAATCTCAGCGACACCACCATCTCTTTGAGAGATGTGGCCTTCACCGATGGAGTGGCCTTCAATTTTTCTTCGGGCTCGCTCCTCTCTCTGGCACCAGGCGAGAAGATCCTCGTCGTCAATGACCTCACCGCTTTCAGACAGATCTACGGCACCGGGCGGGACAGTTTCATCGCCGGTGAATTCGAAGGGGCTCTCAACAACGAAGGCGAACTCCTCGAACTCCGCAACGCCGGGGGCGACCTTATCCAATCCTTCGCCTATTCCTCGACGGGGGCATGGCCGGATCAGGCCGTAAACGGGCGCTCTCTCATCCTCGTCGACCCGGCCGATCCCGCAAATGGAGCGAGCTGGACCGCCAGCCGCAGTCTCCTCGGATCCCCTGGAACCAGCGAACCGACTCCGGACCAAATCCCGGACGTCTTTATCAACGAGGCTCTGACCAATACCGATTCCGATGCGATCGAGATTTTCAATCCCAACCCAACCTCGATTGACATCGGCGGGTGGTGGCTGACCGACGAACTGAGAAAGTACGATAAATTCCGTATTCCGGAAGACACCATCATTCCCCCAGGTGGATTCCTGGTCTTCACCGAGTCCGACTTCAATCCCCCACCCGGTGCCGAGCCCGGCTTTGACCTCAGCCCCGAAGGTGAAGAAGTCTACCTCCTTTCAGCGTCTCCCGCTGGTGGTCGAACCGATTACGTTACTGGATTCACCTTCGGAGATGGATCCGAAGGGTTCAGCTTTGGCCGCCATGTCAATTCAGTCGGCGAAGTCAGTTACCCACCACTCCGTTCCCCGTCATTCAACTTCGCGAACAGCGCTCCAAGGGTCGGGCCCCTGATCATCACTGAATTGATGTATCATCCCCTCGATGGCGGCGTTGAGTTCATCGAGATTCAGAATATCTCAGACTCCCCGATTCCACTCGCAGGAGTTCAAGTCGAGGGCGTTGGTTATATTTTCGACACCGGCGCTCCGAATCTGGCACCCGGAGAACTGGTTCTCTTGGTTCAGGGCGATCCTGCCAACTTCCGTGCAACTTTCAATCCACCGGCAGAAGTAGGCGTCTTCGGCCCCTACACCGGCCGACTTTCAAACGGTGGCGAAAAAATAGACCTTAATTTGCCAGAAGCGAACCCACAGCCCGGAATGCCGGACCTCATGCCGGCCGTCGACATCGCAGACTACCACGACTCCGCCCCGTGGCCGATTTCGCCGGACGGGGCCGGGAACACCCTGGAACGAATTCTTCCAGCAACTTACGGAGCTGATCCTGCGAGCTGGCGAGCTTCCAGCCAATTAGGAGGCACCCCGGGAGTCGTTGCCCCACCGCCAAGCCTCGACTGGCGTGCGGCCTACTTCACCGAGGCCGAACTCCTCGACCCAACCATCTCGGCTCCACTCGCCGATGCCGATTTTGACGGCGTAAACAACTTGCTCGAACACGCCTTCGGCACCGATTTACGGGACGCCTCTTCCTTTCAACTTCCGACCATTGCCATCGCCGCCGAGGGAGAAACAGCCTACGCCGAAATAACCTACCGCATCCGCCAAGGCCTCACCAAATTCGACCTTGGAATCGAGACCGCAAATGATCTCACCGATTGGACGGATGCCGATGCGGATTTTGTCGTTCAACGAAGGATCGACAACGGAAATGGCACCTCGACGATTATTACTCGTGAAGTCACTCCTGCCTCAACGACTGACAGGCGTCAGTTTCGCCTGCGCGTGAATGCGATTACCCCGTAGCAAGCCAAGCCCTTTTTTAAAATGCAAGCCGCCCAGTTCAGTCAGTTCGCCGCGCCCCTCGAGATCGTAACAATTCCCACACCCTCTCCTCCTCCTCTAGGTGTCGTTATCGAGGTTAAAGCGGCCGGAGTCTGCAGGAGTGACTGGCACGCGTGGCAAGGGCACGACCCGGACATCAAAACCCTCCCCCATATTCCCGGCCACGAATTCTCAGGGATCATCGCAGCCCTCGGAGAAGGGGTCACGGGTTGGGAGATTGGTGACCGTGTGACCGCACCTTTTGCTTGCGGTTGCGGCAGCTGCCGCCAGTGCAACTGCGGCCACACCCAGGTCTGCCCGGACCAATATCAACCCGGGGTCACCGGACCCGGCGCTTTTGCCGAATTCGTGGCCATCCCCGGCGCAGCAACCAATCTTGTCCGACTTCCGGAGACGGTCGGCTTCGAAGCGGCCGCAGCCCTCGGTTGCAGGTTTGCCACGGCCTACCGGGCGCTCGCACATCTCGACCAGGCAGCCTTGCAACCAGGAGATCGGGTCGCCGTCTTCGGCTGCGGCGGCGTGGGACTCTCCGCAGTAATGATCGCGGCCGCGCTTGGGGCCGAGGTGACCGCCATCGACATTCGTGACCCAGCACTCGAAAGCGCAAGGCAACTCGGAGCCACGACGACCTGCCGCTTCGACGAAATCAAAGATCTGCGGGCAGATGTCACGGTCGATGCCTTGGGCAAAACCGAGACCTGCGTGGCCGCCATCAATGCACTGGAACCACGCGGTCGCCACGTGCAAGTGGGACTCATGTTGGGAGCTGACTCAAAACCGCGGATCCCAATGGGAACCATCATCGCCAAGGAATTAAAACTCATCGGCAGCCACGGCATGGGCGCCGCTGCTTATCCTGAATTATTGGGCCGCATCGCGGACGGATCACTTGCTCCCGAAAAGCTCATCGCCAATTTAATCAGCCTCGAGCAACTCCCCGACGCTCTCCACCAATTGGGATCATTCCAAACCGACCCCGGGCTGACCATTATCAGTCATTTTTAAGGGCGGAATCATATGGGAGAACCAAAGAGTTTGGTTTTTTCCCGGGTTTTAAAAGTAGCAATGTCTCCTCTCCTCTCTATCTTCTCCTAGACCGTGTTTGGAAAACTCCTTCTCCTATTTATCCTCGTCCCGGTGGCTGAGCTCTACCTCTTCCTGACTCTGGGAGAAGAACTGGGCGTGAAGAACACCATTGCGATCATCATCATCACCGCCATCCTTGGAGCCGCCCTCACCAAATCGCAGGGACGCCGGGCCATGCGGAAATTTCAACAAGCCACCGCAGAAGGCCGAATGCCCGCCAAGGAAGCACTGGAAGGACTTATGATTCTCCTCGCCGGCGCGGTCCTCATCACCCCCGGCTTTCTTACCGACACGGTGGGCTTCCTCCTCCTCGTCCCGCCCGTCCGCACCGCCGTGGCAGGATTCCTTGGCAAACGCCTGAAAGGTAAGATTCAAATCATCACTCCCGGCATGCCGCCTCAGGATCCTCAGGAAGAACGGCCCAAGTCCAAACTCGATGACGGAAACGTGATCGACGTTTAATCACCCACCCTTTAAAATCCCCGGCATGCGTCTGGATAATCAGAGAGAGAGCACAAATGTCGAGCGTCGCCGTGGAGGCAGGAGCAAGGCTGCCATGGGTGGCGGAGTCGGGGCCATCGTGATGGCTCTTGTAGCCATTTTCTTGTTCAATGAGGATCCTCAAAAGGTCCTCAGTCAAATGGGGCAGGGCCAGTCCCAACAAGGGGATGCGAAGCCTCTGACTCCCCGGCAGGAGGCGATGGACAAATTCGTCCGGCAGATCAAAGGCTCAACAGAAGATGTCTGGACCAAAATTTTCCGCGAAGCCGGGTCCGAATATCGAATTCCGAAACTCGTGAACTACGATGGCATGACACGTATGAAAACCGGTGGTGTTGCTGATTCACGAATGGGGCCGTTTTATCTTCCTGCTGAAGAAACGGTCTATCTCGACACTTCATTTTTTGATCAGATGGACCGCGAACTTGGCGGGGGTGGAGACTTCGCCTACGCCTACGTCATTGCTCATGAAGTAGGACACCATATTCAAAAACTCACGGGCAAGACAGACTTCGTCCACAGCAAAAAAGGACGAATTTCCGAGATTGAGTACAACCGTCTCTCTGTTCGTCTGGAACTTCAGGCTGACTTCTACGCAGGGGTCTGGGCCCACCATGACAATGAAAATTATCGACGCGAGCATGGCGAGAATCGCCTTGAACCAGGTGACGTTCAGGAAGCGATGAACTCTGCGAAGGCCATCGGCGACGACACCCTTCAAAAAAACGCGGGTCAACGGGTACAGCCTGAGACCTTCAACCATGGCACTTCAGAACAAAGAATGCGCTGGTTTAACAGAGGACTGCGCACCGGAGATATCAACCAAGGGGACACTTTTTCAATGCCCTACAACCAACTCTAGCTTATGGCCGCGCCCCAGGAAGTCGCTGAACCCCACAAGGAACTCCGCTTCACCCGGGCCGGGCAGGCCCAGGGTTTCATTGTCATCGCCGCGGTCTCATTTGCCTTCTTTCTCCTGATCGGGCTCACATGGTTCATGGGCCACCCCACCTTCACGTGGTGGATGGCACTCCCGTTTCTCGTCCTCGCAGCCATTCTGACCAAAGTCTCCGCCCACTGTGCCCGTCACGCCTACCTCATTCTCACCCCCCTGGGTCTGGAAATTTTTCCTCTCATCAAACCACGAAAGAACCTGAACTTGGTTTACTGGACGCAAATCAAGGACGCGGAATTCGACGACGAACTCACCGCCCTCAAGCTCCATTTCAACGAGGACCAGAGCGCAGGGATCATCCTTTCCCTAAAGCCCATCCTCACGAAAAAGCGCCCTCTTTTGAAGAAGGCGCTTGAAGGTCGTCTTGCGGAAAAAACCTAGCACCATCGTTCCCGCTTGTTTCCTTTCAGCGGTCACAGATGCAGGATGCCTGCGCTACTTGGCTGCGGCAATTGCCTTAAGAACATCCGCCCCCTGCGTCGAAGTCGCACCTTTGTCATCCCGCCAGACCAGCTTTCCATCCTTAAAAAGCATTGCGCGGCGGGCCGTGAACATCCCGCCTCTCACTGCGATCCCAAGTTTTTTGGCAATCTCACCACCCGGATCAGAGATTAAATCATAGGGTAACTTGTTCTTGTCTTTGAATTTCTTCTGGGTCTCCGGCTTGTCCGTGGACATTCCAAACACCGTCACCTTTTTCCCGGCCAATTCCTCGAATGCGTCCCGCACCGAACATGCCTGGCTCGTTCATCCGCCGGTCAGAGCCTTGGGATAAGTAAAGATCACGAGCCACTGGTGGCCTTCCGCTGCTTTGATGACAACTTCCTTGCCGTCTTGATTCTTCCCTTTGAGTTCCGGAAGCTTTGTGCCCACTTTCATTGGCTCCGCATTGAGCGAAAACCCGGAAAGCAAAGACAGGAACATGGTCTTGATTTTCATGGACTTGAGACTAACTCCTTTCCGCCCGTTCGCAATAACCGGTTTCCCTGAACAGATTTCCTGTTAGGATCCGCCCCGTGTCCGATCTCAAAGCTTATCTCAAAGACCAGCAAGTTCTCGTCGATGACGCCCTGAACCAATTTCTCCCCCGCGTCACCGTCCGCCCCAAAACCGTGCACCAGGGAATGCGCTACTCCATCTTTGCGGGCGGCAAGCGCCTCCGTCCCATTCTTACCCTTGCTGCCGCTGAAGCCTGCGGCGGCGAAATGAAAAACGCCCTCCCGCCCGCCTGTTCGGTCGAAATCATGCACACCTACTCGCTCGTTCACGACGACCTCCCCTGTATGGACGACGACGACCTCCGCCGCGGGCGCCCCACTTCCCACAAGGTTTACGGAGAAGGCATGGCCGTCCTTATTGGCGACGCGCTCCTCACTGAAGCATTCACCATCCTCGCCGAAACCCCTCCCACCAAACGATACGACCTCAAGGATATCCTGCTGGAATTTTCGATCTGCGGCGGCTCGCGTAAACTCATCGGCGGGCAGGTGCTTGATCTCGAAGGCGAGGGCAAGGAACTCTCAAAAGCCCAACTCGTTCGCATCCACGAAAACAAGACCGCAGCGCTTCTGACCACCTCACTTCGTCTTGGCGGCATGACCGCAAACGCCACCCCGCGCCAACTCGACGCCCTCACCGCCTTCGGCTACAATCTCGGACTGGCCTTCCAGGTCATCGATGACATTCTCGATGTCACCCAGTCGACCGCACAACTTGGCAAAACCGCCGGCAAAGATGAAGCCGTCGAGAAGGCCACCTACCCGTCCATCCTTGGACTCGACAAATCGAAAAAGGAAGCCGCCCGTCTCACCCGCAAAGCGCTCGAAGCTCTCGCCGTCTTCGGGCGAAAAGGCAAACGTCTCGAAGAAATCGCCCACTATCTCCTCGACCGGGAGTTCTAGCAAATGGGCACCATGGGCGTCAGCCCCAGCAACAGGAACTTCGAGCTTTCAGGCCAGACACCGGGCATCACCCCCCGGCCCTCAAAACAACTCCCGCTGCCCGTACAAAGGAAACTCGCCCGACGCCATCCTCGATTGCAGCTTCTTCCAAAAACCAAAAAAACCGGACTTCGCAAAGGATCTCAAATAACGATCCTCAGGGCGAAGCACCAAGCTCAATTCCACTCCAGCCTCATTCAACGAATTTAACCGATCATAAAGCGGCCCAACCTCCGGACGCAGCGCAAGGACTTCTGTCCCTCCATTTCCTTCGGCCCAAGCGATTAAGTCATCCACCCTCTCCACCGAAGCGCCATAGTGCTTTTCCGCACGTGCCGCCACATCGTTCAGGGCCTTTCCCAACCACTCCTTTTGTAACTTCGACTTTCCGCCGAACTCACCCGTCACGACAATCTTCGATGGCCGGTAATCCCCCAACGGTGAGCTTTCCGGATTCAAATCCTCTTCATGAATCCACAATACCTTCCCGGCCTTCGGGATCTCCACCTCGGGAAGTGACGCCCTCGTCACCTCGGGCCGCTCCACATTCCGGGGCACGAGCGCGGTTGGATTCTCCAGCAATTCAAGTCCCGTTGCATCGAGCAATTCCGAAGCCAGATATTTTTCGATATTGCTCCGTCTCGGAAGATACGTTTTCCCGGGTGTTTGTAATCCGGCCACCCAGCGCCAGGAAAGTGTGTTCGCAGCCGGATCAAAATCCAGCAAATGGTCCTGAAAAAACTTCGCCCCAAGCTCCCAGGGCAATCGGGCGACATGAACCCAGTATGCGGAAAACCACATCCGGGCGTGGTTGTGAAGATAGCCCGTCTCCACCAGTTCGCGCGCGAAATCATTCATCACCGCCACCGGCCCCTTGCCCTGCCGGATCATTTCAGCATCAGGATGGTCCTCAATCCCCTCAAGATAGTTGGTCCAAACCTGTGGCCGCAGCGAAAGCCAGCCTTTCCAGTAAGTCCGCCAATAAACCTCCTGGGTAAATTTCTCGACCGTCGACGGGGCATACTTTGCCAAAGGTGCGGCCGCCACCTCCCACTCGGTCAGAAGCCGATGTCGAATTGCCGCCGACAAGCAGGAAACATTCCCATGTCCCGGGACGACGTGATTGCGATCTCTCGAATAGCGCCCGGCCCGGCTGGAAAATTCACGGAGGCTCTCCAAGGCCTGATCTCTGGTGTTCGGAAAATTCACCCCAAACAATCAGCGCCTTTTCGGAAACGGCAACCAATCAGGAATCAACGGCACGGACTTTTACAAAGACAGAGGTCTGTGAAAATCCGAGTCCCAAAAGAGAGCAACGGGTCCTCTTTGTGGTTGGATGGAGCTCTTTGCGGCCGGGCAAGATTTCGGATGCTTTGCCAAAATTAGGAGCGTTCTCACGCAATCGTGGTAGTCCCGCGCGGCATCACCCGCCCTACTCTCCAACACCTGCCAGGAGATTCGCTTCTTCGATTTCCCAGCGCTGGTATGCCTCGGCATAAGGAGGGCAGCTATTCACCAATTCGCGATGATCCCCGTCGGCGGCCAATTCCCCTCGATTCAAAAACAGGATGCGCGGGGCGTGGCGGAGAAGATCGATACGATGGGTCACCAGAATGGTGGTCCCCCCTCCCTCCTGCGTGCGCCTCAATATGGCATCGTGGATCAAAGCCTCGCTTTCCGGCTCCACGGAAGCGGTGGGCTCATCGAGCAAAAGAATGCGCGGCCGGGTGAGAAAAGCGCGTGCCAGACTGAGCCGCTGTCGCTGACCACCCGAAAGTTTCACCCCATTCTGGCCAACCTGCGTTTCATAACCGTTCGGAAGAGACAGGATAAAATCATGGGCATTGGCTTTTCTGGAAGCGGCGATCATATCTTCCTCACCGGCGGAAGGATGCCCGTAGATCAGGTTCTCCCGGATGGAACCGTCGAAGAGGTAGTGGTCCTGACCAACGTATCCGATTTGCTGACGAAGCGAATCCAGGGTGACGGCACGGATGTCACCGCCATCAATCGTAACCGAACCTGATTCAACATCGTAAAAACGAGGAATCAAATTGAGAAGAGTGCTTTTCCCCGAACCACTGCCGCCGGCCACCGCCACAAACTCACCGGCTTTGATTGAAAAATCCACTTTTTTCAGGATCCGCTTTCCAGGCAAATAAGAGAAAGTTACCTCGTTGAAACCGACCGCGCCATCCACGCATTCCATCACCCCGGCATCCGATTGATTTTCAATCGCAATCGGTTCATCAAGAAGCTCCATAATACGCGTGGCAGCGGCCCTCGCCCGCTGAAGAATGTCGCTTGTCTGGGCAATCGTGCGAATGGGGCTCTGGAGGCGCCACCAGAAACCACGATAAGCCAGAAGGGCACCAAGCGAAAACATGCCGCTGTCATTCATGATGAGCCATGCTCCGAGGCCCAGCATTATCAGATTATTAATAAAGCCGAACACGGAAACGACCGGAAAGTAGGTATTTCGCAGTCGACTTGCCTTAACACTTGAATCGTAGAAGTGATCGGCATTCTCCTGAAACTGCTTCACCTCCTGCTCTCTGCGGCCAAATGACTGGGTAACCAGTATTCCGGCCAAACGATCTTGTACGAAAGATCCTATATTCCCGAGCTTCCGCCGGACCCCTGCGTAGAGAGATTTAACTTTGCGATTGTATTTGCGGATAAAAATAAAGGCAAAGGCCAGAGGGATAATGGAGGCCGCTCCCACCACCGGGCTGATCCAGAGAACCATTCCAGCGACCACAATAAAGGTGACGATCTCCTCAAGCAGCGCCGTTAATCCCTGTAGAACGGATTGTTCCATCGCATCAACATCGCTGGTGATGCGGGTCACAAGCTCTCCGGTACTACGGTCGCGGTGATACGCCAGTGACTGGTCCTGGAATTTTGAAAAAAGTTCGGCCCGAATATCCCTCACAAAAGCCTGCCCGGTTTTCTCAAGAAGATAACTTTGCACCGCCCCCGCACCGATTCCGACGAGATAGCTCGCGAGCATTACGGCAAGCCAGATGGCCAACAGACCGGGGGTCAGCGTTTGATCCACGAGGGCATCTGCCACAAAGCCCCAGACAAGCGGATGGAAGTTGACGAAAGGAACCGAAAACACGAGGAGGGTGAGAGCCCAGCCAATCCGTTTACGGTAGGGGCGAAGGCGGGACCAAACCCGCCCCGCCAATTCACGGTCGCTCAAATCATAGTGGGAATTGTGATCCGCCATCGATCTCAGTCTAACCTCAAATTTCAATCAGTCGGTCAGAATGATTCAATTTTTTTGTCCAAAGGGTCAATTACCCACTGATAAGCTGGTTGAGGTAATCTTCGAGATTCGTGTAACCATTTGCGTCCTTGTCTTCGCCGCCATCTTTGACCAACGGATTCAAACCGCGGGATTCTTCCCAAACATCGGGCATGCCGTCATCGTCAAAATCGGGCAGCGGAGGCGAAGAACTGAGTTTGGGCCAACCCCCGACTTCATCCGGATGATTTACGCTTCCCCCGGTCCCATTGATAACATCCTTAATCAGGCGTTGATCAACAGCATCTCGAAAAGGAAAGCTTGCTCCAACGTTCTTCAAAACGACCTCATAAGCATCCTGGGCTGAAATCGCCACTCTCTCGACGGCGAGCGGGCTTTCGAAGGCTGTCAACGACTGGTAACCCTCCTTTGGAGCGGCTTTTTCAAACGATGCATTGAGGCCCACGCCGATCCATTCGTCTTGACTCCGGTTTGTTCTTCGAGGGGACAGATTCCCCTTTGAATAGAGCCGGGTCAAATTGGATTTGCCCATCTGAATCTCGTATCGGTTCAACCGGGTATCAGGACCGGCTTTAAAAAAATTATGAGTCAAATTCACCTCGACCCTGTCATCGCCGCTTCCCTGGGAACTGAAGACCGCTCCATAGTAGCGCCAATTGTAAATGACATTCTGAGCCACCTCAAAGAGCCCCTTCTTCGCATTGATGAGCGGGTTCCTTTGCGAATTGGAGATCATCAAATTTCGATAAATGGTAAACCTTTGACAATCGTCGCCGATCAAATTTCCCATGCTATGAATCCCCTTCCGATGAATGCTCTCGTATAGTCCTTCCGCTACGATTGAATTCTGAAGTGTCACATTTTTTGGCCCAAACCAACCGCTGAAAACTTCATCCGTCGCCCAAGCGATCGAGCAATGGTCGATGATTATTCTCTCACCACCCAAAATCTGGATCCCGTCACCATTTACGCTTCCCTGCCTTCCTGGCCCGGGTCTCACTTTCAAATAACGAATAATTACATCAGTCGTGGTATTCTCCCCGGTGCCGACCGTGACAGCCGCAAAATCGGCAGCTGGTGTGGTCCGCAGTTGAATCCCCTGCCCGGGGGCAGTCTGTCCGGCAATCGTGATGAAGGAGTTTTTGACGAGCAATCCCGACTCCAAAACGATCGTCCCACTGACTTCAAACACCAGCGTCCTCGGCCCCACGGCGTTGATCGCTTCCCGAAGCGAACCCTCACCGGCATCATTCAGATTTGTCACCTTAATGACCCTTCCGCCCCGCCCCCCTTTCGCCATTCGGCCAAACCCTTCCGCTCCGGGAAAGGCTTTGACCTCCTTGGTTCCGACCTTGGTCACAAGCCCGGCTCCGGATGCCCCGTCCTGAGGAGCATCGCCCTCTTCTTCGTTCCCGGAATCACAACTCGTCAGGAACAGAAGACTCGAAAATACAATCACAAAGGGACAAAACATTTCCAATGATAGCGCCGATCGCAATCGAGGCCAAGTACGCGTCTCGAGAGACGCTCCAGACTGCTCAAGATTGGCCGCCTCTTTCAAAAAATTGAACAGTCAGTTAATGATTGGCCCGCCGAGCCCCCCGGTCTAGCCTTCGGAAATATGAAACAGGAGTTTGCCTTTCTACTCACACAGACCGCTCTCCTCCTGACTGCCTGCCTCTCGCTCGCTGCTCCCCAAGAAAAGCCAAACATCGTCATCATCGTAGCAGACGATCTGGGGTGGAAAGATACCGGCTATCACGGCGGTGACATCCCGACTCCGAATATCGACAAGTTGGCGGAAGAGGGAGTCCGGTTGGAGAATTTCCATGTCGCGCCACTCTGCTCACCCACCAGGGCGGGGCTCATGACGGGACGCTGGCCGATCCGCTACGGAATGGGCGAATCGGTGATTACGCCCTGGCGGAAGTGGGGCCTGCCAACCACCGAGAACACCATCGCCGACATGCTGGGGAAAGCAGGATACAAAACCCGCGCAGCCGTCGGAAAGTGGCACCTCGGACACTACAAAAAGGAACTGCTTCCACTCAGCCGGGGCTTCACCTCGTTTTACGGTCATTACAATGGAGCATTCGATTACTTCACCCATAGGCGCGAGGGTGAACTCGACTGGCATCGCAATGAGGAAACGTGTCTCGACAAAGGCTACTCGACCGACCTCATCGGGCGCGAGGCCGCCAAGATCATCGCAGGGAGCGCGAGCAACTCGCCCTTTTTTCTCTACGTTCCTTTCAATGCACCGCACGACCCGATGCAGGCGAAAGAGACCGATTTAAGAAAATACAAATCGATTAAAAACAAAAACCGTCGGATCTATGCCGCGATGGTTGACTCGATGGACCAGGCAGTTGGTCGGATTCTGAAAGCCCTCGACGAACAGGGCATCAAGGACAACACCTTTATCCTCTTCTTCAGCGACAATGGAGGAATCACCCGGTGGGCCGACAACGGATCATGGCGGGGCGGAAAGGGAACGGTTTATGAAGGCGGCATCCGCACCCCCGCAGTCGTTCGCTGGCCCGGGGGGATTCAAGCTGGTCGCGTTGAAAACACCCTGACCGGCTACATTGACATCTACCCAACCCTGAAGGCCGTTGCATCGCACTCAATGGCTGATCCCAATCCAATCGACGGACGAAACATCCTTGGAATTCTCCAAGGAAAGGCCAAGGCTGCAGAGCGGGATTGGTTTAGTTACATTGCCCAGGGAAAACCCGACCAAATGGCGCTCACGGCCGGCGACTGGAAGTTGGTCGTCGCTGGCAAAAGCGTGCTTGATGACGATCCACCGTTGGAACTTTTCCACCTCAAGGAAGACCCGGCCGAATCAAACAATCTGGCCGCAGCCAACCCGAACAAGGCCACGGCCATGCTCGACCGCTTACGAAGGCACCGACGATTGAAAATCAAAGGGATTCCCGATTTCCGCGAAGGGAAAACAGAATTCGTTGCCCCGAAGGATTGGAAAATCACCAGATAGATGATACTTCGGACTATCCTGCTGGGAGTTCTGCTAGGTCTCACTACGACCTCTTGCAAGGAGGCAGAGGCAGAGGCAGAGGCAGATAAAGCAAACGACGGGTTTCCCCGCAAACCGGTCAAAATCGTCGTCCCTTTCGGGCCCGGTGGCGATAGCGATACCTTTACCCGGATCATTCAAAAAGCCGTCGAAGACCACGACCTGCTTCCAGAGCCACTTGTCGTGGTCAATGTTCCGGGAGCGGGCGGGACGATCGGAAGCCGGCGTGTCAGAAATGCCGCCCCGGACGGCCACACGATTCTCAACTTACACGAAGGGATTTTCACTTCGAAGTATGCCGGGAGAGTCACCTATGGCCCCGAGGCCTTCCGTCCGATTGCCGCTACCGCCGAGTCCAATCTCGTCATCTGCGTGCGCGACGATTCCCGCTTTCAGCAACTGGACGGCTTGCTCAAGGCAGCCGCCGAAAAGCCCGATTCCATTTTATTTGGTATGGCTCCGGGGACGCCAACCCACTTTGCAGGCCGGCGACTGGAAAGCGCTGGCGGAAAGGCCAGATTCAGGATGGTTCCGAGTGGCGGTGGTTCAAAACGTCGCCACGATCTGATCGGAAAACACATCGACGTCACTCCTTTTTCTCTTTCTGAATTCATCGGTTTCGAAGGAAGTGGCGTACGCGCCATTGGCTACCTCGCAGCGGAGCGTCACCCGTCGTTGCGGGAGGTTCCGACTGCCCGCGAACTTGGCTATGATGTCGTCATGCCCCATGTCCACTATTGGTGGGCCCCAAAATCAACCCCGGATGCGGTGATCAAGCGGATCGCCGACATGCTGGAAGCTGCGATCGCAACCGACTACGTTCGCGGCAAACTGGCCGAAACCAAAACCGAACCGCTCTTCCTTCGAGACAAGGAACTTGAGGCCCACCTCGCCTCAAGAGAAGGTGAATTTCAAGACGTCGCCTTGGTGCAATACGAGGGATTGCCCGACCCCGTGGGCCCGGTCATCGTCCTCATCCTGGCCATCGGCACATGGATCTCGGTCCGGGGCTTCAACAATAAGGAAGCAAACAAGGACTCCCCATTTGACTGGCGACACGCGCTCCTCACCCTCGCTATTCTAACCGGTTATCTCATCTCGATGCAGTGGCTCAATATCCCCTACCCAATCGCCACCATGATTTTCATCCCGGTGTTGGCGATGGCAACCGGAGCACGAAGCCCCGGCACCATCCTTAAAATCACCGGTATTGGGATCGCCACCGCGTGGGGCTGCTTTTTCATTTTCACCAAGTTCCTCGTTATCGACCTACCCTGATAGAACGATGATTACCGAAGTCCTGTCCCAACCGTCCCTCATCATGCTTGTCATGTTGGGCACCGCTCTCGGGATTGCGGTGGGCTCGATCCCCGGTCTCACCGGGGCAATGCTGATCTCGCTCACCTTGCCCCTGACCTTCAGCATGAGTGGCCAGAGTGCTCTCGCCTTGCTCGTCGCGATGTATGTTGGGTCCGTGAGTGGTGGCCTGATCACTGCAACTCTCCTGAGAATGCCGGGCACGCCAGCTTCGATCATCACCACGCTCGATGGCTACCCCATGGCCAACTCGGGGCGTGCCGGACGAGCGCTTGGACTGGGTATCGGTGCCTCCTTTATCGGCGGCCTCATTTCCTGGGTGGTGCTTGCACTTGTGGCCAAGCCAATCGCCGAGTTTTCAACCGTTCTGGGTCCATGGGAATTCTTCGCCTTAGTCGTGATGTCCTTGGTGCTGGTGGTCGGCGTGAGCGGAAAATCGCTCCCCAAGGGACTGCTCTCGTGCCTCCTGGGAATCCTATGCGCCTTGCCGGGCACCGCTCCGGGAACCGGTGAATTACGACTCACCTTCGGCTTCAACGCAATGGACGACGGTCTAAAACTTCTGCCCGTTCTTATCGGGCTTTTTGCGCTCAGCCGGGTCTTTTCACCACCTCCGGGCGACGCCGGTCCAGTCACCGGCAACAAGGTGACCGGACCCATCGCGCTCAAGTTTAAGGAGTGGAAATCCCATTGGCCCAACCTCCTGCGCTCGAGTGCCATCGGAACCGGGATTGGCATCCTCCCCGGCATTGGAGCCAACATCGGTTCCCTCATTGCCTATTCGACCTCCCGCGCCACCTCGAAACATCCGGAGAGATTTGGCACGGGTTGTGAAGATGGTATCGTCGCCTCCGAATCTGCCAACAACGCCACCGTTGGAGGTGCCTTGGTACCACTCGTCGCACTTGGCATCCCGGGAAGCGTCATTGATGCCATCCTGCTGGGAGCCTTTGTCATCCATGGTCTGCAGCCAGGCCCCATGCTTTTCGCGAATGATCCAGAGATCGTCGGAACGATCATCTCGTCCTACCTTTGGGCAAATGTCGCAATGCTCGTCCTGATGCTGCTCAGCGCGCGCTGGCTGGCTAAACTCGCTCGCGTCCGGCATCACACCTTGATCCCAATCGTCGCCGCCTTTTGCGTGCTGGGATCGTTTGCCCTGGCGAATCGGTACTTTGATGTCTGGGTCATGATCGCATTTGGAATCGCCGGCTTTCTGCTCGAACGCTGGCGCATCCCGCTCGCACCCTTCGTCATCGGATTCGTCCTCGCTCCTCTTGGTGAAGAATCGATGGCTACCGGCCTGATGAGTTCCGGCGGAAGCTGGCTGCCTCTCATCACGCGACCGGGAGCCCTCGCTTTTCTTGGCATTGCCGCCCTTCTTTTATTCTGGTCCCTGCGACAGCGGCGTGCCATTTCAAGCACCAACGACTCGAACTCTTCCGCCTAAATCATGACGAATCAAAAACCGAACATCCTCTGGTATTGCACCGACCAACAGCGCTTCGACACCATCGGAGCACTCGGCAATCCGCATGTCCGCACGCCAACCATTGATGCCCTCGTCAAAGGCGGAACTGCTTTTACACACACATATTGCCAGAGCCCGATTTGCACCCCAAGCCGGACGAGCTTTATGACCGGCCTTTACCCGACCCGCGCGCACAACACGCGCAATGGGAACGAATCCTTCGAAGGCCACCCACCTCTCATTAGCAAGCTGGTCGCCGAGGCCGGCTACCACTGCGGACTCATCGGGAAATTCCACCTGCAGAGCTCCGGAAAGCGTACCGAGCCCAGACTCGACGATGGATTCACCTTCTGGAAGTTCAGTCACGCCCCGCGGGATGACTGGAAGGAAGGGCACGACTATGCCGACTGGGTCAAGGCAAAGGGAGGAGATCTGGATGTAATGCGTGAAAGTGAAGATCGCGTCCCCGCGGAATTTCACCAAACCACCTGGGCCACCGAACGGGCGCTCGAGTTTCTCGATGAGGCCGGGTCCATCGACAAGCCCTGGATGCTCAATATCAATCCCTACGATCCGCATCCTCCATTCATTCCCCCGAAGGAATACGCCGAAAAGTTTGATCCCGAAACAATGCCCGGGCCGCATTTCCGTGAATCCGATCTCGCCGCACAGGCCAAGCTCGGACCGGTCGATTTTCAGACCGAAGCACTGACTCCGGAAGAACGAGGCGCCAAGAAGATCCAGGCTCTTTACTACGCCATGATCGCCCTCATCGACGATCAATTGGCGCGCATCATCCAGCGGCTCGACGAGACCGGTCAACGCGAGAATACCATTATCATCTTCACCAGTGACCACGGGGAATCACTTGGCGACCACGGCCTCCTGCTCAAGGGCTGCCGCTTCTACGACGGGTTGGTGCGAGTTCCTCTCATCTTCAACTGCCCGGGCTCCATCAAAGCGAACCTCCGGAGTGACGCCCTGGTCGAACTTCTTGATATGAGCGCGACCATTCTCGATTTCGCCGGCATCGCGCTCCCCGAGTATTTTCAGGGCTCAAGCCTGCGCCCCATCCTCGGTGGCAATGCTCCTGCCAATCACCACCGCGATAGCATCCGCTCCGAATACTTCGATGCTCTGGACAAGAAATTTTGCAATGGAAACGCGTCCTTCGCGACGATGTACCGTGACAGAAGGTACAAGCTGGTTGTTTATCATCGCGATAACCTTGGCGAGCTCTTCGATCTCGAAGCCGACCCCTACGAATTCGAAAACCTCTGGGACGACCCGGCTTTTGCTGAAATCAAGCATCGGCTCATCCTCGAGAGCTTCAACGATCACGTTATGAAGACCACTGATGTTGGAAGCCGCAGGATTGCTCCCATGTAAAAAGAACCCTTGGCCACCCGACTTACCAATCGATTTACAGGTGTCATTCGAGCCTGCCGCTCAAGAAACTCATGGGGCACCCACCCTGAATTTCCGGTAGTGTCGCGGCGAGACCGTCCTCCATTTACTGTAAGGGT
Source organism: Verrucomicrobiia bacterium (assembly GCA_030432565.1). GTDB lineage: Bacteria > Verrucomicrobiota > Verrucomicrobiia > Verrucomicrobiales > Akkermansiaceae > SW10. The sequence goes on along the minus strand of JAUIGV010000001.1, from coordinate 38,670 downwards.
TCGCTCCCACCCGCACCCCTCGACTTAAAGGCCTCGAGTCGCTCCTCAAGCCCTTCCCGCTTGCTCCAAAATTCCTGTCCCGCTTCAGGCAACTGATCGATGGGATCGTAGTAATGGAAGGTCTCGTCTCCTCTCACACTGGGAGAGCTCCAGGTCGAAATCCCAAGAGTGGGATCATAATGATCGTAACTTGAAACCTCCCGCTTCCCGCCACCGCCCGGCGCATCGCACACAACCCGGGGGGTGTTGAAACCGGCGATGCTCCCCTGAAGTCGCTTCGAAAGATCACAGGCTTCGGCCACCGTCGTGCGCAGGTGCTCGCATCCCGGAACCATGTCGTGAACATAAATGTAGTAGGGCTGGATGTTGAGATAGGACAACTTTTTGACGGTCCGATACATCACCTCAAAAGAGTTGTTCACGCCCCGGATCAGGACCGATTGATTCCGCACCTTGATGCCGCGGTTCACGAGCTCCTGCATTGCCAGCAAGGTCCAGCTCGTCATCTCACTCTCGGTGCTGAAGTGAGTGTGAACGCAAACCTCCTTCATGCGCTCGCGCCCGGCCTTGCAGACCGATTCAAGCGCGGCCATCCATTTCTCGTCGGAAAGGATCTTCATCGGCAGGATGGCGATCCCTTTGGTGGCAAAGCGTATCCGCCGGATGTGGGGAATATCGAGCAGAGCCATCCCAATCTGCTTGATCTGAGCCGGACGCAGAAGGAAGGCGTCGCCTCCCGATATCACCACGTCTTCGATCCGGGGATTGTCCCGAATATACTGAAAGGTCGACTCCCACTCGCCATGGGTGGCACCATAGGTCGATTTGCTTTTTACCGCCGTGCTACCCCCAACCACCCGGCTGCGCGTGCAGTACGAACAATAGACCGGGCAAAGCGTGATGGGGAGAAAGAGCACCTTGTCCGGGTATCGATGAGTCAGGTAGGGCGTGGCCTTGTCGCCTTCCTCGTTGAGGGAGTCGTCCATGTAACATGGATGATCATCCAGAAACTGCGAGCCGAGCGGCAGGAACTGCTTGCGGATCGGGTCATCAATCGCGTTCTCCCAATCGATCAGCGAAAAAATATAGGGAGTCATCCTCACGCTCATGGGCGTGCGCTCGAGTCCGGCTTCGATGTCTTTTGCCAACGAATCTGTCAGCAGGTGTTTCAGCACTTTCCCAACACGAGGGAGGGAGGTCACACTATTGCGCTGCTGCCAGGAATAGTCGCCAAACTCTTTAGCACTGACGTCACTCCAGCCGGGAATTTTGCGCCAAAACCGATCACCCCGGAAGTCATACGAGACTTCCGGAAGTTCGGGCCGGGCAGCGGCAGTCGGGTTGGAAGAGATCGACGACGGCAGGTGAACCTCTCCACATTTGGGTTCGCTTGTTTTAGTGAGTGAAGACATGACAAGTAAAGGAGCGGGACCCGGTGGTGAAACCTCGCCGGAGCCCCTCGCCCGTTGGAATATGCCTTCGAACGTAAAATCATCAAGATCGGTATCGCGGAAGGCGCGAAGACCCAAGCTGTGGCGTTTGAGGTAGCATTGTCAATTTTCGCTGGTCGATTCATTGAAAAGGGCTTTTTCGGATCCGGGGCCTTACTCCAACCCTTCATATGAACTGAATTGCGCGCTTTCCCGCCAACACAATTCCCTCGGTCTCATCACTGCCGACTTATGACCAACCTCCTGCGCAAATCCGCAGAAAACGAAAAGATCAGCAATTGCTTGTTTGGCCCCGCACAGCCTTCAAGTTAGGGTCACGTCAAATGCCGGTCGACTACCTAAAAACCGGGCGCCGTTGGCTCGCGCTCATTCCCATTGCGATCATCGTGATCTCGGTGGCCGTATGGTTCACCACGCGTGACACGCTACCCGGGACAATCCGTATCGCGACAGCACACGACGGCGGGTTGTATCACGAGTTTGGAACAGCCCTGCAAAAGTCGCTTGAGGAGAGAACCGGGCGCGAAGTCGTCCTCATCACAAGCGAAGGATCGATTGAGAATGCCAAACTTCTGCGTGAAGGAAAAGTTGACTTCGCCATCATCCAGGGCGGGTCAACCGGCATAGACGAACTTGCGGCAATCGCTCCCCTTTACCCAGAAACCGTTCATATCGTCGCCAGAAGAAGCGCGGAGATCAAGTCCATGAACGACCTCGGGGCAAAACACGTTCTTCAGGGTTCTAGAAATTCAGGAATGCAACCCAGCGCCCGCCGGGTTCTAAAACATCTCGGGATCTCGAGCAAAAGTGATCTTTCCCAAAACAGCTACTTCACGCAAATGCGCGATGACGAATCCATCGACGCGGCCATCGTCACCACCGGCTTTATGAATCAGGACCTTCACGGCATGCTGGCAACGGGCGATTTTGAGCTCATCCCGATGACCGGAGCCGAAGCGCTCGCGACCAAGGATCCCTATTTCCACGTCGCAAAAATCCCGAGAGAACTTTACCGAAAGCTCCCTCCCATCCCGCTCAACGATACACCCACGATCGCCACCACTGCCCTGCTGGTCGCGAACGAAGACGAAAGCGAGCGACTCATCGAGAGTGTCATGGAATCAATCTACGATGAAAACCTGGGGCTTAAGTTCCCGACTCTGATCTCCAGGAACGAGGCCATCGCAAAATCGCCCGTGACACTCCATTCGGTCTCGCGAAGCTTCTTCAACCCACCCGACCATATCGGACGTCTCGCCCAAGTGATGGATTCTTTGGCGGCCTTCAAGGAACTCACCGTCGCCCTCGCCGCTGGTCTCTATTTGCTTTGGACCAGAAGGAAGCGGCTCAAGGAGGCCCGACAAGCTGAATTCATTCAGCAACAAAAGGACAAGCTCGACGAATTTCTTGAGAAGACTCTGGAGATCGAACGTGCCCAAATGCACTGCGATGATCACGATGAACTTCATCAATTCCTCGACCGCGTGACGGAGATCAAACTGCAGGCCCTCACCAAGTTTACCCACGAGGAGCTTCGCAGCGACCAAGCCTTTTCGATCTTCCTGCTTCAGTGCGCCAACCTCATTAACAAAATCCAGCTGAAAATTCTGACTTGTGTTCCCAAGTCATAAGATCATTTGAAAATTTCAAGGCCGGGCCAGCGATCTTCCGGGCCTTTAATCAGCTCTTCATAGGGAGGCTTCACCTTTGGCCACGAATGCGGGCGGATCTTAACGATTCGGCCCGGGCGGAATCCTTCAAGAACCAACTCAACGTCGAATTTAATTTGAATTCCACTGCTACCAAAAGGCACCGGAGACTCTGATCTTCCAACTGCAACAATCTTCCCGTCCATACCGTCATGGTCGGGCCACCACGTTCTGAGTGTGCTTTCCGCCGCCGCCATCTGCGCACCGATCCCCTCCTTAAAGTCCTCGTAAAGTGACTCGTCCATGCCACCAAACAGGGTCGCAGTGACAATCGCTTGTCCAAACCCGCCATGCTCCACCGAATCAACCCGTGCCGGCATCCACCGCAACTTGAGGTGGCGTCGATGAACGCCCCCCTGACATCTGACTGCGGAATCAACCGCCGCTTTGTCCAACCAAATATCAGAGAGATGAAACTGCTCATACAAGTATCGTGGGTGCCAGGTCAGCCCCAGTTGAACGGAAAGACCCGGACTCTCTTTGGGCCAAGTTCCATCAGCAACCAGATCATCAACTCCAAGCAATTCCCTCCCCCGCCAAATCCGCGTGGAATCATCAATTGTCATTTTCTGAATCTCTTTCCCCAAGCTCACCGTGACTGTTCCTTTCGTCCCTTCGAGCTCAACCTTGCCGAGCTTCCACGACTGACCTTCGCGCAAGCGAAGGCTCATATCATCTTCCAACAAAACAGCGTGATTCTCGGGAGGCCGGGTGACATCCCTGCGCTTGGGATTCACCACCGGCACCACCGAAGTCTTGGGATCAGGTGGCAGGTGAAAACGACCATGCAAAACCGTTCCCAGCGGAATATCCTTCAAAGCAGCCGGAGCTCCACGATAACGAATCACGCCATGGGGAAGCATCGCAAAATGATGCAGCTTACCCTCCTGATAATGACCTTCAACCTGAAGCCGCATGCTTCCCCGCCGGTTCACGTGATCCACAAAAACCAACTCTCCACTGTAGGATTTTGCTTTTTCAAGCGATGGAAAGACGGACTCACCTTGGGCGACAAGGCCCAGGATCAGAGTGAACAAACAAGTAAGGTCCCGGATCATCCCAAACCGAGAACCTTCCTACTGTCGCCAAAACGATCTGTCTCCACTCCCATTTTCTGAGCCATCGAGAGAAGCAAATTACTCATATGGGCTTCCGAATTGGCAGGACGACTGCAAAGACGGTAATGATTTCCGGGATCTTCAAGCTGATACCCTTTAAAGTGCCCCTGATTCAAATCGAGATGGCGACCATGTTTGATCCCAAGCTTGCTCCCACCCGCGAGCACCAGTGGCAAATTGGCATTCCCATGGCTATGTCCATAGGACATACCACTGCCAAAAAGCGCCATCGTGGTATCAAGCAAGGGCTGGCCGTCAGGATCCTTGGTGTCGCCCAGTCGTTTGATGAAGTAAGCGAATTGCTCGACCGCAAAGGCATCACTCATGGTGAGCGCTTCCATGTGGCCCGGATCCCCATTGTGGTGGCTCAATTGATGTCTGGATTGTGAAATTCCCAGCTCGGGGATCGGCAACCCTTGTCCTTCGGAACCACTGCAGAAAGTCGCCACCCGCGTTGCATCGGTTTGAAAAGCGAGCAAGATCAAATCATACACTGTGCGAAAATACTCGCCCGCCTCGGTCTTCGCCACATCGCGGTCCGCGCGCTTGCGATCCTCGTCGGAAATCCTGGGCCTCGGAATATCCAACCATTCATCCGCACGGTCGGTCCTGATTTCCGTTTCACGAACCGACGTCAAATACTGATCCAATCGTCCCTTGTCATCGGCCCCGATCTTCTTCTCAAGGCGGTGCACTTCATCGAGATTGGCATCGAGCACGCTTCCTTTCCTCCGCAAGGCACGGCGGCGGGCCTCCACTCCATCCTTGGGAACTTCGAAAAGGTGAGAGAAAATCTCACGACATCGATTCATCGCCGGGAGCCGGATTCCATCGGCCGTCCAAGAAAGAGAATCTGTGTCGACCGAGGCTTCCAAAGAATGAAAGCGCGTCTGCTTTGAAGTGACCTCTGCCATCATCTGATCCACCGAGACAGTGTTCCGGTCGGTCGGACCAAGCTTGCCCCCGGTCAGCCAGATTTTTTCGCAATTGTGATGATGTCCAAGTCCGCCGGGATGATGGAGCCCGCTGATTGGAGTGACCACGTTGCGCAAACTCTCGAGTGGTTTGAGAGAACGGGAAAACTCAAAGCCTTCGCCCGCCTTCGTGATCTGATAGTCCAGGGTGTTCACCCCGTTGGGAATGTAGACAAAAACACTCCGCCGGGCTTTAGACCCGTTTGTTTCAGCAGCCCGCAACGGCCTCATGCAGTCAAGCATCGGAAGGGCAATAAAGCTACCAAGTCCCCGCAAGGCATGGCGGCGGTTGATAAGCCAGGATTGGGTTTGGATATTGCTCATGAGCTTTTTGGGGTTGAATTTAGCGTTTTCGTATCAGGTCTGAAAGAGCCACCGCACGAACAACACTTTTTAATTGATACTGGTTTCTTTTGGCTTCAGCAACGATCGCACGAACATCGTCGCGATCATCGACTGTTAGGACACGACGCAGGGCATAAGTGCATAAGTGCTCAACAAAAGCCTGCAGAAATTGATCTCGATCATCGAGAAGGAGTTTTTTGAATTGCGCCGCTCCCTCAAAGGCCCGTCCGTCCGGCATTACCCCGCCCGGGTTTACGGGGGGATCTTCGCCAAGTCCCTTTTCAACCCGCTCATGGGTCCGCCAACGACCAATCGCGTCATATTCATCAAAGGCCAAACCGAGCGGATCGATCCTACGATGGCAGGCTGCACAATTCACGTCACTGGCATGAGCTTCAATCTTTTGGCGGATGGTTGCCTTGGGAACATCCGAGGGATTGGGCTCGATGGCATTAACATTGGCCGGAGGTGGTGGTGGCGTTTTTCCAAGGATCGCTTCACTGACCCAGACTCCACGATGCACCGGGCGATGCCTCGTTCCGTCGGAAGTCAGACCCAAAATCGCGCCCATCGTGAGGAGCCCGCCGCGATGATCTTCCGGCTTCAAAAAGACTTTCTGAAATCCCGATTTCTTCGACTCGGGGAGACCGTAAAACTCGCAGAGCCTGGGATTTGCCATCGTCCAATTCGAATCAATCAAACCCTCCATCGAGCCATTGTTCCTGAAAATTTCTTCAAAGTAGCGAACAACCTCCTCACGCATACTGGTCTCCAGCCAAACATCATACCCGGGGTAGAGTTTTCCATCGGGAGGGAACATTCCCACTCGATGCAGCTGCAACCATTGGCGGGGAAAGTCTTCAAGAAAACGTGAAATCTTCTCATCATCCAGCATCCGCTCGACCTGACCGGTTAAATCCCCCGCGGCAGCCTTCGAGAATAGCTCATCGTCGGGCATCGAGCTCCACAAAAAATAGGACAAGCGAGAGGCCAATTCAAAATCGGTCAACTTCTCACGCGGTGAAACATCACCCTCGACCAAATAGATAAACTCCCGCGAAGTCAGAATGCCAAGAAGGGCCACCTGATAAGCCGAAGCCAACGATTCCCCCGCCGCCCTCTCGGACTGAAATGCTTTCAAATAGGGTCCCAATTGCTCCTCCGTCACCGGTCGCCGCCAGGCCCGCTGCGCGAACTTCTTCAAAAAATCTTCAAGCGATGCCTCATCCGGTGGAAATACGCCAAGCCGCTTCGCTTGCTCTTGCTCCGTCACGATCGGCCCTTCCCACTCGATCCAATCCAACAAAACCATCGAGTAAATCCCACTTCCTTTCTCATCAAACATCTTGGGTGCGGTCGGATTGAGCAAGGCGGTTTCGCTGCTGTGCGTAAAAATATAGGATGGCACTGAAAGCGCATTCCGGTAATGACCACCCTTGCGCCGATCAATGTCATGGGTCGCCACAACATTAAAATCAAGATCCGTTGGCATCTCCAAAAACACCTCGAACTCCACGATCTGTGGTTCGTCTTCGGGCGCCAGAATATCCAACTCAACCAAGCCCTCGTTGGCGGCCTCCACCGTACGTTTGCCAATTCTCAGGTGCGCAATCTGACCACCGGGCGGGCGGATGCCGCTCACCTGCATTCTTGCCCGATACAATCCACTGTGCTCCGGCCCGGTGGCACCAAACCAATGCGGGCGGAAGGCCTGCTGCAATCGCCCCGGAAACATCAACATCCGCAAGGGACGCTTAATCCCAAATCGATCGAGATACTTCTGCGCATTTTCACCACCGCCATAACGCAGATCGGCAGCCGTCTTGCGAACCTTCTTCACCACCACCTCACGAGACGGAAAGGCGCGCGTGATCACTGTTTCCGCTGCGTTGTAGTAACGCTCGACATGAGAGGGCGACAGCGACAACTGCGATCCGATTCGCTCGTATCCATGCCAAAGAGAATCGGCATTCAATTGGCCCGGCTCGCTGGGATCATATCGAACCCCCAACAAATCGTAGACGGTATTTTGATACTCCTTTCGGCTAAGACGGTAGTGGGCCACCGGTGGACGGGACGCCATGCGCTCGGAGCGGCCTTCGCGGATCCTGCCATCCAGCTCGTCAATAACCGCTCCAATTTCCTCGAGTGTCGGCCGGGGTTTCTCCTCGGGCGGCATTTCTCCCGAGTTGATCTTTTCAACAATCTCCGCCCACAGATGCCCGTCCGCTCCCGACTTGAAGTCGCGCGACAGTTGATCAATTCGAAAATCACCCTTCGCCTTTTTGGGGCCATGACAGCTGATACAGTGCTGGTCCAAAAACGACTCAAACTCCTCCTTGGCAAACCCTCGCGTTGCCAGGAAAAGAACGATGACCAAAAACCGCCTCATTTTCAGGCCCTACTTCCGGGGAGCTTTCACAGGTGGAACCACCAACTTCCGCGCCCAGATATTTCGGAAGCGAACCGGATTGCCGTGATCTTGAAGCGAGAGTCCACCCGACACCGCCTTACCGCCTTCCTGCACCGCAAACTGGGTCACGATGCCATTGTGTAAAACCGTGATTGATCCGGGTTGAATCACTTTACCTGCGGCATCCTTCTTCTCCCGAATGCAAATGATGTCGTAAGTCTGCCACTTGCCCGGTCCACGACTCGCATTCACCAGGGTCACACTCTTCTTGTAGAGAGAAGAAGCCTGCCCGTCGGGATAGGTGTCATTTTGAAATGAATCAAGCACCTGCACCTCGGGATATCCACCAATGAAGACCCCGCTGTTGCCCCGCCCCTGGCTGTTCCCCTTCACCTCGGCCGGAGTGCACCACTCGATATGCCACTGGCAATCCCCTTCGACCTGATCCCGGGTTTGAATCGCTCCGGTGCCTCGCACCACCTCCATAAAACCATCCTTCACCTGCCACTTCGCGGCATCATCCTCCCCTTTCCCCCGGCCCTTCCATTTCGAAAGGTCCTTCCCATCAAAGAAGACGATGGCATCGGACGGCATTGCACCGGGCTTGGCATCGGTGGTGTGCCCCGGTGGCGTGACAACCGCCGGGCGTTCGTTCTGAATCTGCTCTTTGCTCCAACGACCGGCGTTAGAGACAGATTCCTGAGCTTGAAGCGTTGCAAAACCAACAAAAAGCGTGGCGGGGAGAAGATAGCGGTATTTCATGACTGATTTTAAAAGGTAAAAGGTCCTTCGGACCACTACTCATTACGCAAACTCCGGACGCCACTTTCAATTCCGCCGCCCTTTTCCCTTGGCCGGGAACACCACCTTCTTCCCACCCGGCTGGGTTGGCACATGAGCCCGGGAATTGTTTCGCTCCCGGTGTCGCACTTCGGGCATTGGGAATACCCAAGACTTATGCGAACTTTCGCCAGTCCCGTTTTACCAGCCCGTTGGCAGCGGCATTGTTGGTAATCTTTAACGCTGAAGGGTCCCACTTGAGCTCTTTGCCATGATAACGGTTGGCGATATTGCCAAGGAGGGTGGCTTCGGTAAGAGGACCGGCAAAGGCAAAGTGGCTGGTAGTTGCTCCGCGGCCGAGGCAGGCGTCGACGAAACTGTGGTAGTGATTTCGGGCCTCGAGGTGCGGGAGCTTGACGTCTTTATTCTTCGAATTGAGGAGAAGCCGGGGACTCCCAACGTGAGGCAGCAAGAGGTTGCCGCCCTCGCCGATAAAGAGACTACCACCGCCCGGAGCATTCTGCGTGTCGTCGTTGAAGCCGAAGATTCCGCGTGGAGGCTGTTTGCCGCCGTCATACCAAAAGTTCTTGATGGTGTTGCCGACGGTCCACTTTGTCCCCGGATAAAGGTATTCATAGGTTGCCCACGCGGGCCAGTTCTCGGTGAAGGCGGCTTCATTCGATGCCCAGTCGTCGGGGACACTGGTGGCTTTGACGCTGGTCGGGGCCGTCAGTTCCAAAGCCTTGAATGGAGAATCCATGATGTGACACATGAAATCTCCGAGGGGACCGGTGCCAAAATCCTGCCATGCGCGCCACTGGAAGGGATGATAGATTCCCTTCTTATAGGGGCGCTTGGGGGCAACACCGAGCCACTTGTCCCAGTCGAGCGTCACGGGCACGGGATCAGCTCCCTCGGGCCGCCCCTTCCCGGGGAAGGAAGCTCCGGACCAGGCGTGAACCTCTTTGATCTTACCGATCACGCCCTGCTGGATGAGAACGACAGCGGAACGATATTCGATGGTCGATTGAATCTGATTGCCCATCTGCGTGACAACACCGGATTTTGCGGCGGCTTCGACCATGGCCCGGGTCTCGGCGACCTCGTGGGCGAGTGGCTTTTCGCAATAGACGTGCTTGCCACGCTCCATCGCTGCGATGGAAACCGGAGCGTGCATGTTGTCGGGAGTGGCGACCTGAACCGAGTCGATCTTGTCTCCCTCTTTTTCAAGCATCTCGCGCCAATCCTGATACCTGCGTGCGTCGGGGAATTTCGCGGCGGCTCTGGCCATCCGTGCGGTATCGACATCGCAAATCGCGGTAACGTTGACGTTGGCATGGGAGGCGATGCTGGAGAGATCGCTCCAGCCCTGGCCATCAACACCAACGGCAGCGTGGCTGAGCTTTCCGTTCGCGGATGGCGCGGCGCGGAGATTACTGAAAATCAAGGGGGCTCCGGCGGCGGTCTTGAGGAATTGACGACGGGAAGTCTTTTTCTCGGGCATGATGAAACTTCGAGGAAAAATGATGGCGGGGCGAGGCAAATCTACCGACCAGTGGGTTCTCCAAATGCAGGTCAACCGTCTGCAACACTTATAATCCGCCGATACTTTGAACGAGGGCGAAACCATCCCCGTTGACCCGGTGCCGCCGCACGCTATTTCTTCTTCTCGATCAGTTCGGCCATCGATTTCGCGAAGGAATCTCCAAGCCGAACGAAAAATGCTCCACTTCCAAGATAATGGTAAGGTCGATCACTCCCGACAGTATCCCACTCGTAGTAATGCTTCGGCCAGCCTTTGCTAAAGATCTCGTGCGAATAGAGAGAATACTCGGTGTAACTCTCGACCGACAAAACGTTGTCTTTAAATTCCGGTGCCCTGGCAGCTTCTCGCTGGGCGACTGAAACCTGGTTTTCAGCCACCTTCTCCGCAGTCATCCCCGTTCCCAGAACGCCGATAACAAAAGGCATCGTTGGAACCTTGTATTCTTTACGAACATCCTTGATGAAGGCGATCATATTGTCCTTGTAGCTGTCCCGGAACTCAGGTGAAAACTGGTCGTTGTATCCTTGAAACCAGACAAACCCGGCGATCTCATAACCTGCTTCGGCATCGTAAGCCGGGTGGTTCTCCTTTAAGTTTCCGAGCACCGCACGGATGGACTCGTTCATCATCCGGTAATTCAGGCCGGCATTTTTTCGAATCTCATCGGCCTTGCCGCCTGCCTGCTCCTTCTCGTTCAATTTGTAGGGACCAGCAGACGGTGGACGGAAATTATAGTTCAGAGATTTACCACCCCACGAGGTCTTGATGAGCAGGATGGGACCATCAATTTTTTCGGCAATCGAGAGCCCGAAGCCATACTCCGGTCCGATCTTTGATTTGTCGGCGCCATAACCGGCTCCAAGCTTGCCGGCCCTCTTGTTTCCGTCGGCAATCGAATTGATGTAGACCCGATCCGAGACCACGGAGGATGCCGCGATCGTCGCCTTGTAAGCATCATGCGCGTCCTTGCGCTTTTTCACCTCGGTTTCCAGCGCGGTTTTTTCGGGACCTGCACTCATGCCCTTGATCTTGTCATTGGAAATTCCGCCGGTCAGCTCATCAAGTTTCCGCGCTTCGGCCAGCTGGTCCTCCAGCGTTTTTTTGGAGAGATTGCCATCCTTCTTGAACACCAGCTCGGTGAGTTTCTTGTCCCTGGTGGTGCCTGAATGATAAAGTGTGGCCATCGTGTGGGCTCTGGCATGGCCGACCATATTCGACTGACCTGCCAGGATGAAAACCTTCAGTTTTTCCTTGGAAAAGGCTGGATTGGCCAATGACAGAAGGGAGACCAATACTGTCAGGAGGGAGCTTCTTTTGAATGGGTTGAATTTCATCTGTGTTTTTTTCTCGCTGATCGTTTGTGAAATTTCACCGGACTGGCGCTTTCAAAAGCTACTCTCCGGTATCCGACGCCAAAGGTCGAGATCGGATCATCAGGGCTCTCAGGAAACCCGTCTGGGGACTCCCAGGCCGTTCAATCGAACCATGGTTGTTGAGATCCCCGGTGAGAAGCGACATCAAATCATGAGATTGTGAACCGTCACCTCGGGTCCAACCAATTCCTTAAGGTGGGAATGGTGGGTGAAGATTAGGACCTGGGTTCTGCGGCTTAGATCAGTCAGAACCGGCAGGAGAGCCTTGGTTCGCTCGTCATCGAAGGTCATGAGAAGATCATCAAGGATGAGTGGAATGGGCGCGTGGTGCTCGAGATGAAGATCGATCGCGGCAAGTCGCAGCGCAAGGTAGAGCTGATCGCCTGTTCCCTCCGAAAGTCCGCTGGTTTCCAACATCTCACCCCCCGAACGGATGGCGACCAACTGCGGCTGCCCCTTCCCATCCAGCTGCGCCGCCACTCGCTTAAAAGCCCCACCCGTGAGTTCCCTGAAGTATGTAGAGGTCTTGCCAATCATCGGCCCCTGGGTTTTTTGGCGATAGTCCTCAACCTGCTGTTTGAGGAAGTCGATGGCATACTGAAGCTGCCGAAACCGTACCGTATCCGACACCACCGTGGCCAAGGCATCGGCTGCCGCTTGCTTGTATGCCGCGGCCTCATCACTTGCCTGCGACAATTCCTTTTGAATTCTCAGTTGCTCCTCAAGCTCGACACGGGCCTCATCCCGGGCGGATTGAAGCTCCTCTTCGGATTGGCTCAAACTGTCCTTTTCAATCGCAAGTTCCTCAACATTCTGAGCTTCCAGCTCCTCGATGAAATCCACGAGCTCCCTCGCCCCGGCGAGACTTTGCAGGGTCTCTTTTTGGCTGGCAAGCTGGGCCTGCAAAGTCATCCGTTGCTCCACTTTTGCAATGACCGACTCCAGATCATCCGAACCTGCTTTTTTGATCAGAGTATCCACCTCCGCTTGATCCGCTTCCCAGGTCAGCTTGATCCGGGGAAACTCTCTTTCCAATTTCTCAAGTTCGTTCTTCAGGGTTCTCGCACGATTCTGATCAAGCTTGGCCTGATCATAATGGGCCGCGAGAGTTTGCTCCGATGGTTCGAGCTCGAAAGTCCTAGCCGTCTTCTCGAGCAGACCCTGGTAGTCCTTGATCGCTGACTCGCGGGTTTGGAACTCAAGCAAAAGGTCTCTCGCCCTCGCTCTCTCAATCAGCGATTCCAACGCCGCTCCGGGACCAAGATCGACCGGGATTCCGTTCTTCTTACAAAGCTCAACCCACTTCTTTTTCAGTTCGGCCAAACGCCCCGAAACCTCCTCGGTTTCACGAAGCAACTGAACTTCTCTCAGTTCATTTTTTGCAAGGAGCTTTGAAAGGCTGTTCCGCTCCCCTTGTTCCTGATGCGCTCTCGCGAGAGACGACTTGAGAGAACGATGGACCGTCAAAAAGTCATCACCGCCAAACTCCTTGAGAATGGTCTTCTCCTGTTGCCTGACCCTCAAAATCCGCCCCGCAAGGGAGTCCCCTTCACTGACAAGTTCACAAAGCCTCTCCCAGTCCTCACGCCATTCCAACAATTCAACCGGTGACTTTCCAAATGAGCCGACGGCCCAGCGCTTACGCCATTCTTCCAAATCGTCTGCGCTTTTTTCGTGGTCAGCCCGCAGAACTTCCAAACGACTCTGGAGACGTGAAATTTTGAGTTGATGACCTGACGCAGCCGCCAATTGGTCGGCTCGTTCGCGCAATGCGTCGGCCACTTGATCCGCAGTTTCGATGGCTTCTCCCAGCGACTCATCAATTTTCCGGGATGCTACGATACCGGCCCAAAGTTCATCCCTTTTCTTCCTCGATTTCAGCAGGTCCCCGGGCGTGAAAATCCCGGACTCCCCGGCGAGCAATTTGAGCTGAACCTCCTCGTCTTTGAGATCGGCACGTAATCCGGTGATCTGGCGTTGCAAGTCGCGCATGTTTTCCAACAAGCGCTCTTCCTCTCGCTGCGCAGCTTGAATCGTTTTCGCACCAGGCACTTCGAGAGCGCGAGGGTCGCCATCAATTTGCAGCCGGGTCGTCAAACGAGCCTGCTCACTGCGCAAGCCGGCCATTTCATCCTCAAGATCCCCCAACCCACGGTAATCGGACGAGAAGAGATCAAGTCGACGGACTTGCTCCTCCAACATCGTAAAGTCCTGGGGCGCGGACAAGCCCTCCCGCTGCGAGTCGATCTCAATGCGCAGGTTCCCAAGATCTCGCTTCAATTGGTTCGATTTTTCTTCAAGCTTCGTCAAGGCCCCGGCCAGCTCCTTGACGTGGGTTTGATCAGCGGCATTAACAAGCGGCAGCTTATCAAGATCCCTCTCGGTCAGCTTCGCCTCAAGACGGGGAAGCACTTCAAGATTTTCCAAATGTTGGGAAGCCCGTCGATGGAGCATTTCGAAGTCTCCCGAAAACGCCAATACCTTTTCAAAATCCCCAACCTTTTCAAGGGCCTCTTTCGTGGTTTCGATCTGCGTCTTCCTGAGCTGATACTCTCGCCGACTCACCTCCAAGCGCGCCCTGGCCTGGCGTGCCTGCTTCGGAAAATTTCCAGAGAAACCGGGAACCTCAATCTCAGCAACTTCCTCTTCCAGTCTACGAATCGCAGACAACACCGGGATAGCCCGCAGGCAGGCTTCCACAAACTGTTCCCGCAGGCGGTGTTCACGGTAGCGTTGACTCTGCTCTTCAAAAGCAGCCCTTGCCCGCGCAACATCGGCGGTCAGCTTGTTCCAGGCCGTCGCAGTGGTCGTTTCATTCCTGGCGGCCCGTTCGGCTTCCTTAAATGCGTCCAAGGCCGGAAGAATGGTGGTGTCCTTCCTGGAAGCCCCCCGACACAAGTCCCCTGCTTCACCTTCCAATCTTTTGATGGCATCGTCGATCGGCGAACCTCCGAGGCTTGCTGAAAAAAGGATCGTTCCGAGGTCTCCTTCTCCCGACAACAACCGACCCGCTCCTGCTCGCAGAGATTCGGTATTGAGCCCGAACATCTGCTGAAAAAACTCTTCGTTCACCGCTTCGAGAAAGGGTTTCAAAGCAGACTCATCGAGGGTGCTCTGCGAGGAATCCAGCAAGGTGTTTTTGTTCCCCTTTTTGCGGAAGAAAGCCAGGTGTCCAGAACCTTGGGAGACCGTTGCACCGATGAGGAGTTTGCCATTGGCATGCAGAAAATTGTCCGGAGTTCTGGCAGGGATTCCGAAGAACAGGCCGTTGATGGCACGAAGCAGAGAACTCTTGCCCGCTTCGTTGCGACCATGGATCAAATGGATGTCATGGTGCGACTTTGGCAGCTTCAGCGAGAAGTCGCTGAAGGGGCCAAATGCAGGAATATTGAGTTGATCCAATCGCATCGTTTAGCGGGTTTGACTGGTGGCGATGCTATGCAGAACGATGGCGGCAACCTCCTCCTTCAGATCTGAGGCTTCTTCGGCTGCCGTGATTTCACCCAGCACCTCCGCCGGAAGTTTCTTCGACAATGCCTCAACCGCTTTTGGCTCGGGACCGGGCGTAAAGTCCTCCAAGGCTTCCAAAACAAGAGCGGTCAAATCATCACGACGGGCTAGCTCCTCAAGATCATAGACGGGGGAAGTCTTCAACTTGAGCCGTTCGAACCAAAGTTGCCCGGGATCAATTTCAGCAGTCAAACCCACACATTGCGCCTGCCAACGGGAGAGACCGGAATGCAAGATTCCGTGCAATTCGGTGACTCCGCACAAGGTGAGCCGGAGGGCCAGCAGACGATCACCGGCTTCACGATAGGTGTCCGAAATCTTGTCGCGTACTGCGTCCAGGAGAGCATCGGTTTCGGCCATGCCGGTCAGATCCAATTCAAGATGATTCCATCGTACCACGTCGAGCGGGACAAATTCATGGGAGACCACTTCCAGCGAGTCATCGACCGTCACCAGGAAACATCCGCGCTCTCCGGTCTCGTTGATCTTTCTTCCCTGGATATTCCCGGAGTAAACGATCCAAGGATCGCGGGAGATGACCTCCGGTTGGTGAATGTGGCCCAAGGCCCAATAGTGATAACCCTTTCGCTCAAGATCACCGGGAGAGCACGGAGCGTAGGTGTCATGCTGCGAACTACCGGCAAGGCTGGTATGAAGGAGCCCGATGTTAAAGCGATCAGGGCAGGCGTTCGGATAATCCAATACGAGATTTTCCTGCACCCTCGCATTCGCAAATCCCTGTCCGTGAATTGCAACAGGAAGGTCGGGGAGACCCACCGACCCCGGCTTCTTCACCGGGAAAAAATGCACGTTGTCCGGAGGCGCAAGCGACTTGGTAATCACCGAAGCGGCATCGTGGTTTCCGCTGATCGCAAAGACCGGAATGCGCCTCTCCCGCAGGCGACTCATCTGCTTGTTGAAGAAGAGAGCTGTGGAGTAGTCCTTTTGATCGCCATCATAAAGATCTCCCGAAATCAGGACGAAATCCACCTCCTTCTCGAGCGCCAGATCAACAAGGTTGACCAGCGCCCTCCGGGTTGCTCCGCGAATCGCCTCCACCGGCGCATCCTCGTAACGCGACAATCCGCGGAGCGGGCTGTCGAGGTGAAGGTCGGCGGCGTGGAGGAAAGTGAACATGTCCGCCCCGAAAATGTCGCCCGTCACGAGCGGGGTCGAGCGAGGAATGGAAGATCGGCCACTTTTCTCGATGGAACTCCTTCCAAAAATCAGCTGGGATATGCAGATGCGATCTTTCCTCGTCTTCCTACTCGCCATTTTACCGCTTCATGCCGGGTGGATCGACTTGTTCGATGGCAAAACAACCGAGGGCTGGACTCCCCGCGCCAAGGTCCAACAATTCGAAGCGATCAATGGCGAACTGCATCTCCTCTCAAAGACCAACGTCTGGGTGACCACCAAGGTGGAGATGAGCGACTTCGAAGCCGAACTTGAGGTCTTTCTCCCCAAGGAGCCCGGTTTTAATTCCGGTCTCGCCTTCCGCTGCCAGGGAGCAAAGGGAAAACCCAAAGGGTATCAAATCGAGATCGACCGCAAGGCCCCCGGAGGGATTTATGGAATCGGAATCGGCGGATGGTTATCCAAGAAGAAAGGAACTCTCAAGGAGGGGCAGTGGAATCATTTTCGCGTGATCGCCCGGGGAGACCACATTCAAACTTTCGTCAATGGCGATCCCGTCGCCGATATTCGTGAGAACAAACAGCTCAAAGGCTTCTTTGGAATCCAACACCACGGCAAAGGTGGTGTCGTTAAATTTCGTAGAGTCCGCGCTCGTAAACTCGCAGCAAAAACTTCGTCTCTTGAGCGGCCCAACATCCTCCGGATTGGCGCGAGGACTTTGATCCATTGCCCGGACGCGAAGGAGCTCCCGGTGCATACACGCCCAACTTGGATACACCCGCCAAGGAAAGCATTCTCTTCACCCATGCTTTCGCGGCCTGCCCGGTGACTTCCCCGACTTCCCCCTTCCCCCTTCCCACTCCAGCCCTGTCGCCTGGATGTCTCCTTCCACCGCCGGGAACGGGCAAATGCGCTCTGTTCACCTTTGGAGCAGTAAATTGGTGCTGGCGTTTCGAGGCTAGAGTCACTAGGAAAGCGCCGAACAAATGAAGAACACCCTAATCACCCTCCTCTTTGTCTCATCAGCGGGATTTGCCAGCGCAACCTCGATTGCGATGAATTTCAGCGAGAATAACGGAAACCAATCGTGGCTTGCCCCGGACACTCCAATCGGACCTCTGGGAATCCTGTCCGGAAATTTCAACAGCAACAACAACCCAAACGCAAACGGGCCCACCAACGTCCTGACTGGGGACCTGGCCACCGGAACAGCGAGCAACCTTGTCGATAGCAATGGAAACGGAGTTTCCACCACCGTCGAATGGTCTTCCGCCAACGCATGGTTCAACGGTAGCGGCACCGCAACCGATGAAGCACGTCTTTCTGTTGGCTACCTCGATGACGGTGGTGCAGGCGCTCTGGTAACGATCAGCGACATTCCCTATGCCACCTATAATGTCTATGTGCTATTGGGTTCTGATGCAGGTAACGAGCACAACTCAGAGGTTCCTCTCGTAAACGGAGTTCCTGTTCTCGGCGCTGATTTCCCGGCCTTCGGCAATCTCGTGGGATCTGGCGGCGGCTGGATCGAGGCAGATGGCACAACCCGAGGCAACTATGTCGTTGTTCGCGATCTGACCGGCTCCACTGCTACGATTGCAGGCCAGAACAACACAGGCAATCGCATCGGGATTTCCGGATTCATTATCGAAGAACAGCAACAGATTCCAGAACCTTCCTCGACTCTACTTGCCCTCTCGGCGGCGGCTCTTCTTCTCCGCCGGCGACGCTAGTCGCTCCCGCGTTCCAAACCAATTTTACATGGCTCCTTCGATTAGTTCGAGGGAGCCATTCTTGTTTGCAGACGATAGAAGAGCGGGCCGTTTCCTGCGGGCATTCGAGTCAGGATACGGGTCCGCACGCCCGCTGGATTATTCCGGACGCTGGAGACTTGCGTAAGATCTTCAACCGGAGACCAGCTATTCAAATCGCTCGACGATTCCACCACCGTGGCGAGGTGCCTCCCCTCAAGGTCCAGTGATTCAACCACGATGATCCGGTGGGAGCCATTCGGGAGATACTCCACAGTCATTGGCCGGGCACTCGAGGTCGCATCATTCGGGTCGGACTCGGTGAGATACTCTTCCAGATTGGACAGCCCGTCACCGTCCGGATCATCAGAAAATCCCGAATGTGAAGTGCTCCCAAAGGACTCCAGCCAATCGTTAAACTTCCCGGCCGGACTTAGATTTTTCCAGTCAATGGCCGGGTCGATAATGGTTTGAATTTCTTCGGCGCTCTCACTGATCCGCGAGCCGTAACCATTGGTCTGCCGGTAGAAACGGATGTCAGAGGGGTCCTCGGATTCCCCGACAAGCGGGATGAGATTCCAGCCCGAATCGTCACTACCGATGTGAAGGCCTCCGGCATCGTAAAGCACTCCGTTGAAGCGATTTTGATTCGAAGGAATCACGGCCGAAGAATAAGAGGCATCAACCGAAAAGGTAACCGCGGCCAACTTCCACGTGGAGCCATCTTTGATGAACCAACCACCGCCGGAGTCACGGGGAGAAACCATCACCTCATCCTGGCCCAAGACGTCGGAAAAATCGAAATGCAGAAGTTCATGACCATTTGACGCCAGGAATGCACCGGCTACCTCGTTGCGGCCCCAGCGTGATTTCTGAGTCGAATAAGCCCCCCATTTCCATCCTCTTCCCGCCACATCCTCACCCCGATCGATCCCCCGCCCGTGAACGACCAATTCTTTGCCCACTTCGTCAGACTTCGTGTAAAGCAAAGCGTAGTCATCGAAGGTTTCCCAAATTTCGAAAACGCGAAGGTCGGAAGTCCCAATTCGCACCGGAGTTCCTTTCACCGCGAAAGTCCGGAGTTCGCCGTCGGTGAAAAATCCCTGCTGCGTCACTTGCTCCTGATTGGTCCCAAGATGAGTCGCGGTGATGAAGTGCTTGGGCGAAATAATGGTGGCATGGGAAGTGAGATACCTCAGTTGGTGCTGCCACCCACTCCCCGCGTAATCACCGGTCGGCGCGGTGCGCGTATTTGCCGCCGGGCTTAAGCCGTCGCGAAAAATCAGTCCACTCGCCGGGAGTCCCGCCAGTGCCCATAGCAATATTCCTTTCACCTTGGATCAGCCTAGCCCTGATTCACGGCCTTGTCGCCCCAAAGTTGACCAAAGGGACCTATTCAAAAAGCCCCCGCTCCCGGGTTTGCTGGTCAAGGTATCCCGAGTCTTCGATCAAATCGCCGGCATCAATCGCCTCATGCACCAGGGCATCACAGCGTTCATTGAGTTCGTTCCCCGCGTGCCCTTTTACCCATTTCCAGGTGATCTTGTGATCTCCCGTTGCTTGATCGAGCTGCTGCCAAAGGTCACGATTTAGCACCGACTTTTTATCCGACTTGACCCACCCTCGCTTTTTCCAGCCAGTCAACCACCCCTTCGTCATGGCATCGACGAGGTATTTGGAATCCGAATGCAAAGTGATCGCGCAAGGCTCCTTGAGGATACCAAGGGCCGCGATGGCAGCCATAAGCTCCATGCGATTATTGGTGGTATGATCAAAGGCTCCTTTAAGCTCCTTGCGGTGCCTGCCGAAAATTACGATCGCCCCGAACCCTCCCGGACCCGGATTTCCGCGAGCGCCGCCGTCGGTATAGATCTCGACCTTCTTCATAATGCGGTAATCTTGGTCTCACACATCCTGCTCACGGCCTCAAAATCACTCTGCGACGAAAAAGCCGACTTCGGCAGAATGAAATACTGGTCTTTCTGGAGATAGAGCAAAATCCCCTTGGGCGACAAATAGCGATCCTCAAATTCACTCCACTTCAGGCTCTTTTCATGCCCCTTTGATTCCTGGTGGATCTTCTTCTCCGAAAAGGTCCAATGCAACTCTTGGCCGGCCTGGGGAGAAGACTTGGAACTGTGAATGAGGCGGTATTGCCAGAAGGTTTTTCTCATAAAAAGCAAGGGGCCGACGAGGATACAAAGGAAGCCAAAGGTTCGCTCGCCGAGGTAAAGCAGCAGGGCACCGATCGGAACCAAGAGCAGGTAGAAATAGCGAAACAACAGGAAGATGGGATGCCGGTTCCGCATGTGCATTGCCGAACCCAATTTCAAGGTTTTGACGTCAAACCGGCTCATTGCTTGATATTCGCTCATCTGCGCCGCCAGCCATAGCCTCTTCCTTTGCGCTGGACAAGACCGTGATCTCCATGACTTTGTAAAGAGCATGAAAACATTCGTTTCAAGATTGCTGTTATCGTTTGTGGCAAGCGCTGCCGTTCTTCCCGCCCAGGAAGCCTGGCTCCTCGAAATGCCCAACAAATACAGCGACTACCTAATCAAGAAGTCTGTCGCGGGAGACTATGACACCGTCGCCGGAATTATCGACAAGCTCCCCGGTCTCGTTGCCAAAAAACAAATCCGTGAAGTGGACCTGATCAAATGGAATGCCGAGGGCGGCAAAATCAATCAGAAACGGGAAGTCAACGATGACGGACGCGTGATTAGAGCCGGAGCACGCTACTATTCCATTAGCGGCCAAAAACCAGATTTCCGGAAAATCAAAATCACCGATATTCCAACCAAGCTGAATCTCGAAATCAGCACCTACGGACTCCTTCCACGAGCCTGGACTCCCACCTTCGCCCACCGAAAAGGTGACCTCACGCTCATCATCCTCGAGCGTCATGCCGATTCGCCCACCGCGACCGTTTCCCTTGGGAACATGCGGCAAATCGAATTCGACGCCGGCGAGAGCAAGGAAAGCGTTTCCTGGTATTCGGCCGATCCGCTTGATACCCGGCAACTTTCCTACTCTTCCGCGATTGGTTTGGCCGCGAACCCCAAGGTTCAATTCATCACGCGAATCTTCTCGGAGGTCAAAAAAGATGGCGATTCCCTCCTCCGAATCGAGGCCAGCAGCGGAAGCCCCACCGCCACCGAATCAATCGCACTCCACCACAACGAGGCAAAGTTCAAGGGGCACAGCGAAACCACCGGCCCTCTCAAGAAGGAAACGATCAAAGTCGCCGACAAATCATACACCAAGGAAGGCGAAGTTGGCGCGTGGACGCTCAATCTCAAAAGCGGGCAGTAGACTGACCGGAAACACCGAATGCTGTTTTTTTAGCATTTCGATTGCCTTTATTGGGCTGGCAGCAAATGTCGACCCAATGAAAAAGCGCACTCATCGCTCGATCCTCGTGCTCGCGGTCCTTCCCGGCCCGCTCACCAGTTGTGCCACCCTTTTGATACGCGATGGCATAGAGTCGGATGACACGATCAGAACCGAAAGAGAATTCTACCCAGCCAGCAAGGGTGATCTTGAAATCATCCATTCGGTTGGCTTCAAAGGGGAGCCGCTGATCACCAGTTGGGGGAATGAGGATCTTGAGAAACCACGATCAATCTGGACGATCCCCCATCGGATTCTTTGGATCACCGGGGGCCTGATTGATCTCCCAATTTCGATCGCCACCGACACCATTTTTCTGCCTTTTGACCTATTCAAACCGTTTCAAAAGGAGGGGTCGGTGACAACGGACCAAGCCGGGCGATGAGGCGGGAAGCGGCAGATCCTATCCCCTCACCGGGTTGGCGGGACAAGGGCCTTTGGGCCAAATCCGTCAACGCTCCACAATCCGGTCCCCGTAAACCAAAAGAACCATGGAAGCATCGCTACTCTCCATGGCTCTGTGTTTGAATTTTGGATACCCGTTCCCGATCCTAGCGGTCCTCGATCGGAGTGACCTTGGAAAGCTCGGTCGGTCCGACATACTTGGTCAGCGGACGGTAGAGGCGGCTGTCCTCTAGCTGCTCCAGCACCTGTGCGGTCCAGCCGGCCATGCGTGAAATTGCGAAAATTGGTGTGAAAAGATCGGTGGGGATTCCCAGTGAATAATAGACGGTCGCCGAATAGAAATCGACGTTGGCATTCAGCCCCTTGCGCTCGCGCATGATGGTGGCGATACGCTCGGACATCTCGATCCATTTGGAATCGCCCAATTCTTCGGTGAGTTTGATGGCCATCTTTTGGAGATGGGGAGCACGCGGATCGAGCACCTTGTAGACGCGGTGACCAATCCCCATGATCTTCTTCTTGTTCACGAGGCAGTCCTCCACGTAGGCATCAACCTTATCGAGACTGCCGATCTCCTGAAGCATTTTGATCACGCCCTCATTGGCTCCTCCATGGAGGGGGCCTTTGAGCGTTCCAATCGCCGAAGTCATGGCGGAGTAGAAGTCGGAGAGAGTCGCGATAGTCACGCGAGCCGAGAAGGTCGAAGCATTCATGCCGTGGTCGGCGTGAAGGATGTAGGCGATATCAAGCGTCTTGGTGGCTGCCTCTGATGGCTCCTCACCATTGATGAGGTAGAGGAAGTGTCCGGCCTCGGAAAGATCATCACGCACAGGAGGGAGTTCGAGTCCCTGACGAATGCGGTGGTAATAGGCCACGATCACCGGAGTCTGCGCACAGAGGGAAACCGCGACTGCGGCGTTCGCCTCCTGATCAGGCTCGCCCACTTTGGCCCGCTTGTCATAGAGACCCAGCATGGAAACGCCGGTGCGAAGGATGTCCATGGGGTTGGCATCCTTGGGAGCGGCTTTCAGGAAGTCGATGACGCCCTGGGGAACCTCGCGATGGCTGCGAAGCTCCTTCTCAAAGGTTGCCAACTCACTGACGTTTGGGAGCTTTCCAAAATGCAGGAGGTAGGTGACCTCCTCAAAGCTGCAATTCTCGACGAGCTCATCGATCGAGTAGCCAAGGTAGGAAAGACGACCTGCGAGGCCTTCGACGTTTGAGAGTGCGGATTCGTTGGCAATAACTCCTTCAAGACCTTTGGCGTAATCAGACATAAATAAATGTTTTTGGTGAAATTTTGGGACACAAAGCAATAATGCCACCTCCACCCCCGCGCAAGGGTTTCCAGATAAGAATGTTTCAGTTTTTTAGTTTAAGAGAATTAACTAATTCGCCAAGCTCACTTCGTGAACACCGAATGGATCCTGGCTATCGAAACAAGTGTCACCGATGCCACGCTCCTTCTTGCCCGTGATGGCGGAATTTTTGACCAGCGAACCTTTTCAAGCGAGCGATCCCAGGAATGCGACCTCTTCGCACCGCTACAAGACCTCCTTGCCGGACTGCCGGAGGGAGAACGACTGTCCGCCATCATCATCGGAACCGGCCCGGGGTCCTACAATGGAGCCCGCGTGGGCATCGCCACCGCCCAGGCCATCGCTCAGGTCCACCAATGTCGTGTCGCCGGTCTCTGCTCCTTTGAAGGAGTGCCCGAAGTTTCTCAAAATGACATCATCTGGGCCGTGGGAGATGCCCGGCGGGGGAGCTACTTTCTGATGCCGGTGCGGAATGGTCGGGCCGAAACTCCGCCCCGCCTTCTCGAAGAAGAGGCATTTCTCGCGGAGCTGGCCCGATGCGAAGGGCCCAAAGTGACCTTTGAATCGCCCTATCGCCTTCCCGAGGGCGTTGAGTGCCTTGAGAGCCAATCCAGAGCACACGGGCTCCTCAAATCCTGGTTGGCACGTTCCCCGGAAGAGAGGGAAAACCTCCTAAAAACTCCGGTCGAAGCCTTCTACCTCCGCCCACCGCATATCACGAAGTCGAAAAAGACCTGACACGGCCAGTGCCCTGCCTATCGATAAAATCGTTTCCTCTTTCCCCAGTCCAAACGCCTTCGAATTGCCAATTCCCGGGATCGTCGGCACTTTCAAGTTTATCTTCCCATCCTGCGGCTGGTACCCATTGGACGGACGGGACACCTCGAGAATTACGTATCGCTGTAAGAGGGTTTTCAGCACCCGCCGAATCAGAACAGCAGGAAGAGACAGAAGAGCCGTGGCAATTCCTTTCTCCCGGCGGAAATGACGATGGTCGCCATTTCAAGAAAACGTAACCAATTTCTTTTCTGATTTCTCCGAGCGATCTTCGATCAACAGCCTTGGAAAAAGGCGTTTGCGATGGTCAGAAGAAACAATATTTCCTAAGGATTGGAGGAACCCAACCATGAAGGCGAAAATATACATTCCACTCTTGCTCTTATTGACCTTGGTTTTCGCGATTGTCTACCGGGAGTGGAACAAGCCGAAGCTCCAGAACGCCGAGTGGGTCGAGAAAGGCCAATGGTTCAAAGGGAACACACACACCCATTCCTTGTGGAGCGATGGCAATGATTTCCCGGAGATGATTGTCGATTGGTATAAAAAGCGGGACTACGATTTCCTCGCTCTTTCTGATCACAATACCCTCAGCCGGGGTGAAAAGTGGATGCCGGTAAAGCAGGTGGAGAGGCGTCGCAAAAAAGGAGATAGCGGCACCTTGGCCGAATATCGGGAACGCTTCGGCGATGACTGGGTGGAGCTCCGGGGCGAGCCCGGAAGCGAAGAAGTCCGGCTGAAAACTCTTGAGGAAATTCGCCCGCAGTTTGAAGACGATAACGAGTTTCTCCTCATCGAAGCCGAAGAGATCACCGACAAATTCCGGCAATATCATATTCACATAAATGCCATTAACCTCGACGAAGTGGTCAAGCCACAAGGAGGTGACTCCGTGGTCGAAACGATGCGGAATAATTTACGTGCGGTCAAAGAGCAGTCGGAACGACTCAAGAGGCCGATTCTCACTCACCTCAACCACCCCAACTTCCACTGGTCCGTCACTCCCCAGCAACTGGCCGAAGTGGTGGAGGAGCAATTCTTCGAAGTCTACAACGGCCACCCCGGCATCAATCACCTTGGCGACACGGACCACCCCAGCGACGAGGCCATCTGGGACATGGCAAACACCCTGCGAATGCTCGCGCACGATGCTCCCCCGCTCTTCGGAGTGGCCACCGACGATTCACATTATTACCACGGAGGGAACGTCTCTCCGGGACGGGGTTGGGTTATGGTTTGGGCCGAGGAATTGGACGCGAATCAATTGGTGGAGTCGATGGAGCGGGGAGAATTTTATGCCTCCACCGGCGTCGTTCTGAAGGAGGTCAGGTATGACCGGGGATCACGCAAACACCAACTCGAGATGACACCTGCCGAGGGAGTGAGCTACGAAACCAAATTTATCGGAACCCGCCGTAGTACTCCGGATAAGACCGGCGAGGTCTTTGCCACCATCCCCGGAAACAATGCGGAGTATCAACTTAGCGGCGACGAGCTGTATGTCCGGGCGGTGGTCACCTCGACACGAGATCATCCCAACCCTTCCTATTCCGATCAGAAGGAACAAGCCTGGACCCAACCGGTCGGCTGGCGGAAGTGAGCGAAAAAAATTAGCTCCCGCGCTTCCAGCGTTTCGACTTCATCTCAAAGCGTTCGAGCGTGCCCGCCGGCACTTCCTCAACCGGGATTCTCAAACTGAAGACCTCTCGCAGGCGACCCTCCAATTCGCGCGCGCCCGAGCCCTCGGCGCGCAAGCGGACTTCCGCCATCGAATTCGCCTCTTCGATCAGAACCTCGTATTCCACGATTCCTTCGACCGAACGCACCACCTCCTCGACAGCGCCCGGATAGAGATTCACACCGCGAACCACCACCATGTCATCGACGCGCCCGATGATGCCACCCTTGAGGGCAAAGTCCTCATCCGGCTGCACCAGATCCCCCGTCCGATAGCGTAGAAGCGGTGAGCCATGACGTCCCAGCGTGGTGAGAACCAATTCACCAATCCCCTGCTCATCCTGGTTGATGACTTCGCAAAAGTATGCCTCATGTCGCACCAGCAATCGACCAGGGTCTGAAAGATCACCCACTGTCACCGGCCCCACCTCGGTCATGCCGTGATGGTCGATCACCTCGGCATCCCACGCTTCGGAAAGACGACTGCGCACCTCGGGAAGGCTTCCCCCCGGCTCACCCGCCACGATAATTTTTTCCACGCCAAGGCTGCGGGCATCGTCCGCAACTTCGGCCAGGCGCAAGCCATAGGTTGGAGTACAGCAAAGAATTTCAGGGCGTAATCTCTCCATCATCCTGAGGCGATTCTCACTGGAAAGCCCGCCCGCCGGAATGGCACGAACTCCCAGTCCGGCCGCCGATTCAAAACCCGCCCAAAACCCCAAAAACGGACCGAAGGAAAAAGGAAAGAAAGCGGCCTGTCCGGGTTTCACTCCGGCCTTTTCCCAAACCCACCGCCAGTTGGCACAAAGCCATTCCCAGCCCGTCTTGTCATCGAGCCAAATCATCGGCTGCCCGCTGGTCCCGCTGGTCTGGTGAAAACGATGATAGCTTTCGAGTGGAAAGGTCAGGTTGCTCCCGTAAGGCGGGTGAAGTTTTTGATCCGCCGCCAACTCCGCCTTGGTGGTGAAAGGCACCTTGACCGTGTATTCCTCGAGCGAGGACACCGAAGTTAGTCCGCCCAATTTCTCCTTGTAAAATGGATTGGTCGAAAGTGCCGCGAGCAGGCTGTTGATCTTTTCCAGGCTCATTTTGGGCTCCCGGTTTCCCCGGCTCCGGTTAGAAGATAAACCGCGAAGGTTCCCAACCAGTGATCGCCTTCATAGTGACCGCTGATGGCATCGCGCAGACCCGCCTTTTCGTGGGCATCCGCGATCTTCAAAAGTGCGGGCTTTGGCTCCCCTTCCAGCGCGCTCGCAATGCCCCGCAAATTCCATGCCCGATTCAAATTCAAGCCAACGAGATGAACCAAATGACCATCTTCAAAATCACTAACGGTGACCGGCTTGGTGAGATTTCCCAGGTCAAACCCCGGGAAGAACTTTTCCAGCCAGGCGCGATACTCCGCGGCCGGAAGAACCCGCCGCATGAGATCCGCTTCATTTAGCCCGGGGGAAAAGAAATCGTTCCCGCTGGGTTCGTAACGGACCGGATAGGCCACGTCTCCCGAGTAAAACCCTTTTGCCTTTTTGATCAAAAGGTCGACAAAACCCTCATCCCCGGTCGCCCGGGCCCAGTCCAGCATGTGCCCGAGTGCAAAGGAGGACTCGGGGTGAAAGCCGCACCGGATCGGCCAGTCGAGCTTGGGCAGATAGGACTTGGCATTCGTCACGATTGCCTCCTCGACAGGTCGGTAAAAGGAAGCCCATTCCCTTCCCTGGTCATCATCGAGAGCGCGAAGTTCGATTCCCAAACGCAGGGCCCAGGCCCAACCATACATGCGCTCGAAAGAGGGATTCTTCCTCAGGTAAGCCGCCTCTTTTTCGAGCCCCTCGCGGGTGAGCTTTTTGGACAGCTCGGTTCGAACGGCGTGATTCCATTCCGCGTTGGGAAAAAGGCGAATGAGACGAATCAAGGTCCAGTGACCATGCACCGACGAATGCCAATCGAAGTGACCGAAGAAGACCGGCGTGAGCTGGCTGGGAGTTTTAGCATCCCCGGGAGAGCGCAGAACGTTTCCCGGTTTATTGGGAAATTCGCGATTCAGCCCGGCGAGGGCAAGGTCAACGAAGCGCCTGGCATCGACTTCGGAAAGACGGTTTTGCGCGGAGAGTGGCATGACAAACAAAAGAAGGAGGAAGAGGAGTTTCATCACATCAACTCGATGTTGGTAAACTTTTTAAGAATCACCACCAACAGCCAGAAGAGCGCGGTCGTGAGGGCGGCATTTACAAAAAGCGTGAAGTAGAAACCGTGTCCCTTGCGCAGCATCCAGGGAATCACAAGAAACATTGGCAGGGTCGGGAGCACGAACCAAAAGGTGTAGTAGGCGTGATTGGCGATGCTTTCAATCCGGGTCGCTTGGTCCGGCATCTTGCTTTCATGCCTCATCCAGATCATCGCGAGGATGGAGGTGAGCGGAAGGGCGATCAGGAGAGCGGAGAGCCGGTCGCTCAATAACTGAAGCTTTGTCACAAAGAGAATGATAACCGCGGTCAGCAAAATTTTCCACAAATCAAACCAACTGGGGGTCAGCACTCTAAGAAGTTCGTTTTTGTCCATTGCGATGTCGCGACTTTGAGCGCAATCTCCTTGTTATGCAAGTTGCTCGATACGTTCTGCCTGTTCTTTGTCTGATGTCTGCATGCTCGGCGGACCCACCGGTTGGCCAGCGTCCCCCGGTTGGGCTCCGCCCGCCGGTTGTTGCCACCACTCCGACGGCCGGGGCGCTGAAGCTTACCGCAGCTCAAAAGTCATCGATTGGCCGGAAAATTTGGCAAAACGAATCAGGCGGGAAGGTCACCGGACTCACCCACTGGAATGACGGCGAGGAATTCCCATCGCTCGGCATTGGACACTTCATTTGGTATCCCAAGGGCTTTAACGGGCGCTGGACCGAGACTTGGCCGGAATTTGTCAACTACGCCACACGGAGCGGATTGCAGGTTCCCGCCGTTGGCCGCAAACCCGACTGCCCGTGGCCCAACAAGGCTTCCTTTATGCGCGACTTCAACGGCCCCGAATTGGCCGGGCTCCGGCGTTGGCTGGCAGCAAACATCATGGTCCAAACCGAGTTCATCGCTTACAAATCACGGGCGGCTCTTCCCAAAATCATGAATGCCGCCCCGGTCCAAGATCGGGCACGGATCAAAGTGAATTACAACAAGGTGGCCTCGACCGCGAATGGCGTTTATGCCCTGGTCGACTACGTCAACTTCAAGGGAGACGGAACAAACCCAACCGAGCGCTATAACAATCAGGGCTGGGGGCTCATGTGGGTCCTCATGGAAATGAAAAACGTTCCATCGGGACAGGCCGCCGCACGTGAATTTGGCGAAGCTGCCAAAAGAAGACTCGATCTCCGGATTGCCAATTCGCCGAAAGCACGTGGCGAGTCACGCTGGCGACCCGGTTGGCACAACCGCTGTGATTCTTACGGCAGAGCGCTTTGATTGGGTCCGCTATTTGGCCTTGAGCCGCTTCAAAATCTGGGCGGCAAGTTTGCCGTGCGATGAATTGGCATCGACCGCGATAACCTCCTCGGCGACCTGAATTGCTTCCGCCGTTTGCCTGCCATGATTTAAAGCGGCGAGCTTTGGAAAGAGAGCCTTTTGCAGCAAGGCGCCTTTGGGCTCAAACCGGTCAACGTAGTCATCGACCAGCCTAACCACCTCATCGTAGGAGTCCTTGTGAAAGACCTCCTTGAGCGCGCGGTCCAGATCAACAAATCCCCTCTCCGCGAGATGCGCTTTTTGAAAGCCCAATGAATCATCGGGATCAAGCTTCGCCAATTCATCGAGATGCGCAGCGTTAAGGGAAGGATCGGCACCCCGCGGAGTGCTCTCGATCAGAGCCACCAGGGCTTTCGCTCTCTCAAGACCGTCCTTCTGATAGGCTTCCTCGACCGCTTTTAATCGCGCCACCTGATCCTTGGATCGTCGAATGACCTTGGCAGCATGTTTTAGGGGGCCATCGACGGCAGCACCGGTTTCCCGGGCATAGACGATGCCTTCGGAATTGAGATAGAAGGTCGTCGGATAGCGATCAACACCGAACTGCCCGGCAAGGATCCGGTTGGAGGCAAGCGGCGAAACCATTCCGGGCGTCTGCTTCAGCGGAACATCCAAAAGGACAGGAACAAACCGTTCCGCGATGGCCTCTTGAAACAAATCCCGGGAGAGCACGCGTTCATTGAATTGAACGCATGCCCCGGAAATCCCGGTGGACAGAAAGACCAAATAGATGTCCTTTTTTTCTGCGGACGCCTGCTTCCTGGCCTCATCAAGATTTTTGAGCCAAGCCCCTTGAAGAGGCAAGGCAAGGAGTAAGGCGAGTGCCAGGCGAAACACGGGACTACTTTCCCTTTTTGATCTTATCCGCTTCTTTCCGGAGATCGTCAGCCTGCTTTTGAAGATCGGCAGCCCGCTTCTCCAGCTCGCCAATTTCACGCTTGCGCCTCTCCATCGCCTCGTGATTCTCGACCACGTCCTTCAAGGCCTGCGTCTTGCGGGCCATCTTCTCGCGGTCGCTTGTGGCCTTCTTCAACGCATCTGAGGCCTTCTTGGCAGCATCACGAAGCTTCTTCAAATCGGCCTCGGCAGTCGCGATTTTCTGATCCGCTTCAGCCTTGGCCTTCTGCAATTCTTTCTCAGTCGCAATGGCTTTGACCAATTCCTCCTCCGCCTTCTTGGCGTCGTTTTTCAGCTCATTGATGTCGGTGACAATGGCAACCGGCTTGGAAACAATCGGTTTCCGTGGCTTGGGATTTTTGGCCATCTCCGCCATCTTCTCAGCCCGGGCTTTTGCCCCTGTGATCTGGGTGGTAAATTGATCGGCCCGCTTGCCAAGATCGGACTCGGGAGCGAGCTTTTTCATCGCGGTAACCGCGGCCGCGGCTTCATCATACTTCTTCAAGGAATAAAGAGCCTGAACCTCATACATTTTGATCCGCTGGGCATCCTCGCCTTTGAGGTTTGCTCCGTCCTTCTGTGAAGCTTTGATGATTTCGTCGTATTTCTTGTCGCGGAACATCTGGTTGTAGCGGGCCTGCTCCTGCTTAAGCGCCTCGGCTTTTTTAATTTCAGCCACATAACCGGTCTTTCCTTCTTTGTCGGCATCAGCGATGAGTGTTAATTCCGGAGCGTAGTAATCACGAATGACCTGTTGTGGCAGAGCCTTCAGCGCCTTGACGTAAATCTCAGCCCGCTTTAGCCCCTCCTCCTTTGAGGCAGCTTCGAAAGACTTGTCACGATCAACACGGACCTGATGCAATTCCGTAAGGTGCTTCAAGTAATCGGCGACGTTTTCACGGGTTTCGCTCGAATAGGCATAAGGTCTGCCCCGAGAATCGGTAAGGATGACTGACGGAATATTACTAAAATGGTAATCCTGCTCGAATTCGAGGAGGTGCTTGTGAGCCTCCTCCCGCGTCCGGGGGACTTCAAATAACACCTGAACAAAGTCTTTTTCGATTCCCTTCTTGAAGGGCTCGGTCTTGAGAATTTTCTCTTCCAATGACTTGCTTTGGGGGTGCCAAGCCGAGCCGGAAAAGACCATGAGGACATCCTTCTTGGACTTGGCCGCCTCGGCCTGGGCCTCTTTCAAGAGCTCCTTTGGGGCCTTGGCCTGGAGCAAGGAAGGGATGACAATCAGCGCGGATGCGAAAAGAGTGAGTGGTTTCATGGCAATTAGAGTAAATTCTGACTGCGCAAATTCACCCACCAACCGTGAGTCGTCGAGTGGAAAAAACAAAAAGGCTCCGGCGAACCGGAGCCTTTTGGAAGTGTGCGATGGGTTTCCCTTGGGGAGGCTTAGACCTCATCGGCATGGAGCCAACGGAAGGAAACGATCTGGAAGCGGCGTCCGAAGTTCACCTCACCGTCCTCGGGAATGCGTGGGTTCAACCCGGAGACCTGGTCGGGTCTGACAGGCTCCGGAGTGCGCTGAACAACCGCCTCACACCAGGCCTTCGCGAGGATCTTGCCGTTGATGTCGCGAGACTCGCCGTAAGCGCGAACCGTGAAGGTATCCGACCGGGCGGAAAGTCCGGACCCGATGACCTGCAGGATGTCTCCCTGGGTGATGTATCCGGGAGTTCCATAACCTGTTGAAGCAGGCTTGAGGAGCTGATCGCTGCGAGTCAGATCAGACTGCTGCGGGTTTCCTTCAGCCACCAGACCGCCCTGATTCGGCAGGTTCTGTTTGATGATTGGGAACTGCTGGTTCTGACCACGGTTTGGAAGAGACTGCTCGAGAGCGGCTTCAATGGCTCCGTTGCGGCCAGTTGGATCCTCGGTAAGTCGACGGTTCACAAAGTCGGAGAGCCCGAAGAATGGAGCGCGCACCTTGACCTCACGGACGATGGCCTCAGCCAACGAGTCGATTTCCTGGTCACCCAAACTGCGGAAGCCGGTGAAAACCTTGGTGGAATACTCCGCCTTGTCATTCTCCTGACCCTGCGGGAACAGGGTGCGGGGGAATGGTGTCCGGTTTGGCGAGCCGTAACCGGTGTCCCGGGTTGTTGCGAGAAGGGCCTTCCAGGCTTCCTTGTTGGTGGAGTGAACATCAAATCCACCATCGATCATGAGACGTCCGGCTGCCCGGAAGAAGTCGTTCAAATCATTGGTAGGATCTCCGTTGCGATCCCAAAGTCTCAGGTTGCCGTTATGCAGGGGGTTCTGGATCGGTTCCTGGGCAAAGTTGGCAATCTGGTTTGGAGTGGCTCCGGTGAGGAAGAAGTCGGACCACAGATTGTGGTTCACCTCATAGCTCATGTCGAAGATCAGGTGGTTGTCCTCAGGCAGATAGAACACAATGTCACTGAAGAGCTGGGCCCAGTAACCGGTTCCCAGACCTGCTGCAGACCATCCACGGTTGTTACCGGGAATATCCGTTGGGATCGTTCCCGTGGTTGGCACCTTGGGATCAGCCACCGAGGTCCCGATCGAGTAACTGGGATGCCAGACATACTCGGACAACTGAAGGTGACGAAGATAGCCCAGTGAAGGAATACCCACTTCGCGGGTGGGCACCTCAAAGGCAACCACACTATCAACACCGAAGTTTGCTTTTCCGAACGGGAACCCGGTCTGGAATCCGTTACGCAGAACAGGGTTGAGGTTATCCCAGCTCAGCTCGTCGCTCGGATTATCGCGTGTGTAAATTCCATGGAAGTATGGGGCACGGTTGGTGACGTTGTCGAAGGGGTTACGACAAATGTAGGAGGCGCGGAGGTTCCAGTTTCCAAGCGGAGCTTCCTGGAGGAACAACTCATTATTCACACCTTTGTTGGAGGCGGTTTCATTGAGCCAGCGCACCCGGAATCCATCCCGCGAGAACGGGTGGGGAGGATTTCCGGCATCGATGTGATCCCCCGGTCCGGTCAACTGGTGAACGACACCTTGGGTTCCATTCGGCCACTCAAGCGGGAACTCATCACCCCCACCGGCCTGCAGTGAGACACTGGCGTATACAAGAGCAGGCTCGTTCCGGAAACTGGCAATCGTGGGATTGGGATTATTCTGGAGATACTTGAGCATGAACATGTAGTTATCCGCCCCGTGTTCTTTGTAGCTCAGCGGGCGCTCCCGGTAGGAGTTGGGAGGAGTTGGCATCAACTCGGAGGCCTTGTTGTCTTCATCCCTTGCATACTGGCCGCGTGGCGTATTCTGCAAGAGATAGTCCTTGTAGAGATAGCTGTCGGAGGAAGGAGCTTCCCGGGCCTGAAGAATGTTGGCTCCGAACTGCTGAATATTGAGCTCTTGCGGAGCTCCACCCATCGAGAAGATGAAGGTCTCACCGGGAGGAATGGTGACCGCGGGAAGCTTGAAGTAAACCTGACCGCCATATTGGCCATCAAAGGTGTTCCGGCGTCCGCCGTAGTAGATCTCCCGGGTGAAATTCGCTTTCCCATCAAACTCCACCGTCTTTTTACCATTCAGGAAAAGCTGAAGGAGCATTGGCTTGTCGAGACGCATCTCAACATTATATGGATTCCAGAGACCGACCCGCGGGTAGAGACAGAGACGAAGGGCGTGCTCCTGCTCGGACCCGGTTCCGATGGGGTAGGTTGCAAGGTTGTAATAAACACAGGCCTCAACAATCACCGGAGTCATCTTGATGGTGGAGAGATTCCGGGGATCAGCCGGACGAAGGTTCTCCTGGTCATAAACGTTGGCACCACCATTGCGTGAGGGGGCACCCTGCCAGATTTTCTGCTCGCGAATTCCTGTCGAAGCGTAACCAAAGCTGAACTCGTTCGCGAGGTTCGCCCAGTTCCAAAGAAGCTCGAAAGTAGGAGCAATATCCTGGTATTGGGTGTCATTGAAGTCCTCCCCGCGGATCGCGGCATAGCGCTCGTTTGGCGGGCCGATGAGGAAGTCCTGTGGAGAAACCCCGATGTAGCAGGAACGGCTGGGGTCATTGAGATCACGAATGTTAGGAGCTGCTCCGTTGTCGGAATTGTGAAGGAACGCCGAGAGATTTTTCTTCAAGCCACCATCGCGGACGTTGCAGATCACGCTGCTTGAGAAGCTCGTCATGGCGTGGAAATTATTCAGCACCCCGATTCGGTTGGCCTCACTAATAATTGTAAAGGTCTTCGGAGTGAGCACCCGGGTGTCGCGGTTTTGCTGCCCCTGCGCGATCCCTTCAATTACAAAAGGCTCCACATCCTGAGGGTGAAGCATCCTTTGCATTCCCAATCCAATGTTGTGATCAATCGGGCTGTTCCGGTGAGTGTCCGGACGACCCACGTTGGCCTTCTGATTGTTTGACTGAACCCACCAGGCATATCCGCCGTTCGGCCGGATTTCCGTCCTTCCGTCCGGAGTCAAGCGAGGCTTCTCGGTCACCACCTTGCGAACGCGGACAAAGTCACGGGGGTTGCGAACAGATCCACGGGAAACAATCTCAACCACATCCGGACCAAGCGGAAGATTTTGAGTCAGGGCGTCCTGGTATTGGCGGGCGCCGCGCATCTTGTCGCGACCGCCCTCATTACCACTGACGAGATAGTTAAAAACCTGGTCACGGGCCCGGAAATTCGTACCATTGCGGGCATCCTGCAACCCTCCGCCGTCCATGTCGCGAGTGAAGGGGCTGCCGTTCTGGTTCTGGTCGAAACGTGAACTAATCACTCCCATCCACTGTTCATTACTCACTCCCTCGATCGCAAGAGTGTCAGGGTTGCTATCAAGGATCGAAGCGCTGACCGCAATTCGCTGGTCAGGGCCCAAGTCACGCTGCAATTCACCGATGGCAATCATCAGTCCCAACCGGGCATTTGCCCGTGCTTCTTCCTGCGCCCACTCAAAGCGGCTTGTCTTCACCGTGAGAGCCGAGAGCGAAAGAAACGCAACGGCCACCAAAGTGAGCAGAAGAAGAACAGATATCGTTGCGATTAAGGCGAATCCCTTAATCGCTTGTCGAGCATTGTGCGCTTTCATGATGAACACTATGTAAACACATTGTGCACTCGTGACAACCAAGAAATAAGGCCAATTCGAGTTAAAAAACCTCAAAATTCACCCGGATTAATTCACAATCCACTCTTTCAAAGCGCCTTATAACAATTCTCCCTAAATCTGCTAAGCTTTACAATTTTCCCGCGTCTTATTTAAGGGGACAAAACTATCTCCCAAAATCCCCCAAAAAACCTGATTATTCGCCATGTGCTGCTTTTCACGACCGATCAATTCCGTCACGCAAACCAAGATCTTCGCCCGCCTCCTCACCCGGCAGGATCAGTCCATCGCCTATCAAATGCGACTCGATACCCCGGAAGACGTAGCCATGATCCTCCCCCTCCCGATCGTCGAAGGCTCCAAGGAAGATTCCGTAAAGTTCATCGATCTCTCCGGCTACGAAGATTTTTTCAAGGACCTCAAGAAAGGTTTCCCTGAACCACCGCCCCCTGCCCGGAGCAACAGCTTCGGCTCGCTTATACCAACAGCGGGAGCCCTCAAAGTCCAAACCGTCGGCTCTTTCGAAGCCTCCTTCGTCCCAACCATCGCGGACTTCTCGCGCCTCGATAAACGCTTCAAGCTCCCCGTCGGAACCTGGGAAAAAATTCCCGCCTACAAAGACCATGGCTTTGCGGTCTTTAAACTAAAAAAAGGCAGCAAAAAAATCCACCCAATGGCTTTTAGCTTCCCCTCCAGACTCGCCCGGAAAGCCCAGCTCTTTTTTCCCACTGTTCACATCCACGACGGTAAAGTTCACAAGAAAGAGGACTTCGACCACCATCTCTACGCCCAGACCTGGCTCAAAGCCGGCCTGCGAAGCAAAGACGGATGGATCGAATCGGAAAAACTCGCCTCGCAATTCACCGACGTCGACAAATCAAAAAAACTCATCTGGGGCGGAGGCCATGTATACCTTCGTAAGATTCACGGAAGAACCGAGAACATCGATATCATCGCCCAACCGGTCGCCATCGGAGGCTAACCTTCAAATCGCCTTCAGCAACACCCCTTCGTGTTGCAAGAGCTTCTTCTTGATCTCGAGTCCCCCGCCAAAGCCAATCAGAGAGCCATCCTTCCCGATCACCCGGTGACACGGGACGATGATCGAGATTGGGTTCGCTCCGTTCGCCGTCCCCACCGCACGCACCGCCTTCGGGTTCTCCATCTTTTCCGCCAGCTCCCCATACCCCCGCGTTTCGCCAAAGGGAATGGCACTGAGCTGACGCCAAACCGCCCGCTGAAACTGACTACCGCGCGCATCGGTCTTCACCTCGAAGACTTCACGATTTCCCTGAAAATACTCGGCAAGTTCCTTCTCTGCCTGATTCAGAAAGCGATCCCGCGGATTGTTCTTTGGCAAGGTCGAAACCTCAATGCGGTGGCCAAAAAAGAGTCCGCAGATTCCCTTCTTCGAGCTCAGAACGTAAAGCGGTCCCACTCCACTCATGACCTTCCGGGCCGCAACAGCATGTTCCGGCGCCGTTTCCTTCCTCTTATCTTTCGATGGCTTGGAACTCATGCCGTTTCCTTTTCGCCCGTCCCCAAAATACTTCTCGCTCCGGTAACGGAGCCAAACCCGCAGAACCTCCGGAACCTCCTGGCGCTCCTCCTTGCTTAGCTTTTCGTAAACCGAGATCGCACGATCCCTGGCTTGGCGACACGATTGATTCTTCTCATGCGCGTCCCACCTCTTGCGCGCCTCACGAATCAACCGACTCGCTTCTTTGATCAATTCAGCCCGCAAGTTCATCCACCAAGGGTAAATCGGCCCCGCTCAAAAAAAAGATCAAAAACTTTTGAACGATTTGCCGCGCGGGGAGTCTCTCCCTTTGAAACAGAGCGTTAATTCGTTAGTTTTTCATATAGGGTGAACAGCGATTTGCCCCGGAACCGCGGGTGCGGGAATCCAGGGTGAATGCGAAAAAACCGCCGGGACTTCCATGCGAAGTTCCGGCGGTTTTGCTTTTTATTAAATGTTCCCCCGCCCATCCGTCCGCTATGTCCCTGCGCGGATATGGCCCGCCCGGGAAAAATCATCGAAGCCGAGCAACGCTCCAGCATTCAAGAAGCCGACGGCTCACTCGCCGGACGACTCGGGCAAATGTCGCTCGGCCAGCAAGTCATCACCCTCGCCATCTGGCCGCTCCTTGAGCAAATCCTCAGCTTCATGGTCAATACCGTGGACCTCATTCTCGCCACCCGAATGGCCGATGGCGACGCCCGCGTTGCCGTCATGGATGCCCTCGGTCTTGGGGGCTACGTGATGTGGCTCATGATGATCCTGCAAGGTGCCGTCGCCACCGGAGTCCTCGCCATTATCTCGCGTGCCGCCGGAGCCCGTAATGCGGACGAAGCACGCCGGGGACTTGTCCAAGGCATCCTCGCCGGACTTTTCATGGGAATTCTCTCCGGGCTCCTCATCAGACTCAGTCTCCCCCGGATCATCAAAATCTTCGGCCTCTCCGAAGCCGCCTCGGGATACGCTTTCAGCTACCTCTCCGTCCTCGCTTGGGCCTGTCCCATCCTCGGAATTTTTTACGCCTGCACCAATGCCCTGCGCGCCATCGGCGACACCCGCACGCCCTTCTTCATCATGCTGTTCATCAACGTATGCAATGTGCTCCTGAGCGCGGGTCTCGTTTTCCTTGATCCACCTCTGGGCGGCATGGGCATCGCCGGACTCGCGTGGGGCAGCCTCCTCGCCTGGCTGCTCGGCACCATCGTTGTCATCGTTATCCTGAGCAAAAAATCCACTCCCGAATCGGACGAAATCACCCTTACCCTGCGGCAAGCAAATTGGGCTCCCCAACGTGAGATGATGGCCCGCATCGGTCGGGTGGGATTGCCGCAGGGAATCGAAATGCTTGG
Source organism: Verrucomicrobiia bacterium (assembly GCA_030432565.1). Lineage (GTDB taxonomy): Bacteria > Verrucomicrobiota > Verrucomicrobiia > Verrucomicrobiales > Akkermansiaceae > SW10. Next base: position 663 of record JAUIGV010000001.1, on the reverse strand, counting down.
CATGTGGATGATCCACGCCTACGTCCTTCGCTTTATCACCGGACTCGCTTTCGACGGCGCCCTTGGCGCTCACTTTATCGCCATTCGGGTAGAGTCTCTCTCCTTCCTTCCCGGCTTTGCCATCGGCACCGCAACCGCCACCCTGGTGGGACAATACCTTGGAGCCAACAATCCCAGGATGGCCCTCAAAGCCCTCCGCACGGCCTGGCTCTTCGCGCTCACTTTTATGAGCACCATCGGGGTCTTCTTCCTCCTTGCTCCAGAGATCATCGTGCGCCTCATCCTCCCCGAAACCGACACCCAGGCCACCCAACTCATTGCGGTTGCAGGACCTCTCGTGTTCATCTGCGGAATTTTTCAACCCGCACTTGCAACCACCATTGTCATGAAAACCTGCCTCCGCGGCGCGGGAGCCACCCGCATCGTCATGACCTGGTCTTTCGCCAGCCTGATCCTCTTTCGCATCATCGGCATCACCATCTACGACACCTATTTCGATCTCACCCTCATCAAAATCTGGACCTTCATGAGCATCGACCTTTTCGTTCAGGCAGCCCTATTCATCGCCATCGCCTTTCGCGGCAAATGGCTTGAGACCAAGGTGTGATCCCAACTGCAGGCCACAGACCCGGAAAGTTCGAAAACTCATGGTCCGACCTCTCC
>JAUIGV010000024.1 GCA_030432565.1 Verrucomicrobiia bacterium | reverse complement strand
CTAGATCATCAAATAGCGACCGTCTCAATCTTATTGCCTCCCTTACGGCAACTTATACTTTTCTGGAGTGAAACTGATTTTTCTCCTCTTTATTCTCAGTATCATTCCGGCACACGGCAACGCCGCGAACGATGACTTCTCAGATGCAGCCAACCTGACTGGCATGCAAGGCACAACTGCCTTCGATCTTGAAGGAACCACGATTGAAGACGATGAGTCTTTTTCTTTCGGTTCAGCATGGTTTCGATGGACGCCTCCAGGGCCCGGGATTCTGAGCCTGAGCATTACACCGCAAAACCAAGGGGTGACGTTCTTCACTAATGCCTATGTCGGCGGATCACTTCAAACGCTGACCCCGTTGGGATTCGGCAATTCTATTTTCAATTTCAATGGCTTTGTAGAAACCGTCGATCCCGGGGAAGTCGTCATGGTCCAGATCGGCAAAAACTCAACAACTCCGAACGGTGATGTCGGCTCCCTTGGCATTCATTTCGAACCCGGTCCCGGAAACGACTCCAGGCTCTCTCCGGTATTTCTTGGCTCCCTCTCCGGAATCACAATCGAACCCGACAATTCGCAAGCAACCCGGCATCGTTTGGATTGGCTGGGCACTCAGAATCTAAATTCCGGAACTCTTTGGTATCGATGGCAGGCCCCTGAAGATGGACTCCTCTATCTTCACGCCCAACCCTCGGATTTAGGATACAATTCCGTAGTCTCGATTCACCGTGGCAATGGCGGCTCAACGGATGAACCAATTAGAACTTTCGAAGCCGGAACAACCACAAAATCGATCAGGATTTCGGTTCTCAAAGAGGCCTCCTATCTCATCAGCTACTCCACCGACAAAAGACAAACGCCCGGAAAATCGGCGCTCTCCTTCCAATTTCTCACCCCTGATCCCGCCTCCGAATTCTCTGAAGCCATCGACCTCTCGTCCCAGCTCCCGACCAATGTTTCGGGAAGTTTCCGCTCCGCCACCCTCGATACATCGGTATCCTATGAGGCCACGCTCGATGACCCGAATTCATTCCCGCCCGCTCAGTCGCTCTGGTATTCATGGGAAGCTCCAAAAGATGGATTTTATCGACTCACCCGCACGCAAGGTTCGACCTAATTGGTTCTCTGGAAAAACAATGAAGAAAGTCCCCCAACCTTCCTTGAAAAGAATTTCAACAATCAAGGAGTTAATTTCTTCGCCACCACTGGAGAGCGATTTCTGGTCTCCGCCCTGGAGGCCGCTAATCTTGCCTACCGCCCCGATTCTCACTTTCGCTGGCAATTGACCTCTCTGGACATAGCGAAGAGCGATGACTTCGAGTCCCGGATCGACATGGGAGCCGCAGAGACTTGGGAAACTGAGAGCACAAACACCGGAGCAACAGCCGAACCCGGTGAACCTCATCATGCCGGAAACACTCCCAATCAAAGTATCTGGTATTCCTGGACCGCGCCAAACAACGGCAATTATCTATTAAACACCACTGGCGCGAACTTTGCCCCATCGCTGGCAGTTTATGCCGGAAGCAATCTCGAATCCCTCACCCCGGTCGCTCAGGGCACCTACCGGGTTGTTTTCGAAGCCTCCGCCGCAACCACCTACCGCCATCGCCCTCGATAGCTCCGGAGATCAATCCGGAGCGGTTCAGCTCACTCTTGAGCCGGCCGAGCTTCCTTCGAACGACCATTTCAACAACCGCATTATCCTGCCCGGCACCCGCCCGGTCTTCACAGAGTTTCTCCGCTATGCCACGACCGAGCCCGGGGAATCCGGAATCAATGGGTCGGTTTGGTATGAATGGACACCTGACAGTTTGAATGAAATATTTTACTACTCCCCTTTTGCCATCTCCCTCTTTCAATCGGAAGTGGAGAACCCACAGCTTGCAGACCTTATCCCGGTCTCCCCCGGCTTCAATCAACCCGCGAGAATCAACACCAACCCAAATGACACCTATTTCATTCGGCTCAGTCAGCGAGGAAGTTCAAGCTTCGTCCCCTTCTTTTATGACACCAGACTCTCGGATCTGAACAGACGCCGGATCATCACACCCAACGCGAGTTTCGAGGAACGAAAAACCCTTCCTCCCCTGACCTCCCTCCGTGCAAACCAACTTGTCGATGGACTTGAGAGACAGGTCATCCCAGAAACTTCGATCTTTCGAAGAATCACCGCATGGTGGTCGTGGATCGCCCCGGAAACAGGAGTGTATCAAATCAAAAATACCTCCAATACAGGATCGCTAATCTCAGCCTTCGTCGGAAGCAACAAAGAGAATCTGAGCGAAGTCGCCACCGGCGATGGACAGGGCATATTTCTCGAGGCTGAGGGCGGAACCAACTACCATTTTGCCGTCCAAACCAACAACCGGAACACGGGGGCCTTCGTGGGATTTGATCTGGCACAGATCACAACTCCTCCTGCCAACGATCAGTTCGAGAAGCCCGTCGATCTTGGAGAAGATTTATCATTTTCCGTCCTCCAACAGGTCCACCTCGCTTCGGTTCAGGCGAATGAACCATTTCCGGAAGGAACGATACCAACCCGAACCACTTGGTTCAGCTGGCTGTCCCCTACCACCGGATCTTTCCAATTTGACACCTCGGGAATGGACAACCGAATCACAGTGTATCAAGGAGAACAAATTGATACTCTAACCGAGCTCGTTACAGGGATCTCAACCACGAATGTGACGCTTCAAGAAGGAAACAGTTATGTGATCTCTGTCGATTCTCCGAGTGCCATTGCTTTCACTCTCTCGGGCTCCCTTAAGTTCCCTTCTTTTACCAACAATGACTTCGCTGACGCTGTCATCTGGAGCGGAAATCAACACACAGCCATCGGGAGTGCGGCTTTGGCTGACTACGAGCCAAACGAACCCCGCCCGTCCGGTGCATTTAGCTCCAGAGGTTCCAATTGGTGGAAGTGGACGGCACCCCAAACCGGAGCCACCACCTTCACCTTCGAAATGAGCCGCTTTGTTTTTACCATTTACCGGGGGAGTGGTCTGACCTCACTGGAATCAATCGTTTCCCATGAAAGTTCGTTTCCTCTTCGATTCCATGCCATCGCGGGCGAGACGTATTACCTGCAGCTGGTGAACAACGATTTTGACGCAGAGAGAGAATCTTTCTTCCAGTTGTCCCAGGCTCTGGACGCACCTGACAACGACCTTTTCGAAAACGCACAAGCACTGAGCGGAGAGCCCATCTCACTCACGATCGATCCATCAAGCGCCACCATCGAACAAGGTGATCCTGAAGCGCGGGAATCAATCTGGTATTCATGGCAGGCGCCCTCTGATGGGAACTTTCTTGTCAGCTCGGACTCCGGGTCGGCCGTTCGGGTCTACCGGGGAGACTCTCTCCCATCCCTTGGCTCCCTGCCCAACCTGAGGTCTCAAACAAGCGTCCATGCCGTTGCAGGTGAGATCCTCTACCTGAATCTGACTCCCTCTCTCACGCGGGAAGGATTCCTCTCGATATTAAGAACGGAACTTCCTGCCAACGATGACTTTGAGAACAGAATTGATCTCGGAAATAATGAAGAAGTTGAGATCAACAGCGATCAATCACTCTCCACTTTTCAAGACGACGATCCGGCAAACCTCCGCGAGAATCAGCGGGTCGGTTCAGTTTGGTGGCAATGGACAGCCCCGAGAGATGGCTTGCTTTCAGTCTCGGGAAATCTCTATTTCTTCACCGGCTCCAACCTGGATCTTCTCGAGCCACTCAACGATGGCGAGCTCGCGGGCCGTATCTCCGTGACGGGTGGCACCACCTATGTTCTGGCCTCCGCCCGCCGCGAAAGATCCTCGGAAAACAAGGTCGCATTTCGTCTCACGATGAGACAGCTCTCGAATGACAACTTTGCGGATCGAACCATCATCAGCACGGAGCTCCCCTTTAGCTGGGAAGGGCCTTTGCCGAATGCCACCGTTGAGCCTTTTGAAAACTTCAACGGCTCCAACTTGAGAGGCACCGTCTGGTGGCAATGGACCGCACCAAGGGATGGCAGGATCAGGGTGGAAGCCCAGTCGGGATCGGCGGGCATCTACCGCTCTGCAATTTCACTCGCCAACCTTCCGCCGATCACATCCAATTTCCCAGCCTCTCTCAGTGTCTTTGAGGGCGAAACCTATCTCTTCCAAGTCACGGGTGCCTCATTTTCGGATTCCAATTTCAGCATCATTTGGGACACGCCGGTGAGCGGCGACGCAAGAGGATTTCAAGACCCCATCGAAATCGAAATGCCGCCCTCAAATCCAGCAAATCCACCCATCTATCCCGGCGGAAATGTCTACCGATGGACGGCCTCCAAATCGGGAACCCTGACCATCACCAGTTCTGGAGAACGAGTGCGATCAGCCATCGTTTACAAAGGTCCCGACCTTCAAAGCCTGACCCGAGTGAACGCCCAGGATACTTTTTCTTCTTTTGACTGGAATCGATTTCCAATTGTCGCGGGAGAGACTTACTGGATGTATCGGATCTCCTTACCTGAAGGCGCAGACGGTTGGAGCCCGACCTTTGGTCCCGATGATGATCAGTTTGCGAGCACAACCTTTCCTGCCGCAACCTCTATCTGGAGAGGCGATAACACGTGGGCCGGAGTCGAAGCCTGTGAGCCCCTCCTAAACGATTTCGGAACTAACCGCACGGTTTGGAGGAAATGGACAGCCCCCCGTTCAGGAGCTTTCTGCTTTCAGTTGGACAAATACCAAGCCGCGATTTTCGAGGGAGAAAGCATCGACGGACTGACTCTTCTCGCGGAAGGCAGGAGAGGAATCTTCGAAGCCATCCAGGGTGAAACTTACCACTTCGCGGTGGGTTCGTCTTCCGGCGGACCCTTCGAATTCAACATCGGCCCGGTTGAATCGCGCTACGACATTTGGCGGGAGGAAATCTTCGGCGAAGGCATCACTTCCCAAAGCAAACCAAATTCGGACCCGGACCAGGATGGGCGCTCCAACGTCATGGAACTCGCCCTCGGAAGTGACCCTTTAAGCTTCGACAACGGACTCCCCTTTCAACTTTTTGTCCGGGACGACTCCCTGACGCTGACCTTGAAGCGCCCCGAGGGCATTGAGGGTGTGGAACTGGCGTTCGAGGTTTCAAGCGATCTCATCAGCTGGCAACCCACCACTAATTTCCAGCATGAGACACAAACGGAAACCACAGGGGACGGACAGGAACACTATCAAGTCATCGTGCGCGATCCGGCGTCCTCTATTTCGTTCGCCCGACTCAGGGCAGTCATTACGGCCGACAGATGAAACGCTACTCCGCCTTTCGCAACTGATCGATCCCGGCTTGCATCTCCGCGACCTTGGCCTCCGTGTCGCCCAGCGGTTGGGGCTTCACAAGTATCTCACGATTGTAGCCCACGTGCTTCATCCACTGCCTCGCGCGAAAGCTCCGCAGCTGATCCACTTTTTTAAAGAGAGGATCCTTTTGAATCTCCGCCACATCCTCGTCGGGAACCCCGACACCGAGGCCCTGTAGAATCGCAGTCGCCATCAACAAGTGCCCCTCTTTTCCCGGATGAACCCGGTCCCTTGAAAAGACCTCTTTCCGGGCATCGCGGGCTTTGCGCATCGCCGAGTGCAGATCAATCACCTTCACTCCCTCATCCTTGATTGCCATTTCCCAGGCCGCATAAGCCGTCAGGACCGAGTCGTAGTTGAACTCACCTTCTTTCGTGGTGGCATCATAAATGGGAGGAGTCACAAGATAGATTTGTTCCACCCCCGACTTTTTGCTCTCTGCGATGAGTCGCTTCACTCCCGCCTTGAAGGCCCCAAATCTCTCGTCATCAAGAGGCTGGTAGATTCCACAGTTCATCCCATAACACGCGAAAACGACCTCGGGTTTCACCTTGGTTAAAACTCGATCGAGCCGCTCGAACAAGGAAGGCCGCGGGAACCGGCCACCGGCGTGCCCCTTTTCGCTGAGTCCCGAAACCGTCTCACTGGAGAGGCCCAGCGGGTAGATATCAAACTTTTGCTCCGGATGGAGGCGCTGAAGGTAGTAAGAAGTGAAGCTCACATAGGTCCCCGCCTGGGTAATGCTGTCGCCAAGAAACAAAATCCTTTTCCCGGCGATCGAGCTGGCCGCGGTCGAGGCATGAAGGATGGGACAAAGCAGAACCAAAAAGCAGAGTAATTTCATGATGGACTTGAATACGTCCCATCAATCGCGATTCAAACAACCGACTTTAGATTCGAGGCGGAGCTGGCCCTGACTGCTCCTTCTACCGGTTCACGTAAGTCGGAGTCTGGTGCATCGTAAAAAATTGATCGGTCAGCGCCATCATCCCGTCCGGGTTACCGGGAAACGGGGTGGAATCCGGGGGGCGGGGAACGTTTCGGCCCAGCGTCGCGTCCTCCGGTTGGGTTTGCGAAATGGAAACAGGCGTTCCCACACTCACGAGACGGAAAAATTTCGGGGCGACATTTTTGTGCATTCGCAGACACCCTCCCGATGCCGGAAAAGGCTTCATCCAACCCGTGTGAAAACCGTAGGCAGATTTGAATTCACACCAATAAGGCATCGGGGTGCCTTTGAATCTCCACCCCGCTGGCTTGTTCTTCAGATAGCACCCACGCACCGTATTCCCATTGATGGCATAACCATGGGTATTCGCCCGGTAGTAGTGGTTTTTCGTCCTAATCCTAAAGCTGCCAGTCGGTGTCGGCGACGAACTTTTCCCCACCGTCACCGGCATCACCAGAAGAGGTCTTCCCCCTTCCATCACATAGGCCATGCGATTGGACAAAGAGACCTTGACCCGGACATTCGATGGATTTGATGGGAGTGTCGCAGGCAAATTGTAGTCCTCATAAGCCTTCCGGGCCTTACCGAGCGACTTCACACCATCATTCTTCAAGTTCGAACAAGAACTACAAATCAGCCCAAGGGAACAGGTGGCTAAAAGAGCACGGACGATCGGTTGGTTTCTGAAAAATTTCATCATGTCTAATGGAACCCGGATTATGAATGGTCGCGACAAATCACTGAGCCAAGAGGTGGAGGTCGTCAAGGAGTAAGGAGACTCGATAGGAAACGTCGCATTTTGCGATGAAACCCTGGCTTCGGCATCCTTCCATGCCAGCCGAACACAGACTGAAAACCACCCGGGGCTAAAATAACATGTCCTTGGTCCGCTCAAGGAAGAGCTCCTCACGACGATCCAAGCCGTCAGAACCCAAAACCTTGCCAAGCCATTCCAAAGCAAGCGCTGATTCACCAGCGGATTTGATTCGCGCGGCCCGCTCCACCAAAAATGTTTCTTTGGTTTCTTCCCTTGCATTGGCTTCCCGAACAGCCGCGAACGCCTTGCCCACCGAAGGCCCTGTTTTCTCGCTCTCCTCCCAACCCAATGCCTTCAAGGCCTTGTCAAGCATACTGTCCTCTTCGATGGAGAGATGGTCATCCTGATAGAGCGCAAGAAAGAGAAGTTCGATGATATCCTGTTGGCTTGAAGTTTCCATGGTGTTTTCTTTGCCATGATGCTCACCCAGTCGAACACTGGTGCAAGTCGAAAAGTTGCATGAAGCAACTAAAAATTGGAACCGTTCTGCTCCGGGGACATTCACCGGCAACCGCGATGCGACTTGGCCTGCGACTCCAAAATGACTAGTTTCTCTCAAATCCCGTGAAAATGCCGATGCGATCCCCCCCCCTGCAGTGAAAGGGGTTCTCGTCACTTCCTTGATCCTCGCCATCATGCGGCAAAGAATAATTCCTGCTCGATGAATGAAGGGAACCCACACAACCAACCACCATGTCAATCCGCCATTCCGATCAATCCACCACGGATGATTTACCCCCCCGCAGCTGCCAATGGGAAAGACGCGATTTTCTGCGACTCCTCACAAACTCTTCAACCATTGCCCTTGCCTCCTCTTTTCTTCCTGCCTGCTCTGAAGATGAGCCGGTCAAAATCAATCAGGAATTGAAAAAGGACCTTCCGGAAAACCTTCCCTTCGGAGCCTGGAAAAAAATGCGCGAAGCCATTCGCCAAAGCCCGGACCACCTGGAATTTCGGGCCGGAGACGTAGCTCAATCCAAAAACCCGGAAGCCATTTTCAAGTTTGTTCGCGACAACTTCATCACCCGCCCCGATCGCTACCGGGGTGGCTCGGACATTGACTTCCGCGATCGCGTGAACTGGGGCACCCCCGGCCTTCTCAGGTCGGGAATCGGCACGCCCCGCGAAAAAGCCGAGCTTCTCCAATCCCTTTTCACACAAGCAGGTTTCAAGGCCCGCATTCTGGAGGGAGAAATGGACATCGAAGCCATCGGGTTTGAACGACTCTTTTTTAAACATCAAGCACCCAAATTCGCGCCCAACGAAGCCATCGCGCCAATCGGGGAATGGCAAAGTTTACTCCCAAATCCCGACCTTCCTCAGCTTCAGCCCATTGACTATGAAGCGCTCGGGGAGTCCGCCCTCATCACTGAAATCAGGAATGCCGCCGGCGACAAGCTCGCGGCCCCGGGACCAGACTGGCGCCACCTCCTTCGGAACACTTCCATTGTCAGCGTGGAGATCGAAGGCAAGGAACAACACGCCAACCCCCATATCCTCAACTTACCCTTTGGCGAACATGGGCTAAAAAATCCACCTCGGGTCGCAAGCCAACAGAAGCCCATGGCAACACCCGAAGTGAAGGTGGGACTGTTCGCGTCCACGACTTCAAAACCCCATGATCGTTTCCCGCTCGTGGAAGGATCGTGGAAAGCCGCAGACCTCGTGGGAAACCAGCTCAAACTCAACTTCATGCCCACCGAGGAACCATCCGCACTCCTTCGCATGCGAATCGGAGACCTGAAATCCTTCGTTCCCGTCCTCAGTATCCAAGCCGGGAATTTGGATAAAGAGGAGGTCAAAAAGATGACCTTCGCCGGCGACCTCATCACCATCCGGGGGGATCAAATCAAATCCGAAAGCGACCAGATACTCATCAACAACAAGCCAATCGCAATCAACAACGGAAGCCCCGAAAATATTGGGAAAGTCTCAACGCTCGAAGTCGAAGCGGAAGGCGGCAACTGGCCCGAAGTAAAACTGAGAGCAAGAGTCCTCGATGACCAGGGGCAGACCGTTCCCGACCTCCCCGGCAGCTCATTCCATGTCACCGAGAATGACCGTGCCGTCCCCTGTCAACTGCTCCGCAACACACCGAGGCCTCCCCGGATTCTCTTTGTCTTTGACTACTCGGGTAGTATGAAGACCGAGTTCCGCGGCAAGGGTCTGGCTCCACTGGTCCGAACAATTTGCACCTCCGCCCGAGAAAAATATGGCGACGTGCGAATTCAACTCTCCGTCATCTCCTACGACACCGCAGGACTGCGCACCTTCAGCCCATGGCTCGATGATATCGACGAAGCAGAGAACCATATTTTAAAGTATCATCCGGGCGGGCTGCAGACCTCGAACTACTGGACCGCTCTCGCAGAAGCCACCAACAAAGACGCCAACCTGGTGGTGATGTTTACCGACGCAGACGGCACCGAGGAGGGAAGCTTGCAACAGCGCACCAGTGTTGCCGGCGGCTGCCCCGCCGTCATTATTGGAGTCCGTTCAGAGAAGACAAGGGACGATCACCTTGCCGCACTCGCCGCCGCCAGCGGGGGAAGCCATACCATGGCCGGGGATCACGCCACAGCCACCGGGGCCGTTCTCAAGCGCCTGCAGCAGGAGCATAATTGGCCTTACCTTTTCAGCTATTCCTCTCCCGTCAACGAATCTAATGAGCCCATCAAAGTCTTCCTGGAAACAACCGATGAAAAACACCGGGCCGAGACAACCTACAACGCTGATTCCGAACCAAAAGGCTCCCGTTCCTTTGCAGGGCTCTATTTGGAAATCAGCATTGGCGGCCAACAAGTCTCGCGAACTTTGGCAGGCTTAACTCCATGGAAAAACAAGCAAAACCCGGTCACCGAAACCCACGCCAAAGAAGCGCGCAACGCTCTCTTCGGAGAGTTTCAAATCTCGTTCGAAGGCGAGGCCCCCACTGCTTCAGCCATGCTCGATAATGTCCTCGGCAGCCTGCTCAGCCTCGAACCCCTCCTCTCTTCCCTCCCCGGAGGAACCGAAGCGAGTATGATCGCGGCCATGGAAAAAGGGGCCATCCGGCTCCCGGCCCAATGGAGTGCCCTCAACTCAGCACTCGGCCCCACCCTCACCAAAAACACTTTCACTTATCAGGAAGGATGGCGCGTGATTCTTTTCAGCTCCGTGCCTGCCGACGACGGTCAAATCGAAGACCGTTCCGACGTCCTCTCATTCACCAACTGGCGCACCATTTCAAAAGATCCCGCCTTGGCCAGGGAAACCACTCTCGCCCATTCACTGCGACTCTCTTTGGCCGAAACCGCCAACTTCGAAATTTCAACCGGCTCAATTCTTCGTGGCAAGAAGCTACAAGCTCTCAATCCGTCCGCCTTCTCTTCAAAACATCTGGCTCTGAAAGATGAGTCTTTAAAGATGTCCTGGCTGAAGGCAGTCAAGAGCCGCGAGCCTCTCACAAAACACGAAATCGCTCTTGTCCCGGATGATTCCGAAATCGATGCCTATTGGGCGCTCAACACCGAGACCGGATCGATCCTCGGCTTCCTTCGCAACGGCACCGGCGGCGGCGAAACCAGTGACACCGAACGCTACTTCAACAGTATCGACTCCGGCCTCCAGGCCTTCGATAAAGTCATGAGCAAGCTTAACCTCGTCTCTCCCGCTTTCGCAGTTTGGGTTCAACTTGAACGCATCAAGGTAGCCAAGGTCAAACTCGCCACCATGCTCCTCCTCACGATGGATGGCTCCATCGACATCGGTGATTTTGAAGACCAATTGCGAGGTGAAATCAGAGATTGGGCGCGGGATCTCGCCCTCGAGCAGGCAGGCAAATTCATCGGGCCTATTGGAGACTTCAACAACCTCCGCGACTGGTATGAGATGGCCACCGGCATCGGCGGATTCATCGCGCCCTAAACACAATCGAGCTCACTTGAGCCGCGCGACCCGGCCATCACTCCCGGCCGCCCAGATCGCCTTCATGCTCCCGCCAATACTGAAGGTGTGAAATCCTTTTTCATCGAAAGACTTCCAGGTAAGCCCTCCATCGCGAGAGACATCGCAACCATCCGGCCCCACTGTCATGATCCACTTCCCGCCGTTGACATAACGAATGCAGGATCGAAACGAAAAGACGGATGATTCACCCTCCTTGAGCACCTTCCACGACTTCCCGCCATCCGAAGTTCTCAAAGCATTGCGCACACCCTCGGCCTCTTTGGTATGGTCACCACCCACCGCAAAACCATTTTGCGAATCTTTGAAGGCCAAAGAGAAAACTCCGGTTGAATCCTCTCCCGCGATCATTGGTGTATCGAGAGTCGTCCAGCTCTTTCCAAAATCACGGGAGTAAAAAACACGCGCAACCCGCCCCCCCGAGCCCACCCAGACATGCCCGCCTTTCGCCACGGCAAGATGGGTTCCACTTGCCGCAAAAGCATGCTCACCCTCCTCCATCCCCGGCGCTGAATCCACGCGGGTCCAACTCGCGCCACCATCTGACGTTCGCAGAATCACAAGCTGTCCATCAACCGGATCACCGGCAAGGATTCCATTCTCTTCGTCCCAAAAAGCAACTCCGTCAAAGAAGCCCCGGGGTGCATTATTCTGAAAAACAAGATCCCAATTTTCACCCCCATCCACCGTCCGGTAAATTCTCGAAGACGTCCCCTCACCGACGCTCATGGCGATGCAACGCTTCGCATCGAATGCTTCCACATCACGAAACTCGACCTCCTCCGCACCCTCCACCCGAATGAGACTCCACGACTTCCCACCATTCACCGTTCTACCAATCATACCTTTTCCCGTCCCAAACCAACACACCTTCTCATCAACCGCACACAGGGCTCTGATCGAGGTATTCACTCCGCTGCTTTGCCCCTCCCAAACCCACTGAAGCCCATCCGCGTGAGAGAAGCATGGCGCAAAAAATGATAGCATTAACATTCTCCAACGACGCATGACAGGGCCGCTTTTTCTTGAATCACTTTTCATAAAATCCTTTCTGTTTTGCGCAAGAAGACGACGCGATCGTCCGACTTACAGATAGTCCACCCGCTCCATCGCCATCGATTCCCGGACATCGCCCATGCATCCGTTGCGACCAATATCATGACTGGTACTCAGCCCAAAATAATCAAGACAGGTCCCACAGAAAATAACAAGTGCCCCACGTTCCTCGAGCTGCTTCAGCAGACTCTTGACCTCAGCATCGAGAAGAGCCGCTTTCACTCCGCCGTTGTAAAAAACGTATCGCTCCGCCCGCTCGTCACGCTCGAGATCCGAGGTCAAATACTTGCGCAAGAGTATCAAGCCCAGCTCATGGTCGCCGGAACCCATGCCTTCGCGCGAGACAATGACCGCTTGTTTGCAAAGAGAAGTTTTTTCAGAATCCATCGGGCTAACGCTGACGCGTTCTCCTTCTGGTGTAAAGCAAGCGTCTCCCTTCGATGCTCAATCCCGGGAAGCCCGCCTTCCTCCATCAAAGCTCTTCCCAATCCGCAAAGGTCGCCGCCTGCCCCAACCGGGAACCATCGGGGTGCGCCAGATTCCAAACTGTTGCTTCTTTGATCCGAAAACGATTCCCGCTTGCTGAGATGCGAACCCCTGAATAATGATCAATAAATCCGTGATTTGTCACTTCAGAGAGAAGCCTGGACCGCTCCTCTCGATTGGGTGCCTCCGCGGTAAAGCGCGAGGGAGTCGACGTAAACTCATCCCACAACATATCAAAGAGCGTTTGTGCGAAAAGATTGCCATAAGTGAGCACTGGGTCGGCTGAAGCATCATGGGATGCCACAAAAAAAGGCGCGTGATAAATCTCACGCGCAGCATCAACAGGGCCCAATTCCGGGGCGATAAGGTCCCGTCCAGTCAAACTCCTAAAGCTCTCCGTGATCACCGCAACGTGACCCGCAAGGAAGTCGTTTGCAGAATCAGGCTCATCCATCGGCATGCCACGTTGTAAAGAACACAAGGAAAAGAGACAAGGAGCCGGTCACTTTTTCAGACACTCTTTGCCGGGGAGCGACGACGTGTGATTCTGATATTTCAACGACACTGTTGGCAACATTACAAGACGCACCACCAACCGTAGGCAGCCACGACGCTGGAAGCGTCCTGCAGACGACCCGGACCCTGAGACGCCGACTCAAAAGGGCAAATGAGGGCTGCGACGGAATCCCGGGCACCTTGATTTCGAAGACTGCCATGAGACGATCGCTGATGATCGGGGGCGCAACACCGCTGGTCTAACCACCTCCTTCGGCGGTGCCGTAGAAGCTCCCGCCCCGATCACGCCGTTGAAAATCCCCCGCCTCCTCAAAAGTCACTATGTCGCCACCGGTTTTCCCAAGCGCTCCAATCCGTAAACCATTTCACGAACCACTTGCCGGATTCCAGCATCATCCCTAGACTCCGCCCATCATGATCGTCGAGCCCAAGATCCGTGGATTTATTTGTACCACCTCCCACCCCGATGGCTGCGCCCAACACGTCGCAGACCAAATCGCTGTCGTAAAAGGAAGAGGTCCTATCGAAAATGGCCCAAAACGGGTCTTGGTAATTGGCTCCTCGACAGGCTACGGACTTTCCTCGCGCATTGCAGCCGCCTTTGGTTGCGGAGCATCGACGATCGGGGTGTTTTTCGAAAAAGAGGGGAATGAGCGGAGAACCGGAACCGCAGGTTGGTATAACTCCGCTGCCTTTGAAAAGGAAGCCACCGCAGCCGGACTCTATGCGCGTTCATTCAATGGTGATGCCTACTCCGACGAGATGAAGGCCACTGTAATCGAGGCCATCAAAGCCGACCTTGGCCAGGTGGATTGCGTCGTTTACTCACTTGCCTCGCCGCGCCGAAACCACCCGCGCAACGGCGAAAGCTACCGGTCAGTACTCAAGCCCATCGGTCAGACTTACACGAACAAAAATCTGAATACGACGACTCAAGTTGTGGATGAAGTGACCATCGAAGCGGCCAATCAGGACGAAATTGATCAGACCGTTGCGGTGATGGGTGGCGAGGACTGGGAGATGTGGATGGATGCCCTCAAAGACGCCGCCGTTCTTGCCGAGGGCGTTAAGACCGTGGCCTACTCCTACATTGGGCCCAAACTGACCTGGCCCATTTACACGAATGGCACCATCGGAGCCGCAAAGGAGGACGTCGAAAAATCACAACGCTCGCTCGACACCAAACTCGCCGACCTGGGCGGCAAAGCATGGGTCTCGGTCAACAAGGCTCTGGTCACCCAGGCCTCGTCCGCCATCCCGGTCGTGCCACTCTACATTTCCCTCCTCTACAAGGTGATGAAAGCCAAGGGGACCCACGAAGATACCATTGAGCAAATGGACCGTCTTTTCCGGGAACGTCTGTATGGCAAGGCCGATCCCCAGCCAGATGACGCCGGGCGTATCCGCGTCGATGACTGGGAAATGGCAGACGATGTTCAGGCCGCCGTCGACAAGCTCTGGAACGAGGTCAATACCGAAAACCTCCACGACCTCGCCGATGTCGAGGGCTACCAGAATTCGTTCCTGCGCTTGTTTGGCTTCGGACTGGACGGCGTCGACTATACCGCCGATACAAACCCCGCTACCGGCGTTCCATCTCTGGAGGCGGGGATCTAAGAGGCGGTCTGAAATCCCATGATTCGGGAAACCTTGTTTGCAAAAGACCAGGTCACGCCAGGATGTCCTTAACAACGTGTCCGTGGACATCGGTGAGACGAAAATCCCGACCGGAATAGCGGTAGGTCAGGTTTTCGTGATCGAGGCCCATGAGATGAAGGATGGTGGCGTGGAGATCGTGGACGTGGACTTTGTTCTCCACGGCAGCGAAACCAAATTCGTCGGTTGCACCGTATGTCATACCGCCTTTGACCCCTCCTCCCGCAAGCCAGACTGAGAATCCATGGTGGTTGTGATCCCGTCCACTGCCACCTTCGGAAACCGGGGTGCGGCCAAACTCGCCGCCCCAGAGGACCAGGGTGTCGTCAAGGAGACCGCGCGATTTGAGATCACGAAGCAAGCCCGCGATGGCCTGATCGCTTTTCCGGCCCTTGTCGCGGTGACCGTTCTCGATATTGCCATGGTCATCCCACGGTTGCCCGCCACCGTAGTAAACCTGCACCATTCGAACGCCACGTTCCACAAGACGACGGGCCGCAAGGCAGGAATCGGCAAACTGACCTTCTCCGTAGAGCGCACGAGTGGCCTTGGTTTCCCGACTCACATCAAAAGCCTCCTGGGCTTCTGTTTGCATCCGAAAGGCCACCTCAAGCGACTGGATCCGCGACTCAAGTTGATCATCTCCCGACCGCTGCTCCGAATGCAGCCCATTGAGCTGATTGATAAGATCCAGCTGCTGGCGCTGGGTGCGTGGAGTGAGGTGTTGGTTGTTGATATGATCGACAATCTTTTTGGGATCGAGCTTTCCAATGTGGCAGCCCTGATGAATCCCGGGAAGGAATCCACTGCTCCAGAGCTGTGGACCCACCACGGGCTTTCCGGGGCAAAGTACGACGAATCCCGGAAGATTTTGATTCTCAGTCCCAAGACCATAACTCAACCACGATCCCATGCTGGGGCGAATCGGCTGGGTGATTCCCGAGTTCATCATGAGAAGCGATGGCTCGTGATTCGGCACATCGGTGTGCATGGAGCGGATGACGCAAATGTCGTCGATGCACTTGGCTACCTCGGGAAAAATCTCACTGACCGGAATTCCGGACTGGCCCGACTGCTTAAACTGAAAGGGTGATTTAAAAAGTCCTCCGGTGCGCCTCTCGGTCTTACGCTCGGCTCCCGGCGGGCGCTGACCGTGGTATTTTTCCAGCGCCGGCTTGGGATCAAAGGTATCGACCTGCGAGGGACCGCCATTCATGAAAAGGTGAATGATGCGCTTTGCCTTGGGCTTGGCGTGGGGCGGCTTGGGAACGAGCGGACTTTCCGCGGCTAACAATCCTTGGTCCGCGAGAACTCCGGCAAGCCCGATCGACGCAAATCCCCCGCCCGCGCGTCTCAGCATATCGCGGCGATTCATGATTGATTGGTGGAAAGGTCGGTCTTGCATTTTAATCGAGGTACATCAGTTCGTTGCTCGCAAGCAGCGCCTGACAATACTGCTCCCAGCGGGAGAGTTTGTCGGCGTTTTCTTTTTCCATCGTGAGATAAGCTTCTGCCACTTTCACTTCCGCTTTCGAAGGTGAACGACCGAACGCAAGTCGGTAGGCGAAATCGACCCGCGCCGAAACTTCTTCATGTTCCGCGGTCACCCGCTTGGCGAAGGCCTTGGCCTGGTCGATGATGAATTCACTATTGAGCACAAAGAGTTGTTGCTGGGGAACGGTGGTTTCCGTGCGGGATGCCGCTGAGACGTTGGCATCAGGGAAGTCGAAAATTCTAAGCATCCCGTCAAGTTCATGACGACTGATGCTCGCGTAGACCGTGCGGCGCCTGTTCCCCTTACCGAGGGCGATTGTCGGGCCTCCCATTGTGGGATCAAGATTCCCGGAAACTGCAAGCAAGGCATCCCGCCAGGCTTCGACTTCCAGACGTCGCCGATCAAACCTCCAACGGTAGCGATTGTCGCCGTCCCGATCCACGTTTTTAGAATCCAACTTGCTGGAAAGTTGATACGTCGCCGAGTTGAGAATTTCTCGATGCAGCCACTTGAGCGACCACCCGTTCTCCATGAAATTGACGGTCAACCAATCGAGTAATTCCGGATGGGTCGGCGCTTCACCTAAAAGACCGAAATTGCTGGAAGTCGTAACCAAGCCCTTGCCAAAATGCCATTGCCAGACACGGTTCACAATCACCCGGGCGGTGAGGGGATTTTGCGGAGAAGCGATGGCCTCGGCGAGATCAAGTCTTGAAAAAGGATGATTCCTGGCGACTTCCGGATCAGTCGGCCGCGGCTCTTCTTCCAAAATTTCGAGCGTTCCCCTCGCGACCCATTCGCCTTTGCTGGCAGGGTTGCCACGAATATAGACCTGCATTGCGTTCCCACCGCCCTGAATCGCGTGCGCGACCGGATACTTCGGTTTGGCGCTCTTGCGGAGATTCTCAAATCCGGCCTTCATCCGGTCGGCTTCTGCTTTTTGTTCCGCTTTCAAAAGCCTGGCATATGCGTCGTTCTCGGAGGCATAAAGCGGGGCGTGACCATCAAACCAAATATTCTTGAGAAGACGTTTTTGGTCATCCTCCATCTTGCCGATCACCTTGTTTAGCTGGTCTTCGACACTGCGGGCCTTGGCCAATTCCTCTGCCTTCTCAGCTTCAATTTGAGCAAAGGCTTCCGCAGCACCGTCCACCAGGGTCTGGAGTTGATTCGCCAAATCAACGATCTGTCGAGGAACCTCGAGGGTCTCCAGAGCCGGCTTTTCCTTAAAATTCACTTCGACCTCATGCCATCCCTCCAGCTCGGGCAGTCGCTTCATCAGGTCATTCTTTCGACCTTTCTCGAGGACTTCCCGGAATCGTTTTACGTAATGGGGGTGAAGCCCCACTTTGTCCGCGAACTCCTCGTCCGAAATCTTCACCCCCTCTGACCTCAAAGTCACCAGACGCCAAGCCTCCTGAAGATATCGACTCACCTCACCAAACCTCTTGCGGCCCTCTTGTCTTCCAATCCCCCTGAGATAGCTGCGATGACTCGATTCGAGATCCTTGATCACTTTTTGCTCGTCATTGTAGGCCTTCACTTCCTCATTGCCGACCAATGGGATCTCGGAATACCTGCGCCCATTAAAGACCCCGGCCAAGGCGTAGTAGTCCGTGGTCGGAATAGGGTCGAACTTGTGATCGTGGCACCGTGCACACGAGACGGTCAACCCAAGGAATCCCCGGGTCACGGTATCGATGGTGTCATCGAGCTCATCCGCTTCCGCCTGGGCCTTGTCGGAATTTTTGTAATACTGCGCTCCGAGCCCCAGGAACCCCAGCCCGGCGAACTTCCGGAAACGATCATCCGACTTGTCCTCCATCAAATCGCCCGCCAATTGAAGCTTCACAAATTCATCGAAGGGAAGGTCCTTGTTGAACATCCGAATCACCCAGTCACGATATTGGTGGGCGTTCGCTCGCTTCTTCACTCCGAAGGTGTGAGCCTGGTCCTCGGCATAGCGCGCCACGTCCAGCCAGTGGCGTCCCCACCGTTCGCCATAATGCGGGGATTCCAAAAGCGAATCCACAAGACTTGCCACTGCTGCATCTTGATCCTTCGCAGAGGCCTCGAGAAACTCATCCACCTGATCAGGGGTTGGAGGCAGACCGAGCAAATTGAAATAAATCCGACGAACCAAAACTTCGGGTGAAGCCGATGGAACAGGGTTCAGATTTTGCGTCTCCAATCGATGCAAAATGAATCGATCAATGTCCGAATGCACCCAGCGCGAAGCTTGCACATCGGGAAGCCCGGGTTTCCGCGGCGCTTTAAAGGCCCAGTGATCCGATCCGTCAATGACCTTGGTCTTCAATTCGGTTGCAGCATGTTCCCGTGGATCAACGGCTCCCGTTTCGATCCATCGGGCAAAATCTGCAATAACCTCATCTGAGAGTTTCCCCGTGGGAGGCATTTCCAATTCTTCCTGGCGCAGGGCTTTTAGCAAAAGACTCCCGGAGACATTTCCGGGAACGACCGCGGGGCCGGTGTCTCCCCCCTTGCGGATACCGTCCCGGGTATCCAAAAGAAGCCCGCCCTTCTGCTTGCCTCGATTCGCCGCTTCCACCGAATGGCATTCATAGCAGTTCGCCACCAGAACCGGACGAATTTTGGATTCAAAGAAGTCTAAGTCAGCTTCCAATGCAGACGCGGGAACTCCGCTCAGGAGAAGCAAGATGTAGATCGGACTGCAAATCTTGGATGGTAGCGCGTGAATCAAGGACACAGGAGGACTTATTTTACGCCTGCGTGATCCCCGGTATTACAGCCGTCTTTCATTTCTCCCATGGACCTCATTCATCATCCATCAAGATCGATGGCCAGATCTACTCCGAGAGCCGAATCCGCACAAACACCACCCCTCTCTCCGTCAGCTCATCGCTCAGAGTCACACTCACCTCTTCCCTCTCCGTCCCGACAATCGCAAGGAGGCTCTGTGAATAATCCCTGCCGATCACCCCGTCCGTCCAATCATCCAACCCAAAGCTGTACTGGACGATATAGCTCAAGGCTGCATCCTTGACCCTCCCGTATCGGATCACCCGACTCCCATCGGCTACAGTTGCCCTTGGGAGGTTCCCACGATTGCCCGGATCGGTCGGATTTCCAGCAAAGGCAAACTCATCCCGGTTGATGACATTGTCGCCATCGGGATCCGCATCAGGCCTGGCAGCAGGACTGTCCGGATCGGCAATAAACTGCGCGATCCACTCGTCGAAATCCACTTCTTGGGGCACGGTCGGAGCGGAAGAAGCATACCATCTTCCCTTGATTCCCTCTTCCGAATCCTGAACCGCATCCTGCCAGACAATCACAAAGTTCCCCTCGTCATCCATCGCGGGCTCCGGAAAGCCACTTTCCCGGCCTGCGGCATTCAAGAGCGTGGGACCTGACAATGAATCTCCGGCGCCATTAAATTCCCGAAACAAGACATCGCGTTGGCCTCCCGAACCCGCTCCGAGATGCAGCTCGTCCCATGCCACGACAAAATTTCCACCGGAGGAAATGGCCGTCGCAGGATTGTGCGGAAACCGGGAATTCGTCACTGACGCGGAAACCGTGACCTCCTTCACCAACTGATCCAGTGCGTTGTATATGCGCGCCTTGACCTGCCCGTTCGTCGCTTCTTCCTTCCAGGCTATGACATATGCTCCATGCTCGTTCATCGCCAGCGAAGGCCTCGTGCCACGCGAAATGTCCCACACAGGCCCCGGTGAACCATCCTCATTCGCTCTTCGAGCCTTCACCGAATTCTCGAAGGTCGCCGATTGCTGGTCCCAAACCACCAGCACCTCTCCGTTCGCACCGACTCCCACGTTCGCAAAGTCCGCCAATTGACCACCGGCCACGGGCCCGAACACCTCCTCACCGCCCATTGCAGTGCCATTTGCGGAGAAGCGCCGAACCAAAGTCAGCGAACCGGTTCCGCTGTGCTGGCCGTTCCAGGCCACCACCGCATTGCCCGAGCCATCCACCGCAACCCGGGGGATTCTGTTAAACCGCGTATCGTTGTCATTCACGAGAATGGGCTCACCTACAGGTGTGCCGTCCGGCAGAAACATTCGCAAGTAGATGGCATCGAGGTTTGCTCCCCCGTCAATGTGCCAAACCAGCGCAGCGTGACCGTTGGGTCCGATCGCCACATCACTCGCATAGGCTGGAAAACTCACCTCGAAGCTGGTTCTTTCCGGCACCGAAACGGGAGCTGTCCCGGCTTCAAATCCCTGCAAAAAAGCGGCCACATGAGCTGCCGGAGCCCCATCTGCATCCGGCGGAGTTCTGGTCTGGGCGATCAGAAAACTCCCGTCACCTCTCATCCCCAGCGACCCGTTCCGCGCTCCACTTATGAAAATCGGCGCCGGGGCCTCCACCACCGTCATCATCACACTGCCCGTTGCCACGGCCCCAAAGGAATCCTGGACTCGGTAGGTGAACGTATCGACCCCCGCATAACCCGCTTCCGGAAAATAGCTGACAACGCCGTTGCCAAGCGACTCCAGCAGTCCGTGACTTGGTTGCGTGAAGTCGAGCAGTGAGAGCGCATGACCGTCCTCGTCCGAATCGTTCTCAAGTAAATTAAACACCGCTTCGTTATTTTCAAAGGTGCTGATCTCGTCCGCAACCGCTACCGGTGGATTGTTCTCCACCACCGAAAAAATCCGTCCCTCGACTCTCGGCGAACCCTGCCACGAGGATCCCCGCGTCCCCAATACCACCAGATCCCCGGCGGGGCTCATGTCCGCGTCGCCGTTTCCTATCCTCGTGGTCGTCATGGCCGAACCCTCTAATTCACCCCCTATCGCCACACCCGACGCATCGTAGCGCTGGGCGCGAATTCCATAGGTTCCATCCCCCGGGGACATGCTCCATGAAGCCGCCCACTTCCCGGCATCATCAGCCGCCACCTTGACACTGTAAACATTCGGATCTTCCGAAACCACGGTGATCGTCGAAGAAACCGACTGCCCACTGGGGGAAAGCCTCTTCGCCAGTAGGTCATAAGCGACTGTGTTGAGCGTTTGATTCCATGCTTGCCGCGCCCAACCAGCGACATAATTCCCATTGCCACTCGCCTGTAGATCCGGATCCCTGAAAGATTGCCCCTGCTTCTCCTCCTCGTGCACCGTCACCAAACTTCCGCTGGTGCCACCGGCCCCGAAGGATCTCAACACCACGGCCACCTTCTCGTTATCAGACTCAATCCACAGAACCTGGAAGCGACCGCTGTCATCCATCGCCATCACCGGCTGAACCACCTCCCCGATCTCCGCCGACGGAACCTCAAACACGGAGCCCGTCGTCGCACCAGCGGCACTGACATGTCTTCCCAAGATCCTGACCTGCCCCTCCACCCGGGCCCGCCAGACGACCGTGATCTTACCTGCCGCGTCGATCCCTACCGACGCAGTCTGGTTATCCGTTTGATCAGGATCATTGACCCGCACCTCGGACCAGGCCGGGTTCAGAATGCCGCTGAAAGAACGGACCATAATGTCCGTACCGCCTCCATCTGCCGGCGATTCCCATGCAAATACGATCTTCCCTGCCGCATTTGATGCGACCTTCGAACGCTGGTTCGAATCCCCACTGCCTCCCTCGCTTACCTGTTCTCCGGGAAAACCGGGGATGCTCCCGGGAAATCGCTGTCCCTCCAGATCAAATGCCTCGGCATAGATCGGCCGAGTGCCAATCGATCTCATATTGGAATAGGACATCACCACCTCATCACCGCCCACAATCGTCACACTGCCATCGGTTCCATAATGCCCAGCGGAAAAATCGCTGACCTTCTCCTGTGCGGCCAACTCCTGGATATGGAGCGTAACCGTCAGCAACGAAATTGACAAATATGCTGCAATGCGATTGGAAAAAAAACGTTGGCTCATCTCTGGTATGTTTGGAATTTCTCCAGCCAACCCGGGCTGATGGGCCCGGCCTGATTGGTTCACCACCCTGACATGGATCGATGAGACTCGCCGCGCATCTACCGTGTAATTACTGTGCAGATTCTGCTACCAGTCTGAGCGGGCGTCCATTCAAAGCCTTTCACATCCTGGAACACGGCGTCTTCATGACCCTCCAAAACACAACGCTTCCAGTTCTTCCCTCCGTCCACCGCCCCTCCGATCATGCCCCTCGCGATGCCGAGTCAACACACCTTTTCATCGAGGGCACACACGGCACGAATCGAGGTCTGGACCCCGCTTTTCTGAAGCTCCCATCTCCACAGCCCCTGATCTGCTGAAAGCGAAGACAGGACGGTCAAAAAACAAACGAAGACTCGGACAGGAATTTTCCCGATTTATGATTTGAGAACTTCATTCGCATGGGTCGGTCTTTTGGTTTGGCAAAGGAATGATGTTTGGAATCGCCAAGCCATCATCCTTCACATCTCGACAACAACATTTTCCAAGTCCCATGATTTCCCGGAATCACAGGTTGACCCTTGAAATGAACAACTCAACCCAATCTGAGATTGACTCCCCGGCCCGGATTCTTATTCTGGGCACTTAGTTTTTCCTTTCCATGACTCTGAGATCCCTTCTTCCGTTTTCCATCTTCGCCCTGACAGGACCATCGGCATCTGCCGCTCTTGTTGCCCACTTTGATTTTGAGGAAGGATCGGGATCCAGCACCTCCAGCCAGGTTGGAGGTTGGGCCGGACCATTCAGCGGAGACCCGCAGTGGGTTTCAACCGACCTCGCACCAGTCCCGTCAGGCACGAGTGCAGCCCTTGCCTTCGATGGAGACGGTGATTGGATCATCAGCAACTATGCTGGTATTGGTGGAAACGCCGACCGCAGTGTTTCGTTTTGGGTCCAGACCTCAAACGGGACTCAAAGCACGGGAATTGTCGCTTGGGGGAATTCAGCATCAAACGGAACCAAGTGGCATGTCCGCACTAATAACAGTGGCGTCAATGGCCCTGTCGGAGCGATCCGGACCGAGATTCAGGGGTCCTTCGAAATTGATGGAAACCCTCTCACCGATGGCAACTGGCACCACGTGGTTTCTATTTATAGTGCGGGAGGGACCTTTGGATCGGGGCAAGTGAGCCACTATGTGGATGGCGTTCTTTTCAGCGATGGCCAGACGCATACCGGAGGAGATACAGTTGCCGTCAACACGACTACTTCCCCAACCATCAACGGGACCATCTATCCCGTCACACTCGGAGGGCGTCACCAAGGAACCTTGTCCTCATTCACCGGACTGATCGATGAAGTCCGCATCTACGACCACGCTCTTGACGCTGGCGAGGTGCAGGCACTCTATCAAGCGGTCCCCGAGCCCTCGGCAGGACTACTCGCCGGCCTTGCCATGAGCCTCGGTCTGCTAAGACGCCGACGCTAAATCACCCAAAGATTCCGGTGATCGGACCGGCATCTTCCTTGTCAGGACCAGCCATGCGGAAGGGCCTGTTACTCGGGGAATGAATGACCTCGGTGTGATCAATCCCAAGGCTGTATGCGATGGTGGAATTGAGGTCGTGGAAAGTGACGGGGTTCTCGATCACGGTTCGGGCGTGCTTATCGGTCTTGCCATAAGTGATCCCGCCTTTCACTCCGCCTCCGGCAAGAAGACTGGTAAAGGCTCCCGGATGATGACTGCGCCCGTTGCGATGCTGTTTCTGAATCTCCGGGGTGCGACCAAACTCGGAACTAAGAACAACCAGAGTCGAGTCGAGTAATCCGCGTTCCTTGAGATCGGTTATGAGCGAACTATAGGCGGAATCAAGGAGTTGGCAGCGGGCCTGCACCCCGGTGAAGTTGTCATAATGGGTGTCCCAATCGCCGAGAGTGACTTCGATAAAACGGACCCCATGCTCAACGAGCCGCCGGGCAAGCAGGCAGCCTTGTCCGAAGGCGTGACGACCATATCGATTACGAATGGTCGGGCTCTCTTTGGTTAAATCGAAGGCAGCGAGATCTTCGCTCTTCATGACACGCACCGCTTCGTCAAAAAGAGTATCGAAGTTCCTCGCATTGTGCGAGGGATTCTCGCGATGAAAGCGCTTGTTGACAGCGTCGGCGAGACTAAGGCGGCGCTCGAAGTCCTCTTCACTCACGGAAGGATGGCGGCTCGTTCCTTCCAGTCCCTTCTCAGGATTGGTGACAACCGCCGGCGCAAACTTAGCCCCCATCCAACCGGCTCCAATCATATTGGCCGGACTATTCACCGCAATATATCCGGGCAACGTATCATTGTCGGTGCCCTTCAACCGCGTCACCCAACTCCCCACTGCGGGATGGACGATGGTTCCGAGTTGGTTGTAGCCCTTATGAAGAAGGTAGCTGGCCTGATCGTGATCACCTTGCTTCGACTGCATCGAATGAATCGTGCAAACCTCCTTCATGACCTTGGCAGTCCGGGGAAGATAGCTGGCAATCTGAAGCCCATCCGCAGTTGTGGGAATTCCTTGAACCGGCCCCTGGACGTCCTGACCCGGTTTAAGATCGAAGGTATCGATGTGACTCATCCCGCCCGCCATGTTCAGAAAAATGACATGGGTTGCCGGCTTCGTTTTTTTCACGCCGAGTTTTTCACCGAAAGCCCCGGAGGCAAGGCTTCCTCCGAGCATGGGGGCAAGACTGACCCCGAGGAAGCGACGGGAAGCATCGCGGAGGAATTCACGGCGGGAGAATTCGTCGTTGAGGTTATGAGATGAGAAGTTCATTAGTAGATGAAAAGAAATTCAGGAGTGCAGACGAGGGCGGAAACGATGTTGGCCAGCCCCTTGTCTTTTCCAATACTGAGCTCCCTGGCACACAGGTCCCTCTCTTGATCGGTGGGCGGCCGGGTGAGAATGGACTGAAATAGAAGAGCACCCTTGTCGGCGTTCGATCCGGGTGCCTGGAAGATCTTACGAATAACGGCGTCCTTCCGGTTGGCGACCATTGTTTGCGTCTCTCCATTGAGCATTTGCAAGGTCTGGGTGAGGCTGCCTTCGTTGGTCGCGCCATCAATGCTAATGCGATCGGATTGGCCAAACTTCCTAAGGAAATGGTTGGGTGGAGCCGGACTGGGCAGCTCGGAGGCACGGGCCGTTCCAAGAATCGCCGAAGTCATCAAGCGCCCGTGCCCCGCAATGTAGGTGGGCGGCCTTGATACCGGTGCCTTGGGTCCGGTCCCGTCACGCGCTTCCTTGTATTTTGCGATGACCCAATTCTGGTATTCCTTGATCGTTTTAAAGGAGTGAACCTTCTTAATTATGTCCTCCAGACGGCCAATGTAGCGACCATGAATGAAGAGATGCTCCATATCTTCGATCCGTTGCGCCGATTCCGGATCTTCCAAAACAAGAGTGATCAAAGAGTCCCAAATTTGTTCGGCGCTCATGCGTTCGATGGGGCGCCCCAGCAAGCCGTGAAAGGAAGCCTCGGCATCCGGAGCAGATTTCGCCGCAAAAGCCCGGGTCAGCATCAAGGTCTGCTGAAAAGCACGCAGGTCGTAGCCGTAGCCCTTGATGAGTTTCATCAAGGCACCGCTGAGATCACCGGTGTCAGGATCTTCTGGATCCAAAAACTCTTCACTGTCCTTCTTGTGAAGTTTTGCCCCCATGACCCGAAGCCACATCCTGGCAGCGATGGAACCTGCAAAGGTCGGATTATCATCTCCGACCACCCACGCGGCAAATTGATCGAGACTATCCGGGTTGTGCTTCCCGGAATTGAGGCGCACTTTTCCACCGAAGGGAGTTCGACCTTCCACCATCTCTCCGGGGTCACCATCGGCATACTGATAATCATCAGGGAGCTTGATCCGCCCGGTGCCCTTTCCAGGTTCAATACCACTCGAAGCATACTGCCCGATGGCATCACTAAAAAAATGCAAGTGATGAAGCCCCGGAGCGTTGAACTCCTTCTCTGACGACATGTTAACCAACAAACCTCTCCCTCGCAAAAAGT
Organism: Verrucomicrobiia bacterium; assembly: GCA_030432565.1. GTDB lineage: Bacteria > Verrucomicrobiota > Verrucomicrobiia > Verrucomicrobiales > Akkermansiaceae > SW10. Next base: position 55,867 of record JAUIGV010000024.1, on the reverse strand, counting down.
CGAGACGGCCATAGTTGCTCTTGCCATGGGTAAAAGCGGCGAGATTAAAGAAGTCGATCCGCTCCCAGCTCGAGCCGGGGTCATCGTGGCACTGGGCACACTCCATGCGCACTCCCAGAAAAGCCCGCATGGTATTGGCGGAGTTATCCAACGGCATGCCAATATCACGCGTGTAGTAGTGGGAAGCTCCTGAACCGGTCCAGCCATTGCCTCGGCTCGAGAGCAATTCGACGGTCATCTTTTTCCAGCTCTTGTTTTCACGAACGGACTGCCGCGTCCAATTAATAAGAGGAGTATTGGAACTAAAATATCCTCCTTGCAACTTAACCTCGTTCAGTCGCAAGTGATCACAAAACCAATTGTTCATGTGGCTCTGGTAGCCCTTCGATTGATAGAGACGATCGACAAGACGAATTCGCTTGTCCGCGGCGGAATCGTTCGTGAATTCCTTGATCTCGGACAAGGTCGGGATGCGCCCGGTGGCCACCAGTGAGGCGCGCCGCAGAAAGGTGAAATCATCAACCGGCGCGGGCATGGTTTTACCCGACTTTTCAAGAAGAGCGTCGATGAGCCCGTCAAGATGCGCAGCCTCTTTACTCATCCTGTCCCGGGCCACCTCCGCAGCAAGCAGCGCGGGACCGCCAAGCAGAACTCCGGCAGCCGCAAGTTTTATCACAGACAGGAAACGAATCATGTCATGGAACTACGCGGAAGGTTCAGCCGAATTTTCAAGAATCGCCCCGCCTTTGAGAACCGCCCTAAAACGCGCCCATAAATGACATCGCACCTCGCCGGATCCCCGACTAGCTTCACCTCCATGAAAGAGTGCTTGCTGACGATGCTCCTCCTTGGGGGAAGCATCGGCTTGGCCATCGAACCCCATCCAGACGCGCTACCCAACTCCCACGCGCCGGGCGAGGTCGATGTCGAAGCCAACGTGAAATTTATCGTCGCAGACCCTAAAACCCTTCCTGGAATTGTCCTCGATGAAACCGATGCCATTCTTAAGGGCAAGTGGCAGTATTCCACCCACACCCCGCCCTACGTCGGCATTGGCTACCTTCACGATCAAAAATCGGACAAGGGAAACAAGTCGGCAACCTGGACCCCCGATCTTCCGAATCCCGGCAATTACGAAATCCGGATCTCGCATTGTTATAATTCCAGACGATCGACCACCACTCCCATCACGATCGTCCATGCCACCGGTAAAACCACAATCCGAATCAACCAGCAGAAGGTTCCCAAACATGGAAGACTCTTTCGCTCGCTGGGAGTCTTTGAATTCAAGAAAGGAAAGACCGGATCCGTGACAATCTCAAATGAAGGAACAGATGGAAAATACGTGATTGTCGATGCCATTCAATTTCTCTCTCAATCAAGGAAAGACTGATTCACCGCCGTGCCCCTCGAACAACTGAGCTTCAGTCCCAAACCTGGCAAAATCCCGGCTGGTGTGACCGCCATGATCGCCGAAGCCGGTCAGCGATGCGACGCCTTCTTCGACGCGGGCCTCGACCGACGCTACCCGCGCTATCTCCCCAGCAATCCCGAAAAAGTCTACGCCGCCATCGCCACTCTCAAGGACTCAGGTCTGCTTCGCGGGAACGTTTTCTGCGAGTGGGGCAGTGGCTTTGGCATCGCCACTTGCATGGCCTCTCTCATCGGCTTCGAAGCCTTTGGGATTGAAATCGAAGACGGCCTGGTCGCACTCTCGACCCAACTGGCCCAAGACCTCAATATCCCTGTCGAAATTCTCTGCACCAGCTACCTCCCCGAGGGCTATGAAGAATGCGAAGGCATCGGCGGCAAAGATCTTCTCCCCCCCCGGGCCACCACATCAGGGGGCGCAACCATCGACACCACTCCCGTTTACGACGGCCTCGATCCCGACGATGTCGATCTCTTCTTCGTCTACCCATGGCCGGGCCAGGAGGAATTTATGATGGACCTTTTCGACGAGGTCGCCAGCGAAGACGCCATCCTCCTCATCTACCACGCCGACGCCTCGACCACTACCTACCGCCGGAGCTTTGACGGCTAAGCTCCTCGGACCGCCATTCATCACCCACCGATTGCACCACATACTTTTGGGTCGTGCCACACTGGAAGTTTTTCGATTATCACACTGTCCATTTTTATCAGAAACGGTAATTTAACTCTTCGGTTTCTTCCTGCAGTGCCGGTTTCCATGGCAAGCAGTCTTTAGCGATCAAAGTCAGCAGATGAAACAGTCATACCATCGACATGGAGCCTGGGCTCTAGTCACCTTCTCCGCCTGGGCGGCAGGATCGCTTCGGCATGAATCCCCCCACTTTAATTCCGGGAGAGCAATATTAGCGGAAGAAACTCAAAAGAAGCAGGTCGATTCGCATCGCCCCCCTCAACCATCGTCCGACGGGAATCAATCGGACGATTCAAGCTCTCGAGCTTTTCGCACAGATGAAGACAGAGATGGGGCTGCCAGAGAAACCCCGAAACCAACCGAAAGACAACTCGCAGACTGGGCTCAAGCATCAATCACCGCCGGAACACCCATCAAACGGCGCCTCGCCTTCGATCGCATATTGAAAGAGCTCTCATCACTCGGCCCATCTCAAATCATCGCCCTTCGATCCACCCTGCACCAACTCGGGGCAAATGACGAACTTCGGAAACTGTTTGACTACGCTTGGGCTTCCAAATCCCCCGACTCGGCACTCGCTTTCCTCGATCAGGTTCCAGACGAACAGCGACAAAACTTCCTCGCAAACATGCTTCCGGGGCTTGCCACCAGCGATCCCGTTACCGCCATCAGTCTCTTCGAGAGCCTTGGCCAGGATCTTCAAAACGAGCTCAGACCAAATCTCTATAAAGGCCTCATTGATCATGATGAAGCGGTCGCCACAAACTACGTCTTGGATTCAGCAAACCCTGATCGACCGGACTGGCGGCCTATGGACACCTTCACCCGTGAACTCGTTAGCAATCAGGGAATCAAGGCAACTCTCAACTGGGCCCAAACCCTTCCCCAAGGATCACTGCGAGGAAACGCCTGGAGCGCCGCCTTTGCCAGATGGACCACTGAAAACCCCGTCGCGGTGGCCGAAACCCTTCAGGATATGCCCGTCTCGGGCGACCGCGACCAGGCCATCAACGGATTCATCAGCGCCCTCGCCGGACAGGACCCCAAAACCGCAGTCACTTGGGCTGCCGAAATCAATCAATCCGGTCTTCGCGAAGCCGCCATGATCCGGGCAGGCAAGCGCTACTTTCATCAAAATCCTGCTGCTGCCAACGATTGGTTCGCTTCAAGCGGGCTCCCACCAAACGTCCTGAGTATCATGAAGCCCACGGAGTGATAAAGCAGAACCGCTCTTTTTGAACAGCCCCTGATCATACAATGGATCCTTCGATCTTCACGCGAAGGCTTCCTCACAGTTATCGTTGCCGTTAATGCGAAGGAACCCACTCGGGGCAGGTTGTTTCCAACCTTCCTGGTTGCCCCCACTGCACTCCACCTTTTAAATACTCCCAACATGGCGCGTGTCATCATCCTTTTCTCCCTCGCTTTAGCATCACTTACCTCAGCGCAGGAGGTGAGTTTTAACCGCGACATCCGGCCCATCCTCTCGAACAAGTGCTTCTTCTGTCACGGCCCCGACGAGAAAAAACGAGAAGCCGATCTCCGGCTCGACACCCGGGAAGGCGCCCTCGAGGACCATGACGGATTCTTCGCCATCGTTCCCGGAAAACCAGACGACAGCGAGCTCATCTACCGGGTCACCGAGGCCACTGGTGACGAAGCGATGCCGCCGCCCCACTCCAAGAAAGGCAGCCTCACCAATTCCGAAGTCGCCCTCTTCCGTCGCTGGATCGAGCAGGGCGCTCCCTATCAGGGGCATTGGTCCTTCGAGCCGCTCGCCAAAACCACCCCACCCGCTTCCTGGAAAGGGAACCCCATCGACTACTTCATCAACGCCTCGCTTTCAAAACTCGACGTCACCCCCTCGCCAACAGCAGACCGCGCCACTCTCATTCGACGGATCTCTCTTGACCTCACCGGCCTCCTTCCCACTCCTGAAGAAACCAAAGCCTTCGTCAACGACAAGAGCTCCGACGCCTGGGAACAACTCGTGGATCGCCTCCTCGCCAGCCCGCACTACGGCGAACGCTGGGGACGTCACTGGCTCGACCAGGCCCGCTACGCCGACTCCCACGGCTACTCCGTCGATAGCGGCCGCGACATGTGGCCCTATCGTGACTGGGTCATCAAGGCCCTCAACGATGACCTGCCCTTCGATCAATTCACCATCGAACAACTCGCCGGCGACCTCCTTCCCAATCGCACCAAGTCCCAGCTCATCGCCTCAGCGTTCCACCGCAATACTCTCATCAACCAGGAAGGAGGTTCTGATCGCGAACAATTCCGCGTCGAATCTGTCATCGACCGCGTCAACACCACCGGCGCGGTCTGGCTGGGACTCACCGTCGGCTGCGCCCAGTGCCACACCCACAAGTTCGACCCCATCACACACCGCGAATACTTCGAACTCTACGCCTTTTTCAACAATACCGAAGATGCCAACAGCACCGGCCCCACCGTGGAGGTGGAGCAATTTGAAATCCTCAACAATGCCCCCAAACCTCCCGCTCCTCCCAAATCCGGGTCGAACCAACCCGCCAAGTGGCTTTCGGTAAAATACGAAAACCATCGTACTTCTTCCGGGTCTCCCCTGGAGCTCCTGAAGGACAACTCTCTCCTCGTCAGCAAATCCGCCAAACCGAAGGACACCTACGAGCTCACCATCTCCACCAAACTTGACACCGTGGCCGCCGTGCGTCTTCGCGTCCTCCCCGACAAATCCCTCCCTGAAAACGGCCCCGGCACCGCCGGCAACGGCAACTTTGTCCTCACCGGTCTGAACGTGACCATCGACGGAAAACCGATCCGCCTCACCGCCGCCTTCGCCGATCACGAACAACCCGGCTTCCCGGCCTCCGCAATCATAAACCGGGACAAAAATTCCGGCTGGGCCATCAACACCGGCCGGGGCCAGAAGGCCAAAATGAATGCCGAACACGCGGTCACCCTCCTTTTTGAGAAACCCATCGCGACCAAGGGCAAGCCCCTTACCATTCGCATGGAGCACATGCTCAACGACAACTACCTCGTCGGCCGCTTTGCCCTCGATCTCTCCGCCACCGCTCCTCCTATCCCAAAAGGCAAGGCTCCCGGCCAGGCCACCCCCCGCACCGGAAAGCTCATGGTGATGCGTGAGCTCGCCAAACCGCGTCCGACCTACATCCTCACCCGCGGCGACTTCACCCGCCCAGACAAGGACGCCGGCGAACTCTCCCCCGGAGTTCTTTCCAAGGTCAAACCCGCCCTTCCCGAGCCCACCTCACGCCGCAACCGGCTCGACCTCGCCAAATGGCTCATCGACCCCGCCAATCCCCTCACGCCACGCGTCACCGTCAACCGCACCTGGATGCGCTACTTCGGACGTGGTCTCGTCGAAACCGAAGAAGACTTTGGCACCCAGGGGTCTCCTCCCACCCATCCCGATCTCCTCGATTACCTCGGACGGCGTTTCATCGAAGACGGCTGGTCGATGAAGAAACTCCATCGGCTGATCGTCACCAGCGAAACCTACCGCCGCTCTTCAAAAGCCCGCCCCGATCTCGCCGACCTCGATCCCCGGAATCTCCTCCTCGCCCGCCAAAGCCGCCTTCGTCTCGATGCCGAAATTATCCGCGACGCGGCCCTCAGCGCCAGCGGACTCTTCACCCCCGTGATCGGCGGCCCCGGCGTCTTCCCGCCCCAACCCGATGGCATTTATGCCTTCACCCAGAACCGCAAAAGCTGGCGCACCAGCTCCGGACCTGATCGATATCGCCGGGCCATGTACACCTTCTTCTACCGCAGCGCACCCTACCCGCTTCTCTCAACCTTCGACGCTCCGGACTTCCAAACCGTCTGCACCCACCGCGTTCGCTCCAACACTCCTCTGCAAGCCCTCACCATCGCGAATGACCCTGCCTTCCTCGAGATCGCGCAAGGACTTGCCGCCCGCCTTCTTCGCGATCAACCCGAAGGCCTTGAACCCAAAATTCGCCATGCCTTCCAACTCGCCTTGTGTCGCGAACCCAGCACGGAGGAACTCTCCATTCTCACCAGCTACGTCCGTCAACAAGTTGATGATTTCTCCACAGATCAAGGCGCCGCCACTGCTCTTCTCTCCGACGACCTTCTCTCTTCCCAAGTCCCGCCCGCCGAAGCCGCCGCCCTCGTCGGCCTCGCCCGCGCCATCCTCAACACCGACAACTTCATCACCCGCGAGTAAGCCCATGAACGACTTCGAACAACGCTGGCTCGCCGAGCGCACCCGACGCCACTTCTTCCGCGACTGCGGCCTCGGCCTCGGCACGATCGCCATCAACTCCATGATCGGCCAACTGCAAGCCGGACACCTTCCCGTCATCGACCCGGCGAAGCCAATGAGCGCCCGCAAGCCTCCCCTTCCGGCGAAGGCCAAGAACGTCATCTTCCTCCACATGGCCGGCGCTCCCAGTCAACTCGATCTCTTCGAAGACAAACCCAAGCTCCGCGAATACCACGGCAAGACTCCGCCCAAGAGCCTCATGGAAGGCAAGCGTTTCGCCTTCCTCAAAGGCAACGAAACCCTCCTCGGCAGCCAGCGAAAATTCGCACGCTATGGAGAGTGCGGCATGTCCCTCAGCGAACTCTTTCCGCACCACCGCAAAATCGTCGATGAAGTTGTCTGGCTCCGCGGCATGACTACCGACGTCTTCAACCACGGCCCCGCCAAGCTCTTCATGAACACCGGCTTCCAGGCTCCCGGCCGCCCCAGCATGGGCTCGTGGATCACCTACGGTCTCGGCAGCGAATCCGAAAACCTCCCCGGTTTCGTCGTCCTGCAAAGCGGACCGCGTGGGCCGCGCGCGGGCAATTCCCTCTGGGCCAGCGGTTTTCTCCCGACCTCATTCCAAGGTGTCCCCTTCCGGGGCAAAGGCGATGCCATCCTCCACCTTCGCAGCCCCAAAGGCATCACCCGCGAACGCGAGCGCAGCTTCTACGACACCGTCGGCGCCCTCAATCAAGCCCGCCTCAAGGAAACCGGCGACCCCGAAATCCTCACCCGTCTCAACGCCTACGAAATGGCCTACCGCATGCAGACCAGCGCCCCCGAGCTCATGGATCTCTCCGGTGAATCCAAGCGCACCCTCGACAGCTACGGCGTCAAACCCGGCGAATCATCCTTCGCCTCCAACTGCCTCCTCGCCCGCCGACTCATCGAGCGCGGCTCACGCTTTGTGCAACTCTATCATACCAACTGGGACAGCCACGGCGGCCCCGGCGAAAACCTCAACAGCGACTTCGAAAAAGTCTGCAAGGACGTCGATCAAGCCAGCGCCGCCCTCGTCCTCGACCTCAAGGAACGCGGCATGCTTGACGACACCCTTGTCATCTGGGGCGGAGAATTCGGCCGCACCCCGATGGGCGAGAATCGCAAGACCGTCGGCCGCGATCACCACATCGAAGCCTTCACCATGTGGATGGCCGGAGCCGGCCTGAAGCGCGGATACATCCACGGCCAAAGCGACGAACTCGGCTTCGGAGTCGTTGATGGGAAAGTCCACGTCCACGATCTCCACGCCACCCTCCTTCACCTCCTCGGCTTCGACCACGAACAACTCACCTACCGTTTCCAGGGCCGCGACTTCCGACTCACCGACGTCCACGGAAAAATCGTAAAGGAAATTCTCGCGTAACCGAAAGCTCCCGCTAAAGGCTACAAGGTGGAGACGGGAGGAGTGGCGCGGTAAAAATCCACACCAAACTCAGAGCATTCGAATTGGCGGATCAGTTGGCCTGCAGCGTCTACAAGTTAACAGCCTCGTTCCCCCAAGGGCAAATGCACGGATTTACTTGCCTGCTCCGACGGGTCGTAGTCTCAATCGCTTCAAGCGCCGTGGAAGGTAGCACTCTTTATTCGGAGGCCGAAGATCTTCGCTTCCTGAATATCCCCTGCGTTCCATCTTTTCGCAGATCAGCCCAATTCATCCCCAAAACCGAAAGAGCCAACCTCATCGATTCTACGGTTCAGAGCTGTCAAATCTCTGGAGTCAGGCCGGGCCGCCAAACCGCACTATGGTTTCCCAACGGCCACAAAGTTGAAGAAGCCGTTCCCACCGGGCGCGAGCTCTATCGTGGCATCAACTTTTTCCCAAGTCCCTCCATCCTCGAGAATGGTCTCCGTTACAATATGGACATTCGACCATGTTTCCAGATCGACTGAAATTTTGGGCATGAGAGTGGCCTCACTTGAATTTTTGGCGCGTCGATAAATCAAATGGATGACCCCTCTCTCCGGGTCAGGATTAGCAGTTTTGGGCATATCTTCACCAGTGACGTTCATCGGATCCAGGCCCATACTGTATGCCATAAGATTTTGAATTTTAAGAGGACCATTCCAGTCGAGAGGATCGCGTCGATCAGCTGGAATTTCGAATTCGTCAGCCCAGCTCTCAAATGTGGTCGGAGGATTGGCGTCACCTTCAACAACCTCCGCCACCAAGTTACCGTTGGAAAAATCCACGCGTAGCGATAATCCCGCAGGCATTGTGGGTAAGATCACATTGGCGAAGTTTCCGGTATACGATGCAGTTTCCACAATCGTCAGGGAGTCTCCGAGCGAAGGGGTGTAATCTTGATCCAATTTGAGCTCCAGCGTTCCAGCAAGAAAGGCTGCACCTTCAACTTCCAAGCGAGCAGTCGGAAGACTGAGTTCGATGGATACCATGGAATTCGAATCAAGCGTCATCCCGTTATCAATATTGAGCCTTCCTCCATTCATTATCTCCAGCTTCCCGCCGCTCGAATCGACGTCTGCATAACCGACGACCAAGGTACTGGTGTCAGCCCTGAGCGTGCCCGTATTGATCAAATTTCCCCCGCTCTTTGGACTTACATAAAGTGTCGATTCCTCTGGCGCAGATGTGATGATTCCACGATTGACGATATTTACCCTGGCGGCACCAATGGAGCCGTCTCCTGTCACCGTATGCGAGCTGCCAATTGTCAGGGTATAATCCGTTTGATCGGCTGCGGTAAATCTCGAATAGCTGGAATAGCCTTGCACAGAAGTTGTGCCGTCCCCATTGAGAATAAGGTCGCCTACCAGCTCTACTGCGGAAGTCGAATTGCCGTATTCCAGAGTAAATGTCCCGTTATTGGTCAGCGTACCACTCGCCTGCAAGATGGCTCTCTGGGGAACCACTGTAGCCCCTGTTAGGATGACATCTTGAACAGCCCCCTCCAACTCGACATCAGCACCCGGGTCACCATGAAGCATGCCTCCGATCACTTTTGCCTCCGAGGACAGTTGTAAAAATGAAGAATCACCTACAGCCCGAATCGTTCCTCCCCGGTTATCCAAAGTGCCTGCTCCATCGATATACAGGGTGCCTGATTCAGTATTCCCCGTGCCCTCCGATGCTTCGATGGTTCCAGTGTTTCTCCAAATGACGTCATCGGGGATATCAAGAGTGAGCGCAGGACCATCCGCGTCAGCATCAATCGTCCCCGCATTGTTCAATATCAAACCATTCCCGCCAATATACCCTTGCCCTTCCACTCGCAGTGCAGAATTCAAAGTCAGTGAATTTTCGGCATTGTTGCCAGTGATAATACTGTAATCATCGTCAAGTAAACGAATGGTCCCCGAGCCTAACAAGCTAACGTTACCGTCTGAAACGATGCGGGCGCTCTTCGAGCGGGCGTTGGAGGTTCCAAAGCCCGCTTCCAGCGTACCACTGATCGTGTTTGAATTATGTAAGAGTAATTCCGTGGTTCCCTGCACGATCAATCTACCCGTTAGATTGACTTCGTTCAGGGTAACAGTTTGGCTGTCGGCCCAATAATTATAGGCTGTCTCCAGATATCCGGTGTCGGTCGAAGCCAAAGTTCCACCTGAAATCTCCAGTCCATCAAGAAGGCTAATACGTGAACCTGCTTCCGCCGTAAGACTGCCGTTTCTTAAATCAAGATCAGCGGCATGAATTTCCAAACGCCCCCCATCCGATGCTGTCAGCCCAGATCCAACAGTCATCGCAACACCGGGATTGGTTCGAAGAAGCAAGCTCTGTCCCTCAATATGATTGGCATCCACAAATGCAGCGATATTCAGTGGAGAATCACCGGCATTGATGTCCATCGAACCTTGAACTGTGAGTCCAGAACCAAGAGTGAGGGTAGAGGGCTCGACTCCTCCTTGGATAAGATTCGCAGTGCCGGTTCCAGTCATTGTTCCGGATCCACCGAAGGTAAAATCGCCATTAAAATTCACGACGAATCCGCCTCCCCAATCGAAGCTGTTACCCGCAGTCATTGAGAACGCTCCATTCAAGTTAGCCGACCGTGCGCCCCCAGATTCCCCAAAGATGATTTTACGGGTATAGTTGTTGCTGCCACTCGGAACGAAAGTCAGCGAATCATCACTATCGAGTATCAGATCCCGAACGCTAATCCCACCATACCATTCGCCGGTCACCGATGAACCTTCCGGATTACCACGATCAATAAACACTGAATATGTGTCTGTATCATTCTCCCCCGGAATGACCCCTCCGGCCCAATTGGTCCGATAAGGGTTTTCCGGATCCCCTTCTTCTCCACGTGAAAAAGTCCAATTGCCAATTTCGTCTTCCGGCTGCCCTGTTCCACCAATCCAAACAGCTTCAATATGTGCTCCAAACGTAATTGTCTGAGATAGAACCAGGAAATAAGCAGGGGCGAACGATGTGATCTTAGTAAGAGTTTTCATATCATTGGGGATTTGTATCGGACAGAAAAACCGGGGTGACTCCCTTGGAACGATGCTTGGGGGGACCAAGCATCAGAGGAGCCACGAAGCGGCAATTTCACCGGATGAATATTAATCAAGGGTCAACACCGTTTGCTCCGCAGCATTTGCGAATGTCTGCGCATGCTTTGATCTTCAAACCACTGACACCCAATGCTTCCCAGCAAATAATCGCATTTCGTGGTTAGTGCTGAATCCAAGGCCGCGCAAGCCCGATCTCTTCTAGCGCTATGGCAAAACGGATTTCCGGAATCACCTTCCAAATTCTCCCGCCGTACGCATTGTGGTCGAGTCAGGAAAGTTCCGAGCCCCCCCGGGGAGCAAACAAGCTCTTGATCGAGCACTCTTGATTGTCCGAACTCAAAACATATAGTAACCCCATGCGATTCACCTCTCTTCTCCTTCTTTCCGCTGCGAGCCTATGCTTCTCAAGCTGCCTCGTGCAACGCACCGTCCGCGACTCCAGCGGCCAGCTCATCTATCAGGAACCTGAAATTCATACTCCCTTCGAAAGTGAAAAAAAGAGACTCAAGGAAGTGCGAAAAAAGGAAGAGGAACTTGGCTGGTAACTCCCACCTTGGGAAAATTCCTCATTGCGGGAACGGTTTTGAATGAACCCCCCGCGGCGTTCCGTGGCTGCCCCCCGGATCAAATCCGGTCATCTTGATTTCCGTGAGAATTCCCGCCGTTTTTCTCTTCACATGCCCCCATCAGAAAGAGCTCACTGAATTCACGAAGCCCCCCCTTTCCCTCCCCCTCCACTTTGGTCCAACGGCAGCTTTAAAGCCAACCAGCCAAAAAGCAAATTCCCAGCAGTCGTGCCATTCTGTTTGTGCGTAGGTTTTGCTTCGATATGGTGACATTCGTGACTTCCACGAAAACGCTGCTAATTCACTTCGCCGAAAAGTTCCGTGCTGCTCCCTGGACCATCCCGGCGTTCTACGTTGTGTTAGCCATTGCCCTCTCGCAGTTCACCTTGTGGCTCGACGCCTCCGGGCATTTCAGCAATCCCGCGACGACTGGTTTTTTTCACATTTCCTCTCCAGAAGGCGCGCGTGTTCTTTTGGGGACAATCGCGACCTCGATGTTGGCCATCGCGGGTGTTTCCTTCTCCAGCATCATGGTCACAATGACCCTGGCCTCTCAACAATTCGGTCCGCGCCTTCTTCGAAATTTCCTCAAGGACCGGGCCTCCCAGCGGACCCTAGGAGTTCTCCTGGGGACCTTTGTTTTCTGTCTCTTCATCCTGCGTGAGGTCCGGTCGATTGAAAACGATTGGTTCGTCCCGGCTCTATCCGTGATGACCAGCGTAGTCCTAGCGATGATCGGTTTGGGATGCTTCATCCACTTCATCCAACACATTCTTCGAGAAATTCAGGCCGAACAGGTGGTGGCTGATGCCTTTCGCGGACTCCAATCATCGATTGAAGCGGTTTTTCCCGAGATTGGTGAGGAGCTTGTTGAAGACCGCGCCATCCTTCAGATGGCGACAGACTGGGAGATTAAAGGGTATAAAACCGGCTATGTCCAAGCGATCAATTATGAAGCGATGGTAGAGCTTGCAATGGAGCAAAAGGTTCGTTTGAAGATTCATTGTCGGGCCGGCGATTTCGTGAGTGACCAGCAGGTCGTCGCCTCGGTCGATAATGTGGAAGCAGAGAAACCGGATCGAGATCTCATCATCGAAAAAACCCGGGAGTCATTTTATATCGGTTCGGCCCGAACCCCGGAACAGGATTTCGAATATGGCTTCAGACAACTGGTCGAGGTCGCCTTGAGAGCCTTATCGCCGGGAATCAATGACCCGTTTACGGCAATGGATTGCATCGACTATTTGGGAGCGGGTTTGCAATCCACCTTCGCCCGCCCTCTTCCACAGCCGGTCCACCGGGATCGCGAGGGTGCGATCCGCGTGGTGGCGTGCGGAACGGACTACGCCGGATTGGTGGGGGCGGCATTCAATCAGATCCGCCAGGCCTCGAGGGAGAGATGCGATGTTTCTTGTCGCCTTCTTGAAACCTTGGCTCTCACAGCAAGAGTTGCCAGGCAAAGTGAACAGAGGGCAGCTTTGTTGAAGCAAGCACAGATGATCAGGGACGATTCGAGTCCCAAAATGTCCAACGATTTTGACCGGGATTGTCTGGAGTCGAGATACCAATCGGTGGAAGCCGTCTGCAGCAGAAGCAAAAAAACCGTCCCCTGAGACAGGGGATGATTTGAAAATGGCGTTCTTTAAAAACGCCTGATGGTGTTTCAGAGGACATTGGAGTGGCCAGATGGTCGAGACGGCTTTTACAGATCCCCCTCTTTCTCCTTCCTCCGCTTCGGTCCCAAGGCGGCACCAAAGTCAACCCGCCAAAAAGCAAAATTTCCGGCAATCAATCGCGGGCTCTTATTTGGCAGGCTTTCTCACACAGTAGACCCGGGCCGAGGTCCGGATAATCAGACTGCGCCCGGCAATCGCCGGGGTTGCCATGCCCATATCATCATCCCCAAGTTGATTGGTATGAAGGAGGGAAAATTCCTTGCCAGCCTTGATAACATTCGTGCCGCCATCTTCATTAAAACAGAAAATTTTCCCCTGATAAGCCCATGGCGAAGCGGTAAAACCAGTGGAACCGGGCAGCTTTTGCTTCCCATAGATCTCCTCACCTGTTTTTGGGTGGATCGAGGAAAGGTAGCCTCGATCGAGGAGAACATAAAGTTGATCCCGGTAGATTAGCGTCGAAGGATTGTAGGGAGCAGCTTTCCAACGACTCCAAGCTACAAAATCATTTGAGGTCTCTTTTTTACTCACCGAAATATCGCCACTCGCACCAGGACGGATGGCGTAAAGTGGGCGGGAAACATCACCAACGTATCCCGAAGAAAGATAGAGAAGCCCATCATGGGAATACGGAGTGGCAATGGTGATGCTGGACATGCCTTTGAACGACCAAAGCTCCTTGCCCTGAAGATCGTATGATCTCGTCCGGCCGGATCCGGGAACGATGATCTCGGTGCGCATTTTGTTTTGCCAAATGTAGGGGTTTGACCAATTGGATTTTTCATCTCGTGATGTCCGCCAGATTTTCTTTCCTGTCTTTTTGTCCAGGGCAAGAAGGTAAGAATCCTCTTCGTTGTCATTGACCAAATAGAGGCGATTTTCGTGGATCACCGGGGACGAGGATGTCCCCCAACCGTAGCGCGTCTTATGGACGGGGTAATCATGAGACCAGATCACCTCTCCCTCAAAATTCAGAGCATAAAGCCCCTGATTCCCAAACGAACAATAGACGAGATTTCCGTCTGTCACCGGAGTTTCGGAGGCATAGGAATTCTTGAGATGAATGGATGATTTGGGCTTCCCCTTATGGAGGTTTTTCTCCCAAAGAATCGTTCCTGTTTTCAGGTCGAGACAGAGAGTCTTCCACTCGTGAATAGTGTCGGGGATCTCTAGCCTGTTCCCTCCAAAGTAGAGTCCTTTCCTTGGGGCTTCGGTTTCGCCCTGATTGAGGACCGTTGTAACGAAGACGCGGTCGCCCCAAACGATGGGGCTGGACCAGCCTCTTCCGGGAATATCGGTCTTCCAGGCGATGTTTTTTGTAGTAGACCAGATTTCCGGCAGATCAGAATTTCCGGAGACACCCCGCGCCGCAGGCCCCCGAAACATGGGCCAATTTTCCTGGCCGCAAAGCGAGGTGGTAAAACCGAGAAGAAGGGGAAGAAAGCTGAGAATTCTCACAAGATTTGCAGTCAGGTTGTTGAAAGAGAGGGATGTCGCTGAAAGACAAAGAACAAACGCAGAGGCTTTCAGCCATCTCATCTTTGGAACTTTCGGAACACTTCCCCGCAGTGTGATCGGGAGCACGATTCTTACGATCAAAATCTTCGAAGACCAATCAGGACGGCACTTCTCTGGTTTGCTCCGGAGACTTGTGGAGGCGAATACGCCATTCTTATTGGTTGAGACAATTGGGGGCGGAATGATTCCAATCGAAAGAGGTGGCACGATTGCGAATCGTCCCGGGCGAACGAAATTCGGGATTCTCACAAATGAAACACGGAAGGCACCTACGCCCTCCGTGTCTCAAGACTCGTTTGCAATTATTCTGATCCAGTGACCGCATTGCCCGCTGGCAGCTACTAGTTTCTGGCGGAAGCAGCACGCACCAACCCGTTGAGAGATTGAAGAGGGGCCCGGCCCTTGCTGTCGGACTTTTTCTTCGAGTAAGTTTCCACCAGGGCGGCACAGACAAAATCGGCGACCCATTCGTTGGCTGCAGTGGTGGGATGAACGCCATCCCAGAAAAGATACTCGGAGGGATCGGACAGCGGGTAGGAGGCAATTGCCCGATCAGTCACGTTGGTGAGTCCGAAGGACTCGGGCTCGGATGCAACTTGTTCGATGATAGCGAAGGCATCGAGACGAGTGATGCAGATCCCCATCGTCGCTTCCAGCGCCTTCAGTTGCTCCTCCAGAGCGGCATTATAAGCACACGACAACTGGGAGAGCAGGCCGGCCACAAACGGTCCGAGGTCCTGGGCATCAGGGGTGATCCCGAGATCGGGAAGATTGCCAACGATGAAATGTTTGGCCCCTGCGTTGGACAGGCTAATGATCCCTTGCACAGTGTTGGCGACTCCGGTCGTGATGAGTTCATCGGGAGTCTGATTTTGTTTCCCGAGCCAGTCGAATACGTCGTTGGCACCAATCCAGACAGAGTAGAGGGCCCTGGGATCTGCTCCATCTGAACCCACGTCTTCAAGGAAGGTCTCGATTTGCTGTTCGAATCCAGGGAAGTAGATGCCAGCCTCCGGAATATCCCGGAAATTGGTGTTTCCGGTCATTGATCCAAGCCAGCCATATTGGTCGGCCGGATCGATCGTGATTTTTAATTTGGCGGCAAGGTGTTCGATCCAAAGGGGACCGTCCGAAACTCTCCCCTCCCAATAAGGAAAGGGCGGCACTCCGGTCGCACGATAGAAATTGCCCATGTCAGTCAGGCTGTCGCCAAAGCTGACAACTTTCGTAACGGAGTTCTTGGCATGAGTGGGCTCCGCACTGGAGAGCGGGAGGGAGATGGCGAGCGCCATCAAACTTCCGAGAGCCTTTCGTATTCCAGAGGAACGGCGAGTGTTTTTGAATCCGGAACTTTTGCTGCTTTTTCTTTTAGACCTATTCATGACGTTGATTGGTTGTCACTGGTGGATTCCGGAAGCAGTGGCATGGGTTACAGAAAAGATCGCAGAAATTGCATTCTCGTGAGAGGAGTGATCGAAAAGCGGAATGGAAACTGAAAGCCTTCGTCTTCTCTCATCGCAAATGAGCCTTGTCCGTTCTTACCGATGGCGAGCAATGGCTGACCCTCGAAAAGAGCGAAAGCCAGCTCCACCTTTTGGCTCCTCCCCTGAAAAAATCCCCGAAAAAGCGCGGGCTTGCTTCCCTTTACATCAGGTCGAGGGACCGGCGGAATTCCTACGCCATCTGAAGACCAATTTTGAGGGCCTGATCGAACAGTTCATCGACTACCAGCCCACGAAACCCCAAGACGCCAAGGGTGCGCCGTTCTATGAGTCTCGCACGACCACTTGAAGGCATCAGGTTTCCATAACAGGTCAAACGGCAGGGATCGGGTGGATAAAGCGGCGCCGAGGAATGAAAAAACAAGTGGGGAAATCAATTTCATCGATCAAGCCAAGAAGCCCTGATTCCAGAAACGAGTCGATTGAGCAACAACCAGACCCCTCTCTTCTGAATCCGGGACCACCAGGGATCGGCTTTTCTCCGGCTGCTTGCCCGAAAAGGTCTCCGGAGCATTCTGCAGTCGATCAAGTTGCACCGAATCGCGAACTCTCGAGATTATTACCTCGCGCCCTGTTCCCATCAACTCAGTAAGGTCTTCGGAGCAGAGATCGCATTCCGCCTCCTCCGCCCGGGTGGCCCAACCAAGCTGTCAGCAATCACTCACGCCCCGTTCTCTATTCTTTGAATGGGTCGTAGCTTTCGTCGATTCCGATTCGTCCAAAGAGCTTGATCTGTTGTCACGTCAATCCTGTTCTACCCAGAATTGACGCTGCCTAAAGAAGACAAAATTTCACTTTCGACGGCGAAAACCGACCAGTCCTCCCAAACTTAAAAAACAGAGGAGAGCGCTGGAGGGCTCTGGAATGAGACTGGCCTCGAATCCTTCAATATGGACGTGAATGGGGCCGGTCGCAGCCTCATGTTCAACGTAGAACCCAAGACCAGTGACATTGCTAAAAGTTTGAGGTGAATAGGGTCCGGCTTCGTCGAAGTCGATGGACTGAAGATCAGTGAGAGTCGTCGCTCCAGTCGGATCGACGGGGTTGTATTCGGCCCAATTCACGAGAGAGGAATAGGGTGTGGTGATCTCGGAGTTGTTCGTGAGAGTGATGGTGCTCTCCGACACGTAAAACTGGTTCCCGTCCCGAACCACCCAATGGAGGAGTTCGTCGGAGTGGTTTCCACTCGACTGTGAGGTGCCAATGGTAAAGGCACCCTGGCTGAGATCCAGATTGGGAATTGTGCTCAGTGGTCCGAGGAAATCAGCCTTGTCCCAGTAGATCAGGAGGTGAAAGGTATGATCATCGCCTCCGGTATCCACGTGCCAATGAATGCTATCATTGGGGCCTTGGTCAATAATCCCCAATTCTGAAAATCCATCGTTGCTACCGGTACCGGATCGGGTCACCGAACTGGCTCCGAAGAAAGTGCCGCTGGTCCCGGAATAGTCTGTCGGGGGGGAAAAAGGGGTGTCCGCGCTGTAGGCTCGACCGACAGTTGTTCCGCCGACAATGGTAAAGGGACCATCCGGGTCTCCATATTTATCGCTACTCCCACGGTTGGCAGCGATGTCTCCCTCAAACGGCTCATCTGCCCGGCTGATATATTG
The DNA here is from genome assembly GCA_030432565.1 of Verrucomicrobiia bacterium. Lineage (GTDB taxonomy): Bacteria > Verrucomicrobiota > Verrucomicrobiia > Verrucomicrobiales > Akkermansiaceae > SW10. The sequence goes on along the minus strand of JAUIGV010000024.1, from coordinate 38,103 downwards.
TCCGCCCCAGCTGATGGCTGGGGTGGCTGCACCCGCCGGTAGGGTTACAAGAAGTGCGAGAACAGATTTTGAAATCCTGGAGGATGGGTTGTTATTGGCTTTCATAATATCAGGGGATGGTATTTGGGTGGGTGGGAACTCCAATGAACAGGAGGCTCGCTATCCACACAGACTCCTACGCCAGGGTCATTGTCGGGGCTGCGCATCAATTTGCGAAGAATCCGCAAAAATTGATCTAATTAGCAAAAAAATGAAAGTTCTGGATTTTTTTGCAAAAGTTGTCGTCATTGGGAACGCGTAAGCCTTATTTCGGATAATTTCATTCCGATTCTCCCACTTGTTTTCTTGCTTTGGAGAGAACAATGGCGACCGAGGTGATCAGATTTAGGGAACAGGTGGAAGCCATAGAGCGCAGACTTCGGAAAACGTCTCTTCCCGCCGGACGGCGAGAACAAATCGCGCGCCCAATTGCGGCTGAACAAATAACACCAGAAAAATGGCGATGGACTTGAAAGGACGTCTGAAAAATTGAAACGCAGGTGGAGTGCCGAAAAATCGACCGAAAAAGAACATGATGATGGCGCAAGCGCTGGCGGAACGATGAGGCTCCCAAGAGGAGAAATCCTTTGGCAACCTTTTCCCGGTCCCTCTGATTCCTCGTGATATTCGCTAATAAAAAGATCATGGTCGCCGGTTGGATGACCACCTGCCCACTCGCCTTTTTCGTCGGGCAAACCATTTCACCCCCTCGTTCCGCCGTTCCTCACGAAAAAGCCCCCCCTCGGTGGCTAGGTCACAATCCAGCGATCGCGGTAGCGGTCGTTCACACACCCCATCGGGCTATCCTTCTTCATACCGCAGGGATGACGAAAGCCGGGCTGTCGGCCTGCGGGTCCGGACGAGGGAACTTGCGGTGATGTCGGATCCGATCGCCCGGGCCCAGGGATTTCTTGATTTTGCCCGCGATCTGACTCCCGGCGAATTCACGGGTCTCATTTACATCTGGATTCCTGACTTCTCTGAAAAACTCCTTCAAAGAAGATGACTCAATTTCCGGAGAGCACACCATGGTGGCTAGAGAAGTTGAAATTCGCTGGCTGGCCGATTTAACTGGCTATGTTTCTCTCCAAAGGAGTTACAAGCATCAACTTCAGGCCGTCACTTTTTAGCGGGCGGAGATTTGATCTCAGGCTCTGTCTGGGGCAGCTGGATGATCTCCGCCTTTGCCAGCTTCAACCAAAAAATCGGATGCGGTGCACCCTCCAGATGGTAAATCGCCACGAGACCTGTGGCTAAATCAAAGTTCTTTTTAAACCGGGAAAAATCATCAATTTTGGCCTTCAATCGAATACGATCTCCAGCTTTGAATGGTCCATTCTTGATCTCCTCCACCAGGATCACGTTTAGGTAGCCCAACATCACCTCCTTTCCCTCGATCACTTGCTTTTTACCAATCTTTGGGAAAAACGCGATTTCACCACCAAAGGATTTCTCTGCATCCCTCTGTAGTTCGAACTCCCACTCCACGGTCCGACCTTTGACCTTTCCGTTCGCGAGATACTGGAGGGTGCCTTTGCTGGCATCAAAATCCACATATCCTCCGTAACCGTCGGTGATCGCCTCTGCCTTGTCAGAGTCGTTGAGCATCTTCGCACTTGGCACTTTAGCTTTACCCACCAAAGCCCCCAGTTCCTCATCAAATCGGTGGATATCCCTCGTCCATGCAGCAGGTGGAAGGGGAATAGCCTTTTGCTCGGGGGCGTTTTGAGCGAGGCACGGATTCAATAGTGCAAGCAAAAGAGGTCCGGCAGTGCGTAAGATCTTGATCACAAAGGTTTGAGGATTGTTGTCGGAGCTTATCATTAAGCTCTTTGCGGACTATAACCGGAGGTGGTCACGGTCTCAAGAAACAAGGCAGACTCAATTCACCGGGGGATTCAAGGCAGTGCAGCAGCGGGTAGCGACGAAGCCTAACTTGAAAAAGCAAGCGTGTCTGTGCCTGCACTTTGATCCGCTGTTTCGACATCTTTTTTCGCTGCCGACCAAAGTAAGAATTGCCAGACCATCCTCCCTTTCTCCCCCTCCGCTCCGAAGCCGGCTTCAAAGCCCTCCCGCCAGAAGCAGCTAGCCAAAAGCCCCCTACCGGGCGCGGCCGGGGAAAGGCATCGACGCGACTCTTTCGCTGGGAACGCAAAACTACAAACCTGATCGGACCTGGAAAAAGGCCCTTCCAATCCCCGGGTCACTCCAAACAAGCTCGTGCCCGATCACACACTTCCACGCCATTTTTCATTGTCATGACCCGGGGAACCTGTTATTACGCCCATTCCAACAGTCAGTTCCTGAATTTCTTCATCCATGAAAAAAATCACCTTTTCCCTTTTGCCTGTCCTTCTTGCCATCACCCCGACCGCTCGGGCGGGAACGATTGCGGTTTTTCCAATCACCGACGATGCCAGCACCGGCATCTCTCCAGCCATCGATTACACCCACACCATCAGCGGGGGAAGCCCGGCAACAGTCAACGGGGTTTCCTTTGAGGTTCTCACCAGTGCCACCACTCCTGCAAACTTCATCTGGGACACCGGGGCAAACAACAAGGGTCAAATCGCCGCGCTCAACGGGGATTGGGTTCCGGCGCTTGGCGGAGTCACCGGTCCGGGGGTGCAGAATCTGCTTGGCGGTTTCACTTTTTCGCCCAACGGCGCCAATCCCCCGTCTGCGCAAACCTACACCCTGACCGGTCTGACCCTTGGCCAGCAGTACGAAGCCCGTCTTTATATCCGCATCTGGGACACTGATGGGACTGGTCGCCCCCTTGACCTGAGCTTCACCCATGGGAGCGAGATCGACTCCGCCGGAACCGTGCCGGAAGATCGCCCCAGTATTGTTCTGGGAAGCGGAAACGATCAACAAGCTTATTACGTGAGCTACACCTACACAGCCCAAGCCGAGCAACTCGACATCACTGCCGCCGTTTCGGCAGCGGGAGGAGCAAACTCGGGAAGCGCCCACATGTATGCCCTTTCCAACCAGACAGTCGTTCCCGAGCCCTCCTCGCTGGCTCTCGCGGCTCTCGGAATGCTCGGAGTGCTCCGTCGTCGCCGATCCTGATCCCAAAAGCAATCTGCATGGCATTCATCCGGCCGACCCCTGGTAGGTTCGCCGGATTTTTTTTCCACCGCCGGAACTGGTCTCCCTTTTCGGTCTCCCTTTTCCGAGACCAAAACGCTTTTTCACGGGGAGTGTTTTACTTTCGCTCTGATCCAGCGCCACCGCTCCTCCTGCCATGCCTTGTTCCGGTTTCCAATCCCTCCAAAAAGGGATTGAACTGCTCAGTGCTTTCTACGGCACCTACACGTCCGATGATCTACCCGAAAAGGAGTATTTCCGACTGATCACTTCACCGGCATTTTAGCCTTTATCGGCCAGATTACGGATCAAATCATACACCTCCTGGGGGTTTGGAATATTCTTCAGAACCACAGATCGATTCGACAATTTACCATCGCCCGAAGACACCAACTGCTGGGTGACAAGAGTGATCGAGCCGGCACTCTTGGCTTGCTGAAAAACCCCCTCCTTCAGGACGACATCAATAACTTGATCAAACACAACAGTGCGCTGCTGGCGGTTAAAAAAGCCCTCGTAGTATTCCAGCTTGTTCTCAAAGATTCGATACCTTGTCTTTTCTGGCTCCTTGAAAGCCTTGAGGTAGAGTAAATACATCGCCAGCGCGAACGAGATCAGATAAATCGTGAAACCGTAGCCAATCACCGGATCAAAGGAACGAGCAATCATATTACTGATGACGAAAGCAAACATTCCGGGGAAGACTGAAATAAAACCAGCCGCCAAAGGCCCAAAGACAAAATACTGCATTGGAACAACAACGGGTTGAACTTCACGGAGTGGTTCCTCTTTTTTCTTATCACTCATCTTTCAATCACCAGAGGGTGACCGAGCGAGATCGGGTTGACGATTACAATCCTCGTCCCCTTTTCCAAGAGGCTCGCAAACAAGAGAAGATTCCAGCCATCATTGCTCGGCTTGATTCCGCACTGCCCATTGCCATACCTCAAAGCTCCACTCCAGACACGGCCAACTTCCCTTCCCTTTCCGTCAAAAGGACAATCCCATCAGGTCACGCCGGCAATCCATCCAACTCCGCGAATTCCATATCCCCTTCACGTCGATCGGGTCGGGTGTATTCACGGAGCAATCGATGAAGAGACAGGAGCGACTGCGTGATGTCTTCTGCGCGAAAATCGCATGGAGTGTAAAAGTCGCTTATGCTAGTTTCCCTCCATGCCATCCTGCCTCTCGTCAGACGGCGCACCTGCGGTCGTCGAATCCATCGACAAGTTGCCGGCATTCTGGAATCGTAATGCGGCATTCGTTGCGAATCTTTTAGGGCTCTTTTTTGAGAACGAAGAAGAAACGGAAATGCTCGCAGACGTGGTAGGTGAGGTGGATTCGTATGGCGGCAGATTGTTGCCAATTCTCGATCTGCTTTATGCAGGTGGCGGCGACAATTTGCTGATGTTGGAGAGTCGCCCTGATCCGGCCTTGATGCGTTATTTTACCGATACGGCCGGGTTGTCTTTACCTGATCTTGAGATCCTCACGCACCAGAATTATCTGGAAATGGGCCGTTGCCTGCGGTCGGGAAACCTTGAACATTGCCGCGCCTTTAAGACGCTACGTGACCACAGTGCGGATTTCATCGATGGATACGTGACCGACTCCACCATCGCAGGGGTTTCAAGTTATGCGGGAATGCGGACCTTTTCCACCTCCGATGGAAGTAGACACGGTAACAATAAATGGATGTTGCATGAGCACCTCGAGAAGTCGGGTCTGCCGACGGCCACGACAGAAATCGCCGAACGTGGTGAAGACATCGACAGCTGTCTCGATCGATTGCAGTCCGCCGGATTCACTGCCGGAGTGGTCAAGGCACCCATGGGGGCCTCGGGAATTGGGTTGGTGAAAGTCGCCGACTTGTCGGATCGCGGCAACATCCGGAAACGTGTCCCGGATCATTTTTTCATGGAGGGGCCGTGTCTGGTCCAAGGATGGTTGCAAACTGGTGAGCATGGAATCGTTTCAATGCGCAGTCCGAGTGTGCAGCTGTTTCTCAACGACATGGAAGTGGTGATGTACGACATCACAGAGCAGATTCTGAGTGGGGACAGCATTCATGAGGGCAACGAATCCCCTCCACCTTATCTGGCGAAACATCCGGAGTGGCGTGCCGAAATGTTGCGTCAGGCAGGTGTGGCGGGACAGTGGCTTCATCGCCAGGGGTATCGCGGAACGGCCAGTGCGGATTTTTTACTGACAGAGAGCGATGATGGGGCGTTTCAGGTCTATGTTTGCGAGCTGAACGCGCGCGTTACCGGCGCGACCTACCCCTCGGTGCTGGCGCATCATTTCATGCCTGATGGAGCGTGGTTGTTACAAAACCTGCGCTTCACCCAACCAGTGCCGGGTGAAGAACTGATGCAGCTCTTACACTCGGCACATGACCTGTTCATTCCCGGTAAGAGTCGCTATGGAATTTTCCCGGTGAACTTTAATACGGGAAAGGACGGTCTGGTCCATAAAGGACAGTTTCTCTGCCTTGCGCCCACCTCTGGTGGCAGCAAGACGCTGCTGGAGCTGGCGCAGCTCGATATGCCGTGTGAGACCGCGAGAGACTAAGATATGTTTATGGACCGGAAAATTCTCAGAGAACGACTTATCCAGCTGACGCGTGATCTGGTGTTGGTGGAAAGCACGGATGACCGGCCCGAGGAGCGGACACGTTGTTTTCAACTCGTTAGGAACCATCTGGAGGAAGTGGCCGGGCTGGAAATTACCATGTATCAGAGCCATGGTTACGAATCACTGGTCGCCAGGCCCACGGGAGTGGCAAAGCCGGATATCCTGTTATGCGGGCACCTTGATGTGGTGCATCATCCCGAGCCCGACAGCTATCGCTCTGAGATTCGTGACGGAAAAATCTACGGTCCGGGTGCCGGTGACATGAAGGGTCAGCTGGCCATCATGATCGAGCTGATCCGTAATCTGAGCCACGAATGTCCCGAGCTATCCGTGGGGATGGCCATCACTTCCGATGAAGAACGTGGTGGTGGGCACGGAGTCAAGTATCTCGTGGAAGATGTGGGTCTGGAGTGTGGGCTGGCGATTATCCCTGACGGAGGCTCGCTCAATGACCTCATCGTCGAGGAAAAGGGAATCATTCACCTGCGCTTGATTGCCGAGGGCGTGTCTGCTCACGCGGCGCGCCCGTGGTTGGCTGAAAATGCGCTGGAGCGGATCACCAATGCCATCGGCAGGATCAGAACATATTTTTCACAGTTTACCCCTGGGAAAGTTGATCCCGATGATCTCAGTACCCACTGGTTTTCCACCTGCACGGAAACAATGATTGAGACACCGAACGACAGCCCTAACAGGATTCCTGAATTGGCTTCCGCAGTGCTTGATATTCGATTTGTTCCGCCGATGACAAGTCAGCAGGTTCTTGAGGAGATTGAGGGGTTGTTGGGGCGGGGTGTAAGCGCCGAGCCGATTGTGATTGCCGAACCAACGCATCTGTCGCCGGATCCCGGGTTTGCCCAAATTACTGAAGAAGTGACCGGGATGCCAACGCGTTTGGTGCGTTCCTCGGGTGGAAGTGATGGCAGGTTCTTCTGTTCGCAGGGAATTCCAGTGCTGCTCTCCAGGCCTTATGTGGGAAACTTGCATGGACGGGATGAATGGATCGATATCGACTCCATGGTTTCCTATTTCGAAATCTGCCGAAGCTACATTCTCAGCAAGTGTCCACAGGACTAATCAATGAGGCCCCGTTCTTCCCCATTCGGGCTGCACAAGGCCGGTTCCCCCCCCATTCCACAAAAGACGAATTTTATGGCAGTAGGCGGGAGGACTCTTCCCGGTAGGGCACCAGTGTTCACATCTGTCGTGAAATTCGACTGTTGCATGGTGGTGATGCACTGTTTCTAATGCCGCCCAAACCTCGTGCGCTTCATCTAAATTGACGACGAAGACCTTCGACCTTCCATCCAACTTCCACTTCTCATGCGCCTTTTATTCTTCCTCGCCTGCCTCAGCTCACTCGCCGCCAAGCCCAACCTTTTACTCATTACCGTTGATGACATGAATCGTGACTCGGTCGGGGCCTACGGTTGCCCGATCGAGAACATCACTCCAAACATTGACCGCCTTGCCGCTGAAGGCATCCGCTTCGAGCGAGGCTTCGTCAACGTCGCCATCTGTATGCCATGCCGCGCCGTTCTGATGACCGGACGCTACCCACAAACCAGTGGTGCCCTTGGATTCGACAGGATCAACCCCGGGGTGCCAAGCCTGCCCGAGGCCCTGAAAAAGGCCGGTTACTTCAACAGTTTGATCGGCAAGGAAATCCACGTCGTCCCCTCCCGCCACGAAGCATTCCACCGCATCGACAAACAAAAAAACCTCGGTGGAGGCCGCAGCGCCGGAGCTTATGCCGAAGCGGTCCGTGATGCCATCAAGGAAGCCAAAGCCGCCGACAAACCATTCTTCATCATGGCCAACGCCGCCGATCCTCACCGCCCCTTCGCCGGCGCGAAGGGCGATGCCTTCAAAAAAATCCCGTTCCCAAGAGAGATCGATCCCAAGCAAGTTCCCGTGCCTGGCTTCCTTCCGGATCTTCCCGACATCCGCACGGAATTGGCAACCTATTTCCAATCCGTCGCTCGCGCCGATCAGGTGGTTGGAGCGGTCCTGGACGAGTTGAAAAAAAGCGGCCAAGCCGACAATACCCTGGTCCTCTTCCTGAGCGATCACGGCATGCCCCTTCCCTATGCGAAGACCAACTGCTACCTCGCCTCCAACATTACCCCCTTCATCCTGCGCTGGCCCGGGCACATCGAATCCGGATCGACCGATAAGAAGAATTTCGTCAGCACCATTGACGTTGCTCCGACCTTTCTCGCCGCCGCCGGTCTCGGGAATCTGGAAGGAGCAAACGGGCTTTCCCTGCTCCCCCTGATGAAGGGAGCCGAACAACCGGGCCGCAACCGGGTCTTCACCTTCCATGAGCGACCCTACTCCCGGAAGCACCTGCCGATGCGCGCGATCAACGACGGCGACTTCCTTTATATCTGGAACGGCTGGTCGGACGGCAAGACGCAGTTCCGTAACGAGTCAATGAGCGGCCTCACCTTTAAGGCGATGAAAAACGCCGAAGACCCGAAGGTCCGCGCCCGTGCCGATTTCTACCTTCATCGCACCCGGCAAGAACTCTACGACCTAAAAACAGACCCCAATTGCCTGAAAAATCTGCTCGATGAACCTAATGGCGAACAATCCGGTCGCGTCAGCGCGATGACCAAGTCCCTGTGGCACTGGATGAAGGACGTCGATGACCCCGACCTCAAGCTTTTCGAGAATCAGGTCGAGCTCGCGCTGGATTGAGCCGCTCTCTTGACCACCGCCCTTCTTCGATATCAAAAAACGCCAAGGGGCTCCAAATGTAGTCAGACCAAAACGCTGTAGTTTGTCCTGCCAAATATTGCGTCAAAATATCGCCGTGTTCCGCCGCTTCATGCCGGAGCCTTCGAAGCACCCCCCGTCACTTCCGTGTCAGGCCATACGGCTTCAGAGCCTTCCCGCCAAAGACCTAATGCCGGTCGTTTGGTAAAACACAATTTGCCTGCTTCGCATCAAGGCGAAAGCTTGCAGATCGTTTCCGAAAGAGCATCGAGTCCACGCCCGATCTTCTTAAAAAACGAGGGGTCGTGATCCACGACCATGAAATGGGGATGCTGTGCCCAAATTGACCTCAGCCTTGAATTCAACTCCACTGCTTCATTCATCGTCTCACTGCGGATCGGGTTGCCACCCTCGATTCCCATACCACCAACGGCCGCGCTTTCGAAAAAAATGACCGCATCATAGCGTTCCAGTTCAGTCTCCAGACTTGTCTCGAGCGCCTCAAAAAAGCCCTCCGGCCCGCCCGGCCAGTATACCGCGCCGTCGACGGTGCCGCGGTCGCAGAGCAAGACACGCTCCGGATAAAGCGCCGCCTGAACATCCTCAAGGTTTCGCTGAACATGATATACGGCTTTCTGGGCCGCCATCCGCGCTTGCTCCCCCGGTTCGCGAGGAAATCCTCCGGAAAAAATCATCGTGGCCGCCTCCGGAACGATCACGATTTGCTCGCCAATCTCTCGCCGGAAAAAGTCAACCGCAGTCGTCTTGCCACCGCCTGGACCACCGGTCACAACGACTCGACGCCTTTTCTGGTTTTCACTCTCGCTCACGACGTATGATCGAACGGAGCGGCGCCCTGAAGCAAGCCTGTCATTTGCGACGGCGCATTAAAAAATCGACCCCCTTCGATATCTATCCAAGGAACAAAACGAACCGCTGGAATTGGCGGGGTGATCTCTCTGTGAGGCAGAGCTTTGTGATACGAACTTCAATAAATCAAGAACGCAACCTGGAATCACTCTGCCGCCTCGAACATCAGGAAGGACTCGTTTCCGGACTTTGGGAATATTAAAGCCAGTCGCCGGCTGTCAAAGGCGAAGCCGGTAACCTCACCAAGGGAAGCCAGGAATGATTCACCGAGAGATTCAGGCGGCCCCAGTGCCAAGGTCGATGTCTCCACAGAAATACTTATTTGGTCATACCCCTTCCGTTCGTAGGTGCCGGTGGCGCGATTGGCATCGGCGGTGACGGAAAGGGTTCCGTCGCGGTTGAAGGTGATTTCGTAGATGCCGTCTCCCTTCACGGGTGACTCTTTAAGCGAAGGCATTTCGATGTTTGCAGTCCAGCGCCAGGTAGTACCAACGAGGCGGTCGGAGTGTTCATCCAGAAAGGCGATGGCCGCATCGAGCACCGGATCCTCGCCCCGGATCTTGGCGAGCTCCGTCTTGAGGGTGGCCGGAACTCGAACATCGGGTCTGACACCTTTGGCTTCGAGGTTTGGCGTGCGGGTGCCAGCGAAGAAAGTTCCGCCCTGAGTGAATTGAAATAAGATTCCGGCAGGCATGGTGACCCGCTCCACACTCCCCCCCGCACCGCTGGTAGGATACTGGCCGATGATGGTTGCCCGTTTGAGTTGTTGCAGGTGCTGGCTGAAATACTCGGCCGCGCTCGCGCTGGTCTGGTCCACCAGCACGACCACCGGACCACTGTAGGCATGGTCGGGATTGGGCGCGCTGATCTTGTAGTCGGGAGAATAGACCTTCACCCTTTTGCCCTGCGACGCGTCGAAAAAGTACTCGTCGAAAATACCAACCGGCATGGGATTCTCGGCAGTGAAAAAGTAAGAGGCCATGGTCTCGTAAAGGGCGACCCAGCCGCCGCTGTTTCCTCTCAAATCGATGATGATTCCCCCGGAGGCACGCCCCTGCTCCACCGAGAGTGCCTCCTCCAACACTGCGAGTTTCGGGAGAATGTAGTGGAGAAAGTCACCCCAACGCACCAGCCCGTAGTCCTCGATCTGTCGGAAACTCACCGGATTCCGCACTGCCGACGGAGGTGTGCTACCGCCTTTCGGGTAGGAACCGGCAGTCATGGTCACCGACTGGGTGTCGGAGGATCCTGGCAGCCGGAACTCGATGGTAACCTCCTGGCCCTCTTCGAAGTTGAGCACGTTCCTCGCCTGACCGTCCAATCGCACGGTCTCCGTGCCGATTCCAACCGGCAGGCGAACAGCCGCCACCCGGTCGGCGATGGGCTCACCGTCGATCGAGAGAATCTCGGTCCCGGGCACCCACCCTGCCTTTTGGGCAGGTGACTTCTCACCCACGCTCAGAACCTGGATGCGCGCACCGGGCAACTCGTCATCTTCACCCCAAACAGCGAACACATCGGCACCAACCGTGGCCGTCTTTTGCGCCCCTTGATAGAGCGCGCGACTGAGGGCCAGGTTCTTTGTGGTGGCAACGACATGGGTATCGCCCAAGGACACCGCCAACTCATGGAGCAAAACGTAGTAGGCAGCCATATCATCTTCGGCATTGGCCTTCTTGACGCGCGGAAGGTAAGCGGCGCGAATGGTCTCCCAGTCCAGTTGGCGCAGGTCGGTGTAGGCATAGCGCTCACCGAGGATGTCGATCAGGGAATGGAAGCTCTTCAAGATGCCCTGCGCTGAGAAATCCGGGGACTCCGTCTCCGCACGCTCCAAAATGCCCATGGTCAAGCGGGGTGAACAGTCGAGGGTAATGGGACCATCCGGGGGCAGGGTGGCCAAACTATATCCGGCGGGAAGGGTGACGGTTGGTTCGTCCCCGCTGAACCAGACACCATCGTTCCCGGGCGCGGCGGGGAAGTCTTGGCGGTCATCGGGTGCGAAGAGCAGGAAGATGCCCTCGGTAATCTCGCCCGTGACAAAATCCGTCAGGTAGGACTGAACGAATGCCTCCTGCTCCATCTGCTGCAGGTGGGAGTTCCCAAACAGGTTTGATCCGACCTTTAGTGAATAGATCTGGATGCCCTGCTCCTTCACGCCATCGTGGTCGACGTCGAGCCACGCCCCGGTCGGCTCAATGGGCAAATTGATGCTAAACTTGCCCGGCTGTGGAAAAAGCGGGTCCGTGAAGATCCCGAGAATCTGCCCGGAATCGGGGATGAAGACTTCCGGCCTGCCCCCGATTACGTTGCTCATGTCGAACAGGACCACGGAGGGATTTGGCAGAAGGCTCGGCATGAAGGCGAAGTTGCCGGAGCTGACCTCGCCTTGGACAAAACGGGGACCTCCCGCGGGATCGGCGAACTTCTTGCCGTCATCCCGGAGGTAGGTGACCTTGACCTGGCTCGGGTTCTCCCCGGCCAGAGTGCTCATTCCACCAAACGTGAGCCCGAAGGCGAGGGAAATCAGGGCGTGGTAGGTGCTGCCAGGAAAGATCATTGGATAGGGGTAGGGCCGGGTTTTACATACAAGCTAACCTCGACTGATTCAACTGATCGTTCCACCCAATTTTTAGTCGTTCCAATGCAGCCTGTGATTGCTTGGAATTTGCCTGCGCAAGGGTCCTCTCATGAGCCATTCGCATCAGGCCCCTTTGTCGGCGCGTTGTGTTTTGGGTGTCGTTGAGTCGCGGCAGGATCAAATCGGGTTGCCGGGAGAATGAGAGTGGATAAAGAGCACCAGGTGCATTTTTAAAGTTTTCTTCATCATTCCTTTTGGGATTTTGGCAATGATGTTCCTGGGAAGATCAACCCTGGTCCCGGCAAACCAAAAAGATGACCAGTATTGTTTGCCTGGCGCCTCGGTTTCAAGGAGGAACAAAAACCAACGAAGGCTGGACCCGGGACGCCTAGCGGACACTTTTGTCTGCCAGTTCGTTGAGATAGAATTCGAGGTAGGAATATTTCAGGTGACGGTCTCGCAAGGATTTTCCGGCCGGGACCAGATTACTCGCATCGGTGGGATCTTTGGAATCCAGCTTGTGTGACTGTTCCCAGGCATCGGGCATTCCATCGCCATCGGAATCAGTGGGAGCCCTGCCCGGAGTGAGCCCCTCGAGAAACCATTCGTCAGTGGGCTTGAGGGGACCATTACGTCCCCACGCGCCGGTCTTACTTTTGACTTCGTCAATGCTTCGCTGGGTCACCCGATCCCGGGGCCAGCACCCGGCCTTGGCAAGAACCAGCTTGAAGGCTTCCTTGGCATCGACCAATTCGATCTTCGGTGTCTTGGCCGGGGAATTCAGCTCGCGGCCATTATTGTTAAACTGCACCCAGCGGGGGGCACGGTTTGGCCCACCCCACTTCCAGTGCCGGGGATGGCCCTGATAACCCCAGTCCTCGAAGTAGTTGTCCCGCACGTAGTAGCTCATATTCGGAGACAAGGCATAGGGATAAATCCGGTCCTGCGTCTGCGGCCCGCGCCGGTAGTAGTTCCGATGCAGATTCACGGGGCTTTTGGCCCGGGCCCCGTGACCGTCGTCGACGTAGCCGCCACGACAATTATAGATCAGGTTGTTCGCAAAATCGCCTGCAGCATTTTCTCGGTAGGGAGCCATGCAGGGAACACGGCGCGCATGATGAGCCCAAAGATTGTGGTGCACCGAGACGGCGCCGTTGTCCTCGGCAGCCGAAATCAAGCCGAAGTTGTGAGCCCCCTTGGTGTGTCCCTTGTCATCCGATTCCTCGATCGTGCACCATTGCACCGTCACATCATGGGCATGATAGAGATCAATCATTTCGTCATTGCCCCAGCTCAAGGACAAGTGATCGAGGATGATGTTGTAGGTTCCAGATTTTTTTGGACCAAGACCGCCGAGCTGGAGGCAGTCGCCCCCGGCACCGACACCACGACGGGGACGGACGCGGAGATGCCGGATGATAATATCGTGAACACCGTAGTCATAGCTGGAGATGACGCCTTCCACGGTGATCCCCGCGCCCGGAGCAGTCTGGCCGGCAATGGTGAGGTATGGTTTCGTAATGCGGATATTACTACGAATGACCCCGCTGACTTCGAAGATGACGATGCGGGGGCCCTCGGCGGCACAGGCATCTGCCAGACTGCCCGGCCCCTCGGCATTTAAATTGGTCACCTTGATGACGCGGCCACCCCGCCCACCTTTACTGGCCGCCCCCCAGCCTTCCGCTCCGGGAAAGGCTTTGATTTCGGGACCGGCTTGAGCAAGGGCCGGGCCGCCAACCAAAATAAGCAGCTCTAAAATGAGCGAGATGGTTAATTTAACGCCGGCTTTCATAGTCATTTCTTTTTCACTATTCCCGGAGATCCTGACCCTCTCATGATGTAAAATCAACGGGAATCCGTGTGACCCCGGTTCAACAGAAAAATCGTTTGCGCCACTGCTGGATGACATGGGTTCGTCAGGCGGGAGTGGAAACCGCCAAGGTGACGACCGTTTTGAATGATAAGAAAACAAAATGAATCAACTCCTGCTGATACGATCAGACCCCGTATCGATGCCCACTCGGAGTAATAGTCCGATGTGATTTGTCTGTCTTTTGAAAACAGTCAAAAAGAAGGCACCATCGGCCTCTCCTTCACCAACAACCTCATTCACTCAAGGGAAGCCGTCACCCGTAATAACCTCGTCAAAATCCGCGACGCTCCTCCAGCCCTCATCCAGGGAACCCAACTCCGCACCACCGGCAACCCCATCGCCCTCGCCATCCTCCTTTTCATAATCTCACTCTTCATTGTGGCTTTTTTCAGCTGATACCTTTTGCAAATTAGTTCGATTGTTAGAAATAACTCCCTTTTACCCCGTCTCCATCAAGCCCTTATCCCATCAAACCAGCCTATCCGCATATTCTTTAAGACTTGGCCAACGAGATCATTCCAGCCCTTGTAAGGGAATGAAAGTGATCTCGGTCAAATCCATCATTGCCGCCCTCGCCCTCTTTCTGACCCACTTCGGTCAGGCGGCCGTCATCACCAATATGACACCCCTGTCCGGACTACCAGGCACTCAAATCACTCTAAGCGGGAATTTTGACCCCGCTCAGGCCACTGTCCAAGTCGGAGGAATCAACATTACCGTTTCCTCCGCCACCAATGATGCAATCCGCTTCAATATTCCAGCCAACATCGTCAGCGGCATCGTGGAGGTGACCGATGGTGGAAATCCCATCGCCTATCCCCTTCCACTTTCCATCTATCGAAACATCTCCGGCACCTTCACTCCCCCACCAGGAGTTTCCGCCCAAAATTACACCATCATCTCGGGAGACCAGGAAAGCACAACTGCCGTCAACGGAACCTTCACCGCCAAGGTCATCACCGGACGCCCCGTCACCATCTGGATCTTCAAAGACGGCCAACCGTCGACCTTCCTCGGCACTGTCGTCGATGGCGATACCACTGCCACCGTTACAGCACAAACCACCGCCCTGGCCATGGTCCTCAACAACCCGATGAGCGGTCGCCGTGACCCCGCCGACTTTGCCAACCTTCGCAACAACCTCTCCTCCGATCCCGATACCGCCGCCCTCGTCACGGTCATTTCGGAAGCCGCGCAGGAAAGCCGGGACTACCTCGACGACGCCCGCTTCGATCCTCCCCTCATTTCGCTCATCGAATCCGTCATCGCGATGACTCCGCCCGCTCCCCAGGGCTTCAAGGAACTCCCGGCAAGCCTGGCCGACGTCAAACTCCGGGAAGCCAACATCCCGGGCGTCCCCACCGTCTTTGACAGCACCATCAAAGCCGACCCGCAGCGTAAAGACGATTTTCTCATCTTTGACAACTCTCGTACTACCAGCCGAAATTCCTTGGACTGGAGTATGGAACTCTTTCGGGTCAATCCGCAAAGCTTCCCGAATGGCCTCGCCGACATTCAAGATCTTGAGGGCCTCTCTCCCGTCGTCCCCGCCAACTCCGTCCCCCTCCAAACCGGATTTGCCCGGGCCGAACTGCTCAGCTCCAAAATCGATCTCCTGGCCACTCTCGCCAACGAGGTTTTTGAGCTTTCCACCGGCCTCATTAAATCCCGGACCGGTCTGGATTTGGAACCCCCAAAAACCACCGAATTCCGCATCGACAGGCGCATTCCTGAAATTTATCTCGTCCAGTCCTACAGTGGAAACATCGCTCTCGGCTTGAATCAACAGAGCGACCTGCTCAACGCCGTTGATCCCAACTCCCAGTGGGCCTTTTCCCTCGCCGGTAATGTGATGATCGCCGCCATCGACGCGGTTGGCGCGTTCGCCAGCGTCGGGGATATCCTCGGAGTCGACGGTGAGTTCATCTACAATCTCAATACCAGTCTCGCTAAAACGCTTTCCGTCTATCGGGGTCGGGAAAATCTCGATGCCGCCACCTTCCTCGACATTGCAAAGTCGGCCGCCACCAGCACCATGAAGACCCTTTACGCGACTGCGATCAGCGATGCCAGCTCCGCGAAGATTGCCGCACGCGCCGGCAAAGTCATCGCCAAAACCTTCGACGTCCTCGGCAAGGTTAGCAGCGGACTCCAGGCCGTCGAACGCACCGCCGGGCTGCTCCGCGACCGCACCCAGGCCGTCGAACGCTCCTTCATCGTGGTCGGAAATCCCTTCTCCCCCTTCATCACCAGGGTCTCTCCCAATACCATCCACGAAGGCACCAATGTGGTCGTTCGCGGGGGAAATTTTGGCTCCTCCACCGAGGGCCTCACTCTTTCCCTCTGAAGCTTCAATACGACTTCGGGAGACATCGCCGCCGAACTGCCCATCACACAATTTTCGGTCACCCCCACCCAGATCCGCTTCACAATCCCCTCCGCCGCAAGTTTTCGTTCGACCTTTAACACCAGCCAGGCCTTCGTCTGTCTCACCAAGGGAGGAGCAGAAACTCCCGGCGGCCCGCAAACCGCACGCTCTTCTTCGCTCGGAGACGAAGGCAAACTTACCATGCCCGTCCCTCCCTCGGTCATTGCGATGCGACCCAGCCAAGCCGGCACCGGCGGCATCCCCGAAGTTACCATCGGCCAAAACCGATCCATCATCATTGACGTCGCCAACAGCGCGGAGCGAATGAGCGCCATCGTCGATGGTTTGACAACCGTCGAGATTCTCCAGTCCCGACCCGGACAAATCACCGCGTTTCTCCCTGCCCTCAACGCCGGAAATCATACCCTCCAAATCAAGGCAAACGACGAAGCCGGACCGGCCTTCACTTTTACCGTGGTGCGCCCGACCGATGAAGTCCGCAGTTACCCTTCCGGACACAGTCGCATCACCATTACCCGCGGTGACATGTCCAACTCCCCCGACGGTGAAATCAGCATCAAGGAAGCCTTCCTCATTGCCAATGGAGGTCTGGGCCGCCCCATCGAACAACACACCAACGACGAGCCCGGCGGCACGCGTCGTGAAGTTGATCATGTCAGCGGGAGCACTGGCGGTGCCGGACAGCGGGACACCATTCGTATTTCGAGCGAACTCGGGGCGGGTCCCTTCGCGATCAACGAAGCCCTTCCCGCCATCGACAGCGCCGACCGATTCTGGCTCGACGGAATCACCATTAATGGCTCGGGCACTCCCGCCGGAACCGATGGCTTCGTCATCGATGGCTCGAGTGATGTCGAAATTCGCGATGTCATTCTCACCGGATTCTCCGGCGAAGGCATTCGTATCACCAACGAATCCAGGGGAGCCTCAATCACCGATGTCACAATCAGCGGGGCCGGAGGCGATGGCATTTATGTCGACAATCAGTGCGATCACAACTCCCTCCAAAACATCGAAATTCTGCAAGTCGGCGGACGGGCGATCAACGTCTCGGGCAACTCCAATTACAACCAATTCCAAAACGTCCAAATTGACACCACCGGCGCCACGGCCGTCCACGTGTTCGATGGCGCCAGCGAAAACCTCTTCGAAGACTTTTCCATCACGAATGTCACCGGAACAGGCATTCTGCTTGAAGACGGTGCCACGCGAAACCGCTTCTCCAAACAGTGCGATGTCAGCATCTGCTCGGAAGACGGCATTCATCTCTCCGGCAGCGCTACTCTCTACAACGCCTTCTACAACGACCCCAGCTCGGTCTTCACCGACGCCGGTATGGTCTCGGTGTCACCCGCCGTGCGCGATTGTCAAAAGCTCGGCCTCCTGATCGATGATGGAGCCTCCAGCAATCACGTCATTGCCAAGTTCATCTCCAACAACACCCTGGGCGGGGTCAAAATCACCGGCGCCGGCACCTTCGACAACACCATCGGCCACCCCTACCGCCTCCCTCCGAACACCAACACCTTCCCCCGCCAGAAGCTCTTCTTCACCATCATCACCGACAACAACGGCCCCGGAATCCTTCTCGAAGCCGGCACCTCCCAAACCCTCATTACCGGAGTCAGTGTCCATGGCAACCAGGGCGATGGCATCGTCCTGCAGGACACATCCTTCAACTCCATCCTCTCGGTGCGAAGCGGTATTCAGGATTTTATCGACGATATTGCCCCCCTCGTCGACCCCAACACCGGGGCCTCCATCCGACTCACCGGAAACTGCACCAACAACCGCATCGGCACCTTCCTCGAAGTCACCAAATTCAACTTCGGGAGCTCGCCCACCGAAGACTTCACCAACATCCTCGCCAACGATCTCGGCGGTGGCATCATCCTCGATGGCGAATGCGATTCCAACCAAATCGACGGCACCTTCATCGGCGGATTTACCGCCAGCCAGCAAAGGGTCATGGGCAACGGACTTACCCTCCTCAACGGCGCATCCTCAAACCTGATCGGCAACCTCGAATTCAACTCTGAATTATCCATTCTCTCTTGTGAGGAGACCGGGATTCTCATTGATGGTAACACCACCATCAACAACACCCTGCTTGGAATTTCCATGGGTGGAAACAATGGCACGGGCCCCGAAACCCGGGTAAACAACGGTATCCACCTTCGCAACGGAACTCATAGCAACCTCATCGGTGGCCCCGGCCCCATGATCGGAGGCGGCAACCAATTCTCCGGCCCGCTCAACGAAACCATCCGCATGACCAACCTTCTCGGAACCGGAGTCTGGTTTGAAGCCTGCGGCGGCAGAGTCGGAACCGACCAGGTCTTCTCGGAACAAAACAAACTTCAAAACTGCGCTATTAACGGTTGCGACACCGGCATCCTCATCAGCGATGACGCCAGGATCAACGAAATTGGAGGCTTGCTGGGTCGTGGGCCAAAAGGTGGGGGCTTCTTCTTAATCGAAGACTTCTACACCATCGACAGCAACCGGATTGACGGCTTCACCACCGCCGGCCTCCGCTACAGCCGCATGACCCTTACCTCGCCACTGCTCCGCAATCCCATTCGAAACACCAGCTTCTCGACCTTCGGCACCTTGCCTTCGGAGCCCATCTCGACCACCGTGCCTGATGGCGTGGGGATCCTGATCGATTCCGATGCCAGCCACATTATCGTGGGCGAAGATCGAAGCACTCCGGTCTCGGTTTCCGGATGCCCGGTCGGGATTTACCTGGACCAATCCAGTCACAACCAAATCAAGGCCATCGATCTTCTCGGAAGTTTCGGGCCCGGCAATGCTGCGGGGATTGTTCTTGTCGGTTCCAGCGAAAACCAAATCGGCCTCCCGGGTGCCCTCGCCAATACCATCGAAGGGATTAACGGCCCCGCAGGTTCCGGCCACGGCATCGCCCTCTTTGAAAGCAATGAAAACACCATCGCCGGGAACACTGTGAGTTTCTGCACCGGGGCTGGAATCCTCCTCGAAAATTCCTCTCTCAATCTCATCGGCGGGCCCGCTGCCGTCTCCGGAAATGAATGCCTCGCCAATGGAACCCACGGCATCCAATTCAGCGGGTCAGGCACTCTCGCCAACCGTGCCCACTCCAACTTCATTGGGATCACCAAGGGTGGAAAAGTTCTGAGTTCGTTCGATGAAAGCTACGCCCAGATCGAGCACGGCATCCTTCTCGAAAATGGAGCAAGCGGCAACCGTATCGGCGGGCCTTTTGTCGCAGGGGCGGCCGGCATTACCACCCCATCCGCCGGAAGTGCGATCACTTTCCCGGCCGGCAATACCATCATCGCCAACACCGGCCGTGGCGTTCTCGTTTCAGGCTCCACCACCCGGGCCAACCCCATCCTCGATAACTCAATCTCGGAGAATCTCGAAGGCGGCATCATTCTTGCCGGAGGCAATGACTCCATGCCGGCTCCCACCGGGACCCACAGCCCCGGCGTGGCCAGCGGGACCGTTCCCGATCTCAATGCCGTGCCACCCGGCAGCCTCGTGCAAATCTTCAGCGACACCGGCATCCAGGGCGAAGTCCTCATCGGCTCCACCACCGTCAAGGCAGGCGGCTCATGGACCGCCACCAACCTGACCGGCGCGGTCTATCAAAACGTCACCGCCACCTTCACCCATCCGACCTCGGAGTCCACCTCACCTTTCGGGCTTCTCGGCGGCACCACCAGTTCCTTTACCGTCGAACGAACCGGCGGAGCATCGCCCCTCGTTCAAAACATCCCTTTCACAAGTGACACCGTGGTCCAACGAATCACCCTGACCGCAAACGGAGCAGATGTTCGCCTCAGCAGCCTCGCCTTTAAAGCCGAAGGAAGTCTCGATGATGTCTCTGCCATCAGTGGGGGAACACTCTACCGCGACAACAACAGCGATGGAGTACGAGATCCCTCCGACCCAAAAATCACCGGCGATGCCACTTTTGACTCGGACAACGGCATCCTCGTTCTCGAAAATATCGCCACCGTTTTGGAAGCCGACAGCTCGCAAGACTGGCTCCTTGTCCTGACACCGGATCCGGGCTCCGCCAACCAAGGCGATACCTTGGATCTCAAGATTACCGATGCTACGGCGGTGCGGGCCGAAACCTTCTTCCCGGCAGGACTTCCTGTCACCGCCACCAACCCCTTTCCGGTCCGATCCGATCGCTTCACCGTCGAAGCCCCTCTTCCGCCCATCAATTTTGCCACCTTCATCAGCGAATCTTTTCCCGGCGAAACCAACTCTCTCATCCTCGCTCCCAACGCCGACCCTGACCACGACGGCATTCCCAACCTGCTTGAGTTTCTCTTCGGCACCGACCCCAACGATGCGGGATCATCCAGCCAGGTCCGCGTTATTTCCGAAAGCGGAAAAGTCGGGATCGAGTTCGACCTCTCCCGCCGCGCCGAAGGGGTAACCGTGGCGTATGAAACGTCCACCGATCTGATCACCTGGGATCCCTCGACCGGAGGAACGGTAACCACCAGCCCATCCAGTGGGGGCGATACCGTCCGCTACTCCATTGCCCGATCCGGCAATTTCCGCTTTCTCCGCATCACCGCCACACTGGATCAATGATCTGCTCTCCCGGGAGCTCGTTCCCAGTGTAGTAAAAGAGGCGATTCTGAATCGCGGTTCCATCCTTTGATTTTAAGTTCTCGAGATTCAACTGATACACCCGGCCCGCCTGCATTCCTTCGAGGACCACTTTCACCGCCCCCGCAATGCCATCGCCCTGATTGAATAGGGCGCGAGCTGGTCTACCTCGGCAACACCGACCAAGCCCGGAGTGAACCCGCCACTCCCAGACTGTCATTGCCCCCTTCATCTTCCTACCGGCTTTCTGTCCGAAGCCATTTGGCCGGGGAGTGAAAAAGGGAAAACGTTAACCCGACGGTTGCCTCTCCACCCTGAAGAAGACCCTCTTTAATTCGGTAAATTCGGCAGCAGAAAGATCAAAGATTCTCGTTGTCTGATCTCCGGCATCGGCATCGACCGCGTCGTCGAGATCCGAAGACCAATCGATCATGTCCTCAGAATACCTGACGGCATAGGTCTGACCTTCTCTGGAATTCCAGGTCAGGGTCAGCCGCTGATCTCCGGGAGAATAGTCAATGTTAGTGATCGCAAAACTTTGAGCTCCCCCTTCCCCCAGTGCCACCGAGTCGAGCCTCACCTCATTCAAGCGGGTCCAGCCCCAGCTACCGTCATCATTTTCAAAGAAGTCCAATTGATAGTCATCATCCAAACTCACCCCGGCAGCGGTTAGATCGGCCTTGGTGAGTGCGATGGTTTCAATTCCACCACCATTTCCGGAGTCGTAGTAGACCGCGTCATAATTTCCGGTGGAAAGATTAAGAAAACCCAAACCTTTTTGACCCACCGCACTGGTGATTCCCGTCCCTGACGTAATCACTTGTTCCGGCGTCAATGGATTCGGCGCGTTGTCCTGGTTCCCTCCCCCACCTTCAAAATCAAACTCGATCACCGAGCCTGTGTCATCGACACGGCCAAAGTTAAGAATGGGTGAACGATAGATAAAATTGGTGTGTGCCCCGTCGTGGGCCCTGCGCGTGTTTCCGGTGTCGTTGCCACCCACGCCATCCGCTTGTCCGGCTTCCACTCCATTGGGATCAAGCCAGGACACCCCGTTGATGGTGGTCCAGCCATGTTCATTCCCGGGTGAAAAATTCCAGATGGTATCTGTTTCCGATGGCGGTGGTGGATCGGGAATCACCATCCCGTTAAGATTCACGCTTTCCAACCGGGTCCATCCCGAAAAACCATCATCATAATCAAAAAAGTCGAGCCGGTAGTCGGTGCCGGCATCCACCCCGGCTGCGACCAACTCGGCCAGCGTCAACTCGATTGACTCCGGGTTATCGCCCCCGTCTTCCGAGTCGTAGATCACATGATCGTATTGCCCCGTGGTTAGGTTCAAAAAAGCCAAACCTTTCTGACCATTGGAATCCGAATTCCCTCCGTTATATGACACCACCGCATTGGGATCAGCGGGTTCCGGGGCCCCGCTTTGATTCCCCTGACCACCGATGAAGTTCACTTTGATGACCTCCTGATCCGGGTCCGAATCGTCCAACCGAACAATCGGCGAACGAAAAATGAAAACCGGATGCGGGCTGTCTTCCGCGAAACTTCCACCTTCCACGGCGGCATGCACCCCGTCTGCTGCAAATCCGGCGAGACCATTCTCAACCTTCCAGGTCCGGTCACCTCCCAGACCGTCATTAAAATCCCAGCTGACATTGTAGGTCGGAGCATCGATGAGTGCCGCTTCGTCAACCCTTACCTCCTCTAGACGGGTCCATCCCCAACTGCCATCATCGGTATCAAAAAAGTCCAGCTGGTAGTTGTCCGTCAGATTGACTCCGTCTCCAACAAGATCCGCCTGGGTTAGCGAGAGGCTCTCCAAACCTCCACCGTTCTGGCTGTCGTAATAAACGGCGTCGTAGCTTCCGGTCGCGAGATTCAGCAAGGCCAGCCCCTTTTGACCGAGGGCAGTTGTGATGCCGGCCCCTGTCACTTCACCCGGATCGATGGGGTCATCGATTCCACTTTGATTGCCCTGACCTCCAAACCAATCCATTTCCAGAACCGGTCCCGCTGCATCAACACCCCCAAAATTAATGACCGGAGATCGGAAAATAAAATTCGTGTGAGCACCGTCGTGGGCGTAGCGGGTGTTTCCGGTGTTATTGACTCCTCCGAAATAATCAGCAACTCCTCCTCCGTTGGCCTGGCCCGCCGTCACCCCGTTGGCATCCAGCCATGAAACCCCGTTCACCGTGGTCCAACCATGCTCGTTTCCCGGAGAGAAATCCCAGATCACCGAAACCTCGGCATGGCTGTTGAACACTGAAAGGGCGTTGACCGCCAACACGGCCGCCACAAGTCTGGAGAATATTTGATACATCATGGCGTAGTGATTGAGAATTCCGGGAATCACCCCAAGGGTATGTCTTTCTCCTTTCGAGTCAAGCTAGAGCGAATCCACCACGGGCCCAAGCACCGGAAGTTTAGCCCCCGGGTTCACTTCCGCTGCCACGATCATCAATCCTGAGAAGAGCACAAAAATGAAGCCTTCGCGTAAACAATAGGCTCGCCGGCCAGGGGTAGAGCGGAACCCGGTGAGTCCATTCCGCGATCTTCAATCCCAGATCGTGAAACGCCTTCATCCACTCTTCCCTCGACCAATAGTTGTGCGGAAGGGCAACCCCGTGACGCGCATTCCCAACCCGGTCCATGAAGTGCAGGGTCCTTTCGGCCCACAATCCGTTTCTGGTATGGTCTTTCAATGCGATCCATCGACTCGAAACTCTCCTGGCTTCTTCCAACAAGAGGGCCGGCTCCCGGGTGTGATGCAAAACGTCAGCCAGCAAAACGACATCAAACGCCCCTTCGTCGAACGGAAGCGTCTCCCCGTCAAAGATCGTCATCGTGATCGCACAATCCGGACGTTCCAAAACATCCACCCCCACAATCCCAAGGTCGGGACGGATCCCGATGAGCTCGTTCGCCAGCAAACCATCCCCGCAACCCACATCAAGAACCGACACCTCCCGGGGAAGATATGACGCAAAAATTTCAGCCAACACCCGGACTCTCCTTTGGTGCACGTACCCTCCGTGGATTCCATCGATGATCTTCATCGTTTCGTTTTGATCCCCAGAATGCTCACAAAAAAGCTGGAGAGAAACAATTGGGCCCCTAGAGCCGTGATCGTCACCCCGGGGATCACCCAGCGCAAATTACTCCCGTAGTCGAGTGCCCCAAAGTCAGATAAACGCCATTCATTGATCGCCTTCCCGAGAAAAACGAGCCCCGCCAAAATGGCAAACCCCGCCACCAGCAATCCTCTCTCCAGGGTTGCCCGGGAGTAAAACTTCTCCAATCTGGGATCGGGTCCGATCAATCCAGACTCCACGGCATAGGTCTTGCTCAGGAGCGCAAAAAGAATCGATTGAAACCCGCATAGCATAAACAAGCTGGAAAAGAGCAGGGTATGCAAATCAAAGTTAATCCCAAACAGGGTCATTCCGGGCAGGGCAAGGACATAACCGATCAACCCTGCTACGATTGCCAAAAGCCCGGGGACCAGAAAAAGCCAGCGCGGTGAGTTAAGCAGAAAGAATCGCAAGGTCCGCCACCCGTCACGATAAGTTCTCAGGTGGGGCGCATGAGACTTGCGACCATCCGGATGAAGGGTGATCGGCACCTCGGCGATCCGGCAATCCGCTTGACTCGATTTGATGATCATTTCCGTCGCAAACTCCATCCCCGTGCAGGTTTGATTGAGACTCTCGTAGTGGGATTTCGCAAACCCACGGAGCCCGCAGTAAACATCATGAATGGGAGCCTTAAACCACCATCGGATCAGCAGGGTGAAAAAGGGATTCCCGAAATAACGATGCATGAAGGGCATGGCCCCGGCCATCACCCGCCCCCCTCCGGCAGGCAGCCGGCAGCCTTGCACGAGGTCAAATCCTTCCCGCAAATTTTTCAAAAACTTCGGCATCTCGAGAAAGTCATAACTGTCATCGGCATCACCCATGATGATGTACTTTCCACGCGCCGCCTCGATCCCCCCCATGAGGGCACAGCCGTAACCCGGCTCCGCCACCGGAATAATCCGCACCCCGCGTTTGCGAGCGATCTCCAGCGAGGCATCGGTGCTGCCATTGTCGGCCACAATCACCTCTCCGGAAACGCCCTCTTTCTTCAGAACACCCAGTGCCTTTTCCAGACAGATATCAAGAGTGTCCTCTTCATTGAGGCAAGGGATCACGACCGATAGTTCGATCTTTGTGTCGGGTGATTCCTCCATTGGTAATGAATCGCAAATAAATCAGAAAATCATTCCGACACCACCCTTTGCTTGTTTTTTTCAACCCACTCCTTCCCTCTTGCCTAGCTTGTTGCCGCTCAATAGGGTCGCTCCGATGAATATCAGTGAGATTTTTGGCCGCTTGAGGGGGATGAAATCCCGCGACCTGGGAAAGGGCCTGATCTCACAATGCTCCAAACGAAAATGGCAGCTCGCCTGCGCCTTTTTTTACCTGATTCTAGCTCTGGTCCTGACTTGGCCGGTGGTCTCGTCCCCATTTTCACACGTCCCGATTGGCACGGAGCCCACCGCTTCCGTCCCGCTCTACAACGTCTGGGCCACCTGGTGGAATGCCGACCGTCTCGCCGGAGGACTCTTTGGCTACTGGGACGCGCCCATCTTCTTCCCGACCGAGGGCTCCTTTGCACTCATGGAACCCCAACCCACCACCATGATGGTGGCCCCGGTCGTCTGGATCACCGGGTCGAGGATCTTTGCCTACAACGTTTACATCTGGATTTCCCTCACCCTCAATGGCCTCTTCGCTCAGCGCCTCGCTGGAACCTACGGGTTGGGACGCTGGACTTCCCTCTGGGCTGGGACCGCGATCGTTCTCCTCCCCATCGTCCACTGGCAGCTGGGAATCTTCCAACTTGCCCCGCTTTGGGCCATTCTCTGGACTTGGACCGCGATCGAAAAGATCTGCCGCAACCCCTCGCGGCGCAAAGGAATCGAACTGGGAATTGCAGCCTCCCTTGCCTTCCTCACCTGCATGCACCACGGCTTGTTCCTCGCCATCCTCTTGGTCGGAGCCTCTCCTGTGCTTTGGAGGCATTGGAGAAAGCCTCAGGAAATACGACACTGGGTGGTGGCCGTGGGAGTGGCCCTCGTCATCACCGTGCCCTTCGTCTCCAAGGTCAAAAGTGTCACCGAAATCCATGCCGTCGAATGGGAGAAAGACCTTGTCACCGGCCTTTCCGCAAACGTCGCCGACTACTTTCAGGCCCCCTCGTACGAGCTCATCAGCTTCGGCGCGAACAAACAAAGCCCCCTGTTTCTCTCGTCGGGCTGGATCAAGTATTTCCTCGCCATCGCCGGGATTATCTTTGGCCTCCGCAGCGTCCAATCCCGCCGTTGGGCTTCCTTCATCCTGACGATTGCCATTCTCGCCTTCCTCCTGTCCCTCGGTCCCAACCTTCGCATCGGAAGTTTCCAGCCCTGGTGGTGGCTCAGCGAAAATGTCCCGGGATTCGACCGGGTCCGATCGGTGATGCGCTTCGCCTTCTTTGTTCAAATCCCGGTCATCATCTTTGCCGCCTTGGGAATCAGAGGACTCTATCAGCTCGCTTGCGACCGATTTGAGCAAGCAAAATGGCAGACTGCCGGCCAATGGGCCGTGATCCTTCTCGCTCTCACCGCTTTGGTCGACGGCTACCCCAAACCGGGAGGGGAAGCTGAAATCACTAATGTCGACCAACACCGCAAGTGGATTGGCTTTGTTGAGAAGAACACTCCTGATGACCACGGCATCCTCTGCCTCCCGGTCTCACCCGGCCCCCGGGTTTGGCAATACCTGGTGACCACTGAGTTCATGTATCTTGGCACCTTCCACAAAACCCCGATCTTCAACGGCTACTCCAGCCACTTTCCCGAACACTACCGCTACTTGCGCAGCGAAATCGTCGCCGGATTTCCCACCGCAAGCATTCTTCACCAGTTATACACCGGGAAAGTCAAATACATCGTCGTCAGAGCGAAAAAAGGAGGCCCGGCAAGAAATGTCTCGATGGGCCCCTATTGGCTCAAGAGAGTCTGTGTTGATGAACTCGTTGAGGTCTACCAACTTGGAAAATCGGGACGTCCCGGGAGATGAATGGAAGAATAATACCAATAAAGCCGTTCGAACTCTTCAGAATTCATCTAAAACTGGCTTTTTTTATTGCCCCTGCCCCACATTCATGGAGGATGGTTGGATCGAATCGATCAGGTTTCGGTTTTGCATACGGCTAACAATCAAATGACTACACTTAAAAAACTTATACTCAACTTTGCGGTTGTCGCCTTTGCTGCGACTTCTGCGAATGCTGCTGTCTCGGTTGCTTGGGACTTTTCCCCCGGCAACGAGCACGGATGGTCCACCGTCAATGGAGTGTCTTGGCTTGATCCCAATGGCGTCACCGCCGGACAGGCAGACGGCGATGGGATCGATGGCTTCTTTGGAAATGTAAACATTACCGGGAACACCAGATACGCTCACGATGGAGCGCACACCAATTTCCTCTATCGCTCGCCAATTATCAATTTTGGTGCCGTTCACCCCACTGACCCTGTCCTTGAAATGGACTGGTTCGGCGGACAAGGAAATCAGAGTGGAAACGCTGATCCCTCAAGCCCTGCCGATATCATTGGTGGTTCCACTGGTGGAACTCAACTCGGCTCCAAGGGACTGGCTCTTCTCAACCTCACGACTGGTAACTACGATGCTGTTTACTATGATTCCGCCAACGGAGGTGGTGTGGAGACAATTTCTCTCACCTTGGGTGATCTGACTGGAGCTGGCGTAACCACGACCGACGACTATCAGCTGGACTTTTTTGAGACCGATGATGGCAGCTGGGGTTGGACCCGCCTGGAAGAAGTCAGGCTTGATGGCAATGCCATTCCGGAGCCCTCAAGCACTTCGTTCTTCGGTCTGCTCGGTCTGCTTGCCTTTATCCGCCGCCGCAGGTAACGGCGTCGGGCTTTAAAATTCGAATTCAATTTCAACGGGGTGGCCTATTCATTAGGTCGCCCCGTTTTCGTTTTCGCCCCTCTCCACAATTGCCTCGCGCTTGTTGCCCAACCAATTATCTGAAAGAGTTAACCCGATCATTCCATGAAATCATCAAGCAAGCTCCAGAAAAGATCATCCGGGTCGAGAACAAGAAACTGGAAACCATGGATTTTCGCGGGGATCACGCTGGTGGCCATCGGGGGGATTTTCCTTTATCTTCGAGATGATTCCGACTCGGCACTCGGCTCATCGGATAAACCCTATCTCGTCCCGGCTCCGCTTGAGACACCCATGGATCTCCTCGACGATCCCAAGGCGGACGGATGGCCGACCGAAGCATTGGCGGAGGAAGCCAAGCAACAGCTGAAGGGACTGGGAAAACTGATCCTGAATCCTGAAAAGCTTACCCCCGAAAGCCTCGGCGAATTCGCCACGGACGATATTTCTTTTCACGCTCTGGAGGCCCGGAATGCGGAACCCGTATTTTCCGACTCCTCCCTTCAGGTCGTTCGCATCGACGACCAGCCGGCCGGGGCAAAACAAAAAGGCCTCTCCAAACTTGAATCGGCACTTCGCAACTTGGGGAACCCTCTGCAGGGGGGCAGCGACCTCAGGTTCGCACCAAAGGTCTTTCGCGTTCAGATGGATGAAGGTTCCTTCACCACGCAACAGTATATCGCCCTCTCCGGCATCACCGAAGACGGTGTCATTGAAAAACACGCTACCTGGCGCACCCGCTGGATCAAAAAAGACGATGAATCGCCCCCGCTCCTTACTTCAATCGAAGTGAGTAAGATCGAACAGGTCAACACCAACTCTTCCGGCCGAACCCTCTTTTCTGATTGCACCCGGTCTGTCCTCGGCTCCACAGATTCATTTGAAAGTCAAATTAGCCGCGGCTACGGTCACTGGCTGCGCCGCACCCAGGACACCCAGTATTTCTTCTGGCTGGGCAACCCCGGGGTGGCACTGGGCGATGTCGATGGAGACGGTCTCGATGATCTCTATCTTTGCCAGGAAGACGGACTCCCCAATCTCCTCTATGTCCAAAACACGGACGGAACCCTCCGTGACTTATCCCAAGAAGCCGGAGTCAACTGGCTGGAAGGTTCGCGCAGCGCCCTCCTGATCGATCTCGACAATGACGGCGATCAGGATCTCGCCGTGGCCATCATGGGCGGCATTGTCCTGGCCTCCAACCAGGGAAATGGCACCTTCGAATACCAAACCCTGCTACCCACCGCCGATGATCTCATGTCAATGAGCGCCGCAGATTACAATGACGATGGGCTTCTGGACCTCTACGTCTGCACCTATTATCAAAATGGTTCAGACGGTCCGCAATCGCGATCAAGCGGGGTGGTCGGAGGAGACTTTGTCTATCACGACTCCAATTCCGGAGGCCCCAACAGCCTGTTTAAAAATGAAGGTTCATTCAAATTTCGTGATGTCACCAAGGAGAGCGGCCTTGATCAAAACAACCTCCGCTGGAGCCTCGCCGCTTCCTGGGAGGATTACGATGACGATGGCGATCAGGACCTCTACGTTGCCAACGACTTTGGCCGAAACAATCTCTACCGCAATGATGGCGGAAAATTCATCGACGTCGCCGCCCAATCAGGGGTCGAAGACAGCGCCTCCGGAATGGCCGTCACCTGGGGAGACTACAATCGGGACGGCAACATGGACGTCTACGTCAGCAATATGTTCTCTGCCGCCGGCAACCGCATCACTTTCCAGGAGCAATTTAAACCGGATGCCTCACCGGAAGTTCGTAAGAGACTTCAACGATTCGCCCGCGGAAGCACTTTGATGAAGGCTTCCGGAAGCGGCTCGTTTGATGATATCAGTGAGGCCGCCGGAGTTGCCATGGCACGGTGGGCGTGGGGAACAAGCTTCGCCGACCTCAACAACGACGGTTGGCAGGACATCGTCGTCGCTAACGGAAACATTACCGGTGAAGACCCGGGCGACTTGTGAAGTTTCTATTGGCGGCAAGTTTTGTCGCATTCCCTCAATGAAGTCGGCGAGGCCAAGACCAGCGAATTGGAAAGAGCCAACGCAACCTTTGGCAGCATGATGCGCCGGGGCCGCTCTTACAGCGGAAGGGAGCGCAACTGCGTCTTCCTCAACACCGCAAAACCAAACGGAAGCTTTGCCAACATTTCGGCCGCTTCCGGAATCGATCTCCCGGACGACGGACGGGCGTTGGTGACCACCGACTGGGATCATGATGGTGACCTTGACGTTTGGATTTCCAACCGCAATGCCCCGCGGCTTCGCTTTTTTCGCAACGATGTTCCATCGAATCACCACCACCTCACGCTTCGTCTTCAAGGCACGGGACCAACAACCAATCGCGACGCGATCGGCGCCCGTGTCGAGGTCGTGGTTGGCGGCTCCCAACCTCTCATCAAGACCTTGCGGGCGGGAGAATCTTTTCTCTCCCAATCGAGCAAAGCTCTCCACTTCGGATTGGGCGGCTCCGACTCGATCAAATCGGTAAACGTTCGATGGCCCGGGGGAGAATCCGAGACGTTCACCGGAATCACCGTGAATCAGCGCTACCAACTCGTACAAGGAAGCGGCACCCCCCTTTCCATCGAAAAAGAGAAACGCCAGACCTCCATCTCACCGGAACCGATCGATCTTCCTTCGCCCGAAAGCACCTCCCGCATTCCCCTCGCCACCCTTCTTCCCATGGCGAATCTTGATTACCAAACCTTCAACGGCGATGTTGAACCCATCCCGAACGATAAAGGCAAAGCCCACCTGCTCAGTCTCTGGGCCAGTTGGTGCCCGCCCTGCGAGGAGGAATTGAAAGACCTCACCGCAAGGTATCAGGAGCTCCGCAGAGCAGGGATCGAAGTCATCGCCCTTGCAGTTGACGGTCTGGAAGAAGGGGGCTCCAGCGCTCCGGATGCCCAGAAAATGGCAAAGCGCCTGAAACTCCCCTTCACCAGCGGAAGAGCGACCAACGAGCTGGTGAGCTACCTCCAATCGGTTCACGACTACCAAATCACCGGAGCTGAAACCCTTCCGGTCCCAGTCAGCTTTTTGGTCGATGCCAATGGAAAAATTGCGGTCATCTACAAGGGAAGACTGAATCCCGATGACGTCATCACAGACGTCGACCACTCGCAAGGAACCCCACTCGAACGATTCGCCCGCTCCGCCCCCCTGCCGGGACGGACCCTCCCGATTCCAACCGTTTCCCGCCATCGAAATCAATACGAAGCCCAATACCGCTTCGCCACCTTCCTTCAGCAGCGTGGATATACCGCTCTGGCCAGATCCGAAAACCTCTCACTCATTAAATCGTTTCCTGAAAATGCCGGGCCCCACAACAACCTCGGAATCTCCTACATCAGGAGCAAGGAATTCGATCTGGCCGAAGCCAGCTTCCGCGAAGCCCTGAGAATCAGTCCCGACCACGGCAAAGCCAACGCCAATCTCGGCACCCTCCTCGCCCAGCAAGGAAAAATCCCTGAAGCCCTTGATCATCTCCAACTGGCCATCAAAAGCAATCCACAGGACAAAAAGAGCATGTCGATCCTGGTTAGGATTTTGCTAAAAATGGAACGCTGGCCCGAAGCACAATCCATTCTCGAAAAAGCACTGACCATCGATCCCGACTCCGCCAACACCCACGTCAATCTCGGCTTCGCACTTGCCAAACAAGGGCAACTTCCCCTCGCCGTAACTCACTTTGAAAAGGCCCTCAAAATTCAACCCGGACATCCCGACGCACAGCGAAACCTCACCGCCATCCGGCGCGTGATGAACAGAGAGCGATAAAAGCCACCCGGGCTTTAAACTCGGGGTCCTGTCTTCTTCTTTTACCTTTCATTATTAGTGGTTTTGGTTCGGTTGTTTCACCGCCCCTGTCCACCATAATCATCGCTTAGCTCCTGGCCCGAATTCCGGGGTCCACCTCAAATGGCAGTTTTGACCGTGGAGTCGTTGGGATCATACTCGGCTTTCCCAGCCTTTTGATCTTCACGCCAAACCTGCCGTAAAGTCCAAATGGGCATCTCCAAATATTGTTTGCCTGTCACCATAGTTATTCTTCTGCTTTTATTTCTCTGTCTTTTAAAACGTGAAAGCATGGTCCAAGATTCAATCAATGAAGCATTCTCTCATCCTGTTATCGATGTTCGCCCTCAATTCCTGTCGCTCAGGATCGCAGCTGGATGACGACAAATTGAATCCCGACTTCGTCTTCGTCTCCTGTTATCGCGAAACGAAATCAGCCCCGGGTCTCAATACCATCGCCGAGATTTCTCCCGATGTCATGGTATGGATGGGCGACACGATCTACGGAGATACCGAGGATATGGACGAGATGAGGAAAAAGTATGCCAAGCTCGACAAGCACCCAGGCTATCAAAAAATAAAGAAGGACGCGACGGTGATCGGGACTTGGGATGATCATGATTACGGCCTCAACAATGGCGGCAAGGAATTCGCGAAGCGGGAGGAGTCGCAGCAGGTCTTCCTCGATTTTTTCGGCGTCCCCGAAGACAGTGAGCGGCGGACGCGTAAGGGAGTTTACTCAACATCGGTTTTTGGAGATGAGGGAGAACGAGTCCGCGTGATCTTATTGGATACCCGCTATCATCGGGATGCACGGGGCTCGAACGGCACGATTTTGGGTAAGGAGCAATGGGAGTGGCTTGCAAAAACCCTCAAGGAGAGCACAGCCCAAGCCCATATCATCGTGTCCTCAATCTCAGTGATTCCAAATGAACATCGCTCCGAGCAATGGGGATTTTTTCCAAACGAAAGAGAGCGTTTATTCAAGCTTCTCGCCGATCCCGGGGTGCCACCCGTTTTCCTGATGAGTGGTGATCGGCATCGCGCTGAAATCTCCCGGAACGACGAACTTTCCGGATATCCCATCTACGAGATTACTTCAAGCAGCCTCAACCAAGGCTATGGCGGAAAGATCCATAAAAACCGCTACCGCATCGGCGACCAAATTCTGAAACCCAACTTTGCCAGTATCGACTTCGCCTGGTCCGACGGAAAACCACAAGTCACTGCCACCCTGTTCAGCGAGCACGGAAAGACACTGGAGAGCACCAGCTGGACTCTCGAGAAGTCAGGTTTTTAATTCGGTTGGACGCTCTTATTTGTCTGTCTTTTAAAACGAAAACGCCGATACCCCGGCACGAAATACTGAACCTCCACAACTCTCGGATGCGAAATCCGCAGACACATCCTGGCAAGCGCCCTGGTGACGAATGGATTCCCTTGCAAGGGGGATTCACTGAGATTTTCCTGTGAAGGATAAAGAGCAATGAAACCTCATCCATTGTAGGCTCACTCCTTCTGCAGATCCCTCATTGACCAGATTTCACCGGCGAGATCTTCCAAGGCTCCCCTGGGCTTTCGGGCTCCGTCCTTCCGTTTTTTGCTGAAGTGTTCCCGGTTCAACTTGAAGGCATCGTTCACAAACTTCCGTGAACCGATCACCACTCCATCTGTAAAATACCGCACCCGACATCGTACCACCTTCGCGATCGCAAGATCGCGGGCATCCTCCTCCCTCATTTCTACCAATTCCTTTTTCGCTTCCCCGCGCTTTCTCCCTTTCCGCGTCACGATCCGAAGTTTCCGGCCGTCCTTCGTCCGTCCTCGCTCTTCAGTCTGCTCCACTCCTTCCGCCACCAGGATCCGACGATACTCCCTCGCCACCCCTCCCTGGGCCCAAGCTCTGGGTGTTCCCATTCTTCCGTCATGGCCATGCAAGGCACGTACCAATCCGGACCTTGCAATGTTGACGCCTCTTCCTCCTCCGATTGCTTCCCCGTAAGAACTCCAGCGGTAATCCTCGGGCATCTTGCAAATCCCTGCCCTCACCGGATTGAGATCAATGTAAGCCGCCATCGTTCGACAAGCCAAACCACCCTCCACAATCACCGAGTGAAAGCGCTCCTCCCAAAGAGTGCCGCGCAAGCCATTCTCCTTGTTGAACCAGCGAGTGAACCGCTGCAGGAGCCCCTTCATAAAAAGACTCAAGTTGTGCATCCGCTTGGTGTAGCGCTCGAAGATCGCGATCAACTCCCCCTCCCAAAATTTCCGGCTCTTCTTCTGGTCCGCTTTTGAAAGACGCTCAAATCCTTCCCAATCCCCCGCGATCATCCGCCGTGCCTCAGCAATCTCAGACTCCACACCTGCCACCACCCGACGCGAATACAATCCGCCCAGCCTCCGCAACAATTCAGCTTCTGAAATCCGCAGATCCACGCCGCCAACCACCTCACCTCCGCTCCCGGCCTCCGGCAAGGGTGGAACCTCAAGGAGAATGTGGAAATGGTTCGTCATCACGCAATACGACAGCACCCGGCATCCCGAAAAGCGTTCATACATCCGCATGAACTTCCGGAATTCCTCCTTCGCATCCGGAGAAAACAACAACTGCCGATGCACCACCCGCGAAGTGACATGGTAAATCGCCAAATCCGGCACCAACGAAGACACACCCCTCTCCCGGGCCTCCTCGACCGTCGGAATCAGAACACGTGCCTTCGCCATGGAAACCACCCTAGCGAGGGGAGGATCGTCCTGCAAGCGGGAATGTCTGTTATTTGTCTGTCTTTTAAAACGGTCTTTTAAAACGGTCTTTTAAAACGGAAAAACCCATCACCTCATCTGCGGATTCGGAGACTTCAAGGGCGGGAGATTCATCGTCGTCGGCGACAATGGCCACGTCTTTTATTCCGAGAATCTCGGCGAGACCTGGCTTCACTCGCGCATCCCCGAACCCGCACCTGCCAAAGGCCAAAACGCCATCGCTTTTGGAAATGGCGTCTTTCTTTGCGACTATCAAACTCACCTCGCCCGCTCGACCGACGGCGGTAAAACGTGGACCCTTCATCTCCACGGACTCAAAAAGCCAGCAGCTTGGCGGGGTCTGAATTTCGTCCGCGGGGAGTTTTGGCTGACCT
This sequence comes from Verrucomicrobiia bacterium, assembly GCA_030432565.1. Lineage (GTDB taxonomy): Bacteria > Verrucomicrobiota > Verrucomicrobiia > Verrucomicrobiales > Akkermansiaceae > SW10. The sequence goes on along the minus strand of JAUIGV010000024.1, from coordinate 3,311 downwards.
CGAAAAATGGAGGTGGGCGCAAGAGCAAGGACGGAATCACTTGGACCGATCTTCCAACATCAACTCCCGCCGGGCGCTTCGCCACCGATCCCAAAACGGGCACGCTCATCAACGTCTGCCGAAACCGTCACACCATCCTCCGCAGCACCGACGGAAAAACCTGGACCGAAGTCTTCAAAGCGCCCGTGAAGGACGTCACGTGGTCGCTTTCATTCGTAACCCAGGGACGAGTCAGGAAAACCGAGTGATCCGTTTTCCAAGACAACAAACAGACCTCGCCTCCTTCTTCTCCCCCGCCCAAAGGCTTGGCTTTCACATCGATCCACCCAAGAAGAGATAAAAAAGGAGGTTTCAATCCCATGATGCCTCTCAGGCTCGCAGATTGGACTAACCCGCCACTCGCCTCTTCCACTGGAAGAATGCTGCTTCAAGCTGACTCCCCTCCTCCACATCCATACGACGTTCGGTATATTCGAGTGCCTCCTTGGCCAGATCCTTACGATCTTCCGCGAGTAAATGTTCCAAAAAAGGGTTTGTCAGCGAGTAGTATGCGATCAGTCCGGCATCTCTCAGACGGCCAATCATCGCACGGTAGAGCTTTAATTGCTCCTCAGGCGTCGATTCGCTCATTGCTTCCTCGAGCTCTGCACCGGCCTCTTCAAGAGCAAGATCCGGGCGTTCCCGACGGTTCCTCGAAATGATCTTTGCCCGCATATCCGAAGCTTCGTCCTTCTTCCCCTGGTCTTCATAACTCGCTGCCAGTCGACGCAAAAATCCTGCCTCGAGATCGGCATACTGAGAGAACGCCCTCATGCCCTTCTCGTAAAATTCATCCATCTCCTTGGCAGGAACCTTAGCTGCCTTCCTTGCGAGAATTGATACTTCCCAAGCCGAATAATTTCGCCTCTCAGCTTCAATCGCAAGGTCTCCGGACTTCATCGCAAGATCGGTCTTTCCCTGTTTCAGATACTCTTCTGCGAAGACGGTGTGAATCCTTGAAATTCGAAACTTGGGATTTGTTCGAAAACGCTCGCTCATCATCGCCAACTGGTGATCCGATGGTTGCATCCATGTCTGAGGATCAAAAGTAACCCCCGTGACATATTTCGATTCTTCGTAGCGACCCACACTGAAATCCCAACGGCCCCGACTATCGAGAAAACCCACCCAAGCATGATTGCCATTGTTACCAGAACCACTGACAACCATCGCCGGGACTCCGTGCGCCTTCGCGACCTGGGACGTGTAGTAAGCCTGATCAACGCAAATTCCACCTAACTCCTTAATCGTAGGGAGCAAGTAATCCTGATGGGGCCAATTATATTGATTCGCCTCGCGCCGCTCCTTTGAGTACTCGATTCCCGAATACAAGTCCTCGATGGACCGAAGCTTCACTCGAAGCCCCTGCGCCTCTTTCAGTTCCTCGATGGACAAGGGAGTATCGACCACATACTTGAGTTCCTCGATACTAAGATCCTTCAGCGGATGTAAGGCAACTCCCGACTTTTCAGTTTCAACCCAAAAGGCCATAACATCTTCAGGATCAGGTAAAGTCCGTGGAAGAACATGTGCCGGAACCTGATGATGAGGCCATGTCACCGGAGGGCTTTGATCATAGACAAGAGCAATCGCCATCGCCACTTTAGGAAGCGCTTTAAAGGCAATCTGGTCATTCTGGTATAGCTTTTCCAATAGCCGAAAAACCTGCTCGTGATCATCGGCATTGGAATACAGATCAAAGAATTCTTGAGCCAAGGAAACCTGCCCGACCCCCAAAAGATGATCTTTTAAGCCGGAGCTCAAAAGCTCTCCATACTCCGAAAATATTTCCGCCCATCTCGAAGCAAAATAAGCATGAACTGCGGGCTGGAGCTTTGAAGATTCGTAGTACTTGAGAGCGCTTTGACGAAAACGCTTGGAAGTAAGCAACCAATCATCAGCCTCACTCTCTTCCAGCGATTTCTGATCGGTAATATCAACGGCCTTACTTGTCTCCTTCACCTCGGTCTTAGCCACCGCCTTTCGTGTCAAATACTCAACTTCCAATCCAAGGTCGAAGGCCAGGTCACTGCTGGTTCCATCCTTCTGGTGAACTTCGACAGCGATCACATTGGTGCCAACCTCAAGCGACCCCGCATCGATATGAAAAAAATGCGCCGCACGTTCCATGGCATTGTAAATCTTAAGTTTGGCCGGAGTGCGACCATCGACAAATCCTGCCGGCATGTTCTGACGAAACACTTCTTCTCCATTGAGATAAATGACCGCCCCATCATCGACAATGAAATCCAAACCAATCACCTGCACATCCATGGTTTCTGAAATTTCGAAAGACTTCCTAAACCAGGCAGTCAGTGGTCGATTTTTCGGATCACTTCCTGAACGAATTTCGGTCGCTATATCTTCGTCGCCATAACCAAAAATTCCTTTTCCGGACTTCCACCCCGTATCGTCAAAATCCGGCGAATTCCAGGACTCGCCAGGCAGATCGCTACCATCAAAATATTTCCAGGAATCACCCTTCGGAAATATCACCTTTTCATCCATTTTCTTCTCAACACCAGACATGGTGAAATCGAAAACCAAATCACTGCTATCCTTGGTGCATTGATGCACCTCCACCGCAATAACGTTTTCTCCGGGAACAAGGAGTTGAACAAACATCTTTTCCATTTTTGCGCGAATCCATGGTGCAATATGTGTGACGCGTGCTTCAGACAACTGATCAGCAGGGTAGGGATACTCGGAGTGATCTCGATCCCCTATGTTGAAGAAGCAGAAGCCATGGCCATTGAGGTAAACCGCCACTCCGTCATCCGCTCTGAGCCGTAGATCGAAATGGTCCCAGACCAAAGGATCCTCAATGTGGAAACTTGTGCGGTAATAAGACGTGACCGGGCGTGGTCGGGCCTCAGACTTTACGAAGGTATTCACTTTATATCGCCCATAGCCAAGGGGCGCAAATCCTGTCTCCCATCCGGAATCATCATAGTCTCGATCCTTCCAATCTTTAGGCAGAGCGTTTTCGCCGTTGTGAAACCTCCAATTACTTGCCTCTGGAATGAAAAGTTCGCGTGCCTCGACGTTCAGGGTAAGGCCCAACAAAATGGCAAGACGTATGGAAAAATGGTTGATAAAGGATCTGAATTTCATGCGAGGTTGCTCGAGGTTTGAGAGCATTACTCATTGGAATCAAAACTGAAGTGCAACGTTTGAGGTTGGCAATAGGCCAGGGCCTGAGAGACGCTCTGGTTCGATCGCCAAACCAAACTCAAAGTGAATCAATACAAGCACCTGACCCGTCAAGATAG
>JAUIGV010000023.1 GCA_030432565.1 Verrucomicrobiia bacterium | reverse complement strand
TCCCGTGGAACTGGCGGACGTCGACGGTGATTTGATATTTGAGTTCATTTTCACGCCCCCAGGGGTAGGTCCTGGTGTTGCCCGTGTTTTTTCGCCGGCCAATATTGCTCGCGAGAACGCGGGTAAAGTCATTCTCAAGGTCACCTCCCCAGACGTGGTCGTCGGAGAGCTCCATTTTGTTGGGGCTGGATTGAAAAACCAGATAGGGGCGCTCGACGAGGTAGTCGGCCATGGTCACGGGGCCGATCCCAATTCCGATGCCACCGCCAGACGGTGCCGGACCTGCCGGGGAGAGAACATAGTAGCTCCGCTGGGAGGAGCAGCTCGAAAGTGCGAGCATGGAGATCAGAAGTAAGGAGCGAAGAATCATGGTGGGTTAACGTCGTGCACGCGGAATTTTCTTGGTGTTGGCATCTTTGCCGAAAAGGAGGGAGTTTGGCTTGTCGCCGATTTCCGTGGTCATGCGATCAATCGAGCGGATGGCTGCGCGAAGTTCATCCATCGTTCTCCGAAGATCTCCGTAAACAGCACCATCATTGGAGAGAGGTTCCAGCGACTTGTTGATCCGGACCAGGGTTTCGCGCAGGTCGGTCGAGAGGGATTTGGTGTCTTCGGAAATCAGGATCGCGTTCAATGATTTTACCGCACTTGAAATTTCCTGGAGGGTGGCTTGCGCATCCGCGACCACTCCTTTGCTGGAGACCATGGCGTGGTTCACGTTTTCGAGAACCCTCGTTGCTTCATCGGAAGTCTCACCGACTTTTGTGATGAGGGTCTCAATTTCGAGCTGGTTGAATTTATCCAATAAGGAGGTGATTTGATCCTGAATGCTTTCGAGTCCGGTGTTTTCGGTGGGGAGAACAATCAGGTCGTAGTGCTTCTCAATGGGGTCGGAATTAGCCTCCCCAAAATCGAGGTCGACAAAGAGCTGCCCGGTGAGGAGGTTACTTGATTTGAGGGAAGCACGCAGTCCCGCCTGAAGGGCTTTCTCAAAACCATCCGGGCCTTCATCCAAAATGTTGGCGGGGAAGTGGGTCGCCATCAGGCGGCTGTCGAGTTGGATGAGAACGGGCATTTTCTTAATGTCAACCTCCCCGGCTTCGATCAAGTTGTAGGCAATCTTACCGACACGTCCAACCTGGAGTCCGCGGAATTCGACCGGAGATCCGACCGACAATCCACGCAGTGATCTGTCGAGCATGAGGAGGAATTCCACTCCGCCCTGGAAGGTGGTGTTTTGAGCTTCTTCCTTACTTTTGAAGAGCGCGAGAACCATTTCATCAGGCATGGTTTCGCCGGGGGGGATTCCCTCAGGAACACCGACCGAGATGCGACCCGCAACCAGAGTATCGAAAGACGGGAGATCGAGCGCGAAGCCCTCGGGGCCGACTTCGAGGCTGATGCCCGACACCTGCCAGAAGAGGGAATTGTCGGTAATAAGTTCCCGGTATTTGTCTTCCACAAAGATTCCAAAATTGACAGTGCGGGTGTCCATATTGAAGGACCTGCTTTCAACACGTCCAATCAAGGTGTCATTGTAATAGATTCCGCTTCCGATATCGATGGACCCGGGGCGTTCGGCGGTCAGGGTGAGGCGGAGACCTTGCACCGTTCGGGGGGTGAGCGGGGGGCTTTCGAGGCCCTGGAATTCCCGCGCTCCTTCTTCACCGATCCCAGGGTCGAGTTGGAGAAATGCGCCACTGACCAGAGTGCCGAGACCCGAGATGGAAGCCCCCTGAACGCGAGGCTTTTCGACCCAAAACCGGGAGTCTTTTCGAATGAGGTGAAGGTGTTGCGGCTTTACCCGAACCTCGACATCAACGGCGAGGTCATCAGCGAGCATGATGGTTTCTACCATGCCAATATTGACGTTGCGGCATTTGACCTCGGTCTTACCCTCCTTGATGCCGTCGGCGTTCTCGAAACGAATAATGATGACTTCCCCCTGGTTATCGATGTGGTGTTTCACCAGCCAAATCCCAAGAAGCAGAGCAATAATGGGGATGATCCAGACCTTATTAAAACGCGCTCCGGGTCGGACGTCCGGATGCAATCCTTCTTCTGGTTCTTCCAGGGTTTTACTCATTTGCTTGAGGGGTTTGTTGGGCTTTCTTTTCGGATCCGGTCCCAGATTAATCTGGGATCGAAAGCGTGAGCTGATAGCATGGTAAGGATGACCATCAGCCCGAAGGCGATGGCTGCCGTGCCGGGTTCAATGGACATGAGATTCCCCAACTGAATCAAGCCGACAAGAATGGCGACCACGAAGACGTCAACCATGGACCATCGTCCCACCAGTTCGGTGAGGTAGTAGATCTTGTTGGAACTTTGGGGGGGCAGGTTGATTTTTCCTTTTGCGGCAGCACAAAGGACGGCCAGAGCCACGAACTTGAGACCGGGAATCATCACGCTGGCGATAAAAATGGTAATGGCCACAGGGTAGGCTTTCATTTCCCAAAAGGTGGCGACTCCTCCGAGGATCGTGCTTTTTTCGCGGGTGCCAAGTTGGGTGACGACCATGATGGGGAGGAGGTTGGCGGGAATGTATGCGAGGATTCCGGTGAGACCAAAGGCGAGGCAGCGTGAAATGCTAGCGGGCTTTCGCGCATGGAGGTGGGCTCCGCAGCGGGGGCATTCGGGATTTTTGATATCCGAGACCTTGTGGCACGAATGACAGGCCGCGAGATCGAGTTCGAGAGCCGATCGGGTCATGACTTCTCCTTTCCGTTAAATTCCGAAGTCTCAATACGGTCCCAAAGCTCGGTCCGGTCAATGCCTCCGACAGCACCGGCAAGGCAGATCATCAGTCCGGCGGAAGACCAAAAGCCGATGCCAAGTTGAACATCAGCGAGCTTAATGAGCTTCAAAAGGCTTACGATTGCACCGAGGAAAAACACCTCCACCATGACCCAGGATTGAACTCCCAAGAACCAACGCATCACCCTGCGACTCCCTGGAAAGGAGCGGCCGAAGAGGAGGGGCAGGCAAAGGTAGAGGAGGCTGGCAATGAGCGCAGCGGGAAAAACGATGACGAAAAGCGCCACGCTGATTGCGATCAATTGTCCGCCTTCACGCCATAGGGCCGCAACCGCTCCCGGGATCGATACCTCGCTGAGATTTCCCTGGGCATTCATTGAGATGAAAGGGAACCACATCACCAGAACGAAGAGCGAGAGTGCGGTTGTTCCAAAAGCCACCGCTTTCTGAAGACTGCTGGGACGGTTTCGATAAAGCACGAACCCGCACTCAAGGCAGTGTGCCTCTCTTCCCTCTTCAATCAGATCGACTTCGTGAAGTGTGTCACAATATTCGCAAGCGACCCGGTGTCGAACATCGGGGAGCCTGGGCCAAGTGTAATGGTGGTGTTGTGACATCGACTTTCCTTGCCTTGAATGAACAAGGAATAGGAGCTGCGGGCAACGATTCTCTTTGAGTGGGAATAATGAGCCTGGTTTGGGAGATCAATTATTTTCGATTCTCGAAAGATTTTGCTTTCATGAACACTGTTCGAGTGAATACTTCCATCAACTTAATTTACACCTAACGTTGTCATGAGTTCTACTACCACTAAAAATACCGCCATGTCTGAAAAGAAAGAGAAAGCTCCCGCCGCTGCGGCCGCCAAAGGAGATGATAAGCTAGCTGCCGCTCGCAAGAAAAACCTGGATCTTGCAATCACCCAGATCCAGAAGGATTTTGGCGAGGCTGCCATCATGCGTTTGGGCGACGATCGCCGGATGGACGTGGAGGCCATTCCCACGGGGAACCTCGTCATCGACCGCGCTCTCGGAGTGGGCGGTTTTCCGCGGGGCCGGATTGTTGAGGTTTTCGGACCGGAATCATCCGGTAAAACAACTTTGACCCTAACTGCGATCGCGCAGGCCCAGAAGGCCGGCGGTCTGGCTGCCTTCATCGATGTTGAGCACGCCCTCGACCCAAAGTATGCCCGCAAGCTTGGGGTGAATGTGGATGACCTTTTGGTCTCCCAACCTTCTTCGGGTGAGGAAGCACTCCAGATTGTAGAGACTTTGGTCCGGTCCAATGCCATTGACGTGGTGGTATTGGACTCGGTGGCGGCCTTGGTCACCAAACAGGAACTTTCCGGCGAGATTGGGGATTCCACCGTGGGCACACAGGCGCGGCTCATGAGCGCGGCGATGCGGAAGCTGACCAGCTTTATCTCGAAGGCTCGGACCACGTGTATTTTCACCAACCAGATCCGAGAGAAGATCGGGGTGATGTTCGGTAGTCCGGAGACCACTCCCGGTGGTCGGGCGCTGAAGTTTTTCTCATCCGTGCGCGTCGATATTCGCCGAATCGGCCAAATCAAGGCAACGGACGGCACGGTCATGGGGAGCCGGACCAAGATTAAGATTGTGAAGAATAAGGTCGCTCCTCCATTTACCGATGCGGAATTTGACATCATGTATAACGAAGGGATTTCCTCGGTTGGATCATTGATCGATCTGGCCCAGGAATTCGACATCATCCAGAAGCGCGGAAGTTGGTTCAGCTATGATGGTTCACAGCTGGGGCAGGGGCGCGATGCGACAAAGGCCGCTCTTAAGGAAGATGAAGCTCTTTACGCCGAAATCGAAGAGAAAGTGAAGGCTGCGATGGCTGAATAACAATCCTCGAAACTCCACGGTTTCACTTTTAAGATCCTGCGAGTCGCCTCCGGCCCGCGGGATTTTTTTTACCAATAAGCAATTGAAACCGGTCGAATGGCCGGAGGAATCGTGTTCCAGCGCCCAGACAAAAGTCGGTTGTGATGCTTCCATCTCGACTTGCTGACAATGAACCCGCCGGGAAAAGTGCCCGAATCGCCAACCTCTGCGGAGCGCAGGCAGATTCAAAATGGTCAAACTGAAAACGCTGCCGGCTTTCAAACGACATCTGGTATTACTTCAAGGCGAAGTCGATTTCTTCGAGGTGTTTCATCCAGTTGTCGAGGGCGGGCGAGAGCGCCTTTCGGTTTTCGTGCACAACTCCGATAGCCTGAATTCCAAGCCTCAGATTGTTCAACTGCGTGGGGTCGTCCCATAGATTCCGGGATTCCATCATGGGATCAACGTCTCCATTACGGTCGTGAATCGTTTTCTCAAGGATGGAGAGGAGAGGGTGTTGACGGATCTCGGGCGTTCCGGCGTTGGCTTCCTTCCGCGCGGCGGTTTGAGCTTTTGTTTTCGCCGCTTTTTTGCGCCGTTCCCTGAGCCAGTCCGAGGCATGTTTCACTCCGTGGGTCGTCAATTTTGCCCCCAAACCGGGAAGCAAGCTGTTCGCTGCGATGCCCACTCCAAGCAGCGGATTGGCAATTGCGATCGCTCCGCCGATAATGACCAGTCCGCCGGAAACGAGGTTGCTCTGATAATCAATCTCATCAGCGATTGTTTCGAGGCGGTCTGCAAGAGGTGAATCGGGATCGATCCTCTTGAGCTGCTCGTCCGTAAGTTCGTGGGTCAGCAGGTTTATGAGGTGGTTTTCGGTTCCGCTGGCCGGCAACTGAAAAATGCGGGCTTTCGGGAGATCATTTTCCGGCCCCACGCCGTTTGGAAGCGAACGGATGCGGTAGAGGGCGTAGTTGCCTTCTTCCTGGAAAGTCGGCACGAGGAAGTAGTGGGTCTCGTCACGGACGCCACCTACGAAGGCAGTTCCGGAGGACAAAAGAGGAAGTGTTCCGAGCTTGGAGCGGAAGAACTTCATTCCGCCATCGAGTAGTCGACCGGCGGTTTTTTGAAGGTCTTCAGCTGATTGAACAACAGGATCCCAGAGCTTCTTCACCGAACAACCCTAACGCAGAAAGGGAACCCAATCGATTATAATTAAACGGCGAAACTCTTGTTTCTAAGGGTTCACCTGCCTGCTTGTCAGCTGGATTTGTTATGTTTAGGTTGACCATCGAAATGAAGGTATTCCTATTAGTGGCGGCATCCGCCTGTTTGGCTTGGGCTGGTCCTGTTGATGAGATGAAAGCGGAAATTCACAAAAAGGGCGAAAAGTCACTCCCGTATCGATGGGCAAAAATCGGAAAAGCAGAGCAGCCTGCCTTGATTCTGTTTCTGCATGGTGCGGGCGAAAGAGGCGATGACAACAAATCGCAGCTTACGCATGGGATTCCCGATCTGCTGACATGGCTGAAATCCAATGATCAAAGTGCGGTGGTTGTTGCGCCGCAGTGCAATCGTGGCGTTTGGTGGGCGGATCTCAAGGGCGATTTTCGCTCCCCAAAAGGAGGTAGTTTGGCGGATAAGCCTTCTGCAATGATGACGATGGTGTTTGAAGTCGTGGATCAATTGGCGAAGGCTCACAAGGTTGACCCCAAGCGGATTTATGTGACCGGACTCTCGATGGGCGGGTTTGGATCATTCGGAGCAGTGGCCCGTCGGCCCGACTTCTTCGCGGCGGCGATGCCCGTCTGTGGTGGTGGTGATCCATCGACAGCCAAGGCCATGAAAGATGTGCCGTTTTGGGTTTTTCACGGGGCTGCCGATCGGGTTGTTCCGCTGAGAGCATCTGCCGTCATGGTGGACGCCTTGAAGGATGCGGGAGCCGAGGTGAAATTTAAGGAGTATCCCGGCGTGGGACACGATTCATGGTCGGCCACTTATCGTAATCCCGAGGTTTGGAAGTGGCTCTTTTCCAAGAAAAGGAAGTAAGTCCTCCGGGCGCCGATTCTTTCGATCAATACTTGATCCAAAGGGCGATGTGGGGAAACCTGCGCGCCCGCAATGATGCCAGACAACGCCACATTTTCCGAGATCGGAAAAGCCATCGAAGATCACAATTCGTTCGCGGTGGTGAGTCATGTGCGTCCGGACGGGGATGCCATCGGATCGGTTTTGGCGCTCGGGCATGCCTTGGAGCAACTCGGGAAATCGGTTCGTTATCTGAATAACGACGGATGTCCGAAGAGTTTGGAATTTCTGCCGGGGTCGGAGAAAGTGGAGATTTCCGGAGAGGTTGGTGTTCTGGATGTTGAGGTCGCCATTATCCTGGATACCGCTGCACATGTGCGGATTGGCGAAGGGAGCCTCGAGGCGATCAAGAACGCGAAGCTTTTGATAAACATCGATCACCATATTTCGAATCCCGGCTATGGAGATTTGAGTTATGTCGATCCGAATAGTCCGGCAACCGGACAGATCATCTACGAACTCCTGATCTCCTTGGGTCTTCCGGTTTCCAGGATTTCCCGGGACTCAATCTATGTGGCGGTCTCCACCGATACCGGATCATTTCAGTATCCCGGCACGACTCAACGAACATACGAAATGGCGGCTGATTTGGTGGGGCGGGGATTGAATGTTGGGGAAATTAATCAACTGATCTACGACAATCAACCTTATCGCAGGGTCGAGTTGATGAGGGCTCTCTTAAACACTCTCGATCGGAGTGATGACGGCCTTCTTGTCTGGTGGGATCTCCCGATGGCCACTAAAAATGAATTGGAATTGGTGGACGATGATTCCGAGGGGTTGATCGATTTTATCCGTTCCGTGCAAGGGGTTGTGGTTGCGGTTTTCTTTGAGGACCTCGATGGGGGGAAGGTGCGCGTTTCGATGCGCTCAAAAGATGCCCGTGTGAATGCCAGCGAAATTTGCGGAGTTTTCGGTGGTGGTGGACATGCGCTTGCGGCCGGAATTCGGATGCCGGGACCTTTGGAGGAGGCCAGGGAGAAAGTCTTGGCGGTAATCCGCGAATCGGTAAAGCGTGCCGGAATCTCTTAGTGACTGATTTAATGCAAAATCCCAATGACCTGCCAAGCGGCGTGCTCTTGATCGACAAGGCTCCCGGAATGACTTCCCACGATGTGGTGGCGATCGCCCGTCGACAGCTCAATATGAAAAAGATCGGTCACTGCGGAACGCTTGATCCGATGGCCACCGGTCTGCTGATGTTGGTGATCAATCGTGCGACAAAGATTCAAGACCTTTTGATGAGTGAGGATAAAACATACACGGGAACTCTGACACTTGGGGCCACGACCTCGACGCAGGACAAGGAAGGAGAGATTGAGGAGGAGAAAGCAGTCCCTGATTTTACGGTTGAACAACTCGCTGCCGCTTTCGATAAATACACGGGTGACTTTGAGCAGATCCCGCCGATGGTTTCGGCGATCAAAAAAGATGGTGTTCCGCTCTACAAATTGGCGCGAAAGGGGCAAGTGGTCGAGCGGAAGCCGCGTGCGGTCTATGTCAAGGGCTATCAAATTACCAAGGTTGATCTTCCCGAGGTTGGTTTCGCGGTCGATTGTTCGAAAGGGTTCTATGTCCGGACCTACGCCCATGACATCGGGCAGGATCTGGGGTGCGGAGCGCATTTGAGTTCGCTCAGACGAACCCGTTCCGGCAAATTCACCTTGGAGCGGGCTGTCCCGGTGGCTGTCTTGAAAGAGGCAAGCAGGGAGGATCTGGTCAATTCCTTTATCAGTTTGGCTGAAATTTCCTTGATGCGCGGCGCTTAATCGCATGCGAGTTTCTGATAGCAGCCCAAGAAGATCATGAAGCGCCTTCCGATTATATTCCTTGTTCTCAGCCTTCCGCTTTTCCTGCTGGATCAAATTACGAAATGGTGGGTGGTGTTTCGCTTTCGCGAGCCAATCTCGACTGACTTTCATACTCCTGATGCTCCGGTTGAAGTCATTGATGGCTTTCTCTGGTGGTGGCGCATCCATAACCAGGGGGTGGCCTTTGGATTGGGCAACGGGACCACCTGGGCTCCCTTCGTCTTCCTCCTGGTTCTCATCCTAGCATTAGTGCTCATCACCGTTTTTTGGAGGAAAGGAGCCTTTGCAAATCTGCCTGCCCGACTTGCGGCCGCTCTTTTGGTGGCGGGCGTTCTTGGAAATTTGACCGACCGTTTGCTACAGGGCTTTTGGCTGGAGCAGCACGAAGAGAAATCTTTTGTAACGCGCCTATCCAAAGGATATGTCGTTGATTTTATCCGTGTGAAGTTACCCGGCTACGAAAAAATTGACCCGAGGAGCCAGGGCTTCTTTCCGACCTTCAATGTTGCCGATTCCTGCATTTCGGTCGCGGCTGTCTTGCTCTTTCTCTCCGCCTTTCGCCCGGAAGAGTCGAAAATTAAGAACGATGAGTTGTCCGAAGGTTAGTTGCTTTCGGGGCGGCGTTGCTCCTTGCGCTGGCGGGCGATGACTTTGGCCTTGGCTCTTTGGTAGCGGGTCTTGGGGAGAAGTTTGGGCATTAAAGCCGAGAGGAGATAGACCATTGGATAGGCGAGAATAAAAAGGAGGAAGCCGAGGGAGAGAAATCCCAGGATGAAGCTGCCACCATTCAGAGATTCCCCTTCCATTCCCGGGAAAAGCCCCAATGGAATCTGAATTTTTTGAAGGAGGGGATGGATAGGAATGTGCAGAGATTCTCTGAGGAAGTCTCCGAATTTCTCCTGAAAGAGAACGATGGGAATCTGGGTGATGGGATTGGTGACCCAGCATGCGGCCAAGGCGATCGGAATATTTGCACGAAAAGGCACGGCCCAAATTCCGGCTAAAAGCATTTGTCCGGGGATCGGAAGCATGGAGACAAAGAGACCAACCGCGAGGCCGCTTGCCACGGAATCGCGGCACGGATGCCAGAGGCTTCTCTCGAACATGGGCGAAATCGTTTTCTGGAGCCAGACTCGTCGCCGCATGCCCGGACTTCGCAGAAAGCGGTAGGCTTTCCGAACAATCCGCAGATAGCGACGTTTCAGTCCAGAGGTCATGAATGATGAGGAACAACTTTCAGAAGTGTGAGTCGAGCGGGAGGTTTACCAGAGCGCGTCAAACTCCCGACTGTCTTTAATCAAACGAATTTGGTCAAGGCGCTCTGTCACTTCATCGCACCAAGGCCCAAATTCTTCCGGGATGGGGGCTTCGTTCTGAATCCATTCGCCGGATTTTGGGTGGGTCACTCCCAGGCGCCATGCGTGGAGCATGAGGCGGGATGCCTTGAATACCTGGCGGGCGGGTTTGCTATAGATCGGATCGCCAAGCAGGGGATGGCCAAGAAAGCGGTTGTGGACCCGGATTTGATGGGTGCGCCCGGTATGCAATGCACATAGAACAAGTGAGGTCCCATCGGTCGCGGTGTGGAGCAGGTGTAAGTCGGTAATGGCGGGCTTTCCAGCTCCGGGATTACAGACGTCCATCCTCTGCCGATGAACGGGATGCCGCGCGATGTTGTTGAAAACAGTTTGATGGGCTTCCTTCGGAGGCGATTGTGCAATGCAAAGGTAGAGCTTGGAGGTTTGGCGCTCGGAAAACTGGTGGACCAAGTGCTTGAGCGCGGAGTTGGTTTTAGCGGCAACGAGGCATCCCGAAGTGTCCTTGTCGAGGCGGTGAACGATCCCTGGCCGGCTCTCACCACCTTCCGGGGCAAGCTGGCCCGAGCAATGATGAAGTAGCGCGTTCACGAGGGTTCCGTCTTCGTTGCCGGCAGCAGGGTGGACCACCATTCCGGCGGCCTTGTTGATGACGATGATGTCGTCGTCTTCGTAAAGAACCGAGAGAGGAATGTCCTGGGGTTGTGGGGCTGCTGGCCTTTCTTCCGGGATTTCAATTGAAATGACATCGCCCGATTTAAGCGAGGCACGTGCTTTGACTTCGGTTTCGTTGAGGAGAATGTGGCCCTCCTTGATTAAGCTTTGAATGCGTGAACGGGACAGGTTGGGCAGCTCCGAAGCTAAAAACGCGTCAAGCCGTTGGCCGTCTCCTTTTGACACCTCAAGAGTCATCTCAACGGAAAAATTCCTAGCCGCGGAATAGAATGAGGATGCCGGCAAAGAGGCAGCCGACGAGATTTGCAACAAGGTCCCAGCCGGTATTGATGTACCCCCCTACGTTCGTCTCAGGGATCATGAGAACGGCTACGAATTCTATGATTTCGTTTAAAGCCCCAAGGCCCATTCCTGTGAAGACGCAAAGGGCGATCATGCCCATGGAAGGGAAGAGCTTTCTTCCCAGTCTCTGTTGGACACTTGCTCGAAGTGCTTCCCAGGTGAGCCAGGTGCAGGTTCCAAAGCCAAAGGTATGAACAACGTGATCATACTTGAGCCACTGTCCGGCAACCCACCATGAGTAGAGAACCTGGTGCTCGCCGTTATATGCCCAGCCATCGGGAAGGCGGACCAGTCCGCCGGCAAGGTGCATGGCTCCCCAGAGAGTGAGGCACCAAAGAAGGAAGGTTGAGAAGTTGACCCGCGCGTGCATCAGGGCAACAACTCCGGCAATAATGATGAAGAAAGGGATGTAGACCTTGAGGAATTCCCAATTCTGCTGGGTAACAGCTGCGCTGATGGCCGCGACAAGATAGAGAGCGACCACGAGGATAATGGAGCGGGGGAAACGTGCTTTCTTCATGGCCTGCGGCGAGGATACGGGATCACGAATCAAATCGCGAGAGCAAAGAACAAACTACTTTTCAAAACAGATGACATGATATTCGAGATCGCCGGTCTCATAGGCCAGTCGAATGAATGGAAATGCGAGGAGAAGGGAAGGTCTGGTAATGATTTTTTTCATCAGGGCGAACAGCAGCCCCGGTCTCCGAAATGGAAGCAGAATCGATCTCAAAAGAAGGGCGGACCAGGTCGGAGCGACCTCTCTTGAAAGATTTTGTGAATGGAGCACTTGTAGATTTAGCGCCCTGGCTTTTGCGGAAAGTGACAAGATGGAGCGCCATGGAGGGAGGTTGCCGGTCGCTGCCAGTTGACGCAGAAAGAGGCGGGAACCGGTTTCGGAAAACCAATCGCAGATCGCAATCCGTCCACCCGGCTTGAGCGCGGGGAGAGTGTGCTTGAGAAACTCCTCGAATGAAGCGAAGTGGGAAAGGCTCTCGATGGCAATAACCCCCTCAAGAGATTCCTGTTGGAGTTTTTGTTGAAGCCAATCACCTTGAAGAACTTCCAAGCCGGGACCCGGCGAAATCTGTGCGGCCTGCCTCTCTGAGTTGGTGTTGGCGATGACCTCGCAGCTGAATTGATCCACGAGTCTGTGGGCGAGGATTCCGTAGCCACATCCGATGTCGGCGATCGTTCCCGTCGGATCCAATTGTCCCAGGGCGAGCTTGATCAGATTTTCGCGAGCTTCTTCAATCGACTCGTGCCCTGTCATCCAGGCTCCATGGTGAAGAGAGCGGCCCCAGATCCCGCGATAAAGAAGATCGAGATCATCATAGAGATTTTTGGACATTGGTCAGGCGAGGAATGCAGCGAGGCAAAGAATCCCCGAGATGAGGTCGCGGAGGCTGAACTGTTTTGCCCCGGAAGATTTGCGGAGGAACTTGAAGAGAGCCCCGGTGGGGCAGCCAAATTTGCAATAGGCCAAAGGGCTGAAGATGGATGCAATAAGACCAACGATGGCGATAGTGATTGTGGCGATTCCCGCCGAGCGCCAGAGCCAGGCGTCAAACCCCTCCCAGTTGGCCAAATTCCACGAAGCTCCGACAATGGTTGAGGCAAGCAAAATGACGAGGAGAAGAGCAGGCAATCGCGAGAGGAGTTTATTGAGTTTTGGTGGGATTTTAACCGGCTTTACGGGGAGCTTTCCAAGCCATTGTTGCAGGAAGCCGTGGGGGCAGAGTTGATGGCAATAGAGTTGGTTTCCTGTGGCCCAAGGGGTTAGGAGCGCTGCAGCAGCGAGGAATAGGAGGCCCCAGGAGTCGGAGAAGGGAAGTCCGTGACGTGCCCAGCCGAGAAGGAGGGCTTGGGAAAGAAGATCGCCGAGAATAATCCCAAGGGAGATCACGACAATCACCTGCCAGACCATCCGGGCCATTGGATTCCCCCGTAAGCTGGTAAACGAAAAGATGGCAGCGCCGCCGGTTAACGCCACGAGCGCAATGTTGCGCCACGGGATCTTCCGGGATTGGGGTTCACGATCGGACTCAAATCGGGCGAGACGCCTGGCGACGCTGTCGGCGATCGCCCAGGATGTGTGAGTGGCTCCGCTGACGCCTTCGATTTTTGACTGGTCGATGGCAAGGATTTCTTCGATGAACAATCCATCGTATAGGCCAAGCCAATCGGGGTCGTCGAGAATTCGTTCGTAGTAGTCCTCGTTATCGTAACTCTTTCGGAAGCGAATCCGGGTCACCTTTTTTGCTTCCCTATCAAGGACGATGAGGACATCGGTTGGGCCCTGGTATCCGTGGAGGTATTCCTGGGAGGGGGCCGTGCGAAGGGCGTGTCCTACGATATTACGATCTTTGTCGTACATACGGAAAACGCCGGGCCAATCGGGGTGTTCCTCGATGGAAGCTGCTTCGGGGAGCTCGGCGGCAAGGATGTCGGTTGGGAAGAGCCGGGAGGTGGTGAGTCCTCCGAGCCGTTCGATGATGCTCCTCGAGATTGCGGAGCTGGTCAGGGTGGAGCCGGTGACGGCATCAATCTTTGGGTTGCCCGGGGAGCCGAGGCTGAGGCCACGATGTGCCTCCCAAAAACCCGTGTTGTCCACAACCGATTGGACGTGATCGGGGGTATCGGAGGATGCAATGATCCGGGCCTCGGTCAGTCTCCCGGTTCTATCAAGTGCAAGGGCAAGTCTCGTGGGGCCGGAGTATCCTCTAAGGTGATCACATTGAGGTGAAGTCGTCAGAAAATAGCCGAGCGAACGGCCTTCCTGATTGAAGACTTCCTCGTTTTCAATGCGGACGGCCTCAGGAAAGAGAAGCGTGAAATCTCCGTCGCTGAGAGCTTCACGGTGCTGCGATTTTTCATGGATCAGCCAAGAGATCGCGGCAACCACCAGAAGCCGGTAGAGGCGAACCCAAAGCTCTGTCCCTCCCGGCATCGTAGTCGATTACTCTGACTTGAGAAGCTGGACGGCATCAATGTGGAGATTGCCGGCTGCTTTTGAGGTGATTGTGAGTTTGGCCGGCAGGACATCGACAAACTCAAAGGTTCCGAGGGAAGTGTAGGTTTTCCGAGCCGGTGGCTTGGTCTGATCCAAGGTGATGGTCTCTTTTCCCTTGGCGTGAGTCAGGCTGAGCTCGGCCGCCGTGGTCCGATTTTCATGGTTGAGCCAATGAACCCGCACCTCATATTTTCCGGTGTCCTTAACCCGAATGTTGTAGGTGGCCGAAGCCGGGTGCGGAGCATACTGATAACCGAGCCCCTGGTTTGGTTTCAGGCCGTCACCCTTTTTCCACGACCCCTTGAGTTTTGCCTTCACATCATCAATCACAAGTCCCTTGAGATTGATGATGTTCTGTTTCTGAGGTTTGACCCTGAGGCCTTCCTTGGGAATCGGTGGAACAACAAGGGGCGCATTTGGGGTCTCCCTGCGTGCGCGGCCCGGCTTTTCCATGAGGTCGATCAAGATGGGTAGGTAATTTTGATAGACTCCCCGTGGCGAAGTGTTGCGGGTGGTGGCAATCCAGGCTGCTTTACCAACCACCTCGCCCATCATACCGCAGGTTCGCATGACACGGGTGGTGCCGAGAGCCCGACGATCCACAGAAACACAGCGACCCGCCATGAAGAGGTTGTCGATATTCTTGGAGTAAAAACAACGGTAGGGAATGTTGTATCCGGTCTGACGGTTAACCTTGCGATCGTGGACTGCGATTGAGATGAAAGGGTTGTCTTTGGCGACCCCCTTGTGAAATTCCTTTTTAGGATAGTGAAGATCGATGGACCAGGTGGTCGGAACGCTGGCGTCCGGGAAAACCTTTTTGGCGGCGATGTCATCTCCGGTGAGGATGATGTCGCCCTCGAGTCTTCGTGATTCGCGGTTGCCTCCAATGAAGGCCATCCACATCAGCTTGGCATTGGCATCGGATTGCTTGATGTGGGTGAAGGCTCCGAAGTTGGCGCGAAGGTTCCAGTCGCGAATTTCCTCGAGATCGTTGATGGGGTGCTTGTCGTAACCACCTTCCCAGAACCATTCGGCTTTTTTGAACTTCTCATAAGGTCCGCGAGATCCATGAAGAGACGGATAGTCTCCCTTTCCAAGGGGGAGAGCCCATGGGGTTTTTGGCCATTCCACTTTTTTCCCGGCATCTTTGACAGACCACATGTTGGACATGCCCATGTGACCTTTTTCAGCCATCATGAAATCGGCTCCGGCTTGGGCTCCGATCGTTCCGTGACCAGTCGCGTCGCAGAAGAGAGAGCCCGCGATACGGGTAAATGCCCCGGTGGTGGTATCGACAGCGTCGACAGACTCAATCCGGTTGTCCTTGGCGTTTGTCCGGAATGCGAAGTGATTGAGAAACAGATCAATGTTGTCCTCGGAGCGAACGACCTTCTCCTTCAAGTCATCGACAAACTCGCGGACCAATCCAGGAGAGTCGCGCGAGAAGTCGGAAAATTCGTTCACGATTTCGCCGAGGTGGGGGAATTTGCCGAGCTGGGTTCCGCCCATGGCCCAGACCTGAACTTCGGATGAGCCATTGCCACCGAGGACGGAGCGATCGTGGATCAGGGCGACTTTCAATCCGTGTCGGGCGGCGGAGATTGCGGCACCGAGACCGGAGTATCCTCCACCGACAACCACGAGATCATAGCCATCTTTGACGGGAGGGGTGGCTGGGAGTTTGAGAGCCTTTCTTCGGAATTCGAAAAGAGCCTGACCGTCGTTTGGCGGAATGTCTTTGGGATCTTTGGTGAAGTAGAGAGCGTCGCAGCGACCATTGAACCCGGTGAGATCGTGAAGTTTGAGGGTAGTCTTTGATGTCGTGATATCGACCGTGCCTCCGTTTTGCCAATGCCACTCGGCTCCTTCGGTTCCGAAGGTGGTGGTGGTCGGCTTGCCGTTCATGCTGATCTTGAACTTTCCGGGGGCACCGGGCGCCTCCCATTTTGCAACCCAATCCTTGGTTCGAACATGGAGATGGTAGGTGCCGGTGGAGGGGAAGGTGACTTCGGTGGTTGCATCTGCGACCGGAGTGCCAAGTCCATGCGCCATGAGGTAGGCCGATCCCATGTTTAGAATGAATTGGGAGTCGACGGCCCAACCTCCGCGATCAGTGAATGCTTCGGCTTCCACGAAAAGGGAGTCGGAGGCGTGGAGGGAGGTTGTGAGAAGGGCGATGAAGATGGTTCTCGTCATTTCGGTCTTTGTTACGGAGAGAGTCTGGTGATTTTTGCGCCAAAGTAGAGGGATTTCAGTGACAAGTCGGGCGGAGGAGAGAATGATCCGCCTCATGAGCTGGGAGCTTTCGAAATTTGGAAAAAACCTCTGTGAGGGGAGTGGTATCGGAGAATTGATGGATGATTTGGGCGAGGCTCTCGCCGGTGGCGGGGATGTCAAGATGTTGGGGGGAGGGCAGCCGGCCCATGTGCCGGAGATGGATGTGGTGTGGCGTCGGCGAATGGAAGAGATTATGGCGGAGCCGGGCGGTCTGGAAAAAATGATCGGGAACTACGATGTGCCGGCAGGGAACGAGGCATTCCGAATGGCTCTGGCCAAACTCTTCAGGAAGGAATTTGGCTGGGAAGTGACCCATGAGAATTTTGCGGTGACGATGGGCGGGCAGACTGCGTTTTTCTTTTTGTTCAATGCTCTTGCTGGAAGATTCGATGACGGCTCACGAAAGAAGATCCTTTTGCCATTGCTGCCGGAATATATTGGTTACGCGAATCAATCGGTGGGCGCTGATTTCTTTGAGGCACTGCCGGCGCGCATTGAAAAAACGGGGCCCCACGAGTTCAAATATCGGGTCGACTTCGATGCGGTGAATCCCGGTGAGGACATTGCGGCCATCTGTGTTTCCCGACCGACGAACCCGTCCGGTAATGTTCTCACTGATGATGAGATCGAGAGGCTTCGGGGGGTCGCACGCGCGAAAGGGATTCCGCTCATCATTGACAACGCCTATGGAGCGCCATTTCCAAATGTCATTTTTTCCGAGGTGACGCCGGTTTGGGATGAAGGAATGATTCTAACACTGAGTCTTTCCAAGATCGGCTTGCCTGGCACCCGCACCGGGATTGTGGTGGCGAGCAAGGAAGTGTGCCGTCAGGTGTCATCGATGACTTCGATCGTAGGATTGGCCAATGCGAATGTCGGACAGGAGATTCTCCGTCCGCTTGTGGAAAGCGGCGAGATTTTGCGCTTGAGTAAAGAAGTGGTGAAGCCGTTTTATGAAGAGCGTTCCCGGATGGCGCAAAGCCTTTTTGCGGGGGAGCTTAGTGATTCGGTCCCGTATTTTATTCACCGGAGTGAAGGTGCATTATTCCTCTGGCTGTGGTTCGAGGATCTTCCCATCACGGCGAAAGAACTTTACCAGCGCCTTAAAAAGCGCGGGGTTCTGGTGGTGCCGAGCGAATACTTTTTCTTCGGGCTGCCCGAGGGTTCCGATTGGAAGCACACGAGAGAGTGCATCCGGGTCAGTTATACCATGGATGTGGAAACGGTGGAATACGGGATCAAGGTGATTGCGGAAGAAGTGAATCGCGTTTACGGATTTTAACTGCGTGAATTCATTAAGAACCCCTCGAGTTGATTGACGTCTCTTGGGAGTTTTTCGCCTCATACCAATCTTTCGAAACAGATTCCCAATGATATTGCGCATCCCGGAGAAGTTCGCCGAGCGACTGATGAGTGGCGACAAATAACTCTCGAATTTCTTTGTGACTCTTTCCCCCGGTCATCGCCATGGGGAGCCAACCGGCCGAACTGTCAGATCGCCGGACGACGATGTCATCGCCATTTGGACTGGAAGCGACGATGATAAAGCCACTCGCCAGAATGGGGGCGTGGGGTTGCGAGTTTCTCTCGATAAAATCCTTCACTCCGAACAAGGGCCCATGATTTGTGCTGAGATTAATTCTTGGAGTCTCCGCAAGAAGGAGCTTCTTCTCGAGGTCGCTGAATCCACGGTCGCTCAACCAATCAAAGAACAATCCAATGTCAGTCCATGGTTCATTTGGGGCCAGTCCCCCGGGACCCCAGTCTTCATGGGGGCTGAGTGCTGAGCAGGCCTTGTGAAAAATTTCTCCTCCGAAAGTCATCGGATTGTGCGAATGAGCTGGCCTGCGCTGAGTCCTTTGGCTTTCCAGTCGACTTTGGAGAGTGCCTTCTTTTCCTGGTCGGTCAGCGGAAGACGCCATTTCTTGACGAAGATTTCCGCGAGGTCTTTTTGAGCTGCAACCGAAGCAGCGAGATACCAGCCCAGTGATTGTGAAAGGGAGCCTTCCCTGGTGTTGTCGGGAAAGGGTGGCAGGGTATGGATGTTTTCGTAGTAGGCCGAAAGCCAGTCATCTCCGAGTGATTTCCAGAGATGAAGCATGGCTGAGGCATACATCACGGGTTGATCGGTGGGGCTCGTTTTTAGGCGATTTTGTTTTTCGCTGAGTCCGTGGGCGTTCGTGAACGTCTTTAGGAAACCAAGGTCACTTTCGGAATATTGTTCAATGGCCCTGTTGATGGTTTCGCGGGTCCGCTTGTCGTGATCCACGACGTTCATGGTGTCGATGCAGACGTAGCGCATGAAGACGGCAAAGCCCGTGGTGAAGCAGCTGTGCTTACGACCGAAGGTGAAGAAATTCCGGCCCATCTCATAAAAGTAGAGGTGGGGGATCGCCTTTGGGTTCTTTTGCAAGTCCTTGTAGGTGGTAGAGTAAAAGCCGTGCGCTTCGATACCGGTCGATCCGACGTATCCGCAACCTGCGCCGCACGTCAGATTACCATTGGGAATGGCGGCGATCACCGGCTTGCCCTGCACCTGTTTGTTTGGGGCGGGCGCCTTGCCGGTGAATTTGAGGTAGGCGGCCCATCCTTGATCGAGTGAGCCCACGAATTGAGTCATGACCTTGGGGTCAAAGCCGTCAGTAATGGTGAGAAAGGCAACGTTTTCTCCGACCCAGGGAAACATGATGGTGTCGATTTTTTGTTCCTTCCAACGCTTGGGGTAGAAGGCGAGCGTGGCGTATTCGAGCCCGGCACCCGCCTTGATTTCAGCGGAAGCCGGAGCGAGAAAGAATGAAAGCGAGCAGGCCGCTGCGAGGAGGGATCGGTTCATATCAGATCATACTCGATTTGTCCGACAGCTATATCAGTTTATTCAGTAACAATCTTAGCCTTTTCGAGCTTCTCGAAAATGGGATCGTTAAGTCCCTTGGCCGGCCTCGTGAAGGGAGAGTTCCGCCATTTTGGTTGCCCGTAAGTTCCGGTGCCCCGGAACTGGAAGATTCCCTTCAAGGGCTGGAGGGGAAGGGTGATGAAGCCCAGGAGCCCGCGCGCGTTCATCCGTATCGTCATGTCCAATTTTTCGGTGAGCAGATCGATCCATCCTTCCCCGGTGAGAGTGATGCTGGTGGAAATGGCAATGAAGTCATTGGTTGTGAGGACTCCATTGGTGACCTTGAAGTGTGCCGAGGCATCCTTGGCTCGCTCGTAACCCATTCTTTTGTCGCCGAGTAGTCCGGCGATGATTGGAGAGAGGGGGCCGAGAATCGGAAGCGAAACGAGATTGCCCTGATTGATTGCGAGAAGCCCATCCGCATTGAAGCCCCGAACTCCTCCGGCGATTCCCCGGAAATCGATATTCCCGGTGAGGGTGCCTTTCTCTTCTTCCTTAAATTTATAAACCCGGGAAAGCTGCCGGAATGAAAGATCATCCCATTTAATGGCGCCGCGATACTTCGTTTTTTGTCCCGGGGTGACATCACAAAAAACCGAACCTGCAATGCTGCCGTTCAAGGTTTCGCAGGACAGATTTTGCACGGAAATCCCGGTTCCTTGGATTGAGAGGTCGGCGGTCAGCTTCTGGAGCGGGAGGTCGGATCCAAGAAAGGGAAAGTCGGTCTGGCCTTCTGTTCTGACTCCCACCCTGAAAGAGCTCTTTTCAAGGTCTTCTTTTCTTCCGGCGAAGGTTCCATCAAGGGCTATGCGCGGTAGGTTGTGAAAGCGATAATTTTCCTCAATGTGTGCGGCGGTCTTTGGGGCGAAGATTCGCACGATAGGAGTTGGCCAGGCTTTGCCCCGGAGATTGCTGATGGTCGTGAAGCGGGTCCTGGGATCATAGAGAATCCGGTCGACATAGATGGGGTCGGATGCGTCACCGTTGAAGCGAAGGCGGGCGTTTTCCTGATCATCATTAAGGAGACCTTCGATCTTGTTGAATTCAGCCTTCTCGGGGGAGATTTGATAGCTGGTGGCGAGATGATGGATTTTTGTGCCCTTGTAGGTCAGGTTATTCAGAAAGACTTTTCCGGTGGCGGCCCAATCGGTGTGGTCAGCGAGGTCAAGCGTTCCCACCACGTCGAGAGCGACTGTGGAGTTGTTGGCAAAGGTGACCTGTGCGAGGGCCTGGTCGAGAGGGCCGCCGGTTTTGATGAATGGTTTGAAGGCGGCCAGAGGGAGCGATGACCTGAGGTCAAATTGAACCCGGGTGCCTTGTCTCATCATGTTGCCATTCAAATATTTCCCTTCGTGGATGATTTCCAAATCCCGAAGGTAAAGATCACCATCCCTCCATGAAAAATCAGAGGACAGATCATCGAAATTTGTGCCGAGGAAAGAGAACTTGCTGATGTCACCATGGCCGGTGGCGGCGACTGAAAATCCACCGTCCTGCAGGGCGGAAAACGAGCCACTGAGTTTCAAGACAGGTGGGCCCTCGTTGATCTCAAGATCTTTGAGGACCCTCACATCGAAGCAACTTTTCAGAAAATCCTGGATCTGCAGATCCGAGGTAATTTCAAAGCGACCGCTGTTTCTGGGGACGCTCCAATCGGCCTGGCCGGATGCGGAACCGCTGTTGTCCTGCAGCAGAATCTCATCGAGGGTCACGATTTGAGCCTGCAGATCACCGGCGATCAGGAGTTTGTTGAGCTGATATTGGTTCCGCATCAATCGGACGGCGTCCAGCCGGAAAGAGGTTTGCAGTCGCTCGGGTGTGGTCAGGTCTCCCTTGATTTCGAATGTCAGTTGGGGAGGGCTCTCCGATGAAAAGGTCCACAGGGCCAGTTCATCGAGAACCTTGCTGAGAATATGATTTGATTTGAGGGTATCAGCGGGCTTGGTTTGATTATCCTGCGGCTTGGCCGTTGGCACGCGGAGGTCAGTGGAAAGGTTGACTCGAAGTCCTTCGATTAAGCCGCTGGCGTCTTCAACGATGATGCGTCCGCTTTCGGTGATCTTTAACTCACCATTGATGTCGAGGGCGGTTACGGTTCGCCCTTTGTAGTCAACCGGGAT
This sequence comes from Verrucomicrobiia bacterium, assembly GCA_030432565.1. Taxonomy (GTDB): domain Bacteria; phylum Verrucomicrobiota; class Verrucomicrobiia; order Verrucomicrobiales; family Akkermansiaceae; genus SW10. The sequence goes on along the minus strand of JAUIGV010000023.1, from coordinate 61,514 downwards.
GTGAGCGGTGCCGTCGATAATCCCAAGGCTGCGGAGCTTGAATTTCCCTCGCAGCGCTTTCGTTTTATCGAGATCGAGAGTCATTTCTCCGCCTTCAAGGAGTGGAGTCGATTGATCTTCGTCACCATAGAATGAAACATCGGTTGCAACCAATCCCCGCTGAAAGTCGAAGCGAAGGGTTTCAAAGGAAAGGTAGACTCCTCTGATGGCGAGTTCGCTTTTTAACCAATCTCCGTAACGGCCGGGGAAACCGACCTGGTTGAGGTAGGTCAGGCCACCGACAATCGCCAGGCCGATCAACCCAAGAGAAAGGAGGAGGGTGGTCCGGGCAACGCGGATGGTTTGAATCATTGTGCCCAGTCTACGCTGAATTGATCACTTCTCAATGTTGAATCAAGGAACAGGCGTTTGCTCAAGAGCAGCCCGGAGGAGGTGGTCGGGGTCGGGAGTGTCTTCGGTGAGGAGGCGGTGGCGTAAGACGTGGGGGAAGATTTTTTGGACGTGGTCGGGATGAATCGCCTCCTGATCGTCAAGGAGAGCCGACGCTTGGGCTGCTCTTTGGAGGGCAAGAGTGGCCCGTGTTGAGACGGCGTGATCCTGACCGATCATCGAGCGGACAGCCTGGCAGAGCGCGAGAAGATACCGTTGCAAAGTGTCTGAAACGGAAATGGCCGCGCTTCGGGACTGGAGTTGGGTGAGTTGCTCAAGCGAGATGATGGGCTCGGATTTTTGAGCGGACTTTCCCCCGGCGTGATAGCGGAGAATTTCCAGCTGGGTTTGGTCGTCCGGGAGACCCATGGGAATCGAGAGGAGAAAGCGGTCGAGTTGGGGCTCGGGAAGTGGAAAGGTGCCGGTTGAGGAGGTGTCGTTCTGGGTGGCGATGACGAGAAAAGGATCAGGGAGTTCGCGGGTCGCGCCGTCAATGGTGACCTGGCGTTCGTTCATGGCCTCGAGCAGCGAGGACTGGGTGCGGGGTGAGGCGCGGTTGATCTCGTCTGCCAGGACGAAGTTGGCAAAGACCGGGCCTGCGATAAATTCGAAGTCGCCGTTTTGAGGGCGATAGAGTTGGTATCCCAAAATATCGGAGGGAAGCAAATCCGGGGTGAATTGAATGCGGCGATAGCTTCCGCTGAGAAGAGTCGCGAGGGTCTGGGCTAGGGTGGTCTTGCCGATTCCCGGCGGTCCTGTGACCAGCGCGTGGCCACGCGCCAGGAGCGAGGTAAGGAGGAGGTCGACCGCCTCGTTGGAACCGAGGACGGTCGCGAGAAGTTCTTGGCGGAGGGCTTTAAGAGGCATGGGGATTATTGGCGGCGGCGGAATTCCGAGTAGGGTTCTTCGGCAGGAATCACTTCGCGGATCTTGAGGAGGGGGAGGACGTCACCGTTTACGGTTTCAAAAGTGAGGGTGCCACCAGCCTTGACCCAGTCTTCAACCTGAGGGCGCTTGGCTCCCTCCGGAAACTCCAGCGAGACTCCCACGATTTGCAAGTCGGCTGCGCAGCACGTGATGATTTCACGGAAGATGCGAAGTCGATTACCTGATTCGTTGTTGAGCTTTTCAGGGGCGATGCGCCCTTCAAGTTCGACCGGGAGTCCGTCAAAAATGTCCTGGATTTCACGGTCCCCGGCGGCGTAGTAGGCGGAGATCATGCGGAGTTGGAATTCACCGTATTCGTTTTTGGGAACATTCTTCTCGAGATCTTCCCGGGTGAAGGGCGGGATGTCGGCATTGGTAAGAGCCGGTTTTTCGTAGAGTCCCTTCTTGGCTCTTCCCTGGTTGGATAGCTTGTCCTGGGTGTAGGTCATGGCCAGGGTGAGGGGGATGAGCGTGAGCAAAATCGTGACAAAGGGCCCGTGTCCTTCTTCGTGTACGTGATCGCAAGAGTCGCAATGATCCCCGTGGTTATGGCTGTGATCATGATCGTGGGAATGCCCCTCATGATGAGGTTGGTCGTGATCATGGTCGTGTCCACATGCCCCTGGAGATTGCTCTTTTACGGGTTGCGATTTTGGATTGATGATTGAATAGACGCCCAGGATCAGCATGCCGATGCCGCCGATCATGATGAAGTGGTGGAAGCTCACATCGAGGTAGTCCCGGACCCGGGTTGAGTGATAAAAGTAGACCAAGAGCCCTCCCCAAATGCTGGCGAGAAATCCAAAGAGCCGGGTGTCCAGGGAAGTCATTGAGCTAAAGGGATTTCAGTTTGTTGCGACATCCACGCGGGAAGGATTTTTGTCTCAAAGAGGAGGCTGAGAGCCCCCGTCAAAATGAAGATGGCGACGAAAAGAAAGAGGATGAACTTCCACTTGAAAACGGTGGAATAGAGAAAGACCAACTTGGCGTCCATCATGGGGCCAAAGACCATGAAGGCAAGCTTGGGGCCGTACTTGAAATTGTGGAAGTTTGCCGCAATGAAGGCGTCGGAGGTTGAGCAGAGCGAGAGCACAAAAGCGAGACACATCATCCCGATGGAGCCCAGGATTGAATTATTTGCCAAGTCTTTCCAGAAGTCATCCGTGGGGTCAATGACGGTGGTTTTGAGAATGGCGGTGAGAACGACTCCAATGCAGAAGTAGAGTCCGACATCCATGAGGTCGCGCAACGAGTTGTTGAGTGCGGCGTTGAGATTGCGCGGGTGGCGGTGTTCATGCCCCTCCTCGGCTTTGGCCGATTCCTTGAGGAAGAAGTTGTGGGCCATGCGTGCCACAATCAGGGCGATAAAGACCGCGATCATATATCCCATGGCAAGTCGCGAGATGGCGATCTCTGAAGAATTGTTGAAGGCCTTGTAGGTGCTGATCGCGGTGACGGGATTAAAGATCGGAGCGGCCAGCATGTAGGCGAGTGCGCAGGAGACCGGAAGGCCGTTTTTGATGAGTCGCCGGATGACTGGAACGACGGCGCATTCGCAGACCGGAAAAACAGCGCCCAGAAGTCCGCTCATGAAAATGGCGAGGGTTTTGTTTTTCGGAAGGATTTTCTCGAATGCTCCACGCGGCAAATAGGTTCCCAGGAAGCCACTAACGAGGGTGCCGAGGAAGATGAAAGGAAGACCCTCCAAAAAAATTGCGAGGAACTCGTAAGAGCCATCTGCCAGTTGTTCCTGCCGTTCCTGAGTCACTGGAGGGATTCAAGCGTAAGGAGGGTAGACTACTCCAACAAAAAAGCGGGCCGATTGACCCGCTTTTGAAACAAATGGAGTGTAATCGACTCTAGTTGACCTTGAAGTTCCAAGTGTATTTCCGGTTTGTTCCGAAATACTTGTAACCCGAGATGGTGTTCGTATTCTTGGCCGTTGCGGCGTATTTGTAGGTTCCAGAGTAGAGATTCACCGAGCGGCTGGAGCGGGCCGGGATTGAAACAAAGCGGGTTTCCGGTCCCCTGAGACCCAAAAGAATGGATTTGTAGGAATTGTTCCGAATGGTGACGAGAGGTTTAAAGACGACTTTTCGGGGTGCCGAATAGCTCGGGCGTGGAGCCGGTTTTGAAGATCCGCAGCTGGAGAGACCCAGCGCTGTCAATGCCAGCAGTCCGGCGATGATTGAACGATGAATGATGCGCATTTTTCTTGTTGATGGATGAAGACAGCAAATTTTCTGAGCTGACTCCCATTTTTTAGAAAGAGTTGTTAGGCGTGACCAGAAAAAATGAAACCCGAAGCCTATCATGGATGGATTGAGAGGAATATTCTCAACCCTGGCGCCCTGATTTCCCTGAGTCTCCGCAGGAGAGGAGTTTGATCACAGGCAGGTGAAGCAAAAACAGCACGATTGCGATCAGCATCAGTACGATAAAGCCACCTCCTCCGCTGATGGCTTGCAGCTTGTCCCAAAAAACCTCGTAAAAGGTCCCATCAAATGGCTTGGGGCGCAGGAAAGCGACTTCAATAGTGGGGGTTCCAAAAAACGGCCGCATGATCCATGAGAGTTGGGCACCTACGAAAGCATTTCCGCCCAGCCAGGCCAGGAGGGTGGTGATTGCGGTGCGGGAATCGGGGGTGACGGCGATAAGCAGCTTGGCTAGGTGGAGGTTGGCAATAATGCCTGCCACAGCGATGAGCACGGTGTGAGCGACCAGGAAATAGGAATGGGCGCTCGTAGCGTTTGCGGCATCTGGTGCCGGAGCATTGAGGGACATAAAGAAGGTCACAGGAGCCAATCCCCCGAGGACGAGGGCGGCAATGGTGAAGCTCATGAGTTGCGCCATGATCGATTGCCGGAAGCCGAGGCCGCTCCCTAAAAGAAGACCCAGCATGCCGTTGAGGAATCCATTGCAGGCGAGGGTGAGGATGATGAGGGCCGGCATTTTAATCCCAACGTAGATTCCCATCTTCGGATCCCGCCAAAATCCCACCGTCATGCCGTAGATTCCGAAGGCCAGGATAATGGTCACGAGGCACAGGCGCAGACTTGAAGCGCCAGGGTCATTGATCCACTTGCGGAGATCTGCGGGGGATCCTCTGAGGAGAATGGCTAGTTCGTGACGCATGGAGAGAGTGGTAAGGAGGAAAAGATGAAAACGACCCCGGTCTGTTTAAATCATTTCAGGAAATTGAATCGGGACTGTGAAGTCATCATGCCCGGAATGTGAAGGTTTGGAGAAACCCTTAGGTGGAGGCGGGGATAACCGGGAGTTCCATTCTGGCCTCGGTTCCGCCTCCCTCATGACGGAAAATTCGTGCTTTCCCTTGGTGGAGTTCGGCCACTTCCTTGACGAAGGTGAGGCCAAGTCCGTTTCCTTTGCCGCGGTCTTCGCTGCGAAATGAATAGAAGCGCTCGAAGGCCCGGGTCGCTGCAAAGTCGGGGATTCCCGCTCCTTCATCGCGAACCGACAGGATGACCCGGTCTTCGTGAACTCTTGCAGCCAGAAGAACGGTTCCTCCCCTGGTCGAGAACTGAATGCCATTCTCAAGAAGGTGGGTGAGAGCCGACCCCAGGAGGGGTTCGTTCCCGAAAAATTGAAGTGGTTCGGGGATGTCGAAATCCAGGGTGACTCCGGTAGACTCGGCCAGACCGGTCAGCTGGGAAAGAACCCTGCGTCCGCAAGTGGCCAGATCGAATTCGTGGGAGTTCTCCAAATGGCTTTGCGCTTCCAGCGTTGAAAGCTCAAGCAGTTGGTGAATCATCGCTTCGCACCGCTTCGTTTGATTCCGAATGTTCCCCACGAATTTGGCGCGGTCGGACTGGGGCATGTCTTCGTTCAGAAGTTCGGCGGCTCCTTGAATGGCGGCGAGGGGAGACTTGAGTTCGTGGGTCAGAGTCTGAATGTAGCGTTCGGCATACTGGCGTCCTTCGAGGGATTCCCGCATATCATGGAGGGCATTGGCGAGAGTGTTCACTTCACGACCAAGTCCAACTTGTGGTTTGGGGCGGCGTTCGCCGCGCGTGATGGCCCGGGCATAGGCGGTGAGCTTGCCGACCGGACGAAAAAGCCACATGAAGACTGCGACAATGAGTGCAAGAATGCCAAGGCCGATGAGGGCGACCGACCAGATGATGGTTTTGCGGCGATCCTGCACGAAAGGCAGGACATCTTTCTGGGCCTTGTAAACGCTGAGGCAGCCCACGATTTTTCCATCCTGGTTCACCGGGGCTCCAACGAACATGACGGATGAGTCTGATTTTGATTCGTCCTCCCGGGTTGAGCGTGCTCCGTACTTGCCACGAAGTGTTTTGTAAACGTCGCTCCATTCACTGAAGTCCTTGCCGACGTTTTCCGGATGGCCGCTGTCGAAAAGGACGATGCCTTTTTCATCAGTAAGGTAGGCATTCAGTCCGACGTTTTCTTTAGCGACAACAAAGATTTTGGCGCTGAGTTTGCGCTCGTCAACGCCTTCAAAAACCTTGTTAAGGTCTGGATCCTTCCCGGCGAGGTTAGCGAGAATTTGGGCGGTGTCGATCATCGCCTCCTCGGTCGCCTGTAATGTCTGCGTTTCGAGGTCTTCGAGAAGGTAGTCGGTGAGGCGATAGAATCCCGCTCCCATAATGAGAGTGATGAAGAGCAGGGTGACACGTGTGAGCCGCATTTAGAGAATGAGGGTGTATCCGAGGCCACGGCGGGTCTGGATTGTTTCGGCTGCGTCATCGGAATGTTGGCGGAGTTTGGCCCGGAGGGATTTGATGTGTGCATCGATGGTGCGATCCATGGCCGACCCCGGATCGTCCCAGGCTTGTTCAAGGAGTTGCTCACGGGTGAAAACGCGGCCGGGTTGCCCGAGGAGAATGGCGAGAAGCTTGTATTCGTGAGCAGTAAGATCGAGGTGATGATTGCAGCAAGTGATACTCATGGTGTCCGGATCGTGGTGAAGGAGCGAAGAAATCACCTCAGGTGCGCTTTTGCCGCGGCGCAGGATGGCCCGGATGCGCGCAACCACGGTTCTTGGGGAGAAGGGTTTGGTGACGTAGTCGTCGGCACCGAGCTCGAGGCCAAGGACTTGGTCGATTTCAGAGTCCCGTGCGGTGAGAAAGAGGATGGGGACTTGTGAAAAGTCGCGGATCTTTCTGCAGAGATCGAAGCCGGTGAAATCGGGCAGGCCGATATCGAGAACCGCAAAGTCGGGGGCGTGGGAATTGAAGTGATCGAGCCCATCTTGTGCGGTTGTCACATGAGTGACCGAGAAGTTTTCGGTCTCCAGCGCATAGATCAGGGTGTCCGCGATGGCGGGTTCGTCTTCAACAATAAGGACTGCGGGCATGGCTGGAGTTTAGAGGTGGCCCATCATGGAAGCAAGCGAGGGGCGTGTGAAGGTCTTTCAAACGGTCAGGGCGGAGGTTCATCCGAGGTCGTAGGCGTCGAGGTCGGCGGTGACGATGACGTCTTCGGGGGTGGGGGTGGCTCTTAGGATTTTGTTGAGGTGGTGGGAGAGCACTCTGGCGTTGGGTCCGCGCATGAGGAGTTGAAAGCGGAATTGGGAGTGTGATTTGGTCAGAGGCGAGGGGATGGGGTCACCAAGGATGACGTTTTCGGGGAGGTTCTCGGCGAGTTTCCGGTGGAGGGTTTGCAGGGTGAATTCGGCGCGCCGTTCGTGGCTGGATCTCGCGAGGAGGAGGGCGAGGTGGGTGAAGGGCGGGTATTGGAATTGTTGGCGAACGTCGAGTTCCTGGGCGACGAAGCCATCGAAGTCGTGATGCCTTGCGAATTGGATGGAGGGACTGTGCGGGGTGGAGGTTTGGATGATGACCTCTCCCGCCATTTTGCCGCGACCAGCGCGGCCTGCGACCTGGGTGAGGAGTTGGAAGGTGCGCTCGCCGGCTCGAAAGTCGGGTGCGTAAAGGGACAGGTCGGCGTTGAGGACGCCGACGAGGGTGACGTTTGGGAAATCGAGGCCCTTGGCGATCATTTGAGTGCCGAGGAGGATGTTGATTTTCTTGGCCCGGAAGTCCCGAAGGGTGTCACGGAGGGTGTTCTTGCGGCGGGTGGTATCGGTGTCGAGTCGGGCGATTTTTGCGGAAGGGAAGACTTTGCGGAGGATGGCTTCAGCCTTCTCGGTTCCGTAACCCTGGAAGCGAATGGCGGGGTCCTGGCAGTTGGGGCAAAGGCGGGGGACGATGGATTGGAAGCCGCAGATGTGGCAGACGAGGCGTTCATCACCACGATGGTAGGTGAGGGGGATGGCGCAGTGATTGCACTCGATGACATGGCCGCAGGGAGGACACTGTAGGGAGCGGGCGAAGCCGCGGCGGTTGAGGAAGATGATGACTTGCTCGTTGGCTTCGAGACGTTTTTCGACGGAAGTACGAAGAATGTCCGAGATGATGGCATCGCGGCCTTTGTGCTTCCTGGCCTCGATGCGCATGTCGACGACCCGGGTGAGGGGGAGCGAGGCTCCGTCGGCACGCTCGGTCATTTTGACCATCTGGTATTTCCCAAGTTGGGTGTTTTGGAAGGTTTCGAGCGAGGGGGTGGCGGAGCCGAGGACGACGGTGCATTTTTCGAGATGGCAGCGGACGACGGCAAGATCACGGGCGTGATACTTGGGGACGTTTTCCTGTTTGTAGGCAGGTTCGTGTTCCTCATCGACGATGATGAGTCCGGGATCTTTAACGGGGGCGAAGATGGCGGAGCGGGCTCCGATGACGATGCGGGCCCTGCCGGCGCGGATGCGGTGCCATTCGTCGAAGCGCTCGCCCTGGGAGAGGTTGGAGTGAAGGATGGCGATTTGATCGGTGAGGTCGTGGAAACGGGCTTTGAAGCGCTGAACGGTTTGGGGGGCGAGGGAGATTTCCGGGACGAGGACGATGACGTTTTTGCCAAGGTCAAGGGCAGCGCGGGTGGCCTGGAGGTAGACTTCGGTTTTTCCGGATCCGGTGATGCCGTGAAGGAGTATGGGCGTTGGTTTTTCCGAGTGGAGGCTTTTGGTGATCGTTTTGTGAACCTCGGCCTGCTCGTCGTTCAAGGTGAGAGGGTCGGTGGGGACGAAGGTTTCGTTTGCATCGGGGTCCCGCCGGACTTCGAGATCGATGATTTGGACCCAATCTTTTTCGGCGAGGGTTTTGAGCGAGGATGAGGCGGAGGCTCCACCGAGTTCGGTGATGGGGATGGGCTTGTCTGCGATTAACAACAAGGTGAGAATTTGGTGTTGTCGCTTGGCCCGTTTGGCGATCGTGGCGAGTTCTTCGTCGGATGGTTTGTTTTTGAGGACGGCGGCTTTGCGAACTTTCGCTGAGGTTTTTTCTCCGCGAATGGAGGCCGGGATGATGGAGCGAATGACCTGTTCAAGTGGGGTTCCGTAATAGGAAGTGATCCAGTCTGCGAGTTTTAGGAGAGGAGGGGTGATGAGTGGTTCCGGGTCGACGAGGCCGGTGAGAAAGCGAAGGTCGAATTCAGATTGAGGGGCTTCCTGAACGCGGAGGACGGTGCCGGTGGCGTTTCGATTTCGAAGGGGAATGCGCACCCGGCAGCCGGGTAGGACTTTGAGGTGATCCGGGATGGCGTAGTCAAAGACGAGCTCGGAAGGTCCGTCGATGAGAACGCTGGCGGCGAGGGGCATGGGTGAGGTTTAACCGCAAAGACGCAATGGTGCGAAGGTTTTAAGGTGGGTCAGCGGAGGGTTGCTTTGAGACGGTAAAATCGGGCGCTGGTGATTGGACCGACTTCGTAGGTTTGGATGCTAAAACCATTTTCAGGAAGCGACTCGAGGACGGGGTCGGCAAGGGTGGTCCAGTTTTCGAGGTCGGTGGAGGTTTGAACTTGCTGAATGATGTCGTCGGCCGCGAGGTTTCGGGGCGCAAGGACACCGTTTTCGGTCGGAATAAGACTCTTGTCCTGAAAAGCGTAGGCGAGCAAGTCGCCGCCCGGAAAGGTGGTCGCATCAGACGAGCCTGGATTGCCGCCGACGGTGGTTGAGGCGCGCCAGCTGGACGGGAGATTGGGATCGAGTTGGGACGACGGGCTGATTCGGACGAGGCTGAATCCTTCGCCGTCGCTCGCTTCGGGCCAAGGAAGGTTGTCATCGTAGGTAAAGCTTTCGATGATATTGCCGGAGGCGTCGTTGAGAGTGATTTCCTCACCGCCGTTGTCGAGATTACCCTCGTAGTCGTTGGGTCCGAGGATGAGTCGGGCTCCAGGGTCAAGGGTGGTGTCGAGAGGGAAGGTGTAGGTGAGCCCGGCGGTGAAAGTGAGATTGCTCAGGTCGATCTCGTTGTTGGAGATATTGACCAGTTCGATGAATTCGTTTTCTTCGGAGGGGCCGGGTTCGTTGTAGTAGAGTTCGGAAATCACGAGGTTTGTGGCATCGGCGGGGCTGCCGGCGATGATGTCGGCCGATTGAAGGGCCGACCAAACTCCGTTTTCGAGCACGCGGGAGTTGTAAGTGGCGCTGGTGGTGAGGCTGATGGCGCTTGCATAAGTCGAGGCGCCGGGGTCACGTGGGTCGGAGCCATCGGTGGTGTAGAAAATGGTTCCACCTCCATTGGGATTGCCCATGGTTAGGGAATTGCCACTTTGAGTGTAGGTGGGGGCGTCAACGGAGGGGTAGAGGTTGCGGGCCCGGAGTTGGTTTAGGAAAATGTTGGGTCGCTGTTGGAGGTAGGTCCCGGTGATGTAGTTTTGCGTGGCCAGATACTGGTCGTCTCTGGTGTAGAGTTCGTAGTTCGAGCGCTGCCATCCACCGGCGGCTTGCACATCGCGGCGGTAGTCTCCCCAGCGGGCAGACTCGGCGATAATGGCATCGTCCATTTCGTCGGACCGGCGTCGCCAAATTTCAGTGGCCCCGGTGGTTGAAAGTGGTCCGCCATTGAAGAGGGCTGCGTGGGCCCGGTCGGCAAATCGAAGGCGGTATTCGGAGTTCTGAGTGAGGTCCTGGTGGATGCCGGAAGGCCGGTTGTTGCGATTGTTGCGACCGGTGACGTTGATGTTGAGAGCCCCCGCGATGCTAAGATAAGCGGGATTGGTGCGAGGTGGCGAAATGGCGAATTCGGAATCCCACGGGAAGTAATGGAAGGGGACGCCGGAGGGCCCCATGCCGGCGGCGCGCCAGTTGTTGCCATCCCAGTCGTTATTACCGATGTAGAAATTAAGCATCATGTAGTCGATGAATGAATCGAGATCGAGATGGGTTTGGAGAGCTTCGTAAACCGAGTTGTTCGCGATGTTGTTGCGTGAAATTGAAGCCATGGTGTTGTAGCGTGTCACGGTGCCGGACTGGGCCTGGCCTTTGTTGATGGCGTCGTAATCATCGTCCTCTCCGCCGAAGTAGGCTTCCATGAAATCCTGATCGGGTCGTTCGTGGAGATGGTATAGTCCCCAGTAAATTCCGTTTATATAAAGATGAGTCCAGCGACCGTGAACGCCGGTGTTCCCCATTTCCATGAACGTATCGTTGGTGAATTGGTCACGGTTATACTGCGCTTTATCGCACTGCCAAAAGTGGCGGTGGGAGAAGCCGTAGTTGTAGTTTGCACGGAGTTGCAGGGTGTCGAATTTTTCCACGGCGCTGCGTCCGTTGGGAGAATTTCGGTAAAGGGGGTAACGTAGTTTTCCTGCCCCGTATTGGGTGCGGAAGCGGAGACTTAAGCTGTGTTTCGGGGTGTCCGGATTACGGCTGCTGCCACCTTGCACGCGGAGGCCGGCATTGATTTGAAAGCCGGGCTCGGATCCGTCGTGCGAGATGAGTTCTGCGGAAACCGGGCGTTCCCAGAGCGAGCCTTGGCTTTCGGGGTTTTGGTAAATTCCGTTGGGCCCGTAGAAGTCATCGGGCGCCATCGTGAGCGAGAGGGTGGGGAATTTTTGAAGAGCCGGGATGATCGCATCGGCATAATCCGGGTCGGTGACAATTTGCGGATCCATTTCGTAGTCCGCAATACGACCGGCCCACGAGCTTGTGGTGTTGGGTGGGTTGTTGGGCTGATTGATGACGTCGTTGAGGAAGATGTAACTCTGGGTGTCGACGTTGGTAGGAATGAAATTTTCCTTGAAGGCGGCGGCCCGGAGAACGGTGGTGGTGGAGATTGTGACCGGTCCGTTATAGAGGGTGCCGTTTTCGGGGGTCGGGGGAGTGCCGTCGGTGGTGTAGTAGATTCCTGCGTCTGGAGTGGAGGTCTCGATAGTGAGGTTGAAAGGCGCGTCGTAGTGGCCGCGATCGATATCGAAGGTGGTGTCGCGGACGTATCCTAGTTGAGCGATCCCGGTGTTTTCAGATCGCGGGGTGGGAAGGGAAAGAAAGCCCTGCGAGGTGTAGCTGGTGTCGTTTTTTTGAGGCGGGTAGGTCGGCGGGAAATCCTGAATGATGTTGCTGCCATTCGGGGAGATCAGGGCGAGGTATTCACCGTTGGCGTTGAGGCTGAAATTGGTGTGGAGATTGCCTGCAGAGTCCGGAATGCTGGTTCCGGACGCGAAGATGACGAAGTATTCGTTGCCATCCAAAATGGTGCCGTTTGGGAAGGTCCACTTGGTCAAATTGGTGGCGTCGTCGGTGAGGTGATATCCGGAGATGTCAAAAGGGGCCGTGTTTCTGTTGTGGATTTCAATCCAGTCGGAGGAGTTGCCGTCGCCATCGTCAAACGATGAATTGCTTGCGACGAATTCGCTGATCCTGGGAGCGAGAGCCAGGCCATCCACCGTGATTTGAACCGTGGCGGTGGTTGGGCCTTCCGCATTGGTGGCGGTAAGGGTGTAGATCTCGGTAAAGGATGCGGTGAAGCTGGTCGAGCCGGTTGCGTTGACTGCCCCAATGCCAGGCGTGATTTCGACCGAGTCGGCATCGGAGACATTCCAGCTCAGGGTGACGGAGTCGCCGGAGCTAAAGTTGCTTTCGCTGGCGGTGAAGGAGTTGATGGTGGGGCGCGGGGCAGGAGGGTCAAAAGCAAGAGCGCCATCGTTAAAAATCTCGGCAAGATCGGAGTCGGAAAGGACTCCGAATTTGTCTCCGGTTTGGAAAATGGCAATGTCGTCCATCGAGCCGCCAAAGTCGTTTGAGCCAGAGGCTCCGGCATCGTCGGCTGCGAAAAATACACCGGTGTTATGAGTGATGATATCGGTGCCGAGGGAGGTGCTTGTGGTGGTGAACGAGGCGATGTTTGAAGCGGTGATATCGCCGCCGGTATCACGAAGAACCGTGACCTTGCAGGAGTTATTCAGCGAGTCATAGCGGAGGGCGAAGAAATACCAGGCCCCGACCGTGAGGCTGAGCGGACTGGTCACGGTTGTGTTGGTGGAGCCGTTGCCATCGCGGAGGAGAGCGCGAACCTGGCGGCCATTGGAGCCAAGATCGATTCGAATTCCGGAGCCGTTGTTTCCGGTTCCCGAGAGAGTTTCGTAAAAGCGGTCAAAGGCATCCAGAGTGGTTGGGCGGAACCACCAGGTGATGGTGAATTGATCGTTTGGCTGAACCTCGGGAGCAGGATCGACGCGGAAGCCGGAGCGCAGGGGGAAATCGTAGCCAGTGCCGTGAGGGGCGGTGAAGTTCTTGGTGGGGCTGCCGCTGCCAATGAGAACTCCGTTGTTCTGCTGGAGGGAATCCTGCACGACCGAGGTGGTCGTGTCGGTTTCATCGAGAGCATAGTGGGCAACGAGGTCGGCGCTTGCCGGGAGCAAGGTGACAAAGAATAGGGGGAGAAGTTTCGTCATTGTGCGTGCGTGAGGCAGCACGCTAGACGTAATAAATTGTCACTGCAAGCGAGAGAATCAGACGCTTCCCCTGGTGCGTTCTACTTTCGCGCCAAGTTGGAGAAGTTTTTCGTCGATCATCTCGTAGCCACGGTCGATGTGGTAGAGGCGATTGATCTCGGTGGTGCCCTTGGCCTTGAGGCCGGCAAGAACGAGGGCCGCCGAGGCCCGGAGGTCCGAGGCCATGACGGGTGCGGCGCTGAGTTGCTTCACGCCATGAACAACCGCCGAGCCGTTGTCGACATTGATGTCGGCTCCCATGCGGGTGAGTTCGGCGCAGTGCATGAAGCGCTGCGGGAAAATGGTATCCTCGATGACCGAGATGCCGGGAGTGGTGGCAAACATGGCAGTGAATTGCGCCTGCATGTCGGTCGGGAATCCCGGGTGGGGAGCGGTGGTGATGGAACAGCCGATCGGTGAATCACCGGGGGTGATGGTGACGCTGTCTCCACCGGCGTTGAACTTCACAAAGTGCCCGGCTTCAATGAGCTTTTCAGTCGCGCCGGTGAGCTGATCCCTGCGAACACGATTCAGAGTGATTCCCGATTCGCCGGCCATGGCTCCAGCGACCATGAAGGTCCCGGCTTCGATGCGATCCGGGATCACAGTGTGGTGGGTTCCTCCAAGGGAAGTCACGCCTTCGATGGTGATGCGGCGGGTTCCCGCGCCCTCGATTTTGGCCCCCATGGAGATGAGGAAATCGGCGAGGTCGACCACTTCGGGTTCGCAGGCCGCGGATTCGATGATGGTGGTTCCCTCCGTGAGGACCGCGGCCATCATCAGGTTGTCGGTTCCCAAAACCGTCGGGCCGTGCTTGCCGCGAAGATCGACTTCCCGGCCCTTCAGTCCGTCCCTGGCTTCGATGAGAATGTTGCCGCCTTCGGTGTCAATGTGAGCGCCGATGGCCTGCAGTCCTTTCAAGTGAAGATCGATGGGGCGGTCACCAATGACACATCCGCCTGGGATGGAAACGCTGGCCCGGCCGAGTCGGGCCACGAGGGGGCCCATGACGCAAATGGACGCACGCATTTTACGAACGATCTCGTAAGGAGCCTCTGGATGAATATCGGCGGCAGTGATCTTCACGGTGCCGCTGTAGCGCTCGACTTCGCAACCGAGCGCGCTGAGAATCTGCAGCATGTAGTTGGTGTCGGAGACATCGGGGACGCGTTCAATGACGACTTGTTGATCGGTCAGAAGAGCAGCTGCGAGAATGGGGAGAGAGGCGTTTTTGGAACCGGAAATATTGATCGATCCGGTGAGGGAGGTGCCGCCGTGCACGAGAAGTTTGTCCATGGTCCGTTGTTGTTGGGAGGGGGTGAATTGGGCTTTTTAAGCCTTCCGTGCAAGTGGAAAGCGGGGGATTCCACTGAGATCCGTTTTAACCGAGACCTCGCTCAGTCCGGCATCTTGGAGAAGTCCGGCGACGATTTCACCCTGATCGTATCCGACTTCGAGCGCAACGATGCCCCCGGAATTTAGAAAGGTAATACAATCGGAGCAGAAGGGGCGAAGGAGATCGAGTCCATCAGGGCCGCTGAAAAGGGCCATTTCAGGATCATGAAGAACTTCGGGATCCAGCTTCCCGCGCTCGCTTTCCGCGATGTAGGGAAGGTTTGCCACAATGATATCGAAAGTGCCGGTGATTCCGGAGAAGAGATCGCTCTCAATAAGATGGGCATCGACTTCAAGGGCTTCCCGATTTTGTTCACATAAGGCGAGGGCTTCTGTGGATAAGTCAGCCAAAGTGAGTTGTTCACAGTCTGTTCCCAGGTCTTTCGCAAGGGTCAGCCCGAGAACTCCCGAGCCGCAACCGACATCGAGAATGCGGGCAGGTTTTGTGAACAACTGCTGCTTTGCGATGTTCACAAGTTCCTCGGTTTCGGGACGGGGAATCAAAGCGCGGTGATCACACTGAAACTCGTAATCACCAAAGTGAACAACTCCGTTAAGATGTTGAAGAGGAACGTGTTCACTTCGTTTTTTCAGCTTTCCTCTGAGTGATTCGAGTGGGCCTTCGTCGAGCGGTTGATCGAAGCGGAGGTAGAGATCCATCCTCTTGAGACCCAGTTCATGAGCAACCATGAGCTCCATATTGAGCCGCGGATCAGCGATGCCTTTCTGCTTGAGGAAAGAAGCACCTTTCTCAAGAACATCGAGGATGGTCGTCATGTGGAGCGGGTGTGAATAAGTTGTGAAGAATTCGACGGCTTCCTTTCGGGGTCGCCGGCAATACGGGAAAATTAACCCAGCTCCTCTTCGGCAAGGCGTTGCTCCATTTCCTCTTTTTGGAGGTGGTCGGTGAATTCAAAGATATCGCCGGCCATGATCCCTTCCATATTATGGGAGGTATAGTTGATGCGGTGGTCCGTGACGCGGGATTGGGGAAAATTGTAGGTGCGGATTTTCTCGGAACGGTCACCAGAACCTATGAGGGATTTCCGCTGGGCCGAGTAGCTTTCCTGGGCCTCGCGCTGGGCTGCTTCGAAGAGCTTGGCTCGCAAAATTTGAAGTGCCTTTTCTTTGTTTTGGGTCTGGGAGCGACCATCCTGCGACTTGACCTGAATACCGGTTGGGAGGTGGGTGACTTGAACCGCGGAGTCGGTGGTGTTGACGTGCTGTCCTCCGGGACCACCGGATCGGGTGGCCTGGATGTGAAGTTCATCGGGCTTGAGTTGGACGTCGACTTCTTCGGCTTCCGGGAGCACCGCGACAGTGACGGTGGAGGTATGAATGCGGCCCTGTGTTTCGGTGGCGGGAACACGCTGGACCCGGTGGACGCCGGATTCGTATTTCAAGTAGCGGAAGACTTCTTCCCCGGTGATTTTGAGAACGACCTCCTTGAAGCCGCCGACATCGGAGGGTGAGCTTTCAAGGTGCTCGCATTTCCAGCCACGTTTTTCGGTATAGCGTTGATAGAGGTTCATGAGCTCGCCGGCGAAAAGGGAGGCTTCGTCGCCTCCGGCTCCGGCGCGGATTTCGAGGAGGGCATCGCGATCCTCGGTTTCATCTTTGGGAAGGAGGGCGTATTGCACTTCCTGTGCGAGGACTTCGTAGCGTTCGCGAAGGCCGGGAAGTTCTTCCTGGGCCATTGCGGCAAATTCCTCGTCGTCTCCCTTGGCGAGCTCCTCGTTTCCTTCGATGTCTCCGATGATTTGTTGATACTCGTCCCAGAGGTCCATGAGCTTTTTCAGAGAACGGTGCTCGCGCATATACTGCGTGGAGGTCCGTTGGTCGTTGAAAAATTCAGGGTCCTCCATGAGTTTTTCAATCTCGGCGAGGCGTGCTTTGCGTTTTTCAATGAGGGTTCCGTAATCCATGGGAGTGGGCGAAGGTCTTGGTTTTTGGAAGAGAGGTCAAGGGTGGGCTTGTGTGGTTTGGATTTTGACGAATCTTGACTCTTCGAGGCGAACTGAGATCCTGTAGTGATGAGAGTCGTTCTTCCCTGTTTGATGTTGTTGGTGGTTCAGGCTTTCGGTCAGGAATTCAAGTGGAACAAAGTCAAGGTGGATGGGGTGGATTACATTTCCATCGCGCAGTTGGCTTTATTCTATGGTTTCAACGGGCCGGAGATCAAAGGTGATGAGGTGACTTTGATGAATAAGGATTTAACGATGATTTTTGAAGGTGGGACCAAAAAAGCATCCTTCAACAAGGTTGGCTTCTTGTTGGGACGGAAGCTGGTTCAGAGAGAGGGGGAGGCTTTGCTTTCGGTTACTGACCTCACTTTGATGATCGATCCGGTTCTTCGTCCCGCTCAAGTGCGTGGTCTCGGGGGATTCGATACCGTGATTTTTAATCTGGATTTTCCGGAAGGCTTTTTAACTGGAAACCAGTTTGAGACCGAGCTTCGGAGGAGAGTCGAGACCCACGGCTTTAAAGTGGTCTTTTTAGAGCCCAAAGCGAAACCTGGCGCGGTCCTGGCGAAATTTCAGGAGGGCTTGGAGGGTGGAAGTGCGGTTTACCTTGAGATTTCGTTTCGCCAAGGGATCAGGCGGTCTTTGAAGACCCGAAGCGTGGGTGGTTTGTCCAAGCCAAGCCTGGCCCTTGCAACTGGAATACACTGGACGACCCTGAGAGGGGTCGAGGGCAATCAAATCGAGGAGTTTGAGGACGGTCGCATTGCTCTTGGCGAGAGTGGGGATCTCAAGAAGCTGAAGTCTCCGGGATGTCGCATGGAACTCACCATGGACTTTTCAGGAGAGACGGCTTCCGGGGCTGATTTTAAGAAGCTTCACCAATCAGTGGCACGTTCTCTGGGGCAGGCTCTTGTCTTTACCCGAAAGGCCGGCCGGCAGCGCGAAGAGGACGCAGTCAAAGAGGCTACCGGAAAAGAAAAATAGGATTTCCACCCATTTCAGTCTTGCAACGGCGCGGGACTGAATTTATTCCTCCGCCGCACGCGCGTCAGCGCAGGCGAAGCGCCAGTCCCATGGTGTAATTGGTAACACAGCTGATTTTGGTTCAGTCATTCAAGGTTCGAGTCCTTGTGGGACTGCCACTCTTCCCCCAAAGTTTTTTGGAAGGTGGCATTTTTCTCTACTTGATAAATTCGACGAGATCTTTGCGCATTTTTTCGAGGTCCGGCTGGTTGAGGTAGAACATGTGTCCGGCTTCATACCAGGTGAACTTGATGGCTTTCCGTCGTTCGTCGGGAATATTGAAAAGGTGATCGATGCTGTATTGCATGTTGGCGGGGGGAGTGGCGAGGTCGGTGTAACCACACATCACGAGAACCCTCAGGTCGGGGTTCTCCCGCAACGCTGATTCGAGTTTGCGGGTCATGTTCAGCACGCTGTTGCTCGTTCCCCAGTTCCAGGGGCGAACGTCGCCGGTGAGAATCTTGTAGGGATGATGTCCTTCCCACCCCAGATCACGGCTGAGGTAGTCGTTGATGGCGGTCGAGAACGCACCATAGGCGACCGAGTATGAGGGGTCGTAGCTTGGGTAGTCTTCTTCGGGCGAAACGGCGGGCCAGGCAATACGGGCGTCGAAGCGACCAAGAACCTTCCTCTCATCGCGAAGGAGCTCCTTGCGGTAGCGGGTTGACGAGAGGCGCAGGTTGGTCTCGAGGAAAATTGAAGAGGGAAGCCCGGTGAACGCGGCCATTTGATCGGCGATTGACTTCTTTTCTTCGGCGGAGATCGCGGCACCTTTCAGGAGGGCCTGCGAATAAGGGCCGAAGGCGAAGGTGCGGGCTTGCTCCACGAGTTCATCTCGGTTGCCTTTGATCTTTTTGTGGTAGTGGGATGTTGCGGTGAGACCGGGGAAAAAGACGGCGTAGCTGAGATCGTCCGCGGTGTTGGAGCGCAGGGTGCGGAAGTCGATAAGCGAGGAAAGGAGAACGACGCCGTTGAGAGACATTCCAAATTCATCCTGCAAATGGTCGGCAAGGCCGGTGGCTCGAATGCCGCCGTAGCTTTCGCCGAGAAGATACTTTGGCGAGGCCCAGCGATCGTTTTCGGTCACCCAGCGGCGGATGAAATCGCCCACCGAGCGGATGTCGCCGCTGACTCCATGGAATTCGTTGGCGTTGGTTTTGCCTTCCGCGCGTGAAAATCCGGTCGAGACGGGGTCGATGAAGACGATGTCGGCGACGTCGAGGATGGACTGTGGGTTTTCTTGAACGGTGAGGGGAGGTGGCAGGGTTTTGGTGCCATCGGGAGTGGTCGGGACGATGCGTGGTCCGAGGGCTCCCATGTGAAGCCAAACCGCCGAGGAACCGGGGCCACCATTGAAGGCGAACACGACCGGGCGCTTGTGGCGATCAGCCATACCGATGCGCTCGTAGGCGACGTGGAAGATCGAGGCTCGGTCCTCGTCCTTGGCCGTCTTTAGAGTGAGAGTGGAGGCGGTTACCTTGTAGTCGATTTTCTGGCCGTTGATGGTGACGGCGTCCTGTTTGGTTGCGATCTCAGGTGAGTCCTTTTTGATCTCCTCCTCCTTGCTTTCCTGGGCGTTGAGGAGAGTGAATAGAAGTGGAATGATGGCGATGCGCATGGAGGGATGATGGCGCAAAGAGGAAGCGGTGCAACAGGCGATTTTGGCGAGCTTGCCTTCCGGATCGTTTTTCCAAAAAAGAAGGCCACACCCCGCGACGAGTGTGGCCCTGGAGAATTAAGAGAGGGGTCCGTTTACTCGGGAATCTCGTTGAGGGTGTAATAAACGTCGGGATGCCAAAGAGAGTCTCCTGTTGCCGATTTCAAGCCACCGAGCTTGAAATGGTGAACGTGGCCGCGAACCCGACCGGAAACCTTCAAGTGGATTGATTTCTTATCGTCCGACACGGTGACGGATTCAACCTTTGGGGTGGCTTGGTCGACCTCGGGGCTACCGTATCCACTTTTGTAAATGTAGGTCCACGCGGCGCACTCGTAGGATTTCAGATCTTTAGCCGAGGCAGCGTCGATGGGCTCGGTGAAGGTGATGGTGAAACCATCAGACTTCGCGCGCATTTCGTGCATTTCGAAGGGTGTTTTGCCGGTCCAGCGAACCCGTTCGAAGGTGAAGGTTTTTCCTCCCCGGGCGGCCCAACCGCGGTTGGTTCCTCCCACGAAGAGAGTCGCGTTCTCACCCATGCGGGCGGGGACGATTCCCGAACGGAAGTCTTCAAGGAATTTCCAAACGGCACCTTGATACAGTCCATTGACCTTTTCAAGGTGGACGCGCTGGACTTGGGAATGGGTCTGCTCGCCAACAAGAACCTGACCTTGGAAGGGCCCGAATTTTCCATTGGTGTCATCATAAATGACGGCGGTGGGAGATTGACCGACCTTGCCATGGGGCAGGATGACGGCGGGCGGAACGATGCGCTTGTCCTTGTCATGCTCGACGACCATGCGTGAACCGCTTGTGGGTTTGGGGGGCTCTTCCATGCCTTCGACAAGTTTGACGTATTTGTTGCCAGTGGGGTTGCCCATGAAGCCACCGGGTCTGAGCCACTTCAGAGAGGATGAACCATTCCAGAGTCCCTGGTTGTCAGTATAGAAGGCGTCGCCCGCCTGGTTGAAGCCGATACCGCCCGGGGAGCGGATTCCGGGGCAGGTTGGGGTTGCCGTTCCGTCGAGGTTGTAGCGGAAGCACCAGCCGCGCCAAGGGGACTTCTCGCTGGCTCCTCCGGAGCCGGTGAGGCAGTGAACGACCCAAATGTCTCCGTTTTTATCGGGATCGGAGCCGAAGTTATATTCATGGTAGTCGCCATCGATCCCCCAATGATGGGTGATGGTTTCAAAATTGTCGGCGCGTCCGTCACCATCGGTATCGGTGAGCTTGGTGATTTCAGGGCGTTGGGTGACGAAGAGTGATCCGTCCCGGTAAAACATCCCGAGAGGCTCGTGAAGCCCCCGTGCAAAGAGAGTCCATTTGACGTTTGAGAGGTCTTTTTCGTAGGCACCTTCGCAGATCCAGATGTCGCCGCGACGGGAAGAGACGGCGACTTTTTTATCGGGCATGATGGCGATGCCGCCGAGCTCGAGGACCTCGCCTTCGGGCGTTGGGATTTCTTCGCGCAGGTAAAATTCCGGCTGACGCGGATCGGCGAGCGCGGTGGAAACGAGAGCGGCGGAGAGAATGAAGTTTTTCATGGGATCAAATTTTTAGGGTTGGGGTGCCTGATTACTTCCAGGTGTAGTCGATGGTGACGGTGTGCTTACCCGGTGTGAGGGGGATGGGAACGAGAAGTTCGTTTTCCCGGGTGAACGGTGGAAGCTGCGAACCCGGAACGTTGACGACGAGATCCCCTCCGAAGGTGAAGGTTCTTTCGCCTCCGCTCTGCACGCTGCCTCCGCTGAGGGCGCGGAAGTAGAGCTGCTCGTCGGGAGATCCGGGGGAAGGAACGTCAATTGTGATGGTCCGGATGAATCCGGAGCCGTCGGCCTTCGGGGCGGGGGTGTCGAGGGCCGCCATGGGTCCAAAGTGATATTTGAAGGTCGGCTGCTGCTGTTTGTTGAGGCTGTAGCCTTTGAAAAGCGGCTGCAACTTGTTGTCCGCCTTGCCTGGCCATCCGGAGGTCTGGCTTTCAAGAATTGCAAATGGAATGCCACGGTTGATGGTCACGACCTGCTCGCCGGCGGGTGGCTGGAAGCCCTGACCGCGGTTCACCCAGTGGCGCCCGCCATCGATGAAGTCGCCTTTCCAAATCAAATCGAGGCTCATTGAATCGGCGCTGAAGGCCAGGTTGACGCCTTCCGAGTATCCGACGCCAATGCCGCGTGGATCGGTGCCTGCAATAAAGTTGCGGTAGATGATGGCTTCTCCTGCTGGGGCGACCACCGGGATGGATTGTCCGCCGCGACCGCCTCCGCCGCCCCCGCTGGACTTGGTGTCGGAGAGGTATTGCTTCTTCATCTTGGGGCCTTCCCAGGAGAGGGAAATGTGCTCCTGTCCGCTGAGTTCGTAATATTCGATCTTAATGTCAACCCGGCCTTTTTTGAGTGTGACCGACTTCTTGGTGGGCTTGCCGGCCGGGCCAACATAGTTCCGGGTAATAATTTCTTTTCCGTCGACGGTCAGCGCGCCACCGTCGTCGGTATCGTAGGTAAAGGTGTATTTGCCATCGCGGGGGACATCGAGCCAACCTTCCCAGACGATTCCGTAGTTGTCGCGGGCCTTCTTTTTGAGGGCGGCGTGTTGAAGGGAAATGACGCCCTTTTTCTCTTCCTCGGCGTTCACGGCCTTGGTCTTGCGGAGGTCGGCGAGGGTCTTGAAGCTTCCGAGATGAGTGTAGGAAAGGAGATCCCGGATTGCGGGGGGCTTTTGAATTGGGTATTTCTTGAGCAGGTCCGAGGCCTGCCACATGTCCTTTTGCTTGGCCGTGCTCTTTCGCATTGCTGCGATTTGCTGCTTGGTGACTGCCGATTCCTTGTGTCCCCAACTCGAGCGGACGTAGCTGATGATGTTGGAAATCTGATCATCGGTGAGCGAGTCCTTGTGCGGGGGCATCGCCAGGTTGAAGTCCTTTCCGGCGACCTGAAGCTTGCCCTGCAGGCCGTGAAGGACGATTTCAATAATGCGCTCAGGCTTTCCCTTTACCCATTCGCTATTGGCGAGAGGGGGGAATTGACCGCCGCTAATGCCCTTGCCATCAGGGGCGTGGCAGGCCCCGCAGTAGAGTTCGTAAGGTGCCTGGCCCGGGTGGGCTGCAAAGAGAGGCGCGCTGGCCAGAAGTGAGAGAGCAAAAAGGTTCTTCATGAGATTTAAGCAGATTTTAGAATACGGCGGGAAGGAGCATGTCTGACAAAAAATGTGAGTCAATGTGAGAGTCTTGGTCAGGTTTCAAAGAATGCAAATCAGTGAAAGATTTTGCCGGGAGATCCCGTTTTCCAGCCGACCTGAAATTGGCTCTCGCATGTTGGTCTCACAGCTGGTAGGTTCCTCCCGACGCGGGAGCTGCACACAGACCAACAGGTAGGCTCCAACAAACAGACATAATATTTATGAATCATCGAATTCCATTTTACCGGGTTAACTGGGTGAATACCTCGTTCCTCTTCGGCATTACTGTCCTCGGAGTCGTTGCGGCTCCCATTTTCCTGTTCATGCATGATCTCAATTGGATCATGTGGAGTCTTTTCGCCTTCTACATGATCGCGACCGGTCTGAGCATCACGCTTGGCTACCACCGTCTTTTCTCTCACTTGTCATTCAAGGCGACCTGGCCGGTTCGTCTTTTTACTTTGGTTTTCGGAGCCTGTGCTTTCGAGAACTCGGTGGTGCACTGGGCTTCGGATCACCGTCGCCATCACAAGCACACCGATCACGACGAAGACCCCTATGATATTTCAAAGGGCTTTTTCTGGGCGCACATCGGATGGATTCTTTTCAAGCTTAATGCTCCCCAGCCAATCGATAACGTCAAGGATCTTCAAAAAGATGCCTTGGTCCGTTTTCAGGACAAGCACTACGTCGCCATTGCTTTCATTGCAGGGCTCATTCTCCCGGCTGTCATTGGCTACTTCGTCATGGGCGGAATGGTGGGAGCGCTCGGTGGCTTCCTCGTGGTGGGTGCTCTGCGCGTCGTCCTGGTCCAGCAGTCAACCTTCTTCATCAACTCCCTTTGCCACACCATTGGCAACCAGCCTTACTCGACCCGCTGCAGTGCTCGCGACAGCTGGATCATGGCTCTCGTCACCTATGGCGAGGGGTATCACAACTATCACCACGAGTTTCAGCACGACTACCGTAACGGTGTGAAGGCCTGGAACTTCGATCCAACCAAGTGGACCATCATGCTTCTTCACAAGCTGGGTCTTGTCAGTAATCTTCGTCGCGTCCCCGAGAGCAAGATTGTTGCGGCAGAAATGAGAGAGGCCCAGCGCAAGGCCGAAGCCAGACTCGCCGAGCTCAATTCGAAGGAAGGCACCATCTGTGAGCATGCCATGGCCCGGGTTGACGAGCTTTTGGTTCAGCTTAAAAAGAACCTGAGCGAGCTGGAATCTTCGGTTTCCCAATCGCTTGAGGCTTCCCGCTCAACTCTCCGCCAGTGGCAGCGCGAAACCCGCGAGCTGGTTCGCCGTCTCGGCGATCTTCGCCTCGTGAATGCCTAATCCCCCGGAATGACTGAAGAGCGGGATTTCGGACCACAGCCTTTGGCGACATTGCTCGAAGGATGGGGGCTTTCGAATCACGATCTTGTCGAGGCTTCGCCAGAGCAATTGACCCACAAGCAGGTGCAACGAGCCTGTCAGGGGAGAAAATTGACCCTCAAGATGAAGCAGAAGCTTGCGCGGACCCTGAATTTTGGGGTCTGGGGGAGACTCACCGACAAGGAACGGGAGGGATTCACGGAATACTTCCCGAAGCATCTCTTTAATTACTCCAAGGGTTTCGATGCTGACGCTCCTGACATCAACGTGGACGTGATGGTGAATCTCGCCGAGCGCAACTTGCGCCGCGACTTCAAGCAGGAGCTGGGAATCGAGTAGCGCTAATTTTTACTTTCAAGACGTGTCGCCCCTGATCGGGACGGCACGTTTTTTTTGTGGAAGACAATGGAAGCTTCTCAATCGCGTTGATCGATGATATCTTGGAAACCTGAAACGATTCGTCCTGATATCGAAATTTAGTTCTCACCCCGTTCCCATGAAAATTCATTCTGCTGCCAAACATTCCATCGCCATTGGTTTGATGGCCCTGATCACTTCCTGCGACGATCCAAAGAAGCCGCAAGGTAAAGTTCAGCAAAGCCTCACCACCGAGGAGTTGGCGCGCGAGGCTGAGTTTGGCCCGTGGATGAGCAAGGCCGGTCTCATGTTCGCCCAGGAGCAACTCCCGATTGGAGACTATTTTGCGGAAATCGAGGGGAGGGTCCACAAAGGTGAGAATCAATATCGGGCCATTCAGCGAACCCTTGATTCAGGCAAATATTTGATGGTGGAGGCAGTTTGGGGATTGGAGGCTGATTCTCTTTTCCAATACGAGATTGCCCGCTTGCGAAATGGCATGGAGCGAAGCGCGAGCCAAGTCTTCACCGACTCAACCGGAAAGGCGATTCATCAGCTCGTCATGGTTCTTCCGGTTGGAGCGCGACCGATTGAGGGAGAAGGCCCCGATCTGGCTTCAAATGAAGATGAGATTGCTCCGTTGACCCGGGAAACGGGCCCGGAAGGCGCGGTGCCACCGACTCCGCCGCCAGGGTTGACGGCCTCTGAAATCGAGTCATCTGAAGCTGAGCTCGAGCCAGAAGGCATACCTGACCCCGTCGAAGTGACCAATGATGCAATCGTTGTTTCTCCGGAGGTGACCCCTCTGGAACAGGTGACTGAAGAAACGGGAGAAGCTACCGAACCTGCCTCCGGGCCGGATATGACAGATGGTCCGGCTCCGGAGCCAGCCACTAGCTCGGAAGCAGGCGAGACCTCGGGAGAAGTGGGAACAGTGATTGGTGAACTGGAAACACCTGATCCCGAAACCGAGCCGGAGCCGGAGATTGGCAGCGCGCCGGATGAGCCCGAGGTGCCTGCTCGTGCCGAGGTGGTTGAAGATGATGAAAATGCTCCGGAAGCAGGCAGCGACGACCCTGGGTCTGAGCCGGATTCCACAAGCGAACCCGAGTCAACGCCTCCGGTAGTCGAGGAACCGGATCCGGCTCCGCTCCCGGAGTTTATCAGTTACAAGGTGGTTCGCGGAGACACCCTCAGCGCCCTCTCACGTCGCTACAAGGTGTCAATCTCGGCGATTAAAAAAGCCAGTGGAATTCGATCCGACATGTTGCGGATTGGCCAGACGCTGAAGATCCCAACGAAGTAAAAGAGACCGCCTACTCGACCTCGTAGAGTCTTTTCAGAGTCGGCAGGCCCCGTGTCACGAAATCCCGGTCAACCCGGTCGGAGAGGGCTTCGTCGAGGAAGATTTGGTAGGGTTCTTCGTCTGTTTCGATGGTGTGAATGCCATTTTCCGGAACGGTTTCCAGAGCCTTTGCCAGCTCGGGGAGTCCTTTCACCGCGTTGCCATTCACCGACTTGATGATCTGGCTGCCGAGTCGATCGTATCCGATGGTGGCCTCCGTCGCCACAACGCGGGTCAGCACGACGACCCGGCGTCGGCCTTCCTCATAATCTTCCGGGCTGCTCAGGACGTCGAGCAAGTTGAGTGGGGCGCGGGTCGCCCAATCTTTGCCAAAGGCCTCAAGATACGGTTTGGAGAGTTCCTGGAAAACGAGTCCACCTTTGATGAGGAAGGGCGGGGCTTCGTCATAGAGATAGCCGGGAACCAGAGGCGCGGGCGACTTTTCAAGGGTGGCTTCGATGGTTTGGACGTTGCCGTCCCGCAGGACCTCGATCGCCACTTTGGAGCCCATGATCGGGCCTCCACGCACCAGGTGGGGCCAGAAAAGTTTTCCGTAGTCCGGATGCTCGAAGTATCCCCGTCGGTCGATGGCAAAGCCACCGACGCCGAGGATGACGTCTCCTTTTTTCATGCCGGCCTTGGCTGCCGAACCCTTTGGGAGCACCCGGGTGACGTAAAGACCGCCCTTGTCTTCGGGCAGCTTCAACCAACCGCGAAAGTGTGGGTCCTCGGTGGTGGCGGTTCCGATGCCAAGGCTTGGGAATCCTTCGTAATTTCCATCTTCGGCATCCTTGAGGAATGCCGAGATGATATCGATGGAGATCACATCGCAAATCTGATCTTTGGAATCATAGCTGGTGAGAATCCCGGTGAGTTTGTCATTTCGGAAGGCAGGCAGGGTAAACGAGTTTCCGGAAGTTTGCATCGAGGCCTTCACGACGTAACCGAGGAAGTATCGCCCGCTCACAAAGGTGCTGAGCAATTCCATGGAGCGGATTTTACCGGTCGTGGACAGAGGGTCGCCATTGGTCTCCAATTGCAGGAGTTCGATTTCGTCGTTTGGTTTGGCCGGAGAAGCGATCTCCGTGGCTTTGAGCTCCGACAAGAAGCCGGGCCCGGCATCTGGAGTGAGCAAAGCCAGATTGGCTTCGTAATCGATGGCGGTCACCTTGGCCGGGACGGTCTGGGTGCTGTCGGCCGATTGGAGCTCGATATAAATCGAGTCCGCAGCCATCGCGGCGGTGGTCAAAATGCGATTACCCGCAAGGAGGGTTCCAAGTCCCCGTCGGGATCTCGGAGGGGTTTTTTCCCAGGGCTGGGACGCGCTGTATGTCTGAATGGTTGAATTGATCCTGACGAGTGAGTCTTCGGGGGCCGCAACGAGCGGTTGAAGAAGAACCAAGGCGAAGAGAAGTTTTTTCATGGAATGGAATCCGTTGGGATTGAAAATGAATGACTAGTCGAGTTGGGCGGCTTTGGTGATGCCGACTTGAGCCATGATCCGCTTTTGAGCTGCCGGGACCTCGGCGCTCGGAATCACGAGAGGGCGGTTGCCTCCGTTGAACTCAATGACGTGATACTCCGGGGGATTCGGAGCATTCAGGATTTCGTGAAGTTGGCGAAGAGTCTTGATTTTTTGACCGTTCACCTTGGAGACGGCAATGCCGGTGAATCCACCCATGCGGGTGGTGAGCCGGTCGTTCTCAACGCGGGTCAGAACGACGACATCTTCCATGTCCTTGAAAAGCCCGCGGGAGACGTAGTCGGCAAAGATCTGACGAAGGCGGCGGTCGTCGAATTTAAAGGTCGCGAAAAGATTAAGATTCAAGGGTTGGAAAACCAATCCGGCAAAGAAGGTGTAACGTGGGACCTCTTCGTATTGGATGGCATAAATCCGGGAGTAGGGGAATTCCCTCAAAATGAGATCTTTCTTCAGCGCCTCGCCTTTGCGGATGAGAGTGAGGGACACTTTGTCGCCCGCAAATTTGCGCTCCACAATTTCGTTCATGTCAACGAATTCGCCCGCGATGCGAATGTTCCCGGCGCTGTCGATGGTATTTCCATCGATGCTAAGAAGGACATCACCGCGCTCCAGAATGCCATCGGCCGGTCCACCGGGAACCACGTTGGCCACGAGGACTCCTTTTCCGTCGGCCGGGAGCTGGTAGGCTTTGCGCATTGCAGGGTTGAAGAGCGGGAAGGGCGAGATCCCGAGGTCCATGTAGTGGTCGTATTTGCCATCGGAGATGTCCTTCAGAAAGCGCTTTACGACCGGAGTCGGGATGATGTAGCCCACGTTATCGGCTTGGGTGTTCCCCTGAAAGGCGACACCCACGACCTTGCCATCCTGGACCACGGGGCCGCCCGAGTTGCCCGGATTGATGGCGGCATCGATCTGAATGACGAGGTGGGAGTCGGCGCGGGAGTGGCTGTAGCTGCTGAAGTCGATCCGTGAAACGACTCCCTGCGTGACCGAGAGGCGCTCCCCTCCCACCGGGTAGCCGATTGCGCTGACACGACTTTCCAGCTTTGGCATTCCTCCAATA
This sequence comes from Verrucomicrobiia bacterium, assembly GCA_030432565.1. Classification (GTDB taxonomy): domain Bacteria; phylum Verrucomicrobiota; class Verrucomicrobiia; order Verrucomicrobiales; family Akkermansiaceae; genus SW10. The sequence continues at coordinate 33,576 of JAUIGV010000023.1, read as the reverse complement.
TCCAGGTAGGGAAGACCTTCGAAAGGGCGGAAGTCCTGGAGTTCAATGAGGGCAAGATCGCAGTCGTGCGCGATGTGACGCACCCGGGCCACGTGCTTCTGTGAAGATCCCCGGCGGGTCACCAGAAGGCGGCGGTTGTCCGAGACGACGTGTGCGTTTGTCAGGATCTGGTTGGGCCCGATGATAAAGCCTGTTCCTGTTCCTCCGCTGAAGCGGCCGCTGTTCCACGGAGTGCGATAATCCGGGACCTGGGTCGCCACCTCTATCTTTACGACTGAATCATAAAGGGTTGGCTGCGGAGCCAGCTGGTTATCGGGAGTGGTCTGGGGCTCCTTCAGCTGTCCTGGAAGGGAGGTGCACAGAACCACTGGTAAGAGAATTCGCGTGATTGTTCGCATCATTGCGAAGACGCTAAGGTTGCTCGATGGATTTAAAAGGAGGAAATTTGAGAGGGCGCCATTTAAAATGGCGATGGATTACGGATGTTGTGAATCGGAGCAAAGTTGAGATAGACTGAAGCGGCCCCGGGAAACGGAGCCAGAGCCTTGTTGATGAATTCAGCTGTTCTTTGAAGGGGCAACAACCCCGCAGAGCAAAGAGGCGGGAGAGGAGAGCGGGGACCGGGGAAGTGGTTCCTAAATCCATTCACGAAGAAGGCTATCGGATCTGCGGAAGAGGGGAAGGAGAGAGGTGAAATTCACCTGTCATTCCTGCCTGTATTTTACGATCAAGAGGGAGATCGGTGACCGCAGACAGAGGCCGAAGCGGTTGATTGCAAGACAGGGTTTTGGTGAGGTCGAATGGCTGGAGGTTTTGATCCGCAGACACAGCACTAGTTATTTGGTGAATCCATTGTAACCACCAAAAATTATTTGCGGGCATTAAAAAGTGAAGCACCTTCGCAAAGTCTCACCTCCCGTGGGGCTCCACGAAACACATGAAACAATGAAACTAATCCGAAAAATTACAGGCTTTGCCTGCCTTGCTGTTGGTCTCAGTTTGTTCGCGCCTCAAAAGGCTGACGCGCAGTTCAGATGGAGACAGAGTGCTTCCCGGACCCAGAATCTTGTCGAGCGACTTGCTGGCCTTGAGCAATATTCCACTTTGGTCACTGCTGTTACCGAAGCCGGCCTCGTTGATGCTCTCGCCGAACTTGACCAGGCGACGATTTTTGCTCCCACCAACGCGGCCTTCGCGAAGATTCCCGCTGAGAATCTTGCGGCCATTCTTGCCGACCAGGACGCCTTAACGAACCTCCTGACCTACCATGTTGTTCCCGGCCAGCGGCTATCCTCCTACCGTCTGGGGAATCGAACCCTCACCGCTTTAAACGAGGGTTCGCTCGATGTGAAAACAACACGTCACCGTTCGTTCTGGTGGTTTTCCTCGACTGTGAAGGTCAACGATTCAACCGTTGTGCAAGCAAACATTGGTGCCACCAACGGCATCATCCACGGGATCGACACAGTGCTTGATCCCGGGTTTGTCGCCCCGAAATCGATCCTCGAACTCGCGGCGGAAAACGAGAATCTCTCGACGTTAGCCACTTTGGTTCAATCCGCCGGACTTGGACGCGCTCTCGACAGCGATCGCCTCGAGTTGACCGTCTTTGCCCCCACCAACGAGGCCTTTTCAAAGCTCCCTGCTGCGGTCCTCGAAGCCGTTCAAAACGACCGCGAGTTGCTCCGGTTCGTTTTGAAAAACCACATCGTACGTGGATCGGTTCAGAGCACGGAGCTTGAAACCGGCACGGTCCGAACCGTTGCCCGGACCGACCTTGACGTGGTTGTCGGGGAAGACGCCATCACGGTGGGACCTGCCACCGTCGTGGGCGCTGATGTCTTGGCATCCAATGGTATTGTCCACGTGATCGACGAGGTCCTGGTCCCTGAAATTCTCGATACGTTGGTCGGCGTTATCGAATCACGCGACGAACTCGCTACCTTTAAGGTTGCTCTCGATGCTTCCGGGTTTACGCCACTCTTTGCGCAGGAATCGCGCTTCTGGAAATGGACGATCTTTGCTCCAAATAATGAGGCCTTCGCTGCTATTCCAGCAGACGCACTGGGTGCATTGCTCGAGGACAAGCGGGCCCTGCGTCGGGTCCTGCTCCGTCATGTTGCCTTTGGCCAGATCACTTCCGCCGACCTGACAGATGGTGGGGTTTTGCGAACCATTGGAGGACGTCTCGCCGTTGATTTCTCGGACGCCGGAGTTTCTTTCAATGGATCTCCTCTTGTTGAGGCTGACCTTAAAGCTTCCAACGGTGTCATCCACATCGTGGGAGGTGTAGTCCCCGAGAAGAATCCTGAAGAAGAGGAAGACTAGGGGGGACAGGTTCCTTCTCTCCCAATTCCCATGGGCGGAGACTCTGTGAAATGCGGAGTCTCCGCTTTTTTAAAGAATGAAGAAGTTCTCAAAAATCTGGCTCACCCTCTCGGTGCTTTGTGCGCTGGCATCGTGCCGGGAAGCGAGTGAGTCGAAAAACGACGAGGCTGGTGAGCCTCATGCGGAGTCTCGAATCGGCACTTTCGCTCGAAGTCAGGGAGGCCCGACCGGAGGAGGGCGGAGTCAGGAAAAGGTGACCAAGGTCGCCAAACTTGTTTCCGAATTGAAGGAGATTTCAGCCCCGCAGGAAAAGCGGGATTTCTTTGCCGATATGATGTTGGAGCTACCTACCGATGAGCATGAGATCGCAGTAGAGGTGGTGATCGATGACCTCAACTCAAAGGAGCCGGCCAATCTGGTTACCGAGTATCTCGAGATGAGTAGTTTTATGTCGCCGGCTCTTCAGTTGCCGGGAATCGTCCGGCTTTTGGAGGAACCGAAACTGCTACCTTTGCAGCGTGCTGCGATGGAACAGCAAATTCGTCAAGACCTGGGTATTTCGCCAGATCAGGCCGTGAGTGACTGGCGACTGCTTGTCGCGGATCATCTCAGAAAGAATGAATCTTTGATCTCCGAGTGAGGACAAATCTCAAACGTTGAAGCGGAATTCGATGACGTCACCATCGGCGACGACGTATTCCTTGCCCTCAATACGAAGTTTGCCGGCATCACGCGCGCCGGCTTTGCCGCCGAGCTCGACGAAGTCATCGTAGTGGACCACCTCGGCGGCGATGAAGCCGCGTTCGAAGTCACCGTGGATCACGCCGGCCGCAGCAGGGGCTTTGTCGCCCGCAGTGATGGTCCAGGCGCGGGTTTCTTGAACTCCGGTGGTGATGTATGTTCGCAGCCCCAGGAGATGGTAGACAGCGCGAATGAGATCGGAGACTCCGGAGTCACTGACCCCCATGTCGCCTAGAAACTCGACCGCTTCCTCGGGGCTGAGTTCGACCAATTCCTCCTCGATCCGAGCGGAGATGACGATGATTTCGGCTCCGTGTGATTCGGCCGCGTAGGCCTTGACTTTGGAGACGAGCGGGTGGGAATCGGGATCGTCAACGGCTCCGGCGAGTTCGTCTTCATTGACGTTGCAGGCGAAGATGGTGCGCTTTGAGGAGAGAAGAAAAAACTCCTTCATGAGTTTCTTCTCGTCGTCGTTCAGGTCTGCAGTGAGGGCGGGCTTGCCGGCATCAAGGTGGGGAAGGAGCTTGGTGATGAGGTCGACCTCTGCTTTTGATTCCTTGTCTCCGGACTTCGCTTTTTTCTCACGCGATTGTTTTCGTTTATCGAGTGCGGCGATGTCGGCGAGGATGAGTTCGGAGTTGATGATCTCGATGTCGCGGGTTGGATCGACGGTGCCGAGTTCGTGGATGATATCATCATTTTCGAAGCAGCGAACCACTTGGACGATGGCATCGACTTCGCGAATGTTGGCGAGAAATTTGTTGCCGAGTCCGGCACCTTCCGAGGCTCCTTCGACAAGTCCGGCGATGTCGACGAATTCAATGGCGGTGGGAATGACCTTGGTAGACTTCGACATCTCGGAGAGTTTGTCCAAGCGGGGATCCGGGACAGTGACCATTCCCACATTGGGGTCGATGGTGCAAAATGGGTAGTTTGCGGCCTCGGCGTTGCGGGTCCGTGTGAGAGCGTTGAAGAGGGTGGATTTGCCTACGTTTGGCATTCCGACGATTCCGGCCTTGAGCATGATGCGGAGGCTTTAGCGCAGGATTGCGGCAGTGGGAATCCCCAACTCACCACGAGGCGAGATTTTATTCGCCGGAGACGTCGCCCGGGAGCTCCAGGTCGGGCCCGGCCTCAATGGGAGCGTCGTTGCCCGGTTCGCCCGGGCTGAGTGGAGGAAGAATGCCGGACGGGCGAAGGGCCGAGCCGACGGGAAGGCTGGAAGGATCGAAATTCTCGGGGAGGTAGACCGCTGCGGTGCGGCCGGCCTGGCGCGAGCGGTTCCAGGCCAGGATCTTCTCCTTTCCTGATTTGATCTCGCGGAGGTCTTCTTTCCGAACTGCGACGACCGGTGGGGCGTTGTTGGCCTGCCCTTTGAAGCGGAGGTTCTTGAGGCGCTCGACATTGGTTTTAGCGAGAGCCTTCATGGGCCGGGTTGCCTTTTGCATCGAGGTTTTGACTGAGCTGCACGAGGTCAGGCCGGCGATTGCCAGCGCGGTGAGGAGGGGGATGAGAGAGGGGGAGTTCATACGCGAAGATCGATCCGGGATCGTTCTGGTTAACGTTGGGACAAAAATTGTCCTGCTTCGTTCAAAGAACAATGGGAAATTTTTGTCATTTCCGTTTCCCTCTTCTCTGGTCTGGACATTGTCGTTTTAGGGGCTTGAGTGGCGCTCTATGGCAGATGTTTACGAGACTGACCGATACGTGGGGGAATATCTCCTTTTTCATTACGGAAATCCAAAGGAAATTCTCCCTTGGGAAAATGGTCCGAGTGACGCTTTGGGATTCCCGGTTCGGACGGTTGGCCATTTCTCGGAGGGGCGGGTCGGGCGTTCTCTGGATGTGGGTTGTGCGGTGGGTCGATCGACGTTTGAACTCGGGCGGACCAGCGACGAGGTGATCGGAATTGATTTTTCGAGGGCTTTCATTACGGCAGCCGAGAAGATCGGAGCGGGAGAAACGCTCTCGTGCCAGAGGTTGGAGGAGGCTGCGGAAGTCACCGAGGTGAATGTTTCGCGCCCTGACGGGATCGACGGGAAAGGAATTTCGTTTGAGGTGGGGGATGCCATGAATTTGCGTGAAGATCTGGGTTCGTTTGATCGCGTCCATGCGGCGAATCTGGTGTGCCGTCTTCCCGAGCCGCGGCGGTTTTTAGCGAGGCTCGCCGGATTGGTGAAGGAGGGCGGCGAGTTGGTTTTGGCAACTCCGTGCACTTGGCTTGAGGAATTTACGCAGAAGGAAAACTGGCCCGAAGGCCGGACACTGGACTGGCTGAAAAAAGAACTCGCCGGCGACTTCGAATTGATCGAAGTGGCCGACGAGCCGTTTTTGATTAGAGAGACCGCCCGGAAGTTCCAATGGACGGTCTCGATGGTGACGAAGTGGAAGCGCTCTTAATTCTCCTCAGCCGGGACCTCGAGAATACGGAAGTAGTGGGATGCCCCTCCGTCGGGGATTCCAGCTCCAATGACCGTTCCGTTCCCGGTAAAGGTGCCGGTCAGGTCGTCGAAGATGAAAAGGTCGTCGGATTGCTGAGCTCTATAAGTCACGCCTGACTTCGTGAGCATGATCACTCCGATCCCTGGCTCGGTGGTCGTGCTCAGATTGGAAGGTTCTGCAGCTCCTCCTAGAGCGAGGCTGATATCGTCAATCAAAACTTCTCCTTTGGCGTCGGCTCCTGCGACAGCGCCTGTTGCTCCGAAGATCTGGATAAAGGCGCTCGCGGCCCCTGCTGGAGCAACAATATTGCCGGATGAAACTTCAGCCCAGGTTCCGTCCCCACCGCTGAAGTTATCGAAGCCAACGTCTGCGCCATTGATTGGGGTGTCGTTGGCATCGAACCACTGCAGACGATATTGTTGCACATAGCTTACTCCTGAACTGATTTGTTTTGCTCTGAAGGTAAAGACGTAAGTCTCCCCAGGGGTGACAAAGCCACCGGCACCACCAAGATTTTGTTGGATTTCGGCTTGGTTTGGCGACCCACCGTCGTCATTTTGGACGGCAATTCGGACCGAGGCAGTGCCAGAGTAGGAGTCTGTCTCGATACGGGTTGGGAATTGTCCGGAAGTGGAGAGGCAGGCCCAATTTTCTGGGCAGTCAGGGTTTGCGGGATCAGCGATTTCAAAGTCCCCATTGACTACCGAGTCCGGACCGGCGGGGTCTTTTTCCTGAACGCGGTAGAAGGGCGCCGGGTTCGGGTCGAGGATGGTGGTGGTTTCGGTGCCGGGAAACGCAGGTCCGAGGTCCGTCCAAGCGGTCCCGTCTTGTGACGACTGGGGCTGGTGAAGTTTTTCGGTATTGGTGGGGACCCAAGTCACGAGGGTGCCTTCGGCCACTTGAGCTTCGCTGCCTGGTTCGACAACCGGAGGTTCGACGGGGGGCTCGATGGGCGTGGGGTCGAAGCCGATATTGTCAAAACCGACTACGGAGTCGACGCCCCAAAGTGGAACCACTTTGAAGCCGTCGACTTCGGCCGGAATTTCAATGCGGAAAGTGTAGGTCTCCCAAGTCGAGCCATCGCCAATGAGGTCGTTGCGAAGATCGCCGGTAGAGCCTGCGTTGTCTGCTCCGATTGTGAAGTCGAGCTTGAAGCCTCCGATGTTGGCTCCAGAGATCAGACGCATGTCCAGGGTGAAGTCGTAGGTGGATCCGGCCGCCAGGCCGAGGGAGTCGAGCGCGATTGGATCTCCGTCATTCCCGACCCAGATTCCGAAGCCGCCATCAGCGGCACTGTGGTCGATGACGCCGTAGCCCTCGTCATTGCCGCCTGTCGCCGGATAATCGAAAGCAAAGGTTCCGCCGCCCGCGACTTCCAACCACGTGGAACCGGCGCTTTCAAAGTCGCCGTTTGGAAAGAGGTCCGCGTAGCATGGAAGGGTGAGGAGGGTCGCGCTGAGCGCGAGAGTGGTAGGGATGGGTTTCATGGAATGAATTTGGTTTGTTGACTTTGTGAATGAAATCCATGGAGTGTCATCCGGCAAGAGGAATATGCAAAAAGTTGCATAATTTTGCATTTATTGGAGATTTCGCTTGTCCGCCATTGGCTGGGATTTATGTTGCATGAAGTTACATGATCTTCCCGGTCATCAGCCGACCGGGAATTTTGTTGAGATCACGAAAAAATATTCCGCCAATGACTCTTACCGCTGAAACCAGAGAAATAAACCAAGGCATCCAATTTGATCAGGTCAATGAATGGGAGCTTCGAGAGGGCCGGGAATTTGCGGTGATTGATCATCTGGAGGGTTTTGAGCCCTTTTTTCTGAGTATGGCCACCGTGACGAACCAGTGGTTGTTCTGTAGTAGCAACGGATCGTTGAGCGCGGGGCGGGAGAATCCGGAGAAGGCGCTCTTCCCGTATTTGACGGTCGATAAGATTCTCGGGAACTGGAATGCGACAGGTCCGTTCACCGCGATCGAATGCGATGGTGAAATCTGGCATCCGTTCTGGCCGACTTCCATTCACACCGCGCCGGTTCGCAGGCGCCTTTTGAAAAGTTTTCTCGGCGAAGAGTTGATTTTTGAAGAATGGCACGAAGCGTTAAAACTCCGTTTTAGCTACCACTGGCAGCTTTCGGGAAAGTTTGGCTTTGTGCGCAAGGTCAAGGTCACCAACGAGGGCGACGAGGCGAGGGACTTCAGGATCGTGGACGGACTGCAGGATTTGCAGGTCTCCGGGGTGAGCCAACGCTTGCATCTGGATTTAAGCTGTCTGGCTGACGCCTATAAGATGAGCGAGGTGTGCTGTGAAGGCCGCTTGATGATTCATCGCCTGGCCTCTGGAATCGTGGACGCTCCGATCCCATTGGAGAGTCTCAAGGCGACAACCGTTTGGACCAGCGGTTTTTCCGATGCCCGTCCCTTTTTATCGCGCCGCGACGCCGAACAGTTTTTGACGAGCGGCGCTATCGCCGGAAAGGGTCTTAAGTCGCGCGGAGAGCGCGGAGCGTTTTTCCTAGGGTCGGATTTGCAGCTAGCGGCAGGGGAGTCCAGGGAATGGATGATGGTGGCTGAGATCGAGCAAAGTCATCGCGGGGTCGGGAATCTGATTAAGTCTCTTCGTGATGAAGCAACCCTGCTTGCGGAGGTTGAGAATGATTTGGAGGAGGGGCGCAAGAGACTCCGTGAAATGGCTGAGTCCGTGGACGGGTTCCAGGAAAGCGCAGATCGCGATTCCTCCCATTACCACTATCACAATACGCTTTGCAATTTGCTGCGCGGTGGGCTTCCTGAAAATGGTTCGGTCCTTTCGAGGGCTCAGTTCGAGCACTTCCTGGGGCAGAACAACCGTGCGCTGATCGGGAAACACCACGAGTGGCTTTCCGCCTTGCCCGATTCGTTCGAGCGCGACTGGATCATTTCGCGCGCCAATGAACAGGGGGATCCGGATCTCATTCGCCTCACGACGGAATACCTGCCTCTTGTTTTGGGGCGTCGTCACGGCGACCCGAGCCGCCCGTGGAACAAGTTCAATATACGTCTTCACGATGACAATGGTCGTCCGGTGCACCACTATGAAGGAAACTGGCGGGACATTTTCCAGAATTGGGAAGCCCTCGCCTGGAGTTATCCGGTCTTCCTGGATGGTTTTATTTCGAGATTTCTCAATGCCTCCACGGTGGATGGTTTTAATCCCTACCGTGTGACGTCATCCGGAGTAGACTGGGAAGTTCCCGACCCGGAAGATCCCTGGGTTTCGATTGGTTACTGGGGCGATCACCAAATCATTTATCTTCTGAAGTTTTTGGAACTCAAAGCGAAGATTGATCCAGGCTTCCTTGGCTCGTGGAGTGACTCAAATTTTGTTTTTGCGGATGTGCCTTATCAACTTGCGAGTTGGGAGAAGACGCTCGCTGATCCTCGCGACACCGTGGAGTTTGATCAGGAGCGTCATGACGAACTGATGGCCCGGAAAGAGTCGACGGGAGGTGATGGATTGCTTCTTCGTGATGAGGGAGGCGAACTCATTCGAGTCGGCCTGATTGAGAAGTTGCTCATTCCCGCAATGGCCAAGCTTGGACAACTGATTCCCGGCGGAGGAATCTGGATGAACACCCAGAAGCCCGAGTGGAATGACGCCAACAATGCTCTGGCAGGGAATGGTCTCTCGGTGGTGACCGCGGGTTATCTTCTGCGCTATTTGCGCTTCTTGAAACGTTCGGTCGAAAACGGCGGCGTGGACGAGTTTTCCGTTTCCAAAGCGACCGGGCAGGCGGTCCGGCAAATGGGTGACGCGCTGGGTGATCCGCGCTGGCAGCAGGGCGATTCGATTTCGGACGCCGATCGATTTACGCTGGCCCGGACCAATGGGCTGGTGTTGCAGGATTATCGGGATTCGGTGCGGGTGGAGATTTGCCGTCAAGACAGTCTTGGTGTTGCTGATCTCCTGGGCTTTCTTTCTCTTGCAATCGGAGCAGTGGAAGGAGTGTTGAAGGCCAATCGCAGGCCCGACGGGCTGTGGCATTCCTACAATGTGTTGGAAGTGCGAGCGGGAAATCCGGAGATGAAAGTGCAAAACCTGCAGTTGATGTTGGAGGGACAGGTTGCCGTTTTGAGCTCAGGCTTTCTCGAAAACGAAACCGCAGTGGACTTGTTGGAGACGCTGGCCGCGAGTGACCTTCGCTCCGGGCGTCATCCGACTTATCTTTTGTATCCTGATCGTGAATTGCCCGGGTTTGAAAATCTTAATCGTATCCCGGATGCCGATCTTCAAAGCAATCACCTCCTCACCGCGATGGCGGAGAAGGGGGACGAACGCCTGGTGTATCAGGACGGAACAGGTGCCTGGCGGTTTGACGAGGCTTTGGTCAATGGATATGCTCTGGCAGAGCGCTTGCAGGAGATCGATGGCCTCGCACCCGAAGATCAAACGACGATCGAAATCCTTTACGAAAAAGTTTTCTCCCATCATTCCTTCACCGGTCGCAGTGGTTCGATGTTTGGTTATGAAGGTTTGGGCTGTGTCTATTGGCACATGGTTTCCAAGCTCATGCTGGCGGCGCAGGAAGTCGCGCTTTCCGTCTACAAAAATGACGAATCAAGTGAGGAGTTGAAGTCGCGGGCTGCCGCGGCTTACTACTCGGTGCAACGGGGCTTGGGCTTCCGCCAGACTCCGCAAAGCTACGGGGCTTTCCCGGCCGAACCTTATTCCCACAGCCAGGGGGAGAGGGGAGCCCAGCAACCAGGCCTGACCGGCCAGGTAAAAGAAGGATTGCTCTGTCGTTTGGGCGAATTGGGAATCGATTTCGAAGACGGGAGACTGCACTTCCGACCTCATCTTCTGAGAGCTGCCGAACTCGCAGATGGAGAATTGACCTTCTCTCACGCCCGGACGCCAGTGAAATACGAACCCTGCGATGGTCTTGAAGAGCCAAAGGTGACAGTGACCCTCAATGAAGGACAGGATTTGATATTCCCAAATGGTGTTCTCGACATTGAGACCAGCTCAAGCATTCTGTTCAATCGGGGAACGGTCGCGAAAGTGGTCGTGCAAATTCCCTCCCACTGGCTCATTTCCTAACCCTGATTTCCCATGCCCTCTGAAACTTCCCAAACGCTCTCGACGAAAGAAAAAGTCGGATACGGTCTAGGCGACACCGCATCGAACTTTGTCTTTCACGTGGTCAATGTGTTCCTGCTGACCTATTACACGGTAGTTTTGGAGCTTCCTCCTGCTGCAATTGGAACCATGTTCCTGGTCTGTCGGCTTTGGGATGCCATTAGTGATCCGTTGATGGGAGCGCTCGCCGATCGAACCCAAACCAGGATGGGCAAGTTTCGGCCCTATGTCTTATGGTTTGCCGTTCCTTTTGGCCTCGCTGGCTTTCTGGTCTTTTCAGTTCCGGACATGGGCCAGACCGCGCAACTCGTATATGCTTACCTGACCTATATCTTCCTGTGGACGATCTACACGGCGATCAATGTGCCCTACTCGGCGTTGATGGGAGTCATGTCACCGAGTCCGGAAGAACGGACTTCGCTTGCGACTTTTCGTTTCGTGGGAGCGTTTAGTGCGCAACTCTTGATTGGGATGGCCTTCCTTCCACTCGTGAGCCTGTTTGGCGGGGGGGATGATGTGGCGGGATACCGTTATACCATGCTGGTGTTTTCCGTGATTGCGGTGGGTCTTTTTATCGGGACCTTTGCTTCGACCAAGGAAAGGGTGAAGCCCAAAAAGGGTCCCAGGCCGGACCTTAAAGGGGATTTTGGAGCGCTGAAGAAAAATGTCCCCTGGATCATTATGATCGTGGCGGCCATCCTCACCTTGTCGAATGTTGCGCTGAGAGGCGGCGTGACGTTCCACTTCCTGAAATATGTGGTCGGTGTGGATGATACCAAGTATTTTCTCTTTTTGGATCGCACATCCTTTTTCTACACGACTGGCTCCCTGGCCTTTGTGATTGGTGTTTTCTTCACCGGCTACGTGAGTCGGAAGTTTGGCAAGAGGAACGGTCTCATGATTTGCACGGTCTTGAATGGCCTTACTTTTATCGCCTTTTTCTTCATACCGGCTGATAGCTACACCACGATGATTCTCGTAAATGTGGTTGGCTCGTTTCTGGCAGGACCAACCCCGGCATTGGTTTGGGCGATTTATACCGATGTCGTCGATTACGGTGAGTGGAAGTTTGGGCGGCGAACCACAGCTCTGGCCTTTTCCGCCGCGATGTTTTCCCAGAAGCTTGGGCTTGCGGTGGGAAGTGGAATTGGAGGGTGGCTACTCGCCTACTATGGATTTAAGCCCAAGGAGGTTCCGTCGGAAGAGACACTGAATGGCATTAAGGTCATGTTCTCGATTCTCCCCGGAATTTTTGGAATCGCGAATGGTCTGATTCTGGTTTTCTACAAGCTGACCGAGGATCAACTAAAGGTGATCACGGCGGAATTGGCTGAGCGAAGAAAGGATGACGAGTAGGATCGTCTAGCTTTTCGGAGGTGCCACCGTTTCGCCTTCGATGAGCGTGCCACTGATATAAACGCTTTGGCTGCCACCGAAACGTTGGCGGATCCGATTGGCGAGCCTCTCCGCTCCCGTCATCCCGATAGCGCGAAAGGGGATGTTAATGGTAGTCAGTGCCGGGCGATCATCACTTCGTTGAATCCCGTCGAAGCCGGTGATCGAGACGTCTTGCGGAATTTGAAGTCCCTGATTTTCAAATCCATCGATGAGGTCATAGGCCTGGTGATCGGCCGCGCAAACCCAGGCTGTCACCCCGTCTTTGGTCCTGCCGAGTGCCTCATTGATTCCGCCGATGACGGTGTCATAGGTGCGGGGGAAGATCCCGATAATATCGCGGTCCGAGACCGTGAGCTTCGCCCGGGCCATTTTCTCGACAAATGCGCTGTAACGCCGAAACGACCAGCTGGCTGCAATGGCATATTCACGGGTGTAAAAGCCAATGCGCTTGTGCCCCTTTGCAATCAATTGATCAATCACCATCGAGATTCCGGCGTTGTGATCGACATCCGCGCAATCAATCGATTCGTGCTCAAGTTGATCCACAAGTGAGACGACGGGGAGTTGATAGGAGAGATCGCTGATAATGGAGTCGGCGAAAGGGTAGATCAGAAGAACCCCGCGATTCTTTCGGGATCTAAGGCTTTTGATTTTTGCGAAAGCGGGATCGTCGAGGCTTGTTGCCGAAGGCGGAATGAAGTCGACATCGACATCGACTTCATGGGCCTGGGCAAACTCCGAGACGCCGACAAGAATTTGTTCGCCCGGGCTTTTGTAGTCTTCCCTGAAGTATTCCTCGGTTTCGCTGCAAATAAGCACGTTGAAATTCACCTTCTTCCTGGCCTTTTTCATCGCCGGGCTGCGCGGTTCCAGATGGTTGTAACCCATCTCCGCCGCCAGTTGAAAAACCTTGGCGCGCGTCGTGGCGTTGATGCCGGCATGGTTGGTGAAGCAGCGAGACACGGTGGCGCGGGAAATCCCCAGTTTGTCAGCAATGGCTTTTTGGTTCACTTTGGGCATGGCGGCAATCTCGATCTTTGTCGATCGACCGGAACAACATGATCATCCCGACGCTGCATGGCAAGTAACAGAATAACGGACCTGTAGAATAAGTGCAATATTATGCAATGATCGTTTGACCGATGATCGCCTGCGGGTGACTCTCTTTCGTGCGGCAGATGGTCGCGGATTAACTTTTTGAACCTATGAGGCAGCAAGTCCTACAATCATTTTCACCCTTTGCCGGTATTGCGTTTGCACTGGTGGCTCTCGTAAATCATTCGGCGAAAGCTGATAGCGTGAGGGCGGGCAGTGGTAGCTACTCCCTGAATCTTCCGGCGGACTGCGAACCACTTCCGGAGACCATCTTTTCGACCCCGGCCCTGAAAGGAGCGACTCCAACCAACCAATGGTGGAGCTCTCTGGTCTGGGAAAAATATTCCCAGAATCTTTTTCCTCATCCGCTCGCCATGAATTGCAACGAACGGGGGCTTGCTGTGGCCTATCCCGGATCCGGAATCGTTGGAGCAGGTGGTCATATTATGGGTGGCGGGATTGGTCGGACGGGTGATTTTGTAATCTCGCATTCGGAGGTTCCCGGGTTTCCCGATACCCGCTTGGCGGATTATTCCGATTGGTTCATCACGGCTGAGTTTCGAAAAGACAAAGCAATTTTGCGCTCCACTTTTGGTCATGGAAGTCCCTTCATTTTCAACCGTATTAGTGGTGGAAACCCGGTTCTAAAATTTGCGCACCAACCAGTTGTTTGGAGTGGCGAAGAAGGGGATCCGACCCTGGGAGTGACGGTCAGGGGGAATCATTATGGAATCTATGGAGCGAAGGGATCGGGTTGGAACGGAATTAAAACGGATTCCTTCGTTAATAGATCTTCGAAGGGTTATTTCACGGTGGCGCTTTTACCGGACGCTGAAAAAGCGACGTTGGCCCGCTTCGCGGAGTGCGCCCATCATCATGTCACTGGAACCAGCTTTTCAGCGAAGCCGCTGAATGGCCACTTGAAGACTGAATATCTCTTCGAAGTCGAAGCGATGGAGGGGGACGGGAAGGACACCTTGTTCGCTCTCTACCCGCATCAATGGAAATATTCCGAAGTGGCCTTGACCGGGCAAAGCTATCGCTCGGTGCGTGGTGAGATGAAGTTGGCGAAAGGGCAGGGCTTTGAAACATTGGTGCCCATTCAGGGGCTGCTTCCCATGCTTCCGGCCGAGGGGATCGATGACCGGAAACAATTGATAGGTTATCTCAAAAAGGAAGCGGCCAAGCTTGAGATGCCTTTTGCGGATACCTACTGGGATGGAAAATTTTTAGGTAAGCTGGCAACCTTGAGCGGAGTCGCAGAAGTCGCCGGCGAGGAGGATTTGCAAAAGCTTTTTGTCGATGAGATTCGCCGTCGACTTGAAGACTGGTTGATCGCATCCAAAGGAGAAAATGCCCCTCTCTTCTATTACAACGAAAGATGGGGGACATTGATTGGCAGCAAGCCATCTTACGGGAGCGACGGGCAGCTGAATGATCACCATTTTCACTACGGTTATTTTATTCGTGCCGCTGCGGAAGTTGCGCGCCTCGACCCGGCCTGGGCCGGGAAATGGGGGGCAATGGTGGAACTAATCATTCGTGATATCGCCTCGACCGACCGGGAGGATCCGCTGTTTCCCCATCTTCGTTGTTTTGATATTTATGCCGGACATTCCTGGGCTTCGGGGCACGCCAGGTTTGGTGACGGAAACAATCAGGAGTCGTCCTCTGAATCAATGAATGCCTGGTATGGCTTGATGCTCTGGGGCGAGGTGACGGGTAACGCCAAGCTCAGGGACACGGGCATCTTTCTTTACAATACCGAGAGAACGGCCGTTGAGGAATACTGGTTTGATGTCTCGACGACAAATTTCCCCAAGGATTTTCCAGAGGTCGCGCTCGGAATGGTCTGGGGTGGCAAAGGGTCCTTTTCCACCTGGTTCTCCGCTGATATCGATTGTATTCATGGTATCAACTGGCTGCCCTTCACCCCGGCCTCAATCTACATGGGACGGTTTCCTGAATACGTAAAAAAGAACCACGATCGCATCGTGGAGAAGCGGGAGAAGGGAAGTGACTACAACAATGGTTGGGGAGATCTGGTGGTGATGTTTAATTCGCTGCAGGATTCGCAGATGGCGGTCGACTATCTTGAAAAGAATCCCGATTGCAGTCTCGAGGGAGGCAATACCCACGCCTTCATGTCTCATTGGATTCACACCCTGAACCGGCTCGGCCGGAACGATCGCACCGTCACTTCGGCACACCCCTGGGTGAACGTTTTTGTGAAGGACGGTAAGAGGACCTATGTGGCCTACCGGTTCGGGAATTCAGTGAAAAAAATCAAGTTTTCCGATGGCTTCGAGATGATCGCAAAGCCGGGGATGACTGTAAATACGTCAACGGAGTGAGGCCGATTTGATCCGCTCCTTGAGTAGCGTGAGCAGCCTCTCCTTCGTGGCTTGGTGTTCTTTTTTCTCCGCCAGATTCGTGAACTGGCCAGGGTCAGTCTTCATGTCGTAGAGCTCTTCGTCGCCGTTCTTGTATTTCATGTAGGCCCAGTGGTCGGTTCGCAGGCCGTGGCTTCCCCCAAGCAAGGAAAGAGCGCCAGTTCGCGGCCTTGCTCCGGGATCCTTGAGAGTTGAAAGCAGACTCCTGCCTTGAACCGATTTTGGAATCGGGATCTCCAGGAGCGAGCAAAGAGTCGGGTAGATGTCCGTCAGTTCGGCAAGAGCCTGGGTCCGGCCGGGCTTCAATCCGGGGGCTGAAATGATCATCGGAACGCGTGTCACCTCCTCATGGAGATTGCTCTTTTGCCAGAAGTGATGCTCCCCGAGGTGATAGCCATGATCGCTGATGAAAACGATGGCGGTGGAGTCGGTCAGCTCGAGCCGGTCCAGTTCATCCATGATCTTTCCCAACTGTTCGTCCATGTAGGTCACGGTGGCGTAGTAGGCAGCCCACATCCTTTTCTGATTGTCCGGCCATTTGGCGATACCGCTTTTTTGGCTCGTCGTTCTTGCAAGCCCCGGTTTGGGGATATCTGCAAGATCGCCTTCCGGAACCTTCGGAAGTGGCATCTTTGCAAAAGGATACATGTCAAAGAACTTCGAAGGCGCAACACTGGGGTAGTGAGGGCGGACGAAACCGGTCGCGATGAAGAAGGGCTTGTTACGATGCGTGTTCAGGAGTTCGACGGTTTTATCTGCGGCTTTCCAGTCAGGTTGATCGGCGCCATCGCCCTCATGGTTCACCGAGACGAACATGCGATTCTTCATGCCGGTTGATTCGCGGTTTTCCAACTTGTCGGTGAAGATATTAAGGTTGAGACAAGCGTAGTCGCCCGGGGTGTGTGCTTCGGCTCCCTTGGTGTTAAATTTCTCATCCCAGGTTGAAGGGATGTCCTGTCCATCTGTGCCTGCGATGATGTCGCCAGGAACGCGCATGTGGTAAATCTTGCCAACCCGCGCACTGTGCATTCCTTGTGCCCGGAAATATTCGCCCATGTTTTTGCCCTGACTGCCTTCGTATCGACTGTGCATGAAAGAGAGTCGGGAAGGGGCGCACCAGGTTCCCTGGCAGTAGGTCCGCTCGAAAACCATTCCGCGGGCAGCGAGACGATCAAGGTGTGGGGTTTTGCAAATCTTGTTGCCGTAGCAGCCGAGCGCGCTGGCCTTGAGATCGTCCGAAACGATGAAGAGAACATTCTTGATCTGTCCCGCGGTGAGGGTTGCCAGCGAGCCGAGCAGGCCGAGTGAAGTAACAAGTTGAGTGGGCTTGATCATGGTTCGAGTGAGTTTAGCGAATGAGAGGCGATCCGGGAATTCTCCGGCGGGAATCGGGTGCTTCGGTTTCCGGCTCAATCGGCTTTGGCTTCCTAGGTCGGAGCTTTTCCTGTTCCTCAAAATGTTTGAGTAGTTTTTCAGTGCGGACGAAATCTTCTTCCAAGAGCTTGCCCTGGCGGGTTTCGGGGTGCCGGCTGGAAAGATTGAGGTAGGCCAGGTTGACCTTCTTGAGGGAGGCCAGGGTGTTGTTGGTGATCTCCTGATGGAGCAGGCGACGGTGCTGTGCAAAGAGCCGGGCTTCGATTTTGACCCCGGGATTCGATTTGATCGCGCTCAATTTTAGGGCGAAGCTTTTCTGCCACGTTTTTGGGGTGAGCTGGAAGTACGGCATCTCTTTGATTTCACGGAGGCGGTCCCAATGCTCAAGCGGCTTTAGAGTTGAGGCCTCAAGAATGGACTGGTCCAGTTCGCGAATTGCGGAGGAAGTGAGTTTTTCGGAAGGATGAAGGCGCATCTTGAGCCACTGGGTGAGCGAAGGCGAACCGTTGTCGGGGAAGTCGTGCCCAAGTGTGGGCCAGACTTCCAGCGTTGGAACCCCGCCCATCCTACGGTGGTAAAGGAGGGCGTTGAGGGCGAAGGGGTAATTGCCATCGGATCGCCCGATTCCAATATAAACCGGCTTGGTCGAGGCATATTTTTTGAGGGTGGTTGGTGCCGGGTGCAGGTGCCCCGCGCCCATGATGATGCCTCCGCTGACCGTAGGTTCGGATTGCAGCATAAGGTTGGTGTGCCAGCCTCCTTTTGAGAATCCGGCGAGATAAAGATGGTCCGGGTCGGTGCCGTGGTTTTCGACCATGATTTTTCGAACGGCGTGATAGGCCTTTCGTTCGGCCTGCCAGGTATCGGCATTGAGAGTAAAGGTTCCTTTTTGCTGATAGGTCATCCCGACCACGATCCAGTCCTTTGATCGGGTGTGGTTCCGCATTAAGGAAGTGGTCGGGCGTCCGCTGGTGCCGTGGTAGTAGAAGATGGTGTGGTGCTTCTCTCCGGCTTTGTGGTTCTCCGGGAGGGAGACCTTGATCGGGTAGGGAAGCCCGGGGACTTCGATCTCAAAATTGCGGGCATTCGCCAATGACGAAACAGAGAGGAAAAGGAGAAGACGAATCATGACGGGGAGGTCAGAGCATAGCCTCTTCAAGAAAGTCTGCACAGCGTGTTTCCGACCAGTATTCGGAACCACGGCTGATGAATCCAACATGACCTCCATGGCGGGGGATTTCGAGATGGAAGGATTTGCTGGCTTCAGCGATTTCCCTGGGGAAGCAAGGCCCGGGAAGAAAAGGGTCGTTGGCCGCCTGGACCATGAGAGCGGGGATTTGAATGGCTGCGAGGTGCGGCTTGCTGCTGGCGCGGGACCAGTAGTCGCAGGCATTTTGAAATCCATTCAAGGGCGCGGTGAAGCGGTCATCAAATTGGGCGAAGGTTTTAATCTTCTCGATGCCATCAAGATCCAGTTTGCCCGGGAATTTATCATTCTTTTGGATGACCTTCTCTTTCAAGCCGTCCATGAAGCGGGACATGTAGATTTTGTTGTCCCAGTCTCCAAGTCGCAGGGAGCTTGAGGTGAGATCGCAGGGGACGGAGAAGGCGACACCGGCCTTCACTTCGGGGTGGATGTCAGGTCCCTGTTCGCCCAGATATTTCAGGACAATATTCCCTCCGAGGCTGAAGCCGATGAGGGAGATACATTGGTAGCCTTCCGAGATGGCGTGGTCGACAACGTGGGCAAGGTCGTCGCTCACTCCCGAGTGGTAGGAGCGGAGGAGTCTGTTCGGTTCGCCGGAGCAGCCCCGGCAGTTCCACGCGACCGTGTCCCAATCGCGTTTTTGAAGAGCGAGTGACATCCCGCGGATATACTTGGCCGATGATTCACCCTCCAGGCCATGCCCGATGATGGCGAGGCGTGAATTTTTGCGGGGCGACCAATCGAGATCCATGAAGTCTTCGTCCGGAAGTTCAAGGCGCTCGCGCTCAATGACGGGCGTTCCGACCCGACGAAAAAGGGTGGGGTAAATCGTTGCGAAATGCCCTCCCCGCAGGCCGATCGGGGCTCGGTAGGGAGAGGGAACCAAAGGCATCGGTGGACCAATCAGTCCATGAAGATGGGTGAAAGGTCAACGACGAAGGGGGGTCTTTTTTTGCGAATTATATGAGGCTGACTTGCCTGCCACACGATATGGCCATAAATCATCTCCTACAGATGATGTCCCTGCCTGTTCTCTATATCAAACCCGGTTGCCCATGGTGCGACGATGTTGTCGCGTATCTTTCCCGAAAGAAGATCGAAGTCGAAACGGTGATCGTTTCTGGAAATCGGGAAGCGATGCAGGAAATGATTGATCTCTCCGGCCAATCCAAGGCTCCGACCATGAATTGGCATGGCGAGCTACTGGTGGATTTTGGGGTTGAAGAGCTGATCCCGTTTTTGAAGAAGCAGGGCATCGAGTAAACGGTGTGGGCCCCCTCTATGCGAACTGGCTGAGGAAGCGGGTGTCGTTCTCGATAAGGAGGCGGATGTCCTTGATTCCATATTGAATCATGGCGAGGCGGTCGAGGCCCATGCCGAAGGCGTAACCGGTGAGCTTGGCGGGATCGAAGGCGTCGTCACCGCGACTTTCGTTGATGGCGTCAAAAACGGCGGGGTCGACCATGCCGCATCCGGCGACTTCGATCCACTTGGGCGCTTCCCCTTTGACCTGAAGTTTGACGTCGATTTCAAACGAAGGCTCGGTGAAGGGGAAAAAGTGGGGGCGGAAGCGGACTTCGGTTTTGTCGCCAAACATGGCGCGATAAAAGAATTCTAGGGTGCCTTTGAGGTCGGAGAGGCGGACGTCTTTGTCCACGTAGAGCCCTTCGAGTTGGTTAAAGACGGAGAGGTGGGTGGCGTCGATTTCATCGCGACGATAGGCGGAGCCGGGGGCGATGATTTTGACGGGGGGAGCCTGCTTTTCCATCGTACGAACCTGGACCGAGGAGGTATGGGTGCGGAGGAGCTTGCCGGAGTCGAAGTAGAAGGTGTCGGAGTCGTTTCGCGCCGGGTGATCGGCGGGGGTGTTGAGGGCGTCGAAGCAGTGGAATTCGGTTTCAATCTCGGGTCCGTCGGCGAGGGCGAAGCCGAGGCGTCGCAGAATCTGGATCGCACGGTCTTTGACGATGGTGAGTGGGTGGAGGGCACCGACCGGGAGTTCGCGGGCCGGCATGGTGACGTCGAGGCCAGCAACGGAGGCGGCATCGGCTGCGTCTTGAAGTTTTTGCCTGGAGGCCTCGAGGGCGGCATTGATGGCCTGACGGGCGGTGTTGAGTGCGGCGCCGAGTTTGGGCTTTTCCTCGTTGGAGAGATTCCGCATTTCGGCGGCAAGGGCGTTGAGGGGAGATTTTTTGCCGAGGAATTTGACGCGGGCATCTTCGAGGGCGGCTTCGGTGGAAGCGGCTTCGATGGCAGCGAGGGCTTCGGTTTGGATCTGTGCGGCTTGCTCGGTCATGTTGGGGCTTTGGTTAGGCGAAAGGAGTGGGGTGGTCAATGATAAGGAGGCCTGGTTGGGTGGAAGCGAGGAGGAAAGCGACCGGAGATTATCAAATCCACGTTCAAAAAAATGGCCGCATCCTTTGCGGATGCGGCCATGGAAGTTTGTCCAGCGCGAAGCTGAGCGGAATTTAGGCAGCCTTCTTTTCGAGGGCACCTTTGGCTTGCTCCACGATGGCGGAGAAAGCGGCAGCGTCAACGACGGCTAGGTCGGCAAGGACTTTGCGATCGAGCTCGATGTTGGCGGCCTTGAGGCCTTCGATGAAGCGGGAATAGGTCATTCCATCGTTCCGGACGGCAGCGGAAATACGCTGGATCCAGAGGCGGCGGAATTGTCCCTTACGCTTCTTACGGTCACGATACTCGTATTGACGGGCTTTGTAGACGGCATCCTTCGCGTAGCGGTAAAGCTTGGAACGGAAGCCGCGGAAGCCTTTGGCACGGAGAAGGATACGCTTGCGACGTTTCCGACTGGCCGGACTGTTGGTTGCTCTTGGCATGGTTTCTTTTGGATGAGCGGGTCGTTGGGTTTCGATTTCACTCCGATAGTCTCACTCGCTCGTTGTCCTTCCGGGGAAGGCTGGCTATCTGGAGGCCGCCCATTTTGCAGGCGGGGGCATCGTGCACGTATGCACGGTAAGACTCACTTCATGAGAAGATTTCTCTTCACATTTGTAATATCTGCGTCGGAGACAAGCGTCGCTTTGCCCAGATTTCTTTTCCGTTTCCGGTTTTTCTTCTGGAGGATGTGACGTTTGCCTTGTTTGCGGCGCAGAATCTTACCGGTGCCAGTCACTTTAAAGCGCTTGGCGACGGACGATCTGGTTTTGGACTTGCAAGCTTTGCGGGCCATGGGAGCGGCTTTTTAGGGCTCGCGGGGCCGAATGCAAGATTTTTTGTGAGATGAAAGATGGTTTTCTCAAGGGACGGGTATCGAGCGGATTGATGTTGAAATTACTTTAATCGAATCGATTTGTCGCTGGTCCGCCCCCTAGTATTTGGTCCAACCCAAATTACCAGTTGTGAAAAAGAATCATTCGATTGCCAAACGGATCGCCCTTGTTGTCGCCCTTTTATTCGGAGGGGTCGCGGTCGCGACTTCCGCAGATAGAAAATCCTACCAAAATGAGACGATAACGATCAAGAATGTCAAGAGGCTGGGAGATTCGTCGGTTCAGATCGTATATCGGACAATAGCGGAAACGATGTGGTATTGCCCCGGAGCAGATATTAAGGAGATCGCGGAAGGATTGGAGGTTCGCTTTGTGAGGGAGAGGCTCAATAAAAAGAAAAAGGTGGACCACCCGGGCAAGGTTTTCGGCGACGGGACGAAGGCCTGGAAAGTGTTGACGATTCCCTCGAAAGGTGAGGCGTTTTACATCAGGAATGGCAGGAAGCTCGTGGAACTTCTCCCGAAGGAAACGAAGTGAGTTTTGTTGGCCGGGCTCTTCTCTTGTTTTCTTGCAAATTCCTATCGATTCGCTGCGTGCGAAACGATAGGAATTTTCCATGCGAACTTCGGTGAAGAATCTTTTGAATAGTGCATCGGCCCGGGACTCGGTGGAATTAGCGGGTTGGGTGCGGACGAGGCGGGACTCGAAAGAGTTTTCCTTCATGGAATTGAATGATGGCTCGTGCCTGAAGGGAATTCAGGTGATCATCGATGCGGGGATTCCGGGGTCGGAGGAGGTGTCGAAGATGAGCACGGGGGCTTCGGTTCGCGTGGCGGGAGAATTGGTGGAGAGTCCTGGGAAAGGGCAGAGTTGGGAGGTCCGGGCCACAGAGGTGGAGTTGCTGGGAGGAGTGCCGGAGGATTTTCCGCTGCAGAAGAAGGGGCACACGCCGGAGTTTTTACGGTCGATCTCGCATTTGCGTCCGAGAACGAACTTATATGGTGCGACTTTCCGGATGCGGAGTCGGCTCGCCTATGCGGTGCATCGTTTTTTCAATGAGCGCGACTTCACCTACGTCCACACGCCCATTATTACCGCAAGCGATTGCGAGGGCGCGGGTGAGATGTTCCAGGTGACCACGAATGGGGCGGGAAAGCCGGAGGAGGATTTCTTCGGCAAAAAAAGTTATCTCACGGTGAGTGGACAGCTGGAGGGTGAGACCTTTGCTTGTGCACTTTCGAATATTTATACTTTCGGTCCGACCTTCCGGGCGGAGAATTCAAACACTTCGCGCCATGCTTCCGAGTTCTGGATGATCGAGCCGGAAATGGCTTTTTGTAATCTTGAGGGCGACATGGATCTTGCGGAGGAATTCATACAATTTCTGGTCAAGGATGTCCTGGAAAACAACGAGGGAGATTTGGAGATCTTCTCCAGGTTTGTCGACAAGGGGTTGCGTCAGCGGCTTGAGGGATTGGCGGGGGGAGGCTTCGAGCGGATGAGTTACACCGAGGCGGTGGAGAAGCTGATGGCATCGGGCAAAAAGTTCGACTACCCGGTCGAGTGGGGAATTAATCTGCAGTCGGAGCATGAGCGTTACCTTTGCGAAGAGGTGGTGAAGGGACCACTGACGGTGTATAATTACCCGAAGTCAATTAAGCCCTTCTACATGCGTGCAAACGATGACGGAAAAACGGTGACGGCGATGGATGTTTTGGTGCCGGGGGTGGGTGAAATTATCGGCGGAAGCCAGCGGGAAGAGCGTTTTGATCTGCTCAAGGCGGCGATGGAGCATCATGAGTTGAGCCTTGAGAACTATGGCTGGTATCTTGATCTCCGCAAATACGGAACCGTTCCTCATGCGGGCTTCGGGGCCGGCTTTGAACGTCTCCTGATGTATGTCACCGGGATGCAAAATATCCGTGACGTCATTCCGTTTGCCAGGACGCCCGGGAATTGCGAGTTTTAGGAAGCTGGCGTTGTTCGGCTTAGGACAATCGCAGCGAGGGTTGCGGCGAGGATGGTCGTGGACAGCCAGGCCGCGAGTCCGGCCCACATGAGAACGTAAGCAATGCCAGCTCCCGTGGCAGCAATGAGCGCGTAGGGAAGTTGGGTTGCCACGTGGGAAGTTGGAGTGCATCCGGAGGCGAGTGCGGACACGATTGTGGTGTCAGAAAACGGGCTGCAATGATCGCCAAAGACGGCACCGCCGAAGACCGCTCCAATGGTCATGGAGGTCAGGCTCATGAGTTCGGCTTCGGGGAGGTCGACCCCGAGTTTTAGCACAAGCGGAAGAGCCATGGGCATGAGGAGTCCAAAGGTTCCCCACGAGGTGCCGGTCATGAACGACATGACGGCGCCGATGAGAAAGATGATCAGGGGAATCGACATCGGGCTGATCTGGTCCTTGAGCATCGTTTTGAGAAGATCGGCAGTGCCAAGACTCTCGAACATACTGCCCAGGGTCCACGCACAAATTAGGATAATCAAAGCGGGAAAGAGGGAAGCGGCGCCGTCGAGCATGTGTTGCGGGGCTCCGTTTTTCTTGGATTTCGGGAAACAGAGGTAGGCGGCGGTGAGGGCAACAAAGCCCGAGGCGACCATGGCGTAGGGAACGCCGTCGGAAACGAAGGCGTTTTTCCAGGACCATGGGGAACCATCGGGCGGGCCATCCTGCCAAACGAAAATAAAGGCCGGAAGGGTGGTGACGAGGACAATGAGCGGGAGCAGGGCGAGCCACGGTGAGTTGGCTTCGAGGGTTTCCGTGTTGTCATCGAGCGGGACCGGCCGGGCGTTTTTCATCGGCCCGATTTGCCACGCTTTGAAAATGACAAGAGGAACGAGGATCAGGCTGAGAAGACAGTAGGGGTTGGCGGGAATGGAGTGAAAGAAAAGAGCGGCGGGATTGACATCGAAGGGGGCGGTTTCGAGGCTTTCCTTGATGATGGCAAGTTGGGTAGCGATCCAGGTGGAAATAAAGGCAACGCAAGCAACGGTGGCACTGGTGGAGTCGATGATATAGGCGAGAAATTGTCGGGAGATTCGCAAACTGTCGGTGAGGGGGCGGGCGACGCGTCCGAGGAGGATGGCGTTGGCGAGGCCATCGAAGAAGCAGAGAAGGCCGAGGCCGTAGACTCCGAAAAGTAGTCTCTTTTTTGGATCGCGGCTTTTATTGGCGAGGAGCCGGTTGAGGATCGTGGTGAAGCCACCGCCTTTTTCGAGAAGGGTGGCAAAAGCTCCAAGGGTGAAGGTGAAAATGATGGCGCTGAGATTCCAGGCACTGTTACCGATTTTAGGAAAGAGGTGATCTTCGAAGAGGCAGCGGATCGCGAGAATGGGCGAGGGACCGGCGAGGAGAAAGGCTCCGGCAATGGCGGCACAGAAGAGGGAGAGGGCAGCCCGTTTGGTGATCAGGATGAGAACCAAGGCGACGAGCGGAGGGAGAAGGGGGACGAAATCCACGCGCGAGTGAAGCACACGAAACGAAAAAAGGCGACCGGTGAAGGTCGCCTTTTTGAAATCGATGGAATGAGAAGGTTTCCTATTCGTCCGGATCGGATTTTTCTTCTTCGTCCGCTTTCTCTTCTTCCTCTTCTTCCTCGTCTGACGAGGCACCACTCCGATTTTCGCGATCTATGCGCGTTTTGAGAGCTTGCTTGGCTTTCTCGGCACGGAATTCGACTGTTTCGGTGTCGCCATTCTCGATGAAGTAATCGAGGATGTCATCAGCCCAGCCATCGGATTGTTTGCTCATAGCTCCGATAATCTCAAGTTGCTCTCTTTCTCCGGCAGCGATGCTGGCGACGTCACTCCAGTAAATGGATTTGTCATCCTCATCGAGCTCGGGATGGGCCTTGAGAAAGGAGACGAGTCCGGAGAAGGCTTCCGCACGGAGGCGATCGTCCTGTTCCTCGGAAGCGTAGTCATAAAGAGTGTCGAACTGGGAGTCATCGGGCCAGTTGCGGAGCGAGAAGATGGCTGCGATTTTCATTTTGGCGTCATCGGATTCCAGGGTTTCGGCCACCAGATCGGAGGCCT
Source organism: Verrucomicrobiia bacterium (assembly GCA_030432565.1). Lineage (GTDB taxonomy): Bacteria > Verrucomicrobiota > Verrucomicrobiia > Verrucomicrobiales > Akkermansiaceae > SW10. The sequence continues at coordinate 8,208 of JAUIGV010000023.1, read as the reverse complement.
CATCACCTCCGGCCGAGCCCATGAGTCGCAGGAGCGCGATCTTGGCATCAGTGTCAGCGGTGTTGTTGTAGCTGCCCTGAATGGCCTTTGAAAAGGCGCTGGGATCATCCGACTCGCTGATGACCTTGGTCAAAACATCGACGGCAGAGTTTTTAATCGAGGCATTTGAGGAGTTGGTGATGATGGTGAGCAAGCTGTCGAAGTTGGAGGTCTTCGCCATTTTTTTGGCGGCGTTGAGGGCTCCTTGTCCGGCCGAGGTGTCGTCGGTTCTCTGGGCGAATTCGATCAAAGCGGGGAGTGCGCTTTCATCACCACGAGCGCCGACGACCTGGAACAATTTGACCCGAAGGTCTCCGGTCATGTCGACGTCACGGGCATAGGCGGCGACCTTTGCGCTGATATCAACGCCGTCGGTGGCCTTGCCAATGTTGAGAGCCTGCAGGTAGGTGGGTCGCTCCATGGTGTCTTTGACCCCGCCGCTGATGAGCTCGTCCAGGAGGAGTTGCACGTCACTTTCGGAGAGCGGGATTTCGGTCGGGAGGTTGTCGGGATCGTCGAATGCCGCGACGATTTCGTTGATGCGCTCGATGCGATCATTCTTGGAAGAATTCCCTTTGATGATGACGGCCGCGAGGATGATGAAGGCGAGCAGGGTGATCCCGATCATTCCTTTCACGGCATTGCTGATGCCTTTCTTTTTGGTCGGAGTGATCGAGCCGATTCCGACGCCTCCCGGCTTTGGTTGTCCGGGAATTCCGCCGGGTTGCGGGGCAGCACCCAGAGGAGCTGCTCCCAGTGGTGCGGGTGCAGCGGGAGGGGCGGCAGGAGGCGGCTGGGTGTTCAAGAGTGGGTTTGCGGCGGGAGCTGCCGGTCGAGGGGCGGTCCCACTCAGAGGTACTGTAATTTGCGGGGCAGGAGTCACTTGGGCCGGAGCTGCGGGAACTGGAGCAGGTTGGGCTACTGGAGCAGGAGCCGGGGCAGGGGCAGGTTGGACTGCGGGTGCCGGGGCTGGAGCAGGTTGGACTGCGGGGGCGGCGGTTGGCTGTTGCCCTGTGTCAGCTGATGGAGCTTGAGTGGGCTGTGCTGCCGTGAGTTGTGGTGGTGCTTCTGGGGAAGCAGGCTGGGCAGGAGCAGGTGCTGGTTGGGCTGGAGCCGCCTGCACGGGAGCTGGTTGTTCAGCGGGTGCGGCGATTGGCTGTTGCGCCGTTTCAGCCGATGGAGCCTGAGTGGGCTGTGCCGCCGTCAGTTGTGGTGGGGTTGCCGGGGGAGCAGGCTGGGCTGGAGCAGGCTGTGCTGGAGCAGGCTGGGCTGGAGCAGGCTGTGCTGGAGCAGGCTGGGCTGGAGCAGGCTGGGCTGGAGCAGGCTGGGCTGGAGCAGGCTGGGCTGGAGCCACTTGCATGGGGGCTGGCATAGGCTGGACAGGGGCAGTCTCCTGCACTGGTGCCGGTTGCTGTCCCGGGATGACCAGCTTGGGGCGGGCGGCCTGAGTGGGCTGTGCAGCGGTTTGAGGTGAAGGAGCCTGACCTGCGGGAGGCTGGATCGGCTGGGGTGCGGTGGCAGGATTCACTGGTTCAGTGGCGCCTTCCGGCTGCACATTGCTCTCGGTAACTTGTGGCGTTCCGGATTCAGGGTTATTTTCGCTCATAAGGAATTGGGTTAGGGATTCTCTGGCATCAGACGGTCGGTCGTTCATTTCTCGTGAAATATGCCACATGACCCAGTGGCAAAGCCAAGCCGGGAGGTCGGGGCGGATTTCGGAGATTGGAGTGACCTTGTGTTGAAGATGTGCGGCCATGACCTGGGGAGCAGACTCTCCATCGAACGGATAGGTCCCGGTCAGGCAGTAGTAATAAACGCAGCCGATGGCATACATGTCGGTGCGTTGGTCAAGAGGGTTTCGTTCGAATTGCTCGGGCGCCATGAAGCGGATCGATCCGAAGACGGAGTCATCGTGGGCAATCGTTTGGTGCGAAGGTCTTGGCAAAAATTTGGCGAGTCCAAAGTCCACGAGCTTGACGTGGAAACGTCCGCTGGGCAACCAGGTGACCATGAGGTTGCCGGGCTTGATATCGCGATGGACCAGGTTTCGGTCTTGCGCTGCGATGAGAGCTTCCTGGCTTTGAAGAGCGAGTTCGCGGAAATCAGTCTGTGTTAGGACGCTGTGCCCGATCATTTCATCGACCGTCTTCCCGGAGAGGAGCTCCATGACGACGTAGGGGCCGTCCTTGTCCACGCCGGCATCGAACACCGTGACGATGTTGGGGTGTTGAAGTGAGCAGAGGGATGTGACCTCTTTCAGCATGGCTTCCGTTGCCTCGTCAAGTCCGTTGCCATCCTCGGTGGCGAGGACCCGCTTTAGGGCAACTTCACGATTGAGGTTTTTGTCGAAGGCCCGGTAGACTGCGCCCACTCCGCCTTCTCCTATTTTGCTCCGAATTTCATAGCGTTCCTCGCTTTGACCATTATTGGCGCTCTTCACAGCGGCGGCCGCGGGCTCTTCGCCATCAACTTCCGAGTCGCCCCCCCTGGCGTCGCCCCCCGCGGAGGCGAGATCCTCGGTGGCATTTGCAGGGGGAATTTCCTCAGTCATGGCTACGGACGAAGTCTCCTCATTGGAGGCGGGGAATCAAGTTCAGTTATGGACAAATATGTCGCGGTCTGAACAATTGCGCCTCATTCTTGGTTATGGGATCGTTTCTAGCGCTCGTCATTATTGTTTTGCTTGCCCTGCTGGTCGTCAAAATTGGCTCCAGTGCGCTGCAATTGACCGGAGTGTCCCGGCCGATTGCCCGTTTTCAGGCTGCTTCTGCATTTTTTGGAGTGGGTTTTACCACAAGCGAGGCGGAGCAAGTGGTGAGTCATCCGGTCAGACGGAAAATCATTCTGCACCTAATTGTGGCGGGGAATATTGGGCTGACCTCGGCTCTCGCGACGCTTCTGGTGACCTTTATGGGGAGCAGCGAAAGGGGGTTGGGGATGACTTTTGCCTGGTTGGGGATGATCGCGCTCGGGCTCCTTGTGGTGGGGTTGTTTTTTAATCTCAAAGTGATTAGTGATCCGGTGGACCGGTTCATGAGGGTCACCCTGGAAAAAGCCGGGATGAATAGGTTTATTGACTACGATTACCTCCTGAATCTTCAGGATGGGTTCTGCGTTTATGATGGCGAAATCCATGAGCGGCACCCGTGGGTCGGAAAAGCATTGTGGGAGGTCAGGCCTGCTGATGTTGGGGTCATCGTTTTAGGGATTTATCGGGATGACGGCGAGTTCGTCGGAGCTCCCCAGAAAGATACGGTCATTCAGCCTGAAGATGTCCTGATGGTTTATGGCCGTGATGAAGATGTCACCAAGGCATTCGCGACTGATTTCGGCGCGAAGGAGAAATAGGAGGAATTTAGAAAATCGCGATTGCTTGAGACCTCAAATTGGTTTGCTTCGAATTCAGGTCGAATTCGTCATCTTGATCAGCTGGTTTTGAAGAGACCGATCATTCATTCGTAAGGGCGTGGATCGGCAGCCACGTCGTTTGGACTTGGATCTTTCCTGACAAGCAGGAGAGTTTTTAGCGTAGGTAGAAAGGATGAAATCTCTTCTCTCTTACCTAAGCGCTGTAATCCTCGCTTCCTCTTTCGCGACCGCGGGAGAGCGTCATTTGTTTATTCTTTCCGGCCAATCAAACATGGCAGGTCTCAAGCCGGAAGCGGCCTTCCTTCCCGAGTTGAAGAAGCTTCTGCCTGATGCCGATATTCAGCACGTCAAGTTTGCGAAGGGTGGTCAGCCGATTCGTAAGTGGGTTCCAACTTGGGATAAGATCGCGGCGAAGAGTGACCTTGCGCCACGGAAGGACCCGGGTGCCTTTTATGCGCAGGTCGTGAAGTTGGCCAAGGCGAACATTGCCAAAGGAAAACCGAAGACGATCACCTTCTTTTGGATGCAGGGAGAGCGGGACGGCAAAGAGAAGCTTTCGGCGGCGTATGAAGAGAGCATGAAGACACTCATCGCCAATCTGCGCAAAGATCTCGAGGCACCGGAGATGGCCTTTGTGATTGGACGCCTCAGTGACTACTCCACCGCGGAACATTGGGAGAGCGTCCGCGCTGCCCAGGTGAAGGTGGCCACTGATGATCCGCACGGAGCGTGGGTGGATACGGACGACATCAACAACAAGGAGAGGAAAGGGAAGATGACCAATGATCTTCATTATACCAAGGCAGGCTACGACCTTTTTGGCCGGCGATTGGCTCGTCAGGCGGTTCTGATGATCAAGGGGAAGAAGCCCGAGGCAAACGGGAAGCCCGAGTAGGGCGGGGGAAAGCAACTTTTTGCGTCGCGGGTCGATGGTGGCGTTAAGTGAGCCTCCCGGCTTGGTCTTTCGAAATCACCGTTTCCAGAGTTGTTGTTCCAAACCATGAATTTTAGTCTTCCTTTCTTGCTTCTCTTTGTCGGGAGTTTGCTGCTTACAGCTCGGGAATCCTTCCTGATTTATGCGCCCAGTCGTTCGGCGGAGGTCCTTCGGGTGCTTGAAGCCAAGGTCGAAGGCGAGGTTCTGAAGTTGAATAGCGTTGTCGATTATCCCTTGGGTTTTTCGGCAACTACCATCACGGCGCATCCGAAGAAGAACCTTCTCTACGTCACCACGAATGGCGGTCCCGAGGGTGAATGTCCGGCGGCTACCGTCTTCCTCGACGAAAAAGGCATTCCTCAAAAGCATCAGTCCCATCTTCTCAAAAATGGCTACGCCGGGCTCGCAGTGAATGCGGACGCGGGTTGGATCGCGGGGGCTTCCTACCGCACCGGTTGGCTCGATCTCTATGAACTCGATGAGACGGGGCGAATTGGGAGGGTTCTCGTCAGTCGGAATGAGGAGAGAAAGAACGCCCACTACGTTCTCATCTCGCCTGATCAGAAGAATCTCTACGTTCCCTACGTGAAGGATTTCAATGCCCTCATGCAGTATGGCCTCAATGGAAAAACGCTCACTCCTCTCGATCCCGTCAATGCCAAACCGCCCGAGGGCACGGGGCCCAGACATCTGGCGAACCATCCTGCAGGAAAGTTTGTTTATGCCTCCAACGAACAACGCGCCGGTGCCTCCGTGTATCAACGCCTCCCGAACGGGCAGTTGAAACATGTGCAAACCTGCGATGCCTTTGAAAAATTTCCCCGCGCTTCCGGTCTTTCATCCTCCGATATTCAATGCACCCCCGACGGACGGTTCGTCTTCGTCGGCATCCGTGACCGCGAAAAAGAACACGATGCCATCGCCCGCTTCAAAGTGAACGAGGACAAAACCCTTAGCTTCCTCGGTCGCACTCCCGCTGACGCCGTGCCGTGGGGGCTGGCGCTCTCACCGGATGGAAGACATCTCCTCGCCAGCGGAACCATCGCGGGAACCCTGCAGGTGTTTCTTGTTGGCAAGGAAGGAGAGCTCACCCTCGCCGCGAAGCACAAGTGGGGCGACAAGGTCACCGATCTGGTGACGCGTTCCATTCCCTGATATTTTACTGCCAGGAATTCTCTTTTGGCGGATTGGGAAAATGAACCGGTTTCGCCCGGACGGGATGTGGGAGAAAGGGGCTGATCTGAAGCTTCCTATCACTGCTTTCTAACGGCGGGCTGTGCTGATTTTGCATTGAGAAGTTTGATGATATTCGGGGCAACATGTTTGGATATCAGATGGTAACCCTCTGCGGTGAGATGAACACCATCCCCTGAAATGATCTCGTTGATCTGCCCGGGGTCCTTCTGGATTTCAGCCGTGAAAATAGCATGAAGATCGCAGAGCGGAATTTCCTGACGGTCGGCCAGAGTGCGCATCCTGTCGCAGTATTCCTTGTTCAGGTATTCGTCGAGTCCACCATCTTTTTCAAATTTCGTGCCCCAGCCATGCTTCTCGTTGTTGAAGGGAGTGCTGGTCATCAGGAGGATCTGGATACCGGCGTCCTCAAAGCTCCGGATCATCTTCTTCAGGCTGTCGAGATACTTTTCGGGCTTGCGCAAGCCGGTATCGTTGAGCCCAAAGGAGATCGTGACAACATCGGGTTTGTGCGCGAGCACATCCTTTTCCAGGCGTTTCAATGCGCCAGCGGCATAGTCGCCACCCTTACCCGCATTGATCACTTTCGGTCGACGACGTTCGGACGCGATTAGTTTATGAAGTTCTTTTTGGACCGCGGGAGCCATTCCCCCGTCAGTTGTGGAATCGCCAAACATCACGACGATCGGTGCGGGCTTGACGGCGTTGGCCGCGGCGCTGATTTCTTCGGGTGTTGCGACCCTCGATTCCAGGCGGACGTTGTCGAAGAGAGCTTGAGCTTTGCCTCCACCAAGGATTTCGATACGAAGTTTCCGGCCGAGGCCGACGGGTGTGGCATCGGTGGTGAATGTGTAATTCCAGGTGACGGCTCCATCAGTCAGGTTTTCCGGGCTGTTTTCGTGATCGTTGAATGGGACAAGATGATCGGTTTTCGCAGGAGTGAGCAGGTTCCAGCCGAAATCATCTTTGGGTTTGGGGTTCGCGGAAGCATAACCCAGTCGTAATTCGCCACCCGGAAACGGATTGCTGGCGGTGGAATCGATGGCGACGATGCTGAGTTTGTAAGTCGTGTTGGCGGCGACGGTGGCTTCGAGAACCTGATACAAATTGTGTTGCGGACCGTTATTGTAGGCAATTCTACTCCCAAGGTCAGGCTTTGTATCGATCAATCCGGCCTTGATATAATTAGGCAGGACATCGTTATCGAAGAGGCCATCCACCCCGGCGCCTGTTTGGGCTAATTTCCAGTTTCCATTCGCTTCAAAGCCAGGTTCGCTAATGGTGATCGATACCGCAGGCTCAGGCGCTTTGGGTTTCGAGGATGGCACACCAGGTTCTGACAGACCAACCATGGTGAGGCTGGCGAGGGCGGTGGTCATGGAAAGGAGGGGATGAATTCTTACTTTCACGATTCTGTTATGAGTTGAGTGATCGTTGCCTTGTTCGCTTCAGCGACTGATCCGACCATGGGAATGAGTCTTGAATCAGCTTCGTTTTACTCGCCTGCGCGCAGAGTATCCAGATGTGAATGCCTTGAAGGCCTGTCCATTGAGGGAAAGGGTGACCCCATGTCATTGCCAGAAATTTACTTTGCGGCATCGTTCCCCTACGGTCATGGGGCAACCCCACTCCCTTTCGGTCGCGTCACCACGAGGTGAAATCACCCGGGAATGAGACCCCTTGCTTGTCACTCCTGGAATCACGTGAAAAAATGGGGCAGCGCCTCCGGCTCTCAAGTCTCAGGATTCCCACCATGGCAAAACTCTACTTTTACTACTCCGCGATGAATGCGGGTAAGAGCACCAACCTCTTGCAATCGAGTCACAACTACCAGGAGCGCGGGATGAACACCCTGCTCCTGACTCCCGAAATTGATCAACGGGCGGGCCTTGGGAAAATTGCTTCCCGAATCGGTCTCGAAGCCGGGGCCGAGACCTTTCATCCGGACGACGACTTGCATGCTCTGGTCGAGGGCAGAGAGGATGATCCGGCTCTTTCTGGTGAGGCCGGAGTGGCCTGTGTCCTCATCGATGAAGCCCAGTTTTTGACTCGTCTGCAGGTGGAGCAACTGGCGCAAGTCTCCGACGATCTGGATATCCCGGTGCTTTGCTACGGACTGCGGACCGACTTTCAAGGGAACCTTTTCCCCGGCAGTGCAGCCTTGCTCGGATGGGCCGACAATCTTACCGAACTCAAGACGATTTGCCACTGCGGCAGTAAAGCCACGATGAATCTCCGCACGGATGAGAAGGGGAAGGCGATCAAGGAAGGCTCGCAAGTCGAGATCGGCGGCAACGAACGCTATGTCGCGATGTGTCGAAAGCATTTCCGCGAAGCGATGCGGTAAATGGTTCATCCGTAGTGATGAAGCCGGTGGCTTCCTAGGCAGAGGCGCGCTGGATGAGACGGCGGGCGAGGAGTCCGTTTTGAACACCCAAGAAGGGCCATTTCTGTAAGCGTCACGCCGAGCACCTATCGACGATGATTGAGTCGTAGGCACGATTAGTCATAGGATAGCCGGATATGACTGATCGTATTAACGAAGATTGTTCGCTTCTGAAGTCTGACCGTCTTGGCCGTGCTCGCTTTACCGCTTCGCAACGCAATGCTTTTCTCGACGCGTATGAGAAAGGTGCTCTGAGTGGGCCGCAGTTTGCCCAAGTCCATGGCCT